>NZ_JBPPGG010000001.1:0-176233 GCF_051304405.1 Pedomonas sp. V897
ATGAGTGAAGTGATTGCCGCCGACCTGTTGCGCCAGCTGATCGAGCGCGTGGAGCGGCTTGAGGGCGAAAAGAAGGATATCGCCGAGGACATCCGCGAGGTGTTCGCCGAGGCGAAGGCGCAAGGGTTCGACGTGAAGGCCATGCGTCAGGTCATCAAGCTGCGCCGCATGGAGAAGCACAAACGACAGGAGGCCGAGGCGCTGCTCGAAACCTACATGGCCGCGCTTGGCATGACCGAGTGATCCACCCCGTCTCTCCCCTGGCGGCCGGTGCGCGTACCTGGCCGGCCGCCCCTACCATGACAGTTTTTGACATGTCCACGTCACCGCATCTCACCCTGACCAAGGACCGGCTGGATCGATTTGTGAAGGGCCAGCGGGTTTACTACGTCCGTCCGCTGCCCGCCGCGCCGCATCGGGTGGAATTTGTCAAATGCACGGTGACATGGACGCGCGGCCCGAAAATGACGCTCGCGGCCTCGCAGATGGGCCAAACAATCTACCGGCGCAATCTGGTCAACTCCCCGGTGCAACCCGATGGTGCGCAGATATGGTGCGGCCTGACAGAGAGCGAGGCGCGGGAGCGTGCGTACAGGCTCGGCGCCGGCGCAATCGCTAAACGCATCGAGCGCCTATCCCGTCGCGTACATGAGCAGGAGGCCGCTGCCGGAACCTACGCGCTGGCGCTGGACCGACAGTCCCTCGAACGCATGAAGCACGTAAAGCCGCACCTGGAGCCATTCGGAATGTGGATTGACGAGCTCCCCGCCGCCCCGGAGGCCACCGACCCCGGCGGCTAACCCCTTCCCACGCCCGATCTCCCTCCCCAAGCGCGGTGCCGGGACGGGCGTGTGGGGAGGTCAGACCCGGCGCCGCAACAGTTGCCCCCGCCGGTGGGGCTCCCCTCCCCTGAGGCCCCACCGGCACCCCACCGCAGGAGATGCGCATGGCCGAAGTTATTGCAGCCGACGTGCTCCGCAAGCTGATCGAGCGCGTGGAGCGGCTGGAAGAGGAGAAAAAAGGCCTCATGCAGGACATCGAGGAGGTGTTCGTCGAGGCCAAGGACCATGGGTTTGACGTGGAGATCATGAAGCAGGTCATCAAGCTGCGCGGCATGGCGAAGCACAAGCGCCAAGAGGCCGAGGCCCTGCTGGAGACCTACCTCGCCGCGCTGGGCATGGTGGGATGACCATCATGGAGAGACCAACCCTTCACGAAATCGCGGCCATGCCGTTCCCTCAAAGCATCAATGCGCTGCGCCAGCACTACGACAAGAACTGGGGTCGGTTCGAGAACGGTGAGCCGCGGGCTTTCGAGGTGACTGTCCGGTACAGCATCTACAAGACCGGCTCCGAGACCTACACCGTGGAAGCCGGGAGCGAGGAAGAGGCCGAAAGCAAGGCCGAAGAGCTCTTCGCTGCCGAGTATGGCGACGAGGCGGAAATTGACTCCATGGAGGTGGAGGC
Organism: Pedomonas sp. V897; assembly: GCF_051304405.1. Classification (NCBI taxonomy): domain Bacteria; kingdom Pseudomonadati; phylum Pseudomonadota; class Alphaproteobacteria; order Sphingomonadales; family Pedomonadaceae; genus Pedomonas; species Pedomonas sp. V897. The sequence goes on from NZ_JBPPGG010000001.1 coordinate 1,467, forward strand.
AGCCGATGACTGACCGCCTGACCAAGGGCAAGCGCGTGATCTGCGAGTGGGAGCGCCGCGACCACTACGGACGCCCCCTCGCCCGGTGCACCGCCGCCGGTGTCGACCTCTCCTGCGCCATGCTGGCCAGCGGACATGCGGCGGCGCGGTACAGCAAACTGGAGTGTGGACGATGACCTACCCAGAAGACGTGCTCAAGGCCGCCAGAGAGGCGGCGGCGAGGTATTGGGACGCCCTTGATGCAGCAGATTCGGGCGAAGGATACGATGAAAACGCGCGCCTGTGTCGATCTGGAGAGTGTGACGCAGACCCGGAAGTCCAATCCGCCTGCATCGCCATCATGGCGGAGCGCGAAAAGGTCGCTGCGCTGGTGGAGGCGGCAATGGAGGCGCGCCGTATTGCGATGGAGCAGACGGTGGCTGCGCGCGTCCCAGAGTGCGGAAAATTCGGCGATATCGCACAAGATTTGGACGCCGCCCTCGCCGCGTTCGGGAAGGAGGAAGAGTGATGCTTTTGGGAACACAAATTGCGATTTTAACCTGCGCCGTTCTGGCCTGTTTTGGCGCGCTGGTTTCATGTGCCCTTGCACTGCACAACATCGCGTCAACGCTTAGCATCAGGATGCGTGAAAAATGACCTACACCGCAGGATTTAACGCCGGGTTAGAGGCGGCGGCTGCGTGGCTAGAGAACTGCGCTGAAGCATGTGATGCTAGTGCGGACCTAAGGGCGACAGCCAGCAACTGCAGAATAATGGCCACCCAGATCCGCGCGCTCAAGCGCCCCGAGCCGAGCGAGGCCGATTGGATGCCGATCGAAACCGCGCCGAGGGATGGCACATGGATCATGGCTTGGAGACCGCCGTGCGATGGCGGGTGGGAGCCTTTGGTCATTGTCCGCTGGCATGAGGACGAGGACGGCGAAGGCTCATGGGCATGGCCGGACGAGGCTTACGATCCCTATAGCGAGAAGGGGCGGACGCTCGCTGAGGGTGCCTTGGATGACGGCGATTGCTTCTGGGATAATGAGCACTTTACCCACTGGATGCCGCTGCCTGCCGCCCCAGCCCTCGCACAGGTGGAGAAGGCTGATGGTTAAGCTGGGCGACTATGAGCAGCAGGAATGGGCAGCCGGCAGGCCGTACCTGTCCTTCAACGCGGAGACTGGCGAGGGGGTCTATCGGCATCGCGGCATACGGGGCTCTCCTGTTCGCAGCCGGATGGATTGCAGGCCGGTGGACGATGCGACGGAAGGAGCCCCAGCCATGACCCGCTACCGCGACAAGAAACCGGGCGGTGTGAGCGAACACGCTCTCGCTTTTGTCGGCACGCTCGTACTCATCATCGTGGCGCTAATCATACACGGAGGACAGCCGTGACACGTTACCGCGACAAGGAAACCGGTGAAGTGGTGGAGGCCCGCAAGGTCACCGTTTGGCTCGTCGAGGGACGTCTAGGAAACGGGGCCAAGTGGCAGAATGAGTTCAACGAGGCCGACTTCGAAACTCAGTTCGAGCCGGTGGAAGACGCGACCGCCCAGCCGGGCAAGCAGGCGGAGAAGGCTGATGGTTAAGCTGGGCGACTATGAGCAGTCGGATTGGGCCGTGGGCCGGACTTACCTGAGCTACGATGCAGATCGCGGCAAAGGCGTTTACCGACATCCCCTCGGGCTTGTGCAGGTGGACACGATTGCAGCCAGCCCCATACGCGCGACCTGCCTGCGCCTGATCCACGAAGGGCGTGAGTACTCGCGCCGCTGGGAGGCCATATGGGGCGAGCGCACGATTGCCCGCCTGTGCCGGGAGTTCATCGAGGAAGTGAGCGCCCCGCCGCAGGGCGAGAAGTAGGAGTGTGAGGAGGTTCTGATGCAGGAGCGATTGCTGCCAAAGACACAGGCCGCCAAGTACATCGGATGCAGCGCCCCCGTGTTCGACCGGCTGCTGTCTGCCGGGGATATTCCCCTGCCCATTCCGACCGGCTACGGCCCGCGCTGGGATCGGCAGGACCTGGACGCCTACGTCGATAGCCTGAAGGGACCGAAGCGGGGCGACTGGCGCTCAAGGAGCAAGCTGTATGCGGCTTAAGCGGGTGAAGGTGGTGCGCCGTGGGAAGCGCCTCTACCACTACTACAAGGGCAAGGATGCCCTGGTGCGCCTCCCCGACCCAGCCACGGACCCGGACGGCTTCATGCGCGCCTACGCCCGATGTGAACGGCGCAAGGTCGAACTGGAGAAGCGGCAGGAGGCTGGATCGCTGCGGGCGATGATCACGCTCTGGAAGCAGTCTCCGGACTTCACCAAAAAGGCAGCGAGCACGCGGTCCTTGTATGCCCATATGATCGAGCAGGTGGCGAGCCTTATGGAGGGGGCGAGCCTGCAGACCATCGAACAGCGCGACGTGCGCTTGATGATGGATAAGCTAGCGACCACGGCCGGAAAGGCCAACATGATGAAGCGCACACTCAGTTCGCTCTATCGGTGGGCGATCAAGCGTGGCTACGCCACCACAAACCCCTGCGCAGAGATTGAGGAATTTGAACAAGGCGAGCATGAGGCGTGGCCAGATCATATTCTGCGCGCAGCCCTTGAAAGCGACGATGACAAGTTTCGGCTAGCTGTGAAGGTTTACCTCTACACCGGTCAGCGCAGCGGCGATTGCTGCCGCATGGGGCCGCAGTCCATCGAGGGTGATCTGATCCGCGTCAGGCAGCAGAAAACAGGGAAGGTACTGCTGATTCCCCTGCACCCTGACCTCGAGACGGAGATGGCCAAACATCCGATCCGTGGGCTTACGCTGTTGACCAACAGCCACGGCAGGCCGCTGACCAAGCAGACCATGGCAGCGTGGTGCGATAGGTTCGGCAAGAAATTTGGGGTGAAGCTTGTCCCTCACGGCCTTCGCAAGAACGCAGTGAATGAACTACTACGCGCGGGCTGCTCGGTCGCAGAAACTTCAGCGATCACCGGCCAGACATACCAGCTCGTTGAGTACTACGCCCGCCAAATCAACCAAGAGGCCATGGCCCGCCAGGCGATGGGCAAGTGGAACGAGCACAGAACAAGAACGGGAAAACTTCCGAAAACCGGGGAAAACGTTGCTATTTTCCCAAGCAAAAACAAGGCGTAACGATCACCCGACTTAAGCCTTTGTTAAGCATGACAGCCGTTAATACGGGCATGGAGAAATCGCCCGAGCGCCATTACGACCTGTCCCGAACCGCGGTCGCCGTCAACGGCACGGCGGACGGGCAGGCCATCCTCACGGCCAAGGGCCACGGCGCCGTGGCCGAGCAGATCCTCGATCTCGCCTTCGCCAACGGGGTGCGGGTGCGTGAGGACAAGGCGCTGGCGGGGATGCTCGCCGCCTTCGATCTCGACAGCCCCATCCCTGCCCCCGCCCTCGACGCGGTTGCGGCGGTGCTGGCGCGGGTTTATGCCGAGCGTGGACAGGTTTGGCCGAAAGACGATCCCTTATCCACCGAAGGCGCATGACACCCCATGGACGCGATTGACTATCTCCGCTCGCTCGGCGCCCTGGCGCTGGTGCTCGCCATGCTGATGGGCGCGGCCTATGCGCTGCGGCGCTGGGGCCACCGCCTCCCCGGCATGGGCCACACCGCACCGGGTGCGGAAAGCCGCCTTGCCGTCGTCTCCACCCGGATGGTGGATGCCCGCCACAAGCTGGTGCTGGTGCGCCGCGATGCGGTCGAGCATCTGCTGCTCATCGGCCCGCAAGGGGCGACGCTGGTTGAAGCCGGCATTCCCGCCCCCGCCCGCCCGGACGCCCTCACTTCGGACAACACCAAATGAAGCACCTGATGCACCGGCGCACCTTCTGGCTCGCGGCCCTGCCGCTGCTGTTCCTGGCGGGCCCCGCGCTCGCGCAGAGCATGTCCGTCAATCTGGGCGAAGGCACGCTCACCGGGCGGGTGGTGCAGCTCATCATCCTGCTCACCGTCCTCAGCCTTGCGCCCGGCATCCTGATGACGGTCACGTCCTTCACCCGCATCGCGGTGGTGCTGTCGCTGCTGCGCAATGCGCTCGGCACCCAGGCCACGCCGCCGAACGCGGTGCTGATTTCGCTGGCGCTGTTCCTCTCCTTCTTCGTCATGGGGCCAACGTTCGAGCAGGCCTGGCAGGAGGGCATCCAGCCGCTCACCCAGGAGCAGATCAGCGAGGAGGAGGCGTTCGACCGCACCGCCGCGCCGTTCCGCACCTTCATGCTCAAGCACACCCGCGAGAGCGATCTGAAGCTGTTCGTCGATCTCTCCCGCCGGCCGGTGGAAAGTGTGGAGGAAACGCCGCTGACCACCCTCATCCCGGCCTTCATGATCTCGGAGCTGCGCCGCGCCTTCGAAATCGGCTTCCTCCTGTTCCTCCCGTTCCTGATTATCGACCTGGTGGTCTCATCCATCCTCATGTCCATGGGCATGATGATGCTGCCGCCCGCCACCATCTCCCTGCCCTTCAAGCTGATCTTCTTCGTGCTGGTGGATGGCTGGCATCTGGTCGCCGGGTCGCTGGTCCAGAGCTACGGCCCCTGAGGAACCGGGGGCACGCCCGAACGCAAACGCGCCCTGCCCCGGCGGCAGCGGCGCGTTTTCTTTTTCACGGGATCGGATCATGGCGCGGCACGGGACCGGCCGGTCCCCGCGCGTCCCCGGCTCAGGCGCCCCGGAAGGCGGCCTTGTAGGTTCTCATGAAGCTCTCGATGCGGTCGATTTCCGTCAGCGCTTCGGAGAGGCCCGACAGCCCGGCGGCTCCCGGCCCATCGGGCGCGGTGATGATGTCGAAGGCCGACCCCAGCGCGTCGCCCTTCATCGCCGCGCCGTAGCTGGCGCGCAGCTGGGCGAGCGCTGCCTGGTCCGACAGCATGACGGACGCCACGGCCGCCCGCATCACCAGCCGGCGCTGGTCCTTGTCGAGCCCGGCCCCCGCCTTGGGAAGCGTGGTCTTCAGAATGTCGGACAGCTTCTGCCAGTCCTTCTGCTTCCAGTAGGCATCCGCCAGCAGCAGCTTTGCCTCCGCGCTGTCGTCCGTATCGAGAATGGCCTCGGCTTCGTCGGCGCGGTCCAGTTCGAGCAGCGCGCGCGCCTCCACCCGGTTGCGTTCCTTGCGGATATCCTCCGGCATGACCCGCTGGCGCGTGGCGCGCAGCACGCCGATGGCCTGCTCGGGCGCGCCGTTCATCAGGTGGATCATGGCGAGCTGGGACGCAACCGCGGCCTGCGGCACGCCCTCCAGCCGGTATTTCACCTGATGCTCCAGAAGGCTCGCTGCCCGGTCGTAGAGATCAACGCTCACCAGCCGCTCGGCCAGCTTGCGGATCATCGCGTCCCCTTCGGCGCCGAGAGGCGTCAGGTCGCGGAAATCGTAGTAGAGCCCGAGCGCCTGCGCCGGGGGCATGGCGTCCGCGCCGCCTTCGAGGAACAGGTCGCGGAACACGTCGGCCATGCGGTCCGCGATGGCGTGGGTGCGCGGTGACGGCTTGAAGTAGTTCACCGCCTGCCGCAGCCCTGTCAGGGCACTGCGCGGATCGCCCGATTGCAGGTAGAGCTCGCCCAGACGCTCCAGCAGGGACAGCTCGAAATCATCGCCGCGCCAGGCGAAGCGCAGCCGGTCGAGCCGGTCGATGGCGTCCTTCACGCTGATGCTCTTGCGCGCCAGCTCATCCTCGGTCAGCGCCAGCGTTGCCATGGCGTTGATGCGCCGCCCGCCGAGGCTCCGGGCGGTGGAGAATTCCGCCGCCGCCTTGGCCCGGTCGCCCGCCCGCGCCGCCAGCACGCCGCGCCAGTAGGCGGCCTCGGCCCGCACCTGCGCGCTGTACTCGGGCTTCTCCAGCCCCTCCAGATCACGCCGGGCAATGGCGCCGCCGCCCAGCGCCATGTCGGCCCGCACCGCCGCCAGGCGGAACTGCGCCCGCTGCTCCGGCTCGTAGAGCGCCAGAACGTCCGCGCCCACCGCATAGGCCGCCAGCGCTTCCGCCGGGCGCTGCATCGCCTCCAGCACCAGCGAGCGCCACAGCAGCGCCTCCGGCTCGTGCTCTAGGATCGGGTGGCCCAGATCCTCATAGGCGTCGCTCAGCTGGTTCAGGCGCATCCGGGCATAGCCGCGCGCCGCGCGGAACAGCGGAACATTCTTCAGCTCCGGCTCCAGCTGCACCATGCGCTCCAGCACGCCAAGCGCATCCGCCGCCATGCCGTTGCCCAGGTAGAACTGCGCCAGGGCCCAGCGCTGTTCCTGCTGATGCTCGGGCGCCGCCATGCTCAGCGTGTAAAGCAGGTCCGCCTTGCGCTGGCTGTAGGGAATGCGGGTGTCGCCCGCCCACGCCTTGAGGTCGATGAGCCGGGCGCGGCCCACCGTGCCGTCATCGCGCGTGAAGTAGCCGCGCGTCGCCAGTTCGGCCTTCGTCGCCTCCAGCCCGAGGAAGGCGACGCCGTTGGCATGGCGCACCGCCTTGACCGTCGTGCTGGCGGGCTTCACCGCAATGCCCTGTACCGAGGGCATCACCCTGCCGCCCGGGTAGTCGCGCGAGTCCAGCACGCCTGCGCTCGCCGCCGAAATCGGCACCAGAATAAGGGGCTTGTTGTCGCTGGGATCGGCCATCTCGATCGGCATCCCCGGCTCGGGCACATGGGCGAACAGGCGCACGCCCGCCACCGGATCATGCTGGCGGGAGAAGGTCACCGGCTCGCGCGGCAGCATCTCCCGGTCCTTCAGCTCCAGCGACCAGACCGTGCCGTCGCGCTGCAACCCGACGCCGATCCCCGGCCGGATGCGGAACCGCAGCACCGTCGCCCCCGGCGCGCTCACCCGCTCCACGCGGCGCACCCGGTCTCCGGTCGCGGCTTCCAGCGCGGGATTGGTCACCTCGTGCAGGCCGGACCACGCAAGCACCAGCGTGTCGCCGCGCGCGTAGGCCGCCGCCGGCACGATGTCGGGGAACGCATAGCGAATGGCGACGCCATGCGGCACCGGCTCCACCTTGCCGAGCACAGCCTTGCTTTCAACGCGGGCGTTGGCCGCCTTGAGCGCCTCGTCCATCTGCATGCGGATCAGCGGCCCGGCCGCTTCCTCCGCCTTCTGGCGCCGCTCGGCCTGCGCCTTCGCCCGTGCCTCGGCTTCCGCCGCCGCCCTGGCCTTGAGCGCCGCCAGCTGCTCGAGCACGAACGCGTCCTCGTGCCCTTCCGGCGCGCCCCCCTTCCTGTCGGCGGCTGCGGTTTTGGCGGGCACGGTTTTTGGCGTCGCTGCCTTGGCGTCGGGCGCGTTGCTCTGCGGGGCGTCCGCGCCGTCCTTCACGTCGAGGACGATCTTGCCGCCCGAGCGGTAGTGATGCAGTCCCGCCCCTGCAGTCGCCTTGAAGCGCAGCACCGTGCTGCCGCCCTCGCGGCTGAGGCGCGGCTCCGACACCCGGTTCAGCCGGAACCGGCGAATGGCCTCAAGGCTCAGGTCGCCATCTGCCTTGAAGGTGACAACCAGTTCGTCACCCGACAGGCGGACGTCATAATCAACGGGCCGGGGCCACTCGAACACAAGGCGGGAGTAGCCCGCATGGTTGGCCCCGCGCACGGCCACGGTCTCGACCGCCCCGGCGGGCGTCCCCCACACCGCGGACAGCAGGCAGAGCGCGGCAATGCTGCGGTTGAGGGTGGATCGGCGGCTCACTGTTCCGTCCCTCCGATCTCGACCGCAAGGGCGGGCAGCCCTTCGCGCACGACAACGCGCGGCTGCGGCAGCCCGGCGGCCGCGAGCCGGTCCGCCAGCTGCTGGGCCTGCGCGCCCGCGTCGGCCCAGGCGACAGGCGCGGCCGACGTCGCCCCGCCCCGCACGGCAACCGCCGCGCCGCTGCGGCGCAGCAGGTCGGCAAGGTCCGCGACGGTTGCATCCGTGAGCGCCGCGCCGTCGAGCGAAAGGCGCGCGGTTGCGCCCTCGGCCACGACCCCGCCGTGGGCGAGCGCCGGCATGTCATCGATGCGGGTTTTGAGCCATGTGGCCCAGTAGTTGCCGCTGTGCGTCTCGGGCGTGAGCGCCGGCGACGCGGCGGCTGCCACCGCCCCACCTGGCCGGAACACCTTGCGGATGGAGGCAAGCGCCCCTTCCCGCTGGCCCGCCGGCACGACTTCCAGGCCGTAGGCCAGCACGAGGAAGCACAGAAGAATGCTGAGCATGTCGGCAAGGGACATCATCCAGGACGAACGGGCCGTCATTGCTCTTCCCCCTGGCCCTGGGCCGCGAGTCCGAAACGGGCGCCTTCGTCCGCCCGGTAGGTGCCGATTTCCACCCGCGCCGGGTCAGCGCCCGATGCCGCCAGCGCCGCAACGACGGCCGCCACCCGCGCCGCGGTCACCTCCGCGCGGCCGCCCGGCGGCAGGATGTCGAGGCGGAGCACCGTGTCCGGCCGCAGGGTTGCCGACTGTTCGGAGAACAGGCGCAGCCAGCGGCTGCCCGCGTCCGTCAGCGCGGCGGAGTCGCCCTCGAAGAAAACCCCCGGAATGGCCTCCCGCATCGCGGGCCGGTCGCCGGGAGCGAAGGTCTGCGAAAACGGCGCGAGGCGCCAGTCCGGCACCGGCTCCCGTGCCTCCTGCGCCTTGCCCTGCGGATGCTGGTGGGCGGTGACAAGCAGCGCGGTGAACATGGCGACCAGGGCCAGCCACACCGCTGCCATCAGGCCGTTTTGGCCCGTCGAGACGGAGGGTGCGGGTGTCGCCATGGTCCTGTCTTAGTCGAAGCTCGCCAGCAGAGCGTCGATATCGTCCTGATTGTTGCCCTGGCCTTCCAGCGACGGGCCGTTGAGCAACTCCTTGGGGTTGACCGGCTCGCCCTGTTCGTCGCGATGAATGACCTTCTCGCTGCGCACGGACTGGTCGCCCACCGCCTCGGCGAGCTGGCCCAGCTTTTCCTCGATGTGCTTGAGCACGCGCACCACCTTTGTGACGCGCTGGCCGGTGATGTCCTGGAAGCTGGAGGCTTCGTAGATCCGCATGGCGATGGCGCTCAGCCGCTCGGAGAGTTCGCCCTCCACGTCACCGGCGATGGCGGTCACCTCGTCGGCGCAGTCCATGATCTGGGTGGCGGCGGACTCGGTGTGCTGCACGATGGCGTCCAGCTCGTCGGTCGCGCCCGGAATGTCGTGCTTGGAGAGCGCGTTGGGCTGGATCGAGGCGATTTCCGCCTTGGCCGCGCCGATGAAGTCCACCAGTTCCTTGAGTTCGCCCCCGATCTTCAGGGCCGCCAGTTCCAGCTCTCCCTGCATGGTGGAAACCATCGACGCCACCAGTTCCGGGATATCGCGCACCTTGACATTCTCTCCCCGCTCCTGCCGGAGCGCTTCAATCCGTTCCTTAAGAGTGGCTGTCGCAAGGCCTGACATTTCCGTACTCTCCACGACGTTTCCTGGCTTGGCCGGTCGGGCCGTCATTGCGTCAATTGGTAAAGAGAGGACAGTAAAGGGCAAGTTAATGACGTGCCGATTGCACCGTGTCCCCCCGGCAAAACCGCCGCGTTCAACCACCGCCTGCAACGGCCCGGCGAGAGGGCGGACCGGGCCTGCTCCGCCGCAACTGGCGCCGCTCTTCCTGCCGCTCTGTCTCAGCTCGCGGTGTTGGCGCGTTCGGCGAGCGCCATGGTCAGCGACTTGGCAGCGTCCGGGTTCATCTCCGCGAGGATGGCCGCCATCTTGGCCTCCTTCATGCGGTGGGCAACCGCCAGCTGCACGTTGATGTCGAGGCGCTCGAAAATGCGCGCGGCGTCGCGCGGCTTCATGGTCTCGTAGACCTTCACCAGCGAGGCGAACTGCTTGCTCGCCTGCTCGTCCCGAACGCCGGTCAGCTCCTTCAGCTGGGCCTCAAGCTGGCGCAGCTCGGCGATCTTGGCGTCCACGCGCTTCTCCGCCGCTTCCAGCAGACGCTCGCGCATTTCGAGGTCGTCCTTGCTGGTCGTGGTCTTGGCGCGCTGCCTGGCCATGTCTTCGAGCAGATCAGCCTCCACCCGGTTCTGGGGCGGTGCCGCCCTGGCGAGCTGCTGCGCGGGCGCGGCGTTGGCACCACCGGAGGCGGCCGCCCGCTTCACCGGAGTCTGCGCCGTCTGTGCTGTCTGCGCCTGCGCGGCGGCCGGCTCGTTGCCGGGCGCGCGGGCGATCACGTCCGCGACGTTGACGAGGAAAATCCCCGCCCCTGCCGCAAGCATCAGGGGAAAGGGTCGAAACGAGACAGGCCAGGCCTTCATGAAACCGTGTCCTTACCGCAGGCCATCGAGCGCGCGCAGCCGCGGCTGCGCCTTGGCGGCAGCCCCGGCCGGGGTGCCAAGCGGCGTGACCTCCGCCTTGGGGCGAACCGCCGCCGCCGCGCCGGAGAGCCCTTCCTCCAGACGCCGGGCCAGATCCTCACCCGCCTGGGTGATGATGACCAGCTCGTCCGCCAGCGCCCGGCCCTTGGTGACCCGCTCCCGCAGCGAGGACTCCACCTCCTGCGCGGCGGCCTTGAGCGCATGGACGCTGTTTTCCGCCTGAGCGACCGTCGCGGTCAGCGTGCGGATCATGGTCTCCATGTGAACCCGCTCCTCGCGCAGCGCGGCCAGCCGCCGGTTGAGAATGAAGCCGCCCGTCAGGGCCGCCAGCAGCATCAGGCACAAGACAACGTCCATGATCCAGCCGAGCATCCTGCCTCTCCTTAGAACTTGCCGTTTGTCGCGCGGATCTGCACCGCGATCTTCTTGCCGGAACGGCCCAGCCGGCCGCTGAGCAGGGAAACATCGCCACAGCGCAGATCAACGCTGTCCTTCGCCGTGGCGTTGAAAACCAGGGTCTGCCCCACCTTGAAGTTCATCACCTCGCTCAGCAGCATGGTCTGCTCGTCGAGCACCGCGTTCAGCTCGATGCGGGTGCGCCACAGCTCGGTTGCCAGGTGGGTTTCCCAGATGCTGTCGCGGCCGAACTTCTCGCCCATGAACCGCTGGAGCAGCAGCTCGCGGATGGGCTCGAGCGTGGCGTAGGGGAACAGCATTTCCAGCTTGCCGCCGCGATCCTCCATGTCCACCCGCAGGCGGATGACGACCGCCGCGTTGGTCGGGCGGGCGATGGAGGCGAAGCGCGGGTTGGTCTCGATGCGGTCGAAGCGGAACTGCACCTTGGACAGCGGCTCGAACGCCGCCGCCATGTCGTTGAGGATGACATCGATCATCCGCTCGACCAGATTGGTCTCGATGGTGGTATAGGGCCGCCCCTCGATCCGCATGGGCGCCGTGCCGCGCCGGCCGCCGAGCAGCACGTCCACGATGGAGTAGATCAGGCTCGAGTCCACGGTCATCAGGCCGTAGTTGTCCCACTCGACGGCCTGGAACACGCCCATCATGGCGGGCAGCGGCACCGAGTTCAGATAGTCGCCGAACCGCACCGAGGAAATATTGTCGAGGCTGACCTCGATGTTGTCCGACGTGAAATTCCGCAGCGAGGTCGTCATCATGCGAACCAGACGGTCGAAGATGACGTCCAGCATCGGCAGGCGCTCGTAGGAGACGAGGCTGGAGTTGATGATGGCGTGAATGCCGGTGCGGGCGGTCTCCTCGTCCTCGCCGTCGAAGCCGAGGAGGCTGTCGATCTCGTCCTGGTCAAGCACACGTCCGGCCTGCACGGACGCCAGAAGTTCATCCTCCTCCTGCTCGGCCATCTTCTCCCACTGGGCGGCGATGTCCTCGTCGGCCGCCTTTTCCTCGGCCATGGCCGCCCATTCGGCCGCCAGGGCGTCGTCGTCGGGTCCGCCGCCGGGTTCGTCGGAAGGGATGTCGTTTTCCTCGATCATCGCTACTGAACCAGCATTTCCTTGAACAGGACGTCATTGATCCTGAACGGCGCGATGGTGGTGTTGACCTGCCGCAGCAGCTCCTCCTTCAGGCGGAACATGCCGGCCGAACCGGACAGATCGTCGATCCTGAGTTCGCGCAGGTAGACCTGGAAGCTGTCGGCGATGCGGGGCATCTGCTTTCGAATCGCGTCGGCCTGCGCTTCGCCGCTGACCTCCAGCGCGATCGAGAGCTTGAGGAAGCTGCTGTTCCGGTCCGTCGACTTCAGGTTCACCAGAATGTCCGGCAGGTCGACATAGACGACCTCCGCGCCCGCGCTGCTCGCAGCGACAATCGCGGCGGGGTCCGCCGTCTTCGACCCATCCTTGTCGCCGAAGTAGAGGGTTGCGGCCGTGCCGCCACCGACGAGCAGAAGCAGAACCGGCGCCGCGACCATCACGATGCGCTTGCCGCTCCACTTCTTGCGCTTCAGTTCGCCTTCCGCCTCGATGTCGGAAACAAGGCCACCGAGACCACTGTCTTCTGCCATTCGCGCCCCTCACGGACCAGGTGCAGCCTGTCGCTGCGTTCCCGCAAGCTAAGGCCTCAAGGTTAACAACCTCTTGATTGATGTGAGCGGAACCGCGCCCGGGCCCGGCGCCGCGGGGGCAGCGCACCCCGGCAAAAGGGGCAGAACCGGCCCGGCAAAAAATGACCGCCCGCCCCCTCTCCGCCGCTCTGTCTTTCCTCAAACCCGCGGAAATCCGCCATTTCCAGAGTTGGCACGAGGCTTGCTTGGGTTGTGGCGAGCATTTGCGAACGCCGCCAAAAGGGATGGCAGACCATGGACACGCTGAACTACGTTGCCCTTTCGCACCAGATGGCGCTCCAGCGCCAGATGGCTGTCATTTCGAACAACATCGCCAACATGAACACGGCGGGCTACAAGCGCGAGGAAGCGCTGTTCCAGTCCTATCTGGAGAACATGAAGTCCGCCCCCGCGCGCTCGGCGCGCTCGGTTGCGTTCGTCATCGACCAGGGCATGACCCGCGATCTGACGCAGGGCGAGTTCACCCTGACCGACGACCCGCTGAATGCCGCCATCAACGGCGACGGCTTCTTCACCGTGCGCACCCCCGAGGGCCAGATTGCCTACACCCGCAACGGCAAGTTCCGCCTCGACGGCGAAGGCTTCCTGGTGACGGCCGAAGGGGCGCAGGTGCTCAACACCGAAGGCGAGCCCATCCAGTTCGCGGTGGACGACAGCGACATCGCCATCGCGCAGGACGGCACCATCAGCACCAAGAACGGCGTGGTCGGCCGCATCGCCATCACCGAGTTCGAGAATCCCTACCTGCTCACCAAGATCGGCGGCACCTACCTGACCGGCGAAGGCGGGCGGATCCTCCCGGCCAACCAGGTCCACCTCAAGAGCGGCGTCATCGAGGCCTCCAACGTGCAGGCCATCAAGGAAGTCGCCGAAATGACCGAGCTGATGCGGGCCTACCAGGCCACCGCCCGCATCATCGACCGCTACAACGACATTCGCCAGCAGGGCATCGAGCGCCTTGCCCGGGTGCAATAACGGCTCCGGCACGGCAAGGCACGAAAGGAACAGACCATGCGCGCACTGAGCATCGCAGCCACCGGCATGCTGGCCCAGCAGATGAACGTGGAGGTCATCTCCAACAACATCGCCAACATGAACACCACCGGCTTCAAGCGGAACCGGGCGGAGTTTCAGGATCTGCTGTACCAGAACGTCCGGCGCGTCGGCGCCCAGACCTCGGAATCCGACACCCGCGTCGCCACCGGCGTGCAGATCGGCCTCGGCGTGCGGGCGGCGGGCGTGTACCGCATCGCCGAGCAGGGCAACCTGACCCTCACCTCCAACACCTACGACCTGGCCATCGACGGGCGCGGCTACTTCCGGGTGGAGCTTCCCTCCGGCGAGGAAGCCTACACCCGCGCCGGCTCCTTCCAGCTGTCGGACCAGGGCGAACTGGTCACCGCCGACGGCTACCGCGTGCTCCCGGGCATCATGGTGCCCCCCGATGCGGTGGACGTGACCGTTGGCGACGACGGCACCGTTCAGGTCAAGCGCGCCGGACAGGTGGAATACCAGACCGTCGGCCAGATCGACCTTGCCATGTTCCCCAACGAGGCGGGCCTCGAGAGCATCGGCGACAACTTCCTGATGGAGACCCCCTCCTCCGGCGTGCCGACCATCGGCGTGCCGACGCAGGACGGCTTCGGCAAGCTGCGCCAGGGCATGCTCGAGACCTCCAACGTCAACCCGGTCAGCGAAATCACCTCTCTCATCACGGCCCAGCGCGCCTACGAGATGAACTCGAAGGTCATCCAGACCGTCGATGAGATGATGAACGCCACCAACCAGATCCGGTAAGCGCCATGATCCGTCTTCGCCCCCTCACCTTCGCCGCCGCCGCTCTGGCCATTGCCCTGCCGGCGCTGCCCGCCGAGACCGCCGGTGCGCCGGGCACGGTGGAGATCGCCGTCGTCGCCAACCGCATCGCGGCGGGCGAGGTCATCACGGAAGCGGACCTGGAAATCCAGGCGGTCGACGCCCGCCGGGCCCGCGGCGCCCTCACCCTGGCAGAAATTGCCGGGCTGGAGGCGCGCCGCCCGCTGACGCCCGGCACCCCGGTCCGCAGCCATGACGTGCAGCAGCCCAAGCTCATCAAGAAGGGGCAGGCCGTCACCATGGTGGTAAGCCACGGCGGCCTCACCATCGCCGCCCGGGGCAAGGCGCTGGAGGACGGCGGCAAGGGCGACATCGTCCGGGTCCAGAACATCGCCTCCCAGAAGATCATTCAGGGGGAAGTGACCGCCTCGGGCATCGTCTCCGTGGCCTCCGGCGGACTGGCCATGCTGGCCGGGCTCTGAGCACCGGCCCCGAACACAGAAGAAGCAATCAGATCGACGCAAGGGTGAACATCATGTGGACTCGTTTGATCGCCATCGGCCTCGCCGCCACCAGCCTCGCCGCCTGCGGCACCGCCGAGCGTGTCGCCAACATCGGCCGCGCGCCCCGTCTCTCCCCCATCGAGGGCGTGACGGCGCCGCAGATGCAGCCCTCCCTCGCCAGCCAGCAGCAGATGGCCGCTCTCAGCTCGGCCGATCCCGCCGCGCTGCACGGCGCTGAACAGGGGGCCGATGCCTCCCTGTGGCGGACCGGCTCGCGCGCCTTCTTCCGCGATCCGCGCGCCTCGAAGGTGGGCGACATCCTGACGGTCAAGATCGGCATCTCCGATCAGGCCCAGGTGAACAACACCACCTCGCGCAGCCGCAGCAACTCGGAGAACGCCTCCATTCCGGGCCTGTTCGGCCTCCAGAAGCACCTGCCCGGCGACGGCTCCGACCTGGTGGACGCCGGCTCCACCTCCAGCAGCTCCGGCAGCGGCCAGGTCAACCGCAAGGAGACCATCAACCTGACCATCGCCGCCATCGTCACCGGCGTGCTGCCCAACGGCAACCTGGTCATCCAGGGCAAGCAGGAGGTGCGGGTGAACTACGAGGTGCGCGAACTGGTCATCGCCGGCATCGTCCGGCCCGAGGACATCAGCCGCGCCAACACCATCGACCACACCCAGATCGCCGAGGCCCGCATCTCCTACGGCGGCCGCGGCCAGCTGACGGACGTGCAGCAGGCCCGTTACGGCCAGCAGCTCTACGACGCCCTGTTCCCGTTCTGAGGATCACCGGCACCGGGGGCCCCTGCCCCCGCCGCGACCGGAAAACCGCCACAGACCGGCGGAGCCTGCCTCCGCCGGTCTTTTTCGCAGGGCAGCCTGTCCGCCAGGCGGCCGGCAGGCATAAAAAACGGCGGACGGCAGGCATAAAAAAACGGCAGCCGGAGATGGTCCGATTGCCGTTAACGACATCCTGCCGTGATTTTTTTGTCTCGCTCCTGCCAGGTTATCCTCCCCGTCCCGGCTGGGAGTTTCTTGTCTGCCGGCTCAATCCTCCCGCGTCACCTTTTCCATGCGCTCGTGACGCTCCTGCGCCTCAAGCGTCATGGTGGCGATCGGCCGGGCCTCCAGCCGCTGCAACGAGATCGGCTCGCCGGTCACTTCGCAGTAACCGTACTCTCCGGTCTCGATACGGCGCAGCGCAGCGTCGATCTTGGCGATCAGCTTGCGCTGGCGATCCCGCGTCCGCAACTCAATCGACCAGTCGGTCTCGGACGACGCGCGGTCCGTAACATCCGGCTCGCGCAGGGATTCGCTCTGCAGGGTTTCGAGGGTTTCACGCGCCTCGCGGAGGATCTCCTCCTTCCAGGCGATCAGCTTGCGGCGGAAATATTCCTGCTGCAGCGGATTCATGAACTCCTCGTCCGGCGAAGGAGTATAGCCCTCAGGCAGCTCGACGATCGGCTGCGTGATGGTCGTTGCGGTCACCTTGCTCATCACCAGGTTGTCCGCCCCGTTGCCGTTCAGACGTTCGTGGGTGTCATTCACTGTACCGCCCATCTTACCTCCGACGCTCCCCGAAGTTCGGTTCGCGGCTTATAAAAGGTTCGGGCCAGCTGAACAAGCGAACGATTTCCGAAGACACAACTAAAACCCGAATTTAGCTAATTCGACTGCAACCCTCAGTTCGATCTCGGCCAGAAGGTCGGCGAGATGAGGGTCATCAACCTGTTGATAGCCTTTCAGTTTTTGCGAAAGCGCGGTGAGCTGGCCCACCGTAAGCGTGTCCAGAAGAAGCGCGCGCTGAATTTTCTCAAGCTCGTCAAGAAGATCACGCCCCCGGGCCAGCCCGCGCGAGCGGCCCTGTGTCGCATCTTCCGCCTGCTGGGCGGCGAGGATGGCGCCGATATCGGCCACCGGCCCTGCCGTTGCCACCGAGCTCGCCGTTGACGCTTCCTCCGCGCCCAGAAGACTGGAAAAGCCCGAGCTGCCGCTCACGCCGCCCTTGTCGCCTGTGCGCCGCGTCGTGGCGGCCTGGGTGCGTATCGGGTCCTGGATTCTCATGGGTACCGATCCTGCATCCCTCATGGTTTCCGAAGTGTGAAGGCCCGGCGGACCTCAAGTTGGCACGGTATTAGCATGGTTCCTGCCGAAATCGAAGAAACGATGGATGGCAGGGAAGATTATGCCGCATTTCAACCGCTGGAGCCTCCGCCTGATAGGCAGCCTCTGCCTTTGCGTGGCATTTCTTGCCGCGATCGCCGCGCCCGCCCAAGGCGCGTCGCGCATCAAGGATATCGTTGATTTCGAAAATGTTCGGGAGAACCAGCTGGTCGGCTACGGCCTGGTGGTGGGCCTCAACGGCACGGGCGACATGCTCCGCAACGCCCCGTTCACCGAGCAGTCGATGAAGAGCATGTTGGACCGGCTCGGCATCAACATGCGCGACCTGCGGATGAACACGAAGAACGTGGCGGCGGTGACGGTGACGGCCACCCTGCCCCCCTTCGCGCGCAAGGGTTCGCGAATCGACGTTCAGATTTCGGCCATGGGCGACGCCACCAGCCTTCAGGGCGGCACCCTGCTCGTCACGCCCCTCGTCGGCATGGACGGCGAGGTCTACGCGGTGGCCCAGGGCGCGGTGGCCGTTTCCGGCTTCGAGGCGCGCGGCGCGGCCCAGAGCGTCTCGCGCGGCGTCACCACCTCCGCCCGCATCACCAACGGCGCCATCGTCGAGCGCGAGGTGGCGTTCGCGCTGGGCCAGATGGACAGCATGAAGCTGGCGCTCAAGAACCCGGACTTCACCACGGCGCAGCGCATCGCCGCCGCCATCAACACGGCGCAGGGCCCGGTTGCCCGTATGCTCGACCCCACCACCGTGCAGGTCGATCTTCCCCGCGACTACCCCTACGGCATGGCCAACTTCATCAGCGAGATCGAGCTGCTGCCGGTCGATGTGGACCAGCCCGCCCGCATCGTTGTCGATGAGGCTTCGGGCACCATTGTCATGGGCGCGGACGTGAAGGTGAGCCGCGTTGCCATCGCCCAGGGCAATCTCACCATCCGGGTGACCGAAATGCCCCAGGTCTCCCAGCCCGCGCCGTTCTCGCAGGGCGGCCAGACCACGGTCGTGCCGCGCACCAGCATCGAGGTGGACGACGGCACCGGCAAGCAGCTGGGCGTGCTGGAGACCGGCGTGTCCCTGCAGGATCTGGTCAACGGCCTCAACGCCCTCGGGGTGACGCCGCGCGACCTCATCACCATCCTGCAAGCCCTGCGCGCCGCAGGCGCCCTGCAGGCCGAAGTGGAGGTCTACTGATGAGCCCCGCCGCCTCTCCCGCCGTCATGGCGACCGGCCTGCCCCTGTCCGCCAGCCGCCCGGCCCTGCCCGTCAACCCGCAGACCAGGGCGGCGCTGGAGGAGTTCGAGGCCGTCCTCATCGGCGAGATGGTCAACGTCATGCTCTCGACCGTTCCGACCGACGGCTACATGGGCGGCGGCAATGCGGAGGAGATCTACCGCAGCATGATGGGCCAGGAGATGGGGCGGGAGATCGCCCGCCAGGGCGGCCTCGGGATCGCGCCCGCCCTCATGAACGAAATCGTACGCCTGCAAGGAGGCCAGCCATGAACCCGGGCATCGCAGCTCAAGCGCAGGCGCAAGCGCCGACGATGACCGACTACACGCAGCACCTCACCGAGATGCTGGACGTGGTCCAGCGCCTCATCACCCTGGTGGAGACCGAAAACCGCCTGCTGGAGACCGAGCGGCCAACCGCCATCCAGCCGCTGCTGGAGGAAAAGGGCCGGCTGTCCTCGGTCCTTGCCTACGGGCTCCAGACCATCAAGCGCAACCCGGCGGGCCTGGAAGCGGTGGACCGCTCCCTGCGAGCCTCCCTCTCCTCCGCGCTCGCCACCTTCCAGGATCTGGTCCTCACCAACGGGCGCATCGTCCTCCGCCTGAAAAGCGTCAGCGAGGGCATTCTCAACGCCATCGTCGAGGAAACCCAGAAGGGCAAGCGCACCGCCCCCACCTACAACCCGGGCTTCACCCCGGCGGCGGCGCGCCCGCCCGTTGCCTCCATCGCGCTCAACGCCACGGTCTGACCGGCCCGTCTCCGCCCGTCGGGTCCGGGGACGGGACGGCCGGAACTCATTGCGCTGCCGGTGGTTCAGCCAGAACAACCGGCAATGCAGGGAGCGCCCGCCGTGAACGTCGAGATGGAACGCAGCGTCTCTGTGTGGATGAGCTCCGGTCCCGTTCTCGAGGCGCCCCTCCTCCGCTCCGACGAGCGGGCGGATGTTGCCGTCGTCGGGGCAGGCATTGCCGGCCTCTCCGCCGCCTACGAACTGATGCGGGCCGGGCGCTCGGTTGTGGTGATCGATCGCGGCCATATCGGCGGCGGCATGAGTTCCCGCACCACCGGCCACCTCGCATCGGCGCTCGACGACTACTACCACCAGCTGATCGCCCGCAGCGGGATCGAGGCCGCCCGGCGTCATTACGCCGCCCACGCGGCCGCCATCGACCGCATCGAGCAGATCGCCCGGCACGAGGGGATCGCCTGCGATTTCGCGCGGCTGGACGGCTACCTCTTCCTGGCGCCGGGGCACGACGAGTCCCTGCTCCACCGGGAGATCGAGGCCTGCGAGCGGATTGGCTACAACGGCGTCCGCTGGGTCGAGCACGCCCCGGTTCCCGGCGTCGAGACCGGCCGCGCGCTGCAGTTTCCCGATCAGGCGCGCTTTCACCCCCGCAAGTACCTGGCGGGTCTCGCGCACGCCATCCTGCGCGACGGGGGCCGCATCTACGCCAACACCCCCGTCACCGGCTTTCACGAGACGGAAACCGGCGTGGTGCTCACTGCTGGCCACAACCACCGGATTCATGCGGGCAACGTGGTGGTTGCCACCAATTCCCCCGTCAACGACCGCGTCGCCGTCCACACCAAGCAGGCGCCCTACCGCACCTATGCGATCGCCGGTCCGGTCGAGGCAGGCTCCGTGCCGGATGCCCTCGTCTGGGATACGCTGGACGCCTACCATTACGTCCGCCTGCACCCCATGGGCGACGGCATGGACATGCTCATCGTCGGCGGCAACGACCACAAGACCGGGGAAGCGCAGGACATGGGCGACCGCTTCGCCGACCTGGAGGCCTGGACGCGCCGCCACTACCCCCAACTGGGGAGCGTCGATTATCGCTGGTCGGGGCAGGTGATGGAGCCGGTGGACTACCTGCCGTTTACCGGGCGCAACCACGGCAACCACCGCATCTTCATCCACACCGGCGATTCCGGTCAGGGCCTGACCAACGGCGTCGCGGGCGCCATGATCCTGCGCGATCTCATCATCGGCCACGAGAACAGCTGGGCCGAGGTGACGGACCCGCAGCGCATCTCCCTCACGGCGGCGGGCGAGTTTCTGAAGGAGAACCTCGATGCCGCCACCCACTGGGCCGAGCACCTGACCGGCGGCGAGGTCGGCTCCACCAACGACATCCCCCCGGGTCAGGGTGCCATCCTGCGGGACGGCCTCAAGAAGCTGGCCATTTTCCGTGACGAGAGCGGCACGCTCCACGTGCGCTCCGCCGCCTGCAGCCACGCCGGCTGCGTGGTGCACTGGAACCCGTTCGAGCGCTGCTGGGACTGCCCCTGCCACGGCTCCCACTTCGCCGTGGACGGGTCGGTCCTCAACGGTCCGGCCATCACGCCGCTCGCCCACGCCGACTATCAGGAGTAGGAACGACCGGCTCCCCTCACGCTTGCCCCCCGGGCAGCGGACCGGCTTTGCCGTGACCTTGGCCGATCCCCGTGGTACAGACCCGGGTCATGACTGACTTGATTGACCTGTTCATCGTCGGCGGCGGCATCAACGGAGCCGCAGTCGCCCGCGATGCGGTCGGCCGGGGCCTCAGCGTCTTTCTTGCCGAGCAGGGAGACTACGCCTCCGCCACCTCGTCCGCCTCCAGCAAGCTGATCCACGGCGGCCTGCGCTATCTGGAACAGCGGGAGTTCCGCCTGGTGCGGGAGTCCCTGCGCGAGCGCGATGTCATGCTGCGCATTGCGCCCCATCTGGTCGAGCCCATCCGCTTTCTCGTGCCGGTCACCCGCCGGCAGCGCCGCCCCGGCTGGGTGGTACGGCTGGGCCTGTGGCTCTACGACCGGCTCGCCAGCAGCGCCGTCATGCCCCCGTCCGGGCGGCTCGACCCGGCGGACTTTGCCGCAACCGGCCTCAGGACCGACGCGCTCACCGCCATCCTCCACTACAGCGACTGTCAGGTGGACGATGCCCGCCTCACCCTCTCCACCCTGCTCGATGCCCGCGCGCGCGGCGCGACCATCCGCAACTACTGCAAGGTCGCGGCCATAACGCCGGTGGCGGAGGGCTACCGCATCACCTGCATCGACGAGGACGGCCGGGACTTTGTGGTGTCGGCCCGCGCCGTCGTGAACGCCGCCGGTCCCTGGGCCGACCCGGTTTTGCGCCTTCTTCCCGGCTACGAGACGGCAACGCCGCGCATCCGGCTGGTGCGGGGCAGCCACATCGTCGTCCCCATGCCCGAAGGCGCCAGCCAGGATGCCTTCACCCTTCTGAACGACGATCGCCGGGTGGTGTTCGTCCTGCCCTGGCTGGGCGGCCGCTACCGCGTCATCGGCACAACGGACGTGGACCACCCCGGCGCCCCGGACACGCCCGTCTGCACGCCAGCGGAGCGGGACTATCTGCTGGCCGCCTACAACCGCTTCTTCGCCCAGTCCCTGGAGGCCGGGGATATCATCTGGTCATGGTCAGGGGTGCGCGCACTGGTCGATGACGGCACGAGCAACCCCAGCGCCGTCAGCCGCGAGTACCGGCTTGAGGCCATCCGCCACGGCACCGGCATGTTCCTCAGTGTTCTTGGCGGCAAGCTGACCAGCCACCGCCCGCTTGCCGAGGCGGTGATGCGCCACCTGCGCCCGGTGTTCTCCGATCTCGGGCCGGACTGGACCGCCACCGCCCCGCTCACGGGCGGCGCGCTGCCGCGCCCGGCGCTGGAGCGGCTGTGGCAGGAGGGGCCGACGGCGGTGCCGGGCAAGGTACGGCGGCGCTGGACCGGGACCTACGGCGCGGAGGTAAGGGCGATCTTCAGCCTCTGGGAAAGCGACCGCACCGCCCGGGAGCAGATTGCCCCCGGCGTCTATGCCGCGGAGCTGATGCATGCCGTCGCGCACGAAGATGTGCGCCGGGCGGAGGACTTCCTCTACCGGCGCACCAGGCTGTTTCTGGAGCTGGACACGCAGGAACAGGCCGCGATTGCCGACTGGCTCGCCGTGCGCCGCCGCTGCGACGCCGGCGCGTTCGCCCCGATCGGCCAGAACGGCTAGATCTGCGAGGAGACCGGCTGATACTCCGCCTGCGCGGCCGCTTCGGCCTGCATGGCGAGCCCTTCCATGATCGCCTTGTTCACATCGATCAGCGCGTCGATGTCGGCCTTCTTGCGCATCACTTCGGAGGTGTAGCGGTTGACCCACAGCCCGAGGCTGATGATCTGCGCCCGCAACTCCCTCGGCAGCCGGTTGTTCGGCGAGCTGCAGTCCGAAGACAGGGTCGACCACAACCGCCGGTTCCAGTCGAGCGCGTCCATCAACGCGCTGCCTGTGGCATTGGTCTCGTGAGCCCTGATGAGAGCGCCGGTGACCTGGGCGAACAGACGGTATTCCGTCTGCCGTGGCGACTCAGAAACCTGCTGAATCCGACGGTAGGCTTGCAGCGACATCGTCCTGGAATACCCCTAAAACCTTGGCCTCGTAATCAACGATTTTCCGGCAACCCGTGAGTGCGCGGTAATATTCGCCCTTCATCATATCCATCGAGATCTGCACGCAGAGCAGCTTGATCTCGGGATTCTCGATCGCCCCCATGAACTCGTTCATGCGTTCGACGAACGACTGGTAGTAGTTCCTGGCGCGGTCGCTATCGAGATAGGAGAGCATGACCACGAAGTAGATCCGCTTTGCCGGAGTCGTGGCCTCGGCCTCGGTCATGATGTCCCGCTCGCGCAGGATGGACACCTTGTTCTGGATGACAAAGGTGGACCGCCGGTCGCCGTTGGTCAGAACAGCGCCATTGACCACGAACTTTTCGCCTGGCTTCAGCGAAATCTTGAGCGCCATGGTATTGCCGTCCTCCTTTGCACCGCGGCTGGATCGTAAAGACCGTTGGCAAACGTTTGGTTAACGTTTTGCCGCGGCGCAGCCCACCCTGCAATCGCCCTCCCCGCGTCCCGCGCAGCCGGTTTCCGTCCGGGCGTGCGGAAGGGAAAGAGTGGCCGGCCCGGCGAGCGGGCCGGCCGAGGTGATCCACAAGGGTGGTGGATGGTTGGGAGCATGGATGCACCTGCACCCTGCTCAGGAATCCTTTACCCCTTCGATCAGTTGCCGAAGAGGCTGAGAATGGCGTGCGGCTGCTGGTTGGCGATGGACAGTGACTGGGTGCCCAGCTGCTGCTTCACCTGCAACGCCTGAAGGCGGGCGGATTCGCGCGCCAGGTTGGCGTCCACCAGGCTGCCGATGCCCGTATCCATCGTATCGCCCAGCTTCTCGATGAAGGTGCGCTGCTGCTCCATGGCGGTGGAACCCGCCCCCAGCACCGCCAGCGCACCGCTCACGTTCTCGAGGGACGTGTTCAGCGCGTCGATCAGCGCCTCCGCCTCCGCCGCCGATGTGAACGTGGAGTCCTGGCCCAGCCGGATCAGGTGGCCCGGCACCAGATCGTTGGCCGCCTGCGGCAGCTGGAGGTTCTGGCGCGGCACCTCGATCTTCTGCGCGCCATCGACGCTGATGAGCGCCGCCAGCGTTGCCGGACGCTCGGCCCCGTCGGCCCAGCCGTCGATCATGTTGATGCCGTTGAAGCTGGCGTTGCGGACGATGGTGATAATCTGGTCGCGCAGGCTCTCGAAGTCCTTCTGCAGGGCCGCGCGGCCGTCATCGGGCAACCCGGCATCCGCCGCCTTGGTCACCTTCTCCTTCATCTGGATGAGAAGATCCTGCACCGACTCCGCCGCCGCGAGGGTCACATCGAGCACCGATGCCGCGCGATCGAGGGAGTTCTTCACCATCTCCAGGCTTTTCCGGTCCGCCCGCAGGTTCTCGGCAACCGCAAAGATCGTCGCGTTGTCCTTGGCGCTGGTCACCTGCAGACCGGTATCGATCCGCAACTGGGTCTCGTTCAGCTGGCTGGTGGTGCGGTTGAGGTTGTGCAGGGCGTGCAACGCCGCGGGATTGGTGTTGATCGACAGGCTCATTCTCGGTCTCCTTGCACCAGGCAATTCTGCCCGGCCACTCTCACGGAAGAAGATTGCAAGGCCCATGCCAACCGGCAACAATCACGCAAGATATTGAAAACAAATGGTTTCACCAAGAGAGACCGGACCACGGAACCCGCCCCCGGCAGTTTATGCCCCGGGGAGATCGGCCCCTCTTTGCCGGCGCGGCAAATTTCTCCTGCCCCGGCTTGATCCCGCACGTTGCGCCCCAGACTGCCCTCGCCCGGATAAGCGAACGGGCGAGGTGTTGCCACCTCGCCCGTTATGACTTCTCGCCAACGTTCGCGACGCTTAGTTCTGGAACAGAGACAAGATCGACTGAGGAGCCTGATTGGCAATCGCCAGCGCCTGCAGGCCAAGCTGCTGCTTGGTTTGCAGGGCCTGAAGCCGGGCGCTTTCCTTGGCCAGATCGGCATCCACCAGGTTGCCGATGCCAGCCTCGATGGTATCACTCAGCTTCGCCACGAAGGTCTGCTGGGCGGTGAGCCGCCGGGAGGCGGAACCCAGTTCGCTCAGCTCTTTCTTCATGGCCTCGATCGCATCGTTGACGTCCTGCGCGGAGGTCTTGGCGCCAGCCACGCCATCGCCGTCCTCGGACCAGTCCACCTTCTGCAGCGGAGCGGTCGCGTTGGTACGGTCGATGAACGCATTCAGTGCGCCATTGGCACCGGTCAGGTCGCGGTTGGCCACGTTCAACGTTTCCGTTGCATCGGTGTCCAGCAGCGCCTTGATGCTGTCCCCGTTGGGACCCCCGATCAGAATGTTGGAGTCATTGAAAGACGCGGACTTCAGGTAGCTGTCGATCTGATCGATCAGCGTATTGAAATCGTCCTGCAGAGCCACGCGGCTCGCGTTATCAAGCCCCTCATCCGAAGCGGCGGTGGCCTTCTCCTTCATCTGGTTCAGAATGTCGGAGATGGATTCCGCCGCCGAGACCGCCACATCCAGAGTGCTCTGGGCGCGATCGAGCGATGCCTTGACAGCACTCAGTCCACCAAGATCTGCCCTCAACTGCTGCGCAATGGCATAGGTCGCGCTGTCGTCCTTCGTCGACGCAACCTTCAGACCGGTATTGATCCGGTTCTGCGTGACCTCAAGGGCCCGGTTGGTTTGCGACAGGTTCTGCAAGGCGACAAATGCCCCGACGTTGGTGTTCACTGAGAAGTTCAACATGAGTGCTCTCCATTCTGGAAAGGTTATGCCCGGCATTCGGCCAGGTCGGGCGTTTTGCCCGCCCTCAGATCAGCAAGGCCCGTGCCAGACGGAGCGCTTTGGAAAAATCACAACCAAGACATTGAAATAACACATGAAAAAAGCGGCGCAGAAAATCTGCGCCGCCAGTACTTCTCAGTCAAAGGTCAAAAACAACCCGGCAAAATCAACCCATCGGGGGGCTCGCAGGCTAAACTTGCCGGTCCATGATCTGGCCCGTCGCGGCCTGGCGGAAGCTCGCCAGGGCCTTCAACACCTCCTCGGCGGGAAACTGGCGCACCAGTTCGTTGGTGTGGGGGTTGCGGAATTCGTAGATGAAGCGTCCTGTCTCCTCATCCTTTCGGATGACCAGTCGCGAGCCCTGATCGATCGCCGCGCCGGCCTCGTCGACCGCGGCGCGCACCATCTCGACAGCCCTGCGTTGAATTTCCTCGGCGCTCAGCCCGTCCTGGCGTTCGCTGCCGGGCTCCATGGCCCGGACAGACCGACGCACGTTCGGGACCTCGGAGACCGATCTGGAAACTCCCGCGATGGTGCCACCGCTCTGGACCGCCGCAGGACCGCTGTGCCCTGTCAGCATGATCCTGTCCATTTGTTTCCACCCTTGTGTATCCGCCGTCCCTGTTGCTGGCTTTTGCGCCTTGATGTTCTGGAACGGCTCCTATGCCGCGCGCGGGGCGGGAAGAATGCGGGACTCCCCGCCCGTTGCGCTGTTCCCAGCCTGACTTAACGGAACAGGCTGAGGATCGTCTGCGGCGCCTGATTGGCGATCGCCAGCGCCTGGAGACCCAGCTGCTGCTTGGTCTGCAGCGCCTGCAGGCGCGCGCTTTCCTTGGCCAGATCCGCATCCACCAGGTTGCCGATGCCGGCCTCGATGGTGTCGGTCAGCTTGGTGGTGAACTCCTGCTGCGCCGAGATCTGGCGCGACGCCGAACCCAGCGTCGAGAGCACCGACTTCATCTCGTCGATGGCGGCGTTCACCTTATCGGCCGACGCCCTGGCATTTTCCGCAGCCGTCTTGTCGGGAACAGCCGGCGGGATCACCGGATCACCAGCCGCGTCCGTATCAATCCACTTCGCCTCCAGCGCGGCCGCCTTGGTGGCATCGTTTACATCGACACCGACAAATTCCTTGAGGGCGCCATCCGTGCCGTCGTTGAGCTTGAGGTTCCCGACGCTGATGGTCTGGGTCGAGTCATCGGCGTTCAGCAGCGCCTTCAGGTCCGCGCCGCCCGACTTCAGAATGTTGGTGCCGTTGAACTCTGCACTGTTGATGTAGGACGCCAGCTGCTCGGACAGCTTGTTGAAGTCGTCCTGGAGCGCCTCGCGGCTGGCCTGATCCATACCCTCGTCGGAAGCGGCGGTCGCCTTTTCCTTCATCTGGACCAGAACGTCGGAGATGGACTCCGCCGCCGAGATCGCCACGTCCAGCGTGCTCTGGGCGCGATCCAGCGAGGTGCGCACGGCATTCAGGCCGCCAACGTCAGCCCGCAGGCTCTGGGCAATGGCGTAGGTGCCGCTGTCGTCCTTGGTGGAGGCAACCTTCAGGCCGGTGTTGATACGGCTCTGGGTCGTCTCAAGCGCCTTGTTGGTGGAATTCAGCGTCTGGAGCGCGACCATCGCGCCCACGTTGGTATTGATCGAAAAAGCCATTTTGGCTTCCTTTCTTCTAAAGGTTCGCATCCGGGCGTTTTGCCCAAGCGGATTTCTATCCGCAGCCAATGCCTTGCAATGATCGCGCCAATTTCAGGGCCAATCATTATTAACCATCGAAAGATGCTGTTTTCGGTTAAATTTTCCGGCCAGGACCGGCATTTTTTTACCGCGTTGCCGCCATCCGGCTCAAAAACGGCAGTTTTTACCGGGTGATTTTTGCCCACCAGGCAATTTTTGCCCACATCCAAAATGCAGCCGCGAACCCAAGGCATTCAAAACAAAAGAGCCAAAACAAAAGAGCGGAGAGGCTTTCGCCTCCCCGCCCCTTTTACGCGGTTACCCGTTCGGATTAGCGGAACAGGCTGAGGATCGTCTGCGGCGCCTGGTTGGCGATCGCCAGCGCCTGGAGACCCAGCTGCTGCTTGGTCTGCAATGCCTGCAGGCGAGCGCTTTCCTTGGCCAGATCCGCGTCCACCAGGTTGCCGATACCGGCATCGATGGTGTCGGTCAGCTTGGTGGTGAACTCCTGCTGCGCCGTGATCTGGCGCGACGCAGAACCCAGCGTCGAGAGCACCGACTTCATCTGGTCGATGGCGGTGTTCACCGCATCGGCCGACTCCCTGGCCTTGGCCGCAGCCGTCGTGTCAACCGTGCCATCGTTATCTTCATCGACGTCAGCCCACGACGCAGATTTGGCCGTCACCTTGGCATCGGCGGTCGTCGTGTCGTTCAGGAACTCAGAGAGCGCACCTCCCGGGACATCGTCGCCATTGCCCGGAGTGCCATCGGGGTCATCCGCCGCCCCGTTGAGCCGCAGGTTGCCGACGCTGATGGTTTGGGTCGAGTCATCGGCGTTCAGCAGCGCCTTCAGATCCGCGCCGCCCGCCTTCAGGATGTTGGTGCCGTTGAACTCGGCACTGTTGATGTAGGACGCCAGCTGCTCGGACAGCTTGTTGAAGTCGTCCTGGAGCGCCTCGCGGCTGGCCTGGTCCATGCCTTCGTCGGAAGCGGCCGTCGCCTTTTCCTTCATCTGGACCAGAACGTCGGAGATGGACTCCGCCGCCGAGATCGCCACATCCAGCGTGCTCTGGGCGCGATCCAGCGACGAGCGCACGGCATTCAGGCCGCCAACGTCAGCGCGCAGGCTCTGGGCGATGGCGTAGGTGCCGCTGTCGTCCTTGGTGGAGGCAACCTTCAGGCCGGTGTTGATGCGGCTCTGGGTCGTCTCGAGGCTCTTGTTGGTGGAATTGAGGGTCTGGAGCGCGACCATCGCGCCCACATTGGTATTGATCGAAAAAGCCATTTTGGCCTCCCTTCTTCTAAAGGTTCGCAACCGGGCCTTTTGCCCGGACGGATTTCTATCCGCAGTTCTCTCCTAGCAATGATCGCGCCAGATTTTTGGTTAACCAATGTTAACCACTGAGCCGGTTGATCCGGGCGGCCCTCCCATCGCGCGTCGCGGGAATCCACGCCCCGCTACCCCGCCCGGCCCGACAGTTTTTGCCGGGCAATTCTTGCCGACCGGGCAATTCTTGCCTGATGCAACCAACCGACCGCCATGCCATGCCCGGACCAGCCGCGCCGGCCCCATCCGGCGCACCCCGGCAAACTTCCCGCGTTCTTCTTGCAACGACGGCTTTGCGGAAGCCGCCAGCAATGCTATGGGCGCTTCCATGACGACCGATGCTTCTCTCATTCGCAACTTTTCGATCATTGCCCACATCGACCACGGGAAATCCACCCTGGCCGACCGGCTGATTCAGCGCTGCGGCGGCCTCTCCGAACGGGAGATGGTCGAGCAGGTGCTCGACAACATGGACATCGAGCGCGAGCGGGGCATCACCATCAAGGCCCAGACCGTGCGCCTCGAGTACAAGGCGAAGGACGGCAACACCTATGTCCTCAATCTGATGGACACGCCGGGCCACGTGGACTTCGCCTACGAGGTCTCCCGCTCGCTCGCGGCCTGCGAGGGCTCGCTGCTGGTGGTGGACGCCTCCCAGGGCGTCGAGGCGCAGACACTCGCCAACGTCTATCAGGCCATCGAGAACGACCACACCATCGTGCCGGTCATCAACAAGGTGGACCTGCCCGCCGCCGACCCGGACCGGGTGAAGCTCCAGATCGAGGACGTCATCGGCCTTGAGACCGACAACGCCGTGCTGACCTCGGCCAAGTCGGGCATCGGCATCGACGACGTGCTGGAGGCCATTGTCCAGCACATCCCCGCCCCCAAGGGCGACCCCAACAAGCCGCTCAAGGCCATGCTGGTGGACTCCTGGTACGACCCGTACCTGGGCGTCATCCTGCTGGTGCGCGTGGTGGACGGTGTGCTGAAGAAGGGCATGAGCCTGCGCATGATGGCCGCCGGCACCGACCACACGGTGGAGCGCATCGGCGTGTTCCGCCCGAAGATCGACTATCTGAACGATCTCGGCCCGGGCGAGGTGGGCTTCATCACCGCCCAGATCAAGGAAGTGGCCCAGACCCGCGTGGGCGACACGCTGGTCGAGACCCGCCACGCCAAGGACGCAACGCCCCTGCCCGGCTTCCGCGAGGTGCAGTCGGTGGTGTTCTGCGGCCTGTTCCCGGTGGACGCGGCCGACTTCGAGAAGCTGCGCGACAGCATGGCCAAGCTGCGCCTCAACGACGCCAGCTTCACCTACGAGATGGAGACCTCCGCCGCGCTCGGCTTCGGCTTCCGCTGCGGTTTCCTCGGCCTCCTGCACCTGGAGATCATTCAGGAGCGCCTGTCCCGCGAGTTCGATCTCGACCTCATCACCACCGCGCCGTCGGTGGTCTACCACGTCTACCTCACCGACGGCTCGATGGTCGAGCTGCACAACCCGGCCGACATGCCGGAGGCGGTGCGCATCGACCACATCGAGGAGCCGTGGATCGAGGCCACCATCTTCGTGCCGGATGAATACCTGGGCGCGGTGCTGAAGCTCTGCCAGGACCGGCGCGGCATCCAGAAGAACCTCTCCTATGCCGCCAACCGTGCCATGGTGGTCTACGAGCTGCCGCTCAACGAGGTGGTGTTCGACTTCTACGATCGCCTGAAGTCCATCTCGCGCGGCTACGCCAGCTTCGACTATCACCAGATCGGCCACCGCGAGGGCGACCTCGTCAAGATGAACCTGCTGGTGAACGAGGAGCCGGTGGACGCCCTCTCCATGATCGTGCACCGCTCCCAGGCGGAAGCGCGCGGGCGGCACATGTGCGAGCGGATGAAGGAGCTGATCCCGAGGCACATGTTCAAGATCCCGATCCAGGCGGCCATCGGCGGCAAGGTCATCGCCCGCGAGACCATCTCCGCCCTGCGCAAGGACGTGACCGCCAAGTGCTACGGCGGCGACATCACCCGCAAGCGCAAGCTTCTGGAGAAGCAGAAGGAAGGCAAGAAGCGCATGCGCACCTTCGGCAAGGTGGACATTCCGCAGGAGGCCTTCATCGCCGCGCTCAAGATGGGCGACAACAAGTAAGGACGAACAGCAAAACGGGGCGGTTATCCGCCCCGTTTTCCTTATGAAACGGGCAGCGCCAGCCCCTGCCCCTGCCCCTGTTCCTATCCCTGTTCCTGCGCGTCTCAGGCCGCGTGGCGCAGCCCGATCCCGATCAGGGCGCGCCCGTCCGCCAGGGAGCGCCCCGCTGCCCGAAGCAGGCGCTTCGTCTCGCCCTCGGGCAGGCCGCGGGTGAGCGCGGCCAGCGCATCCGCCAGCTGTTCGGGCGACAGGCACAGGGTCTCGACCGCCTTGAGCGCCGCCTCGAGCGCCGCGCGCTCCACCGCCGCAAGCGGGCCTTCGGCCAGCAGGCCGCGCATCCGGGCGAGAGTCCGCCCCAATCCCAGCACGGCGCAGAAGCTGCCGCCGCGCGTCTCGGCCAGATCGAGCACGTGCTCCACCTCCAGCGCGAGGCGCAGGAAATGCCGGGCGGTGCGGGCGCGCGTCCGCTCCAGATCCGCCGTGCCGCCGCCTCCTGCGATGCGCGCAATGGCCCGGCGGATCGCCGCCGCCGCGTTGCGGGCCCGCTGGCCCATGGGCTCGGGCAGCAGCCAGATGCCGCCCGCCACGATGAGGATCGCGGCGGCCAGCGCCGCCCCCTCGCCGAGGATGACGGCGGTGTCGGTCACGGCCGGAAGCCGCGCCTGACTGCCAAGCCAGAAGCACATGTTGAGATCGAGTCCCCAGCCCGCATGGCGGGGGCTGGCGCGCACCAGCGAGCCCACCAGCGCGAACGGGATGACCGACAGGATGAGCTGCGGCACCGTCTCCACATGGGGTTGCAGGAGGAAGCGGTAGACGAGCGCCATCGCGACCCCCGCCAGCACGCCCCGCAGCATCACCGGGGCCATGAGCCTTGGCCGGGGCATGGAGCCGAGGATCATCGAGAAGGTGCAGATGCCAAGGGCCGTCAGCACCACCTCGCTCCAGCCGAGGAGATAGCCCGCCCAACCTGCGGCAAAGGTGGCAGCACCCGCCAGGCAGGCCGCGAGCAGTGCCCGCCGCTCGTCGCGGTGCGGCGCGAACGCCTCCGCCCTGCAGGCGAACGGCCGCGCATCGGCCGCGCGCGGGTCCGCGTCGAACACTGCGTCGGCGCGCAGGAGCTTCCGCACGTCCGCCGCCAGGTCGGGAAGCCCGGCCTCAAGGCGCGCGAGGGACTCGGCGGGATCTGTCCGCTCCCCCAGCCCGTCCGCCAGCGCACCAAGCTGCGCTGCAAGGGCTCGCGCCTTCTCC
Organism: Pedomonas sp. V897; assembly: GCF_051304405.1. NCBI lineage: Bacteria > Pseudomonadati > Pseudomonadota > Alphaproteobacteria > Sphingomonadales > Pedomonadaceae > Pedomonas > Pedomonas sp. V897. Next base: position 33,082 of record NZ_JBPPGG010000001.1, read on the forward strand.
GGCTCCATCTGCACGGCCAGCCGGGCTGCGCCCAGCACGCCCAGCGCCTGCACCAGCAACGCCTCGATATGATGCAACCGGCGATAGCCCTCGGGCGACGCGGCGGTCACGAGCGCCGCCCGCTGCTGCACGCCCGCCATGGCGCGGAACAGGGCCTGCTCGGCCCGGGCGGTCTCCCGCCCGTCCAGCATCATCCCGGCGACCCTCAGCACCTCGGCGGCAATGCCCCGCACCTCGCTGTAGAAGGCCTCGCGCTGGCTGGGCGCCGTAAAGAACGCGGTCACCGCCGTCACGCACAGCACGCCGATCAGCTGGCATTCCCCGCGCGCGAGCGCCAGGGCGAACGCGTCTTCCGGGTGGAACAGGGCGGGCAGCACCACAACGCTCGCGGAGATGCCCGCCATCAGCGGCCCGTAGCTGTGCACGCCCCGCAGCATGTGGACGAGAAAGGCCGAAAGCGCCACCCAGACGCCCAGCAGGGCCAGCATCCCGGTGGGGTTGCCCGACACCTGGATGATGCCGAGCCCCGCCGCCACGCCCGCCACCGACCCGAGGACGCGCAGCACCGCCCGCTCCAGCAGCAGCCCCCGCTGGGGCTGACTGACGACGAACACCGGCATGGCCGCCCAGAAGGCATTGTCCACATGGAAAAGGGCGGCGATGGAGAAGGCGAGAATGGCGGCAAGCGCCAGTCTCAGACCATGGGCAAGCACGGGCCGGTCAAGCCCGGCAATCGCAAGGAGTTTTCCGCTCATCGGCACACAACGCAGATTGATGCAAAGGAGACGCAACGAACGGCGGAGCCATACGCTGCTCGCCTGCCCGTTCCAAGATCAAAGGGTTACAGTCGAAACCGGTTTTCGCCGAACCGTGGCGCGGCGGAGACCGTTTCCGACAGCCCCCCTCGTGCCGCAATCACCCCGGCCGTTCGGGGCATTCACGCCCTGCAGACCGGCGCGCACCCTTGCCAGCGCGCGCCGAAGCTGATAGAGACCCCGCCCCCGCTCCGCCCGGACGCCCGGCCTTTGCAGGGCCGCAGCCCGGGCAGCGCGGTCAGCGTGCGTTTCGTCCGCGTTCCCCGATCACCCTGCGGCTGTCCGGTTTTCCACCTGACCCGCCCTTTCAGGACATCGAGACAATCGGGCCCCGCCTGCGGCCCGATGCGCCCGAAGGCGCCGTTCTGCGATTTCCCCTCTTGCTGCTTGTTTCCCGAACAAGGATTACCTCCCATGCATGGTCCTGTTTCAGAGTCCGGTCCGTCGCCTGCCGTCCCTCTTGCCACCTGGCGCGAGTGGGTTGGCCTTGGTGTTCTCGTTCTGCCCGCCCTGCTCATCGCCATCGACATGACGGTGCTGCACCTTGCCGTGCCGCACCTCTCCGCCGATCTGAAGCCGACGAGCACCCAGCTGCTCTGGATCATCGACATCTACGGCTTCTTCATCGCCGGCTCGCTCGTCACCATGGGCGCGCTCGGCGACCGCATCGGGCGGCGCAAGCTGCTGCTCATGGGCGCGGCCGCCTTCAGCGCGACCTCGCTTGTCGCTGCCTTCTCCACCAGCCCGTCCATGCTGATCACCGCCCGCGCCCTGCTGGGCGTCGCGGCGGCGACGCTGATGCCCTCCACCCTCTCGCTCATCCGCAACATGTTCCATGACGAGAAGCAGCGGGGCTTCGCCATTGCCGTGTGGATCAGCCTGATGATGGGCGGCGGCGCGGCCGGGCCCATTCTGGGCGGCATCGTTCTGCAATACTGGTGGTGGGGCGCGGTGTTCCTGCTCAATGTGCCGGTGATGGTGGTGTTGCTGGCCGTCGCGCCGTTCCTGCTGCCCGAGTACCGGAAGGAAAACCCCGGCCGGCTCGACATCGCCAGCGCCGTCCTGGCAACGAGCGCGGTCATGGCGCTGGTCTATGGCTTCAAGCACTGCGCCATCGACGGCCCGACCTGGGACGCGTCGGCGGCGCTGGCGGCAGGCGTGCTGATCGGCGCGGCCTTCGTGTGGCGCCAGCAGCGGCTCGCCGATCCCATGATCAACCCGGAGCTGTTCCGCAACGCCGCCTTCCGAGCCACACTGGCCACCCAGACGCTGATCGTGCTGGCCGTGGCCGCCCCGTTCTTCCTCTCCAGCCAGTACATGCAGCTGGTGCTGGGATACACGCCGCTTGAGGCGGGTCTCGGCCTTCTGCCCGCGCTGATCGCGGGCACCGCCGGGTCCATGCTTGCGCCCTGGGCGGCGAGCCGGGTGCGGCCCGCGCTGGTGATCGGCGGCGGTCTCCTCCTGGGCGCGGCGGGGCTCGCCCTGCTGACCGTCGCCCCGGCGACCGACGGCTACCCCGTCATCCTCGGCGGGCTCAGCCTCAACATCGTCGGGGGCCATGCCGCCATTACCCTGCTCACCAACGCCATTCTCGGCGCCGCGCCGCCCGAGCGGGCGGGCGAAGCCTCGGGCCTTTCCGAGACCACGCTTGAGCTGGCCAACGCGGTGGGCATCGCCGTCATGGGCAGCCTGGCGGCCGCCATCTACCAGTCCACGGTCGCCCTCAGCCTGCCGATCGGCCTGCCGGACGCGCTCGCCGAGGCGGGCCGGGAGTCCCTGTTCGCAGCCGCCGCAGCCGCCGCCGAGACGGGCGGGCCGCAGGCCGCCGCCATGCTGGTAGCGGCGCGGGATGCGTTCGTCGCCGGGCTGCACGCGGCCGCGGGCATTGGCGCTGCCATCCTCGGCGTACTTGCCGTTCTTGCCGTCACCGTGCTGCGGCACGCCACGGCAAAGGCGGCGGACGCCATGCAGCACTAAGCGATCACACGCCCCTCGACCCCGCGCGCCCGACCCCGTATGGAAGGGGGCAGCGGGGTCGCGGAGCGCGCCCCGCCCTGCTCCAGTTCTGCAGGGCCAAATCTTCAGGGAAGGCGCGTCACATGACCCTCGCCAATCGTACCGTTCTCATCACCGGCGGCTCCCGTGGCATCGGCGCGGCGACCGTTCGCCAGCTTGCCGCCCGGGGCGCGTTCGTCCTCATCAATTACGGCCGCAACCGCGCGGCGGCGGAAGCCGTGCTGAACGAGATCGGCGGGCGCGGCGCGCTGGTCCAGGCGGACCTGAGCCAGCCGGGCGCGGGCCGCGCGGTGTGGGATCAGGCCCTGGCGCTGGCGCCGGGCGGCCGGATCGATGTGCTCATCAACAACGCCGCCACCTTCGCCGAGAGCGGCGTCGATGCGGACTGGGAGCGCTGGTCGCAGGACTGGGCCACCACCCTTCAGGTAAACGTCATCGCCTCGGCGGACCTGTGCAAGTGCGCCATCCCCCACTTCGAGGCCAACGGCGGGGGCCGCATCGTCACCCTCGTCAGCCGCGCGGCGCACCGGGGCGACACGCCGGACTACATGCACTACGCCGCCTCCAAGGCGGCGCAGGCGGCGCTGACCAAGTCCATCGCCCGGGGTTTCGCGGCACGGAACATTCTGGCGTTCAACGTCGCCCCCGGCTTCACCCGCACCGAAATGGCGGAGGACTGGGTGCGCGTCTACGGCGAAGCCGCTGCCTCGGCCGACGTTCCGCTCGGCCGCATGGCCTCGCCCGAGGAAGTGGCGAACGTGGTGGTCTACTGCGCGGGCGAGGCGCCCGCCGCCATGACCGGCACCACCATCGATGTGAACGGCGGCAGCTACATCCGCGCGTAAGGGGGCCTGCCCGATTTTTTATCTTGCAGGAGGGACTCAGTCCCTCCTGCACCTCCCTTCTGTTTACAGGGACGTGCGCCGGATAAAGAAACACGGCCCATTGAACCGAACGGGAGCGCGAGGGTCCGAGACCCTCGCAAAATCAAAACAGAATTCCAGTGGCCGCCCTTTACGCCACCTTCAGCACCACCTTGCCCTTGGCCTTTCGGTCCGTGACCACCCGGATGGCCTCGGCGGCGCGCTCCAGCGGAAACACCTCGCTGATGTGGGGCTTGAGGCGGCCTTCCGCCGCCCAGCCCAGCAGCTCGGCCACATTGGCCTCGTGCACGTCGGGTTCGACCTTGAGGAACTGGCCCCAGAACACCCCGACGATGGACGCGCCCTTCAGCAGCGGCAGGTTGAGCGGCAGCGAGGGGATGGACCCGCCCGCAAAGCCCACCACAAGATAGCGCCCGTTCCAGCCGATGGAGCGGAAGGCCGGCTCGGCCAGCGCCCCGCCGACGGGATCGTAGATCACATCGACGCCCTTGCCCCCGGTGATCGCCTTCAGCGCCTCGCGCAGGTCCTGCGTCGTGTAGTTGATGGTCTCGTCCGCCCCGTACTCGCGGGTCAGCGCCAGCTTGTCGTCGGTGGAGGCGGCGGCGATGACCCGCGCCTGCATCACCTTGGCCAGCTCGACGGCGGCAAGGCCGACGCCCCCGGCCGCCCCCAGCACCAGGAGGGTCTCGCCCGGCTGGATCCGTGCCCGCTGCTTGAGCGCGTGGTGCGACGTGCCATAGGTCATGAGGAAGCCGGACGCGGCCTCGAACGACAGGCTGTCGGGGATCGGGAAGCAGGCGCTGGCGTCCACCACCATTTCCTCGGCATAGCCGCCCCAAAGCCCGGTGCCGAGCACCCGATCCCCCGGCTTCACGTGGGAGACGCCCTCGCCCACCGCATCGACGATGCCCGCCACTTCCGCGCCCGGCGAGAAGGGAAAGGCGGGCTTGAACTGGTACTTGCCCTGAATGATGAGGGAATCCGGGAAGTTGACGCCCGCCGCATGCACGCGGATGCGCACCTGACCCGCCTTGACCTCGGGCGACGGCAGCTCCCGTACAACAAGATCTTCCGGCCCGCCGAAGGCCTCGCAGACAATGGCTTTCATGGTTTCCTCCCCGTCCGGCCAGCGCCCCTCCGGTTCCTCCGGTATCAGCTGGCCCCTTGGCGCAACCATATCCGACCGCGCCGGGGCGGAAACCTCGCCCATTCGGGGGGTGGACGGCCCGCAAAGGGGGGCCCTGAACGACGAAAAGGCGCACCGCTCCGGCGCGCCCTTCCCTTGCGTGTTCCCGAAATCGGGACCGGCTGGTTACCTGGCCTGCGGTGCCGCAGCCGACGCGTCTTCCGGCAGGCCGCCCATCTGGCCAACCAGCTTGGTGTAGGCGTCGAGATAGGCCAGCACGATCACCTGGCCGATCTCCGTGTTCTCGTAGCCGCTGGCGCCCACGCCCGCGAATGCGCCGAAGAAGCCGGCGCCGCCGCCCGCAAAGCCCAGATCCTGCTTGCGGGCATAGCCCTCGACCAGCGCCTCTTCCTCGGTGGTGCGGGCGTTCACGATCGACAGGGTGACGTTGGCTTCCTTCTTCTTCAGGTTGATGCCGCCGGCGATGGCGCCGAAAGCGCCGCCCACCAGGCCGCCCAGCGCACCGCCGATGCGGTTGCCGCCCGAATTGCTGTTGGACGTCACAAGATCCGGTTGCAGGAAGTAGTCCGCGGCGCGCACCTGGCCCTTGCCGAGGTTCGATCCTTCCTGAAGCTCGCCCGAGTCGGCCAGAGCACGCTCAAGGTTGCGGCTCTGCATGCTGCGGCCCCGGTTCACCAGCGTGAAGCAGCCGGACTTCTGCACGAACACCCGCAGAATGGACTCGGGGCTGCCCAGGCCGTAGCCGGTCCACCACTTGGTATCCGGCTCCACAATGGCGATCGTCCCCAGCTTGCGGCTGCACTGCGGGATCTCGGCCGTCCCCTTCTCCTGCGCCTTGCGGGCAGAGGACTGCGCAAGCGCCATAGGTGCCGCAGACACACACAACGATGCGGCCACAGCTGCGAAAACGAGCTTCCTGAACATGGTTTAAAGGGCCCCTTGGTCGGTTCGGAAAAGGCAGACACTACGACAGGAATGTAATAGCGACGCAACGAAGCCGCTTACTCTGCATTGCAGCGAGGCCGCAAGATGAAATATAATGTTAGTTTAATTTTAAGTATTGGAACATTCAAGCGCGTTTCGGCAGGCGCGCGCGCAGCCGGGCAGATCCGCCACGGCAGGTCCGCCGGGGAAGGCCCGCTCAGGAGCCCTCCCCCGGCGTTTTTTTTTCGTGTCAGGCCGCCTTGTTGTCCGCCTGGTTGATGGTGCCGTTACGCGCGGAGATGAAGAAGTCCGCCAGCAGGCGGAATTCCTCCTCGCGCGGGCTCTTGCGCCGCCACACCAGCGCGATGCGCCGGCGCGCGCTCGACGAGGCCAGCGGACGGGCGACAACCCGGGTGCCCTCCAGAATGCCGGCGTCCACCGCCATCCGGGGCAGCAGGGTGACGCCGAGCTGGTTGTCCACCATCTGCACCAGCGTGTGCAGCGATGTGCCCAGGATCGCCCGCTCGCCGCGCAGGTCCGGCCGCTCGCAGGCGGCGAGGGCATGGTTGCGCAGGCAGTGGCCGTCCTCCAGCAGGAGCATGTGGTCACTGTCCAGATCCGCCGGGCTGACCTGGTCCGGCACGCTGGCGGTCTCGTCCTCGTGCAGGGCGGCCAGAAGCTCGTCGTCGAACAGCTCCGCCGCCTCCACGTCGCCGCAGCCATAGGGCAAGGCCAGCAGCACGCAGTCCAGCTGACCGCGCATCAGCGCGTCGCAGGCCACATGGCTCATCTCCTCGCGCAGGTAGAGCTTCAGGTCCGGGTAGGTGCGGCGCAGCGCGGGCAGCACCTTCGGCAGAAAGAACGGTGCGATGGTGGGGATCACCCCCAGCCGCAGCTCCCCGGCCAGCGGACGCCCGGCCGCGCGCGCAAGCTGGGCGATCTCCGTCACCTCCCGCAGCACGTTGTAGGCCTTGCGCGCCACCTTCTCGCCGAGCGGGGTGAAGCGCACCACGCGCTTGGTGCGCTCGACCAGCGTCACGTCCAGCACCGCCTCCAGCTCGCGCAGGCCCGCCGACAGGGTGGACTGGGTCACGAAGCAGGCATCCGCCGCCCGGCCGAAGTGGCCGTGCTCGTAGAGGGTCGTGAGATATTGCAGTTGCTTGATGGTAGGAAGGTTCATAATCGACCCCATCAATATTTTCTTGGATTATAATCAATCCGACAAATAAGTCCAGATCGAACGATCCGTCCCCCCGCCCGCGCTGGCCGCACGGGCGATCATCCCCCCGCTCCATCGGCGGGCGAAGGCCGGGCGTTTTAAAGGAAGAAGGTCTGGTACAGGCGGTAGACGCTGGTGACGATGACCATCAGGCCGACGCCGATCATCAGGGTGCGCGCCGGCAACTGCCGGGCGAAACGCGCCGCGACCGGAGCGGCGAGAACCGCGCCGACCAGGAGGCCGACCACCGCCCGGGAGAAGTTTTCGATGCCGATGTGCGGGATCAACATGCACGAGACCACCAGCGCCACGATGAACTCGGCCAGATTGGCGGTTCCCACGGCGTAGCGGGGCAGCGAGCCGCTGGCGATCATGTTGCTGGTAACGAGCGGCCCCCACACGCCTGCGGTTGCCTCCAGAAACCCGCCGGCCACGCCAATGCCCGCGGTGCGCTTGCTCGAGACCGTATTCGTGACCGTGCCATAGGCGCGCACGATGATGAAGACGCCCACGATCGTCAGATAGACCGAGATGATCGGGCGGATGATGGTGCCGGGCACCTGCGTCAGCATGAGCACGCCCAGAACGCCGCCCGCCGCGCCGGCGGACGCCAGCAGGCCGAACATGCGCCAGTCCACGTTCTTGTGGCGGATATGGGCCGAGCCGGAGACCGCCCCCGTGAAGATCTTCGCGCCGTTCACGCTGGCGCTCACCACCGCGTAGGGAATGCCGATGCTGGAGAGAACCGTGTAGCTGATGACGCCGAAGCCCATGCCGAGGGCCCCGTCGAAGAGCTGTCCCACAAACCCGATGGCGATAAACAGCAGAAAATCGGAGGCGAGCAAGTCCATTATGCCCGAAACGCTCTCAACTGTGGTCACGAAAGAGTGCCGAACCTAGTGCACGAACGGTTGATCGCAACACAGTTTTGCTACGGCCACGGAAACATCAGCTTCGCCACACCCCGGCCGGATGACCGTCTCCGTCACTGCCATACTCCCCTCCCATACATCCTGAACGCGGACCAAACGCGGCCCACCATAGCCGGGAATGCCCGCCCGCAATAGTTTTCAGGGCGTAACGGTTTCCGTTCAACCCCTCGGGGAGCCCCCGCCACCCCGTCTTGTCCGCCTCCCGCCGGGTCTGCGCCGAGGCCGGCAAGTCCTTGAAAAGCCACCCCCGACCCCGCCTCGCCCCTGCCCGCTGGCCGGAGAGGTGCCGGGTCCGGCCGGGCGGTCCACACCCGGCCTGCCAGCCGCGCGCACCCTAGGACAGAAAGCCTAGCCGGTTGACTCGAATGGCCGGTCGCTTATTCATCGGCGTTTCCCAACGAACAAAGGCAGGTCATGCAACGCCGCTTCACGCTGCTCATTCTCGTCGCCATGATCTTGGGCGTCATTGTTGGTCACCTGTGCAACCAGGGCGCGGAGAGCGCCGAGGCGGCCAAGGAAATCGCGGGTTACTTCTCCATCGTCACCGATGTGTTCCTGCGTCTGATCAAGATGATCATTGCGCCGCTGGTGTTCTCGACGCTGGTGGTCGGCATCGCCCACATGGAAGATGGCGCATCGGTCGGCCGCGTCGGCATGAAGACCATGATCTGGTTCATCGGCGCGTCCGCCGTCTCGCTGGTGATGGGCTCGATCATGGTCAACCTTCTCCAGCCGGGCGTCGGCCTTGACCTGCCCTTGCCGGACGCCGCCCAACACGCGGACATCGCGACCGGCGGCATGTCGCTGAAGGAGTTCATCACCCACCTGGTGCCGCGCTCCATCGCCGAGGCCATGGCCAACAACGAAATCCTTCAGATCGTGGTGTTTTCGATCTTCGTCGGCATTGCCCTCACCCAGCTTGGCGAGAAGGGCCGCCTGGTCGCCCAGTTCGCCGACCAGCTGGCCCATGTGATGCTGAAGATCACCGGCTACGTGATGATGAGCGCGCCGATCGCGGTCTTTGCCGCCGTGGCCGCCACCGTCACGACCCAGGGGCTGAACATCCTCACCGTCTACGGCAAGTTCGTGGGCAGCTTCTACCTCTCGCTCCTCATGCTGTGGTGCGTGCTGGTGTTTGCCGGCTTCCTGGTGCTGCGGGGCCGCATCACGGGCCTCGTGCGCGCCATCCGGGAGCCGACCCTCCTCTCCTTCTCCACCGCCTCCTCCGAGGCCGCCTATCCCAAGACGCTCGAGCGTCTGGAGGAGTTCGGCGTTCCCAACCGCATCGCCAGCTTCGTGCTGCCGCTCGGCTACTCGTTCAATCTGGACGGGTCGATGATGTACTGCACCTTCGCGACCCTGTTCATCGCCCAGGCCTACGGCATCGAGCTGACGCTGGCGCAGCAGGTGACCATGTGCCTGCTGCTCATGGTCACCTCCAAGGGCATGGCGGGCGTGCCGCGCGCCTCGCTGGTGGTGATCGCCGCAACGCTGGCCCACTTCAACATCCCCGAGGCGGGGCTGCTGCTGGTGCTCGCCGTCGACCAGTTCCTTGACATGGGCCGCAGCGCAACCAATGTGGTTGGAAATTCGGTGGCGACGGCGGTCGTCGCCAAATGGGAAGGCCAGCTCACCAGCACCAGGGACCGAATCGTCGCCGAAACGTAATCGGTGCGTTCGATCAACCGGGAGTTGATTATCGCTGCCAGAAGCGGCATGTCTGGCGTGTGATCACCACGAGAGTCGGGGAACCACCATGTTTCATTCCCTGGTGGCGTATTTGGATTCGATCAAGGCTCGCGACCCCGCGCCGCGAAGCCGCTGGGAAGTGCTGCTCTACGCCGGGGTGCATGCGGTCGCCCTGCACCGTGTCGCCCATGCGCTGTACAGGATGCGGCTCTACTGGCTGGCGCGGGCGGTCTCCCAGTTCGGCCGCTTCCTGACCGGCATCGAGATCCACCCCGGCGCGAAGATCGGGCGGAACTTCTTCATCGACCATGGCATGGGCGTCGTCATCGGCGAGACCGCCGAGATCGGCGACGACGTGACCATGTACCAGGGCATCACGCTGGGCGGCGTCGATCCCTCCAGCGGCAAGGGCGGCAAGCGCCACCCCACCATTCTGGACGGTGCGATCATCGGCGCCAACGCCCAGATCCTGGGCCCCATCGTGGTGGGCCGGCGCGCCCGCGTCGGCGCCAACGCCGTTGTCACCAAGGACGTGGCCGATGGTGCGACGGTGGTCGGCAACCCGGCCAAGCCGCTGCTGGTGGACGCCAAGGTCTACGCCAAGGACTTCCTCGCCTACGGCACGCCGTGCGACGAGAAGTACGATCCGCAAACCCAGAAGCTGGACATCCTGCGCTGCGAACTGGAACGGCTCCAGGCCCGGCTCGCCGCGCTTGAGGCCGAGCACAACGAAAATCGGGGCGATCGGACCTCGCGTCATTCCGTCGGCTGATCTACAGTAAGGGGCATGGAGAACATCACCCCCATACGCCCCTTCCCGCCGTCCCCCCGCAGCGACGGCGGGGCTCCCGCGCAACAGGTCGTCTTCGACCGCCTTGAGCTGGGCAAGCTGCTCGGCATCTATGGCCGCGGCGTCGCCATGGGCGTGTGGCGCGACTATGCCATCGACATGCACCGCGATCAGGCGATCTTTTCCATCTTCCAGCGCTCCAGCGACCGGCCCGAGTTCCGGCTGGTCAAACAGCCGGACCTCGCCCGCAAGCAGGGCCAGTACGCGCTGGTCGGGCAGTCCGGCGCCATTCTCAAGCGCGGGGCGGAGCTGACCAACGTGCTGCGCCTTCTGGAGCGCAAGCTGCTGAAGGTGGTGGACGCATAAGGGGAGCGGGCCCGCCGCCGGGCCGGAAAGGGAGAAGGCCATGACCGCGTTCAAGGATCACTTCTCCGGCCACGCCGCCCTCTACCGGAACCATCGCCCCCGCTACCCGGACCGGCTGTTCGAGATCATCGCGGCCAACGCCCCGGCCCGCACGGCCGTGTGGGACTGCGGCTGCGGCAACGGCCAGGCGAGCCTTGGCCTTGCCCGCCATTTCGGCACCGTTTACGCCACCGACGCCAGCCCCCAGCAGATTGCAGCCGCCGAGCCTCACCCGCGCATTGCCTACAGCGTGGCGACGGCGGAGGCGTCCGGCCTGCCCGATGCCTCGGTCGATGCGGTTCTGGTCGCCCAGGCGCTGCACTGGTTCGATATCGAGGCCTTCTACGACGAGGTGGAGCGTGTTGCCCGGCGCGGCGCGCTGTTCCTGGCCATCGCCTACGAGCTGGCGCAGATCGCCCCCGGCGTCGACCCCATCCTCCAGCGCTTCCGGGACGGGATCCTCGGCCCCTGGTGGCCGGCGGAGCGGGCCCATGTGGACAACGGCTACCGGGACATTCCCCGCCGCTTTCCGCCCGTCGATCTGCCCCCGGTCGAGATGCGGGTGGACTGGCCGCTGGACCGGCTGCTGGCCTACCTCGGCACCTGGTCGGCGGTGCAGCGCATGAAGGCGGAGACGGGCGAAGACCCCCTCCCCGCCCTGCGCGAGGCGCTGCGGCCGGCGTGGGGCGCGCCGGAGACTGTGCGCACCATCCGCTGGCCGCTCATCATGCTCGCGGGCCGGGTCAAATAGTCAAAGCGCTGATTGCCCAAAAGCAGAAGGCCCGGCGCAGGGGCCGGGCCTTCCGTTTGGCTTGCCTGTTCTCCCGCGATCAGTCGCGGTTGGCGCCCATGAAGCGCAGCAGGAACAGGAACAGGTTGATGAAGTCCAGGTACAGGCTGAGCGCGCCCGAGACCGACTTCTTGGCCGCCACTTCGTAGCTGTCGCCCGCGAAGTACATTTCCTTGATCTTCTGCGTGTCGTAGGCGGTCAGACCCGCGAACAGCAGCACGCCGACGGCACTGATCACGAAGTCGAACGCGGCCGACTGGGTGAAGATGTTCACGATGCTGGCCAGGATCAGACCGATCAGGCCCATGAACAGGAAGGTGCCCCAGCCGGAGAGGTCCTTCTTCGTGGTGTAGCCGTAGAGGCTCAGCGCGCCGAAGGTGGCGGCGGTGATGAAGAAGGTCTTGGCGATGGACGCGCCCGTGTAGACCAGGAAGATGCTGCCCAGCGACAGGCCCATGGAGGCCGCGAAGACCCAGAAGACGGCCTTGACCGCCGTCACCGACATGTGCTGGACGCGGAAGCTGAAGAACATCACGATCGCCAGCGGCGCGAACATCGCCACCCAGCGGAACGCGGTTCCGAAGATGAGGTATTGCAGCGCTGGCGACATCGCCACCGCCATGGCGACGAGGCCCGTCAGCAGCACACCGGACGCCATGTAGTTGTAGACGCCAAGCATGTACTTGCGCAGGCCAACATCGATGTCGGCCCGGTCCATGGTGCCCTGGCGGCCCAATGCGATACGCGGGTCGATCTGATTAACCATTGAGGTCTCCCGTATTACAGCGTTCTGCCCTTCGGCAGTTGTCTCCAATATCGTGAAACGGAAGAACGCTTTCAAGGCGAAACCGGCAACCCGCGCCGTTTATCCGGCGCAGCGGGGCCGCAGGCGCGCGCCCGATCGCCGTTGCAGCCGTTACGCCTGCACCGCGCGCAGCACCTGGTTGGGCCGGGCGCTCAGCACGCTCCACGTACCCGCCAGCCCCAGCCCCAGGGTGGCAAGCGCGCCCGCCAGAACCGTCAGCACGGCGGGGCCCAGCGGCAGCACCCAGTGGAGGTCGAGCACCCGGGTGACCGCGTACCAGCCGCCCAGCAGCCCCAGCCCCAGGGCGATCAGCGCCGTCACGAGGCCGATGAGCGCGTACTCAAGCACCAGCCCGGTGAGCACCTGCCCGCGCGTTGCCCCCAGCAGCTTGAGCAGCACCGCGTCGTAGCTACGCGCCTGACGGCTGGCGACGATCGAGCCGATCAGCACCAGAACGCCCGCCGCGATGGTGATGCTCCCCATGGCCCGCACCGCCACGCTGATCTGGCTCATCAGCCGGGCCACCTGATTGAGCGCCTCGGACACCTGCACCACCAGCACGGCCGGATACTCGGCCGTGATCCGCCGGTAGACGGCGGGCTCCGCCTCCCGGCTCGCCTCCACTGTCGCCATGTAGGTGTGGGGCGCGCCCTCCAGGGCCGCCGGGTTGAACAGCATGGCGAAGTTGAAGCCGAGGCTGTCCCAGTCCACCTGCCGGACGTTGGCGAGCCGTGCCGTCAGCTCGACGCCAAGCACGGAGACCGTGAGGGTATCGCCGATCTCCAGCCCGAGACCGCGCGCCACCTCCTCGTCGAGCGAGACCAGCGGCGGCCCGGCGTAGTCCGGCGTCCACCAGTCCCCGCGCGTCACCACATTGCCCTCCGGCACATCCTCGGCGTAGCTGAGACCACGATCGCCGTTCAGCACCCACGCCACCTTGGGGTCGGGTTTCACCTGATCGGCGGGCACGCCGTTCACCCGGACGATGGGGCCGCGCAGGGACGGCACGGTCTCGATAGCGCCCGTGCCCGGCGTCTCCCTCAGGGTCGCAACAAAGCTGTCGATCTCGTGCGGCTGGATATCGAGGAAGAAGAAGGCCGGCGCCTTCTCCGGCAGGGTCTGGCGGATCTCGGCGGTCAGGTTGGCCTCGATGACCGCAATCGCCGCGAACAGCGACAGGCCCAGCCCCATGGCCATCACCACCTGCCCCGCCGTGTTGCCCGGCCGGTGCAGGTTGGCAAGGGCCACCCGCACGATCGGGTTGGCCGGACGCGGCATGCGCGCGGCCAGCCGCTCCACCAGCTTGCCGGTTCCGTAGAGCAGCGCCAGCACCGCCGCGGCGGCGGCAACGAACCCCGCGGCGAGCATCCGGTCCGCCGCGCCCCAGACAGCAAGTGCCGCCAGCAGCAGCCCGGCCCCGGCGATGGCCGCGAGCGTCCGCGCACCCGGCCGCGCCAGCCGCTCGACGCCCGCGCGGAACAGCCGCGCCGCCGGGATCCGGCGCGCCTGCGCCAGCGGCCACAGGGCGAAGATGACAGCGGTCAGCACGCCATAGGCCGCCCCCAGCAGCAGGGCGCGGGGGAACAGTCCGCTGGCCGGCGGCACCGGCAGCTGCGCCGCGAGCACCCGGCCCGCAAGGCCCGGCACCAGTGCGCCGAGCACCAGCCCCACCGCCACCGCCGTCAGCGTGACGACCGCCACCTGCAAGAGATACACCTGAAACACGAGGGCAGACGGCGCGCCCAGGCTCTTGAGCGTGGCAATGGCGCCGGTCTTGCGGGCAAGGTAGGCGCTGACACCGTTGGCGACGCCGACGCCCGCCACCAGCAGCGCCGTCAGGCCGACCAGCGTCAGGAACTGGCCCAGCTGCTCGATGGTGCGGCGCATGCGCGGCGCGCTGTCGGTGTGGTCCCGCACCCGCCACTGGGCGTCGGGGAACCGGCTCTCCAGCGTCTGCCGCGCCTCCGCGAGTCCGACCCCTGCCTTCAGCCGGATGCGGTAGTCATGGCGCACGATGCTGCCCGGCTGGGCGAGGCCGGAGGCCGCCAGCGCCTCCCGGCTCACCAGCACGCTCGGGCCGAAGACGAAGCCGCGCCCCACCCGGTCCGGCTCCTCGGTCAGGATTGCGCCCACCCGGAACCGGCCGTCGCCGATCTCGAGGGCGTCGCCCGGCCTCAAACCCAGCCGCTCCGCCAGCGCGTCGGAGACCGCCGCGCCATGGACCGCCCCGCCCTCGCCGTCCGTTGCGGCCAACGCCTGCCGCAGATCGGGCGCGCCGCCGGGGGCCAGCCCCACCGCGCCGTACAGCGGATAGGCCTCGTCCACCGCCCGCAGCTCCACCAGCTGCGACCGCCCGTCCGGGACGCGGGCCATGGCCCGCACCTCCGCCACTTCGGACACCGCGCCCAGCCCGGCAAAGGCCGCCCGCGCCTCGGGGCTCGCCTCGGTCTGGGTCAGCTGCACCTCCAGGTCGCCGCCGAGGATCTCCTGCCCCCGCTCGGCCAGACCCTTGACGATGGCGTCCGACAGGCTGCCGACGCCCGCGATGGCGAACACGCCCACCACCAGACAGCCGAACAGCAGCCGCAGGCCCCGCAAACCGCCGCGCAGGTCGCGCAGCGCCCATGTCAGCGCGAGACGCACCGGATTACTCCGCCGCCTTGAGCTGGGCCGCCGGATGGTCGGCCACGATCCGCCCGTCCCGCATCTCGATGACGCGTGCGCAGCGCCGGGCAAGGTCCCGGTCGTGGGTGATGAGAAGGAAGGTGCTCCCCTGCGCCGCTTGCAGGCGGAACATCAGGTCGATGATCTGCGCGCCCGTCGCCCCGTCCAGGTTGCCGGTGGGCTCGTCCGCGAACAGGAGGCGCGGACGCGGCGCGACCGCGCGGGCCAGCGCCACCCGCTGCTGCTCGCCGCCCGAAAGCTGGGAGGGGTAATGGTGCAGCCGGTGGCCGAGGCCCACCGCCTCCAGCTCCTGTGCGGCCCGCGCGAGGGCGTCGGGAATGCCCGCCAGCTCCAGCGGCGTTGCCACGTTCTCCAGCGCCGTCATGGTGGGAATGAGGTGGAAGGCCTGAAGCACGATGCCGATCCTGCCGCGCCGGGCGCGGGCCAGCCCGTCCTCGTCGAGGGCGGAGAAGTCCTCCCCCGCCACCTGAACCTGACCGCCCGTTGCCCGCTCCAGCCCGGCCATCACCGCCATCAGCGACGACTTGCCCGAGCCCGAGGGGCCGAGAATGGCGACCGTTTCGCCGTCCCCCACCGTCAGATCGATGCCGCGCAGGATGTCGACGCTGCCCGCGCCGCTGGAAAGGCTCAGCTGAACGGACTGGAGCTTGATGACAGGAGAGGCAGCGTCCATGTTGACCCTGGATTTCGGCGTGAGGGGAAAACGTAACTATGATCATGGGATACGGCCTGTTCAAGCGATTGCTGGCCCCGCTCGTCCTTGGTGCGGCACTGGTGGGCGCTGCACTGGTGGGCGCGGCACTGGTGGGCGCGGGCGCACACGCCGCAGCGGCCGCCCCCTCCCCCGCGACCCGGGAGTCGCCGCGCCTCATCCTCGCCTTCGGCGACAGCCTGACGGCGGGCTATGGTCTCCCCGCCGCCGACGGCTTCACCCGGCAACTGGAGGACGCGCTCAACCGGCAAGGGCTGAACGTGCGCGTCCACAACGCGGGGGTCTCGGGCGACACCTCCAGCGGCGGGCGCAGCCGCCTTGCCTGGGTGCTCTCCTCGCTGAAGCAGACGCCCGATCTGGTCATTCTGGAGCTGGGCGCGAACGACGCCCTGCGCGGCATCGACCCCAAGGTGACGCGCGACAATCTGGACGCCATGCTCGCCGAGCTGAAGAAGCGCAACCTGCCGGTGCTGCTGGCGGGCATGTACGCCCCGCGCGGCCTGGGCGCCACCTACTACAAGGCGTTCGACGCCATCTACCCCGAGCTGGCGAAGAAGCATGGCGTTGCCCTCTACCCCTTCTTCCTCGAGGGCGTGGCGGCGGACCCGGCGCTCAACCAGCGCGACGGCATCCACCCCAACAAGGCGGGCGTGGCGGAGATCGTCCGGCGCATCACGCCCCATGTGCGCCGGGCCATGGAGGGCTCGGGCGCCCGCGCCGCGCGCTAGGCGGCGGGGGTGCTTGACTTCCCCCGTGGCCTTTGCCTGAGTGAAGCCTAGATGGTGTGGAGGGGGTGTCCTTCCATCGTCAGTCGGGAGCCGTTCCATGCGCCTGTTTGTCGGCATCGATCCGCCCGATCCCATCAAGGTGATGCTGCTGTCCGCCATGGGCGGCATCTCCGGCGCCCGCTGGCAGCGGGATGACCAGCTGCACCTGACGCTGCGCTTCATCGGTGAGGTGGACCGGCACATGGCGGCGGATGTGGCCGCCGCGCTTTCCGGTGTCCATCACCCCGAGCTGACCATCGCGCTGGAGGGGACGGACGTGTTCGGCAAGCCCGGGCGGCCCGATACCCTGTGGGTCGGCGTCACGCCGGAGGAGCCGGTCAAGGTGCTGCACAACAAGGTGGACCAGTGCCTGGCCCGCGTCGGGCTTCTGCCCGAGAAGCGGCAGTTCAAGCCGCATATCACCATCGCCCGGCTGGGCCCGCGCATTGGCGCGCTGAACGGCTTTCTGGAAGAGTCCGGCGGCCTCACCAGCCCGCCCTTCACCGTGCGGGACTTCTGCCTCTACGAGAGCCGCCTCACCCAGGAGGGGGCCAACTACACCATCCTCGAACGCTACCCCCTCGGCGACAACGGCTGGATGGCCGGAAGCCTGGAGGAGGACGAGGACGACGACGAACAGCGGGACGAGCGGCACGGCGCACGGCACGACGAACAGCCCCGCTGACCGGGCGCGCCGGGCGGCGCAGATGTTGTGCATGGCGGGACGGGTTGGCGGGATGGCCTGAAGGGATGGCCTGAAGGGATGGCCTGGAGGGATGGTGACAGGGGCAGGCGCGAAACCACCGGGCGTGCGCCCTTCCCCCGTTTAGCCAGTTGACACCAACCCGGCAGTTGTGGCGAAACAGGCCCGCCCTGCCCCTGGCAGGCGCGTTGTGCGGCCCGGCTGCCGCGATGTGGCGAGCGCCCTTAGCTCAGCAGGATAGAGCAACAGCCTTCTAAGCTGTGGGTCGCAGGTTCGAATCCTGCAGGGCGCGCCAACCCCGAACAAATCAGCGAACGACAGACGAGCAGGTGCGACCGGCCTCTATCGCGGTGAATACGGCCGCCCTCGCACATGTTCGATCAGCGCGCGCAGCTTCGGGGCGACGTTCTTGCGGCTCGGGTAATAGAGGTAGAAGCCGGCAAAGTACGGGCAGTAGTCCTCCAGCAAAGGGATCAGCTCCCCGCGGGCGATGGCGGGGCGGAAGCTCTCCTCCATGCCGAAGGTGATGCCGGCGCCAGCGATCGCCAGCTTGATCATCAGCGCCATGTCGTTCGTGGTGATCTCCGGGGAGACGTCGACGCTGAACTCCTTGCCGTCCTCGGCGAATTCCCAGCGATAGGGCGCGGATTTGGGCGTCGGCCGCCAGCCGATGCAGCGGTGGGCGGCAAGGTCGCGCGGATGCGAAGGCACGCCGAAACGGTCCCTGTAAGCCGGTGCGCAGACCGCGATCTGGCGCTCCTCCCCGGCGACCGGGACGGCAATCATGTCCTGCGCGATTACCTCGCCGAGACGAACGCCGGCGTCATAGCCCTCGGCCACGATGTCGAATTCCTCGTCGGTGACGGTGATGTCCAGTTGAACCTCGGGGCAGGCTTCGGCGAAGCGCGCGAGAAAAGGCCCGGACAGGAAGCTCTCGGCGATCGACGAGACCGCAAGACGCAGGTGCCCGCGCGGACGCTCCCGCAGGCTTCCGGTCATCTCGACCGCTGCCTGCATCTCGGCAATGGCCGGGGCGACCTGTGCATAGAGCCGCTCCCCGCCTCCGTCAGGCTGACGCTGCGCGTGGTCCGCCGCACAAGAGCAATGCCGAGACCTTCTTCCAGCCGGCGCACGCACTGGCTGACGGCCGAGCGGGTCACGCCGAGGCGGTCGGCGGCGGCGCGGAAGCTCCGTTCCTCCGCCACCAGGGCGAAGACGGCAAGGGCGTTGAGATCCGGCACCATTGGTTAGCTATTCTTTCCATTATGGGAAGTAACTGACAACTTATCGCAACAATTGCCCGGATCTACCTTTCCCGCAAGCGCCGCGAAGCGGCGCTAAACGGAAGGGAGAGCAGCATGGACAAAGTGGTTCTCATCACCGGTGCCTCGAGCGGCATCGGAGCCGGCATCGCCCGCGAGCTGGGCAAGGCCGGTGCGAAACTGGTGCTCGGCGCGCGCCGGACCGATCGGCTGGAAGCGCTCGCCGAGGACATTCGCAGCCAGGGCGGCGCGGTGTTGACCCAAAGGCTCGATGTCACCGACCGCGCCAACGTCCTCGCCTTTGCGGAAGCCGCGCGCGACGCCTTCGGGCGCGTTGACGTGATCGTCAACAACGCCGGTGTCATGCCGCTCTCGCTGATGTCCTCGCTCAAGGTGGATGAGTGGGACCGGATGATCGACGTCAACATCAAGGGCGTGCTCTACGGCATCGCCGCCGTGCTGCCGGAGATGACCGCGCGCGGGTCGGGCCATATCATCAACATCGCCTCGATCGGTGCCCTGGCGGTCTCGCCAACGGCCGCCGTCTACTGCGCGACCAAGTTTGCGGTGCGGGCCATCTCGGACGGCCTGCGGCAGGAGAATAACCGGATCCGCGTCACCTGCATCCATCCGGGCGTGGTGGAAAGCGAACTCGCCGACACGATAACCGACCCTGCGGCCGCCGAGCTGATGCGGGCCTACCGCGCGATCGCCCTCAAGCCCGACGCGATTGCGCGCGCCGTGCGCTATGCGATCGAGCAGCCCGAGGACGTGGACGTCAACGAGATTGTCGTCCGCCCCACAGCGACAAAGTGAGGGGAGCCGCCATGGCCTCCCCTCTCCGCCCCCGGGCCGCTGCCGCACTGCTTCTGCTTGCGGCGCTTCCCCAATCGGCCGAGGCCCGGTCGGCCGACGAACGGCACCGGCGCGGCGACGCGGTTGTCAGGGACCTGAACAACGGCGCGCCGCAACCGGTGCTCGAGCGATTGCGGCAGGAGTTTCCGTTTCTCGCCGATGCAACCCGGGGTTACGCGCTGGGCGAGGTCTGGTCGCGGCCGGGCCTCGACAGCCGGACACGCCAGCTTGCCGCGGTGGCCGTGTTCGCAGCCCTCGGCGAGACGGCGTACATGAAGATCCACGCCGGCTATGCCCTCAACCTCGGGGTCAGCGAGGATGAGCTGAAGGAGATCGTCTATCTGACGACGGTCACCGCCGGGTTCCCGCGTGCGATCTCCGCCTCGCTGGCGCTGTCCGAGCTGTTCGCCGAGCGCCGCGCTGCGCCCGATGACAGGCTCTCTGCCCGATGAGCCGCCTCCCGCTCAGAGTGCGGTGTAGCCGCCATCGGCCATGACCATCGCGCCGGTGATGAAGCTGGAGGCTGGCGAGGCCAGGAAGGCGATCACCTCGGCAATCTCCTGCGGCTGGCCGACGCGGCCGACCGGGTGGGCGTCGCCATAGCTGGCGAGCACCGCCCGGCTGTTCTCGACGCCGGTCGACTGGAGGATGTCGGTCTCCACCACACCCGGCGCGACGACGTTGGAGCGGATGCCCCGCGTGCCGTATTCGACCGCGATCACTTTCGCGAGCTGAGCGACCGCGCCCTTGGAGGCGGCATAGGCGGCAAGATCCGACATCGCGACCGTCGAGGCGATGGAGGCAACCGAGACGATTGCCCCACCCCCATGTGCGAGCATGGCACGTACCGCCTCGCGGGAATGCAGGAAGGCGCCGCGCACGTTCGTCGCCAGAACAGCCTCGAACTCTTCCACACTGGTCTCCAGCAGCGGTCGGTTGAGCGTCCGTCCCGCGTTGTTGACGAGGATATCCAGCCGTCCGAAGCGGTCCTGCGCCAGTGCGACCGTCTCGCACGCAACCGCTTCACGGGCTACATCGCCCGTCAGCGTGGCGCACCCATCTGCCCGGAGTTCATGAACAGCGTCGGAGAGGTCCGTCGCGACGACCCGGGCGCCGCGACGGACCAGCAGCTCGGCGGTGGCCCGGCCGATGCCGCGCGCCGCTCCGGTGACGATGGCAACCTTGCTTTCGAGGTTCCAGGCGTGCGGCAGCGCGGTCACCCCAGGCTCTCCTCGAAGTCGGTGGAGCGGGTGAGATCCTCCCAGCGGTCGATCTCCTCGATGAGGGCGTCGATCTTCACGCGCGCGCGGCGCAGCGCGTCGCTGCCGAGCAGAAGGTGCAGCGGCGGCTCGGGTGCATCGACGAGCGTCAGGATTGCCTGCGCGGCCTTCGCCGGATCGCCCTTCTGACGCCCCGCCATCTCGTCGAGATAGTTGAGAGCCGCGCCAACACTGTCCGCGTAGGCATCGGTCTGCCGGCTGCGCCGGATGGAGTGGTCCGACAGGAAATCGGTCCGGAAAGCGCCCGGCGCAATCGCCGTCACCTTGAGCCCGAACGGCGCGACCTCCTGCGCCAGGGCTTCGGACATCATCTCCACTGCCCCCTTGGCGGCCGCGTACAGGCCCGACCCCGCCATCGGCGCGCGGCCGGCGATCGAGGTGATGTTGAGGATGTGTCCGGCACCCTGCGCACGCATCGCAGGCAGCGCCGCCCGGATGATGCGGAACGGGGCCAGCAGGTTGACGGCCATCAGCTGGTCGACTGCCGCGTCGTCCGCTTCCTCGATGGCGCCGAGCAGGCCGTAGCCCGCATTGTTGACCAGCACGTCGATGCGGCCGGTGATCCCGAAGGCTTCCGTCACGGCCTGGCGCACGGCGCCCGGATCGGCCACGTCGAGCGTCAGAACATGCAGGGCGCCCGCGCCTGCGTCCATTGCGGGCGCTGCGTCGCGCACTGTTCCGATCACGGTGTCGCCGCGCGCGAGCGCCGCCTCGGCCAGCGCCTTGCCAAGACCGCGTGAGATGCCGGTAATGAACCATGTCTTCATAATCAGTCTCCTTTAGGCCATTATGGATGAGGCTGTTTCCGAGATAATCCGCGAAGTTCCACAGAAGCTTGTAAGCACAGCTAAACAATGGAGCGTTCCAACCATGATCCATCCCAGCGAGTTCGGGGCGCTGCGCGCGTTCGTCGCGGTAGCGGAGCAGCGCAGTTTCTCGCGCGCTGCTGAAAGCCTGGGGATTTCGCCCTCTGCGCTCAGCCAGACGGTTCGCGGGCTGGAGGAACGGTTGGGCCAGCGCCTGCTCAACCGCACCACCCGAAGCGTGTCGTTGACGGAGGCGGGCGCGGCACTCCTCGCCGACGTCGGCGGGGCGCTGGCGACGCTCGCCGAGGCGTTCGACAGTGTGCGCCAGGCGAGCCGGGAGCCGGGCGGCACGGTACGGCTGCACTGTTTCCACTCCGCTGCCAGGCAGTTCATCGCGCCCATCCTCCACGATTTCACGCGGGGCTATCCGAACATTGTGCTCGATCTCACGATCGATGACCGGGTCATCGATTTCGTGGCCGAAGGCTTCGACGCGGCGATCCGCATCGGTGAGGTCATCGAGCGCGACATGGTCGCCATCCCGCTCGGCAGGGAGATCCGGCAGATTGCCGTCGCCTCCCCTGCCTATCTGGCGGAGCATGGCACGCCGGCGACACCGAGGGAACTTCTGAAGCACCGCTGCATCCAGTGGCGCTGGCCGGGGCAAAGCACGCCTTACGCATGGGAGTTTCACGAGAACGGGCGCTGGTTCGCTGTCTCCGTCGATGGCCCCGTGATTTCGAGCAGCCGGTCATTCACCATTGAAGCGGCGCTCGCCGGTGTGGGCATCGCCTTCCTTGAGGAAAAGTCGGTTGCCGCCCACCTGGCCGACCGGCGCCTGGTCGCCCTGCTGGAGGAGTGGTCCGCGCCGTTTCCCGGCTTCTACCTCTGTTATCCGCGCCAGAGCGTCATGCCCCCGGCCCTTCGCGCCCTCGTGGACGCGCTCAAGGACAGGTTCCGCCCCGTCAGAGGCCCCGCGCCGAAAACGGTCGGCCAGAATCCTTTTGATCCGTCCGGCTGATTGTTGCACACCTGACCCAACGGTTCAGGAGTTGGACGATGACGAAATTCTTCCCTGCCATGGCGTTTGCCCTGCTGGCCGCCACCAGCCTTTCCACCGCCGCCCTTGCCCGTCCGCCCATCAGCCCCGAGCGGCTGTCGCAGGACGTGAAGATCCTCGCATCCGAGGAGTTCCAGGGGCGCGCGCCGGGAACCGAAGGCGAGACCATCACCCTCAACTGGCTGGTGAAGCAACTGGAGACCATCGGCCTCGAACCCGCCGCCCCCGGCGAACAGTGGACGCAGGACGTGCCGCTGGTGCGCACCCAGGTTCAGCCCGGCACGATGCAGGCCAGCCTCAATGGCAAGGTGATCCCGCTGGCGCAGGGCAAGGAAGTCTTCGTCAGCACCGTGCGCCCGGTTGACCGGGTGACGATCGACAACGCGCCCATGGTGTTCGTGGGTTACGGCGTCACCGCCCCGGAGCAGGACTGGGACGACTTCAAGGGCGTGGACCTGAAGGGCAAGATCGCCGTGTTTCTGGTCAACGACCCGGACTTCGAGGCGACCGAAGCCGACGATGCGGCCGGCAAGTTCGGCAACCGCCGCATGACCTACTACGGCCGCTGGACCTACAAGTTCGAGGAAGCGGCACGGCGCGGCGCGATCGGCGCGCTCATCGTGCACGATACGCCCGGCGCAGGCTATGACTGGAAGACCGTGATCGCCCCCGGTGGCGAGAACTACGACCTGGCCGATGTGCCCGCCGACCAGCGGATCCTGCTGCAAGGCTGGCTGGAAGGCGCGGCAGCCGCCCGCCTGTTCGCCGATGCGGGCGAGGATCTGGCGGCGTTGCGGGTCAAGGCGCGCCAGAAGGATTTCCGCCCGGTGCCGCTCAAGGGCGCGACCTTCTCCGCCGACATTCCGGTCCAGCACACCCGCGTCATGAGCCGCAACGTGCTGGCGAAGATTCCGGGCAAGTCGCGGCCGGACGAGGAAGTTCTCTACGGCGTCCACTGGGATGCCCACGGCATCGGCGCCCCGGCGGCGGACGGCAGCACCGTTCGCGCCGGCGCGAACGACGATGCGCTGGGCGTGGCCGCCCTCCTGGAAATCGCGCGGGCGCTGAAGGCCGGGCCGCAGCCCGAGCGCACCGTGACCTTCGGCTTCTGGACCGCCGAGGAGCGCGGCCTGCTCGGCTCCGAAGCCTATGCGGACGCCATTGCGTCCCGCGCGGGCAAGATCGTCGCCAACATCGACATCGACATCATGAACACCGGCGGTCCGGCCCGTGACGTGCTGCTGGTGGGTCACGGCCAGAACGAGCTGGAGGACGACCTCGCCCGCTTCGCCGCCGCGCAGGGGCGCACGGTCACGCCGGAAGCCCTGCCTGAGCGCGGCCTGTTCTACCGGGCCGATCACCTGCCGTTTGCGCGGCGGGGCGTGCCGACCCTGCTGTTCATGGCGATCAGCGGCGCGCCCGATCTGGTGGAGGGCGGCCGCGCCGCGGGCGAGGCCTGGCTGAAGGCCTACATGGCCTGCTATCACCAGACCTGCGACCGCTGGACGCCCGAGCTGGACTTCCGCGGCGCGGCGGACGACGTGGCGCTGGCCTACGAGATCGGACGCGACCTCGCCAATTCCGACCGCTGGCCGCAGTGGAAGCCGGGCTCCGAGTTCGGCGGCATCCGCGCGCAGAGCGCGACCGGGAAATAACCGGCCGCACGCAAGAGACGTTTGAGACAGACAACGCCGGTGCCGGCACATTCGGCGCCGGCGTTTTCTTTTGCGTCAGCGGGATTCCACCGGCACGGAGAGGACCAGGTTCGGCAATTGCAGCTCCCTGCGCACGGCATAGAAGGTGCCGTCCTGATGCGGCTCAAGCCGCAGCAGGATGCGGCGCGTGACATCGATCAGCACCAGCCAGCCGTCGTCGGGCGCGATGAACCAGGCGAACACGTCTTCGGGAATGTCCAGCTGGCGCAGACAGGCGTCGTCGGTGGTGGCCGCAAATCCGCCAATGGTCGGGGTGTCGGTCAGCGTGATCTCGCACCCCCACCCGCCCTCGAAATCCTCCCAGAGCACATAGTGCCCCTTGAGACGGCTGACGACCGGGTCCGTTCGGGACGCGACCGGGTCTTCGGCGGCAGATGCATCGGTTTGAGCGTCAGTGGGGGGTGGTGTCGGCGGCTGTCTGTGCGTCCGCCTGACCTGCCTCCTCTTGCCGGGGCGACGGGTCGCATGCGGCCAGCAGCATCGATGCCACGACGCTGCACATCAATCCGCATCGGCGAAGGCGACTGTGCATCGGCATGGCTTTATCCGTCCTCTCTCGGCAGCGGCGACACGGGGCCTGTCCCCTATACTGCCCCGTCCGCGACGCCGCCAAGATCATGACGGCACCGAACCGGCTGCTTTCCCCTATCGTGAGGATTTCGGGTACCACAGGGCGTTGACGATGAGCCAGCGGTCGCCATAGCGGCCGAGGTGGAAGTAGTCGACGAACCAGGGCGTCTCCACCCGGGCGACGGCCGCATCGCCGTAGACGTCCAGCACCTTGACCGAGCGGGACCACTGCTCGCGCGGCGTCTTGAGCACGCCCTGCCGGGTCAGCGCCACCAGTTCGTCCCGCGTCATGCGACGCAGCGGAAAGACCTCGTCCGCCCCCTCGCCCGCCTGCCGCACGGCCCGCTTGGCGAGATCGGGATGCAGCGAACGGGCCACCCGCTCCGGGTCGCCCTCCAGCTGGCCGTCCACATAATCATAGGCGACCGCCTCGATGGCCGCGATCGTCCGGGCGTCGGCCGCCTCCTCGGCATGGGCCGCCCCCGGCACCGCGAGGCAGAGGGCGAAAAACAGGGCTTTCAGTCGGTTCACGGTCGTTTTCCTTGCGCTACCATTAGTGCTGATCGTTCCGAATGTCGTGCGGGCCGACCGGTTCCGCTTCCAGGAGGTCCGGGCGGCGCAGATAAATCCACAGCGCCGGGCCCAGCGCGACGAGTAGGCCCGCCAGCCCCGCGGGTCCGTGCAGCCAGTCGATGAAGCCGTCGCCGGTCACGAAGACGGCAAAGAGAATGCCCGTTGCCTGGTTGATCGCGCCATGGGCCAGCGCCGCCACGAAGATCGAGTTGCCCGCCCGGTAGGCGGCCTGCAACAGGATCGACAGGCACACGCACAGCGGCAGCCACACAAGATGGCCGATGAGCGGATGCTCCGCGTAGTTATGGCCAAGGAGGATCAGCGGCGTATGCCACACCGCCCAGATCAGCCCGGCCAGCACAACGCCGCGCCGGCCGTAAAGCATCGTGAGGCGCGGCGTCATGAAGGCGCGCCAGCCCACCTCCTCGCCCAGATAGACCGGCAGGTTGAGCAGCGGCCCCGCCAGCAGGCCGATGACGACGAGCGCGCCAAGACGCGCCGCCGGTGAGCCTCCCAGGTCGGGCAGGTTGGCGAGGTTGTCGAGATTGTCCGCCACCCTCGCCCCCGTCGCCAGCAAGGCGGGCTCCATCGCGAAGGTGAACACGAAGGCGAGAGCGACCATGAGCCCCGCCGCCAGCGGCGCGATCAGCCACCACAGCAGGCGCCCCTTGCGGAAGCCGAGCAGCCCGCCTTTGAAGACGGGCTTCTTCACCACCCGCTTCTGCACGAGCATTGCCGCAATCATCGGAACCAGCATGGCGAGCACGGCCGCCGGAAACCGGGCGAGCCCGCCCTGTGTCCAGGCGAGAACGGCCAGAGCGATCGTCGGCACGAAAGCGGCGATCAGATACCAGCGCAGCTCTCGCACGAGCCGGGCGCGCGTCTCCATCGTCAAAGCCATCATACGACAAGTCCTCGCAAAATGCGGACGCCCGGCCGAACCGGAAGGCGATCGACCGGGCGTCCGCACGCGTTACGTTTCCTATCCAATCTTCCCGATCTTGATACGAGTGTGCAACAAAATCAGCCGCGTTCACGACCGGGCGTTGCGGCCGCACGATGGCCGCACGGCCGCGTTCGCCTCACCGGGCATGGGTCGCCGGGCGTGCCGCCGCGACGCGGGGCTGACCGACGCTGAGCGTCATGCTGCCGAAATCGATGCTGAAACTCTCGAACCGCGACAGGATATCCGCGCCGATGATGCCTTCCGGCTGGTCGGGGTCCTCGCTGTCCGCCAGTTCCAGCTTCAGGTCCATGGCCGTGGCGGCCGGCCCGCCGATGGCAACCGGCAGTGCGCGGTAAAGGGCATGGCGCACCTTCTCCGCGCCGCCCACGCCCGCCTTGCCGCCCACCTCTCCCGTATCCTCGGGCATCAGATCGGGCCGCGCCGCGGCAAACAGTTTGCTGAGGGACGAGCGGTTTGCGCCGGTGTCGAGGAACAGCGCGTGCGTCTGGTCCGCGATGGTGGTCACCACAAAGGGATTGCTGCCGATCAGCCGCAGGTTGCCCGGCGCCTCCGCCGTAGCCTCCGAGCCGGTGATCCGCAGGGTCTCGCCCGGGCCGAAGTCCATCCGCCCCACCGCGCGCATCACCGGCAGGCCGATGATGGCGTCAATCCTGTAGCCGCCGGGCACCGGAAATTCGAGCGCCGCATCGTCCATGATGACGAACACCACATTGCGCAGAACCGCGCCGCCGAATTCCAGCCGGTCCGCGATGCCGAGCTTCACGTCAACGCTGCCGCCGAGCGAATTGCCGACGGAGGACGCGCCATCGATGATCCGCAGCCCCAGGCGCGCCGCCGCGCTGGCGCTGGCGACGGAGAGGTTGGCGCCGGTGTCGAGCAGCGCCTCCTCGCGGCTCTGACCCGTGGAGAATTCGGCGCGCAAGAGGCCAACCTTGTCCCGCTTCAACGGCACGGGCTGGCCATTGCCCGGACGCTCCAGCACCTGCCCGGGCTCGCGCGCCAGGAGGGTTGCGATTTCCAGCAGCCGGCGGGTGCCGTCCTGAAGGAACGGGTTCCTGTTCTGGCTGCGGGTCAGGAGCAGATCGGCATAGCGCGCCGCCTCCTCATAGCGGCCCGCCACGAAGGCCGTCTCGGACGCCACTTCCCAGGCGCGGGTCATGCGGGCGGGGTCCGCGTCCGCGCTCGCGAAATAGCGGGCCAGTGCGTCGCGGGCGACGGCGTCCCGGCCATGGGCGGCCGCATATTGCGCCTCGAGGAGGCTCGCCTTCGCCGGACCCAGCCCGCCGCGTTGCAGCAGCGCCTCCACCTGCCGCAGGTCGCCGATGCGTGCCCGTTGCAGCGCGTCGAGTGCCGCCTGCCCATCCGTTGCAGCGGGCGCCTCGCCCGTTGCGATCATCGCCACCGCGGTGGCGGGCATGTGCAGGGTAAACACACCCGCCACCGCCAGGGCGGCCCACAGGGGACGCATGGATTTCATCATTGGCGACCGTCCTTCCAGCCATCGAATTCAGGGTTGTTCCAGCCGCGCGCGAGCATGCAGCCCTGCGTCTCGGCCTCGACGCGTTGCGAGCGGGCCGCAACCGCGCCGTCCTTTTTCGGATTCACGTAGGGGATCTTCCGCTCGGCCACCGAGCGGCACAGGTCGCGATCGCGTTGGAACGCCTGCTTCTGCGCTTCCTGCCAGGGGGTCTCCGGCCGTGGTCCGTCCACGTTGCAACCCGCTGCAAGCAGCAGGACAGCCAGACCCCAGGCCGGGCGCACCACACGGCTTCCAGATGCGCGTTGCCGCCGATCAATCATCTTGCTGGCCTTCCCAAACCCGTCTACACTGAATCACGAACAGTATTTATCGTAATACGATAATTTTTTTCGACGAGGCAATATGGTTTTTTCGAAAGACGTGTCAGTTGGCGCGCGACGGCTGCGGATCGGCACCGCTCTCGCGCTGGTGGTGGTCGTCGGCATCTGCCTCTACGCCGCCATTGCCGGGCTGGCGGGCCTTGGCCAGCCGGGGGAAGTCCACATCTCCAGCGCGAGCGACAGCGGCACACCCGCCAACCGGAACGAGTTGATCGCCGCCGCCATTGCCGGCCTGCCGCTGGCGATTGCGCTGTGGCGGCTCATCCGCATGTTGCGCGCCATCGAGCGGGGGCAGCTTTTCACCGGCACCACGGTGGCGGAGCTGCGGGGCTTTGCCCTGTTCGTCATGATCTCGGCGCTGGCCTCCATTCTCGTGCTGCCGGTTCTCGACATTGCCACAGCCCTTGCGAGCGACGCGGACACCCGGACCGTCACCCTCACCTTCGACGGCGGCGATTTCTTTGCGCTTCTGGTCAGCGTGCTGCTGTTCTTCCTGGCGCGCCTGTTGGGCGAGGCCCAGCGCATCGCCGAAGACAACGAGCAGATTGTCTGAGCCATGGCCATTGTTGTCCGTCTTGATGTGATGCTGGCGCTGCGGAAGGTGCGCTCGAAGGATCTGGCGGCGCACGTCGGCATCACCGAAGCCAATCTCTCCTTGCTGAAATCCGGGCGGGTGAAAGGCATCCGCTTCGAGACGCTGAACAGCATCTGCGAATTTCTGGACTGCCAGCCCGGCGATATTCTCGAATATGTGCCGGATGACGACGCGACGGTCCCATAAGTCTGCGCCCTGAAAAAGAGCTGACGGGCGCAGTCCACACCCCTCTTTTGGTCATAAAAACCCTTCTTGCATAAAGACTATTAATTTGTGACTGTTCAGGGTGCACACGGGAACCGAAAGGGGGATTTCATGGCCAAAGCCACAACCGTTCGTGCCAAGGCTGCGCCCAAGTCCACTTCCGTCGCGAGCGACAAGACGGCGGCCAAGCCATCCACCACCGACAAGCTGATCGAGCGCTTGTCCAAGCGGCTGGAAAAGGCGGAAAAAGTCATCGCCGATCAGAAGGCGAAACTCTCCGAACTCGCAAAGAGCATTGCCGCGCTGGAAAAGGCGGCGAAAAAATCCGCCGCTCCGGCAGCCGCCGCGGCGCCGGCGGAGAAGCCGGCCAAGCCTGTGAAGGCGAAAGCGAAGGCCAAGCCGAAGGCAAAGGCGGCGACGACGAAGGCGAAGCCCGACGCCAAGGCCAACGGCGTCGACACGAAGGCGACCACCGGGAAAAAGGCTGCGGCCGACACCAAGGCAGCAACCAGCAAGCCCGCCGCCAAACCTGCTGCCAAAAAGCCCGCCAAAAAGACGGCGACAAAAAAATCGTCTGCCAAGAAACCCGCGTCCAAGGCCAACGGCGCAACCGCTCCGAAGGAAACGCCCGCAGCGGCCGTCATTGCCGCCACTGCGCCGCGCAAGCGCGGGCGCCCGCGCAAGACCGCGCTCTGACGCGCCCGGATCGGCACACCCGGTCCGTCAGCACGAAAAAGCCGCCGCCCCTCGAGGGGACGGCGGCTTTCTCATGTCCGAATGTGTGCCACGCTCAGCCCGGCAGCTCGACCAGGCCGCCCGTGCCGTCCTCGCGGCCGAAGCCAAGCTGCTTGCCGTCGCGGGAGAAGGCGATGGCGGTCACCGGCACTTCCTCGTCGGTGCGGCCCGCCACGAGCACTTCCATCTCGTCGTCCGTGCGATAGAGCAGCACCGCGCCGTCAGCGAAGCCCGCCGCCAGGATGCCCTGCTTCGGATGCGCCGCAACCGCCGTGCACAGCGCGCCGAGGCCGAAGCGCTGCAAGCCGGATTTCCCCATGGGCCCGTTCTTGTCCGTGAACGGCCACAGCACCACCGCCTCCGCGCCGGAGGTAGCGAGATAGCGCCCCTTGTCCACCCAGGCGAAGGATTTGGTCTTGGAAGGGTATCCGCCCATGCGCATGTCGGCGAGGTCGGCGAGCCGCCAGCCGTGGAGCGCATTTTCCTGCATGGCGGTCATCACGAACTTGCCGTCCGGGCTCCAGGTGACAAGCGTGTGCGCGCCTTTCCAGCCCAGCACCATCGGCTTTGAGGCATCCGAGTTCACCCACCACAGCGAGACGCCGTTGTAGTGGGCAACCGCCAGCCGCTTGCCCTTGGGATCGAACGCCAGCGACTGCACCGTGTGCTCGTGGGCGATGGTGCGGAAAATGCCCTTCACCGGCCGGGCCACGTGCACCGTCTTGCCGGTGGCGAAGGCGATGCCGCCGCCGTCGCTCGCCGCCATTTTCTCGATCCACTTGCCCGGCAGTTCGGCCACATCAACGACCGTGCCGTCCGCCTTCACCAGCTTCACGCAGCCGTCGTCGCCGCCCGTGGCGATGCCGCCGTCGAAGGCAGCAGCGCACAGGATGCCGCCGTCGTGAATCCGGCGCGGCGGCGTGGCGCCGAACGCCACCTGCCCCTCGGTGGTGGCAAAGGCGAGCCCGCCCGCCGTCGGCACCACCGCTTCCACATAGGCGCCCAGATTGAGCGCCTGCCCGTTGTCGTCCATCAGCGGCATGGGATTACGCCACGCAGGCCTGGAACTGTTCGTTCAGTGCCTTCGGGTCGAGGTTCCGCCCGATGAGCACGAGGCGCGACACGCGCGGCTCATTCTCGCCCCACGGCTTCTGGAGGTCGCCGTCGAGGATCATGTGCACGCCCTGCACCACGAAGCGCTGCTCCTCGCCCTGGAAGTTGAGGATGCCCTTGAGACGCAGGATGTCCGGCCCCTTCTCCTGGGTGAGGTCGCTGATCCAGCGGGTGAACAATTCGCCGATCAGCGGCTTCTCCGACCGCAGGGAGACGCTGGTCACGCCCTTGTCGTGGATGACGTTGGGCGCGGCGTGGTGGTCGTGATGGTGGTGGTCATGATCGCAATGCTCGTCGCATTCGTGATCGTGATCATGGTGGTGATGATGGTGATCGTGGTGGTGGTGATCCTCCTCGGCGAGGAAGCCCGGGTTCGCCTCCAGAATGCGTTCGAGGTCGAACGCGCCGCGATCCAGCAGCTTGTTCACGTCGATCTGCGCCTTCTCGGTATGGTAGACCACCGCATACGGGTTGATCCGCTTCACGGCGGCTTCCACCTGCTTCAGCTCTTCCGGCGTCACCAGGTCGATCTTGTTGATGAGGATGATGTCGGCAAAGCCGATCTGCTCCTGCGCTTCCTGCGAGTCCGCAAGACGCAGCAGCAGGTGCTTGGCGTCCACCACGGTGACGACCGCATCCAGCCGGGTCTTGGCGCGCACATCCTCATCGACGAAGAAGGTCTGGGCGACGGGCGCCGGATCGGCAAGGCCCGTGGTCTCGACGATGATGCCGTCGAACCGGCCCGGACGCTTGAGAAGGGTCGAGATGATGCGGATGAGGTCGCCACGGACGGTGCAGCAGATGCAGCCGTTGTTCATCTCGAACACTTCCTCGTCCGTATCGACCACCAGGTCGTTGTCGATGCCGATCTCGCCGAACTCGTTGACGATCACGGCATACTTCTTGCCGTGCGGCTCGGTGAGGATGCGGTTGAGGAGCGTGGTCTTGCCGGCACCCAGATAGCCGGTCAAAACGGTCACGGGGATCTGCGCCATGCGTCTGTTCACCTTTGTAACACGTGTTAGCCCCCTGCTAATTGGCGATCCACAGCCGCTTCGTCTAGGGGGAGCGTCATTCTGGCGGGGCCGGACGGCCCGCGGCCTTCCCTCCCGCCCGTCCCGGGGCTACAGGAGGCATGTGGAGCGAATGTAATTCAAGTGTATAAACATTCCTCCGGCCGCTCGAAGGAAGTATCCTCACTCGTCCGTATGTATGAACACATTTCAAGGGTTCGCAGGAAACGCGCGCGGACGATCACCTTCTTCCACGGTCCAGTCACCTTCAACGGTCAATTCATTGGTAATCGAGAGAATTCATGACATCCCGGCGACGCCTTCTTCTCATCGGCGGCCTTCTTGCCATTGCCGCCGCGGGCTTTACCGCCTGGACCTTCAGCGCCTCCAAACGGCCGGTCTACCAGACCGTCGTTGCCGAGCAGGGTGATATCGTCACCCGCATCACCGCCTCGGGCAGCCTTCAGGCGGTGGGCACGGTCGAGGTGGGCTCGGAGGTCTCCGGCCTCATCAAGGAGCTGTACGCGGACTTCAACACGCCCGTGAAGAAGGGCCAGGTGCTGGCCCGCATCGACCCCAGCACCTTCGAGGCGCGGGTGCTCCAGGGCGAGGCGCAGGAGGCGACCGCCCTCGCCCAGCTGGAGCAGGCCCGGGCGGACCTGAAGGAAGCCGAGCGCGACTACGAGACCAAGCGCAAGCTCTCCACCAGCGGGTGGTATTCCGCGCGCGGCACCGAGACCGCCGAGGCGACTCTGGCCAAGGCCCGCGCCGCGGTGAAGCTGGCCGAGGCCAACCTGCTCCAGGCCCGGGCGAACCTCAACCAGGCCCGCATCGACCTCTCCCGCACCTACATCCGCGCCCCGGTGGACGGCATCGTCATCAGCCGCGCCATCAACGTGGGCCAGACCGTCGCCGCCAGCTTCCAGACCCCCACCCTGTTCACCATCGCCGAGGATCTGTCCGAGATGCAGGTGGAGGCCAAGGTGGACGAGGCGGACATCGGCGCCGTCAGCCCCGGCCAGCGGGCCGAGTTCACCGTGGACGCCTACCCCGACCAGGTGTTTCACGGCGAGGTGAAGGAAGTGCGCCTCGCCAGCGGCGACACCGGGCAGACCCAGGCCACCTCCACCGGCGTTGTCACCTACACCGTCATCATCACCGCCCCCAACAAGGACGGCAAGCTGCTGCCCAACATGACCGCCAACGCCACCATCTACCTTGGCGAGGTGAAGAACGTGCTCAAGCTGCCGATCATGGCGCTGAGCTACGAGCCCGCCGCCATTGCCGCCGAGGCGGCACGGCGCGCGCCGCCGCCCGCCGGCGGCTTCGGCCCGCCGATGGGCCCGCCGCGCGGCGGCAACCGCACCGCCCCGCCGCCTGAGGCGGCCGAACCGGCGGACCAGCCGCCCCCGGGCGTCAAGGGCCAGCCGGGCACCGTGTGGGTGCTGGCGCGCGATGGCAAGCCGGAGCGCCGCCCCGTGTTCACCGGTGTGCGCACCGACGAGGAGGTGGCCGTCGTCGGGGGCAAGCTCCAGCCCGGCGAGAAGGTCATCATCAGCGAAAGTGCCGCATCGTGACCACAGGCGAGCCCATCATCGTCTGCGAGCGGCTCACCCGGCAGTTCCGCATGGGCGAGGAGACCGTCAACGCCCTGCAGGATGTCTCGCTCACCATCGGGCGCGGCGAGTTCGTGTCGATCATGGGGCCGTCCGGCTCGGGCAAGTCCACGCTGATGAACCTCATCGGCGCGCTGGACACGCCCACCAGCGGCTCCATCACCATCGGCGGAACCGAGCTGCGCGCCGCCAGCCAGACCGAACTGGCCGAGCTGCGCGGCCGCACCATCGGCTTCGTGTTCCAGCAGTTCCACCTGCTCCCGCGCCTGACGGCGCTGGAGAACGTGGCCATGCCGCTCATCTACCGCCGCGAGCCGGTGACGGACGGCCCGGAGCGCGCCCGCCGCTGCCTGGAGCGGGTGCAGCTCGCCAACCGCATGAACCACCTGCCCTCGGAGATGTCGGGCGGCCAGCAGCAGCGCGTCGCCATCGCCCGCGCGCTGGTGAACGATCCCCTGCTCCTGCTGGCGGACGAGCCCACCGGCGCGCTCGACAGCCGCACCGGCGCGGAGATCATCGCCCTGTTCCAGACCCTGAACGCGGGCGGCCTCACCATCGTGCTGGTGACGCACGACGAGCGCGTCGCCCATGCGGGCAACCGCATCATCCGCATGCGCGACGGCCGGGTGGAGTCGGACGAGGCCAACACAGACATCTGGCGCCCCCTCGCCCAAGACCAGGAAATCCGCACGTCATGAAGCTGATTCCCTCCCTCCGCCTCGCCTACCTCTCGCTCAAGGCGCACAAGCTGCGCAGCGCGCTGACCATGCTCGGCATCATCATCGGCGTGGCCTCGGTCATTACCATGGTCTCCATCGGCCAGGGCGCGCGCGACAAGATCGACAGCGAAATCCGCGCCATGGGCACCAACCTGATGATCATCTTCCCCGCCGGCGGGCGCGGGCCTGTCCGCAGCGCGGAGAGCGCCATCCCGTTGGTGGAAAGCGACGCGGAGATCATGCAGAAGCGCATCTCCGGCGTCGCCGCCGCTGCCCCGGTGCGCTTCGGCTCGGGCCAGATCGTCGCGAGCGGCACCAACTGGGAAGCCCAGCTCCTCGGCTCCACCAACGATTACCTGATCGCCCGCAACTGGGCCGTCGCGGAGGGGCGCAACTTCCGGCCGCTCGAACAACGCAGCGCCTCCAAGGTGGTGCTGATCGGCGAGTCCGTCCGGCGCGAACTCTTCCCCAAGGGCGGCGCCGTCGGCGCCACCATCCGCGTCAACCGCGTGCCGCTCAAGATCATCGGCGTGCTCGCCCCCAAAGGCAGCGGCAGCGGCCAGCGCGACGAGGACAACGTGGTCATCGTGCCGCTCAAGACCGCCCAGTCCCGCCTCATGGGCGCGGGCAACCGCATCGCGGGCGAAATCGACGCCATCTTCGTCAAGACGTCCCGCCTCGAGATCATGCCCCGCGTGCAGCAGGAAATCGAAACCCTGATGCGCGAGCGCAAGCACACCGCCGCCACAGGGGAGTCGCCCGTGCGCATCGGCAACCTCACCGAGATGATGGCCCTGCGCACCCAGACCACCCGCACCATGACCGCCCTGCTGGGCGCCATCGCCTCCGTCGCACTGGTGGTGGGCGGCATCGGCATCATGAACATCATGCTGGTCTCGGTCACCGAGCGCACCCGCGAGATCGGCCTGCGCATGGCCGTCGGCGCACGGCCCGAGGACATCCTCAGCCAGTTCCTCACCGAAAGCGCCCTGCTCTCGCTGGTCGGCGGCCTCATCGGCGTCGCCATCTCGCTGCTGCTGGTGTTCGCCATCAGCCTGCTCGGCGCGTTCGACGTGACGCTGAACCCCCAGATCGTGCTGGTCAGCCTATTCTTCGCCGGACTCGTCGGCATCGTCTTCGGCTACTACCCGGCCCGCAAGGCCGCCCGGCTCAACCCGATCGAAGCACTGCGCTACGATTGAGTTTTTTCTTTCGGGATTTGCTGGATTTTGCAGGAGGGTCGCGGACCCTCCTGCACCTCCCTTTCCCTTTGGGGCGTGCGTCGGAAATGGGAGGTGCGGGCTGGATCTGATTTTACTGGGCCGCGCCTGTATCGCGCGTGGTTGCGAGCCTCCCGGCCGCTCCAGTGAACGCGACAAGCCCTGCCAAACGCGGCCCGCTCACCCCCTTGTACAGAGCGCACCCCGGCCGGTTTCAAACGCGGCCCGTCAAAACGAATGGGAGGTGCAGGAGGGTCCGCGACCCTCCTGCAAAAAAACACCCCGACAAAAACACCCCTATTGCGACACCTGCGACCAGGCGCGGAAGAAGCCCTCGATGGTTTCGCGGGGGATGTTGCGGGTGATGAAGACCAGCCGGGTGCGCTGGTCGTCGTCCGGCCAGCGGTCGAGGTAGACCGGGTCGTGGAGGATGTGCTGCACGCCGTGGATGACGACGGGCCGCTCCGGGTGTTCCTCCAGCTTGATGATGCCCTTGACGCGCAGCAGGTCCTCGCCCTGGTTGGCGGTGAGCAGCTGCATCGCCATGGCGAAGGCGAAGCGGCTGATCGGCTGGTCGAGCACCAGCGCAAAGGAGCGGATGTCCTCCGAGTGCCGGGTCACGTCATGGTGGTGGTCGTGATGGTCGTGATCGTGGCTGTGGTCGTGGCTGTGGTCGTGGCCATGGTCATGCGCCGCCTCCACCACCTCGGCGGCCAGCCAGCCGCGCACCTGGTCCGGCTTCAGGTCCGGGCGGAAGGTGAGCGTGTCGTCCACGATCGAGCGCAGGTCGAAGTCGGGCGCGCCGGTGTCCGCGATCACCGCGCCAGGGTTCAGCGCGCGCAGCCGCTCGAACAGGGCGGCCCCCTCACCTTCGCTCAGGAGGTCGGTCTTGGTCACCAGCAGCCGGTCCGCGACGGCCGCCTGCTTCACCGCCTCGGGCTGGCGGTCGAGCGTGCCCGGACCGTTGACGGCGTCCACCACCGTCACCACCTGCGCCAGCCGGTAGCGGCGGGCAAGGCGCGGGTCGAGCAGCAGGGTGTGGATCACCGGCGCCGGGTCCGCAAGGCCGGTCGTCTCGATGACGAGGCGGGAGAACAGCGGAATCTCGCCCCGCTCGGAGCGCTCCATCAGCATCAGCAGCGTGCGGCGCACGTCGCCCCGCACCGTGCAGCACAGGCAGCCCGACGTCATCTCGATGATCGCCTCGGGCGCGGCCTCCACCAGCATGTGGTCGAGCCCCACCTCGCCGAACTCGTTGATGACAACAGCCGTATCGGAGAAGCGCGGATCGGCCAGCAGACGCTTCAGCAGCGTGGTTTTACCCGCGCCGAGAAAGCCGGTGAGAATGGTGACGGGGATCATCATGCTGATGATATAAAATTACATCAGCCGAAAGGAAAGCGCGTTTGCTTTCCTTTTTGCAGGAGGGGCTTACCCCTCCTGCACCTCCCTTTCTCCTTGGAGCGTGCGTCGGAAAATGGGGGTGCTGGATGGAACTGGTTTTACAGGGCCGCGCGTGTATCGCGCGTGATTGCGAGCCTCCCGCCCGTTCCAGACGCCTGCTCCGGACGTGCCAGACACGGCCCGCTCAATCCCCTCTTATCAGGGGGCGCCTCGATCTGTTCAAGGCGCGGCCCGATAAACGAAAGGGAGGTGCAGGAGGGTCCGAGACCCTCCTGCATCAGGAAAAAACCGTTTAGTTGACCACCTTCCAGGAGCCGTCCGCCTGACGGCAGGCGGTGCCGTAGGCCTGCTCCTGCTTGCCGCCGATGTTCACCGTGTGGGTGTATTCGCGGCAGTTCTGGCCGTTGTCGGCCACGTAGGCGGGTTTGGCCTCGACCCAGCCGCTGTGGCCGCTGTCCGGGTTCACCCATTCGGTGCGGGTGCCGGAGCGGCCGTATTCCAGCGCCTGGTACTGGGCGCGTTCGGCTTCCAGCCGGTCGGCCTTGTCGAGGCCGCGGCCGATCTGGTTGCCGAGGAAGCCGCCGATCAGCGTACCGGCCGCGATGGCGACGACGCCGCCCGCGCCGTCGTTATCGATGGCCGAGCCGGCCCAGGCGCCGAGGCCTGCACCCGCCAGCGTGCCGATGCTTTCCTTGGTGCCGTAGTCCTGGCACGCCCCGAGCGGCAGTGCCAGGGCAATCGCCGGCACCAGCGCCCACCGAGAAAACCCCCGAAACTGCATAACGACTTCTCCGTTTTTACGCCAATTTGGTTCACTACCGGCACGATAGGCGCGTT
The DNA here is from genome assembly GCF_051304405.1 of Pedomonas sp. V897. Taxonomy (NCBI): domain Bacteria; kingdom Pseudomonadati; phylum Pseudomonadota; class Alphaproteobacteria; order Sphingomonadales; family Pedomonadaceae; genus Pedomonas; species Pedomonas sp. V897. The sequence goes on from NZ_JBPPGG010000001.1 coordinate 70,769, forward strand.
CGACTGAACTGCGGCTGAACACGCCTTTCGCGGGGGACCGGTCTGTCAGGCGCTGGCCGCGCGCGGCAGAACCAGGACCACGGCGAGGCCGCCCAGATCTTTCGACTGGTCGAGCCAGACCTTGCCCCCCATGATGTCCGCGATGTCGCGCACGATGGCGAGGCCGATGCCGGTGCCCTTGGAGCTCTGGTCGAGCCGCACGCCGCGTTCGAACAGCAGACTCCATTTCTCGACCGGAATGCCGGGTCCATTGTCCTCGATGACAATACGCAGGAAACGCCGGTCTCCTTCGGCCGCCTCCTCCGCCGTCACGGTGACCCGGGCGCTGCCGTTGCCGTATTTGGCGGCGTTGTCGAGCAGGTTGCCGAGCATTTCCTCCAGGTCCTGCCGCTCGCCCCGGAACTCCAGCGAGTCGTCACCCCGGATCTCCACATGGAACGCCTTCTCCACGTAGATGCGCTCCAGCGCCCGCTTGAGGCTGTGCAGGGATGGCCACACCGGCGTGCGGGCGCGGATGTCGGCGCGGCGGCCGAGCACGCGGGCGCGGGCCAGGTGGTGGTCCACGTGGCGGCGCATCAGGGCCACCTGCGCCAGCACCGTCTCCCGCAGGTTCGGGCTGCCGGGGTCCTGCGCCTCGTTCATCAGCACGCTCATCGGGGTCTTGAGGGCATGGGCGAGATTGCCCGCGTGGGTGCGGGCGTGTTCCGCCTGCGCCTCCGTGTGGGCGAGCAGCGCGTTCATTTCCTCCACCAGCGGCAGGATCTCGGGCGGGAACAGTGTCCCGTCGATGCGGGTCGCCGCGCCCGAGCGGATCTGCGCCAGCGCCTTGCGCACCTGCCGCAGCGGGCTGAGGCCGTAGGTGGCGAGCAGCGCGCCCATGGTCAGGAGCCCCACCGCCAGGATGGAGAGCGACCACACCAGCACCCGGCGGTAGGCGGCGATCTGCTCGTGCAGCTCGTTCACCCGGATGGCGACGGCGAAGCGGAACACCTTGTCCGAGCCCGGCAGCATGGCGTCGCGCTCGGCGATGCGCAGCTCCTCGCCGCCGAAGGCGGTGATGGTGCGGATGACACCTTCCCGCGCCGGCACGTTGGGATCGTAGGGCAAGGCCCGGTCCCACAGGGAGCGGGAGCGGAACGGCTCCATGCCCGGGGCGGAGACCTGCCAGTAGAGGCCCGAATAGGGCTCGAAGAAGCGCTGGTCGCCCAGCGCGCGGGTGCTGCGGACCTCGCCGGTCGGATCGATCTCCGCCGCTGCGATGGAGGAGCGCAGGAACTGGCGCAACTGGGTGTCGAAGCCCTGGGTGAGGTTGTCCGCCAGCACCCGGTCGAGCGCGAAGCCGCCCGCCATCAGCATGGGGATGATCCACGCCGCCGCCATGAGCACCAGGCGCCGCGAAAGCGACCCCGGCTGGAACAGCAGAAAATGCAGCTGTTGCTTCTGGCTGCTCACGCGCCGCGCCTGCTCAGGCCGTACCGGGGTCTTCGAGGCAATAGCCCAGTCCCCGGACGGTCCGTATCAGATCGACGCCCAGCTTCTTGCGGATGCGGGTGACGAACACCTCGATCGTGTTGGAATCCCGGTCGAAGTCCTGATCGTAGATGTGCTCGGTCAGCTCGGTGCGCGAGATCACCTTGCCCTTGTGGTGCACCAGATAGGCCAGCAGCTTGTATTCCTGCGCGGTCAGCCGCACCGGCTCGCCGTTCACCGTCACCCGGCTGGAGCGGGTGTCCAGCAGCATGGGCCCCACCTCGATCTCCGAGGTGGCGTGGCCGCTGGTGCGCCGGATGAGCGCGCGCAGGCGGGCCAGCAGTTCCTCGATCTGGAACGGCTTGGCCAGGTAGTCGTCCGCGCCCGCGTCGAGTCCCGCCACCTTGTCCGACCAGGAATCGCGCGCTGTCAGCACCAGAACCGGCATGGCGTGGCCTTCCCGCCGCCAGGATTCCAGCACCTTGAGGCCGTCCATCTTGGGCAGCCCCAGGTCCAGCACGACCGCGTCATAGGATTCGGTGGAGCCAAGAAAGTGTCCGTCCTCGCCGTCGCCGGCGGCATCAACCGCGTACCCCGCGGCCTCCAGCGCGCTTTTCAGCTGGCGCTGCAGCGTCGGCTCGTCTTCCACCACCAGAATACGCATGCGTCCCCCTGCTCTCCTCGAACGGTCAGCTGCCGTGAACGGCCAGTATCTGTCCATTCTGAGCGTTCACGTCCACCCGGACAATAGCGCCGTTGGGGCGGCGATAGGTCAACCGGTAGACGTAAATCCCTTCCTGGAGGGAGCCTTCATCGATCTCGACGCCCAGATACTCCCCCTTTACCCGGCGCGAGACGATGGCCCGTATCTGGTCGAGCGAGAGCATCCGCCCGGAACTGACCCCCCTGTAGGCGGCATCCTGCTCGGCCGTGCGAACCAGCACCCGCACCGGCGCTCCGGTGTCCGCCCGGAAGCCGGCCACGCAGACGAAGGCTGCAACTGCGAAGAAAGGGAGAAGTCGGCGGTTTTTCATGTCCCTTGAAAACTACCCTTGCGCCAGTGAACTGGCCATGAACATATCCTCCCCCGGATGGTCAATGGCGCCTGCGTTGCCTATAGCAGTATTTGTATCAGGTTCGTAACATGTCTGCTCCAATTCTTTCACTTGAATCCATCGGTGTTCATCGCGGCGAAGGCTGGCTGTTCCGCTCGCTGGACCTGTTCGTCGGGGAAAGGGACCGGCTGGCTCTGGTGGGCCGCAACGGGGCCGGCAAGTCCACTCTGCTCAACGTGATCGCCGGCCGTCTGGAGCTGGACGAAGGCCGCCGCGTGGTGCGCCCGCGCGCCCGGGTGGTGCTGCTGGAGCAGGACCCGCCGGTGGAGCGCTTCGCCACCCTGCGCGACTTCGCGCTGGATGAGGGCGACCAGCCCCTGCCCCCGGCCCCGCATGAGGTGGCCAAGGTGGCCGAGGAGCTGGGCGTCGATCTCGACCGGCCCGCCGCCACCGCGTCCGGCGGCGAGAAGCGCCGCGCTGCCATCGCCCGCGCCCTGGCGCTGGAGCCGGACGTGCTGCTGCTGGACGAGCCCACCAACCACCTGGATCTGGCCGCCATCGCCTGGCTGGAGGGCCGCCTGCGCCAGTTCGCGGGCGCGTTCATCGTCATCAGCCACGACCGCATGTTCCTCTCCCGCCTCACCCGCTCCACCCTGTGGCTGGACCGGGGCACGGTGCGCCGCGCCGAGGTGGGCTTCGGCGGCTTCGAGGCCTGGCAGGAAAAGGCGGAGGAGGAGGAAGCCCGGGCGGCGGAGCGGCTGGACGCAAAGCTGAAGCTGGAACTGCACTGGCTCCAGCGCGGCGTCACCGCCCGGCGGCGGCGCAACATGGGCCGCCTCAGGAAGCTTCAGGAGATGCGCGCCGCCCGCCGCGCCATGACCGGGCCGCAGGGCGTCGCCAACCTGGCGCTGAACGAATCCGAGCAGAAGTCCCGCACCGTCATCGACGCCGAGAACGTCACCATCGCCTTTGGCGAGCGCGCGATTCTGAAGAACTTCAACATCAAGATCCAGAAGGGCGACCGCATCGGCATCGTCGGGCCCAACGGCGTCGGCAAGACCACCCTCCTCAAGCTGCTGACCGGTGAGTTGCAGCCGACCGAAGGCACGATCCGCATCGCCAAGACCCTCGACCGGGTGATTGTGGATCAGGCCCGCCGCCTGCTGGAGCCGGGCAAGTCTGTGCGCGACATCCTCGCCGACGGCGGCGACTGGATTGAGGTGAACGGCGTCAAGAAGCACGTGGCCGGCTACCTCAAGGAATTCCTGTTCGACCCCGGCCTCGTCGATGCGAAAATCGAGACCCTGTCGGGCGGCGAGCAGTCCCGCATCCTGCTGGCGCGCGAGTTCGCCAAGCCGTCCAACCTGCTGGTGCTGGACGAGCCCACCAACGACCTCGACCTTGAAACGCTGGACCTCCTTCAGGAAATCATCGCCGACTATCAGGGCACAGTGCTGCTGGTCAGCCACGACCGCGATTTTCTGGACCGCACCGTCACCATGGTCATCGGCCTCGACGGCTCGGGCAAGGCGGACATCGTTGTCGGCGGCTACTCGGACTGGGAGGCCAAGCGCCAGCCCGCCGCCTCCAACGTGCGCTCCATCAGCGACGCGAAGAAGCCCGCCGCCGCCGCTCCGGCGCAGCCGAAAAAGCAGACCAAGCTGTCCTACAAGGACCAGCGGGAGCTGGACAGCCTGCCCGCCGAAATCGAGGCGCTCGGCACGAAAATCCAGGAACTCGAAGCCCGGCTGGCCGACCCGGAGCTTTACACCAAAAGCCCCGACACCTTCGCCAAACTCACCGCCGAACTGGAAGCCACCCGCGAAAAGCTCGCCCAGCGCGAGGAACGCTGGCTGGAACTGGAAGAACTGGCGGAAAGCCTCGGCGGGTAAGTTTTTTCTTTCTCGGGGGATATTTTTTGCAGGGGGATCGCTGATCCCCCTGCGACCCCCGGTTCGTTTTTCCGGCCGTGTTTCCGGAGCCCCCCCCCCCGAAACACGGCCTTTTAAAACAAAAGGGAGGTGCAGGAGGGCCCAGGACCCTCCTGCAAAAAATCACCTCACAAAAACCCAGGTGTTTTCGTCCGACAGGGCGGGGTCGAAGCGGTACTGATCCTCCGCGAAATCCTTCAGCCCCTCGGGCCGGTCGATGCGGTTTTCGCAGAGGTAGCGGGCCATCATGCCCCGCGCCTTTTTGGCGGAGAAGGAAATCACCTTGAGCTGGTTGCCGCGCCGCTCCTTGAACAGCGGGGTGATGACCGGCGCCTCCAGTTTTTTCGGCTGCACCGCGCCAAAATATTCCTGGCTGGCAAGGTTGATGACCACCCGGGAGTCGTGGCCCGCAAGGTGTTCGTTGATCACGTTGGTGATGGTGTCGCCCCAGTAGCCGTAGAGCGTTTTTGCCTGCGGCGTGCGGAAGGCGACCCCCATTTCGAGGCGATAGGGCTGCATCAGGTCGAGCGGCCGCAGCACGCCGTAAAGGCCGGAGAGAATGCGCACGTGATCCTGCGCGAACGCGACCGTCTCCGCGTCCAGCGTCTTCACGTCGAAGCCGGTGTAGACGTCGCCGTTGAAGGCATAGATCGCGGGCCGGGCATTCTCCGGCGTGAAGGGCGTCGAGAAATTCCGGAAGCGCGCCACGTTCAGTTCAGCCAGCGCGTCGGAGATGCCCATCAGGTCTTTCAGATCCTGCGCGGACAGCTTGCGCGCCTGTTCCACCAGATCCTCCGAACGCTCCAGCAACTGCGGCTGGGTCGGCGCGACCCCAGCGGGCAGCGGCGTTTCGAAATCAAGAGACTTGGCAGGCGAAAGCAACGTCAGCATGGCAAAAATCCGCGTCAGGCAACCGGGTTTCCGCAGGCTTGTAAAGCGAGCCTGAGCCGTTCGCAATGTTTGGGGATGTTCACTGATGGTTTGATATTTTTACAGGGGGATCGCGGATCCCCCTGTGACCCCCTTTTCGTTTTTACGGCCGCATTTCCCGGGCACACTGGAAAAATCAAAGGGCCGCGCCCTTGATGACGGACACAGCCCTTCAAATCGAATGGGAGGTTGCCAGGAGGGGCAAGCCCCTCCTGGCAAAAAATCACCCGTTATTCTGCGCAATCCACGCCTTCACCACCGGCGCGATGCGCTCGCGCCAGTTGCGGCCGTTGAAAATGCCGTAGTGGCCAACGCCTTCGGCGAGGAAATATTTCTTCTTCGCCTCATCGAGGGTGCTTGCCAGCGTCAGCGCGGCTTTCGTCTGGCCGATGCCGGAGATGTCGTCCTTCTCCCCTTCCACCGCGAGGAGCGCCGTCCGGGTGATGCGGGAGGGATCGATGCGCCGCGTGCCGCGATAGAGCATTTCGCCCTTGGGCAGCGCGTGGGTCTGGAACACGGTTTCGACCGTTTGCAGGTAGAACTCGGCCGTCATGTCGGCGACGGAGCGGTACTCCTCGTAGAACTTCATCTTGGCCTCGGCGCTTTCGCCGTCGCCCTCCACCAGGTGGTTGAACATCTCCCAGTGGCTGATGAGGTGGTCGCCCAGATTCATCGACATGAACCCGGCCAGTTGCAGGAAGCCCGGGTACACCCGCCGCCCTGCCCCCGGGTAGTTGGCGGGCACGGTGGCGATGGCGTTCTGCTCGAACCAGGCGAGCGGGCGGCGCTGGGCCAGATCGTTGACCGCCGTCGGGTTCTGGCGGGTATCGACGGGCCCGCCCATGAGCGTGACACTGCGGGGCGTTGCCGGGTTGCCGTCCTCCGACATCAGCGCGAGGGCGGCGAAAACCGGCACCGAAGGCTGGCACACCGCGATCACGTGCGCCCCCGGCCCGATTTCCTCAAGGAACCGGATCACGTAGTCGATGTAGTCATCCAGATCGAACCGGCCGTCCGTCACCGGCACGCGCTTCGCGTCGCGCCAGTCGGTGACGTACACATCATGATCCGGCAGCAGCTCCTTCACCGTGCCGCGCAGCAGGGTTGCGAAATGGCCGGACATGGGCGCGACCACCAGCACCCGGGGGTCCTGCCGGTCGGTGTCGCGGCGGAAGCGCTTCAGCTGGCCGAACGGCAGCCGCAGCACGATCTCCTCCGTCACCGCCACCGGCTGGCCGTCGATCATCGTCTCGGTCAGGCCGAATCTGGGCTTGCCGTAGAGCTGGGTGGTGTGAGCGAACACATCCAGCGCCGCCGCCGCCATGGTGCCGGCCTCGGTGCAGGACAAAGGATTGAGCGGGCTCTGCCAGAAGGAGGAACTCACTTTCGCCAGCGCACTCGCCTGCGCCAGGGCTTGCCTGTTCAACTCGTACCACTGGTACAACATCGACATACTGTCCTGTACAGCCTCCCTGTCGCCCGCTTCTATGAACCATTCTTTTCGCACTTGCAGCATAAATTTGCCATGGCGACGGTGCGCCGCAAACATGAATATTGATTCAACTTGCATTTGGAGCCGGGAAACCGCCATGAATAGGCCCACCGGGCGCAACGCCCGGACGGCCGCTGACCGAGAAGGAAAGGACGCTTCATGACCTCAGCCTCCCGCCTGCTGTCTCCAGAGTCGCTCAGGGGCAAGACCGCCGCCGTCACCGGCAGCACCAGCGGCATTGGCCTTGCCGTCGCGGAGGCGCTGGCGAGCGCCGGTTGCAACGTGGCGCTGAGCGGCCTTGGCGATCCGGCGGCGAACGAGGCGCTGCGGGCGCGGCTGGAGGCGGACCACGGCGTCAAGGTCACGCTGAACAGCGGCGACCTCAGCAAGCCCGCCGAGGTCAGGGCCTACATCGAGGACGCCATCGCCGCGTTCGGGGCGGTGGACATTCTGGTGAACAACGCCGGTGTCCAGCATGTCTCGGCGGTGGAGGACTTCCCCGACGACAGGTGGGAGCTGATTCTGGCGCTCAACCTGTCGGCGGCCTTCTACGCCACCAAGGCGGCGCTGCCGGGCATGAAGGCGCGCGGCTGGGGCCGCATCATCAACATCGCCTCGGCCCACGGTCTGGTGGCCTCGCCTTTCAAGTCGGCCTATGTGGCGGCCAAGCACGGCCTCATCGGCTTCACCAGGACGGTGGCGCTGGAATGCGCCGAGACCGGCATCACCTGCACCGCCATCTGCCCCGGCTATGTGAACACGCCGCTGGTTCAGGGTCAGATCCGGGATCAGGCCGTCGCCCACAACATGTCCGAGGACCGGGTGGTGCGGGAAGTGATCCTCGCCGCCCAGCCCAGCAAGCGGTTCGTCGAGCCGGCAGAGATCGCCGCGACGGTGCTGTTCCTCTGCTCGCCCGCGGGCGCATCGATCACCGGCGTGCCCCTCTCCCTCGACGGCGGCTGGACCGCCCGCTGACCCCGGCCGGGGAAACCCCCGCCCGCCCCCGCGCGTTCGGCCACCTGGGGAATGCGCCCCTAGCCGTCGATGACTTGCGCGAGGGCCCGGCATGGAGATGGTTCCGCACCCGCTGACCACAGGACGCCTGCGCCGCATGACGGCCGCCGTTCTCGCCCCGACTCTGCTGGCGGGGGGCTTGCTGGCGGGGGGCGTGCTGGCGGCCTGCCGGCAGGACCCGACGCCCGATCCCCTGCCCGGCCCCATGACCAACCAGACAACCGGCCAGACAACCGACCAGACAACCAGCCAGACGGGCCAGCCCGCTCGGCCCGACGGGCCGGACCAGACCGTCCCCACTCCCGGCAATCCCCCGCCGAGCGGCTGAGTTCTGGCCCGAAACGGGGAAAGCGTTGCGAATCTGACACCCTCGCCAACCGTCTTCATCCGGCCTCTTTACGCAGCTTGACCCTTTGCCGCTCATGGGCGAAGGGAGGGCGAGGAAACCCACCACAACCCGAAATCCACGCAGGGAATTATGGCCGGTCAGTTCTTCTTTGCGGCCCAGTATCTGACGCGCATGCCCGCCACGGCGGAGGAAGCCCGCCCCCTGCCGGACGGCGTCTCCGTCTGGTTTCCGGCCGTCGGACTCGCCTTCGGCGCGGGACTCGGCATGGTGATGTGGATTGCCTCGGTGATCGACATCTGGTTCGCGGCGCTCTGCTGCGTGATCGCATGGACAGTCTTCACCCGCGCCCGCCCCCTGGCGGGGCTGGCCGCCTTCGTCGCCACCGACGATGCGGACGGCGCCGCCGCGCGCCGGGCGGATGTCTGGTCTGACGTCGGGGGCCCGGGCCTTGCCGCGCGCCCCTCGCCGATCGGCGCGCCGGTCGCCACCATCGCCGTCACCCTGATGCTCATCACCCAGCTGGTGCTGCTCATGCTGCTCACGGTGCGCATGGATTACACCGATTGGCTCACGCTGGCGCTGGTTCTCGGCTGGGCGCGGTTCGCGCCGCTGGTGTGGGTGAACACCTCGGCCCGCCTGCGCGAGGGCGACGCCGCCGTGCTCTGGCCCGCCGACCGGGCCATGACCGCCCGCTGGGCCCTGGCCCTGTTCGTCGCGAGCCTGTTCGTCGACTACGCCCTGCTCGCCGCGCCCCTCGCCCTCATGGCCTGGCAGGGGTGGCTGCGCCGCACCGGCAACCTCACCGTCACCGGCGTGCTGGCGGGCGTTGCGGTGGTCGAAGGCGCAACCCTCGCGGCCGTCATCGTGCGCGCCATGCTCTCGCCGCTGGGGATGGAGTAGGCGGGGATGGAACAGGCGGGGATGGCATAGCCCCCCGGGTTCTGAACGCCCCGCGCCCCCTTTCCCGCCCCTAGCCGGCGGGCCGCCCGGACGCTGTGCCGGACACGCTCCCGAACACCGTCTCGACCGCCTCCACCAGCGGGCGCACGTGATCCTCCGCCGACAGCCCGGCCGTGGCGGGCGAGCGCAGCAGCACGAGGCGGCGGCGCAGGTCGAAGCCCGCCATGGGCACGCGGGCGACCCGGGGGTGGGTGTAGCTGTCCGGCATCACGGTGAGCCCCAGCCCGGCCCCCACCAGCGCCAGCACGCGCTCGTCGCTCACCGAGCGGAAGGCGAAGCGCGGGCGCACGTTGCGGTCGGTGAAGTGGCGGGAGGTCTCCGAGAGCACCTCGCAGCGCTGGCGCACGATCATGGGCTCGTGCATCACGTCCTCCGCGCTCAGCACCGGCCGCTCCGCCAGCGGATGGGCCGCAGGCAGCGCCAGCGTGTAGCCTTCCTCGAACACCGGGCCCACCGCCACGCCGGGGTTCTCGCCCCGGTCCAGCGTCAGGGAGAAGTCCAGGCTGCCGTCCTTGAGGCGGTTGGCCAGCTCGTGCTCGGTGCCCTCCACCAGATCGAGCGGCAGGGCCGTGGGCGAGCGGCGGTATTCCGCCACCACCGCCGCGACCAGCGCCGCGGGGATGGTCACCAGCACGCCGAGCCGGGCGACGGTCGGCTGTCCGGTCTCCGCCGCCTCCCGTACTGCCGCGTTGCACAGCTGCATGATCTCCCGCGCCCGCATCAGGAACCGGGTTCCCGCCGGCGTCAGGAACACGCGGCGGCCGGAGCGCTCGAACAGCGTCACCCCCAGCCCCTCCTCCAGCTTGCGGATGCCAGCGGACAAGGTAGGCTGGGTGATGTTGAGGCTGGCGGCGGCCTTGGTGAAACCGCCCGCCTCGATCACTGCCACGAAATACCGAATCAGATAGAGCTCAACCATAGAAGTTATCTATGGCATGGGGCCATAAATATCAATTTTACCTATGAGAAGCAGGCCATTAAACCTGCCGCATCGACCGCAATGATCGGATCGACGCTCGGGAGCTTTGTTCCGACGCAAACAGCGCCGCGCCCTGGGAACGGGGCTGCAAGGATCATGGCTTCCGGGCAAGCAATGGGACGAAGGTGCATGGCAAAGAGCAAGCGGGCGACATCTTCCGAAGCCGAACCGCGCGACAACGGCGCGGTGATGCGCGAACTGGTGGCCGACCTGAAGGCGAAGATCGCCGCCATTGCCGAGGGCGGCTCCGCCGAGGCGCGGGAGCGTCATGTCAGCCGTGGCAAGCTGCTGCCCCGCGAGCGGGTGGAGCGGCTGCTGGACCCCGGCACGCCGTTTCTCGAATTCTCCCAGCTCGCCGCCTATGAGGTGTACGACGAGCCGGTTCCGGCGGCGGGCATCATCACCGGCATCGGGCAGGTGGCGGGCCGGCTGTGCGTGATCGTGTGCAACGACGCCACCGTCAAGGGCGGCACCTACTACCCGCTTACCGTCAAGAAGCATCTGCGGGCGCAGGACATCGCGCGGGAGAACCGCCTGCCCTGCCTCTATCTCGTGGACTCGGGCGGCGCGAACCTGCCCAACCAGGATGAGGTGTTCCCGGACCGGGACCACTTTGGCCGCATCTTCTACAACCAGGCCACCATGTCGGCGGAGGGCATTCCGCAGATTGCGGTGGTGATGGGCTCGTGCACGGCGGGCGGGGCCTATGTGCCCGCCATGTCGGACGAGGCGGTCATCGTCCAGAACCAGGGCACCATCTTTCTCGGCGGCCCGCCGCTGGTGAAGGCGGCGACCGGCGAGGTGGTGTCGGCGGAGGATCTGGGCGGCGGCGACGTCCATGCCCGCCAGTCGGGCGTGGCGGACCATCTGGCCCGCAATGACCTGCACGCGCTGGACATCGCCCGCAAGATCGTCGGCACCCTCCCCGCGCCCCACCAGCCGGACGTGGCCGTGCGCGCGCCGGTGGAGCCGAAGTTCGCGCCGGAGACCCTCTATGACATCATCCCCGCCGACAGCCGCACCCCCTACGACGTGCGGGACGTGATCGCGCGGATCGTGGACGGCTCCGTGCTGGACGAGTTCAAGCCGCTTTACGGCACCACGCTGGTGACGGGCTTTGCCCACATCTGGGGCATGCCAGTGGGCATCGTCGCCAACAACGGCATCCTGTTCTCCGAGTCCGCGCTCAAGGGCGCGCACTTCATCGAGCTGTGCTGCCAGCGGCGGATTCCGCTGCTGTTCCTCCAGAACATCACCGGCTTCATGGTGGGCCAGAAGTACGAGAACGCGGGCATCGCCAAGGACGGGGCCAAGCTGGTCACCGCCGTTGCCTGCGCCCAGGTGCCCAAGATCACCGTCATCATCGGCGGCTCCTTCGGCGCTGGCAACTACGGCATGTGCGGCCGGGCCTACAGCCCCCGCTTCCTCTACATGTGGCCCAACGCCCGCATCTCGGTGATGGGCGGCGAGCAGGCGGCCAACGTGCTGGCCACCATCCGCCGCGACAACCTTGAGGCCCGGGGCAAGCGCTGGTCCGCCGCCGAGGAGGAGGCCTTTAAAATGCCGATTCGGGAGCAATATGAACGGCAGGGTCATCCCTATTACGCCAGCGCGCGTTTGTGGGATGACGGCGTGATCGACCCCGCCGAGACTCGCAATGTTGTCGGCCTGTCGCTCGCCGCAGCGCTGAACGCGCCGATTCCGACGACGCGGTTCGGCGTGTTTCGCATGTAATGGCGCTCAGGAGACGCGCAAATGACGGCCCTTCTCTACCAGATCGACGAGCGCGGCGTGGCGTATCTGACGCTGGACCGCCCGGACCTCCACAATGCCTTCAACGAGGACCTGATCAACGAGCTGAGTGACGCCTTCACCGATCTCGCCTCGCACGACCGGGTGCGTGTCGTGGTGCTGCAAGGCAACGGCGCCTCCTTCTCCGCCGGTGCGGACCTGGAGTGGATGCGCCGCGCCGCCCGCTACGACGAGGCGAAGAACCGGGAGGACGCCCTGCGCCTCTCCGACATGCTGTTCCTCATCGACAGCTGCCCCAAGCCGGTCATCGCCAAGGTGCACGGCAACGCCTTCGGCGGCGGCGTCGGGCTCATCGCCTGCGCCGACATCGCCATCTCGGTGGCGACGGCCCGCTTCGCCCTCACCGAGGTGCGGCTGGGGCTCATCCCGGCGGCCATCTCGCCGTTCGTGCTGAAGGCCATCGGCCCGCGTCAGGCGCGGCGCTATTTCCTCACCGCCGAGCCCATCACCGCCGCCTGCGCCAAGGACATCGGCCTCGTCCACCAGGTGGTGGAGGACGAGAACGCGCTGCACGATCAGGTGGAGATCATGGTGGGCCTTCTCCTCGGCAACGCGCCCGGCGCGGTCGCCGAGGCCAAGCAGCTGGTGCACGACGTGGCCGAGCGGCCGATCACGCCCGAGCTGCGGGCGGAGACCGCCCGCCGCATCGCCTCGCTGCGCGCCTCGCAGGAGGGTCAGGAAGGCATTTCCGCATTTCTTGAAAAGCGTCGTCCGAGCTGGGTGCACTGATGCGTCGAATTCTGATTGCCAACCGGGGCGAGATCGCCCGCCGGATCATCCGCACCGCCCGCCGCATGGGGATCGAGACCGTCGCCGTCTATTCGGACGCCGACGCCAACGCCCCCCACGTGGCCGAAGCGACGCTCGCCGTGCACATCGGTCCCGCGCCCGCCGCGGAGAGCTACCTGCGGGCGGAGAAGATCATCGAGGCCGCGCTCAAGACCGGGGCGGACGCCATCCACCCCGGCTACGGCTTCCTCTCCGAGAACGCCGCCTTCGCCGATGCCTGCCAGCAGGCGGGGCTCATCTTCATCGGGCCGGGCGCGGACGCCATTCGCGCCATGGGCCTGAAGGACGGCGCGAAGAAGCTCATGCGCCAGGCGGGCGTGCCCATCGTGCCGGGCTATCAGGGCGATGACCAGAGCCTCGACCGGCTCCAGCGCAGCGCCAACGCCATCGGCTACCCCATTCTCATCAAGGCGGTGGCGGGCGGCGGCGGCAAGGGCATGCGCCGCGTAGACGACGCCGCCAGCTTCGCCGACGCCCTGCTCGCCGCCAAGCGGGAGGCGCAGCGCGCCTTCGGCAACGACAGCGTGCTGATCGAGAAATACCTCACCTGCCCGCGCCACGTGGAGGTGCAGGTGTTCGCCGACACCCACGGCAACGTGGTGCACCTGTTCGAGCGCGACTGCTCCCTCCAGCGCCGTCACCAGAAGGTGGTGGAGGAAGCCCCCGCCCCCGGCCTGCCGGAGGCGCTGCGCCGCGCCATGGGCGAGGCGGCGGTCACGGCCGCGAAGGCCATCGGCTATGTGGGCGCGGGCACGGTCGAGTTCATCCTCGACGTGTCGGAGGGCGTGGAGAAGGCGCCCTTCTACTTCATGGAAATGAACACCCGCCTTCAGGTGGAGCACCCGGTCACCGAGCTGATCACCGGCTATGATCTGGTGGAGTGGCAGATCCGCGTGGCGCGCGGCGAGCCCCTGCACGCCCGGCAGGAAGACATCCGCATCAACGGCCATGCCGTCGAGGTGCGCCTCTATGCGGAGGATGCGGAGGGCGGCTTCCTCCCCTCCACCGGGCGGCTGGAGCGGCTGCACCTGCCCGAGGGTCTGGCGGGCGTGCGCGTGGACAGCGGCGTCGTGGAAGGGCAGGAGATCACCGTCCACTACGACCCGATGATCGCCAAGCTCATCGCCCACGGCACGGACCGCACGGTCGCCATCGACCGGCTGATCGGGGCGCTGGACGCCACCATTGCCGTTGGCCCCAAGACCAACCGCAGCTTCCTCGCCCGCCTCATCGGCCACCCGGCTTTCCGCACGGGCGACATCGACACCGGCTTCATCGAGCGCCACCTGGAGGATCTGGCCCCCATCACCGAGGTGCCGGACCGCTTGCTGGCGCTGGCGGCGCTGGCCGCCGCCACGCCGCGCGAGAAGCCGGACATGTCCTCGCCGTGGACCGCGCTCGGCCCCTGGCGGCTCAACCTGCCCTACCGGCAGAGCATCGACCTGTTCCTGCCCGATGGGGCGAAGCACACCGTCACCCTCACCCGGCAGGCGGACGGCGCGATTGCCGTTGGCGGGCTGGACGAGCCCCTGACCGGCCTGCCCGCCTGGCGCGACGCCTACCGCTTCGAGGTGGATTTCTCCGGCAGTCTGGCCCGCGCCATGGTGCTCACCCACGAGCACAGCCTGGAGGTGCGCGTGGGCGGCCTCACCTTCCATTTCGGCCTGCGCGACGAAGCCGCCGGCGACAAGGGCGCCCTGCCGCGCGACGGCAAGCTGACGGCCCCCATGCCCGGCAAGGTGCTCGGCATTTTCGTCAAGCCCGGCCAGAGCGTCGCGGCGGGCGAGCGGCTTCTGGTGCTGGAGGCGATGAAGATGGAGCACCGCCTCACCGCCCCGGCCACAGGCATCATCAAGGCCGTGCACGTGGACGAGAACGACCAGGTGCCCGAAGGCCGCCTGCTCATCGAGCTGGATGTGGAGGCCGCATCGGCATGAGGGTGCCCGGCGCGCAAGGATAACGCGGCCCGAAAAACGAATGGGGTGCAGGGGTCCGAGACCCCTGCATGAAATCAAACGAACAAGGCAAACCCGACTTGGGGGGAACGAAAGAGATGACCATGAACAGCCTGCGGTTTGACCACGGCGAGACCATCGACATGCTGCGCGAGACGGTGGCTTCCTTCGCGCGGGACGAGATTGCGCCGCGCGCCGCCGAGATCGACCGCACCAACACCTTCGCCCGCGATCTGTGGCCGAAGCTGGGGGCGCTGGGCCTGCACGGCATCACGGTGCCGGAGGAGTTCGGCGGCTCGGGGCTTGGCTACCTGGCCCACTGCGTGGCGATGGAGGAGATTTCCCGCGCCTCCGCCAGCATTGGCCTGTCCTATGGTGCGCACTCCAACCTGTGCATCAACCAGATCAACCGCTGGGGCACGAAGGCGCAGAAGGAGAAATACCTCCCCAGGCTGATCTCGGGCGAGCATGTGGGCGCGCTCGCCATGTCCGAGCCCGGTGCGGGGTCGGACGTGGTCTCGATGAAGCTGCGCGCCGAGAAGCGCAACGACCGCTACGTGCTCAACGGCAACAAGATGTGGATCACCAACGGGCCCGTTGCCGACACGCTGGTGGTCTACGCCAAGACGGACCCCGACGCGGGCCCGCGCGGCATCACCGCGTTCCTGATCGAGAAGTCGTTCAAGGGCTTCTCCACCGCCCAGAAGCTGGACAAGCTGGGCATGCGCGGGTCGGACACCTGCGAGCTGGTGTTCGAGGATTGCGAGGTGCCCTTCGAGAACGTGCTGGGCGAAGAGGGCAAGGGCGTCAATGTGCTGATGTCCGGCCTCGACTATGAGCGCGTGGTGCTGGCGGGCGGCCCGCTCGGCATCATGCAGGCGGCGCTGGATGTGGTCGTGCCTTACGTGCACGAGCGCGAGCAGTTCGGCCAGCCCATCGGCACCTTCCAGCTGATTCAGGCCAAGCTGGCGGACATGTACACCACCCTCAACGCCTGCCGCGCCTATGTCTACGCCGTGGCGCAGGCGTGCGACCGGGGCGAGACCACCCGCAAGGACGCCGCCGGCTGCATCCTCTACGCCGCCGAAAAAGCAACGCAGGTGGCACTGGATGCCATTCAATGTCTGGGTGGCAATGGCTATATCAACGAATACCCGACCGGCCGCCTGCTCCGCGATGCCAAGCTCTACGAGATCGGCGCGGGCACGTCGGAGATCCGCCGTTATCTCATCGGCCGCGAGCTGTTCGAGGAGACGGCATAAGGCGGCCCGGTCCGGTGGTCAGCCCCCCGTTCTGTTGCGTTGTTTGTGTGCGACCTGTGCAAACTCACGAACTTCCTTTGAGGCCGGAGGTCCCCCGGCCTCTTTTTTTATCCCTCGCCCCGGGGCGGCTCAGGCCCGGGACGCCGCAAGGCTGAGGGCAATCGCGGTCAGCAGCAACAGGGCCAGGCCGGCGGGTGCGAACACCACGCGCCTCAGGGTTTCCACCAGCAGCCACATCAGGGCCCGCCAGAGATCGCGCCGGCGCAGGGGCGCCGGCAGCCCGTCCGCGCCCTGCTCCGGCATCGGCACCAGCGCCCGGCTTTGCCGGGAGACCGGCACCAGCGCCCGCCCCTGGCGGGAGACCGGCACCAGCGCCCGGCTCCGGGGGGAGACCGGCACCAGCGCCCGGCACTGGCCGGGCAGTGTCACCAGCGCCCGGCTCCGGCGGTGCGCTGAGACCAGCGCCCACCCCTTGCCGAGCACCGGCAACAATGCGCGGCCATGACCGGGAACGGGCAGCAGCGCCCAGCTTCCCGGTCCCGCCGTCATGCGGCCAGATCCGTATAGGACAGGGCCTCGCGTCCGGTGCGCAGCGTCTGCGCCCACCAGTGCAGCCGATTCAGCACGAAGCGCAACGTCCTGTTCGGGCCAGCCGGCTCGCGCATCCGCCCGCTGGCATCGAACAGGGTCCAGGCCTGGGGCAGCACCACGCAGTCGCGCAGGGTCACTGCGTGAAGTTCGCAGAACACCTGCCGCAGCTGTTCAATGGCCCGCATGCCGCCGGACATGCCGCCATAGCCGACGAACGCCACCGGCTTGGCGTGCCACTGCTCGGTGATGGAGTCGATCAGATGCTTCAGCGGCGCCGGGTAGCCGCGGTTGTACTCGGGGGTCACCACCAGGAAGGCGTCGGCCCGGCCGATGCGATCGATCAGCATGCAGCGCTCGGGCGAGTCCTCGCGGACATGCCAGATGGGCGGTGCCATGGTCGCCGGGTCGATCATCTGCATCTCGAAGCGGCTGTCCTCCGCGATCTGCTCGGCGGCCCAATCGACAATGGTGTCCGCCAGACGCCCTTCCCGGGCGCTGCCATAGATGATGGCCAGATTGATTCTGGCCGGATTGAATCCGGGTCGCATGGGAGGTGCTCCTTCTTTTGCTTTTGTTCGAGGAGCCCGCTTGGTAAAACCTCAACCTAACTTGAGGTCAAGAGGAAATGTTTCCATGACGACGATTGACCCGGCCGCGCACCAACGGCCCCTCACCGTTGGCGAAGTTGCCGCCCGCAGCGGCGTGCCTGTCTCCACCCTGCATTTCTACGAGGCCAGGGGTCTCATCAGCAGCGAACGCAGCGCGGGCAACCAGCGCCGCTACAACCGGGCCGTGCTGCGGCGCATCGGCATCATCAAGGCGGCGCAGCGGGTTGGCATACCGCTGGGGGACATCCGGAAGGCGCTGGCGGCGCTGCCGCGCGAGAAGCCCTCCACGGAAGACTGGGCCCAGCTCTCCGCCGCCTGGCGGGACGAGCTGAACGACCGCATTGCCCGCCTCACCCTGCTGCGCGACCGGCTGGAGGGCTGCATCGGCTGCGGCTGCCTGTCCGTCAGCCACTGTCCGCTGCGCAACCCGGACGACGTGGCGAGCGATCTGGGGCCGGGTGCGCTCTATCTGGAGCCCGGCGTGACCCCGCCCGTCCGCCCGGCGGCGGACCCGGCGGGCAACGGAAGCCCGGAGCCTGCCTGACGCCCCGGCCCGGGCGCTCCGATCCGTCCAAAACTCTGCTTCTGTTTGCAGCGGGACGGGACTAAACGATCGCGGCCCGGCGGTTTGCTGGCCATGGCCCGCAGACCGGACGCCTCCGGTCCGGAACCGGAACGGCTCCGGCACGTTCGCATCCTGTAACGTCAAGATTGGCACCATGTCCGCACAGACCGCACCCCTTCCGCCCGCCGGCGCGCCTGAACCCGAGAGCGGCCTTGGCCTTCCCGCTGCCGTTGCCCTTGTGGTGGGCACCGTCATCGGCACCGGCATCTTCACCCTGCCCGCGGCGCTGGCCCAGTATGGCCTTGCGGGACTGACCGGCTTCGTGCTGGCGACCCTTGGTGCATTGGCGGTCGCCATGGTGTTCGGCGCCCTCTCCCGGCTCTACCCCGCGCCGGGCGGCCCCTATGCCTACGCGCGCGAGGGGTTCGGCGACATGGCGGGCTTCTGGAACGCCTTTTCCTACTGGTGCTCCGCCTGGCCGGGGAATGCGGGCATTGCCATCTCGTGGGTGTTCTACGTGCAGGCGCTGTTCGGGCTTGATCCCGCCAACCGGGGGCAGGCCATTCTCATCGGCCTTGTCGGCCTGTGGCTGCCGGTGTTCGTCAATCTTGGCGGCGCGAAGAGCCTTGGCCGCTTCCAGATCGTCACCACCGTGCTGAAGTTCCTGCCGCTGGCGTTTCTCGCCACGGTCGGTCTGGTGGTTGCCTTTGCGCGGGGCAACTGGCCGGCGTGGAACCCGGCGGGCGGCAACACCCTGTTCGCCCTGTCTTCCGCCCTCACCGTCGCCACCTTTGCCTATGTGGGCATCGAGGCGGCCGTCATCGGCGCGGGGCGGGTGCGCAACCCGCAGCGCAATGTGCCGCGCGCCACGGTCTACGGCACGATGGCAACGGCCGTGCTCTACATCCTCGTCACGGTGGCCGTGTTCGGCATCGTGCCCAACGAGACGCTCCGCGCCACCGGCGCGCCGTTTACGGACGCGTTCGACGCGATCTTCGGCGGCACCTGGAGCGGCAAGCTGGTGGCCCTGTTCGCGGTGATCTCGGGGCTTGGCGCGCTCAACGGCTGGACTCTGGTTTGCGGCGAGGTGCCTTACGCCGCCGCCCGGGACCGGCTGTTCCCCGCCGCCTTTGCCCGCACCAACCGCCACGGCATGCCCGCATTCAGCATCATCAGCTCTGCCGTTCTGGCCTCCGTCGCAGTCGCGCTGGCGCTTGGCGCGCGCGGTGGCGTCGATGCCTTCACCGAGATCGTGATGTTCTCGGGCGTCACTGTCGGCGTGCCCTATTTCTTCTCGGTGCTGGTGCAGCTCTATTACCTCTGTACCGAAGGCCGCCGCCTCAACCCGGCCACCTTCCCGCGCGAGGTGATCGTCGCCGCCCTCGCCCTTGTGTTCACCTTCTGGATGATCGCGGGCTCGGGCCAGTTCGCCGTTTACATCAGCATGCTGATCTTTCTGCTCGGCTTCGTGATGATGGCGGTGCTGCACATCCAGACCGGCCGCTTCGGCCCGCAGCGCACCGCCCCGCAGGACGCCCCGCCCTCCGGCCCCGGCGCCGTCCGCTGAGACCGGGGGAGAGGTGTCTTTTAGGGCGGAGATTTCCTCAGCGAATAATTGAATATTATCAGCTTAGTTCGTTACATGAGGATCTTGCGATGCGCCGCCAACAGGCGGCGCTTCCTGGAGAGTCCTCATGGTCCTGCACGGGAGTGCCGAGAGCGCCGAGCCTCATGCCCACGTCACGCCATTTCGCGTGCGCGGCGAATATACGCGCAATCAGGTTGCCGATCTCATTGGCCTGCCGCAAAGCCATCGCAAAGGCGGCTCATGGAATACCGGCTATATGCGCTGGCAGGATGCCTTCTTCATCTTCTGCAACATCGATACGCCTGGGCGCACCGGCCATGATTACGCCAATCATTGGAACGGCAACCTGTTGAACTGGTCTGGCAAGACCGCTTCCAATTTGCGGCAACCCCTGATCCAGGCCATGATCTCGGGTCGCTATCCGGTTCATCTATTTTGGCGACGCGACGACCGGGCTCCCTTCCGTTACGCCGGACTCGCCTCGCCATACGACATTCAGGATACCACGCCTGTTCGAATCACCTGGGCTTTTGACTCCGCCGTCGACCATGACTCCGCCCTCGAACAGCATCCAACGCCCCCGTCACCCGCGGCCGTTGTCCGGGAGCCACCTCCCCCGGTGTTTCGACATGGGCCGGTGCCTTTCATCGGCGAGCGGACATTCAAAGTCACGGATGCAGAAACGTGCGTTTATGTCATGCGCCTCGCCGGCCCGCTTGGTGCCGTGTTTCCTGACCTTGCTCCGAACCACGCCGTTATAAAGGTTGGCAGATCCAACAACGTCTCCCGTCGCTGCCGGGAGTTGAACAACGGCTTTCCATACGGCTGTTTGCTATCTTGGGTCGTCGAGGAAACGCATATTTACCCAACGGTCAACGAGGCCGACACAGCCGAGCGCAACCTCCACATCCTTCTTGAAAAGCACGGTTATTGGATCAGCGGCGAGTTTTTCGCTGTGCCGGAGACCCTGCTGCCGCTCTTGGGCTGAGGGGGGTGGAGGCCGTATCGGTTGCCTTGGCTTAGGACCTCCATCTCCCTTCACATCGCCCGACCGCTTAAAGCCGGAACAGGCCGAGCGCGTCGCGCACCTCTTCCAGCGTCGCCTGGGTGCGGGCGCGGGCCTTGTCCGTGCCCGCCTTCAGCACGGCCATGACGTACCCCGGATCGCGCGCCAGCCGGGCCCGCCGCTCCCGGATCGGGGCGAGCAAGGCCTGGAGAATGTCCTCAAGCCGCCGCTTCACCGCCATGTCGCCGAGGCCGCCGCGCCGGTAGTGCGCCTTCAGCGCCTCCAGCTCCGCCTTGTCCTCGTCAAAGGCGTCGAGCCAGGCGAACGCCACATTGCCCTCCACCGTGCCGGGGTCGCTGGCGCGCAGGTGGTTGGGGTCGGTGTACATCTGCCGCACCGCCCGGCTGATCTCGTCCGGCGCGGCGGACAACGCCAGCGCATTGCCCTGGGACTTGCTCATCTTCGCCTTGCCATCGATGCCCGGCAGACGGCCCACGTTCGGAATGAGCGCGCGCGCCTCCGGCAGCACGTCGCGCCCGGCCTGACGGTTGATGCGGCGCACCACCTCGTTGCACTGCTCGATCATCGGCGCCTGGTCCTCCCCCACCGGCACCACCGTCGCGCGAAAGGCGGTGATGTCCGCCGCCTGCGCCACGGGATAGCAGAGGAACCCGGCGGGAATGTCCCGTTCGAACCCGCGCGCGCGGATTTCCTCCTTCACCGTGGGGTTGCGCTCCAGCCGCGCCACGGTGACGAAATTCAGGTAGAGCATGGTCAGCTCCGCCAGCGCGGGCAGCAGCGATTGCACGCAGAGAGTGGACTTCTCCGGGTCGATCCCCACCGCCAGATAATCCAGCGCCACCTCCAGCACGTGGCGCCGCACCTTCTCGGGATCGTGGGCATTGTCGGTGAGCGCCTGAGCGTCGGCCAGCAGCAGGAACTGCTCGTGGGTGTCCTGCAACGCGACGCGATTCCTCAGCGAGCCCACATAATGGCCCAGATGCAGCGGGCCGGTGGTGCGGTCGCCGGTGAGGATGACGGGGCGCCGGGCCTCGGGCGCAAGCGGCGGCTCTGACGGGGCAGGTTCGGGAAGCATGACGGTCTCTCCTTGGTGGGAGCCGCCGCGAGAGGGTGCAGGGAAATTCGATCAACGGACCATGCCAGCCTCATCCCGGCGGCGATGGTCGTTTGCGAAACAAGAAATGACGACGCGCCGCTCCCTAGAAGGAGCGCCACCAGCGCAGGGCGACAGGATGGGCGGTGTGCGTCATGGCCGCGTTCATGACACGGCGGCCGGGTGCGGCGCAAGCGGGTTGCGGTCGTATGCGGCGAAACGCCCGCCTACAGCCCCCAGTCGCACACCAGGCGGGAGGTTCGGGCATCCCCCGTCACTTCCGCCCGGCCGAACGGCATCTGCTCGGGCGGCAGATCCGCGGCAGGCGCGGCCGCATCGGGGCCGGCACCCATGGACCCGGCGCCCATGGACCCGGCAGCAGCGGGGCGGAAGCCTTGCGCCTCCAGCACCGGCAGCGTTGCGGGCACGGGCGCGTCGAACACGATGGCCATCCCGAAGGCGTCGCTCTCGATGCCGTAAATGCCCTCGACGGCGCGCACCGGCAGGCCCTGCCAGCGCCCGCGAACCGGAACGGAAAATACCGCATGGTCGCTCTCGCGGGCGAGCACCTCGGCCGGGCCCACCGCGCCCGCATAGCGCGGCGGCACCACCGGCTGGCTGGGCTGGGGCTGGTGGTGGTCGTCATAGACCGCCATGGTATCGTAAAGCTGCCGCAGCGGTTCGCCGGGCTCGCATTCCGCCGGGTTGGCGAAAACGATCAGGCCGCCCAGATCCGCCATGGCGGCGGGCGGCGCCGTCTCCATTCCGGGCCCGCTGCCCCGCGCACAAGCGCCAAGCAAAACCGCAGTTGCCCCCAGGGCCAGGGGCCAGCGCGCGCGGGCGTCGATCGCCATGTCCGCTCCCACTACAAAGTCCGCACATTTCAAAATCTAACCTGAATTCGGGAGCTGTGAAGCGGCAGCGCGCAGGGATCATGCATCTATCCACAGAATTTTGGCGTGCCGTTGCGCTTCTGCGCCATTGAACCGGACGGGTGATCCGCCTACCCCTTGGACAGCCGCCCGCCAGAGGAAAGACAGGGCCCGCCGATGCCGGACAGTCGCCACTCGCCGCCCCCGCCCGCCGCGCCGTCCCCCGCCCGACTCGCGCCCGGAAAACCCGCGCCTGACAACCTCGCGCCCGGAAAACGCGTGCACAATTCGACCGGGCGGCTCGGCGCGATTCTGGCGGGGGGCGAGTCCCGCCGCTTCGGGCGCGACAAGGCGGAAGCGCGCCTGGCGGGCAAACGCCTGCTCGACCATGTGGCCGGGCAGCTCGCCCCGCAGGTGGACGCGCTGGTGGTGGTCGGCGGTCCGGCGCGGGCGGGCTATGACGCCCTGCCCGACCGGCCTGCCCCCGGCCTCGGCCCGCTGGGCGGACTCAACGCGGCGCTGCACGAGGCAGCGCGCCGCGGCCTTGCCTGGGTGCTCACCGCCCCATGCGACGCCGCCCGCCTGCCGCCCGATCTGGCCGAGCGGCTGATGCGGGGGCTCGGCGCAGGCCCTGCCGCTGAAGGCCCCGCCGCTGAAGGCCCCGCCGCTGAAGGCCCTGCCGCCTATGCCCACACCGCCTCAGCCCCCGCCGCCTATGCCCACACCGACGGGCGGGACCACCCCACCTTCGGCCTGTGGTCCACCGCGCTCGCGCCCGCGCTGAACGCCTGGCTCGCCGTGGACCGCCCGCCGCGGGAGCGGGCCATCCGCCGCTGGGCCGGGAGCATCGGCGCGGTCGCGGTCACCCTGCCCGATGGCTGCCTCGCCAACATCAACACGCCGGAGGATCTGGCGGCCCTCGCCCGGACCACCCCCTAGCCCCGCGCCGGACCCTTCGGACCGCCTGCCTTGGCAAGGCCGCGCCCAAGGGGCACACTGGCGACCTGTCCGGCATGGCGGGAGGAGACGCCTCGATGTACGAACTCTGGACGGCACAAGGCTCCGGCGGCGCGGTGATTGAAGCGGCTCTGGCGCTGGCGGACGCGCCAGCCCGGCTCATCGACGCCCCGCCCTGGGAAGACGGGCCGCATCTGGAGGCGCTGCACCGGCTCAATCCGCTGGGACAGGTGCCGGCGCTCGTGCTGGCGGACGGCACGGTGATAACCGAGAGCGGCGCCATCGCCCTGCTGCTGGCGGAGCGTCACCCGGAGGCCGGCCTCGCCCCTGCCGCCGGGGACCCGCTGCGCCCCACCTTTCTGCGCTGGCTGTTTTTCATCAATGCCGGCATCTATGCCCTGTTTCGTTTCGAGGATCGCCCCGAACGGCTGGTCAGCTCGGCCCAGAGCCAGGCGGAAGCGCGCGACCGCCTCGCCGAGACGCGCAAGGCCATGCTGCGCCAGCTCGATGCGGCCGCAGGCGCCCCCTGGTTTCTGGGGAAGCAACGCACCCTCCTTGACCTCTACATCGCGGTAATGCGCCACTGGCGGCCGCGCCGGACGTGGTTCGACGCCCACTGCCCCGCCCTTGCCGCCCTCGCCCGCCGGGTGGAGAGCGACCCGCGCCTCGCCCCGGTGTTCGACCGCCACTTCGGCGACCAGTCCGCGCCCTGACCCGGCGCCCCGCAACGCAACCGCGAGCGCCGCCTCAGACCGGCCGGTGCTCCATGCCGCGCGTCGGGGTGATGAACAGCACCATCCCCGGCGTGTTGACGGTGAGCCGGTGCCAGCAGCCGCTAGGCACCAGCACGGAGCCTACCGCATCGAGCGGGAGGCGCTGGCGGCGGCCGCCGTTCTGGTGGTCGAGGATCAGGGTGAAGGAGCCGGTCTGGGCGATGACCAGCCGGTCGCCGTTGGGGTGCCGCTCCCACGTGGCCATGTCCGCCTCCAGCCAGTAGGCGGAGACGAACCACCCGCGCTCGTGGAGCCCCGGGTGCGTGGCTGCGGGATGCGGCACCGCGCCCCGATCTGCCCTGCTGCCGCCCGCTGCCTCTCCTCCTGCCGCGCCGCTTCCAGTTGCGCCGCCTCCAGCCGGATGCGACCGGGCCGCCCCGCTGGCCAGTTCCTCCCAGAAGGCCTGGGTGAGCGGCAGGGTCGCCGCCCGCCCGTCCGCGCCGAGAAAGACGTAGGTCTCGATCAGGTCGAAGGTGAGGGCCGCGTCGCCTCCGCCTGACTCGCCCCGGCCCGGCCGCGGCTCCCGGCTCATGAGACCCCCGGCATGGGGGCGGAGAACCGCCCCGTGTGGGTGGCGAAACTCCAGCGGTAGCCATTGGGGCAGAGGAACGCGGCCATGCGGTCGCCCCAGAACATGTCCTCGGGCTCGGCCTCAATCGTGGCACCAGCGGCCCGCGCCCGGGCGGCAAGCGCGTCCACGTCCTCATGGTAGAGGTAGAAGGTCACCGGCATGATGATGCCGAGCGTGGCCGGGCTCTGCGCCGGGCAGTCATCCGCCCCCTCGGGCGAGAACATCACCGGGATTTCGCCGTGGTACTGCATCTCCACATGCTGCGGCTCGCCCTTCTCGTTGCGCAGCACCATGCCCGGCGTGAAGCCGAAGGCGCGGCTGTAGAAGTCGATGCTGGCCTCGGCGTCCTTGACCGTCAGGTAGACCGCCAGCCACGGCATCTGCGGCGCGCGCGGGCCGACGCGTGCGCCGCCGGAACCGGCCTCTGCCGCCGGGACGGGGTCGGAACCGCCCGGCCCGCCATCGATGGACTCGACTGTCATCGCTCTCCTCCCACGTTTTACCCTGACCGCTCCTTACCCAGATCGCTCCTTACGACCGCTCCTTACCCTGACCGCTCCTTACCCTGACCGCTCCGTGCCCTGACCGCTCCGTGCCCTGGCCGCTCCTTGCCCTTGGCATTCCCTGCCCGGCCCGACGGGACCACGCGCGGGCCGAAGAAACGCAGCCGCCGCAGACCGGAGGCCCCCGTCCCCGGACGCGCCGCCCGAGGAAACACGACAAAAACACGACAGGGAGAAACGTTCCGCACCCGGGATCAGCTCCCGGGGAAGTTGCGCCGGGGTATAACGCCGGGATGTAACGCCGGGGTGTAACGCCGGGGTGTAACGCCGGGGTGTTGCGTCAGGCGGTGGTTCCGGCCCTGCCCCTTCCTCCAACCGGGAAGAAACTGGAACATTTCGCGAACACCTTCAAGCGGCTCATGGTCGAATATGGCGGCCCGCGGTGCAGGGTGCGGACGCGCAACGCCGCCGCCCCGGCCACCGGATCAGCGGGCACGGTGCTGGCCCGTCGCGGCGAATTCCGCCGGGTCCAGTTGGCGGTTGCCGTCCCGGTCCGCCGCGCTGAAGCGGGCCGCCGCCGCAGCGGCATATTCCTCGAAGTCGAGCCGGCCGTCGCCGTTCCGGTCCAGCCGGTCGAACGCCTTGCGGCGCAGCGCCAGAAACTCCTCCCGGCTCACCGCTCCGTCCCGATCCCGGTCGAGGCGGCGGAACCGCCGGGCCTCCTGCGCGGCAGGCGACGCCCCGTCCGAAGCCTTGGCGTGCGCCGCCCCGGGCGCTGATTGCGCCGATTTCTCCGCCTGACCCGGCCCCTCCCCGGCCAGCGCCGCCGGTGGTTCCGGCAGCACACCGGGCGCCGGCACAGCCGGGGCTTCGGGCGGGCCCCGGGACTCCGGGGGAAGCACCACTGCGGGAATCACCTCCGGGGTAATCGCCTCCGGGGCAATCGGCTCTGGATGGGGCGCCGTCCCCCAGACCAGCCCCGCCGCCGCGATCAGCGCCGCGCCTGCGCCCGGCGTCAGCCAGCGGGAGGCGTGCGCCCCCAAACGCGGGGCCCGGCCAACGTCGGGCTCTGCCCGCCCCCGACGGGTGGGTGCCAGATCCCACCCGGACTCCAGAGGCGGACCCGCCTCCAGCTCCCGTTCAAACTCCTGATCCCGTTCAAATACCAGATCCCGTTCGGACTCCGGCACCGCCCCGGTGATGGCCTGGCCCCGCATGACGCCCCTCTTCCGCGCCGCTTTTCCCGGCGCCGCTTCTTCCTGCGCCGCTTCTTCCTGCGCCGACTCCAATCGGGTGCCTGCCCTTCGAATCGGTGCGTGCCTGCCGTGCGGCAGAGTAGCCGACAGCAGCGCCGCCGTCAGCGGCCGTGGGGTCGTAGAGCGTGGGGGTTCCCCCGTCGCGGGGTCTGGGGCGGGGCGTCAGTAGCGCCCGGTGAAGGCGGCCCAGAACAGGCGGGCCTGGCGGCGCAGTTGCCCCTGCTCCAGCGCGGCATGGCGCACGTCGTAGCCGGCCGCCCGGATGCGGTCGAGGTAGTCGCCGGCGATGGGCGCCAGCAGCCAGGCCGCGCGGCTCGCGCCCGGCGCGCGCCGCAGCACCGGGCGGGCGCTGGCCAGCGCCTCGGTGGCGGTGTCGTGCACCACCCGCACCACCTCGGCCACCGCGTCGCCGAATTCGCCCTGGTAGAGGCTCTCGGGCTCAAGGCCCACCTTCACCAGCTCGTCGGCGGGCAGCATCACCCGCTGCATGGCGGCGTGGAAGCTGATGGCGCGGAGGATGCCGGTGAGCGTCCAGGCCTGGCCCACCCAGCGCACCGCCCGGGCCAGACCGGACTCGGGTTCGCGGCCGAGGCACAGCCACAGCGCGGCCTCCGCCAGCGCGCCGCCGCTCAGGTCCGCATAGGCGCACAGCTCGGTCACGCTGGAGGGCTGCTCGCCGTAGACATCCGTCAGCCGCGCCTCGATGCAGCTCTCCAGCAGCGCCTGCGGCACCCCGGCTGTGGCCACATGGGCGGCCAGCGCCTCCAGCACCGGATGGGACCGGGGCGTGCCCGCATAGGCGGCCTCCACCCCCTCGCGCCACCAGGTGAGGCGGATGTCCCCCAGCATCGGCTGGCTCACCTGCTCGCGCACCCGGGCCAGCTCCACGTTGAAGGCGTAGAGGGCGAACAGCGCCGGCCGCACGGCTTCGGGCGCGTAGAGCACCGTGAGGTAGCGGTCGTGGTCCTGCTCGCGGACAAGCGCCGCGCAATGGTTGTCAGCCTTCTGCATACGCCGCACCTAAACGCCTCGCCGCCGTCATGCAACAGCGCCCTGACGCGCCGCCCCTCCCGGTGCGTCTCCCGCCGCCCTTTCCCGCTGCCCCTCTTGCTGCCCCTCTCAACGCCCGGCCGCCGGACGCCGCCCCCCTCCACCGGCCGCCGCTGCGGAGCGCATTGTCGTACTGAGACCGAAATGAGGCAGAAATTGCGCGATTTTGACCCTTTGCCGCCACATTCCGCCGCCATCACCCGCGCTCCCGCTGGAGGCACATCCTCCTGTAGGTTGATTAAGGAGTAACGAACATGAAGACCTGCCTGCTTGCGGCTGCCGCCGTTCTCGGCATGACCCCCGCTCTTGCCCATGCCGAAGCGTTCAATGGCGCTTATGGCGGTGCCGAACTCGGTTGGGAGACCAACCGCGCCAACCTGGGCGACGGTTTCAACTTCGGTCTGATCGCGGGCTACAACAAGAAGGTCGCCGACCAGCTGGTGCTGGGCGTCGAGGCCAAGGCCGCTCTGTCCACCGCCGGCAAGAACATCGGCGGCGTGGATGTTGACGCCGGCCGTTCGCTGGGCGCTGCCGCCCGCGTTGGCGTTCTCGCCACCCCGTCGACCATGATCTACGGCAAGATCGGCTACGAGAACGTCCGCACCAAGATCTTCGGCCTCAACGGCAACGGCGACTTCCGCAACAGCTTCAACACCGATGCCCTGGTTCTGGGCGCGGGCGTTGAATACGCCGTCACCGCGCAGGCCTCGCTCCGTCTCGGCTATGACTACACCGACGGCGAGGACGGCTTCCGCCGCCATCAGGTGAAGACGGGCGTGGCCATCCACTTCTAGTCTTCAGCGCCTCCTCCCGCCCGCCGGGAGAGGACGAGCGACAGCGGCCGCCCGGCACCCCCGGGCGGCCGTTCGTTTTTTGGCAACGCAGTTTTTCTCGCAACAGTCCTCCGGCCGCCAATCTGAACACGACATGAATGATTTCATGGACTTATGATAATCGCCCGAACGGACGATGTCGCGAAAACGCATCACTCTGTCGCTCAAACGCAACGATTCATCGTCCCTTTAACGAATTGAGGCAGGCGTGCCTCATTTCGGCCTTTTGCCGCCACAATCAAAGCCAATGTCAGAGGTCCCCCGAGGAGGAGTGCCTCCCAAGGTTTAAGGAGTTCGACTTATGAAGACCTATCTGTTTGCAGCGGTTGCTGCGCTTTCGCTGACCCCCGCCTTTGCCCACGCCGAGGCCTTCAACGGCGCCTACGGCGGCGTCGAGCTGGGCTGGGAAGACAACAACAAGGGTCTGGGTGACGGCTTCACCTACGGCCTGATCGCCGGCTACAACTACAAGCTCAACGAGCGCCTGGTGCTGGGTGTCGAGGCCAAGGCGGCCCTCTCCACCGCCGACACCACCCTGATCGACACCCGCGAGGAAGAAGCCGAGCTGAAGGCCGGCCGTTCGCTGGGCGTCGCCGCCCGCCTCGGCGTGCTGGCTGCGCCGAGCACCATGTTCTACGGCAAGGTCGGCTACGAGAACATCCGCACCAAGTACGACTACGAGTCCCGCCGGGTTGACATCGAGCGCAGCACCAACAACGACGCCCTCGTTCTGGGCGGCGGCGTTGAGTACGCCTTCAACCCGAACATCACCTTCCGCGTCGCCTACGACTACGCCAACGGCGAAGCCGGCTACGAGCGCCACCAGGTGAAGACGGGCGTGGCCTACCACTTCTAGTCTTCGCCTCTCTCCCTGCCCCCCCGTTGGGAGAGAAGGAAGCAGGCGGCCGTCCGGACCCCCGTCCGGGCGGCCGTTTCCGTTTGGCCGCCCTCCTCGCCCGCCCCGTTACGCGCCCCCGCCAGAGGCCTCCCGGTGCAGCCGCGCCTCCAGCCGCGCCTCCGCCGCCTCCGCATAGGCCGCGCAGGCGGAGGTGCCGTCCGGCGTCTCGCCCGGATGGAAATCGGGATGGGCGGTGATGAGAAGGTCGCACGGCACGCCGCGCATCCGCGCAAAGCTGCGCCCGTAGGTCTCCACCAGCGCCCGGTTCGCGGGCGCGGAGAAGCGGAACTCGTCCGGCGCCACCGGGTTGAGGCTGGAGGCAAACACCACGGTCTGGCAGCGCGCCGCCTCGCAGCTCTGCCATGTCCAGCTCACGGAGCCCGCCGTGTGGCCCGGCGTTGCCAGCGCGGTTACCGTCACGCTGCCGAGGCGGATGGTCTCGCCGTCCGCCACCGCCCACACGTCCCGCACCGCCGGGAACGGCGGCAGCCAGGGCCGCTGCGGGTCGTCCGCCCCGCTCTGCCCGGCGGCCAGCACCGGGGCGGCCAGGGTCCCTGCCACGACCGTTGCGCCCGTGTCCCGCGCCAGCGCCGCCAGCCCGCCCGCATGGTCATAGTGCGGCTCGGTGCTGAGAATGAGCTTCACGTCCTCAAGCCGGAACCCGAGCGCGCGGATGTTGGCCTCAATGGCGGGCACCGCCTGCGGCACCGCCCCGTCCACCAGGATGAGCCCCTCGCCCGTGTCGATCAGCGCCACGCTCAGCCCGCCAAAGCCCACGGAATAGGTGTTGCCGAACACCCGCCCCGGTGCCACCGGCGTCAGCCACTGGTTGGCGAAGTCCGGCGCGATCGGCCGCAGCAGCGGGTCGTCCCCGCTCTCTGCCGCACTGGCCATCAGGCTCAGCAGCCCTGCCGCCACAGCCATTCCCCATGCCCCCCGATGCATCTCCTGCTCCCCTCTGCCGGTTTTCGATGTCGTTTCTTTTCGCAAGGGTTTCGGTCCCCTGCACCCCCTTTGTTTTGCGGGCCGTGCGCCCCCCCCGTCCAGAGCGCGCACCGGATACGAAAAACGCGGCCCCTCGGGGACCGCGTTTTCCGTGATTACCGGAGACCTGAAACCTCAGTCCAGCGGCAGCAGGGCGGCGGCCACCCGCCGGTTCTCCGCCACCAGCACGTTGTAGGTGCGGGCGGCGGCGCGGCTGTCCATGAAGTCGACGGCAAGGCCCGCTGCCTTCAGCCCCTCCAGCAGCGCCGCGGGCGGGCGCCGCATGGCGGGGCCGGTGCCCAGCAGCAGCACCTCGATCGGCGGCTGCTCGGTGGTTACCAGCTGGAAGTCCTCCACCCGGGCGCTGGCGAGGTCGGTGACCGGCCAGGCCTCCATCCGCTCCGGGGTGACGATCACGCCGCCCGGCTGGACGGTGCCGCCCACCCGGTAGCCGCCCGCGCTGTAGCCCTGGATGGACAGGACGCCCGGGCGCGGCGGGGTTGCTTCCAGCTTGGGCATCAGAGCGCCGCCTTTCCGGTTTTCTCCACCTTGCTGCCGGCCTTGGCTTCCTCCGCCTGGAGGAAGGTGTGCGGACCCACCTTCATGTAGATCAGCAGCGGCGCGGCCACGTAGATGGACGAGAACGTGCCCACGATCACGCCCACCAGCATGGCGGCGGTGAAGCCGCGCAGCACCTCGCCGCCGAAGATCAGCAGCGCCAGCAGCGCCAGCGACGTGGTGAGCGAGGTCATGATGGTGCGCGAGAGCGTCTCGTTGAGGGTGAGGTTGAGCAGCGGCTCCATGTCCATCTTGCGATACTTGCGCAGGTTCTCGCGCACGCGGTCATAGACGACCACCGTATCGTTCAGCGAGTAGCCCACGGTGGTGAGCAGCGCCGCCACCATGTTGAGGTCGAACTCCAGGTTGAACAGCGCGACAAAGCCCACCACCAGCGCCACGTCGTGGACCAGGCTGATGAGGCCGCCCATGCCGAACTGCCACTCGAAGCGCATCCAGATGTAGATGGCGATGGCCACCATGGCGAGGCCGATGGCGAGCGAGGCGTCCCAGATCAGGTCGTTGGACACCTTGCCGCCCACGGTCTCGACGCGGCGGAAGGAGACGCCCTCCTCGCCGTGCCTGGCGGTCAGCGTTTGCCGCACCTTGGTGACGGCCGCCTGCTGGGCCTCCTCGCCGCCCTCCTGCTGTTGCAGGCGGATGGCGATCTGCCGGTCGCCGCCGAACTCCTGCAGGCTGACGGCACCAAGGCCAAGGCCGTTAAGTTCCTTGCGCAGGTCATCGAGGTCGGGCTTCTGGGTAAAACCCGCCTCGATGAGGATGCCGCCCTTGAAGTCGATGCCGAAGTTCAGGCCGCGCACGGCCACCAGCGCGATGGAGGCGACGATCAGCAGCACCGAGACGACGATGCTGACGGTCTTCCACCGCATGAAATTGATGTTGGTGTTGTCGGGGACGAGCTTGAGAAGCATGGAACGTCCCTCCCCTTAAAGAACCAGCTTGGCCGGGCGCGCGCGCTTCAGCCACAGCACGTTGAACATGCGGCACACGGTCACGCCGGTGAACACCGAGGTGATGATACCGATGGTGAGCACCACCGCGAAGCCCTTCACCGGACCGGAGCCGAACCACATCATCAGCACCGCCGCGATCACGTTGGTGATGTTGGCGTCCCAGATGGCGCGGCTGGCCTCGCGGTAACCCGCGTCCACGGCAGAGAGAGTGTTCCGCCCGGCGCGAAGTTCCTCGCGGATGCGCTCGAAGATGAGCACGTTGGCGTCCACCGCCGTACCGATCGTCAGCACGAGGCCGGCGATGCCCGGCAGGGTCAGCGTCGCGCCGAGGAAGGTCATGACGCCGATGATGAGGATGACGTTCAGCACCAGCGCCGCGTTGGCGAACATGCCGAAGCGGCCGTAGCTCACGAACATCAGCGCCAGCACGAGCACGGTGCCGATCGCGCAGGCGATGATGCCCGCGCGGATGGAGTCCGCGCCCAGGTCCGGGCCCACCGTGCGCTCTTCCAGGATCTGGAGCGGCGCCGGCAGCGCGCCGGCGCGCAGCAGCACGGCCAAGTTGTTGGCCTGCTCCACCGTGAAGCCGCCCGAGATGATGCCCGAGCCGCCGAGGATGGGCTCGTTGATGCGCGGGGCCGAGATCACCTCGTTGTCGAGGATGATGGCGAACGGCTTGCCCACGTTCTCGGTGGTCACCTGGCCGAAGCGGCGGCCGCCCGCGGCGTTGAAGCGGAAGGAAACCACCGGCATGCCCTGGTTGTAGGTGGGCTGGGCGTCGGCCAGCTCCTCGCCGGAGATGATGACCCGGCGGCGCACGGCCACCTTCTGGCCCTCCGCGCCCTGCATGGGCAGCAGTTCGGTGCCCGGGGGCACGCGGCCGCTGATCACGTCCTCGGGCGAGACGTCGGTGTTGACCAGCTTGAACTCCAGCTTGGCGGTCTTGCCGAGGATTTCCTTCAGCTGGCGCGGGTCCTTGAGGCCCGGCACCTGCACGAGGATGCGGTCATCGCCCTGGCGCACGATGGTGGGCTCGCGCGTGCCCATCTCGTCGATGCGGCGGCGCACGATCTCGATGGACTGCTCCACCGCCAGCCGCTTGCGCTCGTTGATGCCCGCTTCGGTCAGACGCACCGTCACGCGGGTGCCGTCGGAGACCGAAACCTCCAGGTTGCGCTGGGCGGAGAAGCTGCCGCCCACCGGCTGGGAGAGGCTGCGCAGCGCTTCCACGGCCGCG
This sequence comes from Pedomonas sp. V897, assembly GCF_051304405.1. Lineage (NCBI taxonomy): Bacteria > Pseudomonadati > Pseudomonadota > Alphaproteobacteria > Sphingomonadales > Pedomonadaceae > Pedomonas > Pedomonas sp. V897. Next base: position 103,705 of record NZ_JBPPGG010000001.1, read on the forward strand.
TCCACGTCCGTGGCGTCGCGGATCAGGAAGCTGACGGCGTTCGGCCCCCTCTCGAAGTCGCCATAGCCGATGCGTCCACCGCCGGCGTCGCGCGTCTCGCGCAGGGTGGCGCGAACGGAATCCTCCAGCGATTCGAGTTGTTGCTTCACCACCGCATTGGTGTCGACGGCCAGCAGCAGGTGCGAGCCGCCGCGCAGGTCCAACCCGAGGTTGATCTGCTTGTTCGGCAGCCAGGAGGGCCAGCGGGCCACCTGGGCTTCGGGGAACAGGTTCGGCAGGGCGAAGATCGTGCCCGCAATCAGCGTCAGCACGATCGCCCAGATCTTCCAGCGAGGAAAGTCCAGCATCGTCGGGGCCAGCGGCCGAATTAGTTCTTGGCGACGTCGTTGGCCGGTTCGCCCTTGGTGCGAACGTCAGCCAGCGTCGACTTCACCACCTGCACGTGGACGCCGTTGGCGATCTCCACCTGCACTTCAGCGTCGTCCACGCGGGTCACCTTGCCGATGAGGCCGCCCGAGGTCACGACCGTGTCGCCGCGCTTCACGTTGTTCACCATTTCGCGGTGCTGCTTCATCCGCTTCTGCTGCGGGCGGATGAGGAAGAAGTAGAAGATCACGAAGATGGCGAGCAGCGGCAGCAGCTGCATGAAGGCCGAAGCGCCGCCGGGTGCGCCGTTCGCGGCCTGGGCGTAGGCAGTAGAAATAAACATCGTCCACGGTTTCCAATTGGTAAGGGATGTGGCGGCGACTATACAGACGACGCCCCATTTCGCAATGTTTGACGACGGCCCGCGCCATGAGAGGCACTGGCCGCCGGATCACCCGAGCGGTGCAAACGCGGCGGGTGGGGATTGTATCCGTTACGAGCAAGTGGCCATGACCGACATCCTTCCCCTTCTCGCCCGCATCGCCGACGCCCTGGACCGCCTCGCGCCGCCGCCGCCGCCCGAGGCCGACCTCGCCGCCCACCCGGCCTATGTGTGGGACGGCACGACCAGCACCTTCCAGGCCGTGGCGCGGATCAGCCGCGTACCGCTGGACCTCCTGAAGGGCGTGGACTCCCAGAAGCAGATGCTGCTGGAGAACACCCGCCGCTTCGCCCGGGGGCTTCCCGCCAACAACGCGCTGCTCTGGGGCGCGCGCGGCATGGGCAAGAGCTCGCTGGTCAAGGCGGTGCACGGCCACCTGCTGGCCAACGAGGGGCTGGACTTCGCGCTCGTCGAGATCCACCGGGACGACATCGAGACCCTGCCCGAGCTGATGCGCCGCCTCGCCACGAGCCAGCGACTGTTCCTGCTCTACTGCGACGACCTGTCCTTCGACGCCGGCGACAGCAGCTACAAGGCGCTGAAGGCGGTGCTGGAAGGCGGCCTCGAAGGCCGCCCGGCCAACTGCCTGTTCTACGCCACCTCCAACCGGCGCCACCTGCTGCCCCGCGACATCATGGAGAACGAGAAGCGGGACGCCATCAACCCCCGCGACGTGGTGGACGAAAAGGTCTCCCTCTCCGACCGCTTCGGCCTCTGGATCGGCTTCCACTCCTGCGACCAGGACAACTTCCTCGCCATGATCGAAAGCTACATCGCCTACTACCAGCTGCCGATCACCATGGACGAAGCCCGCCCCCGCGCCATCGAATGGTCCGCCGGACGCGGCGCCCGCAACGGCCGCGTCGCCTGGCAGTTCATCCAGGACCTCGCCGGCAGCCTCGGCGTGCGCCTCGGGTAAGCTCAGGGACGCCCTCATAGATTGCCCGGGGCAAACTTTATTTTTTCGTTTAGATATTTTTATCAAGCATTTGATTTTGCAGGAGGGTCTTGGACCCTCCTGCACCTCCCATTCGTTTTTCGGGCCATGCGTTTTCGGGCCCCGCGCGGGAGATAGGAGCGGGGGATAGGCGCGGGATCAACATGCGCAGCCCTTCTCCCTGTCATGGGTTTAAGCCCATCGAGGGTTCTACTGCCGCAAGGATCGCGTGCCCCAGGCTTTGACCGCCAGAGGGATTGACCGCCACGGGGTTTGACAGCCATGGGGTTTGACAGCCATGGGTTCCGACTGCTGTCGCGCCTGACTGCCTCAAGGTTTGAAAGGACCGCACCCGGTCGTCCTCACCGTGCAAACCTCATGAACCCTGCGAACCTTGCAAGCCGCACGAAGCCCGCGAACCTCGCCACCCCTGCCACCCCTGCCCCCTCGCCAGACGCCCCACCCGGAATCGCAGCCCGACCAACATCCGTCAAACAACAGCCAACCCCAACCCCAACCCCAACCCCAACCCCAAGCCCAAGCCCAAGCCCAAGCCCAAGCTCAAGAGTGCTCAACAGTCTGTTGAATGATTTTAAGGAGCGTCTGCCACGCCCCCTCCAGCACGCCCCTCCTGCCCGCACCGCCGCCAAGACCAGGTGCGGCCCGTTGCCCCCGCTATACCTCGCCCTCAGGCAGGAAGACCCCAGCCCCTCACCCTTCTCCAGCCCCTCTGGCTGTTCGTCCGAAAGGTTGAATGATTTTAAGGAGCGACTGCGACGCCCCACCAGCCCGCGCCGCCAGCCCCCGCCACCAGTAAGACCGGGTGCGGCCCGATACCCCCGCTATACCTCTCCCTCAGGCGAGAAGACCGAAGCCCCTCACCCCTCCCCAACCTCCCTCTGGCTGTTCACCCTCAAGGTTGAATGATTTTAAGGAGCGACTGCGGCGCCCCCTCCAGCACGCGCCGCCAGCAAGACCAGGTGCGGCCCGTTACTCCCCCTATACCTCGCCCTCAGGCTGGAAGGCCCAAGCCCCTCGCCCTTCCCCAGCCCCTCTGGCTGTTCGTCCACAAGGCTGAATGATTTTAAGGAGCGACTGCCCCCTCCAGCACGCCTCTCCATTACGCACCGCCAGCAAGACCGGGTGCGACCCGTTACCTCTCCCACTCCCCCAGAAAGGGCAGTACCGGCTCATGCCGGACGCGGTCCTTGCAAACGAATGGGGGATCGAAAGGGGGTCCAAGACCCCCTTTCACCCAAGAATCTTCACCCCAAGAGAACCCTCACCCCACCAACCTTCACCCCAAGTGAACCTTCACCCCAAGAACCTTCGGCCCACGACCCTTCACTCAAGGTCCCGTACCCTGCCACCAGATCGAGTGCGATGAGGGTCATGGTTGCGGCGATGAGGGCGTCGAGCACGCGCCATGCGGCGGGTTTGGCGAACAGCGGCCGCAGCAGGCGTGCGCCGTAGCCGAGGGCGAAGAAGAACAGGAACGAGGCGGACATTGCGCCGAGGGCGAAGGGGATTTTGCGGCCTTCGTATTGGGTGGAGATGGAGCCCAGCAGGAGGACGGTATCGAGGTAGACGTGCGGGTTGAGCCAGGTGAAGGCGAGGCATGTCAGCAGGGTTGCGCCGAGCCCCAGCCCGGCTCCTTCGGCCGGGTTGAGGCTGTTGCTGTTCTGGAGGGCCGAGCGGAGGCTCCGTGCGGCGTAGAACAGGAGGAACGCGGCGCCGCCGAAGCGCATGACGGGTTCCAGCCACGGCAGGCGGGCGATGAGCGCGCCGAAGCCGGCCACGCCCACGCTGATGAGCGCGGCATCGGACAGGGCGCAGACAAGGCAGACGGGCAGCACGTATTCGCGCCGCAGCCCCTGCCGCAGCACGAAAGCGTTTTGCGCGCCGATGGCCACGATCAACCCCAGCCCCAGCATCAGACCTGCGCCGTAAGCGCTGAAGGACTCCCCGCTTGTCATCCGCTTCTCCTTTCGCGGATTGACTAGCCCGGCTGCGATTCTTAGAAAAACTAAAGTTCCTTAGGTCTATTAAGCAATTCTAATCCATGCTCGACTACCCCAGCCTGGAAGCGGTGGCCGCCGTGGTGCAGACCGGCAGCTTCGAGAAGGCCGCCCGCCAGCTCGGCATCACGCCGTCCGCCGTCTCCCAGCGGGTGAAGCTGCTGGAGGAGCGGCTCGGGGCGATCGTCATCGTGCGCGGCCAGCCCTGCACCGCCACGCCCCTTGGCACGCGCCTTTGCCGCCATGTGGAGAGCGTCGGCCTGCTGGAGTATGGCCTTCAGGCTGACCTCGCCAGCCTGCTGCCCGGCCGCCGCCCGGCGACGCTGCGCATTGCCGTCAATGCGGACAGCCTCGCCACCTGGTTCATCGACGCCATGGCCGCCACCGATGGACTGCTGTTCGATCTGGTGCTGGACGATCAGGACCACAGCGCGGACTGGCTGCGGCGGGGCGAGGTGAGCGCGGCCGTCACCGCCCATGCCGAGCCGGTGCAGGGGTGCGGCAGCCGGCCGCTCGGGGCCATGCGCTATCTGGCGACCGCCAGCCCGGCCTTCATGCGCCGCTGGTTCCCGAACGGCCTCGACGACGACGCGCTCGCCCGGGCCCCGTGCCTGTGCTTCAACGCCAAGGACGCGCTTCAGTCCCGCTGGATCGCCCGCGTGACCGGCCGGGCCATCGCGCCGCCGACCCATTGGCTGCCCTCCAGCCACGCCTTTGTGGACGCCGCCCTTGCCGGGCTCGGCTGGGGCATGAACCCGGAGCCCCTTGCCCGCCCCCACCTCGCCGCCGGACGTCTGGTCGAACTCCAGCCCGGCACCGCGCTCGACGTGCCCCTGTTCTGGCAGTGGTCCCGCGCCATCGACACTGCCCTCGCCCCCATGACCGCCGCCGTTCTTGCCGCTGCCGATCGTCATCTGGCGTGTTAGGTTTTGGTTTTAAGGCGTTGTAATTTTTGTTTTTCGCAGGGGCCTGAGGCCCCTGCACCCCCTCCTTTTTATCTGCCGCACCCGGCATGACCGGCGTGCCTTCTGGATCAGTGTTGACTGGGACGCGCCCGTCTTCTGGATCATGCATCTTCTGGATCATGCATCTTCTGGACCATGAATGATTGGAATGATTGGGACGCGCCCTTCACCCGCCTTGGCACCCCACGTTCACCCTGGGGACGGCCCAAGCCAACGGACCGGGGCCGTCTCAACGCGGTGGGTCTTTGAACAGGGGATCCTTTGAACAGGAGATCCTTTGAATGGGCAAACTTTGAATGGGGCCTCCGGCCCCTTCATCTGCTGGCTCCCTTCATCTTCTGGCTCCCTTCATTTCCCGGCCGCTCTGCACCTCCTGCCCCGCTCTGCATCACCTGTTTCCCCTCTGCATTGCTCGATCCTCTTTGCATCGCCCCACGTCCCCAACATTGCCCCCATTCCCGTTCGTTGAATGATTTTAATGAGCGACGGCCACATCGCGCCCCCGGCACCGCTATGCCCCACGCCACCGCCAGGCGCACCCGCACCCGCTCCCTTACGCCTCACGCTGATGTCCACTACGCCGATTTCCGCCACGCTATCGCCCATCCCCGCCCCACCGGCCTGCGGCGGGTCGCAGATCGCACCCCCTCCGCCCGCAACCACAGGCGAGGATCGAGGCCGAACCGGAGCCCCCACCCCACCATCACGGTCCCACCGTCACGGCCCCAGCGTCACGGTGCGGGTGCGGCCCGAGCGGCGGCTGACCAGCGCCGTGGTCGTGCCTTTCAGGAAGCACGTCCCGGTTGAGGAAGAGCACGAGAAACAACAGCAGGAACAGGCCCGGCAGGGTGATGGCGCAGGTGATGGTGAAGGCCCACCAGGGCGATGGTGAAGGCCCGGCCGATACGCCTGCCAAATTACGCCCGCCGATACGCCGCCATGGAACACCACCATGGGATACCGCCATGGGACAGAACCGCTCACGCCCATGGAACGGGAGCGACTCGCCGGCATTCCCACCGTCCGTCAGGGGTGCCGGAGCATCAGACCACCGAAACGCCAGAGACTGGGAACTGGGAACTGAGAACCTGAAACCAGGGAACACCGAAACTTCGGGGCGTCAGACCGTCGGGAGTGTGTTGAACTGCCAGCCGGAGCGTTCGGCTGGCGCATCTTTCAGAACTGTCCCGGATCATGCCTGCCATCGTGACAATGGTCAATAGGTAATTCCCGCACAATATCGTTTTAAAGCAATCGTCTTGTCATTCCCCGGCGCCTCCACCCGCCGCACAAACGAAAACGGGCCGGCCTCGTGAGGCCAGCCCGTTTCCAAATTCGTTCAGCTTCAGGGCAACGCGGCGGTCGCCCTCTCCCCGGCAGGGGACGGCCGGACTTACTTGCCCAGCTTGAAGTTGCCGAAACGCTTGTTGAAGCGGGAGATCATGCCGCCATGGTCCATGACGCGCTGGTTGCCGCCGGTCCAGGCCGGGTGCGACTTCGGATCGATTTCCAGCACCATGGTGTCACCTTCCTTACCCCAGGTGGAGCGGGTCTGGTAGGTGGTGCCATCCGTCATCTGGACAGTGATGATGTGATAGTCAGGATGAATGTTCTGCTTCATGGCGTGCCTCGCTTCGGCTGGTTGCCGACCAGTCCATCTGAAAGAAAGCGGGCTTCTACTCGAAGCGGCGCGCCGACGCAAGGGGGCGGCGCACCGATCGTGCCGCCCGGGCGACTCCGGCGCGCGGCCTGCACCCGGCGGGCCCTTCCGCGCCCCCGAGTCTGCCCCGGCCGGGGTGCGCTGCGCTGTCGCGCCGGCGGGGAGGATCTCCCGCGCGATTGTGCTGGGCAAGGGAGGCTGATAAGGGTGCCCGCATGACCGACCACCCCCCTGTCTCCATTCGCCGCCGCCTGGCGCATCTTCAGACGGTCTGGCAGTTCGTCCGGCGCTATCCGGGCCATCTGGCCGTTGCGGTTCTGTCCCTGCTGCTCGCCTCCGGCGCGACGCTCGCCATTCCGCAGGGCTTCCGCTACGTGGTGGACCACGGCTTCGGGGCGCAGGACCCCGCCGCCATCACCCCCTACTTCCTGGGGCTTCTCGGCATCGTCGGGGTTCTGGCGCTGGCAACAGCCACGCGCTTCTACTGCGTCACCTGGCTGGGCGAGCGGGTCATCGCCGACCTGCGCACGGCGGTGCACCGGCACCTGCTCACCCTCTCGCCCCAGTTCTTCGAGGAAAACCGCCCGTCCGAAATCGCCTCGCGCCTCACGGCGGATACCACCATCATCGAGCAGGTGGTGGGCACGTCCGTCTCCGTGGCGCTGCGGAACCTCATCACCGGCATCGGCGGGGTGGCACTGCTGTTCATCACCAGCCCCAAGCACGCGGCGCTCCTCATGCTGGTCATCCCGGCCACCGTCGTTCCCATCATCGTGCTCGGCCGCCGGGTGCGCAAACTCTCCCGCACCAGCCAGGATGCGGTGGCGGAGGTGGCAACGCTCGCCGACGAGGCCCTCGGGGCCATTCGCGTCGTCCAGGCCTTCACCCAGGAGCAGCGCGAGGCCCAGCGCTTCACCCGCATCGTCGAGGGCGCGTTCGGGGCCGCCCGCCGCCGCTTCACCGCCCGCGCGGTGCTGACGGCGCTGGTCATTCTCCTCGTGTTCTCGGCCATCACCTTTGTGCTGTGGGAAGGCGCGCGCGATGTCATCGCCGGCAACCTCTCCGGCGGGGCGATCACCGCCTTCGTGCTGTGGGCCGCGCTGGTGGCCGGGGCCATCGGCTCGCTGACGGAAGTGTTCGGCGACGTGATGCGGGCGGCGGGCGCGGCCAGCCGCCTGTCCGAGCTGCTGCGCGCTGACCCGATCATCAAGCGCCCGGCCAACCCGGTCCCCCTGCCCGTGCCCGCGCGCGGCGAGGTGGAATTCGACCACGTTGAGTTCGCCTACCCCACCGCCACCGACGCCCCGGCCCTGCACGACCTCACCCTCTCGGTGCGCCCGGGCGAGACCGTGGCGGTGGTCGGCCCGTCCGGCGCAGGCAAGTCCACCCTGTTCCAGCTGATCCAGCGCTTCTACGACCCCCAGGGCGGGGAGATCCGCATCGATGGCGTGCCGCTCCCCCAGGCCGACCCGCAGGAGCTGCGCGCGCGCATGGCCGTGGTGCCGCAGGAGACGGTGATCTTCGCGGCTACCGCCTACGAGAACATCCTCTACGGCCGCCCCGACGCCACCGAGGCGGAAGTCTGGGCCGCCGCCGAGGCCGCCAACGCCGCCGAGTTCCTGCGCGCCCTGCCCCAGGGCATCCACACCTGGCTGGGCGAGTCCGGCGTGCGCCTCTCGGGCGGCCAGCGCCAGCGTCTTGCCATCGCCCGCGCCATCCTGCGCGACGCGCCCATCCTGCTGCTGGACGAAGCCACCTCCGCCCTCGACGCCGAGTCCGAACGCCTCGTCCAGCAGGCGCTGGAAAAGCTGATGGCCGGGCGGACCACCCTCGTCATCGCCCACCGCCTCGCCACCGTGGTGCGCGCCGACCGCATCATCGTGCTCGAAAAGGGCCGCATCGTTGCCCAAGGCACCCACCAGGAACTGCTCGCTCAGGGCGGGCTCTACGCACGCCTCGCCAACCTCCAGTTCGACGCCGCCGCCGAGGCGGTGTCCTGATTGCCAGGGTTGTCCCTGTGCGCGGAGGCGCACAAAGGAGACTGTGCGCGGAGGCGCACAAACAGGACTATGCGCGGAGGCGCACAAACAGGAAATGCAGGGGGATCTTGATCCCCCTGCACCCCCTTTTCGTTTCTCGGGCCGCGCCCGGTCGCTAGAGCCACATTCTTCGGAATTGAACGGGGCGCATCTGGCAGGCGCGCAGCGCCCTTTCCTCAACCCCGAGCCCGGTCGCTAGAGCAGCGCCTTACAGGGCTGATCAGGACGCGCGAGCGGAACGCACCCCGCCCCGTCTTTCACGCCGCGAGCAGTCCTCTGCCGGACCGGACCTCCCGGCCCTGCCAGGCCAGAACCACCTCGGCACGCACCGTACCCGGCTCATCTCGCACAACACCTCACCCCCACCCCGGCCATACCCACCCCCAGCCGCCCTTCTGGCAAAGTGTCATAAGTGACATCCATGTCGCGCGATCACGCCTCCGCTCGCGCGCACCCGCGCAGCAAGGCGCGGCCCGATGAGAGTCAGGGAGGTTGCCAGGAGGGTCCGCGCCCCTCCTGCAAACCCATTCTGCCCCCAAACCCGAAAACAACCTTGTCCTTGCAATCCGGCGCCGGTTAACTCTCCCGGTTCAGTTCCTTTACCGTGACGAGTTCCTGTACCATGCGTCTCAAGTCCACCCTGACGCCGCGTCAGATCGGCTACCGCCTCCACCAGATCATTCTCGACATGCAGGCGGCGGACGAGCGGCTGCTCTCGCGCATCGAGTTCGACACCATCACCACCGAGGAGATGCGCGCGCTGGCGGCCTCCCTGCTGACGGGGGACACCCAGTACGTCCGCACCACCGGCGAGACGCTGGAACAGGCGGCGCTGGCGCCGGACTGGGGCTCGTGGATCGAGGGCCAGCCCCTCACCACGGCCGTGCTGTCGAACCGGGCGGTGCTGGTGGATCTGCTGCCGGTCGCGCCCGAGGACTTCCCCGCCATCTACAGCTGCACGGTGGGCCAGTTCATCGCCATCGTGAAGTGGTTCCAGCGCAACCACAAGCGCATCCACATCAACCTGCGGGACCTCGACCCCGATGTCCCCGCCACCTTCGACGCCTACGCCGCCCAGACCGAGTCGATCGGCCTGATCCTTCAGGAGCTTGAGGACAACGGCCTGTTCTATTGCCTGGCCGCGCGGCGCAACATCCTGTTCTCGCTGGCGGACCAGAATCGCCCGCACGACCGCCTGCGCCTGAAGCGCTACCACGGCAGCGAGCAGCAGCGCATTGCCGAATACTACCCCCGCCTCGAGGAGGCCTGGCGCAGCGCCCGCTCGCCCGAGGAGCGCGCGCGCCTGGCGGGTGCCGAGGTGCGCGGCGGCCACCTCATCCACCCGCGCCAGTTCGCCTGGCGGCTGGCCTACTACCAGGCCTACCGCGACATCTTCTCGGACGTGACCGAGACAGCCATCGACGCCCTCCTGCGCGTGCAGGACCCCCGCCCCGAGGAGCTGGCCGAGCTGGCCCGCCTGGCCACCCTCTATCACCACCGCTTCACCGCGCCGATCACCGGAGCCTTCGGCGGCACCTACAACATGCGCCTGTCCGAATACGCGCCCATGCTCGACTACATCACCGCCAGCACGGTGCACGACCGCGTCCACGGCGTGCAGAACCACAAGGCGGTCACCGACGCCGAGGCCGAGATCTGGGAGTGGATCGCCACGGAAAACGTGCGCAAGGAAGAACGCCGCCTCTCCAGCTCCGTCAGCACCGTGTGGTCGATGATCCAGCGCCAGTCCGACGTGAAGGACGAGACCATCGACTACATCCTCAACCAGGCCAAACCCATCACCGACGACATCCAGGCCTACCGCGACGACCTCATCTCGGCGGTCCGCGCCTCCCTCCTGGAGCAAAACCGGGTGAAGGCGGACAGCCTCACCACCGCCCGCGCCTACGCCGAGGCGCTCAATCGCTATGACACCAGCCTCATCCTTGGCGAAATGGAAACGGCGGTGAAAAAGGTGAGCTGCATCGGCAGCCGCATCGCCAGCCAGGTGCTGATCGGCTTCGGAGCCGGCTTCGGCATCCCCGGCCTCGGCGGCATGCTGGCCGGCGCGGCCACCTTCGGCGTCTCGGCCGAAGGCCTTGGCGCCCTGTTCGGCGAAATCGGCAAGGAGCCAACCCAGAACAGCCTGTCCTCCATGTTCTCCCGCGCCCTCGGCAAGACCGAAGCCCGAATGCAGATCGTCGGCGTGCTGGAAGACATCTCCCGCCGCCAGCCGGTCCGGCGGGGGTAGGTTACGGTCTTTTTGATTTTGCAGGGGATCTTGGATCCCCCCGTGCGCGGAGGCGCACAAACAAGACCGTGCGCGGAGGCGCACAAACAGGAAATGCAGGGGGATCTTGATCCCCCCGTGCGCGGAGGCGCACAAACAAGAAATGCAGGGGGATCTTGATCCCCCTGCCACCCCCTGTTCGTTTTTCGGGACGCGGCTGTCATCACCCGCACGTCCCGATAGATCCGGCAAGAGAAAGGGCCGCGCCCGGCATCACGGACACAGCCCTTTCAACGAATGGCCCTTTCAACAAAAGGGAGGTGCAGGAGGGGTAAGCCCCTCCTGCAAAAAAACCTTCAAAATCAAAAAATCAGACGGCGTCAGGCGGATGCAGCGCCCAGCGCTTCGGCCAGGCGGGCGCGGATGGCCCGCAGCTCTTCGACCACCGCCGCGCGGTGCTGGCGCCCGGCAGCCGCTGCGTCAGCGACCGGCGGTTCGCCCGCGCCGAGCCCTTCGCCATTGAGGTGCTCGTGCACCGGCCCGGCATCGTCCCCGGCGGCTTCGGCGGCGACTTCGGCAGCGGTGGCGGCGGCGGTCATCATTGCCGGAGGCGGTGACGGAGGCAGTGTCGGTGTCGGTGTCGGTGTCGGTGTCGGAGCCGGAGTGATGTCATCGGTCGCGAGAGCGGCCGCTCCCGGATCGGCCCCGGCGGCTGCCAGTGCGAGCGGCACCGGCTGGCCGGAGGCGCCGGTCGTGCTGTTCAGCAAGGCGTCCACCAGCGGACGCACGCCCCGCTCCTTCAGCAGCTTCTGCGCGCCCTTGATGGTGTAGCCTTCCACGTGCAGCAGCCTGTGGATGACCTGGAGCAGCTCCACGTCCTCGGGCCGGTAGTAGCGCCGGTTGCCGCCCCGCTTCAGCGGCTTGACGGCGGGGAACTTGGTTTCCCAGAAGCGCAGAACATGCTGGGGCACGCCAAGGCTTTCGGCCACCTCGCTGATGGTGCGATAGGCTTTGGCAGACTTTCCCTCGCTCATTCCTGCACTGGTCCCCACGCTCAATCGTTCCCGGGCCGTCTAGCATGCGCCAGCTTGCGCCCGAATGAATGGAAGTTCCCGGGAGTCCGCCCTGCCGTATTCCGCCAGGGGACGTTGCGCCGTTATTCCTGCTCCGGGTTGACGCTGTTGATGCGGTCGCGCATCACCTGGCTGGCCTTGAAGGTGAGCACCCGACGCGGCTCGATCGGCACTTCCTCGCCGGTCTTGGGGTTGCGTCCGACCCGCCCGCCCTTCTGCCGCAGAACGAAGCTGCCGAAGGAGGACAGCTTCACGTTCTGTCCCGATACCAGCGTATCGGAGATCAGGGCGAGAACTTGCTCGACGAGCGCGGCGGACTCAGCCCTGGACAAGCCGATTTCCTGATAGACGGCCTCGCTCAAGTCGGCGCGCGTGACTGTGTTGCTGGACATGACGTCGCCTTTGCCCTTTTGTCACCACCGAAGCAGTGAGCCTACATGACTGGACCGTGAATAACAACGCTGGCCGAATGTTTCGGTGCCAAGGGATTGAGCGAAAAACGCTTTATCCCCAACGCACCAGCGCGCCGCCCCAGGTGAAGCCGCCGCCCATGGCTTCCATCATCAGCAGGTCGCCCGGCTTGATGCGGCCGTCCTTCACGGCGGTATCCAGCGCCAGCGGCACGGAGGCCGCCGAGGTGTTGGCGTGACGATCGACGGTCACCACCACCCGCTCCATGGGCAGGCCCAGCTTCTTGGCGGTGCTTTCCAGAATCCGGCGGTTGGCCTGATGCGGCACCACCCAGTCGACATCCTTCGCCTCGAATCCCGCCTCGTTCAGCACCTCGCCCACAACGGAGGCCAGGTTTTCGACGGCGTGGCGAAACACCTCCCGCCCCTTCATGCGGAGAAAGCCGGTGGTGCGGGTGGAAGACGGCCCGCCATCCACGTAGAGCATGTCGCGATAGCGCCCGTCCGAGTGCAGGCGGCTGGCCAGCACGCCCCGGTCGGTGCGGATGTCGCCCGCCGGTTCGGCCTTCAGCACCACCGCGCCGGCGCCGTCGCCGAACAGCACGCAGGTGGTGCGGTCCTGCCAGTCGAGAATCCGGCTGAAGGTCTCGGCGCCGATCACCAGCGCCACCTTGGCCTGGCCGGCGCGCACCATCGCGTCGGTCACGGACAGGGCATAGATGAAGCCGGAGCAGACGGCCTGCACGTCGAAGGCCGCGCCGTGGGTGATCCCCAGCTTGCGCTGAACCTGGGTGGCGACGGCCGGGAAGGTATCGTCCGGGGTGGCGGTTGCCACCACGATCAGCTCCACCTCCGAGGCATCGATGCCCGCGTGGGCAAGCGCGGCCCGGGCGGCGTTCGTGGCCAGGTCGGAGGTCTTCTCGTCCTCTGCTGCCACGTGACGCTGGCGGATGCCGGTCCGCTCCACGATCCATTCGTCAGACGTCTCGACGATTTCGGACAGTTCGTCGTTGGACATCACCCGCTGCGGCAGATACGAGCCGCAACCGATAATCCGGGACCGCAACGCGCCGCTCATGCTTCCTCCGTGGGCGCCGCGGGCTTCGCGCGGAAGTTATCCAGATCCTGCGCGATCCTGCGGCTGATGTCGTCCGTAATCAGATCATAGGCCAGGCTGATGGCCGCGGCCATACCGGCGGCATTGGCGCCGCCATGGCTCTTTACCACAAGCCCGTTCAAACCAAGAAACACGGCGCCGTTATGATTGTTGGGGTCAAGGTGCGACCTCAGCGCCTTGAGGCCGGACCGCGCCAGCAGATAGCCCAGTTTGGTCCACAGGGAATGCTGGAACGCCCTGCGCAGCAGGCCGGAGATCAGCTTCGCCGTGCCTTCGGCGGTTTTCAGCGCGATATTGCCGCTGAATCCGTCGGTCACGATCACGTCCACGTCCCCGACGCCGATCTTGTCGCCTTCGGTGAAGCCCACGAATTCCATGGGCAGGTCGGTGTCGCGCAGGCGTGCGGCAGCTTCCTTCAGGTCATCCGTGCCCTTCAGCTCCTCCTCCCCGATGTTGAGGAGAGCGACCTTGGGGCGCGACAGACCGAGGACGGTGCGGGCAAAGGCCGCACCCATGATGGCGAACTGAACCAGGTTTTCGGCCGAACATTCCGTGTTCGCCCCCAGGTCCAGCATCACCGACTCCGCGCGCATGTTCGGCATCAGCGCGACGAGCGCCGGCCGGTCGATGCCTTCATTGGTGCGCAGAATGAACTTGGCCATGGCCATGAGCGCGCCCGTATTGCCGGCGGAGACGGCGGCTTGCGCCCGCCCGTCCTTCACCGACTGGATGGCCACGCCCATGCTGGCGGTACGCGAACGACGCAGCGCCTGGCTCGGCTTGTCCGAACCAAGAACCACGTCGTCCGTGTGTATGACTTCAGAGCAGGCCTCAAGCTTGGGATACTGCTTGAGAACCTTCCTGACTTCGTCTTCGCGGCCGAAAATCAGATACCGGATTTCCGGGAATCTAACGCGAGCAAGCTCCGCGCCGGCGAGGACCACGGTCGGCCCATGATCGCCGCCCATGGCGTCGAGCGCGATCGTCGGACCCTCAGCCATTTCGAGATTCTGAGCCGCTGAAACCTAACGTCAGGCCGACGTCTCGGAGATCACCTCGCGGCCGTTGTAGTGGCCGCAGGCGACACAGACGTTGTGCGGCAGCTTCAGCTCACCGCAGTTCGGGCATTCCTGATGGCCGACCGGCGTCAGGGCATGATGGCTGCGACGCATGTTGCGACGCGACGGAGTGGTTTTCCTCTTGGGTACTGCCATGGCACACCTAAAAATATCTTCTCGGGCCGGGAAACCGACCGCTAACATGAGCGCGCGACAATACTCATTCAGCGGCCAGATTCAACCCTTGTCAGCGGGATTATTGCGATTTTGTGCGAGGGCGGAAAAGGGGGAACGCGCCAGCCTGTCCTCTTCCTCGGTCATGAGGAACCGGCGAACCTCGGCCATCTGCTCGTCCGAGGCCCTCGGGTAGGGATCAAGCGCCAGCGCCAGCGTCTCGGCGATGGCCTCGCCCACGTCGAGCGCATCGCCCGTGAGCGGCAGCACGTCCAGATCCCCTTCCGACAGCTCCACCTCCTCCTCGGCCGCCTCGCCATCGGGCGAGAACTGGAGGTTCAGCGTCTCGGCCACCTTCTGCTCCACGGGGTAGCTGGAGATGACGCAGGTCTGCACCACTTCGGCGGCCAGCTCGCCCGTCAGCAGGTAGCCGGTGCCCAGCGGCCTGATCTCCACGTCCGCGTGCAGGCTGCGCACTTCAGGGATCTGGAAGCGCCGGGCCAGCGCCTCGCGCTCCTGCGGCGTGGCGTCCACCGTCATCCTCAGGCCGTGGAGCGGGATTCGGCCCGTCTCCACCAGGCGGGACATCTCCGGCGAAGTCATGTCTGTGTCGCTCATGGCCGCTCCTCTCCGATCTGGCCGCGTTTCAGGTTGTCGAGGCTGAGGGCCGACAGGCGGGCGTCCAGCGCCCGGATCCGCTCCTCCAGCCAGTCCAGCGCCTTCGGCCCCGGGTCCTCGCCGCGATAGACGTTCCGCACCAGGGCGGCGCGCAACGCGGCGGCATCCGGCTCGGCCAAGGCCGTGCGGTAGGCCTGCTGGCGCCCGTTGAGGGCCTCGACCATCTTCTGCACCTGCTTGCCGACGGACAGGTCGCCCACGCCCATCTCGCGCAGGGCGTTGTCCATGTCGTCGACGAACAGCTCCAGCAGCCCCTTCGACAGCGGCACGCCGGCCTCGCCCTCCTTGTGCAAACGCGCAAAGACCGTCGACAGCGCCAGCGCCAGAACGTCGAAGCGGCCGTCCACGGTGTCGGGCACCCGGCCGCGGACATACCAGTCGGGCTGGCGCACCATGGCCACCACGGCCGCATAGAGGGTTTCCGCCTGCCGGCGCTTGCCGCCCCGCCCAAAAAGTGTCCTGAACCAGCTCAAGAGAATGTTCCTCATCGAATCAAACAGGCCGGACCTCATCTGTGTCAGATGCTTGCCCCGGCGCTCAGGGGCGGATATGCAAGGCTCTTGATCCATCGTCAACGCGACGGCAACGGAGATCGAGTCGATTATGCTGCATGGCCTTGCCAAAACCCTGCTTATTGCCGCCCTCGCGGTCAATGTGGCGAGCTGCACCCGGATCAAGGACACGAAGGGCTACCTGGCCGATCCGCAGCTGGTGGCCGCCATCCAGCCCGGCATCGACAACAAAGATTCGGTCACCCGCACCCTGGGGCGGCCCTCGCTCCAGTCCGAGTTTGACGAAAACACCTGGTACTATGTCTCCCGCCAGACCGAGCAGCTGGCCTTCCTCAAGCCCAAGCCGGTGAAGCACGAGGTGCTGGTGGTCAGCTTCAACGACAAGGGCGTGGTCGCCAACGTCGAGAAGCTGGGCATGGACCAGCTGGTCAATGTGAAGCCGTCGGGCGACAAGACGCCGACCCGCGGCCGCGACGTCTCGATCTGGCAGCAGCTATTCGGCAACATCGGCCGCTTCTCGCCGGCCAGCGGCACGCCGCAGTAACAGGCAACGGCGGGGCGGACGCGGGGCAACTCACACGTCCCGCCCGCCAACGCCTTGTTTTTTCGCGGGCCTCCCCTGCCCCGGCCCCAAAAAAGTGACGAAAAACAGAATTACGGTATTGGCAGGCACGGCGCAGATCGTTATAGAGCGGCCCACGAGTTTCGGGGGCGCCGAGACGAGAGAAACGAAGCGCCTCGTTCCCCGGTAGCTCAGCGGTAGAGCAACCGGCTGTTAACCGGTTGGTCGCTGGTTCGAATCCGGCCCGGGGAGCCACCTACGCGAAGGCCCAGATGACCCAGTCATCTGGGCCTTTGCCGTTCCTGGGGTCGTTCCTGGAGCCCTATCCCGCGGATTTCCGGCGGTTTTCGCGAAGAATCGCAGCTGCCCCGCACCTCCCCCAGCCCCAAGCCAGACGCCCGTCTACGCCCAACGCACGGGATTCGAATCGAATCGCTTTTGTCCGCACGAATCACCGGCAAAACAAAAGTCACGGCCAAAACAAAAGCGGCGGCCCTTGGGAGCCGCCGCGCAGGTTATGTCTGGTTGCCTGTAGGGCCTGTTTGCCGGCCTCAGCCCTTCCACTCTCCGGCCAGCATCTTGATGATGGCGGAGAAGTCCTTTCCGGCCCCGCCCATGCCGCTGAAGATGGCGTAGAGCGATTCCGCCTCCGCGCCCAGCGGGGTCGGCGCGCCCACCTTCTGCGCCGCCTCCATGGCGAGGCGCAGATCCTTCAGCATCAGGGCAGCGGCGAAGCCGCCCTCGTAGTTGCGGTTGGACGGCGCGGTCGGCACCGGGCCGGGCACCGGGCAATAGCTGGTCATGGACCAGCACTGGCCGGACGCCTTGGAGGAGATGTCAAAGAAGCGCTGCGGGTCCAGTCCCAGCTTCTGCGCCAGGTTGAAGGCCTCGCAGGTGCCGATCATGGAAATGCCGAGCAGCATGTTGTTGCAGATCTTGGCCGCCTGACCCGCGCCCGCGTCGCCCGCGTGAATCACGGCCTTGCCCATGCAGGTGAGATAGGGCTCGGCCGCCTTGAACGCCTCGTCGGTGCCGCCCACCATGAAGGTGAGCGTGCCGCCCGCAGCAGCGGCCACACCGCCGGAGACCGGGGCGTCCACCATCACGAATCCCTTGGCCGTGGCGGCTTCCACCACGTCGCGGGCAGTCGCCACGTCGATGGTGGAGCAATCCATCATCAGCGTGCCCGGGCGGGCACTGAGGAACACCTCGGTCTCGTAGACCTGCCGCACATGCTTGCCGGCCGGCAGCATGGTGACGACCGCGTCGGCCTGCGCCACGGCGGATGCCACGCTTTCCGCCTGCTCGCAGCCCTGCTCCACCACCTTTTCCAGATTGGCGGGCAGCAGGTCATAGGCCAGCACGCGGTGGCCGGCCTTGGCCAGGTTGACGGCCATGCCGCCACCCATGTTGCCGACACCGATGAATGCAACAGTCGCCATGGTCCCTTACCCCCTCAACATTTCGCGCGAGATCACCACGCGCATGATTTCGTTGGTCCCCTCAAGGATCTGGTGCACGCGCAGGTCGCGCACGATCCGCTCGATCTCGTAGTCCTTCAGGTAACCGTAGCCGCCGTGGATCTGGAGCGCCTCGTTGGCCACGCGGAAGCCGGTGTCCGTCGCCAGGCGCTTGGCCATGGCCGAGAGCCGGGTCTTGGCGGGGTCTCCCGCATCCAGCGCGCTTGCGGCCCGGTAGAGCAGCAGCCGCGCCGCCTCCAGCTCGGTCGCCATGTCGGCCAGCTTGAACTGGTTCACCTGGAAGTCGGCGATGGCCCGGCCGAACTGCTGGCGGGTCTTCGCGTATTCCACCGCGCGGTCCAGCGCTTCCTGCGCCCCGCCCAGCGAGCAGGCGCCGATGTTGATGCGCCCGCCGTCGAGGCCGGACATGGCGATCTTGAAGCCCTGCCCTTCCTCGCCCAGGCGGTTGGCCACCGGCACCCGGCAGTTGTCGAAGTTGACGATGCCGGTCGGCTGGGCGTTCCAGCCCATCTTCTTCTCGTTGGCACCGAAGGAGAGGCCCGGCGTGTCCTTCTCCACCACCAGCGTCGAGATGCCCTTGGGCCCCGGCTCGCCGGTGCGCACCATCACCACGTAGATATCGGAGAAGCCGGCCCCCGAGATGAACGCCTTGGAGCCGTTCAGCACATAGTGGTCACCGTCCCGCTCGGCGCGGGTGCGCAGGGAGGCGGCGTCCGAGCCCGAGGACGGCTCGGTGAGGCAGTAGCTGGCGATCAGCTCCAGCGGCGCGAGGCGCGGCACCCACTTCTGGCGCTGTTCCTCGTTGCCGTAGGTGTCGATCATCCACGTCGCCATGTTGTGGATCGACAGGAACGCGGCGTGGCTCACATCCCCGGCCGAGAGCGCTTCAAAGATCAGCGCCGCGTCCAGGCGCGTCAGCGCCGAGCCGCCCACGTCCTCGCGCGCGTAGATCGCGCCGAAGCCGAGGCTTCCCGCCTCCTGCAGCACGTCGCGGTCCAGCGTCTTTTCCTCGTCCCAGCGCATGGCGTTCGGCCGCAAGCGCTCGCTCGCGAACTTGCGGGCCATGTCCTGGATCATGATCCGGTCTTCGGACAGCTGAAAATCCATAAGCGGTGACCATCCCCTTCAAGAACTTGCCTGGGCAAAGCACGTCCGGCCCGCCGCCCCCTCCTGCGGCAAGGCCGGACGCTCCCCTCCCCCCAGGGGATAACTCTGGCGCCCCGATTTACCGCATGGTCGGGATGACGAAGGACTGGTCGCCCACGTCGCCCACCGGCCAGCGCTGGGTCACCGTCTTGATCTTGGTGAAGAAGCGCACGCCTTCCATGCCGTGCTGATTGGTATCGCCAAATGCCGACCGCTTCCAGCCGCCAAAGGTGTGGTAGGCCACCGGCACCGGGATCGGCACGTTGATGCCGACCATGCCCACGTTCACGCGCTGGGCGAATTCGCGGGCGGTGTTGCCGTTGCGGGTGAAGATGGCGACGCCGTTGCCGTACTGGTGCTTGCTCGGCAGCTCGATCGCCTCCTCCAGCGTCTCGGCGCGGACCATCTGGAGCACCGGGCCGAAGATCTCGTCCTGGTAGCTCTTCATGGTCGGCTTCACGTGGTCGAACAGCGACGGGCCGATGAAGAAGCCCTTCTCATAGCCCTGGAGCTGGAAGTCGCGGCCGTCGATCAGCAGCTTCGCGCCCTCGTCCACGCCCATCTGGATGTAGAACTTGATGCGCTCGCGGTGCGCCGCGGTCACCACCGGGCCATACTGGGCCTCGGGATCGGTCGAGGTGCCGACCTTCAGCTTCTGCACTTCCGGCAGCAGGCGCTCGAGCAGGCCGTCGGCGGTCTTGGCGCCCACCGGCACCACCACCGGCAGCGCCATGCAGCGCTCGCCCGCCGAGCCGTAGGCCGCGCCGACGAGATCGCGCACCACCTGGTCCAGGTCGGCGTCCGGCATCACGATGCCGTGGTTCTTCGCGCCGCCCATGGCCTGCACGCGCTTGCCGTTGGCTGCGCCGCGCTGATAGACGTAGTTGGCGATGTCGGACGAGCCGACGAAGCTCACCGCCTTGATCTCCGGGTGGTCGAGGATGGCATCGACCGCCACCTTGTCGCCGTGCACCACGTTGAGCACGCCCTCGGGGCCGCCCGCTTCCAGGAACAGCTCGGCCAGGCGCACCGGCACGGACGGGTCACGCTCCGACGGCTTCAGGATGAAGGTGTTGCCGCAGGCGATCGCCACGCCAAACATCCACATCGGGATCATGGCCGGGAAGTTGAACGGGGTGATGCCCGCCACCACGCCGAGCGGCTGGCGCATGGAGAACACGTCGATGCCCGGGCCGGCGCCTTCGGTGAACTCGCCCTTCTGGAGGTGCGGGATGCCGCAGGCGAACTCGATCACTTCCAGACCGCGCTGAATGTCGCCCTTGGCGTCGGCCAGCACCTTGCCGTGTTCGAGGGAGAGCATCTCGGCCAGCTCGTCCATGTGCTTCTCGACGAGGGCCTTGAAGTTGAACATGACGCGGGCACGGCGCTGCGGGTTGGTGGCCGCCCAGGCGGGGAACGCCTTCAGGGCGGACTGCACGGCGGCGTCCAGCTCCTCGGGCGAGGCCAAAGCCACGCGTGCCTGCACTTCGCCGGTGTTGGGATTGAACACGTCGCTGTAGCGGCCGGACGTGCCGGTCACGAACTTGCCGGAGATAAAGTGGGTGATGTCCCGCATGACTGGTTTCCCCTCGTCAAAAATCGTTCCCCCAAGCTATAGTCTGTGCAATCATGTTCATAACAGATCGGTTTTGTGCCGATCAAATGTGCAGAAATATCATGTTCGACTGGAACGACCTGCGTTTCTTCCTCGCTGTTGCCCGCCACGGGCGGCTGGTGGATGCCGCCCGCCGGCTGGGCGTTGATCATACGACCGTTGCCCGGCGCATCACCGCGCTGGAGCAGGCGATCGGCTGCCTGTTGTTTCACCGGTCGCCGCGCGGCCTGACGCTGACGGAAAGCGGCCAGCGGCTGGTGGTACATGCGGAACGCATCGAGAGCGAAACGGCTGCGATCAGCGCCGACCTTGCCGGGCAGGACTTCCAGATTTCCGGCACCGTGCGGCTTGCAACGCCCGAGGCTTTCGGCGCCTATCTCGTCGCGCCCTATGCGCGCGAGCTGCGGCAGGCCTATCCCCAGCTCAATCTGGAGCTGGTGGCGGAAAACCAGGCGATCAGCCTCTCCAAGCGGGA
Organism: Pedomonas sp. V897; assembly: GCF_051304405.1. Classification (NCBI taxonomy): domain Bacteria; kingdom Pseudomonadati; phylum Pseudomonadota; class Alphaproteobacteria; order Sphingomonadales; family Pedomonadaceae; genus Pedomonas; species Pedomonas sp. V897. Next base: position 124,663 of record NZ_JBPPGG010000001.1, read on the forward strand.
AGCGGATCTGGCGATCATGCTTGGCCGGCCGCCCTCCGGCCGCCTCTACGCCCGCAAGCTCACCGACTACGGCCTCGGCCTCTACGCCTCCGCCGACTATCTCGAGCGCTGCGGCCCGATCCGCACGGTTGAGGATCTGAAGGGCAAGGAGTTCGTCTCCTACATCGAGGATCTCATCGCCCTGCCCCAGCTCAAGTTCGTCTCCGACATCGTGAACGATCCCACCGTGACGTTCCGGTCCAGCTCGGTCATGGCCCAGCAGAATGCGGTCGGGGCCGGCTTCGGACTGGGCCTCCTGCATCACTTCTCCGCCTGCCGGGATCCGCGGCTCGTGCCGGTGCTGCCGGACCAGATCCGGTTGGAGCGCGCCTACTGGCTGGTGCTGCACGCCGACCTGCGCTCCATTCCCCGGGTGCGGGCGGTGGCGGAGTTCCTGCAACGGGTGGTCGAAGCGGAACAGGACGCCCTGTACGGCCCCGGCCGCATGGAAGACGAGGCGCTGCCGGTCGCCCGGACCGGGTAAGGACGAACCCGCAGCCCGGGCCCGGAATAAATCATAATAATTCCAGATATACCCTCACGGACCAGACAAAAAAGTCCCGCATCGAAAATAAATATTTCACATCACCAACGACACCGAAGCTCGATAATAGCAGAAAATATTTCTTTTTCTTATTTCATTAAACAATCCAAACGCAGGCTCCGCTTTTCGACGTTTGCGCCATTGCATAATCAACTTCCGATAAGTTACCCTATCCTTCCTACGCAGCGCCTGAAGCGCCTTTATTATTGCGGAACAGGAATGGCTATCGGCATGTATGAACCCGGCGCCACGCTCGACTGCCCCGCCAGATCTGCCGAGGCCCCGTTCGACACCTTTCTGGCGGCAACGCAGGAGCTGCTCGACATCCTGCCCGGCGCCGTTTGCCTTTGCGATGCGGAGGGCCGCGTTGCGCGCCACAACCGGCGCGCTGCCGATTTCTGGCAGTCCCCGGCCGCCCCGGACCAGGCGGAGCACGCCCCTTGCCTCTCCGCCTGCCTGTTTCTGCCGGACGGGGCACCGGTCCCGCCGGAGGCCGCGCCTCTGGCGCTGGCCCTGAAGCACGGCCTCTCCACGCGGGAGCGGGTGTTTCTCGTCGAGTGTCCCGACGGCACGCGCCGTCCGGCAAGGCTGAGCGCCACCCCGATCCACGGCAGCGGCGGCCACATCGTCGGGGCCATGGTCTGCGCGGAGGAGATCCCCCCGCCCCTGCCGCCGGACCCGAGCGTGCCGGAGGCCGTGCCCGAGGCCGGGCAGCGTCTGGCAGCCACCTACGAACATGCGGGCATCGGCATCGGCGAAACCGACGCCAGAGGCAGGCTGCTGCGGGTGAACGAGGCCTATTGCGCGATCACCGGCTACAGCCGTCAGGAGTTGCTGGGCATGACCTTCTCCGATCTGGCGCTGGAGGACGATCGCGCCGGAGAGCTGGTCCTTTATGCCGAACAGACCGCCGGCCTGCGGAACAGCTATACGATCGAGAAGCGCCAGGTGCGCAAGGACGGCGCGCCGCAGTGGGTGGCAATCACCTCCTCCGCCGTGCATGGGGCCGATGGCGCGTTTCTCTACAGTGTCCGCACCCTCCAGGACATCAGCACGCACAAGCGGAAGCAGGAGCGCCAGCAGATGCTGATGGGGGAGCTCAACCACCGCATCAAGAACACGCTGGTCACGGTCCAGTCCCTGGCCCGGCAGACAGCACGGAAAACGCCGGATGCCGCCAGCTTCTGCGAAAAGTTTCAGGGCCGCCTGATGGCGCTGGGCAAGGCGCACAGCCTGCTCACCCGGGACCAATGGTCCGGCGCCGCGCTGCGCGACATCATCGAGGAGCAGGTGCAGCCCTACCGCGAGGACGAGGGGCGGCGCATCATTCTCACCGGCGAGGCCGTGGCGCTGACCGCCGACCAGGCCGTGGTGCTCGGCATGGTGTTCCATGAACTGGTGACCAACGCGATCAAGCACGGCAGCTTGTCCTGGCCCTCCGGCAGGGTCCGGGTGAACTGGCAGGTGGCGGCCTCCGCCCCCGATACCGGGCCTCCCGTGCTGAATCTGCTGTGGCAGGAGAGCGGGGGGCCGCCCGCCCGGACGCCGCGCGCCCTCGGCTTCGGATCGGCCTTCATCGAGCGCAGCATCCGCGACCAGCTCGGCGGCAGCGTTCACATGGCCTACCTGACCACGGGCCTCAACTGCCGGCTGGAGATCCCCCTCGGCCCCGGCAGCGAGACCGGGGAGAGAACCGCCTGATGGCCTCCCGCCTCGCCGCGCCGCCCGCCCGGCTGGAAGGTCTGCGCGTTTTCATTGCCGAGGACGAAACCCTCGTCGCCATTTTTCTGGAAGACCTGCTGGAGGAGCTGGGCTGCACCGTGGCCGGATGCGCCGGGCATGTGAATCGCGCCCTCGCCCTTGTCGACTCGCTTCCGCTCGATATGGCGATCGTCGACATCAATCTCGCGGGCGAGAGCGCCTACCCCGTCGCCGAAGCCCTGAAGCAGCGGGGCATCCCCTTCATCTTCGCCACCGGCTATGGCGAGGACTCCATAACGCCCGAGTGGCAGGACCGGCCGGTGCTGCACAAGCCCTACCAGATAGCGGACCTGCAACACGCGATGGAGCAGGCGCTCGCCCGGCGCCTCAGCGCCTGATGCCGCCCGGACCGGGCTGGCGCGGATCGGGCGGAGCAAAACGCAGCACGGCAAGGGTGCACATCAGGGCCCACGCCCACCCGCCCAGCACATCGCTTGGCCAGTGCACGCCAAGGAAAAGGCGGCTGAGCCCGATCAGCAGCGAGAGCGCCACCGCCGCCGCAACCGCGATCCGGCTGTGCAGCAGGAAGATCGCCAGCGCCAGATAGGTGGCAAGGGCGTTGGCGGCATGACCGCTCGGGAAGGACAGCGACGTGACATCGACCAGATGCCCGTAGTCAGGCCGCACCCGGCCAACGAGGATCTTCTGCCACTCCACCAGAATCCGCACCCCCAAAACCAGCCCCATCAGCAGCAAGGCATCCCGAGTCCGGCATTTGATGAACAGGTAGACCGAGGCGCAGCCGGCCAGCGGGATCAGCGCCTTCCAGCCGCCAAGTTCCGTGACGACCACCCAGGGCAGCAGGTAGTCCGCCCCCTCTCCCAGATAGAAGGCGGACAGGATCTCCCGGTCCAGATCAGACCCCTTCCCGCCCGACAGCAAGGCGCCCGCCCACACCAGCAGCGAGAGGACAAACGGCAAGGCGCGCCCTGCCCCTGCCACCCAGCCCTTTCCCCTCATGCCTCACCCCTCGTCAGGCTGGCCCTCTTGTTGTTCGCAGGGCGCGACGACGTCGATCGCGGCCGCGGCCACCCGCACCCGGGCCGGTGTTCGTGCCAGCACTTCACCATCAATGGAGATATAACGGCGCGGCCGGGTATCGAGCATGATCTCCGTGCAGCGGATGTCCTCGGTATGGGTATTGACGTCTCTCAGGCTGAAGAACTTGGCGTACCAGTCCAGAATGAGGGACATCCGGTTCCGGCCGGTGACAACCTGAATGATGATATCGCCGCTATCAACGTCGGTGTTGTCCGTCAGTTGAACGCCGCCGTGAAACTGTCCGTTGAGGATGCGCACCTCCGTCGACCACAGGCGGCGCTCGTGCGCACCGTCACGGATGACAACGCGGAACGGCTTCAGGTCCAGGAAGCAGCGCGCTGCCCACACCAGATACCCCACCCGCCCCAGATATTTCTTCAGCCTGGGCGGGATGGTCTTGCCGATGGCGGGCGACAGGCCGATGGACGCCGCGTTCACGAAATAGTCGTCGTTGATCATGCCCAGATCGATGCGCCGCCTCTGGCCCGTGGCGATGCACTGGATTGCTTCCTCCAGATCGAGGGGGATCCCCAGCGTGCGCGCGAAACTGTTGGCGGTCCCCAGCGGGAGGACGGCAAAGACGCAGCCCGTATTGACCACTTCGTCCACGGTGCCCGAGAGCGTGCCATCGCCCCCGCCCACGATCACCATGGGTGCCCCCTTCCGCACGGCCTGCCGCACCAGGTGCGGCATCCGCGCCGGATCGTCGACGCCGTGGGCGTCCAGAAGGGTAATGCCCGCCGCTTGCAGTTTGTCCCGCGCTTCCTGAAACAGCGCCTCTCCGCGCCGGGAATGAGCGTTGACGATGAGAACGGCTTCACGCGGAACAGGCTGGGATGACATCCCCAGAGAACGCCCGAAGGTGTAGTATGGCTCCGTATCACAGGAACTTGGTTACGGGGACACCCGTTCAGTTGCGATGGCCCTGATCGCCCATCTCTCCGATGTCCACTTTGGCGCGCACGACCCCCGCGTCGTCGAGGCCAGCGAGGCGTGGCTGCGCCGCCACCGGCCCGATCTGGTGGTCATCAGCGGCGACCTCACCCAGCGGGCCCGCGTCCGGCAGTTCCGGGAGGCCGCCGCCTACCTCGAGCGGCTGCGCGCCGCCGGGCTTGCCGTGCTGACTGTGCCCGGCAATCACGACGTGCCGCTCTATGACGTGGCCCGCCGCCTGTTCACCCCGCTGAGGCGCTACCGCCGCTACATCACCCACGACCTCAGCCCCTGGTTCGAGAACGACGAGGTGGCGGTGCTCGGCATCAACACCTCGCGCGCCCTTGCCGTGACCGGCGGGCGCATCAACCGGTCGCAGATGCAGATTATCGAGGAGCGATTCCGCGCCGTCGAGAGCCAGAAGACTCGGATCCTCGTCACCCACCATCCCCTGTTTGCCCTGCCCATCGGCAAGGGCGATGCCCTCGGCGGCGCTGTCGGGCGGAGCGAGGATGCGGTCGCCGCCCTGGGCCGGGCCGGGGTCCACCTGGCCCTCGCGGGTCATTTCCACCGCACCTATGCGGAGGCCGCCAGCAGGATGATGGAAACAGCCGGCCACGCGCTGGTGGTTCAGGCAGGAACCGCCACCTCGACACGCCTGCGGGCCGAGGAGAGGCAGAGTTTCAACTGGCTGGATGTCCGGCGGCACAACGATCTGGAGCTTCAGGTCATCGCCTGGGACGGCCATGAGTTCCGGCATGGCAATCGCGTCCACTACACCTATGCCGAAGGCGCCTGGCAGGCCCGCCCCTTGCGCGGCGAAGCGGCGGCCCCGCCCCCGGAGTAGCCCAGCGCGGCCGGGCACCCCTGCGCACGGTCCATCCACCGGGCCCTCACCCCGGCTCTATCTCGTCACGTTATAAACTGATATTTGACTGCGCTGTTTTCCGGTCTGAGAATTTGCTCGAGATGGTTCACTCTCTGGCTTCGCCCCGAAAGCACACCCTGTCTCCCCGTCTGTCCCCCCGCCAGCGGGACCGAAGGGAAAGGGTGCTGCGCACGGCACGCAACCTGATCACCACGCATGGGCTGCAAGAGGTCACCATGCGGATGATCGCGGCCGGCAGCGGCGTGACCGAGAAGACGCTGTACAACATCTATGGCAGCAAGGACCGGCTGATCGCGGCCACCGCCTATGACATTACCGCCTCCATCTTCCAGGAGGCGCGCGATGCCTGCGCGGAGTCCGGCTGGGGGTTCATCGTCGCCCTGGTTGACGCCCTGGTGGATGGTACGCTGGTGCGCCCCAACACGGCGCGCACGCTGATCCCCATCCTGCTCGACCATGCCGAAGCGGTGGGCATCGACGCGCTCTATGACGAGTTCTTCGGCTCGACGCTGATGGACATGAAGCAGTCGGGCGCGATTCTGGACACAGCGCCGGTCCCGATGATCACGCGGCTGGTTCGCATCGCCGCGGTCACGTCCATCCTGTTCTGGGGCGCCGGGCAGCTGCGCGACAGCGAGGTGCGCCCGCACATCCTGGTTCAGCTCTGCGGCCTGCTCCGGCCGTGGGCCGCCCCTACCCTCATCCCCGCCCTGGACCGGGAGCTGGCGCAAGCCCACCGGCAGCTGGGGGCGTGACCTATTTTTTATAGCAGGCTGTAATTTCTGGAACGGCATGACACACCTAGGCGACATTGCCTAATGCCATCCGACCAATCCAGAATCTGAAACAGACGGCGGATGCGAGGCTGATGGGGGAGGAAACCATGAAAGCACTCGCGTTTTTTCATGTATCTACAGCATTGACGTCACTTGCGCTCCCGCTGCTCTCCGCGGCGCCGACGCTGGCGCAGTCGGCGGACGACGGACAGACGGCAAGCGTTGGTCTTGCCGAAATCGTCGTCACCGCCCGCCGGCGTGAGGAAAGCCTTCAGGACGTGCCTGTGTCCGTGACGGCCATGACCGCCGAGCACATTCAGCGCTACGACATGACCAGCCTGGAGAAGATCTCCACGCAGACCCCGCAGTTCACGATCGGCCGCGCCTCCAACGGTTCGGGCGCCCAGCTCACGCTGCGCGGCATCGGCTCGTCGTCGACCTCGATCGGCATCGAGCAGTCGGTCGCCGTGATTGTGGACGGTGTCTATTACGGTCAGGGCCGCATCATCAACGAGGGCTTCCTCGACCTTGCCGGCATCGAAATGCTCAAGGGTCCGCAGGCCCTGTTCTTCGGCAAGAACGCGACGGCCGGCGTGATTGCGATCCGCTCGGCGGACCCCACGGACACGCCCGAGTTCATGGGCCGGGTGGGCTACGAGTTCAAGGCCAAGAACCTGATCGGCGAGGCCATGGCCTCCGGTCCTCTTGGCGAGAACCTGGGCATCCGCGTCGCGGTGCGCGGCTCCAACATGTACGGCAGCTATTTCCGCAACCGCGGCATGGACAAGACCTACGCGACCTATGACGTGGCAACCGGCGAGACCACGCCGCACCTCGCCCGCGCCTATGACGGCGACAACCCGGGCGAGAAGGAATTCCTCGGCCGCGTCACGCTGAAGTGGGAACCGACGGACCGGCTGACCGCCACGCTCAAGGCGAGCGGCACCGCGAACACGACCAACAACAACAGCTGGAACTACGGCCTGTTCGGCTGCGTCGGTGACAGCTACGCCCTCAACCCGAACATTCCCTGCGAGCGCAAGTTCAACGTCTACCAGAACTACATTCCCGAGGACATCGCCGGGAATCAGCCGTTCAGCCGCAAAGACGGTGCGCTGTACAACCGCTACCGCAGCTATGCGATCACCGGCACGCTGGAATACGGCTTCGACACGCTGGATGTGACCTGGGTCACCAACTACAACCGCAACGTCAACCGCTGGTCGTGCGACTGCACCTTCGTCTCGTCTGACCTGGCGGCGGCGCCGTCGTCCGAGCGTTCGAAGTACCACGCCTTCTCGTCCGAGCTGCGGGCCCAGACCACCTATGACGGGCCGGTGAATGTTCTGGCGGGCGTCTACTATCAGAAGACCAAGCGCGACCACACGCAGACCGGCGCCTTCGGCAACGTGGAGGATTCCTCCCAGCCGGCACACCTGCGCTATCTCGCCTACCTGAAGCGCTCTGAGACGGATGGCGAGACGATTTCCGGCTATGGCCAGGTGACCTGGAAGGTGGTGCCGCAGGTCGAACTTGCCGCCGGTGTCCGCTACATCCATGAGACCAAGGACAGCTACCTGATGCAGCCCTATGTGAACGAGCTGCTGCAGACGCTGTTCCTGCAGAACTCGCCGATCGAGGGAGACCAGACCTTCAACAACTGGTCGCCCGAGGCCACCATCTCCTGGAAGCCGGACGAGAACGTGACCATCTACGGCGCCTACAAGAGCGCCTACAAGTCGGGCGGCTTCTCCAACAGCGGCTTCGTCAGCGCGTCGACCGTGCCGACCGACGTCGCCTTCAACCCGGAGAAGGCGCGCGGCTTCGAGGCGGGCATCAAGACGATGCTGTTTGACCGTCAGCTCCGCCTGAACGTCGGTGTCTACACCTACAAGTACCTCGACCTCCAGGTGGACTTCTTCAACTCCGAGACCTTCGCGTTCATCACCACCAACGCGGGCAAGGCGAAGACGAAGGGCGTCGAGGTCGAGTTCGAATATGCGCCGCGTGAGGTTGATGGGCTGAATTTCCGCGGCTCGATCAACTACAACAAGGCGCGCTATGCGAACTACATCGCGCCCTGCTACGGCGGCCAGACCATCGCGCAGGGGTGCAACACCGTGTTCCAGGGTGCGCCGGGTCAGGACCTGAGCGGCAAGCCGACGGCCGTCGCGCCCAAGTGGACCGGCTCGCTGGGTGCCTCCTATGAAGCGCCTGTCTCCGGCTCGCTGCTGTTCGGCATCTCGGTCGACAGCCGCTACAGCTCCAGCTACCTGGCGTCGAGCTTCGCCCACCCGCTGTCCCGTCAGCCGAAGTATCTGACGATCGACAGCTCGGTGCGGGTCCGCACGGACGACTCCCGCTTCGAGGTGGCGCTGATCGGCAAGAACCTCACCAACCGCTACATTGTGGGCGGCGTGGTGGATGCGCCGAACACCGGCTCCGGCACGGGTACGGCGGCGGGTGTCGCGGCGGACCAGGTCGGCTTTGTGTCGCTGCCGCGCACGGTCCAGCTGCAATTCACCACCCGGTTCTGATCTCTCGGCTCTGCTTGCGCGCGGTCAGGCGGCACGCTGCCCTGACCGCCGCAAGACAGATCGGGCAGGAAACAGGATCACAACAAGCCAAAAACCGGAATTCCTGAAAACCGGTACTCCTCAAGGCCTTCCTGACTCACAGCGGTCGTGCTGCCCCTCACCTTGCACGACCGTTTTCTTTTGCCCGGGACAGGGCTCCATGATCCAACCACCGTCCCTCGATTCTATCTCCTTCGAGAGGCTGGTCGGCTTACAAGATACGTGAACCAACTGAACACGTGGGACGAAACTGCCCCCTTATTTCCTTACTGCCAAGCGCTTGAGGTACTCATCAACGTATAAGCCCCATTCGATCTCCGCTTCGTGGTGATATCCGTCGGCATCAATAACGCTGCCAGTTCCCTCAAGCACCAAGCGGGCTATATGCGGGCCGTTTTTGAGGTTCGACAGAGCCTTTAAACAATTGAGAAAATCTAATCCGTCCGGTGCCAGAGAATCACAGCGGACCAACAAGCGCTCTATGTCCTGATCCTCACCGCCGAAACGCAGCATGTAGCGGCTAATACAGTATTCAATCGCCTCTCGCTCCAGCGGATGATATTCGCCATCGCAACACGCCATAAAAACAAGAATAAGCGCCTTGTCTTCCATCAGGAGAGCGCCTTGCTGACGCAATGCTTCGAAGTGAGGAAGAGGATCCAGGAGTTCGCCGGTGGCGATGTCCATTAACTCTTCGAAGCGGTCCACCCGGAAACTACGATAAGCCTGCCGTTCATGGCAAAATGCGTGAACAAGCTCAATCGTGCCATAACCGGAGAGCTTGCGACAGGTAATGCGCCGCTCGGAGCGCTCGCCTTTTGCATCTCTATAGACTGCGAAGCCGGCCCATCCTCTTGATTTGTCGCGCCCACCAGCGCCCGGGAGCAGATCGTCCGCGGCACCCAGTTTGGGCATTCGCCCTGCCGGAAGCGATGGCGTAACCTTCAAGCGCCGCACGGAACGCATCAGTTTCGACTGGAGGATCACCAGTCCACCCGGAGATGCCAGGCTGTTCGATGTCAGTGAAACCATAATGCCACCATCTTTTATACATGGTTTACTGCTAACTACGCCCGACACCACATCCTACTGAAGAAATCATACCCACCAGACGAACCGGTTGAATGAGTCAACTACCGTCATCGCACTACCGTATACTTTAAGTTAGTTAACAGAACGGTTACTCGTTTTGATTTTTTTTGGGGTGGGTGCCGAACTACAGACTGAGAAGCCACCTGTTCATCATCAGGCGGCAGAAAATAGAGACCATATTTTTTACGTTCAGCAAGAACTGCGCTGCTATTCATTGAGTAACCCCGGACCGATATCGCCCGATACGATCAGGTAAAACCGCACTCATTTGACTGAATCTCGAAATTTATTAGCGGCTTTGAAATGCCCTCGCCTGAAACAGCAAAAGCGCGCCGAAGCACGCTTGGGTATGCTTAGCGATTTCAGGGGGTTGAAATGGTGGGCGTGGCAAGGATTGAACTTGCGACCCCTGCGATGTCAACACAGTGCTCTACCACTGAGCTACACGCCCACCCGGGTCAATCCGACGGCAGCGCCGTCCGGAGGTCGGCCTTATACCCCAGTTTCTTTCAAACGCAAGACCCGATTTCGAGATTTTTTGCATGCCCTTCCCCCCCTGCCCTCGGCCCCGGCGCCTAGCTGTGCCGGGCACCGAACAGCCGGTCCCGCACCGGCACCGCCACCGCCGGATCGTCGGCGAAGACGCCATCAACGCCCAGTTGCAGGAACAGCGCCAGCTCCGCCGCTGCGTCGCCGCGTACGGCCGGGTCGACACCCTCCCCATCGGCCTGCGCGCCCGCCTGCCAGCGGCGCGGCAGGAAGGCGTTCTCGCTGCGGAAGGTCCAGACGTGCACCAGGAGCCCCGCCGCATGGGCGTCGCGTACCAGGGCGGTGAGTGCCAGAAGGTCATTGTCCGGCCCCCTCGGCACCATCATGTCCTTGGCAACACCGATGGCGTCGGCATAGGTGGCGATCTCCGCCAACCCCGCGGGGCTTGCCATGTCGGCATAGGTGCGGCGCTCGCCCGCCAGCACGGCGTCAAAGGGCGCGCCGTCCGCCTCCATCAGCTGCACCAGCGGCACCCGGGTCTGGCGGCGCAGCACCTTGAGGTTCCCCACCTCGAAGGACTGGAGAAACACCGGCGCATCCGGCCCCTCGTAACCGTGCTCCGCCAGCAGCCGCAACAGGCCGGGCTCCAGCGGCAGGCCGATGCCGGCGAAGTAGCTGGGATGCTTGGTCTCGATGTAGAGGCCAATGACGCGACCCGTCTCCCGCTCCTTGCGGCGGACAAGCGCGATGATCTCCTCCAGCGTCGGAATGGTCTCCTGCCCGTCATAGGCCGTGTTGGCGGGGCGCACCTCCGGCAGCCGCTCCCGCGCCCGCAGCCGCTTCAGCTCGGCAAGGGTGAAATCCTCGGTGAACCAGCCGGTCACGGACCGGCCGTCGATGATCCGGGTCGTGCGCCGCTCGGCGAACTCCGGGTGCAGGGCCACGTCGGTCGTGCCGCTGATTTCGTTCTCGTGGCGGGCCACCAGCACGCCGTCTTTTGTCGAGACGAGATCGGGCTCGATATAGTCGACCCCCAGATCAATGGCCCGCTCATAGGCGGCAAGCGTGTGCTCGGGCCGCTCGGCGCTGGCGCCCCGGTGCGCGATGACGATCGGCCGATTCACGTGTGTCCCCCATGGTGCGTTGCCGGCAGGGCAGATGACCCCGCCCAGCCTATAGCGGCGATTGCAACGCGGCGAAACCGCCCGGCCGCCCGCCAGCCACTCAGGCGGCGAGCATCCGTTCGATCTCGGAGATAAGTTCGCGCAGATGGAAGGGCTTTGACAGCACCTTGCTGTTCGGGGTCTTGCCCGCCCCCCGGCTGAGCGCGACAGCGGCAAACCCGGTGATGAACACCACCTGCATGTGGGGCGCGAGCGCCGCCGCCCGCTGCGCCAGCTCGATGCCGTCCATCTCCGGCATCACGATGTCCGTCAGCAGCAGGTCGAACGTGCCGGTCGCGATCAGAGGCAGGGCCGCGGTGCCCCGGTCCACCGCCTCCACTTCATAGCCGGCGCGCTCGATCGCCTTGGCGAGGAACGCCCGCATCGAATCATCGTCTTCGGCCAAGAGAATCTTAACCACCGGACGTCTCGCTCCCGTTATTGCCCAGACAGAATCCGCATTGGCACCGACCGAAATCCTCTCACCGGAAGTTTAAGATTGCGTGTGCAGTTTTTGGCCCGCATCCTGTTGGCATGGTTATGGATCATCCTGCCGAAACATTAAACCGTCCGTATCAGATTCAACGGCCAGCGGGCGCGTGTGCTCCGCTGATCATCGCATCCCCTCACAGTGGTACGGTTTATCCGCCGGACTTCCTGCGCCGTTCGCGTCTCGACCTCCGGCTGCTGCGCCGGTCGGAGGATGCGTTCGTGGACGAGCTGGTGGCGGACGCCCCTGCCCTGGGGCTGCCGCTCATCTGCGCGCGCTATGCCCGCGCCTATGTGGACCTGAACCGCGCGCCCGACGAGCTGGACCCGACCATGTTCACCGAGCCGCTGCCCGCCTATACCCGCAGCGTGACGGAACGCGTCGCGGCGGGCCTCGGGGTGGTGCCTCGCGTGGCCGGGGTCGGCCTCGACATCTACCACACCAAGCTGCCGCTGGGCGAAGCCCTGGCGCGGGTGGAGACGGTCCATGCCCCCTACCACGCAGCCCTGCGCCAGCTGATCGAGGACGCCCGCCGCGCCCATGGCTACGCCCTGCTGCTGGACTGCCATTCCATGCCCTCGGCGGCCCTGCCGAAATCGTGCGGTTCAGGGTCACCCCGTCCCCACATCATCCTCGGCAACCGCTGGGGGGAGAGCTGCGCGCCGTCCGTGCTGGCACTGGTGCGGAATGCGATGGAGGCGGAGGGCTACTGCACCGCGCTCAACACCCCCTATTCGGGCGGTTACACCACCGAGATCTACGGCCAGCCCGAGCGCAACGTTCATGTGGTGCAGATCGAGATCGACCGCAGCCTCTACATGTCCGAGTTGCACCTGACGCGCACGGCCGGGCTCGCCACGCTGCGCCGCAACCTAGCCCGCATTTTCCAAGTCATCCGGGATGGGCTGCCGGCGCTCAACCTGGGCGCGCCCCTGCGCCCGGCGGCGGAGTAGGCCCGCCCTCGCGCCCCACAAAAGGCCGACAGAAAAACAGGACGACCGAATAACAAAGACCGGATAAAAAAAGGCCACTCTACCGGGAGGCAAAGTGGCCAGGGTTCAGGGAGGAAATCGCGCACTCGTTGAAGCACGCCAGAGCGATAACGCACATTGCCGCTCCATGCTTCCTAGATAGGATGCGCTACTGTGGCCTACAAGGCAACTTCCTCTCAAATTCATTCATCAGCAACACAATATCGTTGCGCAACGGCAACCATTTCGCGCCGGATGTCCCCTTGCCCGGCCGGTCAGAACCCCAGATGCAGGTTCAGCCGGATGTCGCGGCCTGACAGCGGCGCCAGATCCTTGAGGAAGGAGGCATGGCGGCGCGCCGTCACGTCGAACAGGTTGTTGGCCTGCAACCGCACCGTCACGTCGCGATCGTGGCCCCAGGGGCGCCAGGCCGCCGACAGGTTGACCATGGTGTAGCCGTCCGTCGGCAGCTCGTTGGGCGCGACGCGCTTCTGATCGTCCGCCACCTCCACCTCGGCCCGGGCATCCAGCCGATCCGACTGGGCCTCCAGCCCGGCCCGCACCCGCTTGGCCGGAATGCGCGGCAGCGGGGTATCGGTCTTGAGGTTGGTGGCGCGGGTATAATCGGCCACCGCATCGGCAACGAAGGTCCACCCCGCCACCGTGCCCAGCGTCAGGGCGCCCTCCAGCTCCACGCCGGTATAGCGGGCGTCGGTCTGGGTGTACCGGTAGACCGGCAGACCGTCCCTGACCGCGCCGGTCGCCTGCTCGTAGATGTAATCGTCGAAGCGGCTCCAGTAGACGCTGACACCGAGGCTGTAGAGGTCGGTCTCGGTGCGCACCCAGCCTTCCGCGCCCCAGGCCTTTTCCGTGCCGAACGAATCGTCGCCCACCAGATAGTTGCGCGTCGCCATATGCGGCCCGTCGGCGTACAGTTCATCGACCGAAGGCGCGCGGGTGGTGCGCGACAGGCTGATCCCCGTGCGCCAGGTGTCGCCAAGGCGGTAAACGCCGCCGAGAGACGCGCTCAGGGCATCGAACGAGCGGCCGCGCCGGCCCTCCGCCTCGATGTCGTTGAACTCGTAACGCAGCGCACCCTCGATGGTGAGAGGGCCAAACTGCCCCTCCTGCAACGCGAAAACGCCCAGCTGGTCCGTCTTGTTGCGCGGCAGGTAGGCCTCCTCGCCCGTCGCCTTCATCTTGCGCGACAGCCCCTGCACGCCGATCGCGCCGCGCCAGGCCCCGCGCTGGCGCTGCACCAGCTCCAGCCGCCCCTCGTAACCGCGCACGTCAAAGCGGGTGCCGATCTCGCTGCCTTCCAGCTCGAAATGCCGGTAATCGGCCCAGCCGAAGCGCAGCTTCGCCTCCTCGATGAAGCCGGTATCGAAGCGGTAGCCGCCCTTCAGATCGACCCGCACCTGCTTCAGGTCGATGCGAACGTCATCCTCGCCGCCGTGACCGTTCTCGTGATCGTGATCGTGATCGTGATCGTGATCATGATCGTGGTCGTGATCGTGGTCGGCCGCGTCGCCTCCATGGGAATGACCCGGCACGCCGTAGCGGGTGTCATAGAGGCTCACCGCCGCGCCGAGATAGCCCTGGTCGAACAGGCGGGTCAGGCCCGCCGAGGCCGTCTTGGTCCGCACGGCGCTGTTCTTCAGCTTGCCGCGGGCCTCCTCTTCCTCGTGGCCGTGGTCGTGATCCTCGCCCTCGCCCGCATGTTCCTGTTCCCGGAAGGCGCGGGATTCCGCGAAACCGCCGATCCGCATGTCGTTCGTGTCGCGGAAGGAGCCGCCCACATGCGCCACCCACGAAGGCGTCAGGGCCGCCGTCAGCCCCGCGCCCACGCTCTTCTCGTCAGCGGCGGTACCGAAGATGGCCTGCATCTCGCCTTCGATGTCGGCCGCCGGTGCCTTGGTCGGAATCCGCCGGTCGATCTGGTTGACGACGCCCCCAACGGCCGACGAGCCGTAGAGCAGCGTCGCCGGTCCGCGCAGCACCTCCACCCGCTCCGAGGTGAGCGGGTCGCTGGAGACCGCATGGTCGGGCGAGGAGCCGGAGGCATCCACGTTGCCGATGCCGTCCATGAGAATGCGCACCCGCTCCCCCTGGAAGCCGCGCAGAACCGGCCGCGAGGCACCCGGCCCGAAGGACGTTGCGCTCACCCCCGGCAGGCCTGCCAGCGTCTCGCCGATGGTGCCCTGCATGGAGCGCTGAAGTGCATCCGCGCTGAGGACGGACGTGGCCTGAAGTGCCTCCAGCCGCTCGCGGCGCAGGGGTGCGGAAACAATGATGTCGGCGACTTCACCATGGGCCGGTTTGGCGTCCTCGGCATAAGCCGAACTGGCCAGACTCAAGGCGGAAACGCTCACACCGAACAGAAAAAAGCGGGAAGAAAACATCATCGCTACGACCCCCGAAATACACGCAGCGAAGGCTTAAATGTTATGTTATCACATGTCAACCGCTGCAATCGGCCGGGCCGCGAAATTGGCTCGACTCGTCCCGTCACCGGGGTGTTGCCACAGAAATTCCACAACGGCAGCGCATGAACGTGGGCAGAAAGACGTATGCGTTTGCCCCCGTCGTCTGAAAACGCAGAGGGATTCTCTCGTGCAAATCCGCAGCAGCCGCGACACGCAGTCGCGACCGGACATGGGCGTGGCTTCCCGGACCTTCGGCGCGCTTCCGGCCTCCGGCCTGCCCGCGTCCGGCTCCCGGCCCGATGTGGCCATTCTCATCTATGATTTGCGGGCGTCCGGCGTCGTTCGCAACGCGCTGCGCATCGCGGAGTGCGCGGCGGCAGCCGGACTGCGCTGCGATGTGGTGGTGGTGCAGGACGAGGGCGATTTCCGCCCCTGCGATTGCCCGCATATCCGCATCGTCTCCCTGAAGACCAAGGCGTCCCCCAACCGGTTCCTTGGCACCTTGAGCGCGACCGTTCCCTTGCGCGCCTATCTGCGCCGGTACCGCCCCCGCGTGCTGTTCTCGGCAGGCAACCACATTCACCCGCTGGCGGCCATGGCCTGTTTCCAGCTGGCGGATGCGCCGCGCCTGGTCATGCGGGCGTCCAACGACATCACCCATGCCCGCCGCGGCGGCTGGGAATCGGTGCTCTCCCGGACGCTGGCGCTGAGCACCCGCCCCCTGCTGCGCACCATGTTCGCACGGGCGGACCGCGTTGTCTCCGTCTCGGAGGAGCTGGCGAGCGATCTCGTCCGCCATCTCGGCCTGCCCCGGGACAACATCGCCATCATCAAGAACGGCATCGATGTCGGCCGCATCGGTCAACTGGCGCGCGCGGAGATCGACCACCCCTGGTTCGCGCCCGGTGCACCGCCCGTCATTCTGGGCACCGGCCGCCTGCACCGCCAGAAGAACTTCCCCCTGCTCATCCGCGCCTTTGCCCGGCTGCGGCAGCGGCAGGCCGCGCGGCTGCTGATTCTCGGCACCGGCCCCGAGGAAACCCGGCAGGAGCTGCTGGCCCTGGCCGCCAGCCTCGGCGTTGGCGAGGATGTGGAGCTTCCCGGCTACGTGGACAATCCCTTCGCCTACATGCGCCGGGCGGCGCTCTTCGTCCTATCCTCGTCGTGGGAGGGGATGAGCAACGCGCTGCTGGAGGCCATGGCCTGCGGGTGCCCGGTTGTCTCCACCCGCTGCCCCACCGGAACGGTGGAGGTGCTGGCCAACGGCCGCTACGGCCCGCTGGTGGAAATCGAGAACGCCGACGCCCTGGCCGACGCCATGCGCTGGCGGCTGGCCCAGCCGCGTCAGTCCGACCGGCTGGTTGCCCGCGCCCAGGAATACGACCTTGGCCGCGCGCTGGCGGCCTACACCGACCTCCTGCTGGCGGAGACCCGCACGCAGCGCGACCGGCCTGCCTCGCTCGCGCAGGCCGCCTGAGGGCAGAGCGCAGGCGTTCCTGAGTGTTCGCCGGGGCCCTATGCGCCGGGTCCCTATGCGCCGGGGCCCTGACGCGACCGCACGATCAGACCGTCCGGCCCCACCGCACCACCGGCCAGCCCCGGGCCTGGGCGATGGCGAGCAGCTTCCGGTTGGGGTTGGTCACCACCTGCTCGTCCGCATACTCGAACATCGGCAGGTCCGAGTGGTGGTCGGAGTAGAAGACGATGTGGCAGTCCTTGCGGTCCACCTTGAGCACCTCGCGGAGGTAGGCCTTCACCATGACGAGCTTGGCCTCGCCGTAGCAGTTCTCCCCCTCGATGCCGGGGCGGATCGCGTCGGTTGCGTCCCACATGGCGCGGGTGGCCACCACATCATCCATGCCCAGCCGCCGGGCAATCGCGCCCACGTAGAAGTCATAGCTGGCGGTCGCCAGCACGAGGCGCTTGCCGGCCGCCCGGTCCGCCGCCAGCTGGGCCAGCGCCCCCGGATAGACCGCCTTGGCCATCAGCCGCCCCACGAAGTGCTCGATCGCCGGCTCCAGCTGCTGACGGGTCGGCTTGCCCACCAGCATGAACAGCATCAGGGTCTTGAGCCGCCCGCGGGAGATCAGCTTGGCGGCGTAGGCCGCAAGGCACAGCACCACCAGCGGCACGAACACCAGCCGCCAGGGCCGGTGGCGCAAGGCCCAGGACATCAGGAACGGCGTGTAGGTGCCGTAGTGGGTGATGGTGCGATCCATGTCATAGATCGCCAGCTCGATCTTGCTCATTGGGTACGTTCTGCCAGAATCGTCTCGACGAGGTGGAAGTCCGCCACCTTGTCCACGTCAATACAGGCTTCGGGGATGTCCAGCACCACCGGCGCGACGTTCAGTCCCAGCCTGGCTCCGGCGGCGCGCAGCGCCCCCCGCAGCGTGATGGACCGCAGCAGCGCCCGCACGAACAGCCAGGGACCGAAGCGGGCAAACAGCTTCCACACCTTCTTGCGGTCCTGCTCCACCTCCCGCCACAGCGTGAGGGCCGGCTCAACCCTCGCCGAGCCGAAGTAGAACAGGTTCGCGCCCGAATACCAGCCGCCCCGGAATTTCAGCCAGGTGCGCCGGTTTTCCGGGTATTTGGCAAGCAGCGTGCGGCTCTCGACGAACCCCACGGCGATGTCCGCCGCCTCGGCCTCGGCGCCATCGAGGAAGGCGTCGATCATGGCGGCGTCCAGCAGCGGGTGGTCGGCCGTGGTCAGCAGGAAGGGCGGACCCGCCTCCCCTTGCGCGCGAATGGCGTCGAGCACGCTGGCGCTGACGGACTCCGACGAGCGCCGCCAGAGAATGCGCGGCTCGCCCGCCATCCACGCCAGGTCCGGGCGGCTGAGGAAGCTGTCCGGCTCCTGCGTCAGGATGACGACGCGGCCGATGCGCGGGCTGGAGAGCAGCGCGCGCACCACATGCTGCACCATCGGCTCACCCCGGATGGGCAGCACCGCCTTGAAGTCGGCCTCGAAATGGGCAGCGAGCGGATCGACCCCCGGGCGCCGCCCTGCCGGTACCAGCGCGGTCACCTCTCCGGGCATCAGGACTCGCTCATCCACGAGACAATGGGCTTGGGCGCGAGGAAGGCCTGAACCAGCCGCACGGTGTGGAAGGCCAGCGAGAGGATGCTCCACAGCGCCACCAGAATGATGCCCACGTCCGGACGGCCAAAGACCAACGCGATCAGGAGAATGAGAACGTTCGGGTTGCGCCGGGCGGTGATCAGCCGGAACTGGCTGTCGATCTTGCGCCACACATGGATGTGCATCTTGTAGCGCCACTCGAAGATCCCCTCGATGACGCGGCCCAGAATGTAGGTGGCAAAGATCACCCACAGCAGCAGCCCGTACAGCTCCGCCCCGACCGGCGTGCCATAGGCCGCCAGCCCCGCCAGCCAGCCCCAGTACCAGAACGGCGGGTGGATGAGGTCGATGCCGTGGTCGAAGATGTTGCCGATGGCGGACGAGGTGATGGTGCAGCGGGCAAGCTTTCCGTCCACCGTGTCCAGCACCATCATGATCCAGCCCATCAACATGCCGAGCCACAGGTGCCCCTCAAAGAAGGCGATGGTCGCGCCCACGCACAGCACCGCGCCGACAGCCGTCACCATGTTGGGCGTGAGGCCCAGCTTGGCCGCCCAGCGGGTCAGCACCAGCGCCAGCTCCGGCCAGGCGTATTTGGTGAGCAGGTCCGTCACGCCCTTGTAGGCGCCGAAGTAGCTCTTGCGCTCGATGCTCCGCACCGTCTCCGGCAGCAGCGGCTCGACGAACGGACGCTCGCGCTTGCGCAGCTCGTGGTTGTAGACCGTCGCGTCGCCGTCGGCGGCGAGGATCTCGACGTCCACGGGAACCGACCAGGGCTCGCCCGCCGCCATCGCCCGCCGGATCACGTCGGCGAAATCGCCGGTCACGTGGGCGAGAATGGGCCGCCCCTCCCAGGTCAGAACCGTCGGTTTCTTGAGGATGGCGCCCATCCATGCCGGATCGAAGGCAAAGCGCGCGTCGGCGAGGAACACCCGGTCCCCTGAGCCTATGGGCTCTCCGGTATGCAGCGGCACGCCCCGCGCCTTGAAGATACGCCGGATTCGCTCATGGGACGTCAGCCCCCAGATGGGGGTCGGACAATCACCGACAATAATTCCATAGTCTGCCATAGTGGCTCTTTCTCAGCGCCATGTGGCCGAAATATGGTAGTCATCACAAGAACGCTGGCTTGTCCTTCCGCTTCGGTCCATTAGATTCTTCGAGTTTGTACCAGGAGGGGTAAGTGACTGAACTGCATGGCGCCGACATCGCCGTCGAGGAGAACGACGACGTCAGCCGCATCCAGATTTCCGGCCCCCTCACGGTGGCGGAGGCTGGCGAGGCCTATGCCCGGCTGGAGGGCGTCCGTGCAGGCAAGAGCCGCCGCCTGATCCTTGATCTGGCTGGCGTTTCGGCCATGGACACCACCGGCGCCTGGCTGCTTCACCGCTTCATGCGGGAGTGGCGGAAGGCCGGCAGCGATGTGGCGCTCGATCAGGCCTCGTCCGAATTCACGGCCCTCATCCAGCAGGCCGAAAGCCATGACTCGGGCTGCCCGGACCATCCCCGGCAGCCGTCCCTGATCATTCGCGAGCTGGCCGCCCTCGGCGCGGCCACCGTCCGCGTGGCGGATCGATTCGGCTTGCTGCTTGCCTTTTTCGGGCTGGTGCTGGCGCGCTTCGGCCGCCAGATCGTCCACCCCCGCCGGATCCGCTGGGTGGCGCTCAGCAACCAGATGGAGCGCATCGGCCTCAACGCCCTGCCGATCATCGGGCTGATGTCCTTCCTCATCGGGCTGGTGCTGGTGCAGCAGGGCGCGTTCCAGCTGCGCAAGTTCGGCGCGGAGGTGTTCGTCGTCGATCTGGTCAGCATCTCCACCCTGCGGGAGCTGGGCGTGCTGCTCACCGCCATCATGGTGGCGGGCCGGTCGGGCTCGGCCTTCACCGCCCAGATCGGCACCATGCGCCTCACCGAGGAGGTGGACGCCATGCGCACCATCGGCGTCGATCCCGTCGACACGCTGGTGCTGCCGCGCATGATCGCCCTCATTCTGCTGATGCCGCTGCTGGTGTTCTACGCCAGCATGATCGCGCTCATCGGGGCGGTGCTGTTCGCGTGGGCGTCGCTGGACATTCCCGTCGACACCTTCCTCGCGCGGATGCGCTCCACCGTCACGATGAACGATTTCCTTGTCGGCATGATCAAGGCGCCGGTGTTCGGCATGATCATCGCCGTTGCCGGCTGCTTCGAGGGCATGCAGGTCTCGGGCGATGCCGCGTCCGTCGGCGAGCGCACCACCATATCGGTCGTTGAATCCATCTTCATGGTGATTGTGCTGGATGCCTTTTTCGCCGTGTTCTTCAGCGCAATCGGAATGTGAGCATGACCGGGTCCCCGACGAGCGACGACGACATCATCATCCGCGTGCGCGGCCTCAGGAATCAGTTCGGCAGCCAGGTGGTGCACGACAATCTCGACCTCGACATCCGCCGGGGGGAGATCATCGGCATCGTGGGCGGCTCGGGCACGGGCAAGTCGGTGCTGCTGCGGTCCATCATCGGCCTGCAAACACCGGCGGACGGCACCATCGAGGTGCTGGGCTATGACGCCCGCAACCTGAGCGAGGCGGACGCCAAGGAACTGCGCCGCTCCTGGGGCGTGCTGTTCCAGAACGGCGCGCTGTTCACCTCGCTGACGGTCGCCGAGAACGTTCAGGTGCCCCTGCGCGAGTATTACGCCATGGACGAGAGGCTGCTGGACGAACTGGCCGCGTTCAAGATCGCGCTGGTGGGCCTGCCGCGCGAGGCGGGCGAGAAGTATCCGTCCGACCTGTCGGGCGGCATGAAGAAGCGCGCGGGTCTTGCCCGGGCGCTGGCGCTCGACCCGAAGATCCTGTTCCTGGACGAGCCCACCGCCGGGCTCGACCCCATCGGCGCGGCGGCCATCGACGATCTGGTGCGCCGCCTGCGCGACACGCTGGGGCTGACCGTTTTCCTCATCACCCACGATCTGGACACGCTTCATTCCATCTGCGACCGCATCGCGGTTCTGGCCGAGAAGCGGGTCATCGCCGTGGCCCCCATGGAAGAATTGCTGGAATTTCAGCACCCTTGGGTTCAAGAGTATTTCAAGGGGCCGCGCGGCCGGGCTGCCATGCAGACGCAGCTTGACGCCGGGGCCTGAAGCGTACGGGGGATTACCGCTTGGAAACCAAAGCCAACCACGTCCTGATCGGCGCCTTTGTGCTGGCGCTCATCGGCGTCCTGTTCGTCTTCGTGCTGTGGCTGGCGCGGGTCGATCGCGCCGACGCGAAGGAATACGACATCTTTTTCCAGGATTCCGTCACCGGCCTGGACGTGGGCAGTGACGTGCGCTTCAACGGCGTGCCCATCGGCCAGGTGAAGCGCATCGCCCTGTTCCCGAACGATCCCCGCCGGGTGCGGGTGCGCGTCTCCATCACGGAGGAAGCGCCCATTCTCGAAGGCACCACCGCCACGCTGGAGCCGCTCGGCGTCACCGGCCTCGTCATCGTGCAGCTCTCGGGCACCATGGCGGGCGCGCCGCCGCTGAAGGAGGAAGGGCCCTACGGCGTGCCGGTCATCCCCAGCCGGCCGTCGCCGCTGTCGGCGCTGTTCAATGATGCGCCCCAGCTGCTCCAGCAGGCAACGCTGGCCGTCACCCGCCTCGCCGACCTTCTGGGGCCGGAGAACAGCCAGTCCATCACCCAGAGCATCAAGAACGTGGAGCGCCTCACCCAGACCGTGGCGGACCGCAGCCCCGAGATCGACCGCACGCTGGTCGAGCTGTCCGCCACCATGGCCGAGGTGCGGACCGCCGCCGAGAACCTCTCCCGCATCAGCCAGAGCGCCCACGCCCTGGTGGACAAGGATGTCCGCCCGCTGGTCTCCGACCTGCGCGGCGTTGCCCAGCGGGCCGACAAGCTGGTGGCGGAGCTGCACGCCATGGCGGCGGAGAATCGCCCCGCCGTCGGCCAGTTCAGCCGCGTCACCCTGCCGGAGGCAACCCGCCTCATCATCGAAATGCGGGAGCTGATGCGCTCCATCCAGCAGGTCACGGAGCGTCTGGAGGACGGTCCGGCCTCCTCGCTGCTCAGCGGAAACAAGGTACCCGAGTATGATCCGTCGCAATCCCGGTAAGTCCGCCACCTGGGCCGCGCTCGGCCTGCCCCTGGCCCTCGGCCTCGCCGCCTGCGGCCCGCTCGTCGAGTTCGGCAACAGCGGTCCGCCGCCGAGCCTCTATGCCCTGCGCTCGGCGACGACGGAGGACGAGACCCCGCGCGCCCTGCCCTCGCCCCTGATGGTGGCGACGCCCGACCCCATTGCCGAGCTGCGCCCGCCGCGCATCGCCGTGTTCACCTCGCTTACGGGGGTCAGCTACCTGCCCAACTCCCGCTGGATCGACCCGCCGTCCCGCCTCATGGCCCGGCTGCTGGAAGAGCGGCTGCGCCGCGCCTCCTCCGGGATGGTGCTGAGTCCGCGCCAGTTCGATGTGGGCTATGATTTCCGGCTCAACACCCGGCTCGTCGGCTTCCATGTGGACGCAACGGGCGGGGAGCACACCGCCCGCGTCGCACTGGAGGCAGTGCTGCTGCGCACGCCGACCAAGGACATGCCCGCGCCGCAGGTCATCGCCTCGGCCCGCTTCGCCACCGAGCGCCCGCTGCGCTCGGTTCAGCCCGATCATGTCACCGAAACGCTGAACGCCGCCGCCAATGAAGTGGCCGCCCAGCTGATCGACTGGATCGCCGGGCTGAACGTGAACGCGCCCGCCCAGACGCCAGCCTCCCTGCCGCCCGCGACGGCCCCCGCGCCCGACACGGGTGACCGCCCGGACGTGGAATAACAATCGGCTCCCGGATGTCTGCCCGCCTGTGCGCGCGGGGGCCCCTGGCCCTTCGCGCGCCCTACTTGCCCAGCTTGTCCAGCCGGCGCTGAAGTTCGGCCATCTGCTCCTTGAGCAACGCCAGTTCGTCCCGGGTCGCCCCCTCGTCGGCCGCCGGTTCGGCCGCGGGCCGCGCCGCCGCGCTTGCGGCCGTGGCCGCCTGGGGCTTGCGCGCCGGCTCGGAGGGCGCCTTGGCGCCGAACATGCCCGCCGCTGCCTCGAACATGGCCATGTTCTGCTTGGCGATCTGCTCGAACGGGCCGAACGCCCCCGTGCTGAACGCCCCTTCCAGCGCCTTGCGGAACTGTTCGTGATTGCGCCGGAACGCCTCCATGCTGGCTTCCAGATACTGGGGCATCAGCGCCTGCATGCTGTCGCCGTACATGGAAATCAGCTGCCGCAGGAAGGAGATGGGCAGCATGTTCTTACCCTGCGCCTCCTCCTCCACGATGATCTGGGTCAGCACCGTGCGGGTGATGTCGTCGCCCGTCTTGGCGTCCACCACTTTGAACTCGCGGTTCTCGCGGACCATCTGGGCCAGATGTTCCAGCGTGATGTAGCTCGACGTATCGGTATTATAGAGACGCCGGTTGGCGTACTTCTTGATGATGATAGGCGGCGTTGTCGGCCCGGTGTCGACCATGAACGTCTCTCTTCACGTGGAGGCTGGCAGTCCCGGCTTCATAGCATGGACTTTTGTGCAGTGCCAAACTGAACGGGCAGTATCGACGATGCGTTTTGAAAGAGGACCCCATCCTCTCGTGTTTTACCTCTCCCAGCTGGTCTCCCGCACTGCGGCACAGCCGGACCAGATCGCCCGGCTGGAGCGTTTCCTCGGGGCGCTGCGGCACTATCAGCGCCACCCTTACCGGCGCGACCTCCCGCCCCCGCCCGCCGTTGCGGAGTCGGGCGCGGCCAGGCTGCTGTCCTACGGCGGCTCGGGACCGGCGGTCGTGTTCGTGCCCTCGCTCATCAACCCGTCGTGGATTCTCGATCTGTCGGCCCGCCGGTCGCTGCTGCGCTGGCTGGGCGGCCAGGGCGTGCGCCCGTACCAGGTGGACTGGGGTGAGCCCGAAACCGAGGAACGCGGCTTCAGCCTTGATGATTACATCACCCGTCGCCTCCTGCCCCTCATCGAGGCGCTGGGCGAGCCGGTCACGCTGGTGGGCTACTGCCTTGGCGGCACGCTGGGCGTGGCGGCCGCGTGCCTTTCTCCCCGCGTCGCGCGGCTGGCGGTGCTGGCCGCGCCGTGGGACTTCAACGCCTACGGCGACGACCAGCGGCAGAGCCTTGCCGCCTTCGCCGACCAGTGGGACCCGCTGGCGCAGAACCTGGGCGTCTTTCCCGCCGAGGCGCTGCAGATCGCCTTCTGGGCGCTGGACCCGGACCTGCTCGAGCACAAGTTCGCCCGCTTCGCCGGGTTCGACCCCGCCTCGGAGGAAGCGGAGGATTTCATCGCGCTGGAGGACTGGGCCAATTCCGGCCCGCCCCTCAGCCTGCCCGCCGCCCGCCAGTGCTTCGACGCCTTCTTCGGTCGCAATGAGCCGGGCGCTGGCGCATGGACCATCAACGGCGCGGCTGTCGATCCGGCGCGTCTGAGGGTCCCCGCCCTCGTGGTGAGCGCCGGGACGGACCGGATCGTGCCGCAGGAGAGTTCGTCCGCCCTTGCGGGGGCCATTCCGGGCGCTGCCGCGTTATGCGTCAACGCCGGACATGTGGGCATGGTGGCCAGCCGCCGCGCCCCGTCCCTCCTGTGGGAGCCGCTGGCCCGCTGGCTGGCCGGGGCCTGATGGTTGACGGCTCAAGGCGGGCGACGGACCGCGACTCTCGAATCGTTCAATCTTTGCAACCATTCGGGACGTTTCTAGGTTGCGCCGCCCCGCCGACCTGAACCATTCTGGGAGGAACGGTCTCTGCACCGCCGTGCGGAGGCTGACGTGTGCAAGTGTTTGGAACGGAACCAGAGGAGACGGCATGACCACGCCTCCCGAACTCGTGGCGGATGATAACGCCGAGCCTGTGCTGTGGTCCGCCCGGCCGGAAGCCAAGTGGACAACCTTCGATGTGCTTGTGGAGAGCATGGACGCCCGCGCCATGCGCCGCGGCTTCGGCATCCTTCTCCTGCTGGTTGTCGTCCTGACGCTGACGATTCTCGCCGTCGTGCTCGGGCTGTTTGTGAGCGCCGGTCAGGCCCTGCCCAGCGGCTACGGGCTGGCGCTGCTGGTTCTGGCGGCCCTTGTCGTCAGCTTCTTCGTCATGGGGATCTCGGCGGTTCCGGTGCTGCGCCGGCTGCATCCGCCCATTGTTTTCGCGCTCACCGCGCAGCGCATCGGCCGCCGCCTCGGCCAGAGCGGGCCGTGGGACGACTTCGCCATGCTGGACGAGGTGGAGCCCATCATGCGCTGGCAGAGCCCGGGCGGTTTTCGCGGCATCGACTTCGTGCAGTCCCGCCACCATCCCGAGCGGGGCCTCGTGCATCGCATCTTCCAGGTGGGCGGCCTCACCGACGCGGACGCGGACGCGCTGGAACAACAGCTCGTCGCGCTTGGCCACGGAATCATCGACCGTCCCGAGCTGCCCCGGGAAGCCCAGGGCCGCCGCAAGCGCTGAGGCTTTCATCCTGATCCCGCCTCCCGGCCAGCAATGGTATGACGCCATGCGACCCAGCGTCGAGGAAATGTCCGCCTTCTACGCCACGCCGCTCGGCCGCCGCGCCGTGCGCGAGGTGCGCTGCAAGCTGGCGCCGCTGCTGGCCCAGCGCGCTACCGACCGGGTGCTGGCCGTGGGCTACTGCGGCCCCTATCTCGACGGCTTCGAGGGCCAGCCGGAGCGGCTGGCCCTTCTCATGCCGGCGCGCCAGGGCGTGATGCGCTGGCCGTCCCGGCCCGGGGCGGAAGGCGGCGCGCCCGCTCCCAACCGCGCCCTGCTGGCGGACGAGACCGCCATGCCCTTTGCCGACGCGCTGTTCGATCAGGTGATCGTCATCCACGGGCTGGAGTTCGTCGACCCGGCCCGCCGCCTGCTTCGGGAAATCTGGCGCGTGCTGGCGCCGAACGGCCGCCTCCTCCTTGTGACGTCCAACCGCGCTGGCCTCTGGGCCCATTTCGAGAGGACCCCCTTCGGCAACGGCCGTCCCTACGGGCGCGGTCAGCTGGCCTCCCTGCTGCGGGAGAGCCTGTTCGAGCCGCTGTCGTGGCAGACCGCCCTCGTCATGCCGCCCTGCGGCTGGCTGATGCCGCTGGAGAGCACCGCCCGCACGCTTGCGCCCAATCTGGGCGGCGTCCACATCGTCCTCGCCCAGAAGACGAACGGCCTTGTCCCCGTCACTCCGGCACCGGCCAAGACCCTGCGCCGCCGCGCGTCCGCGCCGACGTCCGCGTCGTCGGTGTAGCCCGCCTGCAGACGATTATTTTCCCGCACCGCCCGGACCGGGGCACACAAATTGCGCGAGAATACGGGTTTCTGAAGTGCTTCTGACCCGCCTGGTTCTTGTCAACCCGGGCTTGCAGGGCGTATGGGTCGCCGGCACGATTTTCGGAGGTCCCATGTCGTTTCCCCAGCCGAAGCCCTGGATCAGCGCGATTGCCCCCTATGTGCCGGGCAAGGCCACCACGGCCAGCGGCCGTCCGGCCGCCAAGCTGTCGGCCAACGAGTCCCCGCTCGGCCCCAGCCCGAAGGCGGTGGCAGCCATGCAGGCGGCCTGCGTCAACGCGCATCGATACCCGGATGGCGGCGCGACCCTGCTGCGCGAGGCGATTGCCCGCCACCACGGCATCGAAGCGGACCGGATCATGTGCGGCACCGGCTCGGACGAGGCCCTGCACCTGCTCGCCCACGCCTACTGCGCGGCTGGCGACGAGGTGATGTTCGTGCGCCATGGCTTCATGGTCTACCCCATCGCCGCCCAGCGCATGGGCGCCACGCTGGTGGAAGTGCCGGACCGCGACTACACGGCGGACGTGGACGCGCTGCTGGCCGCCGTCACACCGCGGACGCGCATCCTGTACCTCGCCAATCCGAACAATCCCACCGGCACCTACCTGCCGGAGAGCGAGATCCTGCGCCTCCATGCCGGGTTGCCGTCCGATGTCATTCTGGTGCTGGACGCGGCCTATGCTGAGTACGTCACCGCGCCCGATTACGAATCCGGCCTTGAGCTGGCCCGCCGGGCGCCGAACGTGGTCACCACCCGCACCTTCTCCAAGATCTACGGGCTGGCGGCGGAGCGGATCGGCTGGGTCTACGGCCCCGCCGCCATCATCGAGACGCTGAACAAGGTGCGCGGGCCCTTCAACGTCACCGGCCCCGGCATTGCCGGTGCGGTTGCGGCGCTGGAGGATCAGGCCTGGATCGAGGCGGCCCGCGCCCACAACAACCAGTGGCTGCCCTGGCTGAAGGCGGAGATCGAGGCGCTGGGCCTCCATGTGGTGCCCTCGCAGTGCAACTTCCTGCTCATCCGCTTCCCCGAGGCCAATGGCCTGACGGCCGAGGCCGCCAACCGCGCGCTTCAGGACGCCGGCTACATCCTGCGCTGGCTGCCCGGCCAGGGGCTGCCGGACTGCCTGCGCCTGACCGTTGGCACCGAGGAGGAAAACCGCGGCGTCATTGCCGCCCTGCGCGCCTTCATCGAGCGCGCGCCGAGCGAAAGACAAGCATCGTGAGCGTATCCCTGCCTTCTGATTTCAACCGAATCGCGATCATCGGCGTCGGCCTCATCGGCGGCTCCATTGCCCGCGCGGTCAGGACCGCCGCGCTGCCCACCCATATCGTTGCCTACGACGCCAGCGACGCCGTGCGGGCGCGCGTGCGCGCGCTGGGGCTGGCCGATACGGTCGCCGAAACCCTGCCCGAGGCGGTGAGCGACGCGGATCTGGTCATTCTCTGCACGCCCGTCGGCACCTTCGAGGCCATTGCCCGGGCCATGGCCCCGCACCTGAAGCCGGGGGCGATCGTGTCGGACGTGGGCTCCACCAAGGGCTCGGCCATCGCCGCCATGGCGCCCCATTGCCCGGCCCATTGCCATCTCGTCCCCGCCCACCCGGTGGCGGGCACGGAGAACTCGGGGCCGGATGCGGGCTTCGCCACCCTGTTCAAGGGCCGCTGGTGCATCGTCACGCCGCCGGAGGGCACGGACAAGACCGCCGTCGCCCGGGTGTGCGCCTTCTGGACCGCGCTCGGCTCCAACGTCGAGGTGATGGATGCCCAGCACCACGACCGGGTGCTGGCGGTGACCTCGCACATTCCGCACCTCATCGCCTACACGATCGTCGGCACGGCCTCCGACCTCGAGCAGGTCACGGAATCGGAAGTCATCAAGTTCTCGGCGGGCGGCTTCCGCGACTTCACCCGCATCGCCGCCTCGGACCCGACGATGTGGCGTGACGTGTTCCTCAACAACCGCGAGGCGGTGCTGGAGATTCTCCAGCGCTTCAACGAGGATCTGACGGCGCTTCAGCGTGCCATCCGCTGGGGTGACGGCGACACGCTGTTCAACCTGTTCAGCCGGACGCGCCACATCCGGCGCACCATCATCGACGCAGGTCAGGACACGCCGCGTCCCGATTTCGGGCGGGAGCCGGCCACTCCGTCTGAGGCTGAGACAAAGTAAACGCGCCGTTCTGCACCTGGAAGGGCAGCGAGATCAGCCCCTGCACGCGCCCTTCCGGCGCGCCTTCCAGCGCCTGGCCGAACAGGGCGGCGAGCATCGCCGGGCACGGGGTGGTGATGGTGCCGCCCGCCAGCAGCTGGCGCTGGCCGTCGATGGCGAAGGTGCCCTTGGCCAGCACCATGTCATCCTTGTCGGCGGTGGTCAGGTTGAGGCTGTGCAGCTCGACGGTGCCCGAGGCGTCGCGCCAGGCATCGATGTAGGAGCTGCCGATCGTCTGCGCCGACGGCTCGCCGGTCACGCCGAGGCTCGCCATCAGGGTCAGCGGCACGCCTTCGCCCCACTGCACCTGCTGGCCGTTGACGATCACTTCGAGGAACGTCGGCGGCGTCGGGGACGCGCCCGGCCCTTCCGCCACCCCGTCCGCACCCGGCAGCGGCTGGCGCACGCGCAGCGCCGCCACCTCGCGGCCGTGCAGCTCCAGCTTCTCCGCCGTCAGCGGCGTCGCCAGCCAGGGCGCGCCCTCGATGCGGGCGTTGTCCAGCACGGTCGAGAGGCGCTCGACGTTGCCCTTCTTCAGGTAGAGGCTGAACCGCCCCTCCGTGCCGGTGCCGGTCAGCTGCACGCCGCCCGCCAGCGTCGGGGCGGCCAGAGTCAGCTTCGGGTCCTGGAAGAAGCCCAGATGCAGGGCGGCGCGCCACGGCTGGCGCTCGATCACCAGCTCGGGCGACGCCACGGTGAGGGTGTAGTCACTGCCCGCCCGCGTCACGGTCACGTTGGTGAAGGTGGCCGACAGGCGATAGGGAAAGCCGCCGTAGGAAATCTCCTCGGCCGCAACCCGCACCGGCCCCTGGCCGTTCACCATGGCCTCTACGGTCTCCCTGAACTCGGCGAGCCGGGCAAACCAGTAGACGGCGTAGAGGACGAGCCCGAGGACGACAACGCCCAGGAGCCAGAACGGACGGTAGCGGGGCGCGAACAGGGAACTCACGTGGGCGATCCTTCTTCCAGACTGTTGATGGCGGCATGCACGCGCTCCGTGATCTCGGCGCGGGACAGGCCCGGCTCGATGGCCGGATGAATCTGTACGGTGATCATGCCGGAATATTTGAGAAAGCTTTCCCTTCCCCACACGCGCCCCGAATCGAGGGCGACCGGCACCAGCGGCAGGTCGAGGAAGGTGTAGAGGCCCGCAAGGCCGGGCTGGAGCTTCGGCCGGGTGCCCACGGCGGAGCGGGTGCCTTCGGGAAAGATCACGATCGGCCGGCCCTGTGCCTTGGCCTCCTCCGCCGCGCGCAGCATGGTCCGCAGCGCCTTGGAGGAGCCGCTCCGGTCCACCGGAATCATGCCGCTGTTGCGGGCGTACCAGCCGAATACGGGAAGCTTCAGCAGCTCCTGCTTCAGCACGATGGCGGGATTGTCCAGCAGCATGAGGATGGCGATGGTCTCCCATGCGCTCTGGTGCTTGCAGGCAAGGATGAACGGCGCGGCGGGCAGATGCTCCCGCCCCAGCACCTGATAGCGGATACCCGTCAGCTTCTGCGCGGCGCAGATCACGCCCCGGGCCCACAAGGTGGTGACGTGCCGGATGTTGCGCTTGTCGAGCCACACGAGCAGTCCGCCCGGAAGGCCGATCAGCGGCGTCCACAGCAGAATGAAGATGTTGAGCAGTACAGACCGCAGAAATGTCAAATCGGGGCTCCATCGAAGCGGATGGTGATCAGGCGGACGCTGTACTTCACATACTCGCCCAAGAGGCCCGTCAGGCTGATCGGACCGGGCACCGGGCTCGGCAGGATTTCGACGTCCGGCAGCGCCGCCCGGAATTCCAGCAGCGCGCGGGGCATGTGGTAGTCGGAAGTCACCAGGCGCACCGAGCGGATCTTCTGCTCGCGCACCCACTTGGTGGCGGCCCGGGCATTGCCCACCGTGTTGCCGGCCTCATGCTCGATATCGACGCAGCAGTCCATGATCTCGTAGCGGACCTGCAACTGGGCGGCCAGCAGCCGCTTGCCGGTGGTCGGATGCACGCCGGTGATCAGCACCCGCTGCGCCATCCCCTGCTCCAGCATGTCGATGGCGGAGGACAGCCGCCCCTCGCCCCCGGTCAGCGCCACGATGCCTTCGGTCCGGGCGGCATAGTGCACCGGCTTGGGCAAGGTGAGCCAGAACCACAGGAACCCCATGGCCCACAGGAGGACGAACGCGAGCAAGGCCTTGAGCAGGATACGCACGGGTCAGAGGAACTCCGCCAGCGCGCGGTGCACCGTCCACCGCGCCGTCGCCATGGTGAGCAACGCCACGAGAAGCGGCAACACGACCAGCAGCACCCAGCCCCAGGCCGGGAAGCTGAGGGAGCCCAGAATCCCTTCCGTGCCCAGGCGCTGCGCCATGGCGCCGATGGCCGCCACCGTGGCGATGCCGAGCCCCGCGCCCACCACGCTGCCCTTGAGGCCGTGGGCCAGATAGCGCCACTGGAACTCCCGGGCGATCTGCCGGTCCTCCGCCCCCATCAGGTGGAGAATCTCGATGGTGTTGTGGTGGCTGGACAGCCCGGCGCGGGTGCTGAAGGTCACAATGGCGGCCGTCGCCAGCGCCATCAGCCCCACCACCACATAGGCCAGCCCCTGGAGGCCGCGGGCAAAGGCGGTCAGCTGGCCCAGCCACTCGTCATGGTCGTCGATGCTGGCGGACGGGGCGTGCTGCTTCAGCTGCGCCTCCATCCGGGCGGCGTCCACCCGGGCGTTCTCGGCAAGCGTCACCTCGATCAGCCCCGGCACCGGCAGGTCGCGGCTGTCGGCGCTGTCGCCCAGCCATGGCTTGAGCAGCCCCCGGGCCGCGCTCTCGGGGAGCGCGGCGGCGCTGGCGATGCCGGGCTGGCCCTTGAGGAAGCGTGCCGCCGCCGCCATCTCCGCCTTCCGCTCCGCCGGCTCGGCGTTGAGGATCTGCACGGTCCAGCTGCGGGCCATGCCGCCGCTCCACCCCTGGGTTGCGGTCACGAGGCCGATGCCGCCGGCTACCGCCAGCACCATCAGATAGACCATCACCGCGATGACCCAGGGCAGCACGCCGTGGGACTCGCGCCCCTCCGGCAGGAAGTTGAAACGGTGGCGGCTCTGCACGCGCATGGCGATCCCCCGCACGCTCATAGCAGGCTCCCCCGGGTAAACGGCGGCGGCCCGGCAGGAGTCGGCGCGCGCAGGACTGCCGGTGCGGGGCCCGTCGCCAGCTCGCCCTTCTCCAGCCGCAGCACGCCCGCGCTCGGGGCCATGCCGATGAGGTGCTGGTCGTGGGTTGCGATCAGGAGCGTGGTGCCCAGCCGGTTCAGCTCCTGGAACAGGTGCAGGAGGCGGGCCGCCATGTCCGGGTCCACGTTGCCGGTGGGCTCGTCCGCCAGCAGGAGGTCCGGCCGCCCGATCACCGCCCGGGCGATGGCGAGGCGCTGCTGCTCGCCGCCCGAGAGGGTGGCGGGACGCGCGTTCATCCGGTCGGCAAGGCCAACCCAGGTGAGCATTTCCTCGGCATGGGCCAGCGCCCGATCCTCATCCTCGCCCGCGATCCTGAGCGGCAGGGCGACGTTCTCCAGCGCGGTCAGGTGCGGCAGCAGGCGGAAGTCCTGAAAGATCACGCCGATTCGGCGGCGCAGGGCGGGCAGCCCGTCCCGGTCCATCGAGACCACTTCCTGCCCGAACAGCTCGATCAGGCCGCGCGAGGGCCGCTGGGCGAGGTACAGCAGCTTGAGCAGCGAGGTCTTGCCCGCGCCGCTGGGGCCGGTCAGGAAGTGGAGCGAGCCCTTCTCAAGCGAGAAGCTGATGTCGCGCAGCACTTCCGCGCCTGTGCCATAGCGCAAGCCGACATTTTCGAACCGGACGACGGTATTCACGGCAAAGCCTGTGGATGGTGAGACTTGCCCTTTGTTTGACATGCGTTGCAGCCAAACGCAAACGGGGATCGGGCGCTGCGGCGGCCTTGTCCCTCTCGCCCGTCCTGCGCCGTGCACGGCCCGGCGGCAACCCCTTCCCGGGCCTGTCGATTCACTTGCGCTGTACGGTCAAGGTGTGGATATTGGCGTCAGTCCTCGGGGGGGTCCTGCGAGGATTGTCCGTTGGGGGCGTCGTACAACCTTGAATTCCGATTTCTTCTCAGAGGCGAGCAAGTCCTTGTTCGACGGTTGCGCATGATCCTGACCTGCCCGAACTGCAATTCCCGTTACATGGTCAGCGACACGGCGATTCCCCCGGGCGGACGCGCGGTGCGCTGCGCCGCCTGCAAGCATGTCTGGACCCAGCATCCGCCGTCGCAAGAGCGCGAACTCGAACTGGTGGGGGCGGAAGCCGCCACCGCAGCCGCAGGGGTCGTCGCGGATCAGGTGGCCGCGCCCGTTGCCGAGGCGCCCGCGCCTGCCGAAGCCCCCGCCCCGGCCGTATCGCCCTTCCCCGCCGGCCCGATGCCGCGCCTCGGGGCGGCCGATCCCGCCGACGCCCTGTCCCAGGACGATGCGGACATTTCCGCTGCCGTTGCCCCGCGCCGCCGCAGCCGGGCGGAGAAGAGCCGCAAGCCCGCCGCCTGGCAGCCGGGCGAGCGCCGCCGCTTCCCCGTCAAGTGGGTGGTCATCGGCACCACCGCCGTTCTTGCGCTGGGACTGAACGTTGTTCTCTGGAAGGACGCGCTCATCGAGCGCAGCGACATGTTCCGCAGCTTCTATGCTGCCATGGGCATGGCGACGCCGGTGCCGCACGACGCCAGCCTTGGCGCGCAGGTGCTGCGGATCAGCTACCCGCCGCCGCCGCCCGCGCGGTTGCTGGAAAACGGCAACCTGTCGCAGGAGATCACCGGCTCGATCGAAAACCCCACCAACCGCACCGTGCGCATCCCCAGCCTCAAGGGAACGATGCTGGACGAAAACGGCAATGTGGTGTTCACTTGGTATTTTCCGCCACCCACCCTGGTGCTGAACGGGGGTCAGACGGTCATGTTCGATACCACGGTCGAGAATTTTCCGAGCACGGCGCGGCAGCTGCGTATCGGCTTCGATACCGGCCCGGACACTGGCGCCGGGAGCTGAGCCGCCTATGGCGCGCATCCTCGTCGCCGAGGACAATGCTGCGGTCCGGGAATTCGTGGAGCGCGGCCTCACCCATTTCGGCCATACGGTCGTTGCGGTCTCGGACGGCGGGGCAGCGCTCCATTGTCTCAGCCTTGAGTCATACGACCTGCTCATCACCGACATTGTCATGCCGGTCATGGACGGTATCGCGCTGGCGCTGAAGGCCAGCAGTGCCGCGCCGGACATGCCGGTGCTGATGATGACCGGCTACGCCCACGAGCGCCAGCGCGCCTACAATCTCCAGGAACTGATCGCCGACGTGCTGGACAAGCCCTTCTCGCTCGAGGAACTGACCGCCACTGTCGATCGCATCCTGTCCGGGCACCGCCCAGCCGCTTCCTGAGAGGGGCCATATGGCATCCCGCCCGACCACCCCGTCCGACCCGCGCGTCAGCGCGGCCCTCTCCGCCTTCCGGCGCGGCGCGGTGCAGGACGCCGTGCCGCTCATGCAGGAGGCGGCGCGCGACGGCGTGCCACTGGCCATGCTGGCGGTGGCGGAATGGCTGGCGACGGGCAGCCGCCTGCCCCGCGATCCCGCCCGGGCGCTGGAGATGGCACGCCGTGCCGCCGAGAGCGGCCTTCCCCCCGCCATGCAGCTGTACGCCTGCCTGCTGCGCTGGGACGCGCCGGACGGCGACGATGCGGACGCCAACCGCTGGACACGCCTTGCGGCGGAGCAGGGCGATGCGTCCGCCCGTGCCGAGGCGGCGCTCTGGCCCCTGCTCGATGCGCCCCTGCCGGAGCCGGACGTGCTCCATGACGCGCCCCGCATTGCCGCCCTGCCCGGCCTGGTGCCCGAGGCGGTGTGCCGGCATATCCTGCGTCTCGCCCAGCCCCAGGTGGCCCCGGCGCTGGTGTTCGATCCGACAACCGGCCAGAGCCGCCCCCATCCGGTGCGCCGGGCCCGCAACATGAACTTCGGGCCCACCTTCTACGATTCCATCGTCGCCTGGGTGAACCGCCGCATCGCGCAGGCCTCCGGCACCACGGCGGCGCAGGGCGAACCGCTCGCCGTGCTCGCCTACGGCCCCGGCGGGGAGTACCGGCCCCATCTCGACTGCCTGCCGCCGAACGCCGCCCGTCCCGAGGACCGGCTGGCCGAGAGCGGCCAGCGCATCAAGACCCTGCTCATCTCGCTGAGCGGCGGCTACGCGGGCGGCCACACCGCCTTCACCGAACTGGACATCCGCTGGCGCGGCCGGGTGGGCGACGCGCTCCTGTTCACCAACGTGACCGACGCGGGCGCGCCCGAGCCCCTCTCCCGCCACGCCGGAGCCCCGGTCACGGCCGGCGAAAAATGGCTCGCCTCCCGCTGGATCCGCGAGCGCCCGTTCCAGGCCTAGGCCGGGCCGGTCCAACGCCGGGCAGCTCCGAGCCGAGGCCACGACCCCACACCCCCACCACCCCCTGTTTTTGCCCGCGGCATCGGTCTGCCTTTGCCCTACCATCGGGAGAAAAAGCAGGGAGGACGGCGTGAACTTCGACTATTCGGCAAAGACCCTTGCCTACATCGGGCGCATCCGCGCCTTCATGGACGCCCACATCTACCCCAATGAGGCCGCCTACCGCGCTCAGGTGGAGACCGGGGGGCGCTGGAAGGTGCTGCCGCTCATCGAGGAGCTGAAGAAGAAGGCGAAGGCGGAAGGGCTGTGGAACCTGTTCCTGCCCCATTCCGAGCTGGGCGCGGGCCTCACCAACCTGGAATACGCCCCGCTGGCGGAGGAGATGGGCCGGGTGCCGTGGTCGGCGGAGGTGTTCAACTGCTCCGCGCCGGATACCGGCAACATGGAAATCCTCGAGCGCTACGGCACAGAGGAGCAGAAGGAGACATGGCTCAAGCCCCTGCTCGCAGGGGAGATCCGCTCCGCCTTCGCCATGACCGAGCCCGCCGTCGCCTCGTCGGACGCCACCAACATCGAGACCGCCATCATCCGCGAGGGGGACACGTACGTCATCAACGGGCGCAAGTGGTGGACCAGCGGCGCGGGCGACCCGCGCTGCAAGGTGTTCATCGTCATGGGCAAGACCGACCCCGCCGCGCCGAAGCACCAGCAGCAGTCCATGATCCTGGTGCCGGCGGATGCGCCGGGCGTGCGGCTGGTGCGGCCTCTTACCGTTTTCCACCATGACGATGCGCCCCACGGCCATTTCGAGGTGGTGTTCGACAATGTGCGCGTGCCCGCCGCCAACATCCTTCTGGGCGAAGGGCGCGGGTTCGAGATCGCGCAGGGACGGCTTGGGCCGGGGCGCATCCACCACTGCATGCGCTCCATCGGCGCGGCGGAGCGGGCGCTCGAGCTCATGTGCAAGCGCCTCAAGTCCCGTGTCGCCTTCGGCAGGCCCATCGCCGAACATGGCGTCTGGCACGAGCGCATCGCCGAGGCCCGCTGCCAGATCGACATGGCCCGCCTCCTCACCCTCAAGGCGGCGCACATGATGGACACGGTGGGCAACAAGGCGGCGCAGAAAGAAATCGCCATGATCAAGGTAGTGGCGCCGAATGTGGCCTGCCGGGTCATCGACATGGCGATCCAGGCGTTCGGCGGGGCCGGCGTCAGCGATGATGTGCCCCTCGCGTCCATGTACGCCGCCCAGCGCACCCTCAGGCTGGCGGACGGGCCGGACGAAGTGCACCGGCAGGCCATCGCCAAACTGGAATTGCGGCGGTACAACTAGGCGAGCATTTTTCCCGTTCCCGTTCCGGCGAGAGTTCAAACCCGTGCGTGTTGCCAGCCTCCACCTCTACCCCGTCAAATCCGGCCGCGCGGTGGATGTGGGGGAAGCAGCCCTCTCGCCCGCGGGGCTTGCGGGGGACCGGCGCTGGATGATCGTGGACGAGGCCGGCCGCTTCGTGACCCAGCGGGAGGAGCCGCGCCTCGCCCTCCTTGCCGCCGTGCCGACCGGGACGGGCCTTGCCCTCTCCGTCCCCGGCCGCGCGGGGCTGGACCTGCCCTTCCCCGATGCGGACGCGGAGGTGGTGACCGCCTCCATCTGGCGCGCGCACGCGAAGGCGCGGGTGGCGGACGCGGCAAGCGACTGGCTGTCGGGCTGGCTTGGCCGTGCCGTGCGGCTGGTCTGGCTGCCGGAGGGCAGCAACCGCCCGCTCCAGACGGCGTTCGCGACGAGCCCGGACGGCATCGGCTTTGCGGACGGCTATCCGGTGCTCGTCACCAACACCGCCTCGCTGGCGGACGTGAACCGCCACCTTGCCGAGCCGGTGCCCATGAACCGTTTCCGGCCCAACATCGTCATCGACAGTGGCGAAGCCTGGGGCGAGGACAGCTGGCTGACCCTGCGCATCGGCACGGTGACGCTCGAACTGGTCAAGCCGTGCGACCGCTGCGTCGTCACCACCACCGATCAGGAAACCGCAGCGCGTGCCAGCCACGAGCCGCTTCGCACCCTCCAGCGCCGCCGCCGCTCGGCGGACCCGCGGGTAAAGGGGGCTCTGTTCGGCTGGAATGCGGTGCCGCAGGGCTCGGGCGTCATCCGGGCGGGCGACGCCGTCGAGGTGATCGACCGCCGCCCTGCCCCCTGGCCCATTCGCCCGGCGATCTGAGCCCCTTCTCCGCTTACTCCGCCCCTCTCAGGGCCGGGCCATGCCCGGCAGGGGCTGGCTTTCGCACTGGAAGTCGGCCTTGTCGCCCGAGGCCACGCAGTGGATGACAAGGCTGGTGCGCGGATCAATCGCCCAGGCATGGCTGGCGTTGCCGACGCTCGACGCCGCCACATGCAGCGGCCCGCTGTTGCCGACGCCGAACGACTGCGCCTCCGCCGGCTGGTTCTGGGAGACGAGAAACAGACCAGCGCCAATGGCGAGGCATCCGATGCCGAGGGCTAGCTTTCCGAGCAATTTCATAGCAGTGTCCACCCTTAGAATACGACCACCGGAACATAGTAGCGCGCCGGTTGGTCGAGCACACCGTTCCAGGGAGGAAAAATGCGTTCCAGGACCATCCTGCTGATCACCGGCGGCATCCTTCTGTCCGCCGCTGGGATCGCATACTTCCTTATGCCAAAGCCCGTGCAGAAGGAGGACACCTCCGCCCCGGTGCAACGCCAGATCGAGGTCGCGGACTTCGACAGGCTGGTGTTTGAAGGGGCAATCAACGTCAACGTCACCCAGGGGGAGACGCCCAGCGTCCTGGTCTCCGGCACCGAGGCCTCCCTGGAGCGGCTCCGCCACCGTGTGACCGATGGCGTGCTGTACATGGAGCTGAGCGGGAAAACCGGCATCCGGTACGGCCGGGCAACGACGGTGGACGTGGTCATGCCTGCACTGCGCGGCCTCGCCGTCAAGGGCAGCGGCAACGTGGACATCCGCGAGATGACGCTGGACAAGATTGCCCTGCAGATCAATGGCGCGGGCAATCTGGACGCCAGCGGCACCTGCAACCAGATGACCGTCGGCGTCTCCGGCGCGGGCAATGTGAGCGCGCGGAACCTGAAGTGCCACGTGGTATCGGCGGAAATGGCGGGCGCGGGCAACATGGACGTCTTTGCTGACGAGAGCGTCACCCTCCGCCTGCTCGGCGTCGGCGATATCGACGTTTACGGCAATCCCGCCGCGCGCAAGACCGAAAAGCTCGGCATCGGCAATATCACCTATCACGACGTGGCCGCCTCCCAATAAGGCGGCCAACTGGGGGGAGACTTCATCATGAACAGTTCCATGCGTCTGCCGGCCGTGGTTCTCGCCGGCCTCGCCACCCTGGCCGCGTCGCCGGCCGCCATCGCCGCATCGGACTCCGGCGTCGTCAAGCAACCGATCCGGACGGAGCCGTTCACCGGCGTCGTCCTCTCGGGCATGATCGATGTCACCATCGGCCAGGCCGGCGCGCACAGCGTCGTTGCCAGCGGCACCGAGGCCGTCCTTTCCGACCTGAAGGCCGAGGTGAAGGACGGCAAGCTCCATCTGGCGCAGAAGAGCCGCCTGCGCATCGGCAAGCGCGACAAGGTCCGCGTCACCATCAACATGCCGGACCTTCAGTCCCTTGAGCTGACCGGCAGCGGCGACGTCACCATCTCCAACATGAAGCTGGACAAGATCGCCCTGACCGTGACCGGCGCGGGCGACGTGACCGCCAGCGGCACCTGCAATGACCTTCACATCCAGCTGACGGGCGCAGGCGACATCACCGCCCGCGACCTCAAGTGCCACAATGTCTCGGCGCAGGTGAGCGGCTCGGGCGACATCTCGCTCCATGCGGACCGGAACGTCTCGGCGCGGGTGTCCGGCGTCAGCGACCTCGACATCTACGGCAACCCGCCGGAGCGGTCGGTGAAGGTCGGCGGCGTGGGCGACGTCCACTTCCACGACACCGCCCGATAACGCTGCAACAGCAGCCCTGCAACAAGGCCCCGGGGCCGCGCCATCCGGCAGCGGCCCCCTTTCCTTTGCCCGGAATGGAACCGGAGCGTGCCTCCGCGCCTTCCCGGCAGGTCCATGCCTGTGTTCGGGCGGTGCACGTCACCGGAAATCAGCTTCCGAGGAGAAGAAGAATGCGCGTGCCAACCTTCGCCCGCGTCTGCCTCGCCATCCTGTCGGGCGCGGTGACTCTCGCCGGCGCCGCCCTCACCGACGCGCGCGCGGCGCCAGTGCAGGCCGCCACCCTTGAGCGGCAGATCGATGTCCGCCCCTTCACCGGCATTGCGCTGGAGGGCGCGATGGATATCCGCGTCGTCCAGGCCGACCGGATTCAGGTCCTCGCCCGGGGCAGCCAGGCGGCGCTCGAGACCCTGGATGTCCGGGTGGAGGACGGGGTGCTGCGCCTCAAGCAGAAGAACAGCATCCGTCTGCCCGGCGACGACCGGCTCGCCGTGACCATCTCCCTGCCGGATTTGCGCGCGTTCCTGCTGGCCGGGTCCGGCAACGTGGCGCTCGATGGCGTCTCGGCGGACGAGCTGACGCTGAAGGTCGCCGGATCCGGCACCATCACCGCGAGCGGCACCTGCCGCAAGCTGTCGGTCAACATCGCCGGGTCGGGCGACGTGAAGGCCGAGGCCTTGCAGTGCGATACAGTGACCGTGCGGATCGCCGGCAGCGGCGACGTCGCCACCTATGCCCGCGAGACGTTCGCGGCCCGGATCATGGGCTCGGGCGACATCACCGTCTTCGGCAATCCGAAGGATCGCACCAGAAGCGTGCTCGGCAGCGGGTCTGTCATTTACCAGGACACGGCGGTCAGCGGCGGCCGTCGCTGACCGCCCTGCCGGACAGGCCCCGCCCATCCGGCCGCTACAGCAGGCAGAGGGCGCGCAGTTCCTTGAGCAGCGCGGGCGGCAGCTCGGCCAGACCCGCGCCAGCGCCCGCAGCGCCCCCCTCGCCTCCGCCCGGGCCGACCAGATCCGGCGGCACGTCCGCGCCCTCCAGATACCGCCAGCCCTGATGCGGGCGGCGGGGCACCGGCAGCACCGGCACCACCTCCGGGTTCAGGTGAATGAGGCAGTGGGTCTGCCCCTCGATTTCCAGCGGCTCGAAGCCGAGGATTTCCTGCCGCGCCTGGATCTGCCGCTTGATGACCCAGTAGAGCGAGCCGCCGTCCAGCAGCTCCGCCTCCCGCTTGGGGGCATGGCGGGTGCGATGGCGGCACACCAGGCGCCCGTCCGCGCGCCGGACGGCATGGCGGCGCTGGTATTCCGCCAGCTCCTCGAGGCTGTCGACGCCGACGGCCAGCTTGATCAGATGCACGCTCATTCCACACTCACGCTCAGCGTGACGGCGGCATGGTTGAAGGCCCCGTCCTCACGCCTCAGCTCCGTCAGCCGGGGCAGGTCCTGTTGCAGCAACTCCCTGCCCCACGGCAGGTTCAGCCGCTCAACCACCTGCACCAGGGCGTCGGTGCGTTGCAGCTGGATGACCCAGCAGGTGCGGGCGAGAATGGCCAGCACCCGGTCGAGCACGCCAAGCAGCCGCGCCCGGTCCTCCGGCCGCTGCCCGAAGCCCTTGGGTGCGCTCGCCAGCTGGTCGGAGATCACCATGGTCGCCCGGTCCACCAGCAGGTTGCTGCGGCTGCGCAGCCGGGCGACCGGCGCGTCCAGCGGCGGCAGACGGTTCATGGCCTCCAGCGAGGCCGCCCGGATGTGCGGCGGCAGGGCGCGGAACGGGCCCGCGGTCCAGAACCGCACCCGCTCCATGAACAGCGCGAAGGGCATGCCCTTCACCAGAAAGTCGTCGACGCCCGCCCTCAGCCCTTCCTGGACCATGGTGGTCTCGTCGTCCCCGCTGAGCAGGATCACCGGGCAGGTCTTGGCCTCCTGCCGGACAAGCGCGTCGCACAGCGCCACGCCGGTCATGCCGGGCATGTGGTAGTCGGTCATCACCAGCGCGGGCGGGTCCCGCCGGATTTCCTCCAGCGCGTCAAAGCCGTTGGTGATGATGCGCGGCGTGAGGCCCATGGGCTCCAGCGCCCGCCCGAGCAGCCGCATCACCAGCGGTTCATCGTCCACCAGCAAGACTGAAGGCTGCCCCTGTTCCATGGCACCCTACTGAAGATTGGCCAGTCCGACGGCGGTTGCCAGCCCGAGGAACGCCAGAAAGCCCATGACGTCGGTTGTCATGGTCACGAACACGGAGGAGGCGACGGCCGGGTCGATCCTGATCCGGTGCATGGCCAGCGGCACCAGCACGCCCGCCAGCCCCGCCACGATGATGTTGATGATCATGGCCGCCGCGATCACCAGCCCCAGCCCCACGGACTTGAAATAGAGGGTGGTCAGCACGCCCAGCAGCAGGGCCAGCAGCAGGCCGTTGAGCAGCGCCACCTTGATCTCGCGGCCCACCATGCGTGCCATGTTGCCGGCGGTCAGCTGCCCGGTGGCGAGCGCGCGCACGGCAACGGCCATGGTCTGGGTGCCCGCGTTGCCGCCCAGCGAGCTGACGATGGGCATGAGGATGGCCAGCGCCACCAGCTTCTCGATGCTTGCCTCGAACAGCGCGATCACCAGCGAGCCGAGGATGGCGGTGCCACAGTTGACCACCAGCCACTGCACGCGGGTCTTCACCGTGCTGACAACGGGCTCGTTGATGTCGCCCTCGCCCGCGCCGGCGAACTTCAGCACATCCTCCTGCGCCTCTTCCGAGATGATGTGCACCACGTCGTCGACCGTGATCATGCCGACGAGCCGGCCCGCGCCGTCCACCACCGCCGCCGAGATGAGGCCGTACTTCTGGAAGCGCAGGGCCAGTTCCTCCCGGTCCATGTTGACCGGGATGAGGGTCTGCTCCCGCTGCATCAGATCGGCGACCAGCACGGAGCGCGGCGAGCGCAGCACCCAGGACAGCCGGATGGTGCCCACCGGGCGGTAGCCGGGGTCCACCACGAAGATTTCCCAGAAGTCGGTGGCCAGATCCTGCTTCTCGCGCAGGTAGTCGATCAGCTGACCCACGGTCCAGTATTCGGGCACGGCGATGAGGTCGCGCTGCATCAGGCGGCCCGCCGAGTCCTCCGGGTAGGTCAGCGCTTCCTCGATGGCGGCGCGGTCCTGGGCCGGCATGGCGCTCAGCACCTGTTCCTGCTGCTCCGCCTCCAGGTCCTCGATGATGGCGACCGCGTCGTCGGTGTCGAGCTGGGTGACCACGTTGGCGAGGTCGGTCGGCCCCATGACCTCGATCACCTCGTCGCGCACCCAGTCGTTGAGTTCGGCGATGGTGTCGGCGTCGAGCCGGTCACCCAGCATGTGGACCAGCCGTCCGCGGCAGTCCGCCCCCACGATCTCGATGAGGTCGGCGACGTCGGCCGGGTGCAGCGGCTCCACCAGCGCATGCACGCGGCCCGTATCGTTTTCGCTGACGGCCTGAATGATATCGTCGATGAAGTCCCGGCGCAGCCGACCGCCCTCCAGCACCTCGCGGGGCGCCAGGTCTTCCGGTCCGATCTCGATATCCGGCTGCTCGGTCATGTCAGGCTTATAACTCCTGCAAGGCCCAAGGAAACCCATTAACCCGCCTGTATGAAGCAATCAGTTCGGAATTTTCCGTCCGACTGCCTCGCAAGCGGGGCCTTTCCTCACAGACTAACGTCGCCGCCCGCCTCTGGCTGGCAGCAACTGTCTGATACGCTCAGGAATTTTTCTTGTATCTTATTCGATTGCCCGGAAGAGCAATGGTGCGGTCGAGAAGACTCGAACTTCCACGGGTTGCCCCACAGCGACCTCAACGCTGCGCGTCTACCAATTCCGCCACGACCGCACGATCATGGGGTGGAGGGGCGTATAACCAAACACGTCCCCCTGTTCAATAGGCAGATACGACTTGTTGCGTTTTTTCTGCCGTGGCAGTCTTCTCGCCGAATAACGACACCCAATTTTCCCGGACCATTTTCGAGAAATCAGCAGGGAAATTCGTATGATTACCCTCAACGTGAACGGCCAGACCCGCCAGGTCGATGTGGACCCGGAGACCCCCCTTCTCTGGGCGCTGCGGGATGATCTGAAGCTGACCGGCACCAAGTTCGGCTGCGGCATGGCGCAGTGCGGCGCCTGCACCGTGCATCTGGACGGCCAGCCCGTCCGGTCCTGCCAGTATCCGGTAAGCGCGGTGGGCGAGTCCGCCATCACCACCATCGAGGGCCTCTCCGGCCCGGTCGCCGAGGCCGTCCTCAAGGCCTGGCGCGACCTGGACGTGGTGCAGTGCGGCTACTGCCAGTCCGGCCAGATCATGTCGGCGGTCGCCCTCCTCAGCGAGACCCCCAAGCCGAGCGACGACGACATCGACGCGGCGATGGACGGCAACATCTGCCGCTGTGCCACCTATGTGCGCATCCGCAAGGCCATCAAGGCCGCATCCGCAACGCTGGAGGCCTGAGCCATGTACTTCGACAAGATCGCCACCGCCTCCCTGCCGCGCCCGGCCGCCCCGCAGGTGGACCGCCGCCGCTTCCTCGCCCTCTCCGGCGCGGGGCTGACGCTGGCGCTGGTGCCGGAATCGGCGGCGCGCGCCGCCGAATCGACCACGCTCGCCACCGGGCTTGAGGCAACGCCCTTCATCCGCATCAGCCCGGACAACACCGTCACCGTGCTCGCCAAGCACCTGGAGATGGGTCAGGGCACCTGGTCGGGCCTTGCCACCATCGTCGCCGAGGAGCTGGACGCCGCGTGGGAGCAGATGCGCGTCGAGGGCGCGCCCGCCCGCGTGCCCGATTACGCCAACATCGCCATCGGCGGCCTCCAGGCCACCGGCGGGTCCACCGCCATCTTCAACTCCTGGGACCAGCTCCGCAAGGCGGGCGCCACCGCCCGCGCCATGCTGGTGAGCGCCGCCGCCCGCCAGTGGGGCGTGCCTGCCGCCGCGATCACGGTGGAGAACGGCATCGTCCGCCATGCGGCC
The DNA here is from genome assembly GCF_051304405.1 of Pedomonas sp. V897. NCBI lineage: Bacteria > Pseudomonadati > Pseudomonadota > Alphaproteobacteria > Sphingomonadales > Pedomonadaceae > Pedomonas > Pedomonas sp. V897. Next base: position 168,819 of record NZ_JBPPGG010000001.1, read on the forward strand.
AGCGGGCGCCAGGCCACCTTCGGCGAGCTGGCGGGCGCGGCCTCCCGCGAGGCGGTGCCCGCCGATGTGCGGCTCAAGGACCCGAAGGACTTCAAGCTGGTCGGCAAGCGCATCCACCGGCTGGACAACACCTCCAAGACCGACGGCACGGCCGTCTACGGCATCGACATGGCCCCCGAGGGCACCATGACCGCCGTCGTGCAGCGCGCACCGCGCTTCGGCGCCACGGTGAAGCGCTTCGACGCAGCGGCGGCCAAGGCGGTCCCCGGCGTCGTGGACGTGGTGCAGGTGCCGAGCGGCGTCGCCGTGGTGGCGAAGAACACCTGGGCCGCCCTCAAGGGCCGCGAGGCGCTCACCGTCGAGTGGGATGAGAGCAAGGCCGAGACGCGCAGCTCCGCCGAGCTGTTCGCCGCCTTCCGCGAGATGGCCGAGGCGGGCGAGAAGGCCCCGCGCAGCATGGTCGCGCAGGTGATCGGCAAGCCGGACGAAGCCTTCAAGTCCGCTGCCCGGGTGGTGGAGGCGACGTTCGAATTCCCCTACCTCGCCCACGCCTCCATGGAGCCGCTGACCGCCTGGGGCCGGCTGACGAAGGACGGCGCCGAACTGGCGGCGGGCTTCCAGTTCCACACGCTGGACCAGTCCAACGCCGCCCGCATCCTGGGCCTTGTCCCCGAGACGGTGACGCTCACCACCCTTGTCTCCGGCGGCAGCTTCGGCCGGCGCGCCAACTTCCAGTCGGACTACGTTAGCGAACTGGCCGAGGTGCTCAAGGCGACCGGCGGCAAGTACCCGGTGCGCCTCCTCTGGACCCGGGAGGACGACATCACCGGCGGCTACTACCGCCCGATGGCCGTCCACAAGGTGAAGGCGGGCCTCGACCGCCAGGGCAATGTCATCGCCTGGGACCAGACGCTGGTGCATCAGGGTCTCATGGCGGGCACCCCCTTCGCCCAGCCCGGCAAGCCGGACGGCGGCGCGGTCGAGGGCAACGCGCTGGAGCAGTACGCACTGCCCGCCGCGCGCCTCGTCTGGGTCGATCCCGAAGTGGGCGTGCCGGTGCTGTGGTGGCGCTCGGTCGGCCACACCCACAACGCCTACGTGAAGGAGGTGATGATCGACCAGCTGGCGCAGCTCGCCGGGCAGGACCCGGTCGCCTACCGCCTGAAGCTGCTGAAGGACCAGCCGCGCCTCGCCAATGTGCTGAAGGTGGCGGCGGAGAAGGCCGGCTGGGGCAAGCCGCTGCCGCAGGGCCGCTTCCGCGGCGTCGCGGTGCAGGAGTCCTTCCGCACCGCCGTCGCCCAGGTGGCCGAGATCAGTTGGGACGGCAAGGACTTCAAGGTGGAGCGCGTGGTCTGCGTCGTTGACTGCGGTGTCGCCGTCAACCCGGATATCATCGCGGCCCAGATGGAAGGCGGCATCGGCTTCGGCCTTGGCGCGGCCCTCCTCAGCGAAATCACGCTGGACGGCGGCGCCGTCGAGCAGACCAACTTCGACGGCTATCAGGTGCTCCGCATGAGCCAGATGCCGAGGGACGTGGAGGTGCACATCATCCCCTCGGCCGAAGCGCCCACCGGCGTCGGCGAGCCCGGCGTGCCGCCCATCGCCCCGGCGGTGGCCAACGCCCTTGCCGCCGCCACCGGCAAGCGCCTCTACAAGCTGCCGTTCGGCAACCAGAAACTGGCCTGACAGAGTTAGCCTGACAGACCAGACCCGGCCTGACAGAAACGCCGATCCGCGCCGCCACGGGTCGGCGTTTCGCTGTGTGGCCCTGCCATCGCGTTTGCGTTTCGCCCGCCCGGCCGCTATCCCTTCCGTCATGACCGATTTTCAACCGGCCGGCCGGCCACACGGCGAGTACCGCTTCAGTCGCGCCAGCCTGCCCGGGGGCGGGCGGACGGGGCCGGTTCGTTACAATACGAGTTGCCTACCCGGTTCGGCCACCGCTATGACCGGTGCTGTTCTGCTGAGTACCCTGCCCCTGCGAGCAACTGAGGCGAGTGTGTCGCTGTGACTGTGATCCTTGACTTCCTGGCGCTCATCGGCCGCTTCGCGCTGGCCGGCCTCGCGTCCATCGGCCGTCTGGCCAGGTTCGCCGGTCTGGCCATCAGCCATGTGGTGCGACCGCCCTTCTATCCGTCCCGCGTGTTCGAGCAGATGCTCTCCATCGGCTACTTCTCGCTGCCGGTGGTGGGCCTCACCGCCTTCTTCACCGGCGCGGCGCTGGCCCAGCAGATCTACGTGGGCGGCTCCCGCTTCAACGCGGAGAGCGCGGTGGCGGCGGTCACGGTCATCGCCATGGTGCGCGAGCTGGGCCCGGTGCTTGGCGGCCTGATGGTGGCGGGCCGGGTCTCCTCCTCCATGGCGGCGGAGCTGGGCACCATGCGCGTCACCGAGCAGCTGGACGCCATGACCACCCTGTCCACCGACCCCTTCAAGTACCTGATCGTGCCGCGCATCGTGGCCTCGATCGTGGTGCTGCCCCTGCTCACGCTGGTGGCCAACATCATCGGCGTGCTCGGCGGCTTCCTCATCGCCACCGAGCGGCTCGGCTTCAACCCGGCCAACTACCTGAAGGTCACCCAGCAGTATCTGGAGACCGACGACGTCGTCTCCTCGCTGGTCAAGGCGGCGGTGTTCGGCTTCGTCATCGCGCTGATGGGCTGCTACCACGGCTTCAATTCCACCGGCGGCGCGGCGGGCGTCGGACGCGCCACCACCAACGCGGTGGTCTCGGCGTTCATCCTGATCCTGTTCACCAACCTCATCATCACGGTTCTGATGTTCGGCTCATGACAGACGCAGCCCCCCCCAAGATCGCCCTCAGCGGCGTCTCCAAGCGGTTCGGCCCCAAGGTGGTGCTGGATGGCGTCAACCTGTCCGTCGACAAGAGCCAGAGCCTGGTCATCATCGGCGGCTCGGGCACCGGCAAGTCGGTGCTGCTGAAGTGCATCCTCGGCATCCTGCGGCCGGACGCGGGCGAGATCCGGGTGGACGGGCAGAACGTTGTCGGCCTGCGCGGCAAGGCCCGGCTCCAGATGCTGGACAAGTTCGGCATGCTGTTCCAGGGCGCGGCGCTGTTCGACTCCCTGCCGGTGTGGCGCAACGTCGCCTTCGGGCTGATGCAGGGCCACGGCATGAAAGCCCGGGAGGCCAAGGAGATCGCCATCGAGAACCTGCGCCGCGTCGGCCTGACCCCGGACGTGGCGGAGCTGCGCCCGTCGGAACTCTCGGGGGGCATGCAGAAGCGCGTCGGCCTTGCCCGCGCCATCGCCGCCAAGCCGGAGATCATCTTCTTCGACGAGCCCACCACCGGCCTCGACCCGATCATGGCGGACGTGATCAACGAACTGATCGTCGAACGGGTGCGGGATCTGGGCGCAACCACCATCACCATCACCCACGACATGGCCTCGGCCCGCAAGATCGCCGACCGCATCGCCATGCTCTACAAGGGCAAGATCATCTGGGAAGGCCCGGCCGACCAGATAGACAACAGCGGCAACCCGTACGTGGAGCAGTTCGTCCACGGCCGCGCCGAAGGCCCGATCCAGATGGACGTGCTGAAGGGCTGAAGGTTTTCTGTTTCAGAGGTTGTTTGCAGGGGGATCTTGATACCCCTGCACCCCCTGTCCGTTTTCGGGCCGCGCCTGACCGGTCCCGCAGCGCATGCAAGAGCCCCGCTTGCGCGATCCCCTTGATCCCTACTCTCACCTTGCCCATCCCCCTTGCCTTCGCTACTGTTCGCTCCGAACATTTAGAGAACATATACCATGGCAAAACCCCAGGTTCGCTACGTCTGCCAGTCCTGCGGCTCCATTCAGGCCAAGTGGATGGGCCAGTGCCCGGACTGTCAGGGCTGGAACACGCTCGAACAGGAGGCGGCTCCCACGGTCACGCCCTTCACCGCCAAGCACAACCTGCGCGGCGGCGGGCGGCGGATCGAGCTGGCCAGTCTGGCGAGCGAAATCGAGCCCGCGCCGCGCCGCCCGACCGGCATGGCCGAGTTCGACCGGGTGCTGGGCGGCGGCCTCGTGCCGGGCTGTGCGGTGCTGATCGGCGGCGACCCGGGCATCGGCAAGTCCACCATCCTGTTGCAGGCGGCGGCCCGCGTGGCCGACCGGGGCGGCTCGGTTGTCTACATCTCGGGCGAGGAGGCGGTGGATCAGGTGCGCCTGCGGGCGGACCGGCTCGGCGTGGCACAGAGCCCGGTGCAGCTCGGCGCGGCGACGGCGGTGCGGGACATTCTCGCCACCCTCGAGTCGCAGCCGGCCCCCGCCCTGCTCATCATCGATTCGATCCAGACGCTCTACTCGGACCAGCTTGAGGCCGCGCCCGGCACGGTGAGCCAGGTGCGCGCCGCCGCCCACGAGCTGATCCGCTACGCCAAGACCACCGGCGCGTCACTGGTGCTGGTGGGCCACGTCACCAAGGACGGGCAGATCGCCGGCCCGCGCGTGCTGGAGCACATGGTGGACACGGTGCTCTACTTCGAGGGCGAGCGCAGCCACGCCTTCCGCATCCTGCGCGCGGTGAAGAACCGCTTCGGCGGCACGGACGAGATCGGCGTGTTCGAGATGCAGGAGAAGGGTCTGGCGGAGGTCACCAACCCCTCCGCCCTGTTCCTCACCGACCGCGACCGGCCGGTCGCCGGGTCCGTGGTCTTTGCCGGGGTCGAGGGTACCCGCCCGGTTCTGGTGGAGATGCAGGCGCTGGTGGTGCGGGTGCCCTCGGGCGCCACGCCCCGGCGCGCCGTGGTCGGCTGGGATTCGGGCCGCCTGTCCATGATCCTCGCTGTGCTGGAGGCGCGGTGCGGCCTCGCCTTCTCCGGGCACGAAGTCTACCTCAACGTGGCAGGCGGCCTGCGCATCAGCGAGCCCGCGGCGGACATGGCGGTGGCCGCCGCCCTCGTCTCCGCCCTGCTCGACCGGCCCATGCCCAACGATCTTGTGGCCTTTGGCGAAATCGCCCTGTCGGGGGAGATCCGCCCCGTCTCCCAGAGCGCCGCCCGCCTGAAGGAGGCCGCCAAGCTGGGGTTTGCCCGGGCCTTTGTGCCGCCCCGGGGCAACAGTGGGCGCGAAATTGCCACGATTGAGTTCGGAAGCCTCGCCGGGCTTGTTGACCACCTGACGGCGGGGCTTTAACGACAGGACCTGATGACAGCGTTCGACATCTTCTTTTTTGTGATCGTCGGGCTTTCGGGCCTCTATGGCATCAGCCGCGGGCTGGTGCTGGAAGTCATGTCCGTCGGGGCATGGGTCGTGGCGATCCTTGCCCTCAAGGTCCTGTTCGCCCCGGTGTCGGAGTGGATGCGCCAGTCCATCGGCAGCGACGCGGGCGGCGACCTCGCCGCGCTGGTGCTGATCCTGCTCGTCACGGTGGCGCTGGTGCGCCTGGTGGCCTCGAGCCTGTCGCGCCGCGTCAAGGGCTCGGCGCTGGCCCCGCTCGACCGGCTGGGCGGCGGCGGCTTCGGCATGCTGCGCGGCCTCATCATCATCTGCTTCATCTACATGTTCATGGGCCTGTTCCTCGACCGGCACCAGCTGCCCAACTGGATCGGCGGGGCCAGGACCCACGAGGTGGTGGCCAACTCCTCCGATGCCCTGTCCGGCTTCATCGGCTGGGTCGGCCGCGAGCACGAGCATGACGGCGGCTACGGCTTCAGTGCCGGGGTCATCAACCCGGAAGTCCCGCCCCTGCAGGACGACGGCTACACCGACCAGCAGCGGCGCGAACTCAACGAGCTGTTCCAGAAAAGCGCCGAATACGAAGTCAAAATCTGAAGCGGCCGGCCTTCCAGCCCCACGCCGTCTTGTGAAGCGTCTGATCCACCGCTAGGAAGCGTCTCATGGCACTGACGCTCTACAATACGCTCACGCGCACCAAGGAAGAATTCGTCCCCGCCAACGAAAAGCGGGTGACCATGTATGTCTGCGGCCCCACGGTCTATTCCCGGGCGCACATCGGCAACGCCCGCCCGCCCGTGGTGTTCGACGTGCTGTTCCGGCTCCTGCGCCGCCGCTATGGCGAGGACGCGGTGGTCTATGCCCGCAACATCACGGACGTGGACGACAAGATCAACGCCGCCGCGCGGGCGCAGCAGGTGCCGATCAAGACCATCACCGACAAGTTCGAGGCCCTCTACCTTGAGGACATGGCGGCGCTGAACGTCATCCGCCCCACCATGGACCCGCACGCCACCACCCACATCCCGCAGATGATCGAGATGATCCAGCGGCTGATCCAGGGTGGCTTCGCCTATGAGGCCGAGGGCCACGTGCTGTTCAACGTGCCGACCTACCCGGACTACGGCCGCCTCTCCAACCGCAACCGCGACGACATGATCGCGGGCGCGCGCGTCGAGGTCGCCCCCTACAAGCGCGACCCGGCCGACTTCGTGCTGTGGAAGCCCTCGACGGACGACCTGCCTGGCTGGGACTCGCCCTGGGGCCGGGGCCGCCCCGGCTGGCACATCGAGTGCTCCGCCATGATCCGCACCCATCTGGGCGACAGCATCGACATCCACGCGGGCGGGCAGGATCTCATCTTCCCTCACCACGAGAACGAGATCGCCCAGTCCGTCTGCGCCACCGGCAAGCGTCTGGCGCGCTACTGGCTGCACAACGGTTTTCTTTCGATCGACTCGGAGAAGATGTCCAAGTCCATCGGCAACATCCTGCTGGTCTCGGACATTCTGGAAAATGGCGTGCCGGGCGAGGTCATCCGCTTCGCCCTGCTCTCCGCCCACTACCGCCAGCCGCTGGACTGGAACGACCAGCTCATCGACCAGTCCAAGCGCACGCTGGACCGGCTCTACGGCCTGCTGCGCGGCGCGGACGTGGCGCCCGCGCCTGACGCCCCCGCCGCCGTCGTCGAGGCGCTGGAGGACGATCTCAACACTCCGCTGGCGCTGGCAGCGCTGGCAAAGCTGGCGGACGAACGCGACCTGGCCGGCCTCAAGGCAGGCGCCGCGCTGCTGGGCCTGCTCCAGCAGGATGCCGAGCAGTGGTTCACCGGCGCCCGCGCCGGCGCCGGAATCGACGCCGCCACCATCGAGGCCAGGATCGCCGAACGCGCTGCCGCCAAGAAGGCGCGGGACTTCGCCACCGCCGACCGCATCCGCGACGAGCTGAAAGCCGCCGGGGTCGCACTGGAGGACGGCCCCCAGGGCACCACCTGGAAGTGGGCGTAAATCTAGTTGAGTGATTTGTTGCAGGGGACTCGGTCCCCTGCACCCCATTCGTTTTTCGGGCCGCGCGCGTGATGACGGGTGCGGCCCTTTTCTGTCAGAGGGATTGAACGGGCCGCGCCTGGTCACACTGTCCTGCCAGTCCAGAGAGCGCTGGAACCGCGGCCCAAAAACGAAAGGGGGTCTTGGGGGAAAGGGGGGCGGGGAACCACTCCCCCCAAAACCCCCC
>NZ_JBPPGG010000001.1:176243-329700 GCF_051304405.1 Pedomonas sp. V897
TCTGGCCGGTCAGGAGGGTGGGGAAACAACGACAAAAAAAGGAAGGGGGTTTTGGGGGCAGGGGGGTCCGAGACCCCCTTGCATCAAGACCCCCTTGCATCAAGACCCCCTTGCAAAACCTGGATAAAATCTCCCGGATATAGCCCTTTGGACATTCGCCGGATCAATGCTTACATAGGCTTCATGTCCGACCAGCTTTACAATACCCGCATTCTGCGCCTTGCCGCTTCCATTCCCCATCAGGAGCGGCTGGAGGCACCTCAGGCCACCGTCCAGAAGGTCAGCCCCATCTGCGGCAGCCGCGTGACGGTGGACGTGGCGCTGGAGAACGGCGTTGTCGCCCGTTTCGGGCAGGAAGTGCGGGCCTGTGCGCTGGGTCAGGCCGCCGCCTCGCTGGTGGGGCGCGGCATCATCGGCCGCTCGGCGGCGGAGCTTTCCGCCCTGCGCGACGCCATGCGCGCCTTCCTTGCGGGCGAGGCCGTGGACTGGGCCGCCTATGAGGGCGGCCGCTGGGCGGATCTGGAGATTTTCGCCCCTGCCGTCGCCTTCAAGTCGCGCCATGGCTCGATCCTTCTGGCCTTCGAGGCGAGCGCCGAAGCGGCCCTGGAGGCCGAGCAAAAGGCCGAGGCCCCCGCCTGACGCGAATTCCGGCCACTGCGGCGTTGGAACACCTTGAGTCGCAGTTTGTTTTCTGCTTTACGCCCCGCCATGCCCTACGAAATCACCAAGGCTTTCCTGTTCGACGCCGCGCATCAGCTGGCGTCCAATGTCACGCCCGGCCACATCTATGCGGGTGTGCACGGCCATTCGTTCGAGGCGGAGCTGGCCTTCGCGGGCGAGCCCGATCCCGAGACCGGCTGGCTGCGGGACCTGGGCGAGATCGACCGCATCCTGAATGGCATCCGCGACCAGCTGGACCACAAGTACCTCAACGAGGTGCCGGGTCTGGAGAAGCCGACGCTCGAGAACATCTGCGCCTGGATCTGGCAGCGGGTGAAGCCGGACCTGCCCGAACTGGTGCGCGTCACCGTCCGTCGCGGCTCCTTCCGCGAGGGCTGCACCTACACCGGCCCCTCGGCGTGACGCAGGCCCCTGGAGGGGCTCGGGGTTGTGGCCGGCAACCCGGCCTGAAATCCGGTCGGCCCTCCGGTTAAAACAACCGTCTCATTCAGTGCCAGACGAGGCTTGCGGCCGGTCGTCTGGCAGGTTACCTCCCGTCCATGGCTTCGCCCGAGATCGATCAACTGACCCAGATGCTTGCCAAGCTGCCCGGCCTCGGGCCGCGGTCGGCGCGGCGCGCCGTGCTCCACCTGCTGAAGAAGCGGGAGACGGTGCTGGTGCCGCTGATGGCGGCGCTGGCCAACGTCAACGAGCGGCTGACCACCTGCTCCGTGTGCGGCAATGTGGACACGCGCGACCCTTGCGGCGTCTGCCGGGACGAGCGGCGTGACCGCACGTCGGTTTGCGTGGTGGAGGAAGTGGCGGACCTGTGGGCGCTGGAGCGCTCGGGCCTGTTCCGGGGCGTCTATCATGTGCTGGGCGGCCGGCTGTCGGCGCTGGACGGTGTGCGGCCGGAGGATCTGGGCATCGACCGGCTGGTCGCGCGGGTGAGCGAGGGCGGCATCAGCGAGGTCATTCTGGCGATGAACGCCACGCTGGAGGGGCAGACCACCGCCCACTACGTGGCGGACCGGCTGGCCTCGACCGGCGTCAAGGTCACCCAGCTGGCGCACGGCGTGCCGGTGGGCGGCGAGCTGGACTATCTGGACGACGGCACCCTCGCCCAGGCGCTGAAGGCGCGCCTGCCGGTATGACCGCCGTGCAGGCGGGTACGCCGGGACTGAGCTCCGGGGGCCGCGCTCCGGGGCCGCGCTCCCGGGCCACCGGCGGCATCCTGCAAATTCAGCGCTTGCGCTTCGGGCGCGTGTGGCTGATCTTGAACCCTGAACCCCGTGCTCTTAGCTCTTGATCAACTCTTGTGTGCCAGTAAGGCGGAATATGGCCATTTTACCGATTATCGAAACCCCGGACCCGCGCCTGCGCGTCAAGTCCAAGCCTGTCGAGAAGGTTGACGACGCCCTGCGCCGGTTCATGGACGACATGCTGGAGACCATGTACGACGCCCCGGGCATTGGCCTCGCCGCCATTCAGGTGGGCGAGCCGATCCGCGTGCTCGTCATCGATCTTCAGGAGAACGACCAGAAGCAGCCCCGCTACTTCGTGAACCCGGAGATCCTCTGGGCGTCCGAGGAGCTGTCCTCCTACGCCGAGGGCTGCCTGTCCGTGCCCGACGTCTACGGCGACGTGGAGCGGCCGGCCCGCATCCGCGTTCGCTATCTGGACTACAACGGCGAACAGCATGAGGAGGAACTGGACGGTCTCATGGCCACGTGCCTCCAGCACGAGATGGACCATCTCGAAGGCGTTCTCTTCATCGACCACCTCTCCAAGCTGAAGCGCGACATGCTGCTGCGCAAGCTGGAGAAGAACCGTCGCCAGCGCGGCGCAGCCTAAGGCGCATGCACCGGGGGCCGGCCAGCACGAAAACGGAAGGGCGAGGCGGCGTGCCGCCTCCCCGACGCTGCGGGCTCGCCCTTCCGGCTGCCTGATGACGGCGGCGGGCCCTTGTCAATCAACCTCAGGAGAAACACCATCCATGCCTGGTCAGACTTCCGGCCTTACAGCCGATAGCCCGTCCGGCGATGCCGAAGGTGACAGTTACTGTTACAGTTACAGTCGCTCCGGCTTCCAGAAATCCGATTGCAGCGTCCTGCGCCTGATCAGGCGACCGGCCGGCGGCCGGCGGGAGCGGTCCAATGGCTGACCCCTTCCCGTGGACGGAACTGGTCATCGTCCTCCTTCTCATCGTTCTGAACGGCTTTTTCGCCATGTCGGAGCTGGCCATCGTGTCGGCCCGTCGCGTGCGCCTGCAAGTGCAGGCGGATGAAGGGGACAAGAGCGCCGCCCTTGCCATCCGGCTGGCGGAGGAGCCCACCCGCTTCCTCTCCACCGTCCAGGTCGGCATCACCATGGTGGGCGTGCTGACCGGCGCCTTCGGCGGCGCGGCCCTGTCGCGCCCGGTGGCGCACTGGCTGTCGGCCCTCCCCGGCGTCGGCCGCTATGCCGACAGCCTGGCCGTCGCCCTCGTCGTTGTGTTCATCACCTACCTGTCGCTCATCATCGGCGAGCTGGTGCCCAAGCGCATGGCCCTGAACCATGCCGAGAGCATCGCCCGCTTCGTGGCGCGGCCGATGGCGCTGCTCGCCCGGATCGGCGCGCCGATCGTGTGGCTGCTCCAGCGCTCGACCGAACTGGCACTCAAGCTGCTGGGCGTGAAGCCGCAGGAGCAGCAGGTCGTCTCCCAGCAGGAGGTGCGCTCGCTCATCGCCGAGGGCACCGAGGCCGGCGTGTTCGACCGCGACGAGAAGGACATGCTGGAGGCGGTCATCCGCGTCTCGGACCTGCCCGTGCGCGCCCTGATGACGCCCCGCCCCGAACTGTTCTGGCTCGACATCAACGACAGCATCGAGGCCATCCGCCAGGAGGTTGAGGACAGCGGCCGCAGCCGCTTCCTCGTCTGCGAAGGCGACCTCGATCAGTTCATTGGCATCGTCGAGGCCAAGGACCTGCTCGGCCAGTGCCTCAAGGGCGAGGCCCTTGACCTGCGCGCCCGCCTCAAGACCCCGCCGGTGGTCCACGAGTCCACCCGCGTGCTCAAGGCATTCGAAACACTGCGCCAGAGCGGCATCCACGTCGCCGTCGTCGTCAACGAATACGGCGGCGTCGAAGGCGTCGTCTCGGCCACCGACATCCTGGCCGCCATCGGCGGCGGCCTGCCGGAGGAAGACGAACTGGCGCGGCCGGACATCGTCCAGCGCGAGGACGGCTCCTGGTTCATCGACGGCCGCACCGCCATCCACGAGGTGGAACGGGCGCTGGGCCGCGATGACCTCTCCGGCCATGGCGACTACACCACCCTCGCCGGCTTCCTGCTCTGGCAGCTGGAACACCTGCCCGACGTGGCGGAAACGGTCGAGTGGGAAGACCTCTGCTTCGAGGTGGCCGACATGGACGAACACCGCATCGACAAGGTGCTGGTGCGCCAGCGCAACCAGACCGCAGCGTAGCGGTCGGGTTGGCGGATTTCTGATGATTGCAGGAGGGTCGCGGACCCTCCTGCACCTCCCTTTCCCTTTTCGGGCCGTGCGTGAGACGAAGGGCAGCGTCCTCTGGACGTTGTGTTATCGGGCTGCGCCCTTTGCGCGCTTTCCCGCTGGTCCAGAGAAGGCGGCCGGTGCTGCCAGATGCGCTCCGATCCTTGATAGGAAGGCGCAGGAGGGCCCAAGGCCCTCCTGCAGACCAGACCCTCCAATCAAAAAAGGGCCGCGCCCTTCATCAAGGACACGGCCCTTTGAAACGTAAGGGGGTCGCAGGGGGATTATAAATCCCCCTGCATTCCAAAAGCCGAAGGCTTTATCCCTTCGAACAGGGATCGCTCAATCCACGAACGGGTCGCGGACGAGGATGGTGTCCTGCCGTTCCGGCGAGGTGGAGAGCAGGTCGACCGGGCACTCCACCAGTTCCTCGATGCGGCGGATGTACTTGATGGCCTGCGCGGGCAGCTGGGCCCAGGAGCGGGCGCCTGCGGTTGACTCGCGCCAGCCCTCGAAGGTTTCGTAGACCGGCTCGACGCGGGCCTGGTCGGCGATGCGTGCCGGGAAGCGGTCGATGGTCTTGCCGTCCAGCTTGTAGCCGACGCAGATCTTCAGTTCGTCGAGGCCGTCGAGCACGTCCAGCTTGGTCAGCGCCAGGCCGGTGATGCCGCCCACGGCGATCGACTGGCGCACCAGCACCGCGTCGAACCAGCCGCAGCGCCGCGCCCGGCCGGTGACGGTGCCGAACTCGTGGCCGCGCTCACCGATGATGCGGCCGATTTCGTTGTCCTGTTCGGTCGGGAACGGGCCAGCGCCCACGCGGGTGGTGTAGGCCTTGCAGATGCCGAGCACGTAGTCCAGCGCCGCCGGGCCGAGGCCGGAGCCGGTGGCCGCCTGCCCTGCCACCGTCTGCGACGAGGTGACGAACGGATAGGTGCCCATGTCCACGTCGAGCAGGATGCCCTGCGCGCCTTCGAACAGGATGCGCTTGCCCGCCTTGCGGGCCTCGTTCAGCGTCTGCCACACCGGCTTGGCGAACGGGGTGATGAACGGCGCGATTTCCTTCAGCTCGGCGATGAGCTGGTCGCGGTCGATCTCCGGCTGGCCGAACCCGGCGCGCAGCGCGTTGTGGTGGGCGAGCAGGCGGTCGATCTGGCCCGAGGCGGCGTCCAGGTTCTCCAGGTCGCACACGCGCAGCGCGCGGCGGCCCACCTTGTCCTCGTAGGCCGGGCCGATGCCGCGACGGGTGGTGCCGATCTTGGCAGCGCCCGAGGCGTCCTCGCGCAGGGCGTCGAGGTCGCGGTGGCACGGCAGGATGAGCGGGCACTGTTCGGAGATGTGCAGGTTCTCCGGGGTGATCTCCACGCCCTGGGCGCGGATCTTCTCCACCTCCGACTTCAGCGCCCACGGGTCGAGCACGACGCCGTGGCCGATGACGCTGAGCGTGCCGCGCACGATGCCGGAGGGCAGCAGGGACAGCTTGAAGGTCTTGTCGCCGATGACCAGCGTGTGGCCCGCGTTGTGACCGCCCTGGAAGCGCACCACCACGTCGGCGCGTTCCGACAGCCAGTCAACGATCTTCCCCTTGCCTTCGTCGCCCCACTGGGCGCCGACAACCACTACGTTGGCCATGACTACTCTCTTTCCTTGCCAATCGAAGGGACGCCGGGCGCACCCGGCCGCCAGCCCTCCACGCCCGCGCCTTTTATCTCGCGCGCGTGCGGGACTGGCTATCCCGCCTGGTTAGACCATGTGAATCTTTCGCCCGTCCCAGTAATGGCTGCACCGCTGGGCGCGGGCCGCCTCGTGGGGATCGCCCTGTTCCAGACCGCGCACGACGGCCCAGCCTTCCTCGCGCAGCCGCTCCACGTCCTTCTGCGGCGTGCCGAAGGCGAGGTACAGGCGCGGCAGCACCTCGACGCCCTGCCCTGCTTCCACCAGCCCGTCCAGATAGAGGGAGAAGCCGACCGCCGGTTCCTCGCTGGTCCCGTTCCGCTCCAGGCCGTTCTGGCCCGGATCCGGCTTGCGGATGACGTAGGCACCGCCCCGGCCCACCTCGCCGCGAATGCCCTTGGCGAACAGCGAGAAGCCGATCCACGTCTGGTAGGCGAAGCCCCGGGTCTCGCCGGGGTCCACCGTCACGCCGAGGCGCTCGTCCTCCGGCAGGTCCCGGGCGAGTTTGGCCAGCACGCCGAGGCGCTCGCGCGCGATGGCGGGCATCCCGGGCACGCTGGCGATCACTTCTTCGGCGTGGGCGAGATCGCCGGTCGCCTCAAGGAGGCCGCGCCACACGGCGGGGTGCGGCAACTGGGCGACGGCGGCGGCGTCCTTGGCGTCCAGCGCCCTGGCGGCGGCCGCGATGACCAGCGGCTCAAGCCCCAGCGCCGCCCCGATGCCGGGGATGAGGTCCGGCAGCACGAAATCGATGTTGACCGCGTCCAGCCCGAGGCCGAGCAGGCCCGAGAGCGCCAGCCCGGCGATCTCGGCCACCGCTTCCGGGCTGTCGGTGCCGATCAGCTCCGCGCCCGCCTGCATGAACTGGCGGTCGGCGCGCAGCTGGGAGCCCTTGATCCGCAGCACCGGCCCGGCATAGCTCAGGCGCAGCGGCCGGGCGTAGTGGCCGAGGCGCGTGGCGGCGACGCGGGCGATCTGCCCGGTCACGTCCGAGCGCACGGCGAGCGGGCGCTGGCTGATGGGGTCGGTCAGGCGGAACAGGTCCGAGGGGCGCGCCGCGCCGAAGCCCCGCGTCAGGGTTTCCTCGAACTCCACCAGAGGCGTGCCGACCCGCTCGTAGCCGTAGGAGGCCAGGTGGTCGAGCAGCATTCGCAGCAGCCGCGCCTCGGCTTCCGCCTGCGGCGGCAGCACGTCGCGCAGCCCTTCCGGCAACAGGCCAAGAGACAGCGAGTCGGTCACGCGAGTTTTTCCCATTCTGGTTCGGACCAAGCCATAAACGCTCGGCCCTGCCATTCACACCAAAGCCGCTCGCCCGATTGAGGCCGGGCGAACGGCTTTTAGTCCCTTCAGGCCGCAAAGGCCAGCGTTAGAAGGTCCCGCTTCAGAACGTCAGCGCCTTCACTTCGCGCACGTGCGGCACGTCCTTCAGCTGGGCCACCAGCCACTCCGGCACCGGGCTGTCGAGCGAGAGCAGCACGATGGCCTCGCCACCGGCGGCGCGGCGGCCGAGGTGGAAGGTGCCGATGTTCACGTTCGCCTCGCCCAGCAGCGAGCCGAGGCGGCCGATGAAGCCCGGCTTGTCCTCGTTGATGACGAAGAGCATCGGGCCGGCCAGGTCCGCTTCTACCTTGATGCCGAACATCTCGACGAGGCGCGGCTCGCGGTTGGAGAACAGGGTGCCCGCCACCGAGCGCTCGCCCTCGTCCGTCTTGACGGTGAGGCGCACCAGGGTGTGGTAGTCGCCCTCGCGGTCATGACGCACGTCGGAGACGTCGATGTTGCGGTCCTTGGCGATGAACGGCGCGTTGACCATGTTCACCGTGTCGGAGTGCTGCTTGAACAGGCCGGCAAGGATGGCGGCAGTCACCGGCTTGGTGTTCAGCTCGGCGATATTGCCTTCGTACTCCACCGTCACCGCCTGCACGTTGCTCACCAGCTGGCCCGCCAGGGCGCCCAGCTGTTCGGCCAGCTTCATGTAGGGGCGCAGCTTCGGCGCTTCCTCCGGCGTCAGCGACGGCACGTTGAGCGCGTTGGAGACTCCGCCCGTGGTCAGGTATTCGGCCATCTGCTCGGCCACCTGGATCGCAACGTTGATCTGGGCCTCGGTGGTCGACGCGCCCAGGTGCGGGGTGCAGATGAGGCCCGGGGTGCCGAACAGCGGGTTGTTCTTGGCGGGCTCCTCGACGAACACGTCAAGCGCCGCACCGGCGATGTGGCCGGACTCCAGCAGGTCCTTCAGGGCCGCTTCGTCCACGAGGCCGCCACGGGCGCAGTTGATGATCCGCACGCCCTTCTTGGTCTTGGACAGGTTCTCCCGGCTCAGCACGTTGCGGGTGCTGTCGGTCAGCGGGGTGTGCAGGGTGATGAAGTCGGCGCGGGCCAGCAGGTCGTCCAGCGTCACCTTCTCGATGCCCAGATCCTGCGCGCGCTCCGGCGTCAGGAACGGATCGTAGCCGATCACCTTCATCTTCAGGCCCTGGGCACGGTCGGCGACGATCGAGCCGATGTTGCCGCAGCCGATGATGCCCAGCACCTTGCCGGTCAGCTCCACGCCCATGAAGCGGTTCTTCTCCCACTTGCCCGCCTGGGTCGAGGCGTCGGCGGCGGGAATGTCGCGGGCCAGCGCGAACATCAGGGCGATGGCGTGCTCGGCGGTGGTGATGGAGTTGCCGAACGGCGTGTTCATCACGACGATGCCCTTGGCGGTCGCGGCGGGCACATCCACGTTGTCGACGCCGATGCCGGCGCGGCCGATCACCTTGAGGTTGCCCTTGGCCGCAGCCTCCAGGACGTCCTTGGTCACCTTGGTCGAGGAGCGGATGGCGAGGCCATCATACTGGCCGATCACCTCGATCAGCTGCTCCTTGGTCAGGTCGAAGCGCTCGTCCACCTCGATCCCGCGGGCGCGGAAGATCTCCGCGGCCTTCGGCGACATTTTGTCAGAAATCAGAACCTTAGGCATGTTTCTTCGTCCTCTGCCTCAGGAACTCGACTGCCCGCTCGCGGCAAAATTCGAGTCCTCACCGGGGTGGTGGCCGCCTGCGACCCTCATGCAGGCGGCGCGCCCCTGATCCTTGAAAAATCGGGAATTGGGTCAGGCGGCCTTGGCGCTCAGCTCGGCCTTCACCTGGGCGAAGGCCCAGTCGAGCCAGGCGGTCAGCGCCTCGACGTCGGCGGTCTCGACCGTCGCGCCGCACCAGATCCGCAGGCCCGCCGGGGCATCGCGGTAGCCGTTGATGTCGTAGGCAACGCCCTGCTTCTCCAGCAGCGCGGCGATAGCCTTCGGCACGCCCGCCTGCGCTTCCTTGTCGAGACCGGCGAACCACGGATCGACGATCTTCAGGCACACGCTGGTGCAGGAGCGGATGGCCGGGTCGGCGGCCAGGTTTTCCACCCAGTCGGTGCGGTCCACCCAGGCTTGCAGCGCCTTGAAGTTGGCTTCCGAGCGGGCGATCAGGCCCTTGGCGCCGCCCACCGAGGCCGCCCAGTCGAGCGCGTCCAGATAATCCTCGACGCACAGCATGGACGGGGTGTTGATGGTCTCGCCCTGGAAGATGCCCTCGATCAGCTTGCCGTTCTTCGTCATGCGGAAGATCTTCGGCAGCGGCCAGGCGGGCTTGTAGGTCTCAAGCCGCTCGACGGCGCGCGGGGAGAGGATGAGCACGCCGTGCGCGCCCTCGCCGCCCAGCACCTTCTGCCAGGAGAAGGTGACCACATCGAGCTTGGTCCACGGCAGGTCCATGGCGAACGCGGCCGAGGTGGCGTCGCAGATGGTGAGGCCCTGGCGGTCGTCCTTGATCCAGTCGCCGTTCGGCACGCGCACGCCCGAGGTGGTGCCGTTCCAGGTGAACACCACGTCGGTGTCCGTATCGACCTTGGTCAGGTCCGGCAGCGCGCCATAGGGGGCTTCGAGCACGGTGGCGTCCAGCTTCAGCTGCTTCACCACGTCGGTGACCCAGCCGGAGCCGAAGGATTCCCAGGCCAGCATGGTGACGGGGCGGGCGCCGAGCAGCGACCACAGCGCCATTTCCACGGCGCCGGTGTCGGAGGCGGGCACGATGCCGATGCGGTAGTCAGCGGGAACGCCGAGGACTTCGCGGGTCTTGTCGATGGCGGCTTTCAGCTTCGCCTTGCCGATCTTGGCGCGATGCGAGCGGCCGAGCGGCGCGTCCTTCAAGGCGTCCACGGTCCAGCCGGGGCGCTTGGCGCACGGACCGGACGAGAAATTCGGATTGGTGGGGCGAATGGCAGGGGTCGCTGCCGCAGTGGCGGCAGGGGTATTCGTCGTCATGATGTTTCTCTCCTTCCAGAGAGCACGCGCCTCGTTGGGGAGGCGTGGCCCACCGCCCAAAGCGCAGATTTGAAGCGACCCGTCAACGGAAAATTTTCGGCGAGCCCCCCGCCACACGGTCAGGGCGACCTCTTTTCCCGCCATTGCCCGGCCCTGCCCGAAACTTCAAAGGGAACTTGAAATTTATAATTTATAGATTTGATATAAAACGTGTTTTAATTTTTCAGTTCATCCCGACCCATGGCTGCTCCGGGGTTTAATTTAAGCAACTTAAATTCTCCACCCTCTCCTTTCGGACAGCCTCGCCGGGGCACGCTGGCATAGCACGCCACTCCCCCTTCACGCCCCGCCCGCGCCGCCACCGGCCCCCTGCAGCGCGCCCGGCGACGCCTCGACTCGGAAGCAGCGGACCACGGAAACCATGTTGGCACCCCCTCGGCGATCCGTCGCGCGCCGGTTCCCTTTCCGGCCAGGATTCGCTACGCATGGGTCATGCGGGTTACAGCTGTTTTCGGGGGCAGAGCCGTTCTCCGGCTCTTGGGGGTCATGTTGCTGGCGTCTCTCGCCGCGTGCGGCGGCGGGTCGAAGCACCGCCCTCTGCCGCGTCCGCCGGTCGCCCGGCCGCTGCCCGCGCCCGACCTCAACGCGCCCTCCACCGCCACTATCCAGCAGCAGCTCGCCGCGCTGCGCGCCAACCCGGCCCTGTGCCAGTCGCTGCTCCGGCAGACGAAGGGCCTGACGGTCGAGCCGCTGAAGGACTGGCAGGATGCGCCCCAGTGCGTCGTCACCAACACGTCGCGCATGTTGGACGCCCTGGTGCTGCCGGACCGCAAGCTGCCCCTCACCTGCCCGATGATCGCCGGCTACCACCTGTGGGTGCGGGAGAGCGTGATGCCCGCCGCCCGCAAGCACTTCGGCCAGAGCGTCCAGAAGATCGAGACGTTCGGCAGCTATGCCTGCCGCAACCGCAATGGCCAGTCCGCGGCGCCCGTCTCGGAACATGCCAGCGCCAATGCGCTCGATGTGGCGGGGTTCGTCCTCGGCGATGGCCGCCGCATCCGGGTGAAGGCGGACTGGTCCAGCAGCAACGCCGCCGTCCGCGCCTTCCTGCGGGACGTACACCGGGACGCCTGCCGGTACTTCTCCATCGTGCTCGGTCCCGAGGCGGACGCCTACCACAAGGACCACTTCCATCTGGACATGGGCCGCTGGCGCAAGTGCCAGTGAGGCGCACACGCGGCACTCCCGCGCCCCGCCCGCGTTGAGGCTCTCACACGCCTGTCGGGCGAGATCCTGAAAGGGAGTTGCAGCCATGGATGCCGAACGTGTCGCCAAGCTGCTGGGCTGGTTCAGCATCGGCCTCGGCGTTGCCGAGATCGTCTCCAACCGCACGATCGCCCGCGCGCTCGGCATCGGCGCGGACAAGCACGAACTGGTCAAGTCCTTCGGCATCCGCGAGATCGCCAACGGCGTCGGGCTGCTCTCCACCCCCCGCCCGGCGCGCTGGATGTGGACCCGCGTCATCGGCGACGCGACGGACCTCGCCGCGCTGATGCCCGCGCTTCAGGTGGAGAACCCCCGGCGCCGCTGGGCGACCTATGCGTTCGCGGGGGTTCTGGCCCTCACCGTCGCCGACATCCTCTGCGCCCGCCAACTGGCGCGCCCTGCGTCAGGCGACGGGCCGGCCTGAGCCCGTATCCCGGATTAGGTTTCCGCTATAACCCGTTGAAAATTAAGGTTATGCCAGCTTCACCAGCGGCCACAGGTGGTTGAGCGGACCGTGGCCCCGGCCCAGCCCCGGCGCGGTGCGGATGGCTTCCTCCACATAGCGGCGGGCCCGCTCGCAGGCGCCGTGCAGCTCCAGCCCCTGGGCGAGGCCTGTGGCGATGGCCGAGGCCAGCGTGCAACCGGTGCCGTGGGTGTGGGCGGTGTCGAATCGCGGCCCGGTGATGACGATGACCTTGTCGGCCGTCATCAGCACGTCCTCCACGATCTCGCCCTTCAGGTGCCCGCCCTTCACCAGCACGGCCTTCGGCCCCAGATCGAGGATCGCACGGCCGGCGGCCATCATGTCTTCCTTCGTGGCGATGGTCCGGCCCGAGAGCAGCTCGGCCTCGGGCACGTTGGGCGTCACCAGCGCCGCCAGCGGGAGCAGCCGCGTCCGCAGCGCCTCGACGGCATCATCCGCCAGCAGCCCTGCCCCGCCCTTGGCCACCATCACCGGGTCGATCACCAGCGGCAGGCCCTGCGCCCGCGCCTTCAGCTCCTCGGCCACCGCCTCGATGATCCCGGCGTTCAGCAACATGCCGGTCTTGATGGCGTCCGCGCCGATGTCGTCCAGCACCAGCGTCATCTGCTGGCGCACGAACTCGGGCGGCACGGCATGAATGCCGAAAACCCCTTCGGTGTTCTGGGCGGTGAGCGCCGCGATGGCGGTCATGGCATAACCGCCAAGCACGGTCACGGCCTTGATGTCCGCCTGAATCCCTGCGCCGCCGCCGGAATCCGATCCTGCAACAATCAGCACCCGCCCGCGCGGGCGGGCCACATCGTCGTCATGCATGTCAGTCATGCATGGGTCTTTACGGCCTCACAGACCTCCTGAACAGCCTCCTTGACCAGGATTTCGTCATCGGCCTCGGCCATGACGCGAATGAGCGGCTCCGTGCCCGACTTGCGGATGACCAGACGGCCCCGCCCGTTCAGCCGCTGCTCCACCGCCGCGATGACCGATTTCACCTCGGCGTTTTCCAGCGGCTGCCCGCCGTTGAAGCGCACGTTCTGAAGCAGCTGCGGATAGGGCTCGAACACGCGGGTCACCTCGGAGGTGGCCCGGCCCTCTTCCACGATGCAGGCCAGCACCTGCAACGCGGCGATGATGCCGTCGCCGGTGGTGGCGTAATCGCTGAGAATGATGTGGCCGGACTGCTCGCCGCCCACGTTGTAGCCCTGCGCGCGCATGGCCTCCAGCACGTAGCGGTCGCCCACCCTGGTGCGGAGCATATGCAGGCCCTGGCGCTCCAGGTGCCTCTCCAGCCCTAGGTTGGACATCACCGTCGCCACCAGGCCGTTGCCCTTCAGGCGGCCGGCCTTTGCCCAGCTGTCGGTGATGAGGCCCATCAGCTGGTCGCCATCCACCACCCGGCCCTTTTCATCGACGATGATGAGCCGGTCCGCGTCGCCGTCCAGCGCGATGCCGATGTGGGCCCCCGTCTCCACCACCTTGGCGGCCAGCGCCTGCGGGGCGGTCGAGCCCACCTTGTCGTTGATGTTGAAGCCGTTGGGCGACACGCCCAGCACTTCCACCTCGGCGCCCAGCTCCCAGAACACCGAGGGGGCCACATTGTAGGCCGCGCCGTTGGCGCAATCGAGGGCGATCTTGAGCCCGTCGAGGCGCAGGTGCGGCGGGAAGGTGGACTTGGCGAAGTGGATGTAGCGCCCGCGCGCATCCTCCAGCTTGCGGGAGCGGCCCAGCTTGGCGGGCTCCGCCAGCACCTGGCAGAGATCCGAGTCAATCAGCGCCTCGATCTCCTCCTCCTGCTCGTCGGAGAGCTTGTAGCCGTCCGGGCCGAACAGCTTGATGCCGTTGTCATGGTACGGGTTGTGGGAGGCGGAGATCATCACGCCAAGGTCGGCGCGCATGGACTTGGTCAGCAGCGCCACCGCCGGGGTCGGCATCGGCCCCACCAGCACCACATCCATGCCCACGGACGTAAAGCCCGCCACCAGCGCCGTTTCCATCATGTAGCCGGACAGGCGGGTATCCTTGCCGATCACCACCCGGTGCTTGTGGTTGCCACGCAGGAACCGGTGACCGGCGGCCATGCCCACCTTCATGGCCATTTCGGCGGTCATGGGCGACGTGTTGGTCAGTCCGCGGATGCCATCGGTCCCGAAGTACTTGCGTGCCATGGATGTTCCCTCGAATGATGCGCGAGCCTGCCCCATCCCGCGCGAATGTTCTGCGCTGACACTGTTTCCTAGTGCCGTTATAGAGCGGATCAATACCAAAGCGTACCAAGCAGGCGCCGTTTTCGGTGTCTGGTATCGCCCCTTGGGCTTAACCTTGAGTGAACATAGCCGAGAGGCGAGGAGTTTTGTTCCGTGTCTACCCTCATCTCAGCTCTATCCGGTGCAATCGATACGCTGGCGGCCCGGGTCTTTGCCCGGGTCCCGCTGTTCGGCGTCGAGGTGGAGGGCATCGTCCTGTGGCTGGCGGCCCCGATGGTGCTGTTCACCTTCTATCTGGGCTTTCTGAACCTGCGCGCGCTGCCGCTGTCGCTGCGGGTGGCCCGGGGCCACTTCCACGACCCTGACGCGCCGGGCACGGTCAGCCAGTTCGCCGCCCTGTCCACCGCCCTTTCGGGCACGGTCGGCCTCGGCAACATCGCGGGCACGGCCATCGGCATCAGCATCGGCGGGCCGGGCGCGGTCTTCTGGATGTTCGTCATCGGCTGGTTCGCCATGTCCCTGAAGATGGCGGAAGTGACGCTCGGCCTGCGCTACCGGGTGGAGCACGCGGACGGCTCGGTGAGCGGCGGGCCGATGTACACCCTCTCGCGCGGCCTCGCGCAGCTGGGGCTGGAGCGCACGGGCCGGTTCCTCGCCCTGTTCTATGCCATCTGCGCCCTTGGCGGCGCCATTCCGCTGTTGCAGGTCAACCAGTCGTACGCGCAGGTGAGCGCGGTCACCGGCCTTGGCAATGGCTGGGCCTACGGCATCTTCATGGCGGTTGCGGTGGCCGCGGTCGTCGTCGGCTCCATCGGCTGGATCGCCAAGGTCACGTCGCGGCTGGTGCCCGCCATGTGCCTGTTCTACCTGGCGGGCTGCGCCGCCATCCTCCTGCTGAACGCGGACGCCCTCCCCGCCGCCCTCGCCACCATCATCCGGGAGGCCTTCGCGGCGGACAGCGTGGCGGGCGGTGCCATCGGCGCCTTTGTCGTCGGCATGCGCCGCACGGTCTATTCCACCGAGGCGGGCATCGGCTCGGCGGTTATCGCCCACTGCGCCGCCAAGACGCGCGAGCCGGTCTCCGAGGGGCTGGTGGCGCTGATCGAGCCGTTCATCGACACGATCCTCATCTGCACCATCACCGGCGTCGCCATCGTGGTTGCCGGCACCTACACCCAGGGCCATGAGGGCGTGGCCATCACCTCGGCGGCCTTCGCCACCGTCGCCCCCTGGTTCCCCCTTGTGCTGGCGGTCGCGGTCTTTCTGTTTGCCTATTCCACCCTCATTTCCTGGGCGTACTACGGCCTTCAGTCCTGGTGCTTCCTGTTCGGCCACTCAAAGGCCAACCGCACCGCCTACCTGCTCCTTTACTGCGCCCTGCTGCCGTTCGGCGCGGTGCTCGACCTGGGCCGGGTGGTCAGCCTGATCGACAGCATGTTCTTCCTGATGGCGGTCCCCAACGTCATCGGCCTCTACCTGCTCGCGCCCCAGCTGAAGGGCATGGTGAACGACTATATGCGGCGCGTGAAATCGGGCGAGATCCAGCCCACGGTCTGAGCCGCGCGCCGCCGCTGCACCACTGCTGCACCACTGCTGCCACTTCACCTTCAGCCCCGCCACCGGCGGGGCTTTTGTCACCCCGTGCCCGGCGCGAGGCGGGGCGGAGACCTTTCATTTCATCCCGCGTTTTATCTCCCTTCCATCTGGTAGAGAAAAAGGCGGCCATGCCATGGATGCCCTGACGACCATTCTCATCGCGGCCTTCTGTCTGGGCGTGATCCTGGCCTTTGTCGCTTCCATCGTCTACGTGCGCCGCCAGCGCCTGCGCGAGGCGCGGCAGCTGGCCGAGCTTGCCGAGAACCGCCGCTTCTACCTCGCCCTCATCGACAACAACCTGGACACGCTTGCCGTTGCCGATGCGGACGGCCGCCTGCGGTTCTACAACAAGTCCCTGGTCGATCTGCTGGGCTTCTCGCCCGAGTCCCTGCGGACCACGGACTTCCGCGTTCACATCCACCCCGAGGACCGCCCGCGGTTCGACCAGCAATGGCAGGATCTGCTCGAGGGCAAGGACCCGGTGAACTTCGACCCCTTCCGCTACGCGGACATCTGGGGCAACTACCACTGGAAGCGGTTTATCACCCGCAACATGCTGGATGACCCGGACATTCGCGGCCTCATCCTCTCCTCCAGCGACATCACCGACCTCATCGAGACCATGGACGCGCTGCGCCTGACCGAACAGCGCATCCGCGTCGCCCTGAACGGCGCGGACATCGCGGTGTTCAACCTGGATCTGGCGGGGCAGTTCACCTGGGTGTTCAATCCGCTGTTCGGCCACACGGTCGAGTTTCTCATGGGCAAGACGGGAGACGATCTGTTCCCGCCGCACTGCGCCGAGCGGTTCGATGCCATGCGCCGCCGGGTCATCGCCGAAGGCGGCAACGTGACCGACGAGCTCGACTACCTGGAGGACGGGGAGCGGCATATCCTGTCGGTGCAGATGGAGCGGCTGGTGGACCCGAACGGGCGGGTCGTCGGCGTCGTGGGCTCGGCCGCCGACATCACCCGGCTGCGGACCGGCTACGAGAAGGTGCAATCCGCCCATCGCATGGAGGCCATCGGCAAGCTGACCGGCGGCATCGCCCACGATTTCAACAACCTGCTGGCCGTGATCGTGGGCAACCTGGAGCTGCTGAAGGACCATGTCTCCGCCAACCCAGAGCTGAGCCATTTCGTCGATCTGGCGCTGGGCGCCGCCGACCGGGGCGCCGGGCTGACCCGGAGCCTCCTCGCCTTCGCCCGCAAGCAGTCGCTGGACATCAGCCTCGTCGACCCCAACCGGGTGCTGGCGGAGATTGCCGAGCTGATGCGCCGGTCGCTGCCGCCGACCATCCGCCTCGTCTTCGATGCAGCGCCCACGGTCTGGCCGTGCCGGGCCGACCCCGGGCAGTTGCAGAACGCCATCATCAACCTGGTGGTCAACTCCCGCGATGCCATGCCGGACGGCGGCACCATCACCATCTCCACCAGCAACACCCGGCTGGACCGGGACGAGGACCGGTCCCTGCCCGCTGACGTGGAAACGGCCGACTATGTGCTCATCTGCGTGGCCGACAACGGCACCGGCATGACGCCCGACGTGCTTGAGCACGTCTTCGAGCCGTTCTTCACCACCAAGCCGGTCGGCGTGGGCAGCGGCCTTGGCCTGCCCATGGTCTACGGGTTCGCCAAGCAGATCGGCGGCCACCTCACACTCGACTCCGCGCCGGGCAAGGGCACCCGGGTGTGCTTCTATCTGCCGCGCGAGCGGGCCGCCGTCAGAGCGCTGGCGCGGGGCCCCGAACGGGGGCCGCTGCCGCCGGTCCGGGGCGCGACCATTCTTGTCGTCGATAACAACGAGGACATCCGCACGCTGACAGCCGCCCTGCTGCGGCGTTCCGGGTATCGCATCGTGGAGGCCGAAAGCGGCGCGGCGGCGATCGACCGCCTCCGCTCGGACGAGTCGATCGCCCTGCTCATCACCGACATGCTGCTCGGCCCCGGCCCCAACGGCATGGAGGTGATCCATCAGGCGCGCGCCCTGCACCCCGATCTGCCGGTGGTGCTGATGTCCGGCTACACAGAGACGTCGGAGGCGAACAGACTGGCCCGTCCGCCCGACATGCCGCTGCTGCGCAAGCCCTTCCGCCGGCAGGAACTGGAGGCCATGGTCAACGAGGCGCTGGCCAAGGCCGCCAGACCCGATCTCCGGGGCCTCACCGGCAGCGGCGGGCGTCAATAACCGCCCGCCTGCCCGTCCTTTCGCATCTCCGAGGCCGCCCAGTAGACGCCGTCCTCGGTGCGCAGGATCGCCTGGTAGCCGCCCACGTCCTCGCCGCCCACCTTGATCACGTGGCCGCGCTTGCGGAGTTCGGCGATGGTCTTGTCCGAATAGCCGTGCTCCAGGAACAGCGTGTTGGGCGCGCCCTCATCCGCGTTGCCGGGGTCCGGCCCGCCGATATGCCGCCAGCGCGGCGCGTCGCCCGCCGTCTGCACGTCCATGCCGAAGTCGATGATGTTGGAGAGCACCTGCACCTGACCCTGCGGCTGCATCGCGCCGCCCATCACGCCGAACGACAGCCACGGCTTGCCGCCTTGGGTGACAAAGCCAGGAATGATGGTGTGGAACGGCCGCTTGCCCGGCGCATAGGCGTTGGGGTGGCGTGCATCCAGGCTGAACTGCGCGCCCCGGTTCTGGAGCATGAAGCCCAGACCGTCCGGCACCAGGCCCGAGCCCATCCCCGCATAGTTGGACTGGATGAGCGAGACCATCATGCCGTCCTTGTCAGCGACGGTCAGGTAGATGGTGTCGGTGCGCTCGAAGATCGGCTTGCCCGGGTCCACCTCCGCCGGGGCGGCGCGGCTCATGTCGATGAGGGCGCGGCGCTGGGCGGCGTAGCCCTTGTCGATCAGGCCCTGAACGGGCACCGGCGCCATGGCCGGGTCGCCCAGGTAGCGTGCCCGGTCGGCGAAGGCGAGCTTCTTGGCCTCGGTCATCACGTGCAGCCGGTCGGCGCTGTCGAAGCCCATGGCCTTGAGGTCGAAGCCCTCCAGAATGTTCAGCATCTCCAGAACGATGATGCCCTGGGTGTTGGCCGGTATCTGCCACACGTCATAGCCGCGATAGTTGGTGGAGACGGGCTCCACCCACTCCGGCCGATAGGCGGCGAAATCCTCGTAGCGCAGCGGGCCGCCGATCCGCTTCATGTAGGCATCGACCGCCCGCGCGACCGGCCCGCGATAGAAGGCGTCCGCCCCGCCCTGCGCGATCAGGTTGAGGGTCTCCGCCAGGTCGGGGTTGCGGAAGATCTCGCCCGCCCGCGGCGTGCGGCCGTCGATCAGGTAGGTGGCGGCGGCGTTGCCCCGTTCCTCGATGTGGGCGGCGTTGCGCTCGAAGCGGCGGAAGTTCATGGCCCACAGGTCCGCGATCATCGGCGAGACCGGGAAGCCGTCGCGGGCGTAGCCGATGGCGGGCGAGAGCACCTCCTCCATCGGCAGGCGGCCGAACCGCTCGTGCAGGGCGAACCAGCCGCCAACCGCGCCGGGCACCGTCACCGTGAAGCTGCCCACCGCCGGCAGGGCCTTCGGTTCCGCACCGCCGCTGCGCGCACGCAGCTTCTCCTTGAGCTGCGCCAGCGTCTGACCGCGCGGCGCGGTGCCGGAGGCGTTGAGGCCGTAGAGCTTCCCGGTGCGCGGGTCCCACACCAGCGCGAACAGGTCACCGCCAACACCGTTGCCTGTGGGCTCCATCAGGCCGAGCGTCGCGTTGGCGGCGATGGCCGCATCCACCGCGCTGCCGCCCGCCTTCAACACGTCCAGCGCCACCTGGGTGGCAAGCGGCTGGCTGGTCGCTGCCGCCCCCTGCACCGCCACCACGGGCGAGCGGCTCGAAAAGGCGGGAAAGCCGGGCCGGTCGCCCGCCGCGGCCGGGCTCGCCCCCGTCAGCAGCGCCGCCAGCGCCAGCAGCGCGGCAACCGCCGTCTGATAGACCGAGCACCAGTGCCCCGGCTCCGTCCGCCCGGCGAAGACTCCGGCGGGGCCATCCTGCCCCTCGACTTCCACCTCTGTAACGCCTGTCCGCACGCGTCCCTCCCTTGCTGCACCGTTCCGCACAACAGTCTGCTGACGCGCACACTAAGCCAAATCGATTCGCTGGCAATAGAACTGAACGGGAGGACGGCCGCGACGCGATTCGCCAGAGGGCAGACACCGGAGGGCGGACACCGGGGGATTTTCGTTACCCCAAGCCTTTCGGGACGCCCCGGGATTTACGCCTTCCAGGGCTGCTCCAGCCGCCCTGAGGCACCGTTTTGCGGGCCGCGCGCCCCTGTCTTTTGCACCGGAACACCCTTCGCCCGATACGCCCTCGCGTCGAAAAAAGATTGAGTTCCAGTGCGTTATGCAGAAACTGCCGCACCGCCAGAGCGCCCGGCGCCAAGTTACGGGATCGAATCTTTACAAATTCCGGCTTACGCGGTTCTATTCATAAAAAATTTAATTTCTTACTCTTATAGATATTGCCATGCTGTACATGGTGATCAGCTTCGTCGTTCTTCTGGCCTCGGCCGCGGTCTATCTCCGGCTGCAATGCCGCGCGCTGCTGACCTGGCGCGGCACCCGCCGCGCGCTCGCCGCCGCGCCGCTCATCGGCTGGATCCTGTTTTTCCAGAACGCCGCCGCCGCCAGCCCCGGCAGCTACATCACCCCCAGCCTCGTCCCCATCGATCTGTGGGGCACGCTGTTCAACGGCGTGATCTTCCTGCTTATCGCGGACGCCGTCTTCGGCCAGCGCCGCCGCACCCGCTAGACCCGGGTTTATTTCGACTCCACCTTGCCGCTGGCGACCACCTCCGCCTTGTCGAAGGTCATCAGCACTTCCTCGCCCGGCTGAAGCGCCTCGCCCGGCGCGCCGCCCGCTGACGGCCCGCCGCAGGACAGGTTCACGCCGTTCAGCTGAATATCCCGGTAGCTGCCGTCCGGCTGCATCTGGCGCACCGTCACGGTGCCGAGCGGCTGGCCCGAGGCGCACGCCTGGGCAATGGCCGCCGTCGCCGCCGGGTCGGTGGTCGTGAGGGAGGCAAGGCCCGGCCCCGAGGGCACGGCCGCCGTCTGGGCGTTGGCGTCATAGCTCTGCTGCGGATAGGTCTCCGCCGGATAGGTTTCCTGCGGATAGCTTTCCGTTGGATACGCCTGCTGCGGATAGGTCTCCGTCGGATAGGTCTGCTGCGGGTAGGTCTGCTGGGGGTAAGTCTCCGCCGGGTAGGTTTGCTGGGGATAGGTCTGGGGGTAGGCCTGCTGCGGGTAGCTCATCACCGGATACCCCTGCTGCGCATAGGGCGTGCCCGCCCAGTTGAGCGAGTTCAGCGCCAGCCATCCCTGCTGGTTGCCAAAGCCCACCGCCGCCGGCCCCAGCTTCAGGAACATGCTGTTGCCGCCGGCGAACATCTCCGGCCCGAGACAGGAGGCCAAAGCCAGAAATGCCGCCAGCACCGCGCCGCAGAATGCGCGCTTCATGCAGCCTCTCCTTGGTCGGCAGTTACGCCACAATCGGCTGCCAGTAGAACGCATGAAATGCGGGTGCGGGCGCCCCGAGGCTTGCCGCGCCGCCGGGAGCCTAGCCCTTCGAGCGGCCCGCCCCGGCGGAGGCCGGCTCCGGCTCCCGCGCCGCCGCGGCGGCCCTGGCCGCAGCGTGGCGGGCCTGTTCCTCCTCCACCAGTTCCTTCTTCGAGAGCTTGCCGACCATGGTCTTGGGCAGGCTCTCCCGCACCTCCACCTCGGCCACCCGCTCGTGCTTGGCCACCCGGCTGTTGAGCCAGGCGCGCAGGGCCTCGCCGTCCACCGTGCCGGCCTGATCCGGTTTCAGCACCACGAAGGCCTTGGGCTTCTGGCCCAGGTAATCGTCGGGGATGCCGATCACCGTCGCCTCCTGCACCGCCGGGTGCTGGTAGAGCATTTCCTCCAGCGTGCGCGGGTAGACCTTGAAGCCGCCCACCGTGATCATGTCCTTCAGGCGGTCGATGATGAAGGTATAGCCGTCCGCGTCGATGTACCCCACGTCGCCGGTGCGCAAGCGGCCGTCCACGAACACGTCCGAGTTGTCCCGCTTCCAGTAGCCGCGCATGATCTGCGGGCCGCC
Organism: Pedomonas sp. V897; assembly: GCF_051304405.1. NCBI lineage: Bacteria > Pseudomonadati > Pseudomonadota > Alphaproteobacteria > Sphingomonadales > Pedomonadaceae > Pedomonas > Pedomonas sp. V897. Next base: position 197,992 of record NZ_JBPPGG010000001.1, read on the forward strand.
GATGGTCAGCTCGCCCGCCTCGCCCGGCGGCAGCACCTTGGTCGGGTCGTCCTTGTCCACGATCACGATGTCCGTGCCCGGCAGCGGCAGGCCGATGGAGCCCGCCTTGTTGACGCCCCGGAACGGGTTGACCGAGACCACGCCCGCGCTTTCGGTGAGGCCGTATCCTTCCACCAGCGTCGCCGGCGTCGCCTCGCCGAACCGGGTCTTGAGCTCCACAGGCAGCGGCGCACCGCCCGAGATGCACACCCGCAGCGTCGCCAGATCATCCTGCTGCCGGCCCGCATGGCCCAGCATGGCGGTGTACATGGTGGGCACGCCCGGCAGCACCGTCACCTTGTTGCGGCGGATGGTCTTGATCGCCTGCCCCAGCTCGAACTTGGGCAGCATGACGATCTCGCCGCCCACCAGCGTGGTCATGTTCAGCACCACGGTGTTGGCGAACACATGGAAGAACGGCAGCGCCCCCAGAATGCGCTGCTCGGCCGTCGCGGATTCTGGATCGACCGCCGCCACCTGCTGGGCGTTGATGGTCAGGTTGGCGTGGGTCAGCATCGCGCCCTTGGGCCGCCCGGTGGTGCCGCCGGTGTATTGCAGCAGGGCGAGGTCCGTCTCCGGATCGATCTGCACCGGCGCGGGGCGGCCGTCGTTGTCCACCAGCGTCTCGAAGCTCACATGGCGCGAGTCGATATGCACCTCCGCCTGCTCGCGCCGGCGGAACAGCCGGTAGAGCATCCCCTTGACCGGCGGCAGGGCCCGGGCCAGCGAGCCGACCACCAGACACTTGAGCCGGGTGCGCTCCAGCACCTCGCTGATGGTGGCGTAGAGGCTCGCCACGTCGAGGCAGACCATGATGTCCGTCTCGGAGTCCTCCACCTGCACGGCCAGCTCGTCCGCCGAGTAGAGGGGCGAGAAGTTCACCACCGTTCCGCCCGCCTTGAGGATGGCGTAGTAGGCGACAACATATTGCGGGCAGTTGGGCAGAAACAGGCCCACCTTCACGCCCTTCTTCACCCCCAGCTTCTGGAAGCCCTTGGTGGCCCGGCACACCAGGTCCATCACTTCGCCGTAGGTGTAGACGCGGCCAAGGAATTCGAGATAGGGCGCGTCCGGCTTCTCGCTGGCGGTGCGCTCCAGCAGGTGATGCACCGGCATCGCCTCGAACGGCGTCTCCCAGGCTGTACCGTGCGTATAGTTTGCCAGCCAGGGCCGCTCCCATGCCGTCATAGCCACCCCTCTCCTTTCCCTCAGTCTCAGCAGACGGAGTACAGCATCACCCCGTCCTTCTCCCGGCCTTCAATCCGGCCGCAATATTCCAGATAGTGCAAGTGGGCGAGCGCTTCACCCGTGGCGGACATGATATCGTCCACCGTGATCACCTGCTGGAACAGCACCTCGAAGCAATCCACCACCCGGCGCGGCTCGGCGCAATGGGCCAGCAGCCGGGCAAGCTTGCGCTCGTGGTCCTCCGCCATCTGGTCGAGCCGGGTGTGCAGCCCGAGGAACGGCTCGCCGTGGGCCGGCAGCACCAGAAGGCCGGGGTCGAGGGCGCGCAGCCGCTCGATGCTCTCCAGCCAGTCGCGCAAGGGATTGCCCTCCGGCTCGGTGGGCGTCACGGACACGTTGGGCGTGATCCGGGGCAGCACCTGGTCGCCCGCGATCATCACCCCGAGGCTGTCGCACACAAGGCAGAGGTGCTCGGGCGAATGGCCCCGCCCCTCGACGATGCGCCAGAGGTTCGGGCCGACCGGGAGCACGTCCCCCGCCTGAAGCCGCCGGTAGGATGCCGGCAGCGGGTGCACCACCCGGGCAAAGCCGCTCCAGCCGCGCTTGCGGAACGTCTCCAGATCCGCCTCGCCCCACCCGGCCCGGGCGTAGAAGCGCATCGCCGCCTCCGGCGGCTCGGGCTGCGCCCCCAGAATGAGCATGGCGGCCAGCAGATATTCGGTGCGGGACATCAGCAGCGGCGCGCCGGTCCGCGCGCACAGCCAGCCGGCGAGCCCCAGATGGTCCGGGTGGAAATGGGTCCCCACCACCGCCCCCACCGGCTTGGCCGCCAGCGGCCCGGCCAGCAGCTGCTCCCACAGCGCCTTGGTGGCGCTGGTGCGCATCCCGGTGTCGATGAGGGTCCAGCTGTCCCCGCCGTCGAGGACATAGAGGTTGATATGATTGAGGCTCATGGGCAGAGGCATCCGCAGCCAGTGGACGCCCTCGGCCACCTCCGTCAGCATGCCCGGCTCGGGCACCGACCGGCCGAAGGGATACTCCAGTCCCCGGAAGGTTCTCACGGCCGGCTGAACCCCTGCCGGCGCCATTGCCTCGTTCATGCAACCTGCTCCTTCACATCCAGCTTTACGTTAACGTAAACGTCAAGTCGAGCATTATCTCCCCACCCCCCGCCCATCGGGACCGGGGGGACGGCCAGCCGTGATCTTTTTTCCGCAACCCGGCACGGCTTCATGCATTTCTGCCAGGTCAGCCCGACTGATGGTTGAGATGCGCTGCCGACTCGCCTAATGTGCGCCCGATGCTGACAAACCTGCCAAATCTTCTTACTCTGAGCCGGATACTGGCCGTGCCTCTGCTTGTCTTCATGCTGTGGGGGCCGACCTGGATCGGATCACTGCTGGCCTTTGTGACCTTCTGCGTGGCCGGAATCACCGACTATTTCGACGGCTACCTCGCCCGCGCGCATGGCACGGTCTCTAAGCTCGGCCAGTTCCTCGACCCCATCGCGGACAAGATCATGGTGGCGGCGGTCATCGTCATGCTCATCGCGGAGCGGACGATCAGCGGCCTCAACGTGCTGGCGGGCATCATCATTCTTCTGCGGGAAATCGCGGTGTCGGGCCTGCGCGAGTTTCTGGCGGGCGCGTCCGTTTCCGTGCCGGTGAGCCGCCTTGCCAAGTGGAAAACCGCCTTCCAGATGATCGCTCTCGGCGCGCTCATCCTCGAGGGTGCGGTCGGCAACCTGCTGCCTGCGCGCGAAGTCGGCCTTGTCTGCCTGTGGCTCGCCGCCGTGATGACCCTGATCACCGGTTACGACTACCTGCGGGTCGGCCTCAAGCACATGACCTGAGGGCTGTGCCCTGCCGGGGGATTCGGATGAAGCTGCTCTACTTCTCCTGGGTGCGGGAGCGGATCGGCCGCGACGAGGAAGATCTGGCGCTCCCCGCAGGCGTTGCGACGGTCGGCGCGCTGCTCGACTGGCTTGCCACGCGCGGGCCCGGCTACGCCGCCGCGCTGGCGGACCGCCGCGCCATTCGGGTCGCGGTCAATCAGGACTACGCCGACGAGTCCCACCCCCTCGCCCCGCACGACGAGGTTGCCCTCTTTCCGCCGGTCACCGGGGGCTGAGCGGCGCATGATCGAGGTGCGCATCCAGCCCCACGACTTCGACGTGGCCGCCGAGATCGACCGGCTGCGGGCCGGACGCACGGACATCGGCGCGCTTGTCACCTTCACCGGCCTTGTGCGCGACATGGCGGGCGGTCAGCCCATCGCCGCCATGACGCTGGAGCATTACCCGGCCATGGCCCTGCGCCAGCTGGAGACGATCGCCCGCGAGGCCGAAGGCCGCTGGCCCCTCCTCGGCGGGACCATCATCCACCGCCACGGCCGCCTGGCGCCGGGCGACCAGATCGTGCTCGTCGCCATCGCCTCCGCCCACCGCCACGCGGCGTTCGAGGCCGCCATGTTCCTGATGGACTGGCTCAAGACCAAGGCCCCGTTCTGGAAGAAGGAGGAAGGCGGCGACGGCGCCCGCTGGGTCGCCGCCCGGGCCGAGGACGATGCCGCCGCCGGACGATGGTTACGGGAGACGTGAACGCTCTGGCAGAGGATCGCGGACCCTCTGCACGCCCTTCGGTTTCGGGACGCGCCTGACCGGTCCCCTAGCGCACGCAAAGGCCCTAGATCACAAACTCTCCCCGGATCACTTCCACGCACTGGCCGGTGATTTCCACCCGCGCGCCATCAAGGCGGCACCACAGGTCGCCGCCGCGTGCGGAGATCTGGCGGGCGAACAGCGCGTCCTTGCCCAGCCGCCCGGCCCAGTAGGGGATGAGCAGGCAGTGGGCCGAGCCGGTCACCGGGTCCTCGTCAACGCCCAGCCCCGGCGCGAAGAAGCGGGAGACGAAGTCCACCTCCCCCTCGCCCGGCGCCGTGGCGATGATGCCGAAGCCGTCGAAGGCCTGGCGCAGCGCGGCGATGTCCGGCCGCAATGCGGCTACGGCCGCCGCGTTCGGGTAGACGAGGAGATGCATGTTGCCGAAGGTGAGCCACGCGTCCGGCGCCGCACCCATGGCGGCGGCCAGCGTCGCGTCCGGCGGCATGGGCGCCGGCGCACGGGCGGGGAAGTCGAGGCTCAGCCGGTCGCCTGTGCGGGTCACGGTGAGCGGCCCGGCCCGCTCGGTCGAGAAGCGCACCCGGTCGCGCCCCGGCTCCAGGGTGGTCAGGATCACGAAGGCGGCGGCCAGCGTGGCGTGGCCGCACAGCTCCACCTCCATGGCCGGGGTGAACCAGCGCAGGTGATAGTCCGCCGCGCCGCCCGGCGTTCTGACGAAAAAGGCGGTCTCGGACAGATTGTTCTCGGTGGCGATGGCCTGCATCGTCCCGGCCGGGAGCCAGTCCTCCAGCGGCATCACCGCCGCCGGATTGCCCGCAAACGGCCGGTTGGCGAAGGCGTCGATCTGGTAGAAGGGCAGCTTCCTCATGGGCGCAGGTCTTTCTGGTCGGGAGCGGGATCGGGAATGAACTCCATGCCCCGTTCATTTTCCTCAACATGTCCTTCCGGGTCCACATGAATGAGGATGTCCGCCCGGGGGAATCCCTCCCGCACCCGCGCCTCCACTTCGTCCGCCACCCGGTGCGCCGCTTCCAGCGTCATGCCCGGGTGGACCCAGATGTGGAACTGGATGAAGTCGTCGATGCCGCTGCTGCGGGTGCGCAGCTCGTGCACGCCCCGCACCTCCGGGTGAGAGCCCGCCAGCTGGAGCACCAGCGCCCGCCGCTCCGGCTGCCATTCCTTGTCCATCAGCATGTCGACGGCATGGCGCGCGCTGCTGATCGCCCCCCAGGCGAGGTAGAGGGCGATGAACACGCCGAAGGCGGCGTCCGCGCCGGTGAGGCCAAGACCGGCCTCCAGCCCCAGCGCCGCGATGACCGAGGTGTTGAGCAGCAGGTCGCTCTGGTAGTGGAGCATGTCCGTGCCGATGGCGATGGAGCCCGTCCGCCGCACCACCGAGCGCTGGTAGAGCACCAGCGCCAGCGTCGCCGCGATCGCGAAGACGGAGACGCCCACCCCCACCAGCGGCGCGCTCACCGGCTCCGGGTTCAGGAGGCGCACCACCGCCCGCCAGCCGATGCCGACGGCGGAGGTGAGGATGATGCCGGTCTGCACCAGGGCGGCGATGGCCTCCGCCTTGCCGTGGCCGAAGCGATGGTTGTCGTCCGCCGGGGTCGAGGCGATGTGCACCGCCAGCAGCGTGATGAGCGAGGCCAGCAGGTCGAGCGCCGAATCCGCCAGCGAGCCGAGCATGGCGACCGAACCGGTCGCAATGGTCGCCGCCACCTTCGCGCCGGTGAGCAGGATCGCCAGCCCCACCGAGGCCATGGCGGCCCGGTGCCGCAGGTCCGCAGGTTCGCTCATGCCCAAGCCTTCCTCAGAGGGACTTTCCGGCCCGTTGCCGTGCGATCAGGGATAGAGCCAGGTCCAGGACCAGCCCTTCTCCGTGCGCACGAAAAAGCGCCGCTCGTGCAGCCGGAACTGCCGGTCCTCCCAGAACTCGATGCGCTCCGGCACCACCCGGAAGCCGGACCAGAACGGCGGACGCGGCACCGCGCCCAGCCCGAAGCGCGCTGCTTCCTTCGCGATGCGGCCAAGGAAGGTGGCCCGGCTGTCCAGCGGGCGCGACTGGCTCGACGCCCATGCGCCGATCTGGGAGTCGCGCGGGCGGGAGGCGAAGTAGGCGTCCGCCTCTTCCGCCGTCACCGGCTCGGCCCTGCCCTCGATCCGCACCTGCCGGCGCAGGGACTTCCAGTGGAACAGCAGGGCGACGTTCGGGTTCGCCGTGATCTCCCGTCCCTTGCGGCTCTCGAGGTTGGTGTAGAACACAAAGCCCGACTCGTCCCAGGCCTTGAGCAGGACCATCCGCACCGAGGGACGCCCCTCCGGGTCCACGGTCGCCACCGCCATGGCGTTGGGATCGTTCGGCTCCTTCTCCTGCGCCTCGGCGAACCAGTCCCGGAAAATCTCGAAGGGTTCTGCGTGGGGAGTCTCGGCCATGACGTTTCCTGTCTGATCCCTAATCCTGCCCTTGGGCGTTTACCCCTTTGTGAGTTGAGGGAGCAACGACCATGAAGAGACTTTTCCTGATCGCATGCGTTCCGCTCGCCCTGTCTGCGTGCGAAAACGCGGATCGAGAGCGCATCGGCACCATCGGCGGCGCGGCCGTGGGCGCGGTGGCGGGCAAGGCCATCGGCGGCAGCGGCACCAGCGGCACCATCGGCCTGATCGTCGGCGCCATCGCGGGCGGCTACCTGGGCGGCGAGATCGGCCAGGCGCTCGACCGGCGCGACCAGCAGGAGCTGTCCAACGTCACCCAGCAGGCGCTGAACGAGGGCGCGGTGGGCCAGTCCTACGCCTGGTCGAACCCGCAGACCGGCAACCGCGGCACGGTCTCGCCCACCAGCACCGCCTACGCCACCGCCGAAGGCCAGCAATGCCGCGACTTCACCACCTCGGTGACGCTGCGGGAAGGCCGCGCAGCCAGCAGCTCGGGCACCGCGTGCAAACAGGCGGACGGCAGCTGGCGCGTGACGCGCGGATAGACGGGCGGAACCGGGCCGGAGGGCGGACCTTCGCGTAAGTGCCCCGGCGGGCTGGAAGATTTCGCCGGCCGCCCTTCACAACGGCGCGCCGAATGCTTACCTTGAGAGCTCGGCGTTGCATTAATGCAACAGCATGACGAGGAAGCATCGGTGGCTAGAGATCCGTACAGCGTGCTCGGGGTGGCGCGCGGCAGCAGTGATGACGAGATCAAGAAAGCCTATCGCAAGCTGGCGAAGGAACTCCACCCCGATCGGAATGCAGACAATCCCAAGGCAGCCGAACGGTTCAAGGAGGTCTCGGCCGCCTATGCGATTCTGGGCGACCCGGACAAGCGCGCCAAGTACGACCGGGGCGAGATCGGCCCCGACGGCGCGGCGCGGTCGCCGTTCGAGCAGGCCTGGCAGAGCCGGGGCGGCTCCGGCTCGGCGGGCGGCGGCTTCGCCTTTGAAGGCGACCCCATGGACATCTTCGCCCAGTTCTTCGGCGGCGGCGGGCGTCGGCGCGCGGGCGGCGGGGCCGGTTTCGGCGGCTTTGGCGGCGGCGGCTTCGGCGGCGGCGGCGGCTTCGGGGGTGCGGAGGCGCGCACCGCGCCCCGTCCCAAGGGCCGCAACTACGAGTACCGGCTCGACATTCCCTTCGAGGCGGCCGCGCGGCTGGAGCCCCAGCGGCTGACACTGCGCACCGGCAAGACCCTCCAGATCAAGCTTCCCCCCGGCTTCGTCGAGGGGCAGCAGCTGCGCCTGGCGGGCCAGGGCGACCCCGGCCCGGGCGGCGCGGGCGATGCGCTCGTGACCCTGCATATCCTGCCCCACGCGCTGTTCACGCGGGAGGGCGACAACGTGATCCTCGACCTGCCGCTGCGCCTCGACGAGGCGGTGCTGGGCGCGAAGGTGAAGGTGCCGACGGTGGACGGCGCGGTGATGCTGAGCGTGCCGGCGGGCTCCACCTCCGGCAAGATGCTGCGCCTGCGCGGCAAGGGCTTCACCCGCAAGGACGGCACCCGGGGCGACCAGCTGGTGCGCGTGCTGATCGATGTGGGCGAGCCCGACGCGGAGTTGAAGCGTTTTGCCGAAACCTGGGCAGCGGGCAAGCGGCGCAATCCCCGCAGTGCCTGGGGCTTGTCCTGAGAAGCCCCCTGGCGCGGAAGGGCCTATGACCAAGTGGCGAGAACTGGCGGCAGCCGTGCTTGACTCTCCGGCCGGGCGGGTTGTCAGCAAGACCTTCAACGGCTTCTTCGACGACAACGGCGGCATTCTCGCCGGCAGCCTCGCTTACCTCAGCCTGTTGACGCTGTTTCCCTTCTTCATCTTCTGCGTCAGCCTTGCCGGGTTCTTCGGCCGCACCGACGAAGGGTTGCGGGCCGTCCAGACGCTGATCAACTCGGTGCCGGCGGAAGTGGCGGATGTGCTGGTCGCCCCCATCAATCAGGTGCTGGCGGGCTCCACCAAGCGCGGCCTGCTCACCTTCGGCGCGATCGTCGCGGTCTGGACCGCCGCCAATTTCATCGAGACCGTCCGCGTCGTGGTGCTGCTGGCCTATGACCAGACTTCGTCCCGCTCGCTCTGGTACAAGCGGCTCCAGTCCGCGCTGCTGGTCATCGCCTCGGCGCTGGTGCTGTTTTCGTCGGTGATCGCGCAGTTTGTCCTCAACACCACCAGAAAAATGGTGGAAGTCTACCTGCCCTGGCTCTCCGGCATCACCGACTTCATGCAGATCGTTGGCTCCGGCGTCGCGCCGGCCATTCTCGTGTTCGGCCTGTACGGCATCTTCCGGGCGCTCACCCCGCGCGAGGTGCTGCCCGCGCGCCATTGGCCGGGCGCGCTGCTCACCGCCGTCATCTGGATCGCCGCCACCCAGCTGCTGCCGAAGGCGCTCGGCATGATGGGCTCGTACAATGTGACCTACGGCAGCCTTGCAGGGATCATCATCACCCTTCTGTTCTTTTATGTCCTGGGTATTGGCCTGGTGCTCGGTGCCCAGCTGAATGCGGCATTGCGGCTCGAGACGCTGCGGAAGGCAGAAACGCTCAGTTGACCGCCGCTTGCCCGCCATGCCATTGACGCGGCAACGTCCGAACTTGAAAACGGAGACACACGACAATGACAGGTCTGATGGCAGGCAAGCGTGGCCTGATCATGGGCGTCGCCAATGATCGCTCCCTGGCTTGGGGTATCACCAAGGCCCTGGCCGACCAGGGTGCCGAGCTGGCCTTCAGCTACCAGGGCGAGGCCCTTGAGCGCCGCGTGCGTCCGCTCGCGGAATCGGTTGGCTCGGATTTCCTCATTTCCTGCGACGTGTCCGACATGGCCTCCATCGACGCTACCTTCGACGCGATCAAGGAGCGCTGGGGCACGCTGGACTTCGTGGTCCACGCCATCGGCTATTCCAACAAGGAAGAGCTGCGCGGCCGCTTCGTTGACACCACGCTCGACAACTTCCTGCTGACCATGAACATCAGCGTCTATTCCTTCACCGCCGTTGCCAAGCGGGCGGAGGAGCTGATGCCCAATGGCGGCTCGCTGCTCACCCTCTCCTACTACGGCGCCGAAAAGGTCGTGCCGCACTACAACGTGATGGGCGTCGCCAAGGCCGCGCTGGAGACCAGCGTGAAGTATCTGGCCATGGACATGGGGCCGAAGAAGATCCGCGTGAACGCCATCTCCGCCGGTCCGATCAAGACGCTGGCCGCCTCCGGCATCGGCGACTTCCGCTACATCCTGAAGTGGAACGAGCTCAACTCGCCGCTGCGCCGCAATGTCACCATCGAGGACGTGGGCGGGGCCGGCCTCTACCTGCTCTCCGACCTGGCCGCAGGCGTGACCGGCGAAATCCACCACGTCGACGCCGGCTACAACATCATCGGCATGAAGGCCGAGGACGCACCGGACATCGCCCTGTCGTAACGGCGCTTTGTTGGCTTGTTGCAGGAGGGTCCATAACCCTCCTGCACCTCCCTTTCGTTTGTCGGGCCGCACGCTTCATGAAGGTTGCGGCCCTTTCCTGAAGTCAGGGCAACAGGGCCGCGTTTCCGGAGCGCACTGGAAACACGGCCGTAAAACGAATGGGGTGCAGGGGTCCGAGACCCCTGCAAAAAAAGAAAGTAAACTGCTCGCAGGGCACTACGCTGCAACGGATGGAAGATCAGGCATGAGTTGGAACAGCTTCGGTCATGTGTTTCGCTTCACCACGTGGGGCGAAAGCCACGGTCCCGCCCTGGGCGTGGTGGTGGACGGCTGCCCTCCGGGCCTGCCGCTGACCGAAGCCGACATCCAGCCCTTCCTCGACAAGCGCCGCCCCGGCCAGAACCGCTTCACCACCCAGCGGCAGGAGCCGGATCAGGTGCGCATCCTCTCCGGCGTGTTCGAGGGGCGTACCACCGGCACGCCGATCAGCCTGATGATCGAGAATGTGGACCAGCGGTCGAAGGATTACGGCAACATCGCCGAGGCCTACCGCCCCGGCCACGCCGACTGGGCCTATGACACCAAGTACGGCTTCCGCGACTATCGCGGCGGCGGCCGCTCGTCCGCCCGCGAGACGGCGGCCCGCGTCGCTGCCGGGGCCGTCGCCCGCAAGGTGCTGGGCGAGAGCGTGCGCATCCGCGGTTACCTCGTCGAGCTGGGCGGCGACGCCATCGACCGCGCCAACTTCAACGATGCCGCCATCGACGAGAACCCCTTCTTCTGCCCCGACCCGGACGCTGCAAAGCGCTGGGAAGCGATGGTGGACGCCGCCCGCAAGTCGGGCTCGTCGCTGGGCGCGGTGGTGGAGGTGGTGGCCTCGGGCGTGCCCGCCGGGCTCGGCGCGCCGGTCTATGCCAAGCTGGATTCGGACCTGGCCTGCGCCATGATGACCATCAATGCGGTCAAGGGCGTCGAGATCGGCGACGGCTTCGGCGCTGCCCGCCTGCGCGGCGAGGAGAACGCCGACGCCATGCGCCTCGGGCCGGACGGCAAGCCCCGGTTCCTCAGCAACCATGCGGGCGGCATCCTCGGCGGCATCTCGACGGGGCAGGACGTGGTGGTCCGCATGGCGATCAAGCCCACTTCCTCCATCCTGACGCCCGTGCCCACCATCACCCGCAGCGGCACGGAAACCGAAGTCGTCACCAAGGGCCGCCACGACCCCTGCGTCGGCATCCGCGCCGCACCGGTGGCCGAGGCCATGATGGCGCTGGTGCTGGCCGATCACCTGCTGCTCGACCGCGCCCAGTGCGGGGCTGTCCCGCGCGCGTAACCGCATACCCCGGCGCTCTTGCCTTGCCGTTCAGGCCTTTCCCCGTCCGGGGAGAGGCCGACTTGCCCCTGCGACAAATGCCAGTCCCGCGCGGCTGTGCTGGCGTTCTGCGGCAAATGGGTCCATTCCTTGAATATCCCGGTTGCTGTTGCCACTATTCGCGTCATGAGTCAGCCTGTCCGCCCCGTCCCCGCCGCCACCCTTCTCCTGATCCGCGATACACCGGAAGGCCTTGAGGTCTTCATGGTCGTGCGCAACCGCTCCATCGGCTTCGCCTCGGGCGCGCTGGTATTTCCGGGCGGCAAGGTGGACACGCAGGACAGTGCCCTCCTGCACACCGATCTGGCGGAAGGCTTCGATGGTCTCGACCCGTTCGAGGCGGCGTGCCGCGTCGCCGCGCTGCGCGAGGCCTACGAGGAAGCGGGCGTGCTGCTTGCCCACCGGGCCAGCGACGGCGCGCTGATCCCGGGCAAGGCGCTGGAAGCGCTCAGCCACAACCGCGCACCCATCGCCTCGGGTGCCCTGCCGTTTGCCGATTTCCTCCGCGACCAGCAGCTGCGGCTGGCGGCGGAACGCGCCGTGCCGGTTGCCCGCTGGATCACGCCGCCGGAGTCGCCCAAGCGCTTCGATACCCTGTTCTACGTCGCCGCCGCGCCGCAGGACCAGACGGCCGCCCACGACGGCGGCGAGTCGGTGGACTCGGTCTGGCTTCGCCCGGCGCAGGCCATTGCCGAGGGCGAGGCCGGCAAGTGGCTCATCATCGTCCCCACCCGCTTCAGCCTGGAGTGGCTCGCCCAGTACCGCACCGTCGCGGAGGTGATGGCGGCTGCGCGCACCCGCGCGGTCCGGCCCATCACCGGCCGGGTCGAGGTGCGGGACGGCGTCGAGATGTTCTGCGTGGACGAGGACGCGGGCTACCCCCGCTCCGCCATTCCCATGATGGAACTGAACCGGGGCTTCTGACACGGCAGCGCCGCGCGCAGGCGATCCGAAGCGGGCCACGGAGCGCCGCACCCTGCCGCCCTTGCCGCCCCGGCTCGCTTGACTTTTCCCGGGGGGCGCGGTTTTCCGGAAGCCCGCCATCCGACAGCCTTCCCTGCCGGTCTCCTGAGGGGCGCAGCATTGGCGTCACGCGGCAACTCATCCCCTTCGGGGCCCTTCGTCTGACCCCTTGAGTTCGACGAACAAATATGGAACAAGCACAACCATGTTGACCCATATTTCGATCCGTGGCGCACGCGAGCACAACCTCAAGTCCGTCGATGTTGATATCCCGCGCGACAAGCTGGTGGTCATCACCGGCCTGTCCGGTTCCGGCAAGTCGTCCCTGGCGTTCGACACCATCTACGCCGAGGGCCAGCGGCGCTATGTGGAGTCCCTTTCCGCCTACGCCCGCCAGTTCCTCGACATGATGCAGAAGCCGGATGTGGACCACATCGAGGGTCTGTCGCCGGCCATCTCCATCGAGCAGAAGACCACCTCGAAGAACCCGCGCTCCACGGTCGGCACGGTCACCGAGATCTACGACTACATGCGCCTCCTCTGGGCGCGCGTGGGCGTGCCCTACTCGCCCGCCACCGGCCTGCCCATCGAGGCGCAGACGGTCAGCCAGATGGTGGACCGCATCCTGGCGCTGCCGGAGGGCACCCGCTTCTACCTGCTGGCCCCCATCGTGCGCGGCCGCAAGGGCGAGTACCGCAAGGAGATGCTGGAGCTGCGCAAGCAGGGCTTCCAGCGCCTGAAGGTCGACGGCGAGTTCTACGACATCGACGATGTTCCGGCGCTCGACAAGAAGTTCAAGCACGACATCGACGTGGTGGTGGACCGCATCGTGGTGAAGGAGGGCATCGCTACCCGCCTCGCCGACTCGCTGGAGACCGCCCTCAAGCTGGCAGACGGCCTCGCCGTTGCCGAGATGGCGGGCAAGACCGACGAGAACGGCGAGCCGGAGCGCATCGTCTTCTCCGAGAAGTTCGCCTGCCCGGTCTCCGGCTTCACCATCCCCGAGATCGAGCCGCGGCTGTTCTCGTTCAACAACCCGCACGGCGCCTGCCCCGCCTGCGACGGCCTTGGCGAGAAGCTCTACTTCGACGCCGATCTCGCCGTGCCCAACCCGGAGCTGAGCATCGCGGGCGGTGCGATCCTGCCGTGGGCCAAGTCCAACCCGCCCTCGCCCTATTACATGCAGGTGCTGGAGAGCCTGGCCGACTACTTCGGCTTCTCGACGGACACGCCCTGGAAGGACCTGCCGAAGAAGGTCCGCGACATCATCCTGTACGGCACGGGCGGCGAGGCTGTACCGCTGGTGTTCCAGGACGGCCGCAAGCGCTATCAGGTGATGAAGCCGTTCGAGGGCGTGCTCAACAATCTGGAGCGCCGCTGGCGCGACACGGACTCCCAGTGGATGCGCGAGGAGCTGTCCCGCTTCCAGGCGTCCGCGCCGTGCGAAGCGTGCAACGGCGCGCGCCTCAAGCCCGAGGCGCTGGCGGTCAAGGTGGGCGGCAAGACCATCTCCGAGGTCACGGAGATGTCGGTGGCCGAAGCGGCGGTCTGGTTTGCGGACCTGAAGGCGCAACTCTCCCCCAAGCAGATGACCATCGCCGAGAAGGTGCTGAAGGAAATCGGCGACCGCCTCGGCTTCCTCAACAACGTGGGGCTGGATTACCTCAACCTCTCCCGCGCTTCCGGCACCCTGTCGGGCGGCGAGAGCCAGCGCATCCGCCTCGCCAGCCAGATCGGCTCCGGGCTTACCGGCGTGCTCTACGTGCTGGACGAGCCCTCAATCGGCCTTCACCAGCGCGACAACGACCGCCTGCTGGAGACGCTGAAGCGCCTGCGCGACCTCGGCAACACCGTGCTCGTCGTCGAGCATGACGAGGACGCCATCCGCACCGCCGACCACGTGATCGACATGGGGCCGGGCGCGGGCGTGCATGGCGGCGAGATCATCGCCGAAGGCACGCCACAGGACATCATGGCCTCGGAGAAGAGCCTCACCGGCGCCTACCTCTCCGGCCGCCGCATGGTACCGCTGCCCGAGGCACGCCGCCCCGGCAACGGCAAGTTCGTCACCATCCACGGCGCGCGGGCGAACAACCTCAAGAACGTCACCGCGTCCATTCCGCTCGGCACCCTCACCTGCATCACCGGCGTCTCCGGCTCGGGCAAGTCGACTCTCACGCTCGACACCCTGTTCAACGCCGCAACCCGCAAGCTGAACGGCAGCCGCGTGATCCCCGGCGCGCACGACGCGCTCGAAGGGCTGGAGCATCTGGACAAGGTCATCGACATCGACCAGTCCCCCATCGGCCGCACGCCGCGCTCCAACCCCGCCACCTACACCGGCGCGTTCACGCCCATCCGCGAGTGGTTCGCGGGGCTGCCGGAATCCCAAGCGCGCGGCTACAAGGCCGGCCGCTTCTCCTTCAACGTGAAGGGCGGCCGCTGCGAGGCCTGCCAGGGCGATGGCGTCCTCAAGATCGAGATGCACTTCCTGCCGGACGTGTACGTCACCTGCGATACCTGCAACGGCCAGCGCTACAACCGCGAGACGCTGGAGGTGAAGTTCAAGGGCAAGTCCATCGCCGACGTGCTGGAGATGACCGTGGAGGACGGCGTGGAGTTCTTCTCCGCCGTGCCGCCGATCCGCGACAAGCTGGCCATGCTCAAGGAAGTGGGCCTCGGCTACGTGAAGATCGGCCAGCAGGCGACCACCCTCTCCGGCGGCGAGGCGCAGCGCGTCAAGCTGGCGAAGGAGCTCTCCCGCCGCGCCACCGGCAACACCCTCTACATCCTCGACGAGCCCACCACCGGGCTCCACTTCGAGGACGTGCGCAAGCTGCTGGAGGTGCTGCACGCGCTGGTGGACCAGGGCAACACGGTCGTCGTCATCGAGCACAACCTGGAGGTCATCAAGACCGCCGACTGGATCATCGACCTTGGCCCCGAGGGCGGCTCGCGCGGCGGCGAGATCGTCGCCACCGGCACGCCGGAGGCTGTGGCCGCCAATCCGCGCAGCTACACCGGCCATTACCTGAAGCCGCTGCTCAAGCCGGTGGCGGCCGCCAGGCCCCCGAAGGCCGCCAACAACGACACGCTTGAGGCTGCCGAGGCTGCCGAACCCGCCCCGCGCCGCAGACCGGGCCGTCCGCGCAAGGCCGCCGGATAAGCCGGGCACCCATTGCCACGCCGGGCGTTAGACCATGAAGTGACTTACTCCCGATCGGCTGTTCTGGTATTCATATCCCCGGCCATGAATGAGGCGTAACGATTCACCTCACGACCTGCACAAGGAAAAAGCCCGGACGTTGCCGCGTCCGGGCTTTCTCTTTGGTGGATCCGGTGCCTCAGCGCCGAACCCGATTGCCCTACCCTATTTCGGGCGGGTCGCCTCCACGATCCGGAGAACCAGGAGCGCAAAGGCAATCATCAGCGTAGGGTCGCTGATGACAACGGCCATGAATGGATGGTGCGTAACGATCACCTCCTTCCGACGGCGGGATTACGCCGCCGCGGGATCGCAGCGGCGCGGCCGTCGGAGGGCAGTCTAGCAGTCAAACACCCCAGCTTCTTTATTAAATTACAATAATTTCAATAACTTAATTACCGCCTGCCATTCCCCAGCCCCCGCTCCAGATCACTGGCGGAGGAGGACAGAACGGGCGACGTGGCGGCAAAGTCGTACCCCACCTTGATGTCCTCCGAGGGCGCCTCGCGGATGCGCATGCGCCAGACCACGTAGCCGATCAGCACCACCTGCACGAGGGCATTGAACCAGTAGAGCCCCTGCCCGCCCATCAGGTCGATGAACCCGGCGGAGACCGGCGCGCCGATGGCCGAGCCCGCCGCATTGACCATGAGCAGCGCCGAGGACGCCTCGACAATGTCCTCCTTCGGCGTGAAGTCGAACACGTGGGCGGCGGCCACCGCATAGGCGGGCAGCGTCACCGCGCCGAAGAAGAAGGCCGCCCAGTGCGCGTAGGACGAGCCCAGCGTCTGAATGACAACGAGACCGACAAGAGCGGACAGGCCGCAGATGATGATGAGCAGCACGCGCCGCTCCATCCGGTCCGAAATCTTGCCGAGCGGCGCCTGCGCCAGCGCCCCGCCGATCACCGCCGCGCTCATGAACCAGGCGGCGTAGCCGACCGACCCGCCGCCTGCCGACCGCGCCACCACCGGCGTCAAGGTCCAGAACGCCCCGTGTGCCATGCCGATGAGGAAGCAGCCCACAAATCCGGCAGGCGAGAGCTGGAACAGGTAGCGCGGCCGCAGCCGCACCTGCATCATGGGCGCGGGCTGGGCGGAGCGCGTCAGGGCAATCGGCACCGCCGCGAACGACACCAGAATGGACGAGATCGCCAGCGCCTCGAAGCGGGACGGCTCGAAGCCGGTGGCGATCATCTGGCCGATGGTCATCACGGTCAGGTTGATGCCGACGTAGGTGGACATGACCACGCCCCGGTTGGTGTTGTCGGCGTAGTCGTGCAGCCAGCTCTCCAGCACCAGCGAAATGCCGGCAAAGCACAGGCCGGTGAGGAAGCGGCACAGGATCCAGATGATCGGGTCGCGCACGATGGCGTGGAGCAGCACCACTGCCGAGGCGACGGCAACGAGCGCGGCGAAGGTGCGGATGTGCCCCGCCATCTGCACGATGCGCGGGTCGAACAGGCACCCCACCACGAACCCGGCGAAGTAGCCCGTGCCGAGAAGGCCGATGGTGATGTTGGAGAACTGGAGAATTTCGGCCCGGATGGGCAGCGCCAGCACCTGCACGCCGCTGCCCATGATGAGAAAGGCCGTTGCCATCAGCAGGGCCGAGATCGGCAGAATGACCGCGCGATACCCCGGCCTCGGTGACTGCTGTTCCGCCATCGGACGCCTCCTTGCGAACCTGCGCTGCAACAGACCTTTATGGTGAAACACCGTGACGCTGGCCGGGGTCCATGGCGGAACACAAGGCGGCGGGACACAAGGCCTTATGCCCGGACACGAAAACGGCATGAGCACGGGGAGACGCGGCTCCCGCGCTCATGCCGTGTCCGGTCCCGCGAAATTGGCGCGGGCCTAGACGGCCGGACGCACCGGCCAGGTTGTTTCCTCGTTCTGCGCTTCCAGGCGCTGGTCGGTCTGCCAGTGGTAGCGGCTCGCCGGGGAGATGGTGAGGCGCCGGCTGCCGGTGGCGGCCTGAAGGCAGGTCTGTGCCCACGCCGAGGCGGTGTTGCGGCGGATGGTCTCGTACATGCGCCGCCACCGGGCCTGCCGCTCGGACAGCGACATGGTGAGCGCGACGTGCAGCGCGTCCGCGATCTCGTCCGGGTCGAACGGGTTGATCAGCAGCGCGTCCTGCAACTCGGCGGCCGCTCCGGCGAAGCGGGAGAGCACCAGCACGCCCGGATCGTTCGGGTCCTGCGCCGCCACGAATTCCTTGGCGACAAGGTTCATGCCGTCGCGCAGCGGCGTCACCAGCCCGACGCGGGCGATGCGGTGGAACCCGGCGAGCACCATGCGGGGCATGTCCCGCGTGATGTAGCGCAGCGGCACCCAGTCGAAATCCGCGTGCTGGCCGTTGATCTGGCCGACCAGCTGGTCGAGCTGGCGCTTGATGTCGCGATACTCCTTCACATCATCCCGCGATTTGGGGGCGATCTGGAGGAGGCTCACCTGCTGGCGGTGCTCGGGGTGCTTCTCCAGCAGGCGCCCATAGGCGCTGAAGCGCTGCGGCAGGCCCTTGCTGTAGTCCAGCCGGTCCACACCCAGAATGAGCGCCTTGCTGCCCATGCTCTCGCGCAGACGCTCCGCCTCCGCCTGGTGCTCCGCCTCGGCGGCCATGTGCGCAAATCCTTCCGTATCGATGCCGACCGGAATGGCGCTGGAGATGCAGGGCCGGTTCGGCCCGAAGATCACGCCGTCCTTGTTGATGGAGTAGTTCAGGATATCCCGCACGCAGGAGCGGAAGTGATGGAGGTCAGCCTCCGTCTGGAAGCCCACGTGATCGTATTCGCACAGCGCCGAGAGCAGCGCCCGCCCCGGGGGCAGCACCGCGAACAGGGCCGGCGGGGCGAAGGGAATGTGCAGGTAGAAGCCGATCCGGCCAGCGAAGTTGCGCTGCCGCAGGCAGGCCGCGAGCGGGATGAAGTGGTAGTCGTGCACCCAGACGATGTCGTCCGGTTGCAGGATGCTCATCAGCGCGTCGGCGAAGCGGTGGTTGACCTTGAGGTACCCGTCATAATCGCTCCGGTCGAACTGCAACAGGCCGGGCCGGTAATGCATCAGCGGCCACAGCGTCCTGTTGGCGAAGCCGATGTAGAACTTCTTGTAGTCCTCCTCCGACAGATCCATGGCGATGATCTGCGCGCCATCGCTGTTATGCTGGGTCAGGCGGCCGGATTGCTCCGTCCTCCTGCCGCTCCATCCGAACCAGATGGTCTCGGGGGTCAGCACGTCCTTGAGCGCTGTGGCGAGGCCGCCCGGAGCCTGCCCCTTCTTGCCGCCGATGGTCACCCGGTTCGAAACGATTACAAGTCGTGCCACCTTTTCTTCCTTTGGTTTGTTCCTGGGTGCTGGCCAGAGTACTGGTACGCCCCGCGGGGGCCCTCCGTTCCCGCTTACGGCGGATATTGCGCCGGTTGCGCCGCGCCTTGCGACGCAAGGCTCCAGAGCCAGCGCCGCACCGCCTCCGGCCCGCCGCCGAAATCCTGCGGCACGCGCAGGCCCTGCCCGCCCAGCAGGATGCAGGCGCGGATGCCGTCCTCGTCCGTTGCGTCGTCGCCAATGAAAACGGGCCTGCGCCCCCGGAACGGCGGATAGCGCATCAGGCGGCGCACGGCCGTGCCCTTGTCCAGCCCCCGGGGTCTCAGCTCCAGGGCCATCTTCGCCTCGCTGATCCGGTAGGCGGGCCAGCGGTCGAGCGCCCGTTCCAGAACCGCCCGCACCGCTGGCTGATGCTCCGGCGCGAGGCGGAAATGCACGGTGAGGCAGCTCTGCTTTTCCTCGAGAATAACCCCGTCGAGCCCGGCCAGCGCCTCCCGCACGAAAGCGGCCATGGCGGGCGGCACGGCGTAGCGCGCGGCCAGCCGGAAATGGTACCCCGCCGGCAGCTTGAACACGGCTCCATGTTCCGCCACCAGCGGCACCGGGCAGCGGGGCAGGAAGCGGTCGAGATCGGCCAGCGGCCGACCGGAGACGACCGCGACCGCCCCGCCCAGACGCCGGTGCAGCTGCCGGAGCAGGCCGTGCAGCTCGTCCGGGACGAGAACCGCATCGGGACGAGGCGCAATATCGATCAGCGTCCCGTCAAGATCCAGAAACAGCGAAACCGCATCAGCCGCAATATCCATCAATCCCCACTCTCGAACCCCGCTGACCTCCAAATTATCGAGGAAAATTCGAACAAGTCGTTCTGCAAACGGTATCTATATGGGCTGCCGCGCCGTAATTTCAAACCGTCGCCGCTCGTCTCTCACCCTGCATCGCTACCCAACCCCGGGAGCGAGGGACTTAATACCAATTCATTGATGGCCCGACGCCGGCGGGGCGCGCTCCGGGCGGGTGCGCCGCCGGTTGACTGTTGCTTCACGCGTTCCAAGTGGGCAGGAATGGAAGCCACGAACGGAACGAGAAAAAACGGAAAACGCACATGGGCAATACCGAGGGCAGACGCATTCTGATCTATTGCGTCATCGTGGCAGCACTGATCGCGCTCATCGTCATGTGGTGGCGCTGGGCGGACGAGCAGATCCCCGAGGAACCCAAGCTGCCCGGCGACTTCTTCGCGCCCAAGGCCTACACCTATCGCGACCCCGCCGAGAAAAAGGGCCCGGTCGTTCCCCTGCTGGAGGGCGCGAACTTCCTCACCGGTGCGCCCGCCGTCTTCATCGGCGAGCTGACGAAAGCGCAAGGCGGTGCGGGGTTCACTGTCCGCCCCACCAACGTCATCAAGCAGGATGAGGGCGTGACCATCCCGCCGTCCCTGCCGGTCGCGGCCCTGCCGAAGGGCGTCGACAAGGCCCCGGAGGGCGATCCCCTGCCCGTTCTGGTGCGCCTTGTGGACGGCAAGGCGGAAGTCACCCGCCTGACCGGCGCGCTGGCCGAGACCGCCTATTTCATCAAGCGGCAGTATGCGGTCGACCCGCTCAAGGACACCGCGCTCGAGATGATCCTCCTCGAGCACCGCTGGGACCGCAACGCCGGGCGCGACGTGATCGTCGGCCTGTTCGCGGAGAAGACCGGCTTCCGCACCGGCAGCCACGTGGAGCTGGTCGTGACCGAGGACTCGGCGCTGGATGACCAGATCACCGGCCTGCCGGTCGTGCTGACCCGCTTCGGCGACATGGACGAGCAGCGCAACCTCTCCTGCCCCTCCTATGGTGCGTGGCGGATGCTGAAGCTGATGGAAACCGCCAGCGGCCTGCCGGAAGGCGCGGCGGCCAAGACGGTCGAGGGCGAGGTGCTGCTCCAGCGCTTCAACTGGATGAAGGCGGCGCTGGCCTCCTGCGTCTCGGTTCCGAACGACGCGCCGACCGCCCTCGGCGTCTACCGCGCCCAGCGCGCCAGGCGCCTGAAGGAGGAGCTGGTCTCCCCCGCCGAGGTGCTTCAGGACCGCGAGCGCCAGGCCGAGGCCGCCCAGGCGCAGTAAGACGGGAGGAACAGCATGGCCTACTGGCTCCTCAAGACCGAGCCCGACTCCTGGAGCTGGGCACAGCAGACGGAAGCCGGCGTGACGGCGTGGGACGGCGTCGCCAACGCCCAGGCCCTTCGCAACATGCGGGCCATGGCGGTCGGTGACCGCGCCTTCTTCTACCACACCGGCAACGAGCGACAGGTGGTCGGCATCGTCGAGATCACCCGCGCCTTCTACCCGGACCCCAACGACCCGGCCTCTGGCCTCGTGGACGTGAAGGCCGTCGCACCCCTGCCCCGGCCGGTCACGCTCGCAGCCATCAAGGCCGAGCCGGCCCTCGCCAGCCTCGCGCTGGTCCGCCAGCCGCGCCTGTCGGTCATGCCGATTGACGAGGCGTCATGGGCCCGGATTTGTGAGATGGGCGGGGTTTCCAGTTGATTGTTTCTTGATTGCAGGCGGGTCCCGGACCCTCCTGGCAACCTCCCGTTCGATTTAAAGGGCCGTGCGCGGGATAACGCGTGCGGCCCTTGTCTTTTGCGGCCCGGCGCTCAGCCATTCATCGCCCCGCAAACGAAAAGCCTCCCGGAGCGGGCTCCGGGAGGCGTCTTGCTGGGGTAGTGGTAGCCGGTGCGCTCAGCTGTTGTCTTCAACCGGCGCGTCCGGCCCGTTCTTCTTGATGGAGTCGATGGCGTTCTGGGCGGATGCCTTGGCCTTGTAGCCCTCGGTCGCGAAAATGACCTCGGAGTTGTACTTGAAGCGCACGCGGTATTCGCCCGCCTTGTCCTTGTAAATCTCGAACTTGTGAGCCATTCAGAACCTCCCAATTCGGAAACGGAGCACCATCAGGCTAAGGCGAAATCAAAATACAATTCAAGTCATTTAATCATGGAAACGAATTCGGGATAGATACGTACAAATCCCCAAAATCAGTTAGCAATATTGCTAAAAGCACTTTTACGGCCCGCTTGATTTCTTGGAGTTATTTTGTTTCCTTTTGACGGAGGGTCTTGGACCCTCCTTCACCTCCCTTCCGTTCCCCAGGGCCGCGCGCGTGACGACAGGCGCGGCCCTTTCCTCATGGGTTGACCGGGTCGCACCCGGCCTTTCCCCTGCACGGCTGAAAAAACGAAAGGGAGCGCGAGGGTCCGAGACCCTCGCAAAAGACAAGAAACCACAAAAGAAAAAGGCCGCGCCCTGAGGACAGGGCACGGCCTGATGGTCCGAAAGCGGAGAAGCGGCTTAGCCGTTCAGCGCCTTCTTGAGCAGTTCGTTGACGACGGCCGGGTTGGCCTTGCCGCCCATGGCCTTCATGGTCTGGCCGACGAAGAAGCCGAACAGCTTGTCCTTGCCGCCCTTGTAGGCTTCGACCGAGTCCGGGTTGTCCGCCAGCACCTTGGCGATGGCGGCCTCGATGGCGCCGGTGTCGGAGACCTGCTTGAGGCCCCGCTCCTCGACGATTTCCGCCGCGCCCTTGCCGGTTTCGAGCATGATCTCGAACACGTCCTTGGCGAGGCGGCCCGAGAGAGTGCCGTCGGCGATGAGGCTGATAAGCTCCGCGCCCTGTGCCGGGCTGATCGGGCTTTCCTCGATCGACTTGCCCAGCTTGTTGAGCGCGCCGAACAGGTCGGAGGTCACCCAGTTGGAGGCCGGGCGGGCCACGTCGGCGAGGCTCTTGCCCTGCTTCTTCGCCGCTTCCGCGAGGAGCGCCTCGAAGTAGTCGGCGGTTTCCTTTTCCGCGGTCAGCACGCTGGCGTTGTACTCGCTGAGGCCCAGCTCATCGATGAAGCGCTGCTTCTTGGCGTCCGGCAGCTCGGGCAGCGACGCGCGGCACTCCTCGATGAAGGCATCATCGAATTCCAGCGGCAGCAGGTCCGGGTCCGGGAAGTAGCGGTAGTCGTGCGCTTCTTCCTTCGAGCGCAGCGAGCGGGTCTCGAACTTCACGTTGTCGAACAGGCGGGTTTCCTGATCGATGGTGCCGCCGTCCTCCAGGATGTCCACCTGGCGGCGGGCCTCATACTCGATGGCCGCCATGACGAAGCGCACCGAGTTGACGTTCTTGATCTCGCAGCGGGTGCCGAACGGCTCGCCCGGGCGGCGCACCGACACGTTCACGTCGGCGCGCATGGAGCCTTCCTCCATGTTGCCGTCGCAGGTGCCGATGTAGCGCAGGATGGTGCGCAGCTTGCGCAGGTATGCGCCCGCTTCTTCCGGCGAGCGCATGTCGGGCTTGGAGACGATCTCCATCAGCGCCACGCCCGAGCGGTTGAGGTCCACGTAGGAGCGGGTCGGGCTCTGGTCGTGGATGGACTTGCCCGCGTCCTGCTCCAGGTGGATGCGCTCGATGCCCACCGTCTTGGTGCGGCCGCCTTCCAGATCGAGGACGATCTCGCCCTCGCCCACCACCGGGTACTGGAACTGGCTGATCTGGTAGCCCTGCGGCAGGTCGGCGTAGAAGTAGTTCTTGCGGTCGAAGCGCGACCACTTGTTGATCTGCGCGCCCAGCGCCAGGCCTGTGCGCACCGCCTGGCGGACGCACTCGCCGTTGATGACCGGCAACATGCCCGGCATGGCGGCGTCCACGAGGCTCACCTGCGCGTTCGGCTCCGCGCCGAAAGCGGTGGCGGCGCCGGAGAACAGCTTGGCGTTGGAGATGACCTGGGCATGGACTTCCATGCCGATCACCACCTCCCAGTCACCGGTCGCGCCGTGAATGCGATAGGGTTTGGTCTCGCTCATTTTACCCACCACTTTTCCGGTTTGGCCGTGAACTGGGCGGCCTGTTCGATCACATGGCCCACCTTCAGCACCGTCTCCTCGTCCAGCTTGCGCCCGATGAGGTGGAGGCCCAGCGGCAGACCGTCCGCGTCCACGCCCGCCGGAACCGACAGCGCCGGCAGACCCGCCAGCGAGGCGGGCACGGTGAACACGTCGTTGAGGTACATGGAGAGCGGATCGGCCGACTTGGCGCCGAACGCGAACGCGGCGCTCGGCGCGGTCGGCGTCAGGATCACGTCACAGCTCTTGTAGGCGTTCTCGAAGTCCTGCGCGATGAGGGCGCGGACCTTCTGCGCCTTCACGTAGTAGGCGTCGTAGTAGCCCGCCGACAGCACGTAGGTGCCGATCATGATGCGGCGCTTCACCTCGCGGCCGAAACCGGCGGCGCGGGTGGCCTCGTACATGTCGATCAGCGAGCCGTTCTCGGGGACCACGCGCAGGCCGTAGCGCACGCCGTCATAGCGGGCGAGGTTGGAGGACGCCTCGGCGGGGGCGACGATGTAGTAGGTCGGCAGCGCATATTGGGTGTGCGGCAGGGAGATGTCGACGATCTCCGCGCCGGCCGCCTTCAGCCAGTCCATGCCCTTCTGCCACAGCGCCTCGATCTCGGCGGGCATGCCATCGACGCGGTATTCCTTCGGAATGCCCACCTTCAGGCCCCGGATGTCGCCGGTCAGCGCCTTCTCGAAGTCGGGCACCGGCAGGTCGAGCGAGGTGGAGTCCTTGGGGTCGAACCCGCACATGGACTTGAGCAGAATGGCGCAGTCCTGAATGGTGCGGGCCATCGGCCCCGCCTGGTCCAGCGACGAGGCGAACGCCACGATGCCCCAGCGCGAGCAGCGGCCGTAGGTCGGCTTGATGCCGGAGATGCCGGTGAAGGCGGCGGGCTGGCGGATGGAGCCGCCGGTGTCCGTGCCGGTCGCCGCCGCGACGATGCGGGCCGCGACCGCCGACGACGAGCCGCCCGAGGAGCCGCCCGGCACCAGATGCTCGCCGTTCTTGCCGCGCCACGGGTTCAGCACGTTGCCGAACGCCGAGGTCTCGTTGGACGAGCCCATGGCGAACTGGTCGAGGTTCAGCTTGCCCAGCATCACCGCGCCGTCGCGCAGCAGGTTGGCCGAGACGGTGGATTCGTAGGTCGGCACGAAGCCTTCCAGAATTTTCGAGGCGGCCGTGGTCTGCACGCCCTTGGTGCAGAACAGGTCCTTGATGCCGAGCGGAATGCCCGCCAGCGGACCCGCCTCGCCCCTGGCGATGGCGGCGTCGGCGGCCTTGGCCTGCTCCAGCGCCAGCTCCGGGGTCTCGACGATGAAGGCGTTCAGCACCCGGGCCTGCTCCATGGCGCGGATGTGCGCCTGCGTCAGCTCGACCGCGGAGAAACGCTTGGCCTTCAGGCCGTCGCGCATTTCGGCGACGGTCAGTTCGGTCAGATCAGTTGCAGACATTATTCGATCACCTTCGGCACAGCGTAGAAGCCGAACTGCGCCTCCGGCGCGTTCTTGAGCACGTCTTCCTGGATGTTGCCGTCGTTCACCACATCCTCGCGCCAGCGCAGCTTCTGCGCCACCACCGAGGTCATGGGCTCGACACCATCGGTATTCACCTCGCCGAGCTGCTCGACCCAGCCCAGAATACCGTTCAGTTCCTTCATCATCGGCTCCACATCGGCGTCATCCAGCTTGATGCGCGCCAGATGCGCGATGCGGCGTACTGTCTTTTCATCAACAGCCATGGCTTGGCTCCCTTCGTGCCGGGGGCGGATAGCACGCCCGCTCCGCGCGCTTCAAGGCTGGCGCGCGCGTCGGGCGTTTTCCTGACCCCTGTAGCAGATCGCGAACGCAGGCGAGAAGGTGTTCTGATATCGCATCCCGCGCCGCCCCGGTCGTCTGTGCGACCGCCCCCGCAAACCTTCCCTTGTTTCGGGAAACCGTTGTTGCCAATCTTGCCGCCGCCAGAGGAGTTGCACAGTCCCGTCTCGACAGGTGGCCACCAACATGACGACATCCGCACCGACCACACCCGCGCCGAAGCGCAAGATTTCGCCTGCCATCAAGTTCCTGTGGGTGGTGGCGGGGCTGATCATGCTGGCTGTCATCGGGTTCGTGGTCTGGCAGGCGTTCCTGCCCAAGCTGATGCGCCTCACCTACGAGCCCAAGATCAGCTTCGCCGAGAGCCCGCAGGACCCGGCGCCCGACTACACCCGGCTGGAGGCCTGGGCGGCCCACCCGGCCCGCCCCGGCACGTCGCTGGACACGCCGGAGGGCTACGCCCCCGCCAGCTACCCGCAGGTGGACGTGTTCTTCGTGCCGCCCACCACCTACATGAGCAAGGCGCGCTGGAACGCCCCGCTGAAGGATGCGGCAGCCAATGCGCTGACCGATGTGATGATCCGCCACCAGGCGACGGCCTTCAACGGCGTCGGGCGCATCTGGGCCCCGCGCTACCGCCAGGCGACGCTGGGCGCCTTCTTCACGGAGAAGGCGGACAAGGTGCAGGCCTTCATGCTGGCCTATGAGGACGTGGCCCGCGCGTTTGACGCCTTCCTCGCCGCCCACGGCGACAAGCCCTTCATCCTCGCCGCCCACAGCCAGGGCAGCCTCCATGCGCTGGCCGTCCTCCAGCACCGCATCGCCACCTCCCCCGCGCGGGCGCAGATGGTGGCGGCCTATCTTGTCGGCTGGCCCATCTCCATCGCGGCCGACCTCGAGCCCTTCGGCCTCCAGCCCTGCGCCACGCCGGAGGCGACCGGCTGCGTCGTCTCGTGGCAGAGCTTCGGCGACCCCGCCGACCCGTCCGGCGTTGTGGCCGCCTACGGCGCGGCCCCGGGGCCAACCGGCATTGCCCGCGCCGGCACGCCCATGGTCTGTGTCAACCCGCTCAGCTGGCGCGCCGACACCACCCGAGTCGAGGCAGACGCCAACGAAGGCGCGCTGGCCTTCGTCGAGAAGGGCCAGCCCATGGCGGCGGTGGAGCCCCGCCTCACCGGCGCGGCTTGTGACGCAACCGGCATCCTCCACCTCACCCGGAACCCGCAGGGGCCCTTTGCCCGCCAGGTGATGCCGGGGATGAACTATCACGTTTACGATTACGCCCTGTTCTGGGCGAACATCCGCGCCAACGCGCAGACGCGGGTGGATGCGTTCCTCAAGTCCGGTGTCGGTGCCCCATGATCACCCAGTCCCTCCAGGAGTTCATCGCGCAGCTGCCGCAGGGCGGCCGCCTCGCCGGGCTCGACATCGGCGACAAGCGCATCGGCGTTGCCTACTGCGACGCCATGTGGACCATCGCCACCGCCGCCGAGACCCTGCAACGCAAGAAGTTCACGCAGGATCTCGCCTGGTACCGGGAGCAGTTCGCCAAGCAGAACGTGAAGGGCGTGGTCATCGGCCTGCCGCTCAACATGGACGGCAGCGACTCCCCCCAGACCCAGTCCATCCGCTCCTACGCCCTCAATCTGGACCGGGCGCTCACCGCCGCGGGTGCGCAGGCCGCCCTGCCCATCCTGTTGTGGGACGAACGCTGGTCCACCGCCGCCGTCACCCGTGTCATGATCGACGCCGACCTCTCCCGCGCCAAGCGGGCCGAGCGGGTGGACAAGGCCGCCGCCGCCTTCATCCTCCAGGGCGCCATCGACGCGCTGGCGGCGGCGTGCTGAGGGGGGATCCGGATCTTTGATTGCTTGATTGCACGAGGGGCTTGCCCCTCCTGCACCTCCCAGTCGTTTTCAGGGCTGTGTCCTTCCTGAAGGGCGCGGGCTTTTTCTTGTCAGGATGGAATCCGGCCGTGTTTCCAGCGCGCTCCTGAAACGCGGCCGGATAAACTCAAGGGAGGTTGCCAGGAGGGTCCGCGCCCCTCCTGCAAACGTCACGAATTCCCAACCACCCGCGTCCCCCACGAAATTTGCACGCTGACGCTGGCAGATGGTGCCGGAGGGGCCTATGGTAGCGCCTCAGCCAACAGCCAAGGCCCCCTTGCCCCCTTGGGGTTCAGTCGGTATAGGCCCGCATCAAATGTCCGAGCATACACCCG
Organism: Pedomonas sp. V897; assembly: GCF_051304405.1. Classification (NCBI taxonomy): domain Bacteria; kingdom Pseudomonadati; phylum Pseudomonadota; class Alphaproteobacteria; order Sphingomonadales; family Pedomonadaceae; genus Pedomonas; species Pedomonas sp. V897. The sequence goes on from NZ_JBPPGG010000001.1 coordinate 225,486, forward strand.
CATCGCATCAGACCCCGCCGGGTCTTCACCCGTTTCCGCACACCAGCCTTCTCGGCATCCAGGGGCTCCAGCCCTGGGAGATCGCCTACCTGCTGGACGAGGCGGAGCGCTGGATCGAATCCAACCGCAGCACCGCCAAGCGCCATGACATTCTCTCTGGCCTGACGCAGGTGAACGCGTTCTTCGAGAACTCGACCCGCACGCTCCTCTCCTTCGAGGTGGCGGGCAAGCGGCTGGGCGCGGATTGCGTCAACATGATCGTGAGCGCCTCGTCCATCGCCAAGGGCGAGACGCTGCTGGACACGGCGCTGACCCTCAACGCCATGCACCCGGACATTCTGGTCATCCGCCATCAGGATGCGGGCGCGGTGCAGCTGATCGCCGAGAAGGTGAACTGCACCGTGGTCAACGCGGGCGACGGCCGCCACGAGCACCCGACGCAGGCGCTGCTCGACGCGCTCACCATCCGCCGCCGCAAGGGCCGCATCGAGGGGCTGACGGTCGCCATCTGCGGCGACATCCTTCACTCCCGCGTTGCCCGCTCCAACTTCCAGCTGCTGAACGCGCTGGGGGCGCGGGTGCGCGTGGTCGCGCCGCCCACCCTCCTGGGCGCGGAGATCGAGCGGCTGGGCGTTGATGTCTACACCGACATGGATAAGGGCCTGGAAGGCGCGGACGTGGTGATGATGCTGCGCCTCCAGCGCGAGCGGATGCAGGGCGGCTTCATCCCGTCCACCCGCGAGTACTTCCACTTCTACGGCCTCACCGAGAAGCGGCTGGGCCATGCCAAGCCGGATGTGCTGGTGATGCACCCGGGCCCCATGAACCGGGGCGTCGAGATCGACACGGCGGTGGCGGACGACCTGGCCCGCTCCGCCATCACCGAGCAGGTGGAAATGGGCGTGGCCGTGCGCATGGCCTGCCTGGACGTGCTGACCCGCAAGCGTCGCGGCGTTGAGGGCTGGGCGACGGAGGCAGGCAAATGACCACGGTTGCATTCATCAACGCCCACCTGATCGACCGCGCCTCCGGGCTGGATACCACCGGCGGCGTGCTGGTGGAGAACGGCCGCATCGCCGCCGTCGGCGCCATCACCGTGCCGGACGGCGCGGCGGTGGTGGACTGCGGCGGGCAGGTTCTCACCCCCGCGCTCATCGACACCCGCGCCTTCAAGGTGGATGTGGACGCCTGCATCGCCGGCGGCATCGCCACCACCTGCCTGATGCCGGACCAGAACCCGGTTCTGGACGACCCGGCGGTCATCGAGCGCGCCTGCCGCCTTGGCCGCGAGGCCATCCGGGTGCGCCCGTTCGTGGCCGCCACCCGGGGTCTCCTCGGCGAGGAGCTGGCGGAAGTGGGCCTCGGCCTCGCCTCCGGCGCGGTCGCCATCGCCACCGGCCGGCGCGCCGTCACCCATACGGGCGTGATGCTGCGCCTGCTGCAATATTCCACCGCCTTCAATGCGCTGGTCATCAGCCACGCCGAGGACCCGGGCCTGGTCAAGGGCACCTGCGCGACCGAGGGCGAATTCGCCCAGCGTCTCGGCCTGCCCGCCCACCCGACGCTCGCCGAGACCCTGATGGTGGAGCGCGACATCCGCCTCGCCGAGGCGACCGGCGCGCGCCTGCACATCGCGCAGGTCACCTGCGCCGCCGCCATCGAGGCGGTGCGGCAGGCCAAGAAGCGGGGCGTCAAGGTGACATGCGGCGTCACGCCCGCCCACTTCCTGCTGAACGAGGTGGCGCTGACCGGCTTCCGCACCTTCGCCCGGTTCTCCCCGCCCCTGCGGACGGAAGCGGACCGGCTGGCCGTGATCGAGGGCTTGCGCGACGGCACCATCGACATCATCGCCTCGGGGCATGACCCCCGCACCCAGGAGGAGAAGCGCCTCCCCTTCGCCCAGGCCGCCCCGGGCGCGGTGGGCGCGGAGACGCTGCTCGCGACCAGCCTGACGCTGGTTCACAACGGCACGCTGACGCTGGACCAGCTTCTCGACAAGCTCTCGGGCGCACCGGCCCGCATCTTCGGGCTGGAGGGCGGCCGTCTGGCCGTGGGCGCCCCCGCTGACCTCCTGCTGCTGGACCCCGGCGCGCCCTGGCGCATCGAGGCCGAGAAGCTCCATTCCGTGCAGAAGAACACCCCGTTCGACCGCATGGCGGTGCAGGGCCGGGTGCGCGGCCTGTGGCGCGACGGCATCGATGTGCTGGCAAAGATCGCCTGAGCCAAGCTTTCGCCAGAGCCCGGCTTTCGCCTGAGCCCGGCCTGTTCCTTTTCGAGGGCCTGTTTCGGGAGGAGACGCGCCGCCGTCAGGCGGTGCGGGCAGCCGGCCGCGTGAACACCAGCGAGCCTTCGGCGGTCATCACCTCTTCGAGGTACCGGTCCAGCGCCTCGTCCAGGATCTTCTGGCCGGAGGTGCGCTTGTAGATGGCCACCACCCTCAGGTTCAGGTGCCGCTCCGGGTCGAGCCGGTAGGTGAAGGCGACGCGGCGGCGGGCGGCGGTCCGGCTGTCCTCGGCGGCGCCCGCCTCATTGGTGGCGTTCCCCGGCGGCGGCGAGAGGAACGGACGGGTCGCCCCCGCCTCTGCCGTCTCGGCCGGGCGCGACGGCTCGGGGCGCGGCAGAGTGATCACCCGGCGCGGCGCGGGTGTGCCGTCCTCCCCGTCCAGCACCAGACCGGGGCTGAGCGCAGGCCGGGCCTGCCCCTTGCGCACCAGGAGATCGCCCGTCAGCGATGCGGCAGGCTTGGGATCGTACATGCTTCTCGTCTCCCTGCGGTCAGGCGCTGACGGCCTTGCGGCCGAACCCCGCCTTGGGTGAGGACACCGGCAGCTGCGCGCTCTGGCGCGGCTGGAAGACGGTACGGCGGAAGTTCTTTTCCAGCCGGTCGGAGAGATACCCCCACAGCGTCTCGATCTCCTTGGCCGATTTGCTGTTGGGATCGGCCTCCATCACCGTGCGGCCGTCGATCATGCTGGAGGCGAAGTCCGTGCGCTGGTGGATCATCACCGGCGCGACCGTGCCGTGCTGGGAGAGCGCCACCGCCGCATCGAAGCTGATCTTGGCGCGCGGGGTCGCCGCGTTCACCACGAACACCAGCGGCTTGCCGGTGCGCTCCACCAGATCCACCGTCGCGCCCGCCGCCCGCAGGTCGTGCGGGCTGGGGCGGGTCGGGATCACCACCAGGTCGGCGACGCTCACCACCGACTGGATCGCCACGGTGATGGCGGGCGGCGTATCGATCACCGCCAGTTTGAAGCCCCGGCTGCGCAGATCCTCCAGATCCGCCGCCAGCCGGTTGATGCTGGTCTGGGCGAAGGCGGGCGCGGGCGCTTCCCGTTCGTTCCACCAGTCCGCCAGCGACCCCTGCGGATCGATGTCCATCATCACGACGGGACCGGCGCCCGAGCGCTCGGCCTCGACGGCGATGTGACCGCTGAGGGTCGTCTTGCCAGACCCACCCTTCTGCGAAGCAAATGCCACGACGCGCATGGTCATGCCCTCCCCCGTTCGTGAGGCTGTACGGGGCAACTATGCGAATCGGACCATTAAGAAGGTGTTACCGCCCGGCCCTCAGGCGGGGTGTCCCCACTCGACCGGGGGAAGCGCCGGGGGAAGCAGTTGTCGCGAACGGGCGGAAAAGGCCGGAAACCGGAGCGGGCCTGAAACGAAACGCGGCTTCGGGATCGCTGAAGAAGCGCTCAACCGAAGCCGCGGTCACGAGCCCCCCGTTGCCCGTGATGCCATAATGGTTAGTCGAGCTATTAAGATTGTGCAAGCCATCACGTAACGGTTCGAAACCTGCGAGAAGTCAGGGACTTGCCGAATATATTGGCATTGCGCTCTCCATCCCCCCCGCCGCTATTAAGAGTTTGTTTGCTATCTTTCAGCAAGGTATGGCCGTTTTGAGAGGGTTCGCGGGGCTCATGAAGCAGACACAGGAAAGTCCGGGAACGAATCGGCGTTCCGCTCCGCGCTATTGGGCCCGCAGCTCCTGCATTCTGCACACGCCGGGCGGGCCGCTGAACGGCCGCCTGCGGGATATCTCCGCCGCCGGCGCCTTTCTGGAGATGCGGCGGGGGCCGAATCCCGGCACCGCCATTCGTCTGGAACACCCGGTTGCCGGCAGCCTGCCGGGCACGGTCACCCGGCGTACGGAAGACGGCATCAGCCTTGCCTTCATACAGGGAGACGATACCGTGACCTTTGCCCTTCAGGTTATCAGCTCCGAGATCACCGGCGCGCGGGAGGGCGACACCGCCGTCCCCCAGCCATCCTCTGATTGACAGGATTTCCGGGCTTCCACCATGAGCGCCGCCAAGAAGATCACCAAAATTCCTCTCTCCGTGCGCCTGAAGGCCTGGTGGGAAGGGTATGACGCCGAGGAACTGGCCCAGCGCCTGATGAAGCGCAACGCCACCGATTCGGCCCCCGCCCCTGCCGAGAAGAAGGAGCCGGAGCCGCCCATCCTCACCCCGCTTCAGGGCGAGGTGACCGAGCCCGACCCGATCCTGCCCATCGACCCGTGGGATCAGAACCGCATCGACGTGGCCCAGCTCATCTGGGGCCGGGGCTTCTGCGGCCCGGGCGGCCCCGAGCATGTGATCGCGATGAACAAGCTGCTCACCCTCACGCCCGAGATGAGCATGATGCATCTGGGCGCGGGGCTTGGCGGCCCGGCCCGCACGCTGGCGGAAGCCTTCGGCGTGTGGGTGACCGGCTACGAGACCTCCGAATCGCTGGTGGCCGCCGGCAGCGAGCTTTCCGCCATCGCCGGCATGGCCAAGAAGGCGTCCCTCACCTTCCTCGACCTCGACGCGCCCAAGCCGTTCGAGCGCAAGTACGACCGGGTGCTGGTGGACAGCTTCCTCTCGCTCGTCGAGGACAAGCAGGACCTGATGGTGCGAATCGAGGAAAGCCTGAAGCAGGATGGCCTCTGCCTCATCACCGACTATTTCCTCGCCGGCGACCAGACCCGGGAGCACCCGGACTACCTGGATTGGGTGGCCCGGGAGCCGCGCAAGCCGACCCTGGTGAAGGTGGAGGAGCTGCGGGAGATTCTCCAGCGCAGCGGCTACAATGTGCGGGTGGATGACAATCTCTCGGCCGACTACGTCCAGCTCATCGACCAGACCTGGGCGGGCGCGGACCAGATCGTGGCCCACCTCTACGCCCAGCCCAGCCAGGCCCAGCTGGTCAATGTGGTCTGCAAGGAAGCCGAGCTCTGGGCGCGGCGCGCCCGCCTGCTGCGCAGCGGGCTCATCACCTATCGCCGCCTGCTCGCCGCCAAGCGCACCTTCTGATTCGCCAGCCTCCGTCGCCAGCCTTAGTCGCCTGCACTCGGGGCGCAGGGGTCCTGAGCCCCCTGCCCGATTCCCCGATTCAGACTCCCGAACGCCCGGATCTCCCTTACCGCGCCGCCGCCCAGTCCTCGCGGCGGTAGCCCTGCGCGAACAGCAGCGCCGTCAGGTCGCCGTGGCGAATGGCGGCGCTGGCGGCTGCCTCGGTTTTCGGCTTGGCATGGAAGGCGACGCCCAGCCCTGCCTCCTCGATCATCGGGATGTCGTTGGCGCCGTCGCCGACCGCGAGGCACGACTCGAGCGGGATGCCGCGCCGGGCGGATTCCTCCAGCAGCGTCTGCCGCTTGACCGCGGCGGTGATGATGGGCCGGTCCACCGTGCCGGTGAGCTTGCCATCGCGGATGCCGAGCACGTTGGCCTTGTACTGGGCAAAGCCCAGCTTCGCCGCCACCCGCTCGACAAAGAAGGTGAAGCCGCCCGAGACCAGCACCGTATGCGCGCCGTTGGCGGCCATGGTCCTGACCAGCGCCGCCCCGCCCGGCGTGAAGGCGACGCGCTCCGCGTAGCAGCGCTCCAGCACCGATTCCTCCAGCTCTTCCAGCAGGGAGACGCGGGCATCGAGCGCACCCTCGAAGTCCAGCTCGCCGCGCATGGCCGCTTCCGTCACGCGCGCCACCTGTTCCTTGACGCCCGCGTAGTCGGCCAGTTCGTCGATGCACTCGATGGTGATCATGGTCGAGTCCATGTCGGCGATGAGCAGCCGCCGGCGGCGGTGGGCCGCCTCCTGCACGATGGCGTCCACGGTCTCGCCCGCCAGCGCGGCCTCGACAGCGGCGCGGGCCTGCGCCCGGTCCAGGCCGGAGACGAACAGGTCCGCCGCCCGCTCCGGCTCCAGCCAGGCTTCGTCCGTGACCTGCCCGCCGGCGGCCTCAAGGGCCTGCCGCGCCCGGACGAGATGCGTTGAAGTGAGCACGGGCCCTTCCCAGGGCGCGACGAGCGTGGCAACCAACATCGACATGAGCAACCTTTCCCGAAATACGCCGGCCCAATGGCCTTTGGCCCGAAAACCGCTCGTGCTTATTGCCGGACCGACGGCAAGCGGCAAGTCAGCAGTATCATTATGGCTGGCGGAAACGGCCCCCGGCACCGTCATCAATGGCGATGCGCTCCAGCTTTACCGGGATCTGTCCGTGCTGACAGCCCGCCCCTCGCCCGAGGACGAGGCCCGCGCCCCCCACCGTCTCTACGGCGTGCTGGACGGCAGCCAGGCCAGCTCCGCCGCCTGGTGGGCGGAAGCGGCAACCCGCGAGGTGGAGGACGCCTGGGCGGCGGGCCGCCTGCCCATCCTCACCGGCGGCACCGGGCTCTATCTGCGCACCCTGCTGCATGGCATCGTGCCGGTGCCGGACATCGACGAGGCCGTGCGGGCGGACGTGCGCGGGCGGATGGACGCCGAGGGCCCGGAAGCCTTGCACGCCGAGCTGGCCCGGCTCGACCCCGTCACCGCCGCCCGCCTTGGCCCGCGCGACCGCCAGCGAATCGCCCGGGCGCTGGAGGTGGCCCTCTCCACCGGCACGCCGCTCAGCCAGTTCCAGCAGGAGACCACCGGCGGGCTGGCGGACCGGCCGGACGTGGGGCCGATCCTCCGTTGCGTCATCTTGCCGGAACGTAGTATACTATATACACGCTGCGACCAGCGGCTCGTGCAGATGGCCGAACAGGGCGCGGTGGAGGAAGTCAGAAAATTGCTGGCGCGCGGCCTTGCACCCGAGTTGCCGGTGATGAAAGCGGTCGGCGTGCCCGAGTTTGCGGCCTTCCTCGAAAAACGTCTTGAATATCAAGAGGCTATCGCCGCCGCCCAGCAAGCGACCCGGCGTTACGCCAAACGCCAGTACACCTGGTTCCGCAATCAGTGCCGCGACTGGAATTTCGTCCGTTCGCACGATCTGAAAACTCAAATCGAGCAAATTGCAATAATATTCCAAGAAAACGGCTTGACTTTGAAAGTTTGAAACAATACCCAAGCCCTCTGTTTGCCTTGCAGCGGAGGGGTGCGCTCGACGTGTGCCTTCCTGCTGCGTCAGGAGTTTATCTGCTGTGATGTCACGGCGCGGGAAGGAGTAAGAGACATGTACGGCGAGCCGATGCCCGGCGCGGAGATCATCGTCCAGGCCCTGGTGGATCTGGGCGTGGAGGTCGTGTTCGGATATCCGGGCGGCGCTGTCCTTCCCATCTACGACGCGCTTTTCCGGCAGAACCGCATCCGCCACGTGCTGGCCCGCCACGAGCAGGGCGCGGTCCATGCGGCGGAAGGCTATGCCCGCTCCACCGGCAAGCCGGGCGTGGTGCTGGTCACCTCCGGCCCGGGCGCGACCAACGCTGTCACCGGCATCACGGACGCGCTGCTGGATTCCATCCCCATTGTCGTGCTGACCGGTCAGGTCGCCACGCACCTGATCGGCAATGACGCCTTTCAGGAGTGCGACACGGTCGGCATCACCCGCCACTGCTCCAAGCACAACTACCTGGTGAAGGACACCGCCCGTCTGGGCGAGGTGATTCACGAGGCCTTCTACATCGCGACCCACGGCCGCCCCGGCCCGGTCGTGGTCGACATTCCGAAGGACGTGCAGATTGCCAAGGCGGTCTACCGCAACCCGGGCAAGATCGAGCACAAGACCTACCGCCCGGCCATCAAGGGCGACGTTGCCGACATCGAGGCCGCGATCGAGCTGATGATGAACGCGGAGCGTCCGGTGCTGTACACCGGCGGCGGCATCATCAACTCCGGCCCGCAGGCGGCCCTGCTGCTTCAGGAGTTGCAGCGCGTCACCGGCTTCCCCGTCACCTCGACGCTGATGGGTCTGGGCGCCTTCCCGTCCCGCTCGCCCGCGTTCCTCGGGATGCTGGGCATGCACGGCACCTATGAGGCCAACCTCGCCACCCACGGCGCGGACGTGCTCATCTGCCTCGGCGCGCGCTTCGACGACCGCGTCACCGGCCGGGTCGATCTGTTCTCGCCGAACTCGAAGAAGATTCACGTCGATATCGACCGCTCGTCCATCAACAAGAACATTCTGGTGGACATCGGCATCGTCGGCGACGTGGGCCGGGTCATGGAGGACATGATCCGCATCTGGAAGTCCAAGGGCCTCACCGCCCGTCCGCTCAAGGACTGGTGGGCCCAGATCAACGAATGGCGCGACCGCAAGTGCCTGGCCTACCGCCAGGAGGGCGACGTGATCCTGCCGCAGCACGCCATCGCGCGGCTGTACGAGGCGACGAAGGACAAGAGCCCGATCATCACCACGGAGGTCGGCCAGCACCAGATGTGGGCGGCCCAGTATTTCGGGTTCGAGAAGCCGAACAAGTGGCTCACCTCCGGCGGTCTCGGCACCATGGGCTACGGCCTGCCCGCCGCCATCGGCGCGCAGATCGGCAACCCCAACGCGCTGGTGATCGACATCGCGGGCGAGGCTTCGATCCTGATGAACATTCAGGAGATGTCCACGGCCAAGCAGTATCGCCTGCCGGTCAAGGTGTTCATCCTCAACAACGAGTACATGGGCATGGTCCGCCAGTGGCAGGACCTCACCTACGAGGGCCGCTATTCCGAGAGCTATTCGGAAGCCCTGCCCGACTTCGTGAAGCTGGCCGAGGCCTATGGCTGGACCGGCCTGCGGATCGAGACCGCCGCCGAGCTGGACGCGGGCATCAAGACGATGCTGGAGACGCCCGGCCCGGTGATGGTGGACTGCCGCGTGGCCAAGCTGGAGAACTGCTTCCCGATGGTTCCCTCGGGCGCGGGCCACAACGAGATGATCCTCGGCCCCGAACAGGTGTCGGGCGAGCTGTCCGAGGAGGCTCAGGCGCTCGTTTGATTGCGATCGGTCCCCAGGTTCCCGGCCGCACCCGGCCGGGAGCATTCACCCCGCTTCTGACGTTGCAGGCGGCGCAGTCCCCGGAGACGGAGTCGCGCCAAAGCCAGGAATGAACCATGTTGCATCAGAACAGCCCCATCGAACGCCATACCCTCAGCATCCTCGTTGACAACGAGGCCGGTGTTCTTGCGCGTGTGATTGGCCTTTTCTCCAGCCGCGGTTACAACATCGACAGCCTGACCGTGGCGGAGGTCACCCATGACCAGTCGATCAGCCGCATCACCATCGTCACCTCCGGCACGCCGGTGGTCATCGAGCAGATCAAGGCGCAGCTGGAGCGGCTGGTGCCGGTGCACTCGGTGGCCGATCTCACCGTGCAGGGTCCGCACGTGGAGCGGGAAATGGCGCTGGTGAAGGTGACGGGGCTCGGCGAGAAGCGGGTCGAGGCGCTGCGCCTCGCCGACATCTACCGCGCCCGGGTGGTGGACGCCTCCACCCGCAGCTTCGTGTTCGAGCTGACCGGCTCCACCGAGAAGGTGAACACGTTCATTGAACTCATGCGGGAGCTGGGTCTGGCCGAGGTGGTCCGCACCGGCGTCGTTGCCATCGCGCGCGGCACCAGCACGCTCACGCACCCCTGAGAGCCGGGGAAGCGCAGCAGTCACGGGGCACCCGGGAACTTCGGAATTTCGGAAACTTCAGACGGCCAGGAAACAGGGCCGGGAATAAACAAGGGAAGGAAAGAAACATGCGCGTCTACTACGATCGCGACGCCGACCTGAATCTGATCAAGGGCAAGAAGATTGCCATCCTCGGCTACGGCAGCCAGGGCCACGCCCATGCGCAGAACCTGCGCGACTCCGGCGTGCAGGAAGTCGCGATCGCGCTTCGTCCGGGTTCGGCCTCCGCGAAGAAGGCGGAAGCCGCCGGCTTCAAGGTGCTCGGCAACAAGGAAGCCGCCCAGTGGGCCGACATCCTGATGATCCTGGCGCCGGACGAGCACCAGGCCGCCATCTGGGAAAACGACCTGAAGGGCAACATGAAGCCGGGCGCGGCGCTGGCCTTCGCTCACGGCCTCAACATCCACTTCGGTCTGATCGAGCCGCAGGCGGACATCGACGTGATCATGATCGCGCCGAAGGGCCCGGGCCACACCGTGCGCGGCGAGTATCTGAAGGGCGGCGGCGTGCCGTGCCTCATCGCCGTCCACCAGGACGTCTCGGGCAACGCCCATGACATCGCCCTCGCCTACGCCTCGGGCGTTGGCGGCGGCCGCTCGGGCATCATCGAGACCAACTTCCGCGAGGAGTGCGAGACCGACCTGTTCGGCGAGCAGGCCGTACTGTGCGGCGGTCTGACCGCGCTGGTGCAGGCGGGCTTCGAGACCCTGGTCGAGGCCGGCTACGCGCCGGAGATGGCCTACTTCGAGTGCCTCCACGAGATGAAGCTGATCGTGGACCTGATGTACGAGGGCGGCATCGCCAACATGCGCTACTCGATCTCCAACACCGCCGAGTACGGTGACATCAAGACCGGTCCGCGCATCATCACCGAAGAGACCAAGAAGGAAATGAAGCGCGTGCTGGCCGACATCCAGTCGGGCCGCTTCGTGCGCGACTTCGTGCTCGAGAACCGCGCCGGCCAGCCGGAGCTGAAGGCGTCCCGCAAGCTGGCGGCGGCGCACCCGATCGAGCAGACCGGCGAGAAGCTCCGCGCCATGATGCCGTGGATCAACGCCAGCAAGCTGGTCGACAAGTCCAAGAACTGACCCCCCTCGATCCTTTCGACAGGTCGAGAAGACGGCGGGCGTCGTCACCATCCGGTGGCGGCGCCTGCTGCTTTTTGGCGCGGAACCGGACGCTCCGCCGCCAGTTTGTCCCTACAATCCGCACGGTCTCCCCGCTGCTTTCACCCAGGCGACGGGCCATGCGGAACGCCTCCGGCGTGCCTTCTCATCTGCGAAGCGCCCGCAGCAGCACGACGTCGACTGACAAGGGACATGCCCTATGCGTTTGCTCGCACCTGCGGCTGTTGCGGCCCTCATCGGCGTGGCGGCGCCTGCCGTTGCGGCTCCCGTCCTGACCGACCTCACCGCGACCACGCCCGAGCAACTGGCCGCCACGCTTCTGGGCGCCAATAGCGGCATCCTCATCAACTCCGCCACCTACACGGGCAGCGCCGTCGCCTCGGGGCTGTTCACCGGCGGCAACAGCTCGGGCATCGGCTTCGACAGCGGCGTTGCGCTCACCAGCGGCACGCTCTCCACCCTGCCCGCCGGGTTCAACACCCAGAACCTGGCCCTGGGGAACCCGCGTCTGGAGCAATACAACGGCGGCTTCGCCACCACCAACGCCTCGACGCTCACCATCGAGTTCACGCCGCAGGGCAACGCGATCTCCCTCGCCTACGTCTTCGGCTCGCAGGACTATCAGTTCTCGGTCGGCATCGGGTTCAACGACGTGTTCGCGGCGGAGGTGAACGGCACCAACCGCGCGCTGGTGCCGGGCACGGACACGCCCGTCTCCATCGACACCGTCAACTGCGGCGACGCCCTCGGCAACAATGCGGCCAATTGCGACCAGTTTCGCGACAACCGCAACGGGGGCGTCACGGACCTGGACCTCGAAGGGCTGACCCGGGTCTTTCTGCTGACGGCGGCGGTGGTGCCGAACGCCATCAACACCCTGACCCTCTCGATCGCCGATTCCTCCGATCCGTTCTTCGATTCCGTCGTCTTTCTTCAGGCGGGCTCGTTCGTCAGTTGCGGCGGGCCGGTCCTGCCGGCGTGCAACGGGGTCCCGCCGCCCCCGGGCGAGGTAGAGGAGCCGGGCATGATCGGCCTCCTCGGCCTTGCCGCACTCACCATCGCCGCCACCTGCCGGCCGCGCCGCCGCCCGTACCGCGCCGCGCGCCGCCGCGCCTGACCTCAGGCTTCCGCTGCGGCCCCCACCGCCAGCGCGGCGCGCACGGTCTCCAGCAGCGCCTCGCAGCCCAGCCGGGCCAGGCGATAGGTTTCCTCGAAATCCTCGGGCCCGCCGTAATAGGGATCGGGCACCGGCCGGCCCTCCATTCCCGGCACGAAGTCCAGCAGCATCCGCACCTCGGCACTGTGACCGGCGGGCGCGACGGCCCGGATGTCCGCCAGGTTGCTCGCGTCCATCGCCACGATGAACCGGAACCGCGCGAAGTCCGCCCGGCAGAGCTGGCGCGCCCGCAGGCCGGTAATGTCGATGCCATGGCGGGCCGCCACCGCGCAGCTGCGCGGGTCGGGGCCGCGGCCGATGTGCCAATCGCCGGTCCCGGCGGAATCGATCTCGATCCGGTCGGCGAGCCCTGCCTGCGCCACCAGATCCCGGAACACGCCCTCGGCCACCGGCGAGCGGCAGATGTTGCCAAGGCACACAAACAATACGGAGGTCTTCGTCACATCCTGCTCCCTGGTCTGCGGCGCACCTTCGCCGCGTCCCGTTCATGGTCAGGCCCCGCTTATGCCCCAGGACGGCCAAAGAAGCGAGCCGGCCGCCGGCGTCCCACCATTTCCCCCAGGTCCGCCCCCTCTGAATTCATAGCAGTCACAGGGACGCGCTCATGTCATAAATGCAATAAATTCGCGCTATTCTTTCCGTCCATGTCCCCGGCACTTGTGCAGGAGCCTCCCATGAACCTGAAGATCACCGACCTGTTCTCCGTCGCCGGCAAGGTCGTGCTCGTGACCGGCGGCAGCCGTGGCCTCGGCGAGATTTTCGCCCGGGCCTATCTGCAAAACGGTGCGAAGGTCTACATCACGTCGCGCAAGGCCGACGCCTGCGACGCCCTCGCGGCGGAGCTTTCGAGCGAGGGCACCTGCATTTCCCTGCCCGCCGACCTCAGCCGCATGGAGGAAGTCGAGCGGCTGGCGGGCGAGCTGGCGGCGCGGGAGGAACGGCTCGACGTGCTCGTCAACAACGCGGGTGCGTCCTGGGCCGCCCCGTTCGACGACTTCCCCGAGCACGGCTGGGACAAGGTGATGAACATCAACGTGAAGTCGGTGTTTTTCCTCACCCAGAAGCTGAAGCCGCTGCTGGCCGCCGCCGCCACGGACGAGGACTGGGCGCGGGTCATCAATGTGGGCTCCATCGAAGGCCTGCACGTCTCGGAGCTGGAAGCGCCCTCCTACTGCACCTCCAAGGCGGCGGTCATTCACCTCAGCCGCGTGCTGGCCGCCAAGCTCGCGCCCGCGCGGATCGCGGTGAACGCCATTGCGCCGGGCTACTTCCTCAGCAAGATGACGGTGGGTCTGGGCGACGACTACCTGAACAAGGTGGCCAGCGGCAGCCGCATGAACCGCCTCGGCCAGCCGCACGACATCGCGGGGATCGCCCTCTATCTGGCCTCGCGCGCCAGCAGTTTCGTCACCGGAGCCGTGATCCCCGTCGATGGCGGGCTCGCCACCACGGCCTGATCGCCTGTTTTCCCGGGAACGATGGGTTCGTCGAAAATCGTTTCGGAGGCATAATACATATCATATAAATCATCCCGGGGAGATCGACGGGGGGACTTTGACGTGGCGGATGTCGAGTCGGGGGCCTGGGACTACATCATTGTCGGGGCAGGATCGGCGGGCTGTGTGCTCGCCAACCGCCTGAGCGAGGATCCGCGCCATCGCGTGCTGCTCGTCGAGGCGGGCGGCGATGACCGGGACCCGATGATTCTCATGCCGATGGGGGTGGTGCAGCTGGTGCCGCCAGGCCGCTCGCCGCACACCTGGCAGTACTGGACCGAGCCCCAGCCCCAGCTCAACGGACGCCGCATGTACTGGCCGCGCGGCCGGGTGCTGGGCGGCTGCTCCTCCATCAATGCGATGATCTATACCCGGGGCCATCCCTCCGACTACGACACCTGGGCCCGGCTTGGCTGCACCGGCTGGGGCTGGGACGACGTGCTGCCCTATTTCCTGCGCGCCGAGGACAGCGAGCGGGGCCCGAGCGCCTGGCACGGTGTCGGCGGGCCGCTCAAGACCTCCACCCGCTCCCTGCCCAATCCGCTGGTGGATGCGTTTCTGGAAGCCGGGCGCGAGCTGGGCCTGCCCGAGACGGACGATTTCAACGGCCCGGTGATGGAGGGGCTGGGCCGGTATGATTCCACCACCGCCAGAGGCGAGCGCTGGTCCGCCGCCCGGGCCTGGCTGCACCCGGCGCTGCGCCGCCCCAACCTGGCGGTGATGACCCAGGCCCTTGCCGAGCGGGTGGTGCTGGAGAACGGCCGCGCCGCCGCCCTGGTGGTGCGGCGCGGCGACAGGCAGATCGTCTGCCGCGCGGCGGGGGAGATCCTGCTGGCGGGCGGCACGGTGAACTCGCCCCAGCTGCTCATGCTCTCCGGCATCGGCCCGGGCGAGCACCTGCAGGACATGGGCATTCCGGTCGCCCACCATGCGCCCGGCGTCGGCGCCAACCTTCAGGACCATCTGGACGTTGCCCTGCGCTGGACCTGCGAGGCCCCGGTCTCGCTCCAGCGCTACCGCGCCAGGCTTCCCCGGCTGCTGGCCAACCTTGGCTGGCGAACGGCCCGCAAGGGTGTGGCCAGCTACATCCCCACCCCGGCCGGCGGCTTCCTGAAATCGAGCCGCCAGATCGCCGTGCCGGACCTCCAGCTGCATCTCATGTGCACCCTGATCAGTCCGCACAGCACCCAGCCCATCGAGGCGCATGGTTACCAGATCCAGGTCTGCCATCTGCGGCCGCTGTCGCGCGGCACGATCCGTCTCGCCTCGCCCGATCCGGCGGCGCATCCGCTGATCGACCCCGGCTACTTCCAGGCGGAGGCCGACATCGAGGCGCTGCTGACGGGCGTCATGATCGCCCGGCGCATCGGCAACGCGCTGGCCTTCGCGCCGTTCGGCGTCACCGAGCTGTGGCCGGGCGAGTCCGTGCACTGGCGGGATGACCTGCTCGCCGCCATCCGCGACGCGGCGGAGACCGTCTATCACCCGGTGGGGACGGTCCGCATGGGCAGCGATGATCTGGCGGTGGTGGACCCGCGCCTCAGGGTGCGCGGTGTCGAGGGCCTACGGGTGGTGGACGCCTCGATCATGCCGATCCTTGTGTCGGGCAACACCAACGCGCCGACCATGATGATCGCCGACAAGGCGGCGGACATGATTCTGGAAGACCGGGCCCGGCCTTCCGCCTGACCCGCGCGACCGGAGCCGCAGCCCTCACCCAGCCCTTTGCAGCCCTCAGGCGGCGCGGCGGACCCGCTCGACGATGGTCACGCCGATCCGCTCGCCGAGAAGCACGATTTCGCCTCTGGCGATGAGCTCGTCGTTGGCGTAGATCCACACAGGATCGTCATGGCGCGCATCCAGGTCGATGACCGCGCCGCGCCCCATTTTCAGCAGATGCCGGATCGGCATCTTGGTCCGGCCAAGAACGACAGAGATCTCCAGTTTGACCTTGTCAACGGCGCTCATTCCCGGTTCCTTCGGCCCAGTCCAGTGGTTGCTCGCGAGACAGACTGACGCAAGATGGTTAGAGAGACGTTAAATTCCGATCACACGGTTGAAGCCCCGGCCTCGGAACTGCCCGCCCCGGAGCTGCGCTTCAGCCCCGGCCTGGTGCCCTACCCGGACGCTCTCGCCGCCATGGAAGCGCGCGCTGCCGCCGTGGCCGAGGGGCGCGAGGGCGAGCTGGTGTGGTTTTTGGAGCACCCGCCGCTCTACACCGCCGGCACCAGCGCCAAGCCGGCGGATCTGGTGGACCCGAACCGCTTTCCCGTGTTCGAGACCGGGCGCGGCGGCCAGTTCACCTATCACGGCCCTGGCCAGCGGGTGGTCTATCCCATTCTCAACCTCGCCGCGCGCGGGCGCGACCTGCGCGCCTACGTGTGCGCGCTGGAGGGCTGGATCATCGACACGCTGGCGGAGTTCGGCGTGAAGGGCGAGCGCCGTCAGGGGCGCGTCGGCGTCTGGGTGGTGCAGGAAGACGGGCGGGAGGAGAAGATCGCCGCCATCGGCGTGCGCGTGCGCCGCTGGGCGACGCTGCACGGCATCGCCCTCAACGTGCGGCCGGACCTGTCCCACTACGGCGGCATCGTGCCGTGCGGCCTGCCGGAGTTCGGCGTCACCAGCCTCGCGGCGCTCGGCAAGGACGTGACTCTGGCGGACGTGGATGCGGCCATGGTCCGCCACCTGCCCGCGTTTCTGGCGCGCTTCACCACTGCCAGCGCCCCGGCCTGCGGGGCGGGATCGTCCCCGGCCTAGGCCGACCGGCGCACCGGCGCGTCCAGGTCTGCCCGCGCCGGCTTGGGCTCGCCGAACAGGTAGCCTTGCGCCTGCTGCACGCCCAGAGTCGCCACCTTCGCGAGGGTTTCCTCGTCCTCCACCCGCGTGGCGATCAGGGTGATGTTGCGCTCCCTGAACCGGGCGCAGAAGGCGGCCCGGTCCGTCGGGCACGGCGCGGTCAGCAGGGTCGCCGCGTCCACCTTGACGAACTGCACATTCATGTCCGCGAGCCACGCCGGGTCCAGCTTGAACGGATCGGTCACATTGTCGATGGAGAAGGTGAAGCCGAGGCGGCTCAGCCGCGCCAGATGCTCGCGGCTGCCGGCGGGGAGCCGCGCCAGATCCCGCATGGCGGCTTCCAGCGCCACCCGGATGGCGAGGCCACGGTGGGCGCAGATGAACTTCACCAGATCGCTGAGGAAGCGCTGATCCTCCAGCACCCGGCCGGAGAGGTTGACGAACAGCTTCACGCCCGGGCGGCGCGGCCCCAGCTTGCGCGCCAGGTTGATGCAGCGGAACAGCAGCAGGTTGTCGAGCGCCGAGACGAGGCCCGAGCGTTCGGCCTCGCTGATGTAGTCGGACGGGCTGATGATGGCCCCGTTCACGTCCCTGAGGCGGGAGAAGCCTTCATAATGCACCACCCGGCGGCCGGGCAGCTCCACGATCGGCTGGAGGTAAAGGTCCACCCGGCTTTCCTGGAGCGCGCTGTGCAGGAGGGCGACCATGTCCGCCCGGGGGGCGGCTTCGGCCTCGCTGTCCGCCCCGTCCGGGCGGGTGCCGGCCAGCCGCTCGATCATGGTGCGCAGCACCTGAACCTCGGCGGTCAGCTCGGCGGTCGTCGCGCCGCCGTGGTCCTGAAGCCGGTCGGCCAGCGTCGCCAGTTCCCGCTCCAGCCAGTCGATGCGCCCGGAGAGCACGGAGGAGATGCCGGCCGCCCCCGCGATCTGCCGCTCCATGTCCGACCAGAAGCGCTCCAGCACCACCACCAGATAGGCGAGCGTCCCGAGGGCGGCGAACGCAAAGCCGGTCAGCACGGCCAGCCGTTCCTCACCGGTCAGATGCCAGCCCAGCGCCACCCCGCCCGCAAAACAGCCGGAGACGACCAGAATACCGGTGATCCCCCAGCCCAGCGCTCTCAACCGCATGAGTCCGTCCCCCCCGTCCTCAGTGCCCGACACCCCAGATTGCCCTCACGCATCTTTCCAGCCGGTAAACAGCTGGAATTACGCCCCCGGTGCCGATGAGGCGGACGCCACGTCGGGCGGCGGCGCGGCCACGCCCCGCCCCGGGCGCGGTGCGCCGAACAGGTAGCCCTGGCCGCAGGCGGCACCCAGTTCCACCACCTCCGCGGCGGTGCGGTCGGTCTCGATGCGGGTGATGATCAGCGTCACCCCCTGATGCTCCAGCGTCTCGGCGAGCGTCTCGCGGGGCGCGCCGATGGGCGCGTTCAGGAAAACCGCCGCGTCCATCTTGAGGAAGCGCACGTTCAGCCGGGCAAGGCGCGTGCTGTCGAGCGCGCTCACGTCGGTCACATTGTCAACGGAGAAGGCAAAGCCCAGCCGCGCCAGCGTCTCCAGCCGCTCGACGGCGCTCTCCGGCAGCCACTCCAGGTCGCCCGCCGCCACCTCGAACACCAGCCGTCCGGGCAGTTCCGGCTGCTGGCCCAGGAACTCGGCAAGCTCGGTCATGAAGGTCTCGTCGGCGAGCGAGGCGGCGGACATGTTGCAGAACAGCCGGACGCCCGGGCGGCGCGGCCCCAGCTTGCGGATCAGGTTGATGGAGCGGAACAGCAGCAGGTTGTCGAGGAGGGAGACCAGCCCGGCCTCCGCCGCCTCGCCCAGATAGTCGCTTGGGGTGAACACCCGGCCCTCCTCGTCGCGCAGGCGCGACAGGGCCTCGTAATGCACCACCTTCCGGTTCGGCAGCCGCACGATCGGCTGGAGATAGAGGTCCACCCGGCTCTCCCGGAGCGCCGAGCGCAGGAGGGCGGCGATGTCGGTGGCGGCGCGCTCCCCCTCGCCCGCACCGTCGCCGGACGCGCCCGCCGCGCCCCCGCGCGCCCCGAAGCGCCCCTCGCTCGCCAGCCGCTCCATCATGGTGCGCAGAAGGCCAAGCTCCGCCGTCAGGGCCGCCGTCTTGCGGGCCTGTTCGGCGGTCAGTTCGCTGATCAGGGCCGTGACGTTTTGCTCCATCCGCAGCGGACGCTCGGTCAGCTCGGGCAGGGTGCGGTCCTGTTCGGTCACCCAGGCGATCATCCGCCCCCGCTCGCCGAAGATGCTGGACATCAGCCGCAGCACATAGGCCAACGCCCCCGCCAGCACGCCGACGAGAATGGCCCGCCCCATTTCCAGCCCCGCCAGCGCCATGGCCGCCAGCGCCACCAGGGCGCCTGCGACAGCGCAGACGGCCAGGGCGACGATGGTTTTGTACGACCGTTGGTGCATGTGTGGTCTGTTCCGGCTATGAGGTGCGACGAACTGTGACCGAGCAGCCCTTACGGCACGGTTAACGCCCTGTTTGCTACGAACGGACGCCCTTTTTGGCTGCAAGGGCGCCGTTGCGGGAGTGCCCATGTCCGTAACCCTGATCCTGCTCAGCCTGGCCATCGGCAGTCTGGGCGGCCTCCTCGCCGGCCTCCTCGGCGTCGGCGGCGGCATCATCATCGTCCCGGCGGTGCGCTTTCTGGCCCCGGTGCTGGGCCTTGCGCCCGACTATGCCATGCATGCGGCGGTCGCCACGTCGGTGGCGCTGATCGTCCCCACCTCCCTGTCCTCCGCCCGGTCCCATCACCGGCGCGGGGCGGTGGATTTCGCCATCCTCAAGGTCTGGGGCCCGGCCCTCGGCCTCGGCAGCCTGACCGCCGGCGCGGTGGCCGGCTTCCTGCCCACCCATGTGCTGGGCGTCATCTTCGGTGTGGTCGCCATGGGCGTCGGTATGCTCCTGGCGCGGGGACGCCCGGTCCCGGTCATCGCCCCCACCCTGCCCGGCCGTCCGGCGCAGGGCGGCATCGCCTTCGTCATCGGGGCGCTGTCGTCGTGGATGGGGATTGGCGGGGGCTCGCTCAGCGTGCCGACCCTGTCCGCCTTCGCCGTGCCGGTTCACCGGGCGGTGGGCACTTCGGCGGCTCTTGGCCTGTGCATTTCCGTGCCCGGTCTTGTCGGGTGGATCATTTCGGGCTGGAACGTCGACTCAGGCACCGCTCCGCACTTCGGCTTCATCCAACTGGTGCCGTTCGGCCTCATGCTGGTGCCCATGATCGCCCTCGCCCCCCTCGGCGCACGCCTTGCCCATGCCTTGCCGGCCGCCAGACTGCGGCAGATTTTCGGGATTTTTCTGATAGTTACCGCCTTAACACTTTTAGCCAAATCATTTTAGTAGGGATAAGCATTGTTCCTATTGCGTTATCGCAAAGGTTGGGATAGGGCCGCGTTGCGACTGAGGATCTCTCCTTCCCGACGGGACCAGAACAAATTGCCCGGAAAGAGGGGGAGGCAGTGATCATTAAGCCGCTTGTTACGCTGACAAATAGTGGCTAAGGTTCCGCGCGGTTTGGGGACAATACGGGCTAACCAAAACCACTCGTTGACAAAACAAGGAGTCAAACATGGGTGATCTTCTGCTGAAACTGAAGTCGGCCGCTCTGGTTGCTGGCGCTGCTGTTGCTCTGGCCGCTTGCGGCGGTGGTGAGCAGGCTGCCACCGACGCCGCTGCTGAGCAGACCGAAGCTGCTGCTGACGCCGCTGCTGACGTTGCCGCCGACGCTGCTGCCGAGGCCGACGCTGCTGCGACCGACGCTGCCGCTGCGGCCGACGCTGCTGCGACCGACGCTGCCGCTGCGACCGACGCCGCTGGCGAAGCTGCTGACGCTGCTGCCGACGCGACCGACGCTGCCGCTGAGTAAGCAGCCGCGCGAAACGCGATAAGGGAGGCCGCCCGACCGGGCGGCCTTTCTTTTTTTTGCAGTTCTTGTTGTGTGCCCCTGCGGTTCAGGCGTCATTCCATTTTGACCGAACCCCGCTGTGCCATTAGCGTGCGCGGCGGAACACGACGGTGCGGAGCGCACCCCTGAACACGGGAGAGATCGAGCGGTGGAGACATCCATGACCCTGGCGGAACTGACCGAGAAGCTGCGCGGCAAGGTTCGCGATGACATGGGCCTGCGCAAGGTCATCAAGCTCGACTTCGGCCCCGATGGCCTGATCCGTTTCGACGGCACCGCCGTGCCCAACCAGATCTCCAACGAGGACGGCCCGGCCGACTGTACCATCAAGGTGAAGTTCGCGGACCTGCTCGACATCCTCTCCGGCCGCAAGAGCGCCCAGTCCGCGTTCCTGTTCGGCAAGATTCGCGTGGAAGGCGACATGGGCGTGGCCATGGAGATCGGCCGCCTGCTTGGCTGAGGGCCGCCCCCGCGCCGCGCGGGGGCGGCTGCTGCGGGATTTCAACCCCTTGGCGCAAGCCCACCTGGGCTTTTCCCGGAACGGTTCGCAATCTGTCTCATTTGCGCGCAAGCAGACTTGACGACAGCCGGGGCTCGGGTATTTCTCAGCCAATGAGGACCATCACCGCATCTCTTGTGCTGGCGGGGCTGCTTGTCTCCGCTCAGGCCTATGCCAAGGAAACGCCGCGCCCCAAGCAGACGGCGACCGTGAGCAACGCTTCGCTGACCGAGCTGGAGGCGATCTGGAACATGCGCGCCGCCCTCAATGTGGCGGCATTGCAGTGCCAGCACGACCCGATGCTGGCCCTTCCCGCGCGCTACAACACCTTCATTCGCCTGCACGAGGCAGAGCTGAAGCAGGTGTATGACACGCTGGTGCGCAAGCGCGGCGGCCAGGCCAAGTTCGACCGCATCAACACGCAGGTCTACAACAAGTACGCCACGGTGAAGGAAAAGGACCTGTTCTGCACCACCGCCGCCGATGTGAGCGTGATCGCCATGAATGCGGCGCCCTATGGCCTGAGCTCGGTGGCAAGCACGGTCTATCGCTCCCTCTCCCGTCTCATCGGCGGGGCCGAGGTGGCCAGCGTCAGCCCGGCCGCCGGTCACTGATCGCACGTCCCCGCTGATCCGGTTCGCCGAGCCGGAGACAGAGTTTCAAAAAAGCGCCCTTCGCGGGCGCTTTTTTGTTTGGCCCCGCGTCACCCGGCCCGGGCGCGCTGAGGCCAAAAGGAAAGCGCCCGGCTTTGTGGGCCGGGCGCTTCCCTGTCTTGTCGTCGTCGTGGACGATGTCAGGCCTTACTGACCGGCCTTGATCTCCACGCGGCGGTTCTGCGGCTCGCGCACGCCGTCGGCGGTATCGACCAGCGGACGGCTCTCGCCGTACGCTTCGGTCTTGATCGCGTCGGCCGGCAGACCCTTGCTCTGCAGGAACGCCTTGGCGGCCTGAGCGCGACGCTCCGACAGCTTCTGGTTGTAGGCGTCCGTACCAGCGCGGTCAGCGTGACCCTGAACCACGATCGACACCTGGCCACCCTTCTGGAAGGCCTCGGCAGCCTGGGTCAGAACCTGCTGCGCATCCGGGGTCAGATCGGCCTTGTCAAACTCGAAGAAGACCATGAACGGACCCGGCACCGGCGGCGGAGGCGGCGGCGGCGGAGGCGGCGGAGGCGGCGGCGGCGGGGGCGGCGGCGGCGGCGGAGGCGGCGGCGGCGGAGCAGCCGGCTCTTCCTTCTTGGCGCCGAAGTTGAAGGCCACGCCCAGCATCAGGCTGTGCGAGCGGAAGCCACCCTCGACCGCGGTGCCGCCGTTGGTGCGGAAGTCACCGTTGGTCGCCTTGAAGTAGCGATACTCCAGGGTCAGGTCGGTGCGGTCGCTCAGGGCACGACGCAGACCGCCGATCAGCTGCCAGGCGAAGGCGGTGTCGCCGTCGCTCAGGAACGCAGCGGCATCGCGGGAGACGCGATAGTTCTTCGCCTTCAGGTGGGCGATACCGACACCACCGCCGACGTAGGCGGAGGTCTTGCCTTCGGACGGGATGTCGAACAGGCCGTTCAGCATGAAGCTGGTCACGCGGGTGGTGCCGCGGCCATCCCAGAAGTAGTCGGTGTTACCCAGCTCCGGCAGACCCTCATTGAAGAAGTGGGTCATCTTGCCCTGCTGGTAGCCCAGCTCGAACTCCGAGCGGAACACACCGAAATCATAGCCGACCTGGCCGGCCACGGCCCAACCCGGAGCCTTGTGGTCGGTCTTGAACGCATCGGCATCGACGTCCCGCTGCGAGTAAGTGCGGTTCTCGATGATCGAAACGCCGCCCTTGAGGCCAAGGTACCAAGCATCGTCTTGCGCGAAGGCGGTACCCGCCAGAAGCGTCGTAGTCATCATGACTGCGACTGACAGTTTGCGCATGATGTCCCCTTTCTTCGTGAACATTTCGGAGGGGAACTTAGTGACGACGGGTTGTTGGGTCAATGAAACCGGATCGGTCAATCGAAGCAACGGGTTGCCTCAGCCGCCTTATGCCGCCACCCTGTTGCAGGAAGGCCACAGAATAGCGGCACGCCAGCAATTATTGCTTGTAACGAACGTATACAACTGTAGCCGGGTTGTTACTGGCCAGACGAAGCGAGACCATTCGCCCGCAGGACGGCCAGAACCTGAACCAGAGCGGCGCGCGCTTCCGCGTCGATCACCGCGCCGCCCGTCGGGTCGGCGATCGGGGTCATCCCCTGCCCGCCTGTTCCCAGCCCGCCTGCTCCCCTGATTCCAACCGGCAGCCCCGCCGCCAGCACCGCGCCCGGCTGCCAGGCCGCGCCGTCGAACCAGACGAACTGGCCGTCCGCCTTCACCCATGCCAACATGCCCGGCCGCGCCGCCGCGAAGCGCCAGCCGCCGGTGGTCCACAGGGCAAGGCCGTTGTCCTGCCCCGCCCAGGCGCCGGCCGCGCCTGCCCCCACGATCCACGCCTGCCCCGGCTCGGGCGCGGCGGGCGCCTCGGCGAGTCCCCGCGCCTCCACCGCCGGGTGGGCCAGGAGGTCCAGCATCGCCAGCGCCTCGTTGTGCGTCACCTCCTTCTGCGCCTGCCCCGCCTGAAGCAGGGGCAGGCCATGCCGCGTCGTTGTCTCCGCCATGATGTGCTCCTTCCCGTCGTCCCCGTTTTTTTCCGCCTTCGCCCGGAGGGCGCGTCACAGCGCCAGCACGCGCCTGGCCGCCGCGCCCGCGCCCACGTGCGCGCTCACCTGCATCACCCGCACCTCCAGCGTCGCCGGGGGCGCGCCGAAGTCCGTCATCTGCTCCGCGAGGGTGTAGACCGCCGCGGGTGCGCTCACCCGCCACTGCCGCACGGCGGCCCCGCCGCGCAGGATCTGCACGTCGTACTGCTCGGTCTCCTCCGCCAGCGGCGCGTCCGTGCCGTCCACCCAGTCGAAGCCCTGGCGGCTGCGCCGCACCCAGCCGAGGCGGATATCGCCCGAGGCCTCCCGCGCGGCCCGCAGATGCACCGGGGCCAGCGGCCGGAGGCCCTCCGCCCGCACCGTCACCGCCTGCGCCGTCACATCCTCCAGCGCCTCGTAGGGGCTCATGGCCTTGAACAGCAGCGTCTGCCCCAGCGAGGCCAGCCCCGCATCGAAGGGCACCAGCGCCGCACCGCTCAGCAGCACGAACCGCTCCCCGGCCTGATGCCCCGCGACGAACGCCTCCGTGCCCCGCCGCCCCCGCAGCAGCTCCGAGAGACGATACCGCCCGTTCGCCAGCAGCTCGGCCCGGGCGAACTGCACCAGCTCCCGCCCCAGGAGGCACAGGTTGGCGCCCGCCAGCACCGCCGCCGCCTCGCGCGATTCCAGCGCCATGTCCGGCGCGAGCAGCGCCACCTCCACCGCGTTCACCCGGTCCCAGAACGCCGTCTCGCCCGGCGGCAGCGCGGTCACCGCCGTGCCCATCACCGTGCGGGCGGGAATGTCGGCGGCGGCCTGGTAGGTGAAGCCGCCATCGAGGCTCACCGCCGCGCTTGCCCGCCGCCAGCCCGCGCTCTCGCCCGCCGCCGCCAGATGCAGCACCGGCCCCGCCGGCAGCGCGGCCGAGAGCGGCGGCAGGTCCAGCACCTGGAGCGTGCTCGGCCCGTGGGGCGTTGCGGGCTGGGGCACCACCTGCCCCGGCTCCGCCACCGCATTGCTGGTCTCGTCCTCCGGCGAGACCGGCACCGCCGTCACCAGCAGCCGCCCCGCCTCCACCGTCACCTCCCGCGCCTGCCACAGCCGGCCCGTCTCCCCCTCCAGCGTCAACGCGTCCCCGGCGGTCAGGCCCAGATACCGCCACGGCAGCGCCAGCGTCAGCGGCTCGCGCCGCCGCCAGCGCCGGGCGAGCAACCGCTCCGCCGCCTGCTTGGCCGCGCTGGCGTCGAGCACCACCGGCACCTCCAGCCGTTCGTCGCCACCCCCGGGGGCGCTCGGCCGCCGCGCCCGCTGCAAGCCGGTCTGGTAGTCCCGCGCCGGGTCCATGTAGGCGAGGCTCACCTCGCGCGGCAGCGCCGCCTCGCCTGCCCGCGACCCCCGCTGGCGCGGCTCCGGCTCCCCTTCCGCCGCCGCGCCCAGATGATCCAGCGCCACCACCGGTCCGCCCAGCGGCGCGCGGTCGGAGAGCATCACCCCGCCCGACCCGTTCTCCGCCGCATAGAGCGGCGCGACCGCCGCCAGCGCCCCGAGCGCTTCCGCCGCCGTGCTCACCCGGCCGAGGGCGAAGCCGCGCACCCGGTCCGCGCCCGCGCCGAGACTCGCCGCCAGCTCCGCCCGGGCGCACAGGTCCTGCGCGATGGCGCAGACGCTGACCGCGCTCCCCGCATCCGCCGTCACCTCGAAGGTGAGCAGCGGAATACGGTTGGCGAAATCCTCCAGCGCCAGATCCTCGAACACCACATAGGCCAGCCCCCGATAGGCCGGGGTGTTGCCGACGCCCTGCGCCGCCTCGATCAGCGGGTCCGGCATCTGCCGCTCGCTGCCCGTGTAGACACGCATCCGCCCGCCCACCGTCAGCCGCCCCGCGCCGTCGCGGATCAGCTTGCCGTCCGCCCACACCCGGCCCACCGAGAGGATCGGCCGGCCTGACAGCGCCACGGCGAAGGAGGCGGTGTAGGTGTAGGAGACGGTCGTCACCGAGCCCCGCTTGCCGCCGCCCTGGCGCTCCTCGCTGCGATGCTCCCTGAGGCCGGTGGACCAGATCATGTTCCCGGCGATCCGCGCGGTGCCGTAGACCAGCGGCACCGCCCCGCCGTAGGACGAGCCCTGCACCGCCAGGTCCTGCAACCGCGGCCCCTCGCTGCGCCGGTTTGGCGCGAGGATCGTGCTGTTGACGACCGATCCCACCGCCGCACCCACCACCGCACCGATCGGCCCGGCCACCACCGCGCCGACCGCGCCCAGCACCATGTCAGCCATGGCGTCCCTCCCCCGTCTCTGCCGGGTGGTCCGGGAAGCGCCAGACCGCGACCAGCGCCGCCTGCCAGCTATCGTCCAGCCCGTGCTCCACCACCCGCCCCAGTCCCCGGTGGGCGTGAATGAGTCCGTGCTCGCTGCGGATCGCCAGATGCAGCAGCCCCCGGCCCAGATCGAACACCAGCACGTCGCCCACCTGCGCTGCGCCGCACTCCACCCGCACGAGGCCCGCCCGGGCGAGCGCCCGCTCGATCCGCGCGCCGTTGCCGGTGAGGCTGTAGCCTGTCTCGTCGCCCTCCACGAACCCGAAGCGCTTCCCGGCGTGCGCGATCACGCCCGCGCAATCGAGGCCGCGCCCCGGCACCCGCCCCTGCGCGCGGAACGGCGTGCCGACGCAGTCCCGCGCCGCCGCCGCGATCTCCTTCCCCCGCGTTGTCATGATCGCCCCCTCTAGCGCGCGTCCGGATAATCCAGCATGGCGTCGAGCCCCGGCACGTGCGGCTCGCCGCGAAAGTTGGCGCCGTTGCCGAACTTGCCGGCGCAGGTGGCAAAGCGCCGGTCGCATCCGGCGGTGAGCGTGAACAGGTCACCGGGGTTTATGTCCGCCCGCATCGGCTCGCGCAGGCGCACCTCGCCGCCGCCGCTGCCCAGCACCTCGGCCCCGAGGCCGGCGTTGCGGCCGGTGATCCAGCGCAGGCGGCCGTAGGCGTACCAGTCGGGCGTCGCCACGAGCCCGCTCGCCGAGAAGCGGCTGCGGTCGGCGGCGCCCGTCACCCGCGCCGTCACCCGGTACCGGGCGAGGTCCACCCGGCAGCGCCGGTCACCCAGATCGGCGCGGCACTCGGGGGAGAAGCGCTCCGTCACCGGCTGCGCGAAGCGGGCGCTGTCGGTCGAGAGTTCGGCGCGGAAGGCGCCGTCCTCCCAGCGCACCGCGCCCAGCGTTCCCGCCGCCAGCGCGAGAACGCCGTCGCCCGGCCGCGCCCAGTTGACGAGGCTTACATGAAGCCGGGCGAAATCGTACCGCCCGGCGGCGAGATCCGCCTGCGTCACCGCGCCGTTTGCCAACATGCCGGAGAGTTCGATGTCGCCCGCCTCGAAGTCCGCGTTGCTGACAAACGCCGAGGGCAGGAACGACGGCACGGCGCGGTAGGTCACGCCCTCCATCTCCAGGTCGCGGTCGTGACTGGTGAAGCCGAGGATCACCCCGTCCCGGCGGACGATGCGCCACAGCAGCGCAAGCGTCGTGACCTCTCCGGCCAGATGGGCGGCGAGGTCCGTGGGTACGGCCCGGCTCATGCTTCCCTCACCTCGACCAGCGGGATCGAGGGAATTTCGCCCGCGCGGAACCCGGCGAGCGAGACCGCCAGATGGTCGTCGGCGAAGCGCACCGGCACGTCGAACAGGAAGCCCGCCGTCACCACCGCGCCCGGCGCGGGCGCTTCGGCGAAGCGCACCTCGCCCGCCGCGCCCAGGGCCCAGCCGTCCCTGCGCTCGACGCCGTTGACCGCCACCCGCACCGTCTCCGCCACCGGCCGGGTGATGCGGCGGGTGTGGCCGTCCTCCCCGCCGTAGCGTTTGACGAGCGGGAAGCCGGTGCGCACCCCGTCGCCCGTCCCCAGCACCTGATCGAAGGGCGTCGCGCCGTCTCCCGCCGCGTTCGAGCCGTAGTCGAACGGGTCGCGGAAGCGGAAGCCGCAAGCGCGCCCGCGCCGCGCCCGGAAAAAGGCGATCACCGTCGCCAGGTCCGTCTCGCTGCGCACGCCGAGCCCCGCGTCGTAGCGTGCCCGCGCCTGCGCCCAGTTCATGTTGCGCTGCTCGAAGCCCGAGGCCGTGGCGATCACGGTCGTCGAGAATTCCGGCCCGCCGCTGGCGCCCATCCCCACCTCCAGCGGGAAGCGCACGTCATGAAATCCGTCCATCTCGTCCTCCTGCGCTGTGTCGAAAAAGGCAAAGCCGTCGCGCAGCGTCTGCGGCAGCGCCCACACGAACACCTCGCCGTAGCCCTTGTCCCGCGCGTCCCCGATGCTGCGGCCGATGGCGCGCCACTGCGCCCGGTCCGCGCCGTCCAGCACGAAGCCCGCGAAGTAATGCTGCGCCGCGCGGGGGTAGCCGAAGCGGGCGTCCACCACCGCGATGCCGCGCTCGTGCGCGCCCCAGTTCTCCGCCGTCACGTGGTCGTAGTCCTCCACCTGGAGCAGGTCGAACGCCGGGAAGGCCCATGCGCCCGGCATGTTCACCCGCGCCAGCATGGGCGCGCCCGCGTCGATCACCTGCGGCGTGAAGAACAGCAGCGCGACCCGCGCGCCCGGGTGCGCCGCCTTCACCGCGTCCCGCAGCGCCAGCGTCGCCGCGCCCAGCTTCTGGCCCAGCCAGTCGAGGTAATGGGCCTGCGCCGCGTCCGGATTTTCCGTTACCGAGCGGTGGCGCGTCGGCACCGCCCGCCCGGTCTCCGCCGTGTAGGCGGCCGTTGTCGCCGCGTCATAGAAACAGGGCCGCCGCACCCCGCCGAGGCCGGACCACCACCACGGCTCGCCGATCTGGAAATCGACCGGCAGGCCGCTTGCCGCCGCCAGGGCGCAGAAGTCCCGCGCCACCGCCTTCAGGTAATCGACCGCCGCACCGTTGCAGGGGGAGAGCAGCGTCGAGGGCGGGTCCCATCCGGTGAGGGCGGGCGCGCCCTCGTGGTCCCTCTGCTTCCAGGCCTCCGGCGCATGCTCGTCCAGCAGCTCGAACGACAGCGAGGTGATGACGCGGAAGCCGAACGTGTGGCTGCGCGCGTAGAAATCCGCGTGCCATTGCCGCGCCGCCGCGTTCAGCACCGAAGACCCCGCGCCCTGCGCCACAAACCGCCCCGACGCCGCGTCGCGCGCGAGGCGGAAATAATGGCTCATCCCCACATAGTGGTTGATCCAGTCGCGGTAGCCGAGCGCCACGATGTTGTGCAGCACCCGCTCCGGCGTCATGTGGTAGAGGTCGTCGTACCCGGTTGCGATCCGCAGCCGATGCGGCGGCACGAACGCATCCCCCAGCCCGATGCTGGCCCCGCTCCCCTCGCAGCGGATCTCGCTCAGCATCACCGTCCCCTCGGCGGGCGGGGTGAGCACGCCGCTGCCGCCGTCGTATGTTTCCGGCACGATGGAGAAGAACATGCGGTCGATGTCCCCCGCCCACACCGGGTCCGCCTCCTCCGGCAGCATGAAGCCGCCGGCGAGCCGGTCGAAATCCAGCGTGATGCGGGCATCCGCCGCGCTGCCGGTGGCGTAGTTCCACAGCCGCACATACCAGGTGCGCGGCGCGCCCCTCTGGTCCCGCCCCTCGATGGTGAGCGTCGCCCCATACACCGCACTCAACGGAGCGATGGCGCCGCTGGTCCGCCAGCGGAACGAGAGCGTCATCCCGCGATAATCCCGCGCCGTCTCGTAGGCGAGCAGCGGATGGTCCCACCGGTCCTCGCTTTCCCAGATCAGGCCCGCCA
This sequence comes from Pedomonas sp. V897, assembly GCF_051304405.1. NCBI lineage: Bacteria > Pseudomonadati > Pseudomonadota > Alphaproteobacteria > Sphingomonadales > Pedomonadaceae > Pedomonas > Pedomonas sp. V897. The sequence continues at coordinate 254,763 of NZ_JBPPGG010000001.1, forward strand.
GATCCTGCCTCTGGTAAAAGACGCAATCGACGCGCAGGCTGTCCGGCCCGGTCGTCACCACGCTGCCCATGGCAGGGCGTGGAAAATTCACCGTCCAGAAGCGCGGGTCGAACCGTTTGATCCAGTCCTCCGCCAGCCGGTCCTCATGGCGCGCCAGCCAGTACGGCATGTCCGCCTCCCCCGATTTTCGTATTTTGTCGAAAATTCCCGTGACGGAATTTCACGCCTCGTCCATCGCGCGGCGCACCGCCCGCGCCACCTGCCGGGCGCTCATCTGCATCATCTGGGGCGAGGCGTTCGGCGGGGCGGCAACGTTGATGGAAATGTTGACGACACGCGCCGCCCCGCCCTGCCAGGCGGGGGTGATGCGCCCGGCCTGCTCCGGCACGAACACTTCCGGCCCCCGTTCGCCCACCAGATAGGGGCGGCCCTCGCTCACCGGCCCGCCGCTCGCCCGCCCGCTGAGGCCGAAAAGCTGGAGCCCCTGGCCGATCAGCCCCACAAGGCCACTCGCGCCGCCGCCCCCGCCGCCCCCGCCCCGGCCCGTCACCTCCCGGAACAGCGCCCGCGCCATGTCGGCGAGGATGCTGCGCACCAGCGCCTTGATGTCCTCCAGCCCCAGCTTGCCCTTGCGGATCAGCCGGTCGAGCGCATCTTCCAGTCCGCGCATGGCGCTGTCCGCCCCCACCTTCAGGAGGTCGAAATTGAGGTTGCGGCGCAGCGTCTCGCCCATGTCACCCGCCGCCGCATCGAATTGGGCCTTCATGTCCGCCGCGTCCCGCGCGAGCGCGGCGGTGTCGGCGCGAATTTTCAGCACCAGCGTATCCAGTTCCTCAGCCATGGGGCTCTCCTTTGCTCTCCTGTGCCGTCTCGTCCGGAAACCGGGCCATCAGCCGCGCCAGATCCGCCCGCCCGAACGCGGCCCCGCCGCCTCCGCCGTGGCCGAGCCGCCCCTCCAGCGCCAGCCACAGGTCCTGCGGCGTTGCCTGCCAGAAGACCTGCGGCGGCCAGCCGAGCAGCCCCGTCGCCACCCGCGCTGCCTCGGCGCAAATGTCCGCGAAATGCCCCGCTTGTGCGGACAAGTCCCCGGACCAATATTCAGGAGGATGACTGGCGTGTTCGCCCCCGGGCTTGGCGGCCCGGCTCCGTTCGGAAAGGCGTGTCATGCGAAGCATCTGGCTCATTCCCGTTGTCGTTCTGCTGGGCGCGGCCCCGGCCCCTGCCGCCCCGGCCCAGACCCCTGCCGCCCAGGCCCCTGCCGCCCAGGCGCAGGCACCGGCCCGCGCTCCCGCGCGCGCCGCTGTCGAGCCGTGGGTGCCGGATCTGGCGACGGTGCTTGCCGTTGAAAATCGGGTGGTGCTGCCGCCGGGTTCTGCGCCGCGCGACCGCTACCTGCGCGTCTATGCGGGGGAGGACCACGGCGGGCGCCACCTCCTGCGCGGGCGCTATTTCTTGAACAAGGACCCCAAAAATCCGCCCATCCGCATGGTGATGACAGCGCAGGTGTTCCCGCCGCCCAACGCCCCCGGCTGCGCGGTGATCGACGTGGTGTTCGACGTCACCGAAAGCCGCCAGGTCTCCGCCGTCTGTATCGGCCGTTAGGGTGCCCGCCCGCCGAGGATGGCGACGGCGAGCTGGCGAAACACGGGCAGCGCCGCCGCCAGCCCTTGCGCCAGCAGCGCCTCGCCGAACGCCTCGCGGGTGAGATCCTCCGGCCGCGCCGCGAGGCAGTGCCACAGCACGGCGGTCATTTCGCCAAGGCCCAGCCGCCCGTCCGCCGCCCGCTCCACCAGGGCAAACAGAGGCCCGGCCTCCGCCTCCGCCGCCACCAGCGCGGCGAAGGTGGGGCGCAGCAGATAATCCCGCCCCCCGAGGCGCAGGGTTGCCTCGCCCCGCAGCGGATTGGCGGCGCTATTTTGAACGTCCATAGTCCGGCTGTCCGTCATCATGGCTTGCGCCTCCCCTCTCAGAGCACGGTCACCGGGCCGGTTGATTCCAGCGCCAGCGTGTAGGTGCGCTCGCCGTTGAAATCGCCGCCGTAGTCGAGGCGGGTGATGAGGAAGGCCCCGCGCATCGCCTCGCCGCTTTCGAACACCACCTCGAAGTCGTCCGCCGCGCCCGCCAGCGCCTTCTGTTTCAGCCGCGCCTCGGCGGCGGAGCCGGTGAACACGCCCGAGCCCGCGATCGACACCGACCGCACCCCCGCCTCCGGCAGCATTTCGCGCCAGCCGCCCGAGCCCTTGTGGGTTACCACCACGCCCTCGGCGTTGATTGCCAGTTGCGTTGTCCGCATCCCCGCGACGGTCGTGTACGTGACGGGCGAGCCGCCGTTGCTGATCCTCAGCAGAAATGCACTTCCCTTCTCGGCCGCCATCGCCGCCTCCCTCTTTTTTTCGCCGTTCGTGTTGCCGTGAATCTGATTGTCCGGTGCCGGGAAAATCCCTCGCGCCCTACTCCCGCACCGTGCGCGCCCGATAGTCGGCGATGCCGTGGCGCACCTCCTCCTCCGCGTCCACCATCACGCGGGCGGAGAGAAACCGCAGGCTGACGAGCCGGTGCCCGTCGAGCGCGGCGGGCATGTGCTCCAGCGCCTCGTCGACCAGCCCGAGCAGGTCCTTTGCCTCCGCCATGCCGCGATAGCCGGACCACACGTGGACGCTCAGCCGGTGCTCGCGTCCCGAGAAATCCTTGGCCGACCAGTCCGTCTCCACCGCCTCGCCCACAGTGATGTAGGGCAGTGCCTGCTTGCGCGGCACGTAGTCGAAAATGCCGGTCACCGCCGCCCTCAGCGGCGGGTGTGCCGCAAGCGTCTGGTAGAGCGCCTGCTGCACGGCCCATCCTGGTGCAACCATGTCAGTCTCCCCCGAAGCGGGCGCGGGCCCGCACCTGCTCCAGCGCCGGGCGCAGGAACGGCTGCGCCGCCTGACGCCGCGTGCCGAATTCCACGAAGCGGGCGTAGCCGGGCGCGGTCAGGTCCGCGCCGTCGGCGGCCGGGAGCACCGCCAGTGCCTCCCCCAGCCGCCCGGGCGCCAGCGCGGCGGCATTGGCGCGGATTTCCTCCGCCGCGTCGAGCGCCCGCTGCCGCCCGGCTTGCGCGCCCTTGTCCATGAGTGCCGCCGTCAGCCGCGTGCTCATGACAGCGCCTCCTCCTCCGCCTGCATCAGCAGGAGGTCGGGCCGGCCGGCGATGTCCTCCATGCTGCGGATGGCGAGCTGGCGATTGCGCCAGCGCAGCCGCCAGGCGGGCGTCAGGCCCGGCGGCTTGCGCGTCACCAGGCGGTAGCGCACCGGCTGGAGTTGCTGCCGCGCGGTCTCCCGGCTGCGCACCGCCTCCATCTCGATGGCGGCCCAGCCGCTGGCGACGCTGCGCCAGCCGCGCGTCATGCCGCCAAGGCCATCGTCGAGACCGGTAAAAGCCTCGAACGTCACCCGCTCGCGCATCCGGCCGAGAAATTCCCTGTGGCGGGCGTCCCGCTGCGTTCCGTCCCCGCGCCTCATGCCAGCCTCCCGATGCGGAACGGGCGCCACAACGCGGCAACCGCCAGCGGCGGCCCGGCGTCGTCCGGGCTGTCGCGGTGGGAATAGAGGTGCGCGGCCAGCCGCAGGATGCCGAGGCGCAGCGCCTCCGGCACCCCGGCGGGCTCCGCGCCGAGCCCCGCCTGATAGTCCGTCTCCAGCCGCGCGCCCGCGGGCGGCAGGAAGGTCATGCGCAGGCAGGCGAGCCCGCGCGCATCCTCCTCTACCGTGTAGTCGGCGCTCCCCAGCGCAGTGCGCGTGCCGTCCCGGCCGATCAGCGTCACCGCCTCGACCTGGCGCAGCGGCCCCCGCGAGAGGCGGACGCTGCGCCACGCGCTCCACGGCACGCCCCGCGTCTCCGCGGGATCGAACGCCCGCGTCTCCCGGAACCGGGTGGCGATCAGCACGAGGCCGGTGAAGGCCTCGCATACTTCCCGCGCCGCCTTGAGAAAGGCGGCCAGCGCCGCGTCCTCCTCCTCGCCGTCGAGGCGGAGGAAGGCGCGCGCCTCCTCGATGCCGACCGGCTCCACCGCCGGTCCCTCAAGCCATGCGACCGTCATTGCCGCGTCTCCCGTGCTGCGGCTGTTCACAGGCCGTGCGGGGGGAAGGCACGCGGCCTCCCCCTCGCGCCCCGTGAGCGCCCATGAAAAAAGCCGCCCGGGGGCGGCCTCTTTTTTTCCTTCGATTTTTTCTGCCCGTGCCGCGTCAGCTCGCCGAGAACTTCAGCAGCTTGATGGCGTCCGAATTCACCACCGCGCCGCCCACGCGCCGGGTGGCGTAGAAGTGGACGAACGGCTTGTTGGAATAGGGGTCGCGCAGGATGCGCGTGCCCGTGCGCTCGGCGATGACATAACCGTGGGCAAAATTGCCGAAGGCGATGGCGCAGCTGTCGGACTCGATGTCCGGCATGTCCTGCGCCTCGATCACCGGATAGCCGAGCAGCGTAGCCGGCTGGCCTTCAACAAGCGAGGGCCGCCACAGGAAATTGCCGTCCCCGTCCTTGAACTTGCGGATGCGGGCGAGCGTTGCCGAATTCATCAGGAACACCGCCCCCTGCCGGTAGGCCGGGCGCAGCGCGTGCACCAGATCCACCAGCTTGTCCGCCGGATCGGTGCTGGGGAAATTTCCGGCAACACCCGTCGCCACATATTGCAGCGTGCCGAACGGGCGCGCGGTGTCTTTCGCCGCGGCCATCGGGTAGGTGAGAAAACCCTTGGGCTGGTTGGTGCCAGACCCCGCAATGAAGGCCGCGCCCTCCTGCTGGGCGAATTCGAGTGCGATTTCGCCCGCGAGCCAGGTCTCCACGTCGAACACCGCGTCGTCCAGCATGGTCTGCGTCGCGGCGGGGTTGGCGTAAAGCTCGCCCCAGAACGGCGCGACTTCCGCGAAGGCGGGCGTGGCGGTCTCCGGCCGCTCCGCCGTCTCCGACACCCAGCCGGAGGCGAAGCCGCCCGTCGCCACCAGTTTCTTGTAGTTGGCGGTGCCCACCTGCACCACGGAGGCGACGCTGCGCAGCGGGGAAATATCCCGCAGCCGCGTCTCGATCATCCGGTCGATCGCCTCGGGCACCGCGTAGCCGCCGTCCTGCGGGGCCGAGACGTTCAGCGACTTTGCCTCCGCCCCGGCAAGGCCCGTCTCCAGACCTTTGCGCAGATAGCGCTCGGTGAAGGCCTGCCGGTGCACATCATCGGCCCCAGCCGCCTTGGCCTCGCCCAGCAGCGGGCGGCGCGCCGCGCCCACCAGATCCGCCACCCGCCGGTCGAGCCGCGCGACGGTGCGGGCAAGCTGCGCCATCTTCTCCTCGATCTCGCCGTGCGCGGGCGCGTGCGCCGCGCCATCGCCGCCCGCCGGGGCAACGTCCGCACCGGCCGCGCCGAACACATCCTCCAGCGCCGTGGCGCCCTTGATTTCATATCCGTCCATGTATCGTCTCCACAGGTGTCAATTTCGACGCCGACGCAACCGCCCCCTCCACCCCCAGCACCCGCGCCCGCGGCTGCATGGGAAAGGTCACCAGGGAAATTTCGAGAAGCTCCACATCCAGCAGCCGCCGCACGCGCTGGCGGCTGTCCATCACGCTGCGCCGCACGCGGTAGCCGATGGAAAGGCCCGTGAGCGCGCCGCCGCGCACCAGGCTCGCCGCGTCGCGGCCGCGACGGCAGCCGAGGTCAAGGCGCGCCACTACCCGCAGGCCCCGCCCGTCCTCCGCCAGATGCTCGATGCGCCCGATCGGCTCGCGCGCCTCATGCTGCCAGAGAAGCGGCACGCCGCCGCCCCCGGCGCGCACCGCGCGGGCAAAAGCGCCGGGCATCACCACGTCGCGCCCCGCGTCCACTTCGTGAAAAATGCTGGCATATCCGGCAAACCGCAGGCTTGCCGGCGGATTGTGTTCCCCGCCCATGGCTCGTGCTCTCTCGCGTGTGTCTGGTGTGATGCGCCGTGCGACGCGGCCTGTGCGTATTCAGGGGGCCTCTGCCCCCGCGCGGGCGGAACGGGAAACTGTGCGCCAGAAACGCAAAAGGGCCGAAGCGCGTGCTCCGGCCCTGAACCCCCGGCCTCGGGAAAATGGCAAGGAGGTGTGTCCCAGCTTATGGCTGAATCTTAAGATTAAATCCAGCCCCGCACCGCCGCTTTCCGGCGCTGTTCCCGTATTCCGCCGCAAATCATGGTAAATTGTTGCGTAACAGAGGTAAATTTAACCAAATACCGGTCGATTAATACACCGAATCGGCCTTGTCCGCCTTCGCGTCCGCGATGCGCTGCGTCGGCGACATTTCCAGCACCGCCGCCAGCGCCTGGAGCAGCAGCGGGCGCTCCACAGGGCCGGCCGTCTCCAGCGCTTCCAGCAGCGCTTTCGCCATTTTCTCGGCACTGACCTCCTGCCCGTCGGGAATGTCGAACTCCACCTGCGGGCCCGCAACCGCCGGCTGGCCGAACGCCGCCATCATGCCCAGGCCCGCCAGAGCCGCCACCTTCCTGTGCCAAGCTGCCATGATTCTCACCCTTCCCGTCGTTGCGTTTTTTCTTTTGCGGTCTTCGCGCCCTTGCGCCTGAAACGTTAACGCAAGTTCCGGGCCAAGCGACCGTATCTACGGCCCTGCAACAATTTGAATGGTTAATGACCACGAAGGCAAGAGCGAACGTGTAAAATTATCCGTCACTTGCCTCGTCGCAGCACAGGCCGAGCACCCGGCGCTTTTCGTCGGCGGAGAGAAAGTCCGCCGCCGCGACCTGCCGCCACAGCCGCTCCCGGTCCATCGCCAGCGCGGGGATCGCGTTGCGGTCGATGTCCAGCCGCAGCCCCTCCCACCAGTGGCCGAGATAGGCCGAAAGGCTGTCCGCAATCTTGGTCAGCAGCGGCAGCACCGTCAGGCGCCACAGTGCGCGGTTGGCCTCGCTGTAGTTGGCGTAGGTGTTGTCGCCCGGCAGACCCAGCAGCATGGGCGGCACCCCGAAGGCGAGCGCGATCTCCCGCGCCGCCGCGTTGCGCGCCTCGATGAAATCCAGCTCGGCGGGCGAGAGCGACAGCGGCTGCCATTTCAACCCGCCCTCCAGCAGCAGCGGGCGGCCCGCATTCTGCGCCCCCTGGAACCCCGCTTCCATTTCCGCCCGCAGCCGCTCGAACTGCTCCGGGCTGAGCGTCTCGCCCTGGCCGGGATCGAACACCAGCGCCCCGCACGGCCGCGCCGCATTGTCCAGCAGCGCCTTGTTCCACCGCCCCGCCGCGTTGTGCGTCTCGATCGCCAGTTGCGCTGCCTCCAGCGGCGACAAACCATAATGGTCATCGAGCGGATGAAAGGCGCGGATGTGCAGCAAATCCCCCCGCCCCGTCACCGGGTCCACACCATAGCGCACCACCTGCCCCGCCACCGCATGGCGATATTCCTGCGGCCAGCCGGTAGGGCCCGGCACCACCGTCACCCGCTCGGGGCGCAGCAGATGCAGCTCCATTGGCAGATCGTCCGGCCCCGGCACCACCTCCACATAGGCATTGCCCGCCAGCACCAGATGGCTCGCCAGCGCCTCGATGAACGCCGCACCCGGCTGACACGGATTGGGACGCGCCAACAACCCCAGCGCCGGGTGCCCCGAAGGCGTGCTCACCCACACCGCCGACGCCGCACTCTCCGCCACCAGCCGAACCGCCCGCTGCGCTATCGCATTGCGCAAATAACTCTCCCGAACCCGCGCCTCATAACCGCGCACCGACGCCCCCGCCGGCCAGCCCGTCAGCAACGCCAGCGGCGACGCCCCTCGCGCCTTCCGCTCCCGCACCGACGCCTCCTTGCGCCGCCACGGCAGAAACGAAAATTCCATGGGAACCTCCCCCGTTTTTTTTTGCCTGGTCTCCACGGCCCCGCGAGCCGCTTGTGAAAAATGCGAAAACACATGCAGGGGTCTTGCCCCCCGCGGCTCACAGAGCCGCAAACAAAAGATGCAGGGGACTCAGTCCCCAGCGGCCCACAGGGCCGCAAACAAAAAGATGCAGGGGACTCAGTCCCCAGCGGCCCACAGGGCCGCGAACAAAAAATGCAGGGGTCTTGGACCCCTGCACCCCGATCGTTTTTCGGGACGCACCCGTCATCCGCCGCCGCGCTTTCCCGGCATTGTTTTTTTTGTATTCGTGACCCTGACGATTTCGGTTGGCGCTGCACGCCCGCTTGTTCCCTGGCCGCACAACAAAAAGGCTGGGTGCGTCCCTATGACGTTCTTTCAAAGAAATTCGGCCGTGCCCTTTCCCGCCGCACAGTGAGAAAAAATCGGGCAGTGCCGGACACGTTCGTCTCATCTTCCTCAAAAAAATTGGCTGCGCCGCCTTTCCCGCGCACGTCCGACAAAACGAATGGGGTGCAGGGGTCCGAGACCCCTGCAAAAAATCCCTTTCAAAAATCCTTTCAAAACAAATCCTCTCAAAAAAACTTGTGAGAAAAAAATCCCCTCACAGGGACCGGACTCTCGGGCTGGCGGTATGGGTCAGCATGAGTTCGGTGATGGCCCAGACGAGGGCGTCGGCGCGGTCTGGGGATCGGCTGGGTCCGACGTATGCGCCGCCGGGCAGGAGGCTGCACAGTTCGTCTTCGAGGTTTGGGAAGGTTCCGATGTGGCGGACGCGTCCTTGTTCGTAGAGGGCGGCGACGGGTTCGGCGCGGGCGGTTTTTCCGCGTGCCGCGCGGACCAGTCGGACCGGGAGGGTTGCGTTGACTGAGCGGAGGACGAGGCCGACGAGGTCTCCGCCGTTATTGGCTTCGGCGATGACGCGGTCGGCGTTGAATTCGGCGGCGGTGGCCTCGACGGCGCGGGCCCATCCTTCTGGTCTTGCGCCCTGAAGGGATCGGTCGGCGAGGACGTAGGCGATTCCGTCTGTTCCGAGACCGGCGGCGATGATGCCGCAGGTATCGGCGTTGGGTCCGCTGCTGACGGGTGGATCGACGGCGACGACGACGCGGGTAAAGTCTGGCGCGGTATCGGTTCGGCAGTTTTCGATGAGGTCTGGGGTCCAGAGGGCTCCTTCCACGGCGTCGAGCAGTTCGCCTTCCAGTTCCTGGCGGCCGAGGCGGGTTCCTCCGTAGGTTTTGGTCATGGCGTCGAGGAAGCTGTCTGGCAGGTTTGCGGCGTTATCGCGCGTGGTGCCGCGGGTGATGACGGCGGCGGGATCGGCGAGCAGTTTGCGGATGAGGGGTGTGGGGCGTGGTGTGGTTGTGACCATGACGCGCGGGTCGGGGCCGAGGCGCAATCCCAGTTGCAGGTTGGCCCAGGCGGCGTCTGCGTTGCGCCATTTGGCGAGTTCGTCGCACCAGGCGAAGTGGTGTTGGGCGCCGCGCAGTTGTTCGGGGGCGTCGGCGGAATAGAGGGTTGCGATGCTGCCGTTGGGCCAGATGAGGCGGCGCAGGGAGGGTTCGAATCTGGGGCGTTCCTCTGCTGGCGAGATGGCGAGGAGGCCGGATTCGCCTTCCACCATCACGGCCCTTGCTTCGGCGAGTGTGGCGGCCACCAGGGCGATCCGCACCGGCCCGTCCTCTCCTGTCGCGGGCGCGGCGGGTGCTGCGGGAGCCGTAGGGACAACGGGAGCCGTGGGAGCTGCGGGGGTGGCGTGTGCTGCGGGTACAGCGGGAGCCGTAGGCGCAGCGGGAGCCATAGATACAGCGGGCGCGGCGGGAGCCGTGGGAGCCGCGGGAGCTGCCGGTCCTGAGAACCTGGAATCCGACGCACTGCCAGCCGTGGATACGGACGTCCCGCGCGCGGAGGCCAACCGGGCGTTTCGCGGCGCCTCTCCCCCCTGCACCTCGTCACCCGTCCCACCCACTCTTATGGCAAAGTGTCGTACGTGACACCCAAATGCCGAACGCGCCCCATCCGCAGCCACGGCGGCAGACCCGGCACTTCCCGACGCTGCGCCCCCTTTCTCCGCGCACTCCGACCCCGCCTCTCCTCCGACAAAGTGTCGTGTGTGACACCCGAATGCCGAACGCGCCCCATCCGCGGCCACGGCAGCAGACCCGGCACTTCCCGACGCCTCTCCCCTCTGTCCCTCGTCAGCCACCCCGTCTCTCATTTCGCCAAAGTGTCGTATGCGACACCCGAATGCCGAATGCGCCCCCTCCGCAGCCACGGCGACAGACCCGGCGTCTCCCGATGCCTCTCCCCTCTGTCCCTCGTCAGCCACCCCGTCTTTCATTTCGGCAAAGTGTCGTAGGCGACATCCAGATGCCGAACGCGCCCCTTCCGCAGCCACGGCAGCAGACCCGGCGTCTCCCGATGCCTCTCCCCTTTGTCCCTCGTCACCAGTCCCAGCCTCTCCTTCGGCAAAGTGTCGTACATGACAATTGGCATTCCCGGCCTCACCCCGGCCGTCTCCAATCGCGGCAAAGTGTCGTTCGTGACACCCGTCATCCTGGCTCGCCCCTTCCACACCAAACGACGCGGGGGTCCCAGACGCGGCACCGGTCTTTCCCGCCTCCTGCTCCGCCTCCCGTTTCATCTCGGCAAGGTGTCGCAAGTGCCAGTCGCTGGGATCGGGCCGCGCCGCCGGTTGGAACCACCCCGCCGGACCGCGTGCCGGAGTCGTGCGGTTCGTGCGGACCACCAGCGGCGCCGTGAGCAGGGCACCGGACGGCGCGCACCGGGCCATCGCAACGCTGCGGATCCATTCCGCCCCGGCGCGGGTCTTGCCGAAGCCGCGCCCGGCCACCACCAGCCACAACCGCCAGTTGCCGGGAGGGGGCAATTGCCCGGGGCGCCCCCAGAACCGCCAGTTGTAAAGCAGCGCCGCAACCCCGCCGGGGCCGAGCGTCTGCCACAGCGCGCGCCGCTCCGCCTCCGGCAGGCGGGCGAGGCGCTGGGCCAGCGAAGCCTTCGCGTCCGCCGCGTCCCGGTATGCGGTCCTGTCGTCGAACCCGTTCATGACGTGCCCCCAAATGATTGTGCAAAAGCGTCAGCCGAAACCCTGAGCCGAAAGCGTGCCGCCTGAGCCCCTCCCCTCCGGGAGAGACAGGCGGCCCAGCCTCCAACCTCACTCCTGCCGGTCCCGACTCACGGCCTCACCCCTGACGGCCCCACTCCCGGGGCCCCACCACCGGCCACCCGATTCTGGCAAAGTGTCATCAGTGACAGCTTCAGCCGCCCGCCGTCTCCGGTGGCAGCTCGCCCCGGGCCAGCGCCTTGAGCCGGGCCTCGATCAGCATCACCGGGTCTGGCACCGGGACGGACGGAGCCGTCGAGGGCGCGAGCGCCGGGGCGGGAGCCGGGGCAGCAGGCGGGCCGGAAGACGAGCCGGAAGACGAGACTGTCTCCACGCCCGCGCTCCGCCCGTAGGTCTCCGGCCGGCGCGCCCGCAGCAGGAACATGGCCAGCGCATCCGAATACTGGCGCACCGAGCCGCAGGACTTGCCGCCGTAATAAACCGGCTTTTCCACCCCGTTCATGGCGCGGTCGAGCAGCGTTTCCTCCAGCGCGTCGAGCGCCTGATCCATGGCGTCCTGCCACGCCCGGGCAAAGGCCGGCGACTTGCGCCGCAGCCGGTAGGCGCTCTGCGGCGACACCCCCACCGCCCGCGCCGCCGCCCGCACCTGACCCAGCTCGGCCAGCGCCTCAAGGAACCGCGCCCGAGTCTCGAGCGGCCAGGTGGCGGCCGCCCGGGTCCGCGCCGGACGGGGTGCCGGTGTTCCCGGGGAAGACGCCCCCGGGGAAGAAACCTCCGCGTCCATGCTGCCCGCGTCCACGCCGTCCGCGTCCACGCCGTCCGCCTGTTCGCTGTCCACCTGCACGCTCATGCCATGCCTCCCTGCCGGTTGCCTGTCCGCCTGCCTGCCGACTCCCTGCCGGATAACCTGCGCCGGCCACGAAAAAGGGCGGCCGGTCCCTGGGGACCGCCGCCCGTCTCGGCGCATTTCGCCATCGTGAGTCGATTTATGCAGAGGATTGTGACGATCGTCAATAGCTTTTTTCCTATCAGTCACGCAAAAAAGGGGAACGGGCCGGCGGGTCGTAATGGTCCGCCAGGCGATCCAGTGCCAGGCACAGCACCAGCTTGGCCGCGCGCCGGGGCCAGCCCAGCGCCCGCTCGGCTGCGTCCATCCCCTCGCCTTCGCACACCACCCGCCACAGCACGTCGCCCAGCCCCGGCCCCACCGCATCCATGGCGGCGTGAACCCGCTTGCGGGCGTCCAGCATGGCCTCGGTCGGGTTCAGCACCTCCTGCGGGCCGCGCCGCCCGCCCACGGCCGGCACCATGTCCCAGCTCTGGGTGGTCCGGGGCGAAAGCCGGGCCCTGCGGTAATCCTGTTGCAGCCGCTCTGCTGCCAGCACCTGACGCCTGGAAAGATGGCCGTGGCGACTCAGCCAGGCGACCGGCGAGTCATCCTGCCGGGAGACCGTCACGCCGGAATGTGGTTTCGTGGATGCAACCGCAGCCTTTACAGTTGTTGGTGCCATCATCTCAGCCTCCAGCCGAAATTTTCTGTCAAGGACTATGACGACTCGACTAGTGGCTCGGGGCTCTGTAGGACAGTCAAAAAGGTGATAGTAGAAAGAGTATCTGTGCGGTGAGGGAAGAGAGTCGTATGCACACGCGCATCCGCGAGGTCCGCAAGGCCAAGGGCTTAACGCTTGCCGAAGTCGCCGCCCGCTGTTCCCCGCCGACGACTGCCCAGACCATCGGCCGTCTGGAAACCGGCACCCGCACGGTCTCTGTTGGCTGGCTGAACCGCATTGCCGCCGCGCTTGGAGTCGATCCCTCGGAGCTGGTCAGCCTGCCGGGGCGCCCGGATGTGCCGGTACTTGCCGTGCTCGGCACGAGCGGCGCGGAGCAGCCGCGCCGGGCCATGGTGCTGACCGCCCCGCTGGTGCAGGACAATCTGGTCGGCATGATCGTGGATGTGGCGCAGGGCGACTACCGCGCCGGCGACGAAATCTGGCTCAGCCAACTGCCGCCGGACCGCTATGCCGAAGCGTTGCACAAGGACGTGCTGGCCCCGCTGGCGGGCGGCCGCTTTACCTTCGGCCGCCTGATCGCCGCCGAGCCGGACCGCATCCTGGTGTTGCCGCCGGTGCCGGGCGTGCAGCCGGTCGCCGCGCCTCCGCCCCCGTGGATCTGCGTGGCGAGCGTCCTGGTGCGCAAGCTCTGAGGCCGCGCCCGCCTGGTGCTCCGGGGCCGGCTCTCCCGGCTCGACTCTCCCGAACACGACACTGCCGGGCTCGGCTCTCGGGGGCTCGGCTCTCCGAGCCTCTCCTCGACCTCGACTCCGAGGATGCCCTGACCCGGGCCCTGAGGATGCCCTGCCCCGAGGGCACCCGGATCTGAGGACGTCCGGGATCTGAGGACGTCCCGGATCCGAGGACGTCCCGACGGTCCGGGGCCAGCCGCCTGGCCCCGGCAATCTCGGCGTACTACCGCGCGGCATCGCCTCTGTGCTGTATCGCTCCTGCCGCCATCGCTCCCGCTGCCTCTCGCGGCATCGGCAAACTGCGCCCCAGGCGGCGGCGACAAGCTGTGCCTCCTGCCTCCCCCTTCCCGGCCTATGATGGCCTCGTTTGATGCGCCTTGTTCTGCGGTTTTCCGCGCTTTGGGGATTTTCCTGTTTTCAGGTTTTCATGTCTTTCCTGCTTCAGACCTTCCCGTTTTCAGGCCCTTCTCGTTTTCAGGTCTTTCTTTTTTCCGGAGTCCTTCTCTTTCCGGGGCCCTTTTCGATCTGTTTGGCCTGTGTGTTTCTGTTTGGTCTGTTGTTTCCTTGGTCTGCGCGTCTTCGCGCTTCGCTTCTGCCGAAAGCGCCCTTCCTTCTCCGGGAGACCGCCCCTGCCGGGCTGGTCTGCTGACCACCAGCCCTGGAAACAGGGACGGTCTCGGGAGAGATCAGGCCGCAAGAAACGCTGTTTGGGGACGAAACCGAACCTTCAGAACAACCCGAACGCAGGGAAGCAACATGCTTTTGGGAGGTGTTGAGGACGTTTGGGATGGTGTTTGAGGACAACAGGTTTTCAGGAACGACACGGTTTCAGGAACAACACGGTTTCAGGAACAACCGGGTGCTGAGGACACGAAACTGCCAGGACACACGCTGCTGGAGATAACACGCTGCTGGAGAAAACACGCTGCCGGAGATAACACGCTGGCACCCTTGCGAGAGAGCCCAACCGTGCGGCTTGGGCTCAGGATGCGAGATTCCCCCGGTGGGCGCAAGGCCGGCATGGTCGAATAGCCAGGCTTGCCGCCAGCGGAGCGCCGTCAAAATTTCCGAGCATAATCAGCATCTTGACTGATTGTTGCGGCCTGGAATTGAACTGGTTCCAAACCGCGCCTCCGGCCGGGCGACGCCCTAGCGGTATCGGCCGAAGAAGCGCCGCCACAGCCGCCAGCCCACCACGGCGGCAATGGCGGCCAGGATCAGCGCGATCAGCAGCACAACCGCCACCCCGCCCAGAATGGCGGCGAGCGTGTCGCGGAAGCCGAAGGTGGCGATGAGCGCCACCAGCACCAGAAACAGCAGCACGGGCATGGGCGGCGCGTCTCCCCGAATGGTTCATTTCCCCGCATGATCCTGGCGGGGAAACGATCAAGCAGCCGGGACGTTCACGCGCCCGCACCGGCGGGAAAGCGCCAGACTCCCGCCGACGCGCGTCTCAGGCCCTGGACTTGAGGGCGAAGTCGCTGACGAACGGGTTGAGGCGGCGCTCCTGCCCGAAGGTGGACATGGGGCCATGGCCCGGCACGAAGTGCACGTCGTTCCCCAGCGGCCAGAGCCGGGTGGTGATGGAGGTGATGAGGTCGTCCAGATTGCCCTTCGGGAAATCGGTGCGGCCGATGGAGCCCTGGAACAGCACGTCGCCGACGAAAGCCAGCTTCACGCCCGCGTGGTAGAAGATCACGTGCCCCGGCGTGTGGCCCGGGCAGTGGTGCACCTCCAGCGTCTGCCCGCCCACGGTGACGGTGTCGCCCTGCTTCAACCAGCGGTCGGGCGTGAACGGGCGCGCCGGCGGAAAGCCGTAGGAGCGCGCGTGCTGCTCCAGCGCGTCGATCCAGAAGCGGTCGTCCTCGTGCGGCCCCTCGATGGGCACGCCCAGCCGCTCCGCCAGCTCGGCGGTGGCGCCGCAGTGGTCGAGGTGCCCGTGGGTGACCAGCAGCTTCTCGATGGTCACGCCATGCTGTTCGGCGGCCGCCAGCAGCTGGTCGATGTCGCCGCCTGCGTCGATGAAGGCGCCGCGTTTGGTCCGGGCATCCCACACCAGGCTGCAATTCTGCTGAAACGGCGTGACCGGAATGACGGTCACCTGAACGGGAGGGGTCGGTTGCGTGCTCATGGCCCATGAGGTGCCCTCGGCCGCGCCCCCTGTCAACGGGGGGACGGGCCGGGCCCTCCTCGCACTTATCAGAGCAGGCGGACCTCAATCCCCCTTGCACGCCCTGCCCGATTCAGAAGGCCGCGCCCTCCGGGGAGAACGCGGCCCCCTTGAATCGAACGGGAGGTCGCAGGAGGGGCAAGCCCCTCCTGCAATCCTTCCCCTCTCGCATCAGTCCAGCAGATACGTCTGCCAGAACAGAAGGCTGGCCCAGAACTGGGCGTCGAGGTTTTCCTTCTTCTTGAACTGGTGGCCTTCGTCCCGGGCGAGGAAGTGCCATGCCTGGCCGCCGTTGGCGCGCACGGCGGCGACGATCTGCTCCGCCTCCGAGGCCGGCACGCGCGGATCGTTCGCGCCGGTCACCACCATCAGCGGCACCTTGATCCGGTTGACGTTGGTCAGCGGCGAGATCTTCTCCAGCTGCGCCCGCATCTTCGGGTCGCGCTCGTCGCCATATTCCACGCGGCGCAGGTCGCGGCGGTAGCTCTGGGTGTTCTCGAGGAAGGTGACGAAGTGGGAGATGCCCACCACCTCGATGCCGGCGCGCACCCTGTCGGAATAGTGGGTGAGCGCGGCCAGCGTCATGTAGCCGCCGTAGGAGCGGCCCGTGATTCCGAAGCGGTTCTTGTCCAGCTGCGGGTCTTTCGCCAGCGCGTCGAGGAAGGCGCCGATGTCCTTCACCGAGTCCTCGCGCTTGAAGCCGTTGTCGAGGGTGAGGAAGGTCTTGCCGTAGCCCTCCGAGCCGCGCACGTTCGGGAAGAACATGGCGATGCCCATCTCGTTGATGAGGTAGTTGTAGTTGCCCTGGAACTCGGGGCGGATCTGGGATTCGGGCCCGCCGTGGATGTGCATGATCATCGGCCGCTTGCCGGGGAATTTCCTGGCATCCGGCCGGTAGAGGAAGCCGGAGATCTCCAGCCCGTCGAAGCTCCTGATGGTGATCAGCTCCGGCTCGGCGAAGGTGGAGGTGTCAACGCCCCCGGTCTCGCTCTCCGTCCAGCGGGTCACCGCCAGCGTGTCCGGGTTGACCGAGAGCACGTCGCCCGGCATCCGCGCCGAGGAGAAGGAGAAGCCCACCTCGCCGTTGTCGGCGATTTTCAGGTGCGAGATCACGCCCTTCGGCAGCTCGGGCGAGAGCGGGGCGATGCGCTTCCTCAGGTGGTGGATCACCAGCCGCGAGCTGCCCGCCTCGTTGATCGAATAGGCAAGGAAGCTGCCGTCCCTGGCGATGTCGAATTCCTCCACGTCCCACTTGTCGTTGATGGAGACGCGGGAGGTCTTGCCGGTTGCGGGGTCAAGCCGGGCGAGCGTGCGGAATTCGCCGTCGGCGTCGGTCGTCACGTAGATCGTGCCGTCGGGCGCGAAGCGGGCCTCGCCGTAGGCCACCGCCCCCTTCGGGGTGAGCTGGCGCATCTGGCCGGTGGTGAGGTCGAGCAGGTGGATCTGGCTCTCGTTGATCGAGATGTAGCGCTGCACCAGCGCCTGCGTGCCGTCGGCGGAGACGTCCGTCGGCGACCAGCCGCCGCCGTCGAGCTGCGCCACCAGCCTGTCGGTGGCGGGGTCGCGCGGGTCCATCACGTAGATGTCCGAGTCCCGGCCGTTGCGGCGGGTGGAGGTGTAGAGGATCTTCGAGCCGTCCTTGAACCACACCGGCCCCAGGTTGCGGCTCTTGCCGTCGGTCAGCAGCACCGGCTGGCCCGCGCCGGGGTCGAGGCGGTAGAGCTGGAAGAACTCGTCGCCCTGCCGGTCCTGCGCATAGACCAGCATGCCGTTGCCCCCGGGCGCGTAGGAGGCGCTCACCACCGGCTCGTTGCCGAAGGTGATCTGCCGGCGGGCGGCGCCGGGGGCGCTCACCTCGTGCAGGTGCGGCACGCTGCCGAAGCGGGTGTAGAGGAGCGCGCCGCCCGTCAAGGGGTGCCAGCCGAGGAAGGTGGCGCTGCGATATTCGAGGTAGGAGCCGGTTCCGGCTTTCAGCTCCGCTGGAATCGGCGGCAGGCCGTCGGCCACCACGCCGGCCGGATAGTCGGCGTGCGCGGCGCCCGCGGCCAGCAGCAGCGCGGCCGCCACAATCATTCGTTTCATGCGATTTCCCCCAACAAGAGAACCTTGAAATCCGCGGAGCGTCGGGCCCGGCGCGGCCCCTGCTCCGGCTGTTAGTCCTTATGCTTCAATCCCGTCCGCGCGCCTGCCATTCCTGAGACAAACGCCCCGTCTCATCCGACGAATTGTTACGCAAGCAGCTTGCCCCCGTCATTCCAGGGGCATTACTGTCGCTGCTTCGAATAAAGTGTACACGCAGTTTCGAAGCGTAAAACAGGGGGTAAAAAAACATGAAGTATCGTGCCTCGCTACTGGCGCTGGCCCTTCTGGCCGCCGCCACTCCGGCCTTCGCTGCCGAAAAGGCTCCGGCCAAGACGGAAGCGGCTGCGGAGAAGTCCGCCGACAAGGCCATTCCCGAGCCCAAGGTCTTCACCACCGAGCACACCGGCCGCTTCAACGGCCAGGACGTCCGCTACAAGGCGATTGCCGGCGAGACCTACCTGCGGGACGAGGATGGCAATCCGACCGCGGCGATCTGGAGCACCACCTATCTGCGCCAGGGCGTGAGCGACACCACCAACCGCCCGGTGATCTTCATCTTCAACGGCGGCCCGGGCTCGGCCTCGCTGTGGCTGCACATGGGCGTTTTCGGCCCGAAGCGTCTGGTCCTGCCGTCTGACGCCCAGGACGACGGCGCGCCGCCGTACAACATGGTGAACAACGACAAGAGCCTGCTGGACATCGCGGATCTGGTGTTCATCGATCCGGTCGGCACCGGCTTCAGCCGCGCCATCGGCAAGGCCGAGAACAAGGACTTCTGGGGCGTCGAGCAGGACGCGGAGAGCATTGCCAAGTTCATCCGCCTCTGGACCACCCAGCACAAGCGCTGGAACTCGCCCAAGTACGTCGCCGGCGAGAGCTACGGCACCACCCGCGCCGCCAAGCTGGCCGAGGTGCTGGAAGGCGGCTTCAACGGCTATGGCCTGAACGGCGTCATGCTGATCTCGGCCATTCTCGACTTCTCGACCGCCCGCTTCCAGACCGGCAACGAGATCCCCTACATCGGCTTCCTGCCGACCTACGCCGCGACCCACTGGTATCACAACCTGCGCGGCAAGTCGGACGTGACGATCGAGCAGCACGTCGAGCGGGCGCGCCAGTTCGCCATCAACGAGTACGCGCCGGCGCTGCTCAAGGGCAACCGCCTGTCGGACGAGGAGCGGGCCCGCATCCGCAAGACCCTCTCCGAGCTGACCGGCCTGTCCGAGCAGTATCTGGAGCAGACCAACCTGCGCATCAACGCCTTCCGCTTCATGAAGCAGTTCGGCCGTGACCGCGGCTTTACCGTGGGCCGCTTCGACAGCCGCTACACCGGCAAGGATCTGGATGCGGCGGGCGAGACCTTCGACAACGATCCGTCCGGCTACGGCATTGCGCCCAGCTACACGGCGGCGCTGAACCACTACTTCACCACCGACCTCAAGGTGGAGATGGACCGCGAGTACAAGGTGCTGACCGGCGATCCGGGCCGCAACTGGGATTGGGTCGGCAAGCAGCGCGGCGGCTACATCAACGTGAACGTGGCCGAGGGCCTGGGCCAGATCATGCGCGAGAACAAGGACCTGCGCGTCCTGCTCGCCTCCGGCTACTACGACATGGCGACGCCGTTCTTCGCTGCGGAGAACACGCTGGCCAGCAACGGCCTGGTGCCGGAGCGCGTGACCTACACCTACTACGAGGCCGGTCACATGATGTATCTGCACCACCCGTCGTTCGACAAGCTGGTGCAGGACGTCCGCAACTTCGTCCTGGCGGGCCGCAAGTAACGCGCCTGCCACAGACGGCCGGGCGCCCCGCGCCCGGCACGCCTTCCGCCCCCGGAGCCCGCGCTCCGGGGGTTTTGTTTTGCCGCCCTCCGGGGTTTTCCAAGCCGCAAGCCCCATCCCTTGCTACTCGCGCAGACAAAAGGAGTAGCATCAACATCACCGAATGTTGCCCGATTACAACATCTATCCCACGGAATTTACTTGCAAACGATTCCTCGCGTTGCACCTTGGCAACGTCTCCGGCAGGAAGGCGCCCATCCCCCGCAACCTTTACCGGAAGGATAAAGACATGAAGGAGTTTGTTGTTGCGTCGATTCTGGCGCTGACCGCTGTCACCCCGGCTCTCGCTGCCGACTTCACCGGCTTCCGCGCCGGCGCCACCATCGGCATGGCCGATGAGAACTTCCTGGGCGACGACATTTTCACCTACGGCGTGAACGTCGGCTACGACCACGCCTTCGGCAAGCTCATCACCGGTATCACCGCCGAGTACCAGGAGAGCGGCAAGACCGGCGTCGGCCGTGACCTGTCGATCGTTGCGCGCATCGGCTCCACCGTCACCGACAAGGCTCTGGTGTATGGCCTCCTCGGCTACACCAACCAGGGCATCGAGAATTCGCCGATCGAGCTGGACGGCGTCCGCGTCGGCCTGGGCGTTGAATATGCCCTAACCGAGAAGGTCTTCAGCAACGTCGAGTACCGCTACTCGAACTACGAGCGCGGCGTCGAGCTGCACCAGACCCTGATCGGCCTGGGCTTCCGCTTCTAAGCGGCGCGCTTGCAAGCGATCGGGCTTCGGCCCGGCGGAGGGGCGGCCCGTCCGGGCCGCCCTTTTCGTTTGCCCGTCCGGGGCCTTGCAGGCTATCGGGCTGTCCGATGTTGCCGCTTGAACCCTTGAAGCCGTTTGCCCTGTTCGATGACGCCGGCGGGCCGGAGGCCGCGCCGTCGCGTCTGCTCACCGGCCTGTCCGAGGCCATTGCCGTGCGCACGCCCGCCGAGCTGGAGCCTGCGCTCGCCGCCGTGCGCGCCGCGCTCGCCCGGGGGCTGCATGTGGGCGGCTGGCTCGCCTACGAGGCGGGGCTGCTGTTCGAGCCGCGCCTCGCCGCCCGCCATCGCGCGCCCGAGGGCGAGCCGCTGGCCTGGTTCGGCCTGTTCCGCGATTGCCGGCTGATCGACCCCATGGCGGCGGAAGTCTGGTGGCGCGGGCAGCGCCCTGCCCCGCCGACGCCGCCCGCCCGCCCCCGCATCGACGCGGCGGCCTATGCCGCCGCCGCCCGGCGCGTTGGCGACTACATCGCGGCGGGAGACGCCTACCAGATCAACCTCACCTTCCCGGCGGATTTCACCTTCGAGGGCGCGCCGCTCGCGCTTTACCGCCGCCTGCGCGACGCTCAGCGCCCCCGCCACGGGGCCGTGCTGTGGACCGGGGAGCGCTGGCTGCTCTCCCTCTCGCCCGAGCTGTTCTTCGCGCTTGAGGAGGGCCGCCTGCTTGCCCGGCCGATGAAAGGCACCGCCGCCCGCCGCCCCGACGCGGGCGCGGATGCCGACGCCGCCGCCGCCCTCGCCGCCGACGAGAAGAATCAGGCCGAGAACCTGATGATCGTCGACCTGCTGCGCAACGACCTCTCCCGGGTGGCCGCGCCCGGCTCGGTGCGGGTGCCGTCGCTGTTCTCGGTCGAGACCTACCCGACGCTCCACCAGATGACCTCGACCATCGAGGCACGCCTCGCCCCCGGGCTCGATGCGCTCGACGTGATCCGCCACCTGTTCCCCTGCGGCTCGGTCACCGGCGCGCCCAAGATCCGCGCCATGGAGATCATCGGCGAACTGGAGCCCTTCCCCCGGGGCGTCTACACCGGCAGCGTCGGCTGGATCGCCCCCGGCAGCCCTGCCGCGCCCGGCGATGCCTGCTTCAACGTGGCAATCCGCACCCTGATGGTGGATGCGCCAGGCGCCGCCCGCATCGGCCTCGGCAGCGGTCTGGTTGCCGACAGCGACCCGGCGTCCGAATGGCAGGAATGTCTGCTGAAGGGGCGGTTCCTCGCCGCCGACCAGCCGCCTTTCGATCTTATCGAAACCCTCGCCTGGCATCCCGGCAGCGGCTATGCCCGGCAGGAGCGGCACCTCGCCCGGCTCGCCCGCTCCGCCCGCTACTGGGGCTTTGCCGTCGATGCGGAGGGCTGGCGCGCCGCGCTGGCGGAGGCGGCGCAGCACTTCTCCGCCCCCATGCGCGTGCGCCTGCTGGCGAGCCGCCTGCGGGGCTGCACGGTGCAGGCCGCGCCCCTGCCGCCCGCGCCGGAGGGGCCGGTGACGGTGGCGCTCGCCGACCTGCGGGTCAGCCCGGACGATCCCTTCCGCCTGCACAAGACCACCCACCGCCGGGCGCTGGACGAGGCCCGCCAGCGGCGGGCGCAGGCGACCGGCTGTTTCGATGTGCTGTTCCTCAACACCCGGGGCGAGCTGACGGAAGGCTCCTTCACCAACCTGTTTCTGGAGCGGGACGGCGTGTTGCTGACCCCGCCCCTGTCCTCGGGGCTCCTGCCGGGCGTCCTGCGCGCCGAACTCCTGGAGACGGGCCGCGCCCGCGAGGCGGTTCTCTACCCGGAGGATCTGCGCTCCGGCCGCCTCTACCTCGGCAACAGCCTGCGCGGGCTCATGCCCGCCGTCCTGGTCAGCGCCTGAAGAAGCGCAGCTGCGTCACCGCCAGCAGCAGCAGACCCACCGCCGCCAGCACCGCCGTGAAGCCGAGCGGTCCGGCAAACGTCATGGCCAGTCCGCCCGTGGTGGGGCCGATCAGCGCCCCGCCCTGGTAGGCCAGCAGGAAGCCGGTGTTGGCGCGGATCACGTCCTCGCCCTCGAACTTCTCGCCCAGCAGGGTCAGGCCCAGCGAGTAGAAGCCGAGCACGCCGCCGCCCAGCAGGAAGGACCAGAACAGGGCGATGGTCGGCTGGAGCGTGACGAACGAGAGCGCCACCACGCTGACAATCGTCAGCAGCGCCACCACCGCCAGCATCCGGCCCTTGCTCCAGCGGTCGGCCAGCCAGCCGAACGGGTATTGCAGCAGGATACCGCCCAGCAGCAGCGCCGAATAGGCCTGGAGCGCGGCGGAGGTGCCCCAGCCCAGATCGAGGCCGTAGATCACGAACAGGCCGAAGCACAGGCTCTCCGTCAGGCCGGCGGCGCAGGCGGCCAGCGTCACCACCTTGGCGCGGCGCAGCACCGGCCACGGGTTGCGGATCGCCTCCAGCGCGATGGGCGGGGCATAGCGGCGGGCGATGATCAGCGGCAGCGCCGCGCCCGCGAGGAAGGCAATGCCGATGAGGATGATCGGCCAGCCGTTGGCGCCCACCGCGTCGATGGTGAGCGGGCCGATGGAGAAGCCGACGAAAAAGGCGGAGGCATAGGCGGCCACCACCCGGCCCCGCAGGTGCGGCGGCGCGGCCAGGTTCACCCAGCTCTCGCCCAGCAGCCAGGGCATGGTGAGGCCGAGGGCCGCGACCAGCCGCAGGCCGATCCATGCCCACACGTAGGGCAGCAGCTGCATGCCCACGAGCGCGGCCGCGCCCACGGCGCAGCCCGCCCCCATCACGACCGTCGGGCTGAGGCGCGGCAGGCGGGCCACCACCGGCAGCATGACGAGCAGCGCCAGCGCGGTCATGGCGGCGGAGAGGCCCACTTCCCACGAGGCCGCGCCCCAATCCTTGAAGCGCAGCGCCGTCAGCGGGGCCAGAATGCCCAGGCTCGCACCGATGCAACCCATGTGCAGGATGATGGCGGCCAACCCCGGCAGGGGATTGCGCACTGGCAGGGTTGCCTGCTCGGCAAGCTCGGCGCGTACGGGCATCCGTTGTCTACTCCATGACTCGAAACCGGCTGGCAGACTTGCCAGAAATGGGCGAGCGGGTCGAGAGACCGTCCGCCGGGTGTCCTGCTGTCAAGGTGAAAGGCGCGCCGCCACGCAACGACCGGGTCGGGCACCGGCCGATAAGGAAGGCATGTCGGGAAGATTTGGTGCCCCTGGCCGGACTCGAACCAGCACGACGTTGCCGCCACTTGATTTTGAGTCAAGCGTGTCTACCAATTCCACCACAGGGGCACCGGACTTGGCGCAGCGCACTATAGAGACGCATCTGGCCCGGTCAATCGAGTCTTTTCGAGACATGCGCCCGATCTCGGCTTATGGAAGTCCGCTCAGGCGTCCCGTCGCAGAAACTAGAAAGCCAACCGTTCATCATGTCGCGCAAGCCCCGTCCTCCGGTCTCCACCCCGTCCCGTCCCCAGGCCCCCGCCCGGGATCGCAAGGCCGGCCCGCGTCCCGATTCGGCGGAGCAACGACCCCGGACCAAACGCCCCGCCGCCCCGGCAGCGCCCGTCGCCAGGGCAAAGACCGCACCCGCCGCCAAGGCAACGCCTGCCTCTGCCGCGCCCCGCTTCGAGGCGCACGAGCCGCAGCGTATCGCCAAGCTTCTGGCCCGGGCGGGCGTCGGCAGCCGCCGCGATGTGGAGCGCATGATCGCCGAGGGCCGCGTCGCCCTGAATGGCGCGGTGCTGACAACCCCCGCCACCATTCTCACCAGCCTTGCGGGCGTCACCGTTGACGGCAACCCGGTCGGCGAGGTGGAGCCCACCCGGCTGTGGCGCTTCTTCAAGCCTGCGGGGTGCCTCACCACGGTGCGCGATCCGGAGGGACGGCCCACCATCTTCGACCTGCTGCCCGAGGGACTGCCGCGCGTCGTCACCATCGGGCGGCTGGACTTCAACACCGAAGGCCTGCTGCTGCTCACCAACAACGGCGAGCTGAAGCGCTGGCTGGAGCTGCCCGCCAATTCGGTGGAGCGCATCTACCGCGCCCGGGTGCGCGGGCGCATCAACTACACGGCGCTGGCGGACCTGATCGAGGGCATCACCATCGACGGCGTGCGCTACGGCTCCATCAACGCCGAGGTGGAGAGCAGCCACGGCCTCACCCACTGGATCGCCGTGAAGATCCGCGAGGGCAAGAACCGCGAGGTCCGCAACGTCCTGGGCCATCTGGGCCTTCAGGTCTCCCGCCTCATCCGCACCGACTACGGCCCCTTCACCCTCGACGGCCTGCGCGAGGGCGAGGTGCAGGAGATCAGCGCCGCCGCCATCCCCGGCGTGCCGCGCGAGCTGCTGCCGCCCCGCGACTTCGAGATCGAGGACATCACCCCCCGCCGCCGCGAGGAGCTGTTCGCCCCGGTGCATCGCCGCCGCGAGGCCGCCGCGCAGGCGGAGGGCGCCCCTGCCCCCGCCGCGCCGTCGAAGGGCCGGGACACGCGGGGCGAGCCCCGCCGCCGCGCCGCGCGTGCGGCACGGCCCGAGGGAGAAGCGGCAGCGCCCGCCGCCGAGCCGGTCCGCGCGCTGCGCCGCCAGACCAGAACCGCCGAGGCCCGTCAGGCCCAGCGCCGCAACGGCCAGCCGGTCTCCGAGGCGCGGGGCGAGCGTCCTGACGCCGAGGCGGGCACGTCCGGCCGCCGCAAGCTGGAGCGCAAGGCGGGCTGGGCCAAGCCGAAGGTGGCCGCCAAACCCAAACCCCGCAGCGCCTCCAAACCGCGCGGCGGCGCGAAGCCGCGAGGCCGCAAGCCATGAGGATCATCGCCGGGCAGTGGCGGGGCCGCAAGCTGACGTCCCCGCCCGATGATGCCGTGCGCCCGACGACCGACCGGGTGCGCGAAGCGCTGTTCAGCATGGTGGCCGCCCGTCTGGGCGGGTTTGCGGGCCTGCGGGTGGCGGACATCTTCTCGGGCAGCGGCGCGCTGGGCCTCGAAGCCCTGTCGCGCGGGGCGGAGCACGCCACCTTCGTCGACAGCGCCCGCACCTCCTGCCGGCTTGTCGAGCAGAACGCCGCGACGCTGGGGGCCACCGGCCGCATTCAGGTGCTCAACCGCCCGGCCACCGATCTTCCGCCGGTCGATACCCCCTTCGACCTGATTTTCATGGACCCGCCCTACGGCAAGGGGCTGGTTCTGCCCACCCTCGCCCGGCTCATCGACCGGAACTGGGCCGGGTCCGGCTCCCTTGTCGTCGTCGAGACGCCCCGTGCGGAAGAAATTGTTGACCCTGCGTGGTCCGTTTTACGGAGCGCTACATATGGTGGTACAAGAATCAGCTTGCTACTACCTATGTCATGAGCACCAAATGAATGGATCATTATCAACATTTTATTAACGAAATGACTTCTTCAAAAGAAATAAAATATTCATAAGAACGTTACATAAAGCTACCGAATCGCTCACCGAAGGGTTGTAAACGACTGTTTCCTATGATCTTATCCCCAAACTTGTGGGGGCTAAGCTGCGTGCATTCGTTTCTATCGGCCAACAGCAACGGGGGTGGCAGGTCGATGATGTACTTCGTTGAGTATGCATCTCAGGGAAGCGAGGCAGGGAAGCCGGCTGTCCCCGGGAATGCTACCGCACCCGTGGCAGGGCGGTTGCGGGTCCTGGTTGCCGAGGACAATCCGGTCAATCAGCTCTTGGTGAGGACCCTGTTGCAGATCGGGGGGCACAGCTGCACGGTCGTCGATAACGGCGTGGCGGCTGTCCGCGCGGTGCAGGAAGATCATTTCGACCTGGTGCTCATGGACATCCGCATGCCCGAGATGTCGGGGCTGGAGGCCTGCCGCGCCATCCGGGCGCTGGGCGAGCGCTATGCCAGCCTGCCCATCTTCGCGATGACGGCCAACGCGGAGGAAGACGAGGCCGGCAACTACGCGGCGGCGGGCATGACCGGCTACCTGCCCAAGCCCATCGACCGGCAGCGGTTCCTGGCGCTGCTGGATGCCCACTGCCGGCTGGAAGAAGCCGCCTGCTGACCTGATCCCCCGGCCGCCGTCCCGCGGCTCTGGCGCATCGGCCCCGCGCTCTCTATAGATCGGGCTGATGAGTGACATCCACCGCCGTTCCCGTTCCGGCCGCACGTTGCGCATCGGCCTTGCGGCCGTCCTTGCTCTGGCCATCGCGCTTGTGACACTGGCCCCGCCGCTGCCGGCCGCGCCGGAGCGCGCCCGCCCTGCCCTCGTCTTTGCCGCCGCCAGCCTTCAGGAAGCGCTGAACAGCGCCGCCGACGCCTACGCCCGGAGCGGGCACCCGCGCCCGCGCCTCGCCTTTGCCGGGTCCCCGGCGCTGGCCCGCCAGATCGAGCGCGGCGCGCCCGCCGCCCTGTTCCTGTCGGCGGACGAGGACTGGGTCGACCATCTGGAGCGGAGCGGGTTCATCGCCCCCGGCACGCGGCAGGACTTTCTCTCCAACCGGCTGGTGCTGATCGCCCCGGCCTCCCGCCCGTTCCGGGCCGATCTCGCGAAACCCGACTGGCTCGCCCGCCTCGGCGATGGCCGCCTTGCCATGGCGGACCCGGAGGCGGTGCCCGCCGGGCGCTACGGCAAGGCGGCGCTGGAGGCCCTCGGTCTGTGGCAGCGGCTCGCGCCGCGCATCGCCCGGGCCGAGAATGTGCGCGCCGCCCTTGTCTACGTGGAGCGGGCCGAGACCAACGCCGGCATCGTCTATGCCACCGACGCCGCCGCCTCGGCGAAAGTGGTGGTCGCCGCCACGTTTCCCGGGCACCTGCATCCGCCGATCCGCTATGTGCTCGCGGGCATCAGGGGGCAGGAGACGGCGGAGAGCCGCGCCTTCCGCGCATTCCTGCTGTCGGAGGCGGGCAAGGCCCACTTCCGCAAGCACGGCTTCGAGGTGAGGTAACCCATGGACCTGTCCCTCACCCCCGCCGAAATGGATGCGCTGCGCCTCAGCCTGAAGGTGGGGCTGTGGGCGACGCTCGGCAGCCTGCCGGTGGCGTTCGGCCTTGCCTATGCGCTCGCCCGCTGCCGCTTCTGGGGCAAGGCGCTGGTCAACGGCCTCGTGCACCTGCCGCTGGTGCTGCCGCCCGTCGTCACCGGCTATCTGCTGCTGCTGGCGTTCGGCCGCACCGGCCCGGTCGGGCAGCTGCTGGAAACCCTGTTGGGCGTCACCCTTGCCTTCCGCTGGACCGGCGCCGCCCTCGCCGCCGCCATCATGGGCCTGCCGCTGATGGTGCGCGCCATCCGCCTGTCGCTGGAGACCATCGACCCCCGCCTCGAAATGGCGGCCCGCACGCTGGGCGCGCGGCCCTGGCGGGTGTTCTTCACCGTCACCCTGCCGCTGGCCCTGCCCGGCATCTGCGCCGGGGTCGTCCTCGGCTTCGCCAAGGCGCTGGGCGAGTTCGGCGCGACCATCACCTTCGCCTCCAACATTCCCGGGGAGACGCAGACCCTCGCGCTCGCCATCTTCGCCTTTCTTCAGGTGCCGGGGGCGGAGAGCCAGGTGCTGCGCCTCTCGCTGCTGGCCATCGTCATTTCCATGCTGGCGCTGTTCATCGCCGAATCCCTGAGCGAGCGCCTGCGCCAGAAAAGGCGGTACCATGTCCATTGAGGTCTGCGTCTCCAGGCGGCTGGGCACGCGGCGCATCGCCGTCTCCTTCACCGCCGGCACCGGCATCACGGCGCTGTTCGGCCCGTCCGGCGCGGGCAAGACCAGCATCCTGCACATGATCGCGGGCGTGCTGCGGCCGGACAGCGGGCGCATCGTCATCCAGGGCACGGTGCTGTTCGATAGCGCGGCGGGGATCGACCTGCCGCCCGAGGCCCGCCGCGCCGGCTACATCTTTCAGGACGGCCGCCTGTTCCCGCACATGAGCGTGCGCGCCAACCTGTTCTACGGCTACGCCCTGACGCCGCCCGCCGACCGCTACGTCGAGCCGGAGCATGTGATCGACCTGCTCGCCCTGCGTCCCCTGCTCGACCGCCGCCCCGTCACCCTGTCCGGCGGCGAGGCCCAGCGCGTCGCCATCGGCCGGGCGCTCCTGTCCAGCCCCCGTTTCCTGCTGATGGACGAGCCCCTTGCCTCGCTCGACCGGGCGCGCAAGGAGGAGATCCTCATCCTGATCGAGCGGCTGCGCGACGAATTCCGCCTGCCGATCCTCTACGTCACCCACGACGAGCGGGAAGTGACGCGCCTTGCCGCCACCCGCATCGATCTGGAATAGGGCCCGGCGCCGCCTCTCCTTCTCCCTCCCGGTGTAACAATCCCACTTACAGGCGTGACAGCACGGGGGCAGATTGGTTATGGGACGAAACATGAACGTCGTGCCCACTTCCGAACCGCCCCTGAACGCTCCCTATCTCGATGGCCTCAACGCGCCGCAGCGGGAGGCCGTGCTGACGACGGACGGCCCCGTGCTGGTGCTGGCCGGTGCGGGCACGGGCAAGACCAAGGTGCTCACGGCCCGTCTGGCCCATCTGATCGCCACCCGCCGCGCCTGGCCGGGCGAGATTCTGGCGGTCACCTTCACCAACAAGGCGGCGCGGGAGATGCAGCACCGCATCGGCCAGATCATCGGCACGGCGGTGGAGGGGATGCCGTGGCTCGGCACCTTCCACTCGGTCGCCTCGCGCATTCTGCGCCGCCACGCGGAGCTGGTGGGGCTGAAGTCCAACTTCACCATTCTCGACACGGACGACCAGATCCGCCTCCTGAAGCAGCTTCTGGTGGCGAGCGAGATCGACGAGAAGCGCTGGCCCGCCCGGCAGCTCGCAGGCGCCATCGACCGCTGGAAGAACCGGGGCTGGACGCCGGAGAAGCTGCCGGAGGCGGAGAAGTACACCTTCGCCGACGGGCGCGGCGGCGCGCTCTATGCGGCCTACCAGCAGCGGCTGAGCGTGCTCAACGCGTGCGACTTCGGCGACCTGCTGCTGCACACGCTCACCATCTTCACCAGGCACCCGGATGTGCTGGAGGAGTACCAGCACCGCTTCAAGTACATCATGGTGGACGAGTATCAGGATACCAACGTCAGCCAGTATCTGTGGCTGCGCCTGCTCGCCCAGTCCCGCAAGAACATCTGCTGCGTCGGCGACGACGACCAGTCCATCTACTCCTGGCGCGGCGCGGAGGTGGGCAACATCCTGCGCTTCGAGCAGGACTTCCCCGGCGCGAAGATCATCCGCCTCGAGCAGAACTACCGCTCGACGCCCCACATCCTCGGCGCGGCCTCCGGCCTCATCGCCGCCAATCAGGACCGGCTCGGCAAGACGCTGTGGACCGAGTCCGACGACTATTCCGAGAAGGTGCGCGTCGTCGCCGTCTGGGACGGGGCGGACGAAGCCCGCTATGTGGGCGAGCGCATCGAGAGCCTGCAGGCGCGCGGCACGTCGCTGAAGGACATCGCCATCCTGGTGCGCGCCTCCTTCCAGACCCGCGAGTTCGAAGACCGCTTCATCACCCTCGGCCTGCCCTACAAGATCGTCGGCGGCTTCCGCTTCTACGAGCGCGCCGAAATCCGCGACGCGCTCGCCTACCTGCGCGTGCTGATCCAGCCGGATGACGACCTCGCCTTCGAGCGCATCGTCAACCTGCCCAAGCGCGGTCTCGGCGACAAGAGCCTGCAAAAGGTCCACGCGGTCGCCCGCGCCGAGGGCATCTCCCTCACCCGGGCGGCGCAGGCGATCATCGAGACGGACGAGCTGCCGCGCGGCGCGCGCAAGGCGCTGGCCGACCTGCTCACCGACTTCGACCGCTGGCGCTCCCAGTTGCCGGACCTGCCGCACGCGGAAGTGGCGCGGCTGGTGCTGGAGGAGTCGGGCTATGTGGCCATGTGGCAGGCGGACCGCTCGCCCGAGGCAGCCGGGCGGCTCGAGAACCTGAACGAACTCACCCGCGCCATCGAGGAGTTCGAGACCCTGCCCGCCTTCCTGGAGCACGTCTCCCTCGTCATGGAGAACGAGGCGCAGGACGACAACGACAAGGTCACGCTGATGACCCTCCACGCCGCCAAGGGGCTGGAGTTCAACGTGGTGTTCCTTGCCGGCTGGGAGGAAGGCGTGTTCCCCAACCAGCGGGCGCTGGACGAAGGCGGCACCGCCAGCCTCGAGGAAGAACGCCGCCTCGCCTACGTGGGCATCACCCGCGCCCGCCGCTCCGCCACCATCCTGCACGCGGCCAACCGGCGGGTGTATGGCCAGTGGCAGTCCTGCATCCCCTCCCGCTTCATCGACGAGCTGCCGCCCGAGCACATCACCCTCGAGTCGACCATGTCGGGCGGCGCGAGCCTGTGGCAGCAGACGACGGTCGAGACCGATCCCTTCGCCCACCTCCAGCGCGGCGCGGGACGCGGCCCCGGCTGGGGCCGGGCGCAGGCCTTCGGGCGCGGCCAGCAGCCCTTCGGCCGGCGCGGCGGCGCGGTCATCGAGGCCAAGCCCGTGCAGAAGTCGGTGATCTCCGCCCGAACCTCCGACATTCCCGTCGGCGCCCGGGTGTTTCACGAGAAGTTCGGCTACGGCTGCGTACTTTCGGTCGAGGGCAACAAGCTGGAAATCGAGTTCGAAAAGGCCGGCACCAAGCGGGTGGTGGACAGTTTCGTCACTGTCGCCTGAGCGGGCTCCGGGATTCAGGAAAGAGAATGCGAGGGTCGCGGACCCTCGCGCTCCCGTTCGTTTTTCCGGCCGCGTTTCCCGTGCGCTTCAGAAACGCGGCCCCGCCTGCAAATTGAAGAATCCGAACCAGATTGCGTGTTGCCAACGCATCGGTTTCCGCTCTAGGTCCGAGGTTATGACTGAGAACACGACACCCGAATCCTGGAAACTCACCCTTCCCTGCCGCAAGACGGAAGCCGAGCAGCTTCAGGAAGACGTGGCCGCCTTTGCCGGCCGCGATTTCCCGCCCGTGCTGATGACCTCCGAGCCCGATCCGCACAAGCCGGAGGACTGGCTGCTGGAGGCCTTCTTCGCCGAGGAGCCGACCGAGGCGGACATCGAGACCCTGCTCGGGCTGCTGCCGTCGTCCCGCCGCGAGGATGTGGTGATCGAGCCGGTCTATCCGGCCGATTGGGTCGCCATCAGCCAGAGCCACCTCCAGCCGATCACGGCAGGCCGCTTTCACATCTATGCGGAGCACACCCGGGACAGCCTGAAGCCCGGCTTCATCGGCATCCAGATCGAGGCGGGTCAGGCCTTCGGCACCGGCCAGCACGCCACCACCAGCGGCTGCCTGGCCACGCTCGACTCGCTGGCGACGGACGGATTCACGCCGAAGAACGCGCTCGACCTCGGCACCGGCTCGGGCATCCTCGCCTTCGCCATGGCCAAGTGCTGGCCGACGGTGCGCGTGACCGCCAGCGATATCGATCCGGTTTCAGTGGATGTGGCGATCGAGAACGCCGCCATGAACGGGGTGCCGGTTGGGGAGGCGGCGGGACAGATCGCCTTCCTCCCCGCGGCCGGGCTTGACCACCCCACGCTGCGCGCCAACGCGCCCTACGATCTGGTGACCGCCAACATCCTGGCAGGTCCGCTGATCGATCTGGCGCCGGACATTGCCGGCAGCATGGCGGCGGGTGGTTGGCTTATCCTCGCTGGTTTGCTGACCAACCAGGAGGAGGCCGTGCTGAACGCCTACAATGCTCAGGGATTGGAGCTGAAGCAGCGTCGGCTTAACGGGGATTGGCCGACGCTGCTTCTGCAAAAGCCAAGCTAAGAAACGAACCGCAACGCAACAGACGCAACAGCTACAATATTTCAAAGCTCAGCAACTTTAACTCATACAAAATATGCGGCTGACGCATGGCCGGGCCGGGGTGGGGGCGCCCGGCCTGGCGCCCTTACGGCCGCCAGGCGTGAAACAGCGGAAAGTGCACGCCAACCGGCTGATACAGGCCCGGACGGCGCCGATTGCGGCGCAGCGCCTGCTTGGCATGGGACTCCGGGCCCGCAACGGCGGCCTTCTGCTGAACCGCCTGGTTTTCAACGCTATTTACACCATTCACACGAGCCTGAAGCGCGGTCATGGGGGGAATCTCCTGGAAAAACATCCCGGCCCCCTCGTGGGCCGTGGCGCGTATCTATGAGATTCACCCTGCGTTTTGCAGTGCAGCAAAAAGCAGCTCAGCTATGCCTTTTTTGCATACAGTAACGAGCTAGGGCCGGGCACCGGCCCGCGCCAGGATTTCCAGCCACGCCGCCTCGTCGATCACCGTCACGCCCAGCTCGGCCGCCTTCTTCAGCTTGGAGCCCGCGCCCGGCCCCGCCACCACGATGTCGGTCTTCTTGGAAACCGATTTGGCGATCTTGGCCCCCAGCCGCTCGGCCCGGCTTTCCGCCTCCTCGCGGGTCATCTGTTCGAGCGTGCCGGTGAACACCATGGTCTTGCCGCTCACCTCCGACTGCACGGTCTCGAACACGAACGGCTCCACCGTGATTTCGGACAGCAGGTCATCGACCACCGCCACATTGTGCGGCTCGGCGAAGAAATCGATCAGCGCCTCGGCCACCACCGGGCCGATCTGGGCGATGCCGATGCGCGCCTGCATTTCGGCGGCCAGACGCTTGTCGGCCTCCGCCTCGCTCATGCCGTTGGCGCGCCACTGGCCCACCAGCCCCTGCCGCTCCCGCCCCAGCGTCTCCAGCGCCGTGCGCAGCGCCTCGATGGTGCCGTAGCCCTTGGCGAGATCGCGGGCCGTCACCTCACCCACGTGGCGGATGCCGAGCGCGTAGATGAAGCGGTCCAGCGCGATGGTGCGCCGCGCCTCGATGGCGGCCAGCAGGTTGTTGACCGACTGCGGCCCCCAGCCCTCCCGCTGCTTGATCTCGTCGGCGCGCAAGTGCAGCCGGAAGATGTCGGCGGGGGCGCTGATGAACCCGTCCGCGAAGAACGCCTCGATGCTGCGCTCGCCCAGCCCCTCGATATCGAAGGCGGTGCGGGACACGAAATGGCGCAGGCGCTCGACCCGCTGCGCCGGGCAGATCAGGCCGCCGGTGCAGCGGCGGATGGCCTCGCCCGCCTCCCGCTCCGCGGTGCTGCCGCAGGCCGGGCAGGTGTGCGGGAATTCATAGCGCGCCGGCTCCGGCTGCGGGCGCTTCTCCAGCACCACGCCCACGATCTGCGGGATCACGTCGCCGGCCCGCTGCACGATCACCGTATCGCCGATGCGCACGTCCTTGCGGGCGATCTCGTCCTCGTTGTGCAGCGTCGCGTTGGAGACAACGACGCCGCCCACCGTCACCGGCTCCAGCTTGGCCACCGGCGTCAGCGCCCCGGTGCGTCCCACCTGGATATCAATGGCGCGCAGCACGGTCGTCGCCTGCTCGGCGGGGAACTTGTGGGCGATGGCCCAGCGCGGCGAGCGCGCCACCTGCCCCAGCCGGTCCTGCCAGTCCAGCCGGTCCACCTTATAGACCACGCCGTCGATGTCGTAGTCGAGGCTCGCCCGCTCCGCCTCGGTCTGGCGGTAGTAGGCGAGAATCTCCTCCAGCGTCTCACAGCGGCGGATGCGCTCGTTGACCGGGAAACCGTACTCTTTCAGCTTCTGCAACATGCCCCACTGGGTGTCCGCCGGCAGCGACGACACCTCGCCCCACGCATAGGCGAAGAACCGCAGCGGGCGCTTGGCCGTCACCGTGGGGTCAAGCTGGCGCAGGCTTCCCGCCGCCGCGTTGCGCGGGTTGGCGAACACCTTCTCGCCCGCCGCCGCCTGCGCCTCGTTGAGCCGCAGGAACGCGGCCTTGGGCATGTAGATCTCGCCGCGCACCTCCAGCACCTCGGGCCAGCCTTCCCCGAACAGGTGCGGCGGCACGTCGGCGATGGTGCGCACGTTGGCGGTCACGTCCTCGCCCTCGCTGCCGTCGCCGCGCGTCGCGGCCGAGACCAGCTTGCCCTTCTCGTAGCGCAGGGACATGGACAGGCCGTCGATCTTGGGCTCGGCGACGATGCACACGTCAGCCTCCGTGCCCAGCTTGAGGAAGCTTTTCACCCGCGCGAGAAAATCGACCACGTCCCCGTCCTCGAAGGCGTTGTCGAGGGAGAGCATGGGCCGGGCATGGCGGATCTTGCCGAACTTGCCCGAGGGCGCCGCGCCCACCTGGTGCGGCGCGCTGAACAGGTCGACGAGGTGGGGAAACCGCGCCTCGATCGCCCGGTGACGCTGCACCAGCGCGTCGTAATCCGCGTCGGAGATGGTGGGGGCATCTTCCTGATAGTAGCGCTTGTTGTGCTCGGCGATCTCCGCCGCCAGCCAGCCCAGTTCCGCCTTGGCTTCCTTTTCCGACAGGGCATCAACCGCCTTTCGGCGCAGCAGGAGACGATCCACGGGACCTACGCTTTCTGTTCTTCAGGGACAGGCTTTCCTTTTGCAGGAGGGTCTTAACCCTCCTGCACCTCCCTTTCAATTCAAAGGGACGCGCTTCCAGCGCGTACTGGAAACGCGTCCCAATATATCAGGCGAAAGAAACGGACGCGCGCTTCATGAAGGGCACGGCCCTGTAAAACGAATGGGAGCGCGAGGGACTGAGTCCCTCGCATCATACTGGAATTCCCGAAAATCCTATGCCTTGAGCAACCGCTGCGCCTGGGCGCGGGCTTCGTCGGTGACGATGTCGCCCGAGAGCATACGGGCGATCTCCTCGCGCCGCTCGTGCTGGCTGAGGCGGTGGACGGAGGTCCGCATTCCGTCCTCGTTGGCGGCCTTGGAGATCTGCCACTGGCAGTCGGCGCTTGCGGCCACCTGCGGCGAGTGGGTGACGACCAGCACCTGGGTTTCGCGGCCGAGGCGGCTGAGGCGCTCGCCGATGGCCGAGGCCACCGAGCCGCCGACGCCCCGGTCGATTTCGTCGAACACCAGCGTGCCGGCCACGCCCTCGCCCGCCAACGCCACCTTGAGCGCCAGGATGAAGCGGGACATCTCGCCACCGGAGGCGATCTTCATCAGCGGGCCGAACGGCGCGTTCGGGTTGGTGGAGACGGTGAACTCCACCCGGTCGGAGCCACCCGGGCCCCACGCGCTCTCCGGCAGGGTCTCGACCACCGTCCTGAACCGCGCCGCGTCCAGCTTGAGCGGCGGCAGCTCCCGCGCCATCGCCGCGTCCAGCTGGGCGGCGGCCTGCACGCGCAGCTGGTGCAGCCGCTCGCAGGCTTCCGCGAAGCGCTTCCACGCCTGCCGCTCCTCGGCTTCCAGCCGGGCCATGCCCGCCTCGCCTGCCTCCAGCGTCGCCAGCCGGGCGGAAAGCTCCTCCGCGAGCGCGGCCAGATCGTCCACCTGCACCTTGTGCTTGCGCGCCATCGCCCGGAGGTCGAACAGGCGGGTTTCCACCGCCTCCACCCGCGCCGGATCGTAATCCATGGCATGGCGGGCGCGGATGAGCGTGTCCTCCGCGTCCGAGGCGTCGTCCACCGCCCGGTCCAGCGCTTCGAGCGCCCGGGCCAGCGCCTCGTCCTCGACCGCGAGCCGTTCCAGCTTGCGCGCCGCCTGGCGCAGTTTGGACAGGCCGCCCTCGCTGCCGCCGAGGCATTCCAGAACGAGATCGAGATCACCCGCCAGTTTCTGGCCCTTGAGCATGGCGGCGCGCTCGTCCGCCAGCTGCTGCTCCTCGCCCGGCTCCGGCTTCAGCCGCTGCAATTCATCGACGGCATGAGCGAGCCATTCCCGGTCGCGCTCCGCTTCCTGGAGGCTGGCCCGGGCCCGCTCCAGCGCGTCCCGCGCCGCCACCCACGCTGCATGGCTGCCCGCCGTGGCCGCCAGCGCCTCGTCGTACTGGCCGAAGGCGTCCAGCAGGTCGCGGTGGCCGCGCGGATTGAGCAGGCCGCGCTCGTCGTGCTGGCCGTGGACTTCCACCAGCAGCCCGCCCACCTCGCGCAGCAGGCTGACGCCCACCGGCTGGTCGTTGATGTAGGCGCGCGAGCCGCCATCGGCTTTGAGGATGCGGCGCAGCAGCAGCGGCTCGCCGTCCTCGAGGCCTGCCTCCCGCACCATCTGGCGTGCCGGGTGATCGTAGGGAAGTTCGAAAGCCGCCGTCACGCTGGCCTGCGCGGCACCCTGGCGCACCATCGCGGATTCGGCACGCGCGCCCAGCGCCAGCCCCAGGCTGTCCAGCAGAATGGATTTGCCCGCACCCGTCTCGCCGGTCAGGACACACAGCCCTGGCTCGAAGTCGATGGTCAATGCCTCGATCAGCACCACATCGCGGATTGTAAGCGATGCCAGCATTGGCAGGCGGTTATCCCCCGATCTGATCTGAGTTCGCGCCCGCGGCCGGGCCGGACGGCGCCGTGCTGACCAGCTTGCCGCCGCCCAGCAGGTCGTAGGAGCGCTTGTACCACTTGGACCCGGGGTAGTTGTAGCCCAGAACGGCGGCGGAGCGCTGCGCTTCGGCGCGCATACCCAGCGAGAGATAGCATTCGGTCAGGCGGTGCAGCGCCTCGGGCACGTGGGAGGTGGTGTCGTAGGTCTCGACCACGTTGCGGAAGCGATGGATCGCCGCCAGGTATTCGCCGCGCACCTGATACCAGCGGCCCACTTCCATTTCCTTGCCCGCCAGATGGTCCTTGGTCAGGTCCAGCTTCAGGCGCGCGTCGGCCGCGTAGGGCGTGTCGGGATAGCGGCGCACCAGTTCGTTGAGCGCGTTCAGCGCCTGCTCGGTGATCTTCTGGTCCCGCCGCACGTCCGAGATCTGCTCGTAGTAGGAGACGGCGATCAGGTAATAGGCGTAGGCCGCGTCCTTGTTGCCCGGGTGCAGCGACAGGAACCGCTGCGCCGAGAGGATGGCCTCCTGATACTTGTTGGCCTGGTAGTAGGAGAAGGACGACATCAGCTGCGCCCGCCGTGCCCAGGCCGAATAGGGGTGCTGGCGCTCCACCTCGTCGAACAGGAGCGCAGCCTGGAGATACTGGCCCTTCGCCAGCGTATCCGCGCCGAGGTTGTAGAGTGTCTCCACATCGCGGGCCACATACTTCAGCTCCTTGTTGCCCTTGGCACAGGAGACGAGGGCCAGGCTCGCGCACACGGCGAGCATCAGACGGCGGACGGGCAGCTTCGAGTCGTATCTCATCATCCTTTTCCTTTAGCGGAGCAGAGAGCCCGGGCCAAGATCCAGAAGAGGCAGATGCGCACGACTCTCCAACCGCCCGCACGATGCTGGCCGTTGATGCGCGGGCCGTGTGCTGCCATAGCTGCCACAAGTCAGGCGTGACGGCTCGCTTTCGGGAGGCCCCCTTGAAGGTTCTCGTTTTCTCAACGCTCTATCCGAACGCGGCGCAGCCGAACTTCGGCATTTTCGTCGAGAACGCCGTCCGCCGCGTCGCCGATGCCGGGGTCGAGACCCGGGTCATCGCCCCCAACGGGGTGCCGCCCTGGCCGCTGTCGCGCCATCCCCGTTACGCCGCCGTCGCCGCCCTGCCGCGGCAGGAGACGTGGCGCGGCCTGGCCGTCGAGCGCCCGCGCTTTCCCCTGCTGCCAGCCCTCGGCTGGCGGCTGAACCCCCGCCTCATCGCCCGCGCCGGGGCCGCCGCGCTCCGCCGGTTGATGGATGAGGGCTTCGTGCCGGACGTGATCGACGCCCAGTTCTTCTACCCCTGCGGCGTGGCCGCCGTGGCGGTCGCCCGCCAGTTCGACCTGCCCGTCACCCTCAAGGCGCGCGGGTCGGACATCGCCTTCTGGGGCCGCCGCCCCGCCGCCCGCCGGGCGATGCTGGAGGCCGCCCGCCAGGTGGACAGCCTCACCGCCGTCTCCGCCGCGCTCAGGGCGGAGATGGTCGCCCTCGGCATGGCGGCGCAGGACATCGCGGTGCACTACACCGCCGTCGATCTGGAGCGCTTCGCCGCCGGAGACCGGGCTGCGGCGCGGGCAAGCCACGGCTTCACCCGCCCGACCATTCTCTCTGTCGGCTCGCTGACGGACGTGAAGGACCACGCCCTGCTCATCCGCGCCGTGGCGCTCGTTCCCGACGCGGATCTGGCCATCGCCGGGCACGGCCCGCTGCGCGCCAGCCTTGAGCAGCTCGCCGCATCGCTCGGCCTTGGCGAGCGGGTCCGCTTCCTCGGCAACATCGCCCATGACGCCCTGCCCGCCCTCTATCAGGCGGCCGACGTGTTCGCCCTCACCAGCAAGCGGGAGGGTCTGGCCAATGTGTGGCTCGAATCGCTCGCCTGCGGCACGCCGCTGGTCATCACCCCCGTGGGCGGCGCGCGGGAGGTGGTGGACCGGCCCGAGGCCGGGCGGGTGGTGGAGGAGCGCACGCCCGAGGCGGTCGCCGCCGCCCTGCGGGCGGTGCTGGCCGCGCCGCTACCGCGCGAGGCGGTGCGCGCCTGCGCCGAACGCTTCACCTGGCAGCGCCACGTGGAGACCAAGCTGGACATTCTGCGGGAGACGATCGCCCGGCATCGCCGCCGGGCGGCGGGCTAGCCCGCCTTCTCCACCTCGAGCAGGCCGTCCGCCAGCGGCCGGGCGAGGCGCAAGGCCTCCTGCGCCGTGCCGTTCAGCCATACGTCATACTGATCCTGCGTCAGGATGACCGGCATGGATTTGGA
This sequence comes from Pedomonas sp. V897, assembly GCF_051304405.1. Classification (NCBI taxonomy): domain Bacteria; kingdom Pseudomonadati; phylum Pseudomonadota; class Alphaproteobacteria; order Sphingomonadales; family Pedomonadaceae; genus Pedomonas; species Pedomonas sp. V897. The sequence goes on from NZ_JBPPGG010000001.1 coordinate 293,319, forward strand.
GTGAATGGGCGCCATCTCCGCATTGGGTGCGGTGGTCAGGAACGCCATGGTCTCGAGCGAGACCGTCTCGCCCCGCAGCGCCCCCTGCCACGGCCGCCACAGCCCGGCAAAGGCGAACAGTCCCTCCTCCGCGCCTTTCAGGCGAAACCAGTGCAGGATCTTGGGGGCAGCCTCGGTCCATTCGCCAAAGGCGGTCACCGGCACGAGGCAGCGGCGGCTCTCGAACGACGGCTTCCAGAACGGGGAAACATTCACCTTGTCGCTGCGGGCGTTGGTGACGGGCTTGGGCGCCTTATCGCCCTGCGGCAGCACGAAGCCCCAGCGCATCAGCGCCAGCTCCCGGTTGCCGTCGCTGGCCTGGCGCACCACCGGCACCCGGTCGGTCGGGCGGATGCGCTCCAGCGGCGGCACGTTGGGCGTCGCGCCGCCTGTCACGCCGAACAGCCGGCGAATCGCCTCGGGCGCTGCCGTCATGGAATAGAGGTTGCACATCAACTCGCCTCCCCGGAACCCGTGCCGCAGCGCCCGTCAGGGGCGCCGCCGCCGCGTGCGACAATACAGCATTCGGCCCGGCCGGACAGATCCGGCGCACCACGGCGCCCCGCCCCCGGTTGCGGCCGCCCGGCAGGCCGTGGTCCGGTTTTTCATTCTTGCAACGGAACTTGCGCGGCCGGACGCCCCGCCCCCGGCCCGCAGTGCCGCCGGATGCCCGGCGCCCGCCCCCGTTTGAACCCGAGGCAGGCCTGCGGCGTTCCAGCCTCCAACGCTTTTGGTGTCGCGCCGCGACCTGTTGTAGATTGTTGCATCTGTGCGTGGCCTTCGCCATGAAGCCGTTATGGAGGGCCGCCAACCGGTTCTGACCAGATAAGCGAGTGGCATCGGATGTTACAGGCGGACAAAATGCCGGTTCTTGGCACCCAGGCAGGCATTGACCGGCAGACGGATTTTCAGAGGAGCTTGGCCCCGACTTCCGCTCCCGAACTGCGGGTTGCCGTTTTCTCGGGCAACTACAACTACGTAGCCGATGGCGCGAACCTGACTCTCAACCGCCTTGTCGCCTATCTGGAACGTCAGGGCATTCCGGTCAGGGTCTATTCGCCCACCACCGACACGCCCGCGTTCGAGCCTGCGGGCACGCTGATTTCCGTCCCGTCCATTCCCCTGCCGCGCCGCACCGAGTACCGAATCGCCCTGGGCCTGCCCCGGTCCGTGCGGCAGGATCTCATCGCCTTCCGCCCCACCCTGCTGCATCTCTCCGCGCCCGACCTGCTCGGCTTTTCCGCCCTGAAGCAGGCGCGGCGTCTGGGCATTCCGGCCGTGGCCTCGTTCCACACCCGCTTCGAGACCTACCTGAAATACTACGGGCTGGACTGGCTCCAGTCCGTCGTGCTGCGCCGGATGCGCAACTTCTACCACCAGTGCGCCCAGACCTACGCGCCGTGCGCCTGCACCGCCGAGTCGCTGCTGAACGAGGGGCTGGCCCGCAACATCCGCATCTGGAGCCGGGGCGTCGACCGGCGGCAGTTCCACCCCGCCCGGCGGGACTGGGGCTGGCGGCAGTCGCTCGGCATCGGGGCGGACGAGGTGGTGCTGCTGTTCGTCGGCCGTCTGGTGCTGGAGAAGGGGCTGGACGTGCTCGCCGCCCTCTCCGAGGGGCTGGACCAGCGCCGTGTGCCGCACAAGGTGCTGATCGTCGGCGATGGTCCCGAGCGCCAGTACATGCAGGAGCGGTTGCCCCGCGCCATCTTCACCGGCTTCCTGGGCGGCGATGATCTGGCCCGCGCCTACGCCAGTGCCGACATCTTCATCAATCCCAGCACCACCGAGGCGTTCGGCAATGTCACGCTGGAGGCCATGGCGTCCGGCCTGCCGACCATCTGCGCCAATGCCACCGGCAGCCGGTCGCTGGTCGTCCCGGGCGTGTCCGGGCACCTGATCACGCCGACCAGCATCGAGGATTACGTGGCCCGCACCCAGGAGCTGGTGGAAAACGGCATCCTGCGCCGCCAGATGGGCGCGGCGGGCCGCAAGCTGAGCGCCCAGTACGACTGGGACAAGGTGATGGAGACTCTGGTCGGCCACTACCGGGAAGTGCTCGCCCAGCACGCGGCGGCTCAGGCCCGGCCGGTCGCGGCCGCGCCTGCCGAGCCGGTCCGCATCCTGTCCTGACCGATCCGCCCCGTACTCAATCCCGCTGCCGCGCCAGGAGCGGCAGCTTCTTCTGCAAGCGGGAGAGCATCCGGCCCGTCCGGTTGCTGACGGCGAACAGCAGCGCGAGCGGATGGCCGCCCACGCGCCGCACCAGCGTCCAGTAGGCGCCCAGCGAGAGCGCGCAGAACCCGGCAAACGGCGTCCAGATGGCAAGCCAGGGCGGTGCCGCGCCCAGTTGCACGGCCGCCTCCCCGGCCTTGTTGAACTCGTTGAGCAGCAGAAGCAGGAAGATGCCGACGAAAATGCCGAGCGACGTGGTGCTGCGCTTGGGCGGCACCGCGAGCGCCAGCCCCAGGAACGGCAGCGGCAGCAGCACGGCCACCTGCACCAGCCGGCGGTGCAGCGTGCCCTGGGCCAGATGCTGCACCGTCTCGGGGCGGCCCGGATCGCTGCTCACCTGCCACAGCTCCGACAGGGTGAATTCCAGCTGCTTGCCCCGCTCGCGGAAGGACTCGAGGCGCGGCAGGTTGATCGGGATGTCGTGCAGACTGAAGCTGAGGGCGCGCGGCGCGCCCTGCCCCGGCTTGTCCTGCACCAGCACGCCCTTGAACAGGCGCAGGAGCAGCACGTCCGGGTTGTCGGTGGCGAGGAACCGCGCCCGCTCCGCCGAGGCGACCACCGTGCCGTATGACTTGCCCTCCGCCCGCAGGAAGACGCCGCTCAGCCGCTGCCCGCCGTCCTCCGAGGCTTCCACCCGCATCACCACCTTGTCGTCGAGGTGGGTGAACTCGCCCACCTTGATGCTGGCGCCGAGCGCGCCGCTCTGCAACTCGAAGCGCAGGCGTTCATAGGCGTAGCGGGAATAGGGCTGCTCGTAGCCCACCAGCCACACGGTCACCAGCGCGAGGACGCCCGCCATGATGAGCGGCACCCGCAGCAGGCGGCCGTGGCTGACGCCCGAGCCCAGGAGGGCGTCCAGCTCGCTGTTGAGCGCCAGGGTGCGCACCGCCATCATCACGCCGAGCAGCAGGCTGATCGGCAGGGCGAAGCCGAACTGCTCCGGCATGAGGTTGGCCAGCATCTGCCAGACCACCGAGACCGGCCCGCCCTCCGTGATGACGAAGTTGAACAGGTTGAGCATGCGCTCCAGCAGCAGCAGCATGGCGGCGATGGTGAGGGTGGCGATCATCGGCACGATCATCAACCGTCCCATGTACCGATCAATACGCGTGAACATGCTGCGTCCCGTGCCCTCCAGTTGCGCAAAGCGACAAAACTCCCGGTGCGTCGCGGGGGCTCCGCACCGTGTGTCCGGTTCGTTGCGACATATCACCTGACCTGGCCCATGGCCACTCACCCACGCAGGGAGCGGTCGACAAAAAGCACCGGCGGGGCGTCCGCACCACAGGGGGAACCGCCCGCCGCGCTGTGGCGTTGTCCCTTAACCGCTCGGAAGCGGGGCGGCAGGAGCAATTCCCATGCAGGATCACATCTACAAGATTGTCGAGCTGGTCGGCTCGTCGGAGACGAGCATTGATGACGCCATTCTGTCGGCGATTTCCCGGGCCAGCACGTCGCTCAGGAACCTGCGCTGGTTCGAGGTGCAGCAGATCCGGGGCCACATCGAGGACGGCGATGTGAGCCATTATCAGGTCGTGCTCAAGGTGGGCTTCACCCTCGACGAGGATGAGGAAGACGACGACGAGGATGAGGATGAGGACGAGGACGACGAGGAGGACGAGTCCTGACGTCGCCCTCTCCGGCAGGCATCCCTGCTGCCGCCGCCTCCGGCCTCACGACCGGCCTGACATCCCCGCCCGGATACGCCCGATCCGCCGGTTCGTCAGCCGGTTCCGACCTTCTGCCGCAAGCCCCGGTCCAGCGCGCTGACGGCGCTGCCGGGCGGCTTGCCGCGCAGGCTGTCCACGTCCGGGCGGAAGCCGCTCACGAACGCCCCCGCCCCATTCAGGTTGCCCCCGTTCAGTCCGACCCCGTTCAGGGCAGCCCCGTTCACGGCAGCAGGGCTGGCAGGGCCGGTGTTGGTGGCCGGCGTGCTGCTGTGCAGGGCGCGCGCCAGATCCGCGTCGGCTTTCGGATCGTCCCTGGCGGATCGCCCGCGCGTCTCCCGCACGATCCGTTTGGGGTCACCGTTGTACCGCTCCCAGATCGCGGTGGTGATGCCCTGCTCATACAGGTTGACTTCGATTTCCTTGGCGAGGACGGGCGTGAGGCGTCCAGCGCCGCCAACGATCTCTGCCGTTCGGCCCCGGACGATGACGGTTGCGGTGAATTCGTATCCCGCGCCGCCTGACTTGGCATGTTCCATGCCCTGGTAGTCACGCCCCGCCCGCACAATCCCAAATACCCATTCGATGTCAGCGGGTGCCATCGTCTCCCCTTTCCCCATCAAATACTGCCGGACGCCCTGACCCCCCTTGCCCCTCAGCCTGTGAGTGAAAAGCGGCCCCGGGACAGAGCGATCAAGGCCAGAACAAGACACGCCAGGGCGTGCCCGGACAAATATTGCGCGCTCTTGTTGCGGAATTAAAACAGACCACGACCCACATTACGCAAGTGCAACATGGTTAATTCTTACGCAATTACAGCATTACTACTCGGTTCGTAGAGGTCATCTACTCGCCGAAATCTAGTCGGACTCATCTTCTGGTAGCGAACATGAACGCAAGACTAACAGACCGTCAGTTTTTCTCTCGAAACACCGCATTTTTCGAACTTTTCTGTTCCGCTTGCGCATCTTTCTTCGGCCAAGCTGAAATAAAATTTCAGCGCACCGCGGGCGGACGCGCGCAAACGAACGCACAAACGAAAACACCCCGGCCATGCGACCGGGGCGTTTGCAGGTTCTTTCGGCAAGTGGGCGCAGGCCGGCGTGTTCAGAACGGTGTGTTCAGGCGGCGGGCCTGCGCCGCCGTGCCAAGGCCATCCCCGGTCCGGCATCGGGGCTGCCAATGCGCTCCCAACGGATCGATTTCAAGGGAAGTGAGACAGCAGCTAAGTGCTTGGAAAGAGTGGTGGACGCACTAGGATTCGAACCTAGGACCCGCTGATTAAGAGTCAGCTGCTCTACCAACTGAGCTATGCGTCCACTCGCTGTCGAGGCCGCGGCGTTTAAGCCGTTTTCCGACTTCTGTCCAGACCTTCTTTCACTTTTTTTGAAAAAATTTCACAAGGTACTGAACTTGTTGACGTTTTTTCCGCCCTAGTGCGGGTTCGGTCCCTCGCTCAGCATGACCTTGTCGCGGTTGAGCGAGCAGGAAAACAGAATCCCGAAGGCGATCATCACCGTCAGCATGGCCGAGCCGCCGTAGGACATGAGCGGCAGCGGCACACCCACCACCGGCGCGAGCCCCATCACCATCATCAGGTTGATGGCAACGTAGAGGAAAACGGTCAGCGTCAGGCCCATGGCCAGCAGCCGCCCGAACTGCGAGCGGGAGGTGATGGCGGTCCACAGCCCCCAGCCCAGCAGGATGCCGTAGCAGGCGAGCAGGAACAGCCCGCCCATGAGTCCCCACTCCTCCGACATCATGGCAAACACGAAGTCCGTGTGCATCTCCGGCAGGAAGTTGAGATGGCTCTGGGTGCCCTGGAGGTAGCCCTTGCCGAAGATGCCGCCCGAGCCGATGGCGATCTTGGACTGGGTGATGTGATAGCCCGAGCCGAGCGGGTCCATTTCGGGGTTGAGGAAGATCAGCACCCGCCGCTGCTGGTAGTCGTGCATCAGGTTCCACGCCACCGGCAGGGCGGCGGCCATGAGCGCGCCGCCGGTCCAGAACAGCCAGGCCCGCACCCCCGCCAGGAACATGACGCCGATGCCGCCGCAGACGATCAGGATGGAGGTGCCGAGGTCCGGCTGAAGCAGCACGAGCCCCACCGGCACCGCGATCATCGCGAGCGGGGGCAGCATGTGGTAGAAGCTGGTCACGTAGACCCGCGGCAGGTTGTGGTAATAGCGGGCCAGCGCCAGCACGATGGTGATCTTCATGAACTCGGAGGGCTGGAGCCGGATGACGCCCAGGTCCACCCAGCGCTGCGCGCCGCCTGCCACCTTGCCGAGCACCTCCACCAGGATCAGCAGGAACAGCACCACGCCGTAGGAGGGATAGGCCAGCTTCAGCCACCATTTGAGGTCGATGGTGGCCAGCCCCAGCATCAGCAGCAGGAACAGGGCAAAGCGCAGCCCCTGCTTGGCGGCATAGGGATGGAAGCTGCCCCCGCCCCCGGCGGCCGAATAGAGCACGGCAAGGCCGAAGCCCGTCAGCACGACGATGACCAGCACGATCCACCAGTTGAGGCGGCGCAGCTTCTCGGGGATCGTCGGATTGTCCACCACCATCGCTCAGCCTCCCTGGGTTGCATCCTGAACGGTGGCGACCGTCCCGGCGGCCGGATCGGCGGCCGCGTCCGGCGCAGGCGCAGGCGCCGGTGCCGGCGCTGCGTCAGCCCCCGCCCCGGCCTCCCCGGGCAGCGCCTCCGCTGCCCCGGCGGTTGCCTGCGGCAGCGCGGGCGGCGTGTCGGGCACCTCCCATTCGGGCACGGACTCGCCCGCGTCCCGGCGCTCCCGCGCCAGCAGGAAGGTCATGATGTCCCGCGCCACCGGCGAGGCCGCCGCCGAGCCCGAGCCGCCATGGTCCACCACCACGGCGCAGGCGTAGCGCGGCGCCTCGACCGGCGCATAGGCCACGAACAGCGCGTGGTCGCGGAAGCGCCACGGCAACTGATTGTTGTTGAGCACGCCGGTGCGCCGCTCCGCCGCCGAGATGCGCCGCACCTGCGCCGTGCCGGTCTTGCCCGCCATGGTGACGCCCGGCAGCCGGAGGCGGGCGACGCGCGCCGTCCCCTCCGCCGAGTTGATCACGGCGCTCATCGCCTCGCGCACCAGCCGCAGATGCTCCTCCGGCACGCCCAGCGGCCGGGCCGGGGCGACCGCCCCTTCCGCGCGCAGCAGCCGGGGCACCACCTCGCGCCCGCTGGCCAGCCGGGCGGTCATCACCGCCAGTTGCAGCGGCGTTGCCTGCATGTAGCCCTGGCCGATGGAGGCGTTCAGCGTCTCGCCCGCCAGCCAGGGCTTGCCGTAGCGCTTGCGCTTCCACGCCGGGTCCGGCACCAGGCCCGAGCGCTGCGAGGGCAGCGGCAGGTCGTATTCCTGGCCGAGGCCGAAGCGCCGCGCCATGCGGGCGATGGCGTCGATGCCGATGCGGCGGCTGATGTCGTAGTACCAGGTATCGCAGCTCTGGAAGATGGCGCGGCGCATGTTCACGTGGCCGTGGCCGCCCCGCTTCCAGCAGTGGAAGGCGTGGCTGCCCAGCATGTAGCGGCCGGAGCAGAACACCCCCTCCTCCGGGCGGATGCCCGCTTCCAGCGCCGCCAGCGTCACCACCATCTTGAAGGTGGAGCCGGGCGGATAGAGGCCCTGCAGCGGCTTGTTGAGCAGCGGGTGCTTCTCGTCCTCCAGCAGCGCCTTCCACACGCGGGTCTTGATGCCGCCCGAGAAGTCGTTGGGGTCGAACGCCGGGGTAGAGCACAGGGCCAGGATGTCGCCGGTGTGCACGTCGATCACCACGGCGGAGGCCGCCTCGCCCTGGAGCCGCCAGGCGGCATAGACCTGAAGCTCCCGGTCCAGCGTCAGGGTCACCGCGTCGCCCGGCGTGTCCTCCGTCCGCCCGAGGGAGCGCAGGATGCGCCCGCGCGCGTTCACCTCCACCCGGTCGGCGCCGGCCCGCCCGCGCAGGGTCTTGTCGAGGGTCTGCTCGACGCCGCCCCGGCCCACCTTGAAGCCCGGCAGGCGCAGGATGGGGTCCGGGTCCTGCTCCAGCACCTTGTCGTTGGGCGCGCCCACGTAGCCGAGCACATGGGCGACCGCCTCGCCATCGGGATAGTAGCGGGTGTAGCCCTGCACCGGCTGCACGCCGGAGAGCGTCGGCAACTGCACGTTGATGGCGGTGAAGGCCTGCCAGTCGATGTCCCGCACCACCTCCACCGGCATGAAGCCGGGCACACGCTTCACCATGTCCCGCACCTTCTGCCGGTCTTCCTCGTCCAGCGGGATGACGCGGTGAATGGCGTCCAGCGTCGCCTCCAGATCCTCCACCTCCTCCGGCACGAGGGTGAGGCGGTAGTCCTGCCGGTTGAGCGCCAGCGGATAGCCGTTGCGGTCGAGGATCAGGCCCCGGCGCGGCAGGATCGGGCGGATGGAGATGCGGTTGTCCTCCGCCAGCAGCTTGTAGCGGTTGTTCTCGAAAACCGAGAGATAGCCCATGCGCGCCGCGAGCGTGGCGAACACCATCGCCTTCGCGCCGCCCAGAATGAGGGCGCGGCGCGTGAACACGCGGATGCGGTCGGCTTCGGTTTCCATGCTCATTGGCGGGAAGCAGCCCCTCGTCCCACGATCAAAACCTGTCCACGATCCGGACCTGAAGGAAGGCCCCGACCCGGAACACGAAAGGCATCATTGCCAGGGTGACGACGCCCTGCACCAGAAACGGCTCGAGCCGCAGCCCCGGCTGGAAGATCAGCAATAGCGCCCAGCTCAGCAGTTGGAAGAGCAGAACGACAAAACTCCCCACTGCCAGGCTGAACACGAACGGGCGGGAGCGGAACACCTGCACCTGGCTGGCAAGCCCCGCCGAGAACACCGTGAACAGGGTGGCGTTGAGCCCGACCGGCAGGGTGAGCGTGGCATCCACCACGATCCCGGCGAGGAACGCGGCCCAGCTCGGCATCAGGTCCGGCCGGTGGATCGACCAGTAGAAGACGCACAGGAACGGCAGGTGCGGCAAGATCGGGCCGGGCAGGAACACCGGCAGCACCATGCCGATCACGGAGAGGATGGTCATGACGGTGGGCATCACCCGCCGCCAGCTGGACGCCGCCAGCGCCAATCGCTCTTCCCGGCTGAGGAGCGCCCAGGGTTCCGTCATCGCGAACCTGCGGGCGCCTGCGCCTCGGGCGCGGGCTGAACCCCCGGCAGCGGCTTGTCCGGCAGCGGGAACGGCGGGGGCGCGGACGGCTGCGGCGCGCCGTCGGCGGCGGCCGGCAGGTCCGGGTTGATGATGGCCTCCGGCACGAACGGCCGCAGGATGGTCACGAAGTCGAGGCCGCCCGGATTGGCCACCGGCAGCGCCCGCGGCTCGGGACCATGGGGGTTGGTGATGATCGCCACCGGAATGCCCGGCGGGAAGGTGCCGCCGTCGCCCGAGGTCACCAGCCGGTCACCGGCCTTCAGCGGCCGCCCCGGCGAGAGGAACTGGAGCACCAGCTCCTTCTCGTTCATGCCGGCGGCGATGGCGGTGCGGTTGCTCTCCTCCACGCGCACGGGCACGCGGCTGGCATGGTCGGTCAGCAGCAGGATGCGGGCCGAGGTGTGGCCCACGTCGATCACCTGCCCCACCAGCCCGTCCGCGTCGCGCACCGGCTGCCCCACGGCGACGCCGTCGCGCGCGCCGCGCAGGATGATGGCGCTGCGCACGTAGGAGCCCGCCGTCGAGCCGACGATGCGCGCCGCGCCCACCACGTCCTGCCGGGGCTCGATGATGCCCAGCAGCTGCTTGAGGCGGCGGTTTTCGGTGAGCACCGTGCGGTAGCGGCTTTCCATTTCCTGAAGGCGCGCCACTTCCCGCTCCAGCGTGCGGTTGCGGGAGCGCACGAGGAAATAGCTCTCCACCTCCCCCGAGGCGGCCTTGATCCATTCGAAGGGCGCGCGCATGGCGGAGAGCACGGGGGCCACGCTGTCCAGCGCGGCGGCGGACAGGCTGTCGCCGAAGCGCACGGACGAGCGGTTGAGCACCATCAGCAGGGCGCCCGTCAGCACCAGCACGATAATCAGGACGCGCGACAGGAACCAGCGCCACCGCGCCGGCTGGTAGGAAGGTGTCGTGCCTTGCGGCAACGGCATGCCGGGCCCCCTGTGCGTTCAGCGGCCAACCGAGTCCCAGGCAGGTCCTGCCATGGGTCCCCGCTTAGTAGGCTGTGGTCAGGACGCCGCGATAGATGGGGTCTTCCAGCGCCCGTCCTGTCCCCAGGGCCACGCAGCTCAACGGTTCTTCCGCCACGGAGACCGGCAGGCCCGTGTGCTCGCGCAGCACCCGGTCGATGTCGGTCAGCAGCGCGCCGCCGCCGGTGAGCACGATGCCCTTGTCCACGATGTCGGCCGCCAGTTCGGGCGCCGTGTTCTCCAGAGCCACCTTCACGCCCTCGATGATGGCGGAGACGGTTTCGGAGAGAGCTTCGGCAACCTGGGCCTGATTGATGATGATTTCCTTCGGCACGCCGTTCATCAGGTCGCGGCCCTTGATCTCCAGGGTCAGGCCCTGGCCGTCGGCGGGCGGATAGGCGATGCCGATTTCCTTCTTGATGCGCTCGGCGGTGGAGTCGCCGATCAGCAGGTTATGGTTGCGCCGCACGTAGTTGATGATGGCCTCGTCCATCTTGTCGCCGCCCACGCGCACCGAGGTGGCATAGGCGATGCCGCGCAGCGACAGCACGGCCACTTCCGTGGTGCCGCCGCCGATGTCCACCACCATGGAGCCGGTCGGCTCGATCACCGGCAGGCCCGCGCCGATGGCCGCCGCCATGGGCTCCTCGATGAGGTAGACCTGGCTGGCGCCCGCGTTGTTGGCGGCGTCGCGGATGGCGCGGCGTTCCACCGACGTGGAGCCGGACGGCACGCAGATCACGATCTCCGGCGAGGCGAAGGAGCGGCGGTTGTGCACCTTGCGGATGAAATGCTTGATCATTTCCTCCGCCACGAAGATGTCGGCGATCACGCCGTCGCGCAGCGGCCGGATGACCTCGATGTTGCCGGGCGTGCGGCCCATCATCAGCTTGGCTTCGTTGCCCACGGCCAGAACGTGCTTGCGGCCGTTGTCGTTCTGGATGGCAACGACGGACGGCTCGTTGAGCACCACGCCCCGCCCCCGCACGTAGACGAGCGTGTTGGCGGTGCCGAGGTCGATGGCCATGTCCGAGGAAAGGAAACTGAGAAAGCGGCTGAACATCCCTGCCATGTATCGTTCCGTATGGTGTATGGCGTAACGGCTGCTTCAATACGGAAGCAACTCGAATCACAGTGTTTCAGCCGCGCACAATGAAGGCTCAGCCGCGCATCGCCAAGCAGAAAGTTGATTTTACCATAAAACGCCGCACGCCCAATTCGACTAATCCATCCATTCGATTTTGGCAGTCGGGCGACTGGGCGCTGGCGCGGGTCCGTCCGCCCCGGTAAAGTGCCGCCCCATGAGCAGCTCCCTGACCAGCACCCCCATGAGCATCCGTCGCCTCCCCGATCATCTCATCAACCAGATCGCCGCCGGCGAAGTGGTCGAGCGCCCGGCCAACGCCGTCAAGGAACTGCTGGAGAATTCGCTGGACGCGGGCGGGCGGCGCATTGCCATCGACCTGGAGGACGGCGGGCGCCGACTCATCCGCATCACCGACGACGGCTGCGGCATGACGCCGGAGGAGATCCGGCTGGCGCTGGAGCGCCACGCCACCTCCAAGCTGCCAACGGACGACCTGTCGCAGATCCGCTCGCTCGGGTTTCGCGGCGAGGCGCTGCCCTCCATCGCCTCGGTCAGCTGCCTCGAGATCGCCAGCCGCCCCACCGCCCAGGAGACCGGCTGGCGGGTGAAGGTGGACTACGGCCAGGTGACGGCCGATGCCCCCACCGGCATGAACCCGGGCACCCGCATTTCGGTGATGGACCTGTTCGCCCGCCTGCCCGCCCGGCTGAAATTCCTCAAGTCCGAGCGGTCGGAGCTGGCCGCCTGCCTCGACATCATCCGCCGTCTGGCCATGGCCCACCCGCATGTGGGCTTCACCGTCACCCACAACGGCCGCACCGTGTTCCAGAGCGCGGCCCAGTCCGGGGATCTGTTCACCGCCGGCGCGGGCCGCCTGACGGACGTGCTGGGCGTCGAGTTCACCGACAACGCCATTCCGGTGGACGTGAGCCGGGAGGGTCTGCGCCTGTCCGGCTTTGCGAGCCTGCCCACCTACAACCGGGGCGTGGGCGACCACCAGTTCCTGTTCGTGGACGGCCGCCCGGTGCGGGACCGCCTGCTCCTCGGCGCCATTCGCGGCGCCTATCAGGACGTGCTGGCCCACGACCGCTTTCCCGTCGTCGTGCTGTTCCTGGAGACGCCCGAGGGGTTCGTGGACGTGAACGTTCACCCCACCAAGGCCGAGGTGCGCTTCGCCGACGCCGCCCTGGTGCGCGGGCTGATCGTCGGCGGCCTGCGCGCGGGGCTCCAGGCGGCGGGCCAGCGCACCGCGACCACCGTCGCCAGCGCGGCGCTCGGCGCGCTGGGCCGGAGCAGCCAGGCGGACGCCCCGTCCGCCGCGCCGCCCTACAACCCGGGGGCCGGGTTCGGCTACCAGTCCCGCCCCTCCGGCCATGCTTCGGGCTCGACACTCTCCCCGCGCCTGGCGGACTGGTCCGTCAGCTACAACACCGGCGGTACCGGTACAGGCGCAGCCGCACCGGCCCTCTCCGCCCAGCCCCGGCTCGCCGACTTCGCGCCCCAGGCGCCCGCGGCCTCCAGCGCCGCGGCCCGGCCCGAGCCCGCGCCGGAAGCGGAGGACGCCACCCGCTTTCCCCTGGGGGCCGCCCGCGCCCAGATCAACAACACCTACATCGTCGCCGAGACGGCGGACGGCGGCATGGTGATCGTGGACCAGCACGCGGCCCACGAGCGGCTTGTCTACGAGCGCATGAAGGCGGCGCTGACCGAGGGCGGCATCAAGCGCCAGCTCCTCCTGCTGCCGGAGGTGGCGGAGCTGGACCAGATCGCGGCCGATGCGCTGGAGAGCCGCGCCGCCGAGCTGGAGGCCCTCGGGCTGGTCATCGAACGCTTCGGCCCGGCGGCGGTGCTGGTGCGCGAGGTCCCGGCCCTCCTCGGCAAGGCGGACGTGATCGGCCTGGTCCGCGACCTTGCCGACGAGATCGTCCATCTGGGCGAGGCCTTCTCGTTGCAGGAGAAGCTGCACGAGGTCTGCGCCACCATGGCCTGCCACGGCTCGGTGCGCGCCGGGCGACGGCTGTCGGTCGAGGAGATGAACGCCCTCCTGCGCGAGATGGAAGCGACGCCCAACTCCGGCCAGTGCAACCACGGCCGCCCCACCTGGCTCAAGCTGCATCAGGCGGACATCGAGAAGCTGTTCGGCCGTCGCTAGCCCCACGCAGGTGCGCCGGGCGGCGCACCCCGTTTCGTTTCCCACAATGAGAAAGAGCGAAACGCAGCGCGCAACAGCAACCGCGCCACCTTCTCATTGCGCAATACCAATGTCAATAGGTTTTTGCCTATCTCCGGCAAAGCCCCCCTATTCCTGCGGCTGGCGCGGCGGCTCGTAGGCGGAAGGCTCGCCCTGCTGCGCTTGCTGTTGCGGGTGCTGTTGCGGGTGCTGGCGCTTTGCGGGGCCCGCTGCCGCCTGCTGCATGGCCGGCCGCTCCTGCGCGCGCCCCGGCTGACGCCCGGCCTCGCCCCGCGCACCGATGGGAATGCGCCGGGCCCGCTGCCCTTCCTGGGTCTTGCGCAGCGTGATGCGGAGCACGCCGTTGTGGAAATCGGCCTGTGCGTTTTCCTCGTCCACCCCGGCGGGCAGGCCGATGCGCCGCTCGAAGTGGCCGTAGTAGCGCTCCGAGTAGCCGCGCTCCCGGTCCTCCGTTTCGGTCTTTTTCTCGCCGCGGATGGTGAGCACGCCCTCCTCGATCATCAGCTCAACATCGTTCTCGCTGAGGCCCGGCACTTCGGCGGTGATGCGAATCTCGCTGTCGGTCTCGCTCACCTCGATGCTGGGCCAGGCGGCGGAGCCGGCCATCCCCGCCAGCCCTGGCAGGGAGGCGCCGCCCATGCGGGCGAGTGGCGCGAAGCCGCCCCGGAACATGTCCTCGAACATGCTCTCGATGTCCCGGCGCAGGTTCAGCATGGGGCTCTGCCAGTCACCCGGGCCGAACCCGCCGCCGGAGAGACCGCCGCCGGAGAGACCGCCGCGATTGCGCGGCGTCAAATCACGCATGGCCATGACCCGTCTCCTCAGGTTGGTGTCGCCTGAGGCAACGTGCGGCCCGGGCGGGGGATGCATGGCACCCCCGCCGCTCGTCGCAATCCGTGCTTACCGGTTGAGGCCGCCGAGGCAGATGTATTTGGTCTCGAGGAACTCCTCCATGCCCTCGCGGCCGCCCTCGCGGCCAAGGCCGGATTCCTTCACGCCGCCGAACGGCACCACCTCGGCCGAGAGGATGCCGTCGTTCACCCCCACCATGCCGTATTCCAGCGCCTCGCTCACCCGGAACACCCGGTTGACGTCGCGGGTGAAGAGGTAGGCGGCGAGCCCGTACTGGGTGTTGTTGGCGAGGCGCACGGCCTCCTCCTCCGTCTCGAAGCGGAACAGGGGCGCGACCGGCCCGAAGATCTCCTCCCGGAACAGGTCCATCCGGTCGGTGGCGTCGGTCAGCACGGTCGGCTCGTAGAACAGGCCGCCCATGGCCGCGCGCTTGCCGCCGATGATCGCCTTTGCGCCGCCCTTGAGCGCGTCCTCCACCAGACGTTCCACCTTTTCCACCGCGTCGCTGGTGATGAGCGGGCCGATGGCAACGCCGTCCTCAAGGCCGTTGCCCACCTTCATCCGGGCGACCCGCTCGGCGAGCCGGTGGGCGAAGGCGTCGTAAATGCCGCTCTGCACGAGGATGCGGTTGGCGCACACGCAGGTCTGCCCCGCGTTGCGGTACTTGGAGGCCAGCGCACCCTCGATCGCCTGGTCGAGGTCCGCGTCGTCGAACACCAGCAGCGGCGCGTTGCCGCCCAGCTCCAGCCCCAGCTTCTTCACCGTGTCGGCGCACTGCCGGTAGAGGATCTTGCCCACCTCGGTCGAGCCGGTGAAGGAGAGCGCCTTCACCAGCGGGCTTTCGCACAGCACCTTGCCCACGGTTTTGGAGTCGGTGGTGGTGACGATGTTGAGCACCCCCGGCGGCACCCCCGCCTCCTCCGCCAGCCGCGCCAGCTCCAGCGCGCACAGCGGCGTCTCGGCGGGCGGCTTGATCACCATGGTGCAGCCCGCCGCCAGCGCCGGCCCCGCCTTGCGGGTGATCATGGCGATGGGGAAGTTCCAGGGCGTGATGGCGGCCACCACGCCGACAGGCTGGCGGATGGTGAGGAAGCGCTTGTTGCCCATGGTGGTCGGGATCACCTCGCCATAGGCCCGCTTGGCCTCCTCCGCGAACCACTCGATGAACGACGCGCCATAGACCACCTCGCCGCGCGATTCCGCGAGCGGCTTGCCCTGTTCCTGGGTCATCAGCCGGGCGAGGCTGTCGGCGTTGGCCATGATCGCCTCGAACCAGCGCCGCAGGATCTGCGACCGCTCCTTGGCGGTCTTGCCCGCCCAGGCGGGAAAGGCGCGATGCGCCGCCTCGATGGCCTGTTTCGTCTCCTCCGCGCCCAGATCGGGCACATGGGCCAGCACCTCGCCGGTCGCCGGGTTGGTCACCTCGAACCGCGCGCGGCCATCGAGCCATGCGCCGTCCACGTAGGCTTTTCTCAGGGTTGCCACATCCATCTTGTCTCTCCCTCCGGCTTCCGCATGGGGGCGCCGTCATGGTACCGGCGGTCCCGCCCCGGATCGCACGCCCGGGGCGCAAGGCGCCGTGTAAACAGAAAAGTTGAGGCTATATTAGCCCCATCAGGCAAGGATGACAGGTATGCGGATAGGAATTCTGACGGGTGGGGGCGACGTTCCGGGGCTCAACCCCTGCATCAAGGCGATCGTTGAGGGCGCGGCGGAGCGCGGCTGGGCGGTGACCGGCTTCCTGCGCGGCTGGCAGGGGGTGATGTCCATCGACCCCGACCTCCTGGACATGACCGCGGGCAACGGCAGCATCGAGCTGACCCCTGCCCGCGTGCGCGGCATCGACCGCCGGGGCGGCACCATCCTGCACACCTCCCGCACCGACCCGCGCCGCCAGCCCGAGGGCGACCGCACCGACCACGTCCGCGCGGTGCTGAAGGCCATGGGCATCGACGTGATGGTGACGCTCGGCGGCGATGGCACCCTGCGCTTCTCCGCCCACCTCTCCAGCCTCGGGATGCCGGTGATCTCCATCCCCAAGACGATGGACAACGACGTCTACGGCACGGACTACTGCATCGGCTTTTCCACCGCCGTCAGCCGCTCGGTGGCAGCCATCAACGCGCTGCGGACCACCACGGCGAGCCACGAGCGCATCGCGATCGTCGAGCTGTTCGGCCGGCGCAGCGGCGAGACCGCCCTCCTCTCCGGCTTCCTCGCACAGGCGGACCGCATCGCCATTGCCGAGGTGCCGGTGGACGAGGACCGCCTCATCGCCCAGCTGGTGGCCGACCGCGAGGCCAACCCCGAGAACTATTCCGTGCTGGTCATCTCCGAAGGGGCCAGGCTCGCCAGCGAGACGGAGGGCGAGGACCAGCTCTCCCGCTCCAACACCCAGCGCAACCCGATCGGCGTCGGCCAGCGCCTCGCCCGCCAGATCGAGGAGAAAAGCGGCGTCGGCACGGTGGTGCAGGAACTGGCCTACCTCATGCGCGCGGGCGCGCCCGACGCGCTCGACCGCATGGTGGGCTTCGCCTTCGGCACGCTCGCCGTGCAGCTCATCGAACGGGGCGAGACCGGACGGCTCGTCGCCCTGCGCGACGGCAACTACGAACACGTGCCCATCGGCACCGTGCTCGAACAGGTGAAAAAGCTGGACGTGTCCCGCCTCTACGATCCGCAGACCCACCGCGCCAAGATCGCCTCGGTCGAGGGCATGCCGATGTTCCTGTACTGAGGGGACATCCGGGCTGATTTCAGGATTCAGGCCAAGGGGGTCGCTGACCCCCTTGGCGATCCCCCATTCGTTTTTCAGGGCCGCGCCCGCCCTCACGCGCACGTCCCGATCAATGACGGGAGGTGCAGGAGGGACCGAGTCCCTCCTGCGAAAAAAATCACGTCCCGGAAAAAATCACGTCCCGGAAAAAATCACTTCGCGGTGGCCACCACCTTCACCTGCACGGGGATTTGCAGGGAGACCCACTCGCCCTTGGCGTCGGAGCCGCTGCCGATGCCCCAGGCCGTGCGTGTGAGTGTCACCTTGCCGTCCATGGTGGCGGTGTTGCCGGCGATAGCGAGCGTGAACGGCAGCTTCACCGGCACGCTCTTGCCGCGAATGGTGAGCTGGCCGTCGGCGACGTAGCTGTTCTCGCCGGTCTTCGTGATCCTGGTTGCCGTGAAGGTGGCGTTGCGCGCCTTGGCCACGTCGAACCAGTCGGCGGACGGCAGGGTCTTGTCGTACATGGCATCGCCCGTCTGCGCCGAGGCGAGGTCGATGGTCACCGACACCTTCGCCGCCTCCGGTTTGGCGGGATCGAAGTCGATGCTCGCCTGCCACGTCTGGAAGCTGCCGTTGAATGTCTTGCCCACGTGCTGGCCGCTGAAGGTGATGGCGCTCTTCTTGGCGTCCACCGCCCACGGCCGCGCGTCGGCGGTGCCGGTCAGCGCCAGTAGCGCCACGGCCCCGGCGGGCAGGAAAGCGAAAAACCTGGGCATAGCCATCCTCCTTATCGGGCGAGCCACGGGATCATGCGGGTGAGCACATCGTCCCGATCGATGAAGTGGTGCTTGAGCGCGCCCGCCACGTGCAGGGCCAGGAGGCCCACCGCGCCCAGCGCGAGCAGTTCGTGCACCTCCTCGGCGGCCCCGTTGATCTGGATGCGGTTGGCCGCCTCGGCGAGCGGCGTGAGGTGCGGCCATTCGAACAGCCCGAACCACATCGTGGGCAGGCCGAACGGGCTGGTGGAGACGATCACCCAGCCGGACAGCGGCATGATGAGGAGCAGCGCATAGAAGGCCCAGGCGGTGGCGTGCGCCGCCGTCTTCTGCCAGCCCGGCATGGAGTACGGCAGCGGCGGCGGCCGGTGTCCCAGCCGCCAGGCCAGCCGCACCAGTGTCAGCACCAGCACGGTCAGGCCCAGCGACTTGTGGATCTGGAACACCTCGAAGGCCAGCGCCTGCGTCTCCGGTTTCTTGATGGCATCGCCCATCCAGAAGCCCATCACGAGGAGGGCAATCATCGCCAGGGCGATCAGCCAGTGCAGAACAATCGCGACAGTCGAATACCGGCTCATGACGCGGCCTCCCACGCTCAGGGCAACGGACGTACGGCTTACTTTTCCTCGAGGAACTCGGCCTCCACCTGCACCGTCACCTCGTCGCCCACGAACGGCACCAGGTTGTTCACGCCGAAGTCCGAGCGCTTGAAGGTGGTGGTGGCGGAGAAGCCCATGGCGCCGATGCCCCGCATCGGGTGCTTCTTCGCGCCGACGAGCTTCACGTCCATCACCACCGGCTTGGTGACGCCGTGGAAGGTCAGGTCGCCATGGACCCGGCCCGCGTCCGCGCCGGTGCGCTCAACCCTGGTAGAGACGAACCGGATCTCCGGGAACCGGGCCGCGTCGAAGAAATCCGGCCCCGCGATCTTGGCGTCGAAGTCCTCCTTCTCGGGGAACGGATAGTCCGTGCGCACCGACTTGGGGTCGATGGTCACGGTCAGGCTGCTTTTCTCCGGGTTCGCCGGGTCGAACGTCAGCGTGGCGTCGAACTTGGTGAAGCGCGCCGTGTAGTTCGACAGGCCGAGGTGGTTCACCTGCCAGATGACGCTGGCGTGGGTGGGATCGATCTTGTAGGTGCCGGCCGGCACCTCGAGCGCCGGGGCGGCCGTCTGCGCGACGGCGGCAACGCTTCCTGCCATGCCGCCCGCCAGGAGCGGAGCGGCGACCAGTGCAGCCAGAATCTTGTGCTTCATTGCGTCTTACCTTCCCCCAGAAATATCCGAACCATAATCTAGCATCCCTCAAAGGAGCGTCCATCAGCAAGGGCGCCGTTTCTTCGGGGATATGACCTGTCCATAGATAAGCTGGGGCCCGGCCTCTGGCGAGCCGGAGACCTGCGGTTTCATTCTCCACGTCCCGTGAACAACGGGGCGTGTCAGCCCCGCGAGAATGGGCCCGAACGAGAACGGCCGCCCGTGAGGGGCGGCCGCTCTCGAAAGGCGCGGTGCGCGGGCCTCAGGCGGCCTTGAGCACCTTGTGGATCTTGTCCTGGGCGGTCTGCTCGTCGATGTTTTCCATCGCGGCCAGCTCGCGGGCCAGACGGCTGATGGCCGCCTCGTAGATCTGCCGCTCGGAGTAGGACTGCTCCGGCTGGTCCTCGGCGCGGTGCAGGTCGCGCACCACCTCGGCGATGGAGACCAGATCGCCGGAGTTGATCTTGGCTTCGTATTCCTGCGCCCGGCGCGACCACATGGTGCGCTTGATCCGCGGCTTGCCCTTGAGCGTCGTAAGCGCTTCCTGAAGGGTGGCCTGGCTGGAGAGCTTGCGCATACCAACGGCTTCCGCCTTGTTCATCGGCACGCGCAGAGTCATGCGTTCCTTTTCGAAGCGGATGACATAGAGTTCAAGCGGAAAACCGGCCACTTCCGTGGTTTCCAGTTCAACGACCCGTCCGACGCCATGCTTGGGATACACAACATAGTCGCCCACGACGAACTTAAGGGATTTTGCCGCCATTCTTGTTTCCTGTCGCTTCTCTGCACTAGCACGACTCATACCGTTTCAGCGCTGGCCATCGGGAATGGCCGCGGGGTGCCCGCTGAAATCCGGGGATGGGGACTGACTGGAGCCGTTGCGCCAAAACAGTTCAATTTCGTGCGTTAGACAACGTCGCAAGCATGTAACATAAACAGAGCAGAATTTCCACTCCTTTATGCCGCAATGCAACGTGAAACGCCCCGCGTTCGAGACGAACGCGGGGGTCGGCACTGTTTCAAACGTGCGGGAAGACGGTCAGCTGCCCTGGCCCGGCTTCTCCGAGAAATAGGCCTCGAGCTTGCCCTTCACGCCCTTGAACTCGTCCGCATCGGCGGGCGGGGTTCCCTTGGTGGTGATGTTCGGCCAGATGGCCGCATATTTGGCGTTCAGCTCGAGCCAGGACTCAAGGCCGGGTTCCGTATCCGGCAGAATGGCCTCTGCCGGGCATTCCGGCTCGCACACGCCGCAGTCGATGCATTCGCTCGGGCTGATCACGAGCATGTTCTCGCCCTCGTAGAAGCAATCCACAGGGCACACCTCAACGCAGTCCATGTACTTGCAACGAATGCACGCGTCGGTAACGACGTAGGCCATCTCTGGTCCGGCTCCTTCCACTCGATTGACCGTCTGCTACCGAAGGCCCCGGAGTCCGTCAACACCCATCTGGGCGAATCCCGGCCAGTGCGCGGATTACGCGCGCTGCCTTACGCGGTGGCGGGCAGCCGGGCGTCCGCCGCGGGCATGGCCGGGCTCATGTCGCTGTAGAGCAGCCGGGCCGTGGCATAGGGGCCGCGCCGTTCGGCGAAGCCCTCCACCTTCACCACGACCACCCGTCCCGCCTTGGGGAAGCTGATCACGGAGCCGACCCGCACTGCCGCGTGCGGCTTGTCCACGACACGCCCGTCCATCCTGAGGTGGCGGCTGCTGCACATGGCGGCAGCCTCCGCACGGGTTTTGAACAGACGGGCAAACCACAACCACTTGTCAAGCCGCTGCGAGCCGTTGTCCATGCAGGTCTCTCTCCTCGTTCCTGGCCCTGTCGCCTAGCTGCTGCGCCATGCGGCGAGCGCGGCGAACGGCGAGGAAGCAGCGACGTCCTTGCGCTCGCCTCCCGCCGCGCGCCGACGGTTCGCGGCATGACCCTTCCACTTGTACGCCACGATCTTCTCGCCCTCCGCCGCCCCTTCCCGGGGCGGCAGCAGGGTTCGCCGGTAGCCGAGCGCCACCATCAGCCGGGAGAAGTCGGCCTGGCTCAGCCCCACCATGGAGACGAGCTGGCCGGTCGGCACCACCGGCGCGCCGCCCCTCGCCTCCTCGCGCAGCACGTCGAGCAGGCGCTCCACCAGATCCACCCGCACTGCCTTGTCGCCCACCACCCAGTAGCCGGCGGCGGTGTAGAGCGCGCGGGGCGCGGATGGCGCCACCGCCACGCTGACCGGCGCGTTCTCCGGCAAGGCGGGCAGTGCCCCCGCCTCGGGATGGGCAGCGGCCCACAGGGCGATGCGCCACTGCATGGCGGCGGGCTTCAGCACGGCGGGCGCAAACACATGCCGCGCGCCGATCCGGACGCCTGCCTTCGCCAGCCAGCGCCGCTCGTCGCGGCTGAGGGCGTCCACCTGCGCCCGCGCCGTCTCGCGCGGCACCACGCCCAGCCCCTGCACCAGATGCACGGCGAGGCCCCGCGCGGCGCCGCCCACATTCTTCGCCTCCTCGCCCTCCGCCAGCCGGGAGAGGCGCGCCAGCGGCTTCAGCAGCGCCTGCGTGCGCGCCGCCACCCAGGCTTCCAGCCGGGCCAGCACGGACGCCTTCTCGGCGGCGGCCAGCAGGGCCGCCCCGACCTCCAGCCGCACGCGCGGGGCGAGCGGGTCGCGCCCCGGCGTGAGCGAGGCGACCCGTGCCCCCTTCCAGAGCAGGCGCACATGAGGCGCCTCCGGCCCCAGCTCGAAGCCGATTTCCTCCTCCCCGCTGTCCGCCAGCGCCCGGGCGCGGCGCGTCATCTCGGCGGAGAGCGCCCGCTCGGCCGCGGCCATCATGCGGCGGCGATCCTCGTGACGGGCGTCCGCATCGATGGTGAAGGTGAAGCCGGAGAGCGTGCCGATGGCGTGGCCCTCCACCTCCACCGCGCCGTTCTCGTCCACCTCCACGTCGAGCGCGCCCCGTCCGCCCGCCGAGCGCAGCAGCACCGAGGTGCGCCGGTCGACGAACCGCTGGATGAGCCGCTCGTGCAGCACGTCCGAGAGCTTGTCCTCCAGCGCCCGGGTGCGCCCGGCCCAATGGCTCGGGTCGTCCAGCCAGTCGGCGCGCTGGGAGATGTAGGCCCAGGTGCGGATGCCCGCGATGCGGCCGGCGATGGTCTCGATGTCGCCGTTCACCTGGTCGAGCCGGGCGATTTCGGCGGCGATCCAGTCTGTCGGCAGGGTGCCGTTGCCCTCCGTCAGATGCTTGTAGAGGCGCAGCACCAGACGGGCGTGAATGTCCGGGCTCACCTTGCGGTAGTCCGGCACCTGGCAGGCGTCCCACAGCCGGCGTACCCGGGCCGTGCGGCGCGCCCGCTCCTCCACCAGCGGCTCGTGGGCCAGGCGCCGCAGCACCGCCACGTCGATGGCGTCCTCCGCCTTCATCAGCTCCGGCCGCTGCGGCCGGGCGTCGAGCGAGCGGATCAGCCCGCCGACGGACTGGAAGTCCAGCTCGGCGTTGCGCCAGAGCAGGCGCTCCAGCGGCGCGAAGCTGTGGTTCTCGATGGCGACGATTTCCTCCGGCGTCAGCTGCCGCCGCTCGTCGCCCAGCTGCACGGTGCCGAAGGTGCCGTCCCGCTGGTGCCGTCCCGCGCGCCCGGCGATCTGGGCCATTTCGGCGGGGGTCAGGCGGCGGTGGCGCTTGCCGTCGAACTTGGACAGCCCGGCGAAGGCCACGTGGCTGATATCCATGTTGAGGCCCATGCCGATGGCGTCGGTCGCCACCAGATAGTCCACCTCGCCCGACTGATACATGCCCACCTGCGCGTTGCGGGTGCGGGGGCTGAGCGAGCCCATCACCACCGCGACGCCGCCGCGCTGGCGGCGCAGCATCTCGCCGATGGCGTAGACCTGATCGGCCGAGAAGGCGACGATGGCGGTGCGCTTGGGCAGGCGCGACAGCTTCCGGGGCGCGGCGTAGCTCAGCGTCGAGAAGCGGGGCCGGGAGATGATCTCCGCATCGGGCAGCAGCCGGGCGATCAGCGGCCGCAGGGGATCGGAGCCGAGAATCATGGTCTCGTCGCGCCCGCGCGCCCGCAGCAGCCGGTCGGTGAAGATGTGGCCGCGTTCGTCGTCCGCCCCCAGCTGCGCCTCGTCGAGCGCGAGGAAGGCGACCTGCCGGTCCAGCGGCATCGACTCGGCGGTGCAGAGGAAATAGCGGGCGTTCGGCGGGACGATTCGCTCCTCGCCGGTGATCAGGGCCACCTGGTCCGCGCCCTTGATGGCCACCACCCGGTCATAGACCTCCCGGGCGAGCAGACGCAGCGGAAAGCCAATCATCCCAGAGGAGTGGGCGCACAGCCTCTCAACCGCCAGATGGGTCTTCCCGGTATTTGTCGGCCCCAGGACAGCCGTAACCTTGCTCGAAGCCAATGCACCCATGTTGTCTAAGACTCTGAGGCGGAGCCCGCATCAATGCAAGGGCCATTGGCCACAGATATTGTGCGCCTTGCCGTATCGAAACCCGGATTTCGTATGCGAAGCGGAATGTTAAGAGTTTGTTAATAACAAAATTCGACACTTTCTGCCGGATTCAGCTTGGCTATTGGTTGACATCAGCACTTAGGCGCGACAGTTTTCTGAGCTGTTGTGTTTGGATTACCTGTCTCTTTGGTTGGGCGGGTGAGTCGTGCAGGGACTCAAGGAGACCAGGGTTTGCTAAAAACGGGCTTCGTCGCGCTTGCAAAAAGCGAAACGGATAACGTTGGCTCTGTGCCTGCGGAACCGTTGGGTGAATTCGAGCTGGCGGTCGACCTTGGCCATCAGATCGGATCCCTGAAGTGGTGGCGCGGTCTGGCGACGCTGGGCGGCCTGCTTGCCGCTGCCAGCTGGCTGACCTTCACCAACCCCATCCAACCCCTGCCCTCCGCCACTGCACCCATCATCACCGCCACGCAGGTGGAAGCCATCCAGCCCGCCATCATCGGCCCGCTGATGACCGGCGCCCAGACCGGCGAGCGCGTGCCCATGCTGCCGCTGGCCAAGGCGATCTCCGCCGAAGTCGAGCCGGAGATTGAGCAGCGGGAAATCCCGCTCCAGCGCAACTCCAGCCTGGAGGCCATTCTGCGCCGGGCGGGCGTCTCGCGCACGGAAGCGCGTCAGGTTGCCGAGGCCCTGGGCCCGGCCGCCCAGATCAAGGATCCGCCGCGCGGCGCCAGCGCGCAGCTGATGCTGGGCCGCCGCGTCTCCAGCAAGGACCCGCGCCCGCTCCAGCTGCTCTCCTTCCGACCCTCCTTCGACAATCACGTGCAGGTGGCCCGGGTCGGCAATGACTTCATGGTCAAGACCCTGCCGATCAAGGTAATCAGCGCCCCGGCCCGCATCGAGGGCGAAGTGGGCCGCAGCCTCTACCTCTCCGCCCGCCAGCTGGGCGTGCCCACCACCGTGATCAATGAATATGTGAAGGCGCTGTCCTTCAGCGTGGACTTCGCCCGCGAGGTGACCGCCAGCGACCGCTTCAGCCTGGTCTACGAGCGCGAAGTGGCCGAGACCGGCGAGGAAAAGACCGGCCGCCTGCTCTATGCCCACATGGAGCGCGGCGGCAAGCGCAAGGATGTGGAGCTGATCTGGTTCCAGCCCAAGGGCGATCGCGGCCAGTTCTTCCATCCTGACGGCTCGTCGATCCAGAAGCTGCTGATGCGCACGCCCGTGGACGGCGCCCGCATCTCCTCCAACTTCGGCATGCGCCGCCACCCGGTGCTGGGCTATGGCCGCATGCACAAGGGCACCGACTTCGCCGCACCCAGCGGCACGCCGATCATGGCGGCGGGCTCCGGCACGGTGGTGTTCGCCGGCCGCCATGGCGGCCACGGCAACTACGTCAAGATTCGCCACGCGGGCGGCTACGAAACCGCCTACGCCCACATGAAGGGCTTCAAGTCCGGCATCCGTCCCGGCGTCCAGGTGGCGCAGGGGCAGGTCATCGGCTACGTGGGCACCACGGGCCTGTCCACCGGCCCGCACCTGCACTACGAGGTCTACAAGAACGGCAAGGCCATCGACCCCAAGGGCACGGCGATTCCGACCGGCTCGTCGCTGTCCGGCTCCGAGCTGGCCCGCTTCAAGGCCGAGGTGCAGAAGTTCCGCTCGCTGCCGAAGAACCAGGCTGCCGAGCAGGTGCTGGTGGCCGCGGGCGTCGCGCCCCGCAAGATGGCCAAGCAGCCGGGCTGAGATCCGCCAGGCCGGGCTTCAACAGTTCGCGTCAACAGTTCGTCACGCAGCAGCGGGCGGTGGCACAGTTTTGCGACGTGCCGCCGCCCGTTTCTGTCTGACCGTTTCTGTCTGACCGCCCCCCCTACCCGATCTCCACCACGATGCGGCCGCGCACCCGCCCGGCCAGAAAGTCGGGCGCAAGGGCGGGCACATCCGCCAGCCGCACGGTGCGGGTCATGGCGCGCAGCTTTGCCCGGTCGATGAGCTGGTCGAGCCGCAGCCAGGCCTCCCGCCGCAGCGCCATGGGCGCCTGCACGGAATCGACCCCCGCCAGCGTCACCGAGCGCAGGATGAAGGGCATCACCGTCACCGGCAGATCCGATCCCTGTGCCAGGCCGCAGGCGGCGACGCAGCCGCCATAGCGCGTCTGGGCCAGCACGTTGGCGAGGGTATGGGAGCCCACCGTGTCGATGGCGCCGCACCAGCGCTCCTTGCCCAGCGGTCTGGTCGCCGGTTCGGAGAGTTCGCGCCGGTCGATCACCTCCTCCGCGCCGAGGGACTTGAGGTAGTCCGCCTCCTCCAGCCGCCCGGTGGAGGCAACGACGCGGTAACCCAGCTCCGCCAGCAGCGCGACGGCCACGCTCCCCACGCCGCCCGCCGCGCCGGTCACCAGCACCTGCCCTTCGGTCTGGCGGACGAGGTGGCGCTCCAGCGCCATCACGCACAGCATGGCGGTATAGCCCGCCGTGCCGAGGGCCATGGCCTCGAAGGGCGTGATGTTCTCCAGCGGCACCAGCCAGTCGCCTTTCACCCGGGCGCGGGCGGCGTAGCCGCCGTAGTGGGTCTCGCCGAGGCCGTAGCCGTTCAGCACCACCGCGTCGCCCGCCTTGAAGTCGGGATGGCGCGAGGCACGCACGCGCCCGGCAAAGTCGATGCCCGGGATCATGGGGAAGCGCCGCACCACCGGGGCAGCGCCCGTCAGGGCAAGGGCATCCTTGTAGTTCATGGAGGAGTGGCTCACATCCACCACCACATCCCCCTCCATGAGGTCGTCCTCGCCGAGGGAGACCAGCGCGACCTGCGTCGCCTCCCCCTCCCGGCTCAGCATCAGCGCCTGAAACCGCTCCGCCGTCTCGCTTGCCATTGCCCCCTCCTTGCGAGTGCCGCCGCTATGCGACGGGTTCAACGATCAAGGCCGCGCCTTCGGTTCGCAAAATCCGCATGACGGTCCCCGCGGGCGCGTCCGGGCCGCACACTTCCCATACCGTGTCGTCCAGCTCCGCCCGGCCCCGGCCATGCACGATGGGCTCGACCAGCACCACGGTGCGCCCCGGCAACTGATCGGCCCGGCGGCTGACGCTGCTGGGGCCGCTGCCCTGATGCCGCCGCGCCCACTTGCGCCCCCACAGCACCGAGAGGACCGCCAGCACGGCGAACACCGCCAGCTGGACCTCCCAGCCCGCCCCCGTGAGCAATGTCACGAGGCCGGTGAGGCCCGCCGCGATCCCGAGCCACAAGAGGAACGCGCCGGGGGCAACCGTCTCGGCCGCCGCCAGCACCAGCGCCGCCACCCACCAGCCCCAGGGGGTGAAAAATCCGGTCACCGCATCCCAGTTCATGAGCGCCTCACCGCTCCCCGGTGCGCGGCAGGCCGCTGCCCGCCTGCGCGCCGCCAGCGCCTCCGGCACCCGCTGGCGGCGTGCCGTCACCGCCCGCCACCGCCTTCACCAGCTCGCCGATGCCGCCCAGCGAGCCGACCAGCGCCGACGCCTCCATCGGCATGAAGATCACCTTGCTGTTGCGGCTTTCTGCGAAGGCGGTCATCGCCTCCACATACTTCTGGGCGACGAAGTAATTGATGGCCTGCGCGCTGCCCCTGGCGATGGCCTCGCTCACCAGTTCGGTCGCCTTGGCTTCCGCCTCCGCCGCGCGCTCGCGGGCCTCGGCGTCGCGGAAGGCGGCCTCGCGCCGCCCCTCCGCTTCCAGAATCTGCGCCTGCTTGGCGCCCTCGGCCCGCAGGATCTCCGAGTTCCGCTGGCCCTCGGCCTCAAGGATGGCGGCGCGCTTCTCGCGCTCGGCCTTCATCTGGCGGGCCATGGCGTTGACGATGTCCTGCGGCGGGCGGATGTCCTTGATCTCCACGCGCGTCACCTTCACGCCCCAGCTGTGGGTGGCCTTGTCCACCACCGCCAGCAGGCGGGCGTTGATGGCGTCGCGCTGGGAGAGCGTCTCGTCCAGGTCCATCGACCCCATCACCGTGCGCAGGTTGGTGGTGGTGAGGTTCATGATGGCCAGCATCAGGTCCGACACCTCGTAGGCCGCCTTGGCCGAGTCCAGCACCTGGAAGAACACCACGCCATCGACGCCCACCATGGCGTTGTCGCGGGTGATGATCTCCTGCCCCGGAATGTCCAGCACCTGCTCCATCATGTTGATGCGCCGGCCGATGCTGTCCACGAACGGCACGATCAGATGGAAGCCGGGCGTCAGGGTCTTGGTGAAGCGGCCGAACCGCTCGACGGTGTACTCGAAGCCCTGACGCACCGTGACCACGCTTTTCGCCACCGTGACGATGGCCACGAACGCCAGAACGACAAAGAAGATCGAACCCATGCACCAGCCTCCCCTCGCGGATCTGCGTCCATTGTGACGCATCCGGCCGGGTTGGCAAGCAGAGGGGGGCTCAACCGCCTCCGGGATCACCCGGACGCGCCGTGAGGCCGCGATGAGGGAGGCCCGGGATCAGGCCTGATGCCGGGCCGCTTCCGCCTTCACCCAGTTGACGAAGGTCTGCACCTTCTTCTGCCGCCACTGCGGCTCGGGGGCGACCAGATAGTAGCCGAACTCGACCGCGTGGCTGCTGTTGAACAGGCGCACCAGCCGCCCCGCCTCGATGTCCGCCGCCGCGATGGCCGCCTTGGCCAGCACCACGCCCTTGCCCGCCGTCGCCGCCTCGATGGCCAGCGACGACTGGTTGAAGTGAATGCCCCGTTCCGGGTCCGGGTGATCGACGCCCGCCGCCTTCAGCCACATGGGCCAGGTGGGGCAGCCGTCGTCCATGTCGGCAGCCTCGTCATGGATCAGCGGCAGGTTCACCAGATCCGCCGCAGTCCTGATCGGGAAGCGCTCCAGCAGCGACGGCGCGCAGGCCGGATAGACATGCTCGTCCAGCAGCTTCTCGACCACCAGATCGGGGTAGTCCCCCCGCCCGAAGCGGATCGCGAGGTCGATGTTCTCCTGGCTGAAGTCCACCAGCTGCATGGCGGCGAAAATCCGCACCTGCATGTCCGGGTGGCTTTCGGCGAACCGCTCGATTCGCGGCACCAGCCACTTGGCCGCGAACGAGGGCGGCACGCTGATGGTGATGGACTTGGAGGTCTGCGCCGCCTGCAGGGTCCGCACCGCCTCCTCGAACTTGAGGAAGCCGTCGCGCAGGGCCGGCAGGGCGCGCTCGGCCTCCGGCGTCAGCGCCAGGTTGCGACCCAGCCGCTTGAACAGGATGACGCCGAGCAGATCCTCCAGCGCGCGGATGTGCTGGCCAACGGCGGCCGGCGTGACGGCAAGCTCGTCCGCCGCTTTGGTGAAGGAGAGATGGCGGGCGGCAGCGTCGAAAACGCGTAATGCATTCAGCGGCAGATGAGTACGCTTCATGTCTCTTGGGTTAGAGCCTTTCCGCCCTCCAGTTCAACCCTTTTCGGGACGCGGCCCGGGAATTGCGGCGTCGCCCCGCCCACCCTGCGCTCACCGCGCCGCGCCCTGTCGGCAGACTTTACAACGCGCGCGCCCGCCGCGCGACGTTAACCCTGACAATCGCGGATTTCCGCCGGTCTGCGCCGATTGGCCCGCTCCTTGCTTAACCTTTGGTGCAAGAGGTTGAGGAGCCGTCCCATTCTGATCCCGCCCGCCCTTCCCGCCCCGCCGTGGCAAGAACGGTTGCCGGTGTCCCGGCCGCAGCGACTGCGGACGGTGCAGCCGGTGAGCCCGGCAGACCCCGACCCTGCGCAGAACGCGCAGCGCCGGCTGGCGGCGCGCTTCGCCCTGGCGGACGGCATGGCGGCGGCCTGCAAGGGGCGGCTGCTCGACATTACGGCCTGAAAACCACCCGCCGACTGCTTCTCCGGCGATTGCCCTCCGACGATTCCCCCCAGACGGTTGCCCCCCGTCAGCCTGATTTCCACACGCTTGATGTGCGCTTAAAAGCGCCCGCAACCGCTCGTCAGCGCTTGCTGTCGCGGGCGGTCGCCTAGGTGGATAATATTAGCAAATTAAACAATTGACTAATTCGCGTCGAAATATTGTATTCTACTTTCCGCATATAGTTTATATTAGCGAGCATTCCAGTTCATGGGCGAGTTGTTGGCTCTTCCATCCAGCTGGCCGGTGCGGTCGATAACGCGGATGCTTCATGGTTCCGGCTGATTTTACCAATCTTGGCAAGCGCATCCGCTCCCTGCTCTTCAAGCGGCAAGCCGAAGCCGAAGCGGCTTCCGGCCCGGCATCCTCTGGCGCGGGCGGCGCCCTCGCCCACCTCATCAACGCCGAGGACTTCACCGAACAGTTGAGAAGCATCGCCCACGACCACGGCCAGGTTGCGGTGGGGCGTCTTCAGATTCTTGGCTTTCAGGCCATCCGCGCGCGGCTGGGGGAGCGCTGGCCCCTGATGCAGGATCGCATCCTGCAGGTCATCGAGACCTCCTTTCGCCGCCGCCTTGAGCCGCACGACGTGTTCCGGCGTCACGGCGACCTGGTCTACCTGGTGATCTTCGCCAACCTCTCGGCCGAGGAAGCGCGGGTGAAAGCCCACTTCATCGTCGAGGAAATCTGGCAGCAGCTGTTCGGCATGAGCGAGCGGGACGAAGCCATCGATGTCTCCATGCTCACCATCAACCTGGAGACCAACCAGGTGGAGGAAGTGCCAGATATCGACACGCTGCTGAACCAGCATTTCGAGAAAGCGGCCCAGGAAGCGGTGGCGCGCCATCTCGCCAATGCCCTGCGCCCGTTGCCGCAGCCCGCCGCGCCGGCGCAGCCGACCGCGCCCACGGCGTCGCTCTCGCCCTCGTCGATGCCCGCGCCCATGCCCGCGCCCATACCCTCGTCTGCGACGGAGACGGCGAGCCAGACCGGCCTGTCCTATACGCCGCTGTGGCAAGTCCGCCGCAAGGCCGTCAGCTCGTACTACATCCGCATGTGCCTGATCGATGGCTCCAATGACGCCATCTACTACGGCCACGATATCCTGCGGCGGGCAGCGGACCCGCGCGACACCTACGAGTTCGACCTGATGACCCTCGCCCGGGCGCAGGCCGCCGCCCAGCAGCTGAGCCAGCGCCGCGCACCCGGCGTTCTGGTCTGCCCGGTGCATTACACCACCCTCGTCAACCGCGTGGCGCGGCTGGACTATCTGGACCAGTGCGCCACGCTGTCACGCACCGCCGCCCGCCACCTCGTGCTGGAGGTGGGCGGCCTCGCCGAGGGCTTCCCGCCGCACACCGCGTTCGAGATCCGCCACTGGCTGAAACCCTACTGCCGCGCTGTCTCCGCGCTGGTGCCGCCCACGCCCGCCGCCGTGCACAACCTGAGGGAGGCAGGCTTTTCCGCCATGGGCTTCGAGGCCCGCCAGCTTGGCCCGCCGCACCGCCTGGCAAGCGTCGCGCCAGCCTTCGCCGAGGCGGCCCACCGCCATCGCATGACCGCCTTCATCCACGGCCTCGCCACGCCCGAGGCCGTCGCGACGGCAGCCGAGGCCGGGTTCGACTTCCTCAGCGGCGACGCCATCCAGCGCCCGTTCGCCAAGATCCTCGCGCCCTATCGCCTGACGCTGGAGCAGATCATCTCTCCGGACCGCTGACGCCGCCCGCACCGCCCAAGCCCGGGCGCGCCCTCTCCTGCCTGACAGGTCTTGCCCCGGCAGCGCGCAGGGCGCATAGGAAAGCCATGACCAAATCTGCCGTTGTATTGCTGAGCGGTGGCCTGGATTCGGCCACCTGTGCCGCCATCGCCAAAAGCGAGGGCTACGACATCTACGCGCTGACCATCGACTACAACCAGCGCCACCGGGTGGAGCTGGACTGTGCCCGCAACCTGGCGCAGGTGTTCGGCGCGAAGGGCCACGTGGAGCTGCCGGTCAACCTCTCCGCCTTTGGCGGCTCGGCGCTCACCGGCCACTTCGACGTGCCGAAGGACCGCGACGAGGCGGCGATGGCGGACGACATCCCCATCACCTACGTGCCCGCGCGCAACACCGTGTTCCTCAGCCTGGCGCTGGGCTGGGCGGAGGTGATCGGCGCGGAGGACATCTTCATCGGCGTCAACGCGCTCGACTACTCCGGCTACCCCGACTGCCGCCCCGGCTTCATTCGCGCCTTCGAGGCGATGGCGCTTCAGGCCACCAAGCGCGGCGTCGAGGGGGACTGGAAACTGACCATCCACACGCCGCTCATCGAGATGACCAAGGCCGACACCATCAAGACCGGCCTTTCTCTCGGCATGGACTACGGCCTCACCTGGAGCTGCTACGACCCGACGCCCGAGGGGCTGCACTGCGGCCACTGCGACAGCTGCAAGCTGCGCCGCAAGGGCTTCGCCGAGGCCGGCGTGCCCGACCCCACCCGCTACGCCTGCGAGCCCGCCTGATCCCGCGGGCAAAGGCAAGCCGACCGATGACCTACAGCGTCAAGGAACTGTTCCTCACCCTTCAGGGCGAAGGCGCGCACACCGGCCGCCGCGCGGTGTTCGTGCGCTTCTCCGGCTGCAACCTGTGGACCGGCCGCGAGGAAGACCGCGCCAGGGCCATCTGCCAGTTCTGCGACACCGACTTCGTGGGGACAGACGGCCCCGGCGGCGGCAAGTTCACGAGCCCGCAAGCCCTCGCCGACGCGGTGGAGGCCGCCTGGGGCCCCGCCCCCGGCCACCGCTACGTCGTCTGCACCGGCGGCGAGCCGCTCCTCCAGCTGGATGCGCCCCTCATCGACGCCCTCCACGCCCGCGGCTTCACCATCGCCATCGAGACCAACGGCACGCAGGAGGTGCCCGCTGGCATCGACTGGGTGTGCGTCAGCCCCAAGCTCGGTTCCGACCTCATCGTCCACAAGGGCAACGAGCTGAAACTGGTCTACCCGCAGGAAGGCGGCGACCCGGCGCAGTTCGAACACCTCGACTTCGAACACTTCTTCCTCCAGCCCATGGACGGGCCGGACCGCGCCGCCAACACCCAGGCCGCGACGGACTACTGCCTGCAACATCCCCGCTGGCGGCTGTCCCTCCAGACGCACAAGCTGATCGGGATTCCCTGAGGGTTTCCCCGGGTTCTCGTTTTTTGATTTTTCAGGGTTTTCTTTTGCAGGAGGGGCTCACCCCTCCTGCACCTCCCTTTCATTGAGGGCCGCGCTTGCCATCACCGGAAATTCTCATCCGACCTGTTGCGCGGGCATTCTGTTCTTGCCAAGGTTGCATGCTCGCTATTGAAGACATTCGTGAATCTGCAACAGTATCCAGTGCAACACAATCAACGAACGCACAGAATTAATTTTGCAGCATTATTCCCAACATTGAAACAGGACCCGGCCTCTCGTATTGAGACAAATGCAGGGGGAAATTGGTGAAATTCTACTTATGTGTGCGGCGCTGGGTTGATTGGCTATGGGCAAGCCACAACTATAGACGCAGGAGCGCTGTCTTGTTCCCCATTGGCGTCCCCTTTTTACTAATGGCGTATCTTGAAGATCGGCCGTCGTGGCTTTGGTGGCTGGCCGCAGGATGGGGCATTGCCTGGCTCGCCTTCATCATATGGCGAGGGGCACGTATCGCAGGTGCCAAAGACCTCACTTATGATCGCAAGACCAAATTCGAACTGGCAGAAGAATACTGGCCAACCGAAAGCGCCACAAAGACCAAGCTGAACAGGCAAAAGAAGCGCAGGGCCCAGCGCAAAACTGCCTGACTTGTTTTACGGGCAAGCGCGCACCGGAAACACGGCCGAAAAAAAGAATAGGAGTGCAGAGGGTCCGAGACCCTCTGCAAAAAAAATCAAACTGATTTAAAAAACAAACCCCGAGCGGGATGGCTTACCCCCGGCCGCGATACCCTGGCACGCCCTGTTCGGGCACCCAGACGTCGGCGGGGGCGGGGCCGGTTTGCCAGAACACGTCGATGGGGATGCCGCCGCGCGGATACCAGTAGCCGCCGATGCGCAGCCATTTGGGTTTCATTTCCGTGGCGAGGCGTTCACCGATGCCGACGGTGCAATCTTCGTGGAAGGCGCGGTGGTTGCGGAAACTGTGGAGGAACAGCTTGAGGGACTTGCTTTCCACGATGGTCTCGTCGGGGATGTAATCGATGACGAGGTGGGCGAAGTCCGGCTGTCCGGTCACCGGGCAGAGCGAGGTGAATTCCGGGCAGGTGAAGCGCACCAGGTAGTTGCGCCCCTTCCGGGGGTTGGGCACATAGTCGAGCCGCGCCTCCTCGGGGGAATTGGGAAGCGGGGTCTGCTTGCCGAGCTGGGTGGTTTCGAAAGGTGTCGTCATGGCCTTCGCTTAATCCCCTGCGCGCATCCGGTCAAATGCCCGCGCGGGGGCCCCGCGCCCGGCCGCCCTGGCGTCGAGACGGATGCTCCGCCGCATGACCCGATTGTCAACAATGTAAAAATGTTGAGTCAATCATGTCGATCATCCGACCTTAATTCGCGTTCGTCCGGAGTGAAATCCTTGTATGCATAGGGGTGTCGGCCTTGCAGTGTTGTCTGTGGGCCTGTGAATTCAACCCGGCACGAGGAGACCCGGCATGGACGCTTTGGTGAGCACCGAATGGCTGGCGGGCGAGCTTGGCGCGAACGACCTGCGGATCGTGGACGCCAGCTGGCATATGCCGGCCGAGAACCGCAACGCCCGCGCGGAGTTTGAGGCGGCGCACATTCCGGGCGCGGTGTTCTTCGACATCGACGAGATCGCGGACACCTCCAGCCCGCTGCCCCACATGCTCCCCTCGCCCGAGAAGTTCGCCAGCCGCGCGCAGGCGCTGGGGCTGGGCGACGGCAGCCGCATCGTGGTCTACGACAATTCGGATCTGCGCTCGTCCGCCCGTGCGTGGTGGATGTTGCGGGTGTTCGGCGCGCATCGCGTCGCCATTCTCGACGGCGGCTTCCAGAAATGGCAGGCGGAGGGTCGCCCTGTCGAGTCCGGCAAGCCGGTGGTGCGTCATCGCCACTTCACCCCGTGGGAGGACCGCAGCGCCGTCCGCACCCTGGAGCAGATGAAGGCCAACCTCACCACCAAGGCCGAGCAGGTGCTGGACGCCCGCTCCGCCAGCCGCTTTGCCGGTGCCGAGCCCGAGCCGCGCCCCGGCCTCCGGGCGGGGCACATCCCGGGCGCGCGCAATCTGCCCTACCGGCAGCTGCTGGCCGAGGACGGCACCTTCAAGCGCGGCGAGGACCTGCGTGCTGCCTTCGAGCAGGCGGGCATCGACCTCTCCCGCCCGGTCGTCACCACCTGCGGCTCGGGAATTACGGCGGCGGTGCTGGCCTTCGGGCTGCATCTACTTGGCCATGACAAGGTTGCGCTCTATGACGGGTCGTGGACCGAGTGGGGCAGTCAGCCCGACACCCCCGTTGTAACAGGCGCATGAGAGCATGACGGACAAGACGGCAGCACACCGAACTGCAACCAGACCAGAGACCAGGGTGATCGAGGGCGGCCGCCGCCCCGAGTGGACCCACGGCGTGGTGAACCCGCCAGTTTATCACGCCTCCACCTGCGTCTTCCCGACGCTTGCCGCGTTCGATGCTGCCCTGCGCAACCCCGCCGCCGGGCTGTTCTACGGCCGCCATGGCACGCCCACCACCTGGGCGCTGGAGGAAGCGCTCACCAGCCTTGAGCCGGGGGCCTTTGGCACCCGGCTGTTTCCTTCGGGCGTTGCCGCCATTGCCACTGCGCTGTTCGCAACGCTGAAGGGCGGCGGCAACGACCATATCCTGATGGTGGACAGCGTCTACGAGCCCACCCGCCACTTCTGCGACAAGATGCTGGCCCAGCTCGGCGTCGAGACCACCTACTACGACCCCACCATCGGCGCGGACATCGCCGCGCTGATCCGCCCCAACACCCGCGCGGTGTTTGTGGAGTCGCCGGGCTCGCTCACCTTCGAGGTGCAGGACATCCCCGCCATCGCCGAGGTTGCCCATGCCCACGGCGCGGCGGTCCTTCTCGACAACACCTGGGCGACGCCGCTGTATCTCCCGTCCCTTTCGCTGGGCGTGGACATGTCCATCCAGTCCCTCACCAAGTATGTGGGCGGCCACTCGGACGTGATGATGGGCGCGGTCACCGCCAACGAGCGCTGGTACGGCCCGCTCAAGTCCACCGCCGCCCAGCTCGGCCACTGCGTCGGGCCGGACGACGCCATGCTTGCCCTGCGCGGCCTGCGCACCCTGCCCGTGCGGCTGGAGCGCCACCAGGCCAGCGGCCTCAAGGTGGCGCAGTGGCTGGCCGGGCACCCGCTGGTGGAGCGGGTCATCCACCCCGCCCTGCCCGGCTGCCCGGGCCACGAGCTCTGGAAGCGCGACTTCAAGGGCGCGACCGGCCTGTTCGCCGTGGTGCTGAACCGGGGTCAGCGCGCGGACCTCGCCGCGATGGTGGACCACATGCACCACTTCAAGATGGGCTTCTCCTGGGGCGGCTACGAAAGCCTGATCCTGCCCATCAATCCGGCCTCCATCCGCACCGCCACCCGCTGGCACACCGACCACCCCATGCTGCGCCTCCACATCGGCCTCGAGGACCCGGACGACCTCATCGCCGACCTCGCCCAGGGCCTGGAACGCTACGCCGCCGCCACGGCGAAGAACCCGATCGCCTGAGTTGCAGGACTGTTGAGGGAGAAGGAGCCATGGCAGCACCTTCTCCCGAATCCCGTTACACTGCGGAATCCCTCTCCATGACCACCTCAACGAAATCAGAATAGCCTCCAGCACAGGCCCGCAAAGAGAGCAGGCATGAGCCTAAAGGCGAACAATGGCTTCAAATAAAATAATTTTATCTAGCAATATTACTTAGTAAGAAGCAAAATATCCGGAAAATGGATAATTAAAGTTGAATTAACCAAGAATAATTAGCAGTATGGAGCAGTGTATAAATCTAATTCTTGTTAGATGTTTCCCAAGGGGGGGGGGGGGGGGGGGGGGACCCCCCACCCCAAACCCCCCCCCCCCCCCCCCCTTTTTCTTTGTTTCCC
>NZ_JBPPGG010000001.1:329710-630975 GCF_051304405.1 Pedomonas sp. V897
GGGGGGGGGGGGGACTTCCAATGCGCAAAATGCTCTCCGTGTCCGCTGCGTTGCTTGGTGCCGCACTGCTCTCCTCAGCACCCGCCTCGGCAGGCGTGATCTTCAATCTTGAGAACGCAGTGTTTACGGATGGCAGAACTCTCACAGGGTGGTTCGAGACAAGCGACGATTTCAGTGAACTGCTCGACCTGTTCCTTGATAACGAAATGTCCTCCTACACCCTGACAAACCTTGTCTCGTGGGACCCGACATCCGGGCTGAACGTATCGCGTGGCCCATTCCACCTTACGCTCCTGTTTGAAGGCGAGCTGACTGCCAGCGGAGTTGCCTTGGCAACCAAAAGCTATGAGTTCATTCTCGCCAAGCCGCCTACTGGTGGAAACAAATATTTGAGTTCAGGCCGCATCACAACCTCTGTCCCCGAGCCCGCCACATGGGGATTAATGTTCGGCGGCCTGTGTCTCGTCGGTGCAGCAACCATGCCTCGCCGCACGACGAGCGCCAGCCACGCCTGAGCACGCACACACCCTTGTGCACCCAGGTTTGTGAAGCGGATATTTTTGAGGAGGTGGGACATCATGCTGTGGCCCCACCTCCTCCAGTCTCTCCGTGTTCCCGAGCGGAGCTGTACTCAATGAGCGACGACACTCTCTCGATTGCTCGTGATACGTAAGCGTTCTTTTTCTCTGACCGGCGCGACGGGATGCATGACCTCCGCCGCATCCGCCGCGATCACCCTTGTTTTTTTCCGCTGCCAATGAGAACGGCAGCGGCGATTTCGCGAACCGAGCCTGCTCCTTACCTGCCCTGCCTTTTCCAGCGCCGAAGACGCCGGGAAAAGTTTTCCCGCCCAAGGCAACCCAGCCCCTGCTGACACGTTGAGCCGGTGCCCCCGCACAGCCGGATTCCAGTCGCTGTGCGACCTGTCCCGGCAATCAGCGGAGCCTTGCGATGAAAGCGGTCGTCTTTCACGACATCGGCGATATCCGGCTGGAGGAGGTTCCGAACCCGGTCCTGCGCGATCCGACCGATGCCATCGTCCGGCTGACCGCGTCCGCCATTTGCGGCACGGACCTGCATTTCGTGCGGGGCACGGTCAGCGGCATGAAGCCGGGCACCATTCTCGGCCACGAGGGCGTCGGGGTTGTGGAGGCGCTGGGTGCGAACGTGCGGAACCTGGAGGTGGGCGACCGGGTGGTCATTCCCTCCACCATAGCCTGCGGCGCGTGCGCCTATTGCCGCGCCGGTTATTTCGCCCAGTGCGATCTGGCGAACCCCGGCGGCAAGCGGGCCGGCACGGCCTTCTATGGCGGCCCGGAGGCGGCAGGCGGCTATCCAGGCCTCCAGGCGGAGCGGGCGCGCATTCCCTTCGCCCACACCGGGCTCGTGAAGCTGCCGGAGGACGTGACGGACGATCAGGCGATCCTGCTCTCCGACATTTTCCCCACCGGCTGGTTCGGGGCGAAGCTGGCGGAAATCTCCAAGGGCGACACGGTCGCCGTGTTCGGCTGCGGCCCTGTGGGCCAGTTCGCCATCGCCAGCGCCCGGCTGCTGGATGCGGGGCGGATCTTCGCCATCGACTGCCTGCCGGACCGGCTGGCCCTTGCCCGCCGCCAGGGGGCGGAGGTCATCAACTACGAGACGGAGAACCCGGTCGAGGCGATTCTCACCCTCACCAACGGCATCGGCGTTGACCGGGCCATCGACGCGGTAGGCGTGGACGCCTGCCGCGCCCATCGCGGCCCGGCGGCGGAGAAGGCGCAGGAGCGCGCGGAGGATTTCGACCGCCAGTTGCGCACTCTTGTGCCGCGCATTGCCCCGGAGGGCGACAACTGGATCCCCGGCGACGGGCCCAGCCAGGCGCTGGAATGGGCGGTGCAGGCGCTGGCCAAGGCGGGCACGCTCTCGGTCATCGGCGTCTATCCGCCCGAGGCGCGCACCTTCCCCATCGGCGAGGCGATGAACAAGAACCTCGCCATCAACATGGGCAACTGCAACCACCGGCGCTACATCCCGCACCTGATCGAGCTGGTGCGGCGCCGGGCGATCAACCCTGCTGCCATTCTCACCCACACGGTGCCGCTTGAGTCGGCCATCGACGCCTACCGGGCGTTCGATGCCCGCCGCACCGGCTGGATCAAGGTGGAGTTGCAGCCGGGCCGCCTGCCCTCCTGAGTCCCGCCCCTAGCGTTCGTCCTTCAGGCGCATGACGACGGACTGGCTGGCGGTTGCCATCAGGGTGCCGTCCTCGGCGAACAGGTGCATGCGCCCGTGGCCGAACCCGCCGTGCACGCCGTGGATGCGGATGTCGCACAACACCCACTCGGTGGGCACCACGCAGCGGAAGCGGATGGTGTTGTCGAGGCTGTTGGCCATGACGGCCCGGCCGATGGCATCGCCCACCGCCAGCGGCACGAAGTCCGCCACCATCGCCAGCAGCGCCGAGTCGACCGGCTGGCCCTTGGCGGGGCGGATCCACAGCACCACGTTGCCGTCCTCGCTCACGCCGGTGGCCTGGCCGCTGGAGATCTGCTCGCCGCGCCCCTTCACCACGCGGACCTCGAAGTAGCTGTAGAGGTCGCCGGGGTCGCGGCTCCAGCTCCAGATATGGGGCAGCAGCTCGCATTCCTCCGGCCTCGGCACGACCGGCACCTTGGCCCACTGGTGGGAGAGGCTGCTCGGCCGCGAGCCCAGCGCGGCGTTGACGGTGAGGATTTCCTTGTCGCGCACATGGCCGACCACGCGCGCCTGGCTGGTGTAGTGGCCGGAGACCGGCACCAGCACGTCCAGATCGACGATGGAGCCGGGCCGGGCGTAGTCGAGGTATTGCGCCGTTGCCCAGATGGTCGGGCGGCCCGTGGTGCCTTCGAGGGCGCGGATGGAGGCGGCAAGACCGGCGCCGCCGTAGAGGAACTGCTGCCCCGGGCGACCAACGCACAGCGCCAGCTCGACAGGCAGATACCAGCGGTGCGGATTGTGAGTCGCCTTCAGCTCGAAAAAGGGTGCTTCGCTCATGCTGAAACAACGCTCCTTGCGGTTCTGAGGTGCAGCGTACCCCGCCAGCCTGCTTCGGCAAACAGGCTCAAAACGCAAACGGGCGGCCAGCTTGCGCTGCCCGCCCGTTCCGTCCCAAGTTCGGCAGCCTCACCGTGATGGTCGGGGAGAGAGGATTCGAACCTCCGGCCCCTGCGTCCCGAACACAGTGCTCTACCAGGCTGAGCTACTCCCCGTCAGGAGGCCGCCGCCTTGGGTGGCGCGTCTATAGCGCCATTCCGCGCGGCGATGCAAGAACAATAAGCTGAACTTTTTCGCCTCCCCTGCAAAAATTTCGTTTGGCCGGCGCGGGGGTTCCTCACCCCCGCTGGCGAACCGTGGCCTTGACCGTCACCGTGCCCCCGGCGGGCACGGTCACGCGCCAGCGGGCGGTGTCCGCGTCCAGCCGCTC
Source organism: Pedomonas sp. V897 (assembly GCF_051304405.1). Lineage (NCBI taxonomy): Bacteria > Pseudomonadati > Pseudomonadota > Alphaproteobacteria > Sphingomonadales > Pedomonadaceae > Pedomonas > Pedomonas sp. V897. Next base: position 333,156 of record NZ_JBPPGG010000001.1, read on the forward strand.
GTGCTTCTGGCTTTCCTCGATCACCTCCCATTCGCCGCCGAGTCCGCTCTGGCGCAGATCGACGGTGACGGCCTGATCCTTCGCGTTCTTCAGCTCGTAGGCCATGGACCACTCCACATGGCGCGGCCCCTCGCCCCGGTTGAGCACCTGCTGGCTGACCAGCGTGGGCTTCACCGTCACGTCGAAGGCCTTGCCCAGAATCAGGTCCGCCGCGCCGCCTTCGGGCGTGTGCGGGATCCTGTTCTCGCCGAGGAACTGGCTGTTGCCGGCCTTGTCCTGCCCGTAGAAGCGCACGGTGCCTGCCGGCAGCGGCTTGCCGAGGCCGTTGCCCCGGGTGTTGTCGAATCGCACACGGGTCTCGACGCTCTGCGGCTGCGGGAAGCTCTGCGGCCCCCACAGCTCGAAGCGGTAGCTGCGCTCCGCCTTCACGGCGGCGGCGGAGACAAGGCTGACCTGCTTGGTCTGGCGGCGCAGCAGCGTCACCGGCTGCGGCAGGGTGTAGAGGTGGTAGTCTCCCACGCTCTCCCGCTGCGGCGCGGCTTCGGCGGCCATCATGGCATCGGCCGCCTTGGCCATCACCATGGTCGGCGCGAAGCGGCGCTCCAGCGCCACGTCGCCCGCCATCAGCTGCACGCGGGCGTCGCGGAAGTCGGTGCTGGTGCCGTTCTCCAGCGTCGCCCAGCCCTGCAGGGAGAGCACGCCGCGCGCTTCGTCATAGACCCCCACGTAATTCGCCTGCCAGCCGAGGCCATTGGCGAGGTAGGACAGGCCCAGCGGCTGCGCCGCCCCGCCCCGGCTGTTCACCCGCAGCGACAGGGTCGGCTCGGCGGCCAGTCCCTCCGGCACGCTGTCAAAGACAAGGCGGGTGAAGGTGCCGTCCGGCCGCACCGTCTCGATCTCGCCGTTGCTGCGCACCACCAGCCCGTCGTTGACGGCCAGCACCTCGACCGGCTGGCGTGTCTCCGCCCCCGTGGCCGGATTGACCCGCACCAGCGTGACGGTCTTGCCCACGAATCGCTCGGCCAGCGCCTGCGGCGTCAGCGTCTCGGGCAGGAAGCTGGCCTCCAGCACGCTCACGCCGTCGGCGCGCACCGTCACCGTCTCCGGGCGCATCTCGGCGGGCAGGCCGGTCAGCGTCACCGTGCCGACGCCCTGGGGCAGTGCCACCGTGCGGGTCTCCCGCACCATGCCGAAACCGCCGTTGTAGATCGTCAGTCCGGCGCCGTCCGCCGCCAGCGCAGGCGCGGCGACTCCGGCCAGAGCAACCCCGGCCAGCACAGCCCTGGACGCCGCTTGCAGAATCCTCGTCATAAGCCTTCCCCATCTGAAACACCCGGGCACCCTGTGCGTGCCGGACTGAACCGTAGCTGAACTGAAATGATTAAACATTTCTGCCGGTTCCGTCCCGCCCGTCGCGGGGGGCGGGGCCGCCCGGGTTCAGAGGGCGGGCTCGGGGTCAGCTGGTGGGGAAGTCGGCGGCGAGCTCGCGGTTCGACAGGGTTCGGGCGCGGTCGAAGGCCTTTGCCAGATCGATATGGCCATGGCCGGTCACCGCATCGACACCGGACTGCCCCATGTCGTGGGCGCAATCCAGCAGGAGCCGTGCCGCCGTCTGCGCGTCGAGCGCGGGAAAGGCGTCCAGCAGCAGCGCGATCGCGCCCGCCACATAGGCGGTGGCGAAGGACGTGCCCGATTCCTGCTCGCAATGGTGCGCGTCGCATTCCACGTTGATCTTGTCGCCCGGGGCGATGAGATAGCGATCCCGCGCCTTGCCCGCGCGGTTGGAAAACTTGGCGAGAGTCCCGGCGCGGGTGGCGGCGCCCACCGCCATGATCGAGTCGGCCAGCCGAGGATCGGCGCCATAGCGGGCGGGCCAGGCGGTCTGGTGGCCGCCCTCGTTGCCGGCCGCCACGACCAGCACCGCGCCCGCTTTCGCCGCCCGTTCCAGCGCCGGCTCCAGGGACGTCAGCGGCTTGCCGCCCGCCAGCGAGAGGATGATGACCTGCGCGCCCTGGGCGAGGGCGTAGTCGATTCCCCGGGCGACGTGGGAACCGGTCAGCAGGCACCCCGCCTTGCGGCAGGGGAGATCGAGGTCGGCCCGCACCGACAGCACCGTCACCTCGGGCGCAACGCCGATGATCCCGGCGCCGTCCTGCGCGGCGGCCAGCGCCGAGGCGATGCGGGCGCCGTGGGTGCGCACGCCGCTGTCCCTGCGATCCTGGATCAGGTCAATGGAGTCGGGCGAGACGTTCCGCAGCACATCAGGCGGCGCGGTCTCGATGCCCGTATCGATGATGGCGATCGTGACGCCGCGCCCGGTGGCACCCGCCTCATAGGCGGCGGTGGCGCGAATGGCCATGAGGCCCCAGTTGCGGTGGAACTCTTCCTGAAGGCGGGCATCGAAACGGGGATGCACCAACCCGCGTCTGGAGAGATTGGGCGGCAGGCTTGCCACGGCCGCGATGTCCGGAGAGTCCGTATCCGACACCTCCGCCTCCGGATCTGCCCGTCCGGGGGATGCAGCGCCGGCAATGCCGGCAAACAGAACGCAAAGAAACAGAACAACAACTCGGTGTACGCGAAGACCCAGCCGGAACATTGGCTGCGCCGCGCACCCATCGTCGCCGGAGCGCATGGGCACGGTTCACTTCCTGTCTTTTTCCGTCGCGCGCAGTCACGCCGTCCAGCGGGTCGGAAGCCGTAAAGGCGCGGGACGCAAGGGTTGCAGTTTCAGTTCCCGCCTGGCGCACGGGCGCCCGCGGGCCGGCTCCAGCGCCTTCGGAATCGTCTCCGGCGCGGGAGTCGGATAACCTGCCCCCCGACAGGGTCCGCCATTAACTGGCTGTGCAAGTGTACGGCCAAGAGCCGTCGGCCGGGTAGTTAGGCGCCTGTGGGGCCACTCTCAAGGGGTTCTGAGACGAACCGTGGCCGGGTGTTTCCATTCGTCGCAGGGCGGTGGCCCGGCAACGGGACGTGCGTGCCATTTTGGTGAAAACCGCTCGGGAAGGGCCGACGCTCAGCGGTTCACGAACTGAAGCTCCGGGGCCGGTGCCCGGCTGGCTTCGGTCAGCTCCGCGACGGCCGCCGCGAGCTGCTCCTGCTGGAACGGCTTGTGCAGCCGGGGCAGATCGGGGCTCTTCTGCGGGTGCAGCTCGGCATAGCCGGTCACCAGCAGCACCGGCAGGCGCGGCCAGCCCGCCCGCACGATCTCGGCCAGTTGCGTGCCGGTCATCTCCGGCATCAGATAGTCGGTGATCAGCAGGTCCACCGGCTGGCGGCCCAGAATCTCCAGCGCCTGCTTGCCGGAGGAGGCCTCCACCACCCGGTGGCCCAGCTCCTGAAGCAGCGCCACCGTGTAATTGAGTACCAGCCTGTCATCGTCCACCGCCAAGACCGTCAGCGACCCCTGCGGCGCCGACTCCGGCGCTGCACGCAGGCGCGGCGGCTGCGGCGCGGCGGTCGCGGTTGCCGCCACCGCCGGCAGCCACAGCTCGGCCGTGGTGCCCTCGCCCTTGCGGCTTTTCAGCACCAGCCGGCCGCCGCATTGCTCGGCGAGGCCATGGACCATGGGCAGCCCGAGCCCGGTGCCCTTGCCGATGCCCTTGGTGGTGAAGAAGGGGTCGATCGCCTGGGCCAGGGTTTTCTCGTCCATCCCCTCGCCCTTGTCGGCAACGGCGAGGCAGACATACTGCCCCTGCGCCAGGCCCTGGGCATTGTCGGCGGGCACCGCCGCTTCCTTGGCACTGATGACGATGCGCCCGCCTCCCGGCATGGCGTCCCGCGCGTTGACCGCCAGGTTGATGATGGCCAGCTCCAGCTGGACCGGATCGGCCAGCACCGTCGGCAACGTCGAGGGGAAGCAGGTGTCCACTGTCACCTGTGCGCCCAGCGTGCGCTGGAGCAGCTCGGCCATGTTGTGCACCAGCGCGGCCGTGTCCACCGCCTCCAGCTTCAGCTCCTGCTTGCGGGCGAAGGCCAGCATGCGCTGGGTCAGGGTCGCGCCGCGCTCGGCGGCCATGATGGCGTTGTTGATGAAGCGCAGCGCATCCGATTCCGCGGGCAAGCGCTTGCGGGCCAGGTCGAGACTGCCCAGCACCGCCGCCAGCAGGTTGTTGAAGTCGTGGGCCACGCCGCCGGTCAGCTTGCCGATGGCCTCCATCTTCTGCGCCTGAAAAAAGGCCTCGCGGGCCTGCTCCAGCGCCAGCTGCGCCTCGCGGCGCTCGGTGATGTCGCGGGTCACCTTGGCGAAGCCCAGCAGCCGGCCGTCGTCGTCGCGGATGGCGTCGATGATGGCATGGGCCCAGAAGCGCGATCCGTCATTGCGGACGCGCCAGCCCTCGGCCTCGAACCGCCCTTCGCGGGCGGCAGTCGCCAGCCCCAGCTCCGGCAGCCCGGCAATCCGGTCCTCCTCCGTATAGAAGCGCGAGAAATGCTGGCCGATGATGTCCTCGGGCGCATAGCCCTTGATGCGCATCGCGCCCGCATTCCAGTTGGTGACGTAGCCGTGGGCGTCCAGCATGTAGATGGCGTAGTCGGTCACGCTCTGAACCAGCAGGCGGAACCGCTCCTCGCTCCGGCGCAGCGCCTCCTGCGTCTGTTTGCGCACGGCCAGATCGTGGGTGATCATGGCAAAGCCCATCGGCTTGCCGGTGTCGTTGCGGATGGGGTCGATGACGGTGTGCGCCCAGAAGCGGGTGCCATCCTTGCGGACGTGCCACCCTTCGAACTCGAAGTGCCCTTCTGTCGCCGCGACGCGGAGCGCCCGCTCCGGCATGCCGGCGGCGCGGTCTTCATCGGTAAAGAAGCGGGAGGACGGCTGGCCGACGATTTCCCGTTCCGAATAGCCCCTGGAGCGCTCGGCCCCCGGATTCCAGCTTGCCACCTGGCCCGCCTCGTCGAGCAGGAGAATGGCATAATCAGTCACGGAACCCACCGGAAGACGGAAGCGTTCACCCTCCGTAATATCACTTCCATGCTCCAAACCTGTCATGCTCCGTCCCGGATACCCAGACCGCGCAAGCAACAGCGCAGTTGGGAAAAACTCTTTGAGGCAGCAAAGGTTCCGCAGGGTTATTACTGTTAGCATCCGACGGTCCGGGCCCGTCCCGGTGCGGCGGCGGGACAAAAAAAGAGGCGCCGGTTCGAGCGGCGCCTCAATCCTTCAGAACAATCGTTCCTCTGCCGTTCCTCAGAACGGGATATCGTCATCCAGCTCGTCACTCTGGGCCGGACGGCCGCCAAAGCCGCCGCGGCTGCCGCCGCCCGACGACGGGCCATTGCGGAAGCTGCTGCCACCGGCACCGAAGCCGCCGCCCATGTCGTCGCCGTAGTCGCCGCCGAAGCCGCCGCCCGCACCGCCGCCGAAGCCGCCCTCGCCGCCGCCGCCGCGGCTGTCGAGGATGGTCAGCTCGCCGCGGTAGCGCTGCAACACGATCTCCGTGGTGTAGCGCTCCTGGCCCTGCTGGTCGGTCCACTTGCGGGTTTGCAGCTGGCCCTCAACGTAGATCTTCGAGCCCTTGCGCAGATAGCTTTCCGCCACCTTGCCCAGGTTCTCGTTGAAGATCACCACGCTGTGCCATTCGGTGCGCTCCTTGCGCTCGCCGGTGGCGCGGTCACGCCACGTCTCGGACGTGGCGACCCGCAGATTGACCACCTTGGAGCCGTCATTGAGCGAACGGACTTCCGGGTCGCGCCCCAGATTGCCGATGAGAATGACCTTGTTGACGCTTCCCGCCATGCTTCGTTCCGTCTCTGTCTGTATCCTGGATATTGGGCGCGGAGCATAGCAGGCTCGCGCCGGTTTGCCACCGTCCGATCGCAGGCTCCGTCACAATAGGGTCGACGCTAGACGCCCAGCAGCGCGCGGGAAATCCAGTAGGTTGCCCCCGCCGCCGCATAGGCCAGCACGAACAGGTAGGCGACCATGAAGGCCATCCACCGCCAGCTGTTGGTCTCGCGGCGCACCACGGCAAGGGTGGAGATGCACTGGGGCGCGAACACGAACCAGGCGAGGAACGCCAGCGCCGTCGGCAGCGGCCAGGCCTCGCGCAGCCTGTCCACCAGCGACATGGCCACCTCCTCTTCGTCGCCGTCCAGCGAATACATCATGCCGAGCGCCGAGACCGCCACCTCGCGGGCCGCCATGCCCGGCACCAGCGCGATGGCGATGTCGCGGTTGAAGCCGATCGGCTGCAGCACGACCTCCAGCCCGCGGCCGATGTAGCCGACGAACGAGTAGTCGATGCCCGGGCGGTCCGGGTCCGCGTTCTCCGGCGGCGCCGGATAGCTGGCCAGCCCCCACAGGATGACGGTGGTGGCGAAGATGATGGTGCCCGCCCGCTTCAGGAACGCCAGCGCCCGCTGCCACAGGCCGAGCACCACGTCCCGCGCCACCGGCATCTGATACTTGGGCATCTCGATGAGGAAGGTCTGGGACACGCCCCGGGTGATGGAGCGGCGCAGCGCCCAGGCAACGACCAGCGCGCCCAGCGTGCCGGCCACATAGAGGCCGAACATCACCAGCCCCTGAAGGCCGAACACCCCGCCCACCGTCTGGTTGGGAATGAAGGCGCCGATGATGACCGTATAGACCGGCAGGCGCGCCGAGCAGGTCATCAGCGGTGCGATCATGATCGTGGTGAGCCGGTCGCGCGGGTTGTCGATGGTCCGGGTCGCCATGATGCCGGGAATGGCGCAGGCGAAGGACGACAGGAGCGGGATGAAGGCCCGGCCGTTCAGCCCCACCCGCGCCATGATGCGGTCCATCAGGAAGGCGGCGCGGGTCATGTAGCCGGACTGCTCCAGCAGCAGGATGAAGAAGAACAGCACCAGAATCTGCGGCAGGAACACCACCACGCTGCCCACGCCCGCGATGATGCCGTCATTGATGAGCGAGAGCAGCCAGCCGTCCGGCAGCAGCGTCGCCACCCAGGCGGAGAGCGCCGCGAAGCTGTCCTCGATCCAGGTCATCGGTGCCTCGGCCCAGGCGAACACCGCCTGGAACATGAGGAACAGGATGGCCGCCAGAATGGCCGGTCCCGCCACCGGGTGCAGCACCACCCGGTCGATCGCCCGCGAGATCCGGCGTCCCTGCCCCTCGCTGAGCACCACCTGCCGGGCGATGGTCCGGGCCTCGTTCTGCAATGTGCGCACGTCGGCGGGCGGCAGGGACGCGGACCGGCCGTCCTCCGCCGCGTCGATCAGCTCCGGCAGCTGCGCCAGCAGCGCATCGAGTCCGCGCCGGCGCACGGCGACGGTGGTCACCACCGGCACGCCGAGCAGCATCTCCAGCCGCGCCACGTCGATCTTGATGCCGTCGCGCTCCGCCAGGTCGATCATGTTGAGCGCCACCACCATCGGCAGCCCCAGCCGCTTCAGCTCCAGCACGAAGCGCAGGTGGTTGCGCAGGTTGGTGGCGTCCACCACGCACACCAGCGCGGCGGGCCTGCCCTCACCCTCCTGCGTGCCGAGGAGCACGCGGCGGGTCACCTCCTCGTCAGGGCTGCGCGGGTTGAGGCTGTAGGCACCCGGCAGGTCCACCATCTCGATGGTGCGGCCGTCGGCCAGCGTCAGGCGGGCGGCCTTGCGCTCCACCGTGACGCCCGGGTAGTTGCCCACCTTCTGGCGCGCGCCGGTCAGCGCATTGAACAGGGATGTCTTGCCGGCATTGGGATTGCCGACGACCGCGATGGTCGTCGCACGCGCTGCCACTGAAACACTCATTCCGCCGCCTCGCGCCGTGTCTCCTCGCCCAGCGCCACGCGCACCAGATCGGCGTCGCGCCGGCGCATGGCAACGGTCATGCCGCCCACCTGCACGGCGATGGGATCGCCGCCGATCGGCCCCCGGTGCAGCACCTCCACCTCGACGCCCTCGTCGAAGCCCATCTCGTGGAGACGCAGGTGCAGATCCTCTGTGCTGCCCGCCGCATCGATGGAGACGATGCGGCCGCGGGTGCCCGGCGGCAAAGAGCCTAGTGTTGGCAGGTCGGACATGACAATTGTTTCCCGGCCGAAATTCGCATTTGAGAAGCAGTATCAGATCGAAACCCGGGGGTCGAGTCCCGCAGCAACGCCTGCCCGGCAGGCGACGTTTGGCCCCAGACGGAATGGATTAGAAGGCGGGATAGCGCAGCCGGCCGAGGAAGCGGGTGAGACTCGGGCGGTTGGCGGCGAGTGTCGTCACCCGCGCCTTGGCCTTCTCGAAGCGCATCACCCCGTCGATGCGCCGGTCGAGGAAGTCGTGCGTGTCCGCCAGACCCTCGCTCTCGTCGTCGAGCCAGACGAGCAGGGTAGAGGCGTAGACGCCGCCCAGCGTGATCCGCTTGGTATAATAGTTGTAATCCGTCGCCGCATCGCCGGCCGCGCGCCACATGGCGTCAGCCGTGCGCCACAGGACCCGGGCCGAACGGGCGGCGTTCTGCGGCATCGCCAGGATGGAGACCGCGCGGCGCACCGCCTCCCGGTGGGGCAAGGCCTGCTCCAGCCGCACGCTCACCGCCGTGCGGATGCGCTCCCGAATCTTCATGGACGGCAGGTCCAGCACCGCGAGGCGGGCCGCCATGCGCGCGTCGGCGCGGGCCGTATAGGCATCCACCATGTCGATGGGGCCGCCGGGGAAGACCAGCCGGGCGCGCTCGGCGGGAATGCCGAGGTCGGCCGCCGCCTGGTCCAGCGCCGCCGCCGACCACCCGTCGAACGGCACATGGCCGAGCAGCGCGTCCACCAGCACCGGGCGCAGCTCCTCAAGCGTCATGTCGCAAGCGGCCATTTCATCCTTGGATTCGGTCATGAGCCCACTATATCGCGAAACTTGAGTGGCACGGAAAGCATTATTGTACTGAATCCACTCTTCACAGCGCCCGCGGCTTCTGTTAGGGAGGCCGCTCGCGCCGTAGGCATGTGTCTTCGGTGAACAGGATCGGATTGGAGAGAGACGGCCCTCTATGCAGATTATCGTTCGCGACAACAATGTCGATCAGGCGCTGCGCGCCCTCAAGAAGAAGCTCCAGCGCGAAGGCGTCTATCGTGAAATGAAGCTGCGTCGCCACTACGAGAAGCCCTCGGAAAAGCGCGCCCGCGAACGTGCAGCCGCTGTCCGTCGCGCCCGCAAGCTGGAGCGCAAGCGCCAGGAGCGTGACGGTATTTCCCGTTAAGCTGCCTGCGCGGAACGGCTGAGCCGCCCCTCGGGGCGGCTTTCGTTTATCCTGCCGTTCCCGGTTTCGCAGCGTGTGTACTTGCAGGGAGTGAGGATCATGGCGCGTTGGGCGATTGCGCTGGGTGTTCTTGTTGTCGGCGGAGCCGCTTGGGCCTCGCAGGCGTTGCTGCCTGAAGGCCTGAAGATCCAGGCCGCCGGCCGCGCGTTTCTGGCGCAAAACGCCGCCAAGGAAGGCGTGACGACCCTGCCCTCGGGCCTTCAGATCGAAGTCCTGCGGGAAGGCGAAGGCCCCAAGCCGGGCCCGGGCGACATCGTGGTGGTGCACTACCGCGGCTGGCTGATGGACAACACCGAGTTCGACTCGAGCTACGCCCGCAACCAACCGGCCATGTTCCGCATCGGCGACGTGATCCCCGGCTGGAACGAGGGCCTGCAGCAGATGCAGCAGGGCGGCAAGTACCGACTCGTGATTCCGCCCGAGCTGGGCTACGGCGCCCAGGGTGCGGGCGGCGGCATCATTCCGCCCAACGCCGTGCTCCAGTTCGACGTGGAGCTGCTCGCGTTCCAGAGCATGCCGGAAGACGGCGCCCCCGTGCCGCCGGCAGGCGCTGGCGAGGGCGAGACGCCGCAGCCGTAAGCAGGCCGCAAGCGGCGCGCGACTCGGCACGCCGGGAGCGCAGCGTCAGGCAAAAGTTCAGGGAGCGGAGGGCCCGGCCTTCCGCTCCCTTTTCTTTTTCCCCTCACCCTTTCGGGCCCTGGCGCGTCCGCCCCAGCAGCGCGGCGGGCAGCAGCGACAGCCAGCCGAGGATGGTCAGCGAGCCGCCGATCGGCGCGACGCCGCGCAGCGCCTCCGGCGCGGCCAGCACCCGGACTGCCACCGCAGTGGCGAACAGCCCCGCCCCCAGCGCCAGGATCGCCGCGGGCAGGCACAGCAGCCGCGCCAGCCGCCGCTCCGCGTGGGCCGCGATGAGCGCCAGCGCCACCACCACGCCCGCATGGGCCATCAAGAGGGTGGCGGCATTGCCCAGCGCTGGCGAGGGCACCGCGTGGGCACTGACTGCCGCCAGCGCCACGCCCGCTGCCCCTTCAAGCGCGCCCACCGTCGCCAGCAACCGCTTTACCGGCGTCAGGCCCTCCGCACGCCCGCAGTCCCTCTCCACATCCGCCATATCCGCCTTGCCTGCCATAACTGTCTGGTTCCGCTTCCTGTTTCGGCCGGGCGGCATCTCCGCCGCACGAGACCGGCCCGGCATCAACTGCGGCAGTGATGCACGCCTTGGGCAAAAACGCTATACTTCGCCGCCGCACGGACTGGTAATCGGCGTCTTGCGCTTTTAAGGTGCGCCTCTCGTCAGCCAAGGGAAAGGACGGTGCATGTCGGCGGCTCCCACTGCATGTGCAATGCCGCGCCTCCGCGGAGCATTGCAGGCGCACACCGCTTTTCTGTACTCGTGAGTTTGGTACCAACGATGTTCAAGCGCCTTGCCGCCCGCCTGGCGGCGCTGCCCCGCCTGCCGCGTTATCTTCTGGTGGGTCATGTGGGCTTCCAGATCGACGCGCTCGCCACACTGCTTCTGACCCAGCAGGGCGGCGTTGACGCCCGCCTGTCGCGCATTCCGGCCTTTCTGATTGCCAGCATCGCCACCTATGCGCTGAACCGGTCCTGGACCTTCAGTGTCGCGCGCTCGCACGGCCGGTTCTTCCGGGGCTGGATGGCCTATCTGGTGGCCACCGCCGTCGGCGCCCTGTGCAACTACATGGCCTATGCCGCCGTCGTCACCTGGTATGGCGACGGCTTCTGGGACCAGCTGGCCGCCCTTGTTGCCGGTTCCTTCGCCGGTCTCGCCGTCAGCTATTTCGCCAACAGCCGCTTCGTCTTCGCCTCGGTCAAGAGCTGAAGCCGGCCGCACCGGACCCGGGCTCAGGGGGAGGTTGCGCCCCCTGCCCCGCTTCTCAGAACAACTCGCTCAGCCGGTTCTGAAGGCCCCGCGCGCCGCCGCCTGCGGGCGCGGCAGCGCCGTCGCCGAACAGGCCCGCCTCGATATGCCGCACGCGGTCATAGAGCGTCTGGCTGCGGCGGATGAGCGACAGCGCCTGTTCGGGCAGCAGGCCGAGACGCGGCTCGCGCGCCTCGTCGGAGGCCTCGACGAAGCCCAGCCGCCGGTCGGGCGTGGCGGCCTCCTCCGGCGTCATCTCCCCGGCCGCGACCGCCTTGCCGACCAGCAGCCAGGAAATCACGTGCATCAGGCGGGTTGTCACCTTCAGGGACTCGCAGCTGAACAGCACCCGCTCCATGGGGTCGAGCGTCTGCCGCTCCTCCAGCCCCTCCGCGGAGAAGTAGGTTCGCGCCTCATCGGCGACGGCGATGGCCTCGGCATACAGGGGATCGATCAGCGCCGGGGTCAGCACCCTCTTTTCAGTAGCATCGGTCATGGGTGCACTTAAACATGTTTGGGCCGCCGGCAACAGGGGCCAGCGCCTGAAAATGCGGCGCTCCGACCACGGCGCGTCCGCGTGCTGTCCGGCCGTCGCCGGAATCGCAACAAGCCCCTCTTGAAACCCCGTAGGCGAATACCCAAGTTTCAGTTTGCAGGATGCTGGAAGTGCCGGGTCCTGCACGGGAAGATGTCCGGCCCCTGTGGCGGACGAAAAACGACCAATTGCTCAAGAAGGAGGATAGGTCATGCGTGCTTTTGATTTCTCGCCCCTGCTGCGTTCGTCTATCGGCTTCGAGAATTTGAACCGGCTGATGGACTTTGCTTCGCGGCTGGACAATGCGGATATTTCCTACCCGCCCTACAACATCGAGAAGCTGAGCGAGGACGGCTACCGCGTATCGCTGGCCGTCGCCGGTTTCAGCGCCGATGAACTCGACATTACGGTTCACGAGAACACCTTGATCGTCAGCGGCAAGGCCCGCGACGACCAGGCCGAGCGGGAGCGCAGCTTCCTGCACCGCGGCATCGCCAAGCGCGCCTTCGAGCGCCGCTTCCAGCTGGCCGATACGGTGAAGGTGACCGGCGCTTCATATGTGGACGGCCTGCTGAACATCGATCTTGTGCGTGAGGTGCCGGAGCACAAGCGGCCCCGCAAGATCGAGATTGCGACCGGCCCGCGGGCGGAGGTCCTCCCGCCTGCGACTGAGGGTCAGCGTCTCGCCGCAGAGTAAGCGGCCTGCGTACACTCCTCTCCCTGACCCTGCCCCTCGGGCCCGGCTTCATGCCGGGCCCGAGCCGTATCCGGCCAACAGCCGGTACGGCGAGCAAAGAAACATGCCCGGCCTTGCGCCGGGCCCGAGCCGTTTCCGGCATGAAGGATCGGCCCAAAACGGATCAGGCCCGGCGCTAGGGCCGGGCCTGACCACCATTCTGGCTGCTGCAAGGGTTTCTGCGTCAGGACGGAAAACTCACGACATTTTCCGTTCCGACGAGATAACGCGGAACCGCTGCAATTGCGCCCTCGGCTCGTCCCATGTGGGAGCCAGTTCGGCGGCCTTGCGATAGTCGTAATAGGCCGAGCGCACGTCTCCCAGCAGTTCGTTGACAATGCCACGGGTGTAGTAGCCCAGATGGGCCCGTCTCGGCTTGAGGGACAGGCCCTGGGACAGGGCCTCCAGCGCCTCCCGGTCTTTCTGCTGGAGCATGTAGGCGATGCCCAGGTTCACATAGGCCTCGCCCATCCGCTTCTGGGTGCCAAGCGCCTTCTCGTAGTCGGCGACCGCACCCTCCAGGTCCTTCAGGCCCATTTTCACGATGCCGCGATTGACCAGCGTCGCCGCCCGGTCACGCTGCGACAGCGTCTCCTCGACCAGCGCCTCGGAGCACAGGGCAAGGGCATCCCTGGAATAGTCCTGGCTTTCCGCCGCTTCGTAGCAGGCGCGGGCCTTGCCCGTCCCCAGAACCGTTACACTGGCCATGGCCGATCCTGCGGCCAGCACGCCAAACGCCACCGTTACTGTCAGGAGCGGGACTCTCCTCATGGCGGCCTCCTCATCAGACCGGAGGCTCGCCGGCTGCTCATCAGCCGGCGCTCCGGCTTGAGGCCTTCACCTTAACATAACCAGAGCCCGGCCGCACAGGGGTGCGAAAACGGCTCGGCGGAAGCGGACAAGCAGCTCGTCGCGCTTGCACCGCCCCCGCCGATGGCGATCCGGCGCTCCCCTCCCCGGGGTGCGTCAGGCCGGCTCTTCGACCTTGATGACCCCGCGCCGGATCTGGTCCAGCTCGATGGATTCGAACAGGGCGCGGAAATTGCCCTCGCCGAAGCCTTCATTGCCCTTGCGCTGGATGATCTCGAAGAAGATCGGCCCGATCACGTTCTTGGTGAAGATCTGGAGCAGCAGACCCTGTCCCTGCGTCGGCGCGCCGTCGATGAGGATGCGGCGCTTGCGCAGCTCCTCCAGCGGCTCGCCATGGCCGGGCACGCGGGCGTCCACGCCCTCGTAGTAGGTGTCCAGCGTGTCCTGGAACGGCACGTCCCGCGCCGAGAGGGTATCCACGGTGCGGTAGATGTCGGACGAGCCGAGCGCGATGTGCTGAATGCCCTCGCCCTTGTAGTCCTGGATGAACTCCTCGATCTGGCTCTTGTCGTCCTGGCTCTCGTTGATCGGGATGCGGATCTTGCCGCACGGGCTGGTCATGGCGCGGCTGACAAGGCCGGTCACCTTGCCCTCGATGTCGAAGTAGCGGATCTCGCGGAAGTTGAAGAGCCGCTCGTAGAAGCCCGCCCAGGTGTCCATGTTGCCACGGCGGACGTTGTGGGTCAGGTGGTCGATGTAGGTCAGGGAGGCGTCAGCCGCCTTCATCCTGTCCTGCCAGCCCTCCTCGAACACGAAGTCCACGTCATAGATGGTCCGGTCGCCGTAGCGGTCCACCAGATAGATGCGGCTGCCGCCGATGCCCTCGATGGCGGGGATGTTCAGCTCCATCGGCCCCGCGTCGCTCGGGCACGGCGTGGCGCCGAGGGCCACGGCGCGCTCGAACGCCTTGCGGGCGTCCTTCACGCGGAAGGCCATGGCGCAGGCGCTCGGGCCGTGGGCGCGGGCGAACTGCTGGGCGAAGCTCTCCGGCTCCGCGTTGACGATGAAGTTGATGTCGCCCTGCCGGTGCAGGGTCACGTCCTTGGCGCGGTGGCGCGCGACGACAGGAAAGCCCATGCGCTCGAACAGGGCGCGCAGCATCTGCGGGTCCGGTGCCGTGTATTCCACGAACTCGAAGCCGTCCGTCCCCATGGGGTTGTCGATGCCGAGGGGGCCATTGGTCTTGTGTTCAGCCTGGGGCTGGTTCTGTACGGTTGCGGACATGGTCATACCTCCTCCGCCCGGTTAAAGTTGTCCTGTCCGCAATGTAGTTACAATTGAAACCAATGCCAAGCCAGCCTGCGCCTTCCCGTTCCCGCGTGTTGATTCTGGAGGAGTTTTTGCCCTTCCGGCTGTCGGTCCTCTCCAACCGGGTCAGCAGTGCTGTCGCCCGACTCTACGAGGACCGCTTCGACCTGAAGCTGCCGGAGTGGCGGATCATGGCGATTGTGGGCCGCAATCCGAACCTCACCGCCTCGCAGATTGTTGACATCTCGCGCATGGACAAGGTGGCGGTGAGCCGCGCGGTCAAGCGGCTCGTTGAGATGGGCCGCCTGACGGCCACCAGCGACCCCGACGACGCCCGACGCCAGCGCCTCAACCTCTCCGAGGCAGGCTGGGAGATCTACGCCCAGATCGTGCCGCTGGCCCTTGGCGTCGAGGAGCGGCTGCTGGCGGACATGGACGAGGCGGAGCGCGCCGTGGTCGACCGGGTCATCACCCGGCTCACCGAGGCGGCCGCAAAGCTGGACTGACCCGCCCCGGGCCCTTAAGAGGGTCGCTTTCCGTTTCCGCACGCGAGGACAGGACGATGAGCGCCGACGACGACTATGTTTACGACGAGGCCACCGGCGAGTGGCTCCCCGCCAGCGAACTGGCGGCGCGGCAGGCGGCGGCCGGCACGGTCGAGGTGCGCGATTCCGTCGGCAACATCCTCCAGGACGGCGACTCCGTCACCCTCATCAAGGACCTGAAGGTGAAGGGCGCCGGCACCACGCTGAAGCGCGGCACGGTCATCAAGTCCATCCGCCTCACCGGCGACGATCAGGAAATCGACTGCAAGTACGAAGGCATCAAGGGCCTCGTGCTCCGCGCCGAGTTCGTGAAGAAGAACTGAGGCGAGCGCACCGCCATTGAGACCAACTCCGGCGCGGGCAACAGTCCGGCGCCGGAGTTTTCATTTCTGCCCGGTCTTGCGAATCTCTGATTTCAGTTCGTTCAGCTGCTTGAAGACCTCCTGCATCACCGCCGCGTTGGATGCGATGGAAGCATCCTTTTCGCTGGTAATGGACACGCCGCAATCCGGTGCGAAGGTGATCTTGCCTTTCCGGGGGAACTTCACGATGCGGAAATACCGGGGATCAGGCACCGTCAGGTGAAATGACTGCAGCGTATTCGGGAAGAAGAGAACAAGAGTCCGGCATCCGGCATAGACAAGCCCGCCCTTTACGGACCTGATTGCCGCCGCTGACACTTCCTGCGCATCCGGCGATACCGGACCGAACCAGTACCTGATGTAATTGTCGGCCTGCCATTGGGTCGGATCATGCAGGGGCTCCGACGACCCCTGTCTTGGCAGGGCCTCCATCAGCCACACGGTATCGATCGTGTATGGCAGCATTGGTTCCGCCAGGTGCGATTCCGTCGCCATCGGTTCCGATTCGCCGCCCGGACGACCCACCAAACCAAGGATCAATCCGGCGGTTTCACCAAGACGGCCGATCGCTTTCAATCGATCATCAAAGACCTCCGCCCCAACGTCCTCGATGAGGTCTGTATTCTGAATCTTCTTCACATTGAGATTGGTCCTGACACCGAATGCTTTTCGCTCCCGGATCCCAATTCGCCAGGCCTCGTAATTTTTCCGGACGACCTTCAGCTCGATCTTGTCTTCCCCCGATGTGCCATCTCCCGATGCTTTCTCGACGGAGAAGAACGCCTGCGGGAAGGCGTACTGATCGATTTCTTTCCCGTTTAAATCGTTCGGGCTTTTCACCAGAACCAGCTCTGCAGTCGGACGAGCGGAGCACGCCTCCAGAAGAATTCCGAGAAAGACGATCGCATGGCACAGGCGCATAACCCCATCCCCGGAAATTGCTCCGTGGTCCCGAAGTCACGGCACTGGAAGGCCGTGAGGACGGTCAGGCGACAAGCACGACGTATTCCGCCCGGGCGTTCCCCCCATGCGGATGAACAACGACATGCCTGCACTCAATCACCTTGGCGACCTGAGATGAACTGAACGCAAGCACGTCCCCCGCCGAGGGGTGTACTTCGAATTCGAGCTTCCCCAGATGGCTTGTGTGTCCGGAAGGCTGCTTCCTGTAGACATCAACCAGATATGTCATGGCTCTTATCCTGCAGAAACGGGACAGAAATTCGACTTCAATCAGAATCCCGCATATTTTCCATGAAATACAAAGAATAGATCCTGATTGGTTTTGTGCCCGCAGCCCCTCGGCAAGAGCGGAGCGGGACCTGCGCCGCGCGAGCATCCGGGCGTGTCTCGATAAACTCCTGGACTCATGCTCTGGTTGCGCTTGTGCTTCCGCCTCCCCTGCCCTGGGGCGCAGACACCAATGCCCCGGCAAAGAACCCTACAGACTCCCGCTGCCCACCCTGGCCAGCACCTCGCCGGGGATGCCGTAGTGCTTCACCACCAGATCATGATTGTAGAGCCCCAGCGCCTCGCGCTGGATGAAGTAGCGCCACACAGCCTCGGCGGCGTCGCGCACCAGCCGCTGCCGGGCGTCCGCATCGGACGCACCGGCCTCCCGCAGGGCCGCGAGCGTGCGCTCCACCGCGCGCCCGTAGCGGCCAAGGGAGACCGCCTGCTCGCCCTTCAGTTCCCGCTCCACACCGGAAAGACTGGCTTCCCGCGCGGACTGGGCAATGGGCCCTCCGGGCCTGTCATGCGCCATCTGCCGCGTGTTCCTTCTCTTTTGTTATGCAGGAGGGTCGCGGCCCCTCCTGGCAACCTCCCTTTCGTTACAGGGCCGCGCCCTTCATGACGCGCACGGCCCTAAAGAAAAGCCGTGTATCCAGTATGCCCCTGAAACACGGCCGGAAAAACGAATGGGAGTGCAGAGGGACTGAGTCCCTCTGCAAAAAACCTTCCTGCCCTCAGCCTGCCCCCTCAAGCCCGCCGGTTTCCTCCATCTTGCCGCTCTGGCGGCGGCGCTGATTGAGCAGGCTCAGCAGCGCCGGCAGCATGACGAAGGTGGTGGCGATGGCGAAGACGAAGATGAGCGCGGTCATCAGCCCCAGCTTGGCGATGATCTCGAAGTCGCTGAAGGCGAGGATGAGGAAGCCGACCACCAGCACGGCGGAGGCGATCCACAGCTCCATGCCCACGCCCCGGAAGGTGGCGAGCACGGCGGGCGCGGCCGCACCCCCGGTGTCCTTCCGGGCGCGGGAGAAGTTCATCATGAAGTGCGTCACCGAGTCGACGGTGAGGCCCAGCGCGCAGGAGGTGACGAACGCGGCGTAGAGGCCGTAATCGCCCTCGATGATCAGCCACGCGCCGAACGCCATGATGACCGGGATGATGCTGGGGATGAGGGCGACGAACCCCAGCAGCGGCGAGCGCAGGGCGATGGCGGTCATCAGGCCGATGAGCAGGAACGCCGAGATGGTGCCCGAGACCATGGAGCGGCTGTTCTCCTGGGTGAGGTAGGCGAACATCAGCGAGGTGCCCACCCCTTGCGCGTGCATGACCGCCGGGGTGTTGCGGGCGAGCCAGGCGTCCGCCCGCTCCTTGAGGGCGACCATCTCCTCGGAGGTGATGTTGTTCATCGCCACCATCACCCGGCTGGCGCGCTTGTCCGGGGTGAGCTGGTTGGAGAGGTCCTGGCCCTGCGCCAGGTTCATCTCGTAGAGCAGCAGGTACTGGGCGGCCAGATCGCGGCTTTCGGGCAGGCGCTCGTAGGCCGGGTCGTCGCCGTGCAGGTTGCGGTTGAGGCGGCGCATCACGTCGACAATGGAGGTCACGTCCGCCACCTCGGGCTGGGCTTCGAGCCAGCGCACGAACCGCTCCAGATTGCGCAGGTACTGTGGCTCGGCGATGCCGCCGTCCTCGCCGGACTCGATGCCGTAGTTCAGCGTGTAGATGCCGGGCAGGCGCGCGTTGATGAACTCCGCGTCCTGCCGGAAGGCGTGGCGGGGCGAGAGCCATTCGATGAAGTTGTCCCGCGCTTCCAGATGGGGCGCGAGCGCGCCCAGCCCCAGCGCCAGGGCGGAGAACCCGCCCAGCACCAGCGCGCGGCGGCGCATGGCCCACCCTGCCAGCTTCTCCACGTTGTGCTCCCGCTCCAGCACGTCCGTCCTGACGCCCAGCGGCACCGCGCCGATCAGCGCCGGCAGGAACAGGATGGAATAGAGGTAGGCGATCACCGCACCGAAGGCGGCGATATTGCCCAGGTCCCGGAAGGGCGGCGTCTCGGAGAAGTTGAAGCAGAGAAAGCCCAGCACGTCGGTGAAGGTGGTCAGCGCGATGGGCGCGTGGTTGAGGCGCACCGATTTGAGCGACGCCTCGCGCCGGCTGTAGCCCTGGCGCTGGTAGCTGTGGGCCTTGCCGATGAGGTGTACCGCCTCCGCCGTGGCGATGGTGAGGATGATGACCGGCACCTGCCCCGAGGCGGGCGAGAGCGAGAAGCCCAGCCAGCCCGCGATCCCCATGGTCGCCAGCACCGAGAGCGACAGCACCGCCACCGCCGCCAGCGCCGCCCGCCACGAGCGGAAGAAGAACCAGATGGAGACGAACAGGAACAGCACCATCACCGGCACGAGGCGGGCAAGGTCGCTGCGGGTGACGTCATAGAAGCTGTGGGAGAGCAGGATCACGCCCGTGCTCGCCACCGTCAGGTCCGGGTTGGCACGGGCCGTCTCCGCCTTCAGCCGGGCGGCCGCGTCGGCGATTTCGGTGAGCGCGGCGGTGTTGCCCGACTCCAGCCGCACGGTGGCGATGACCTGTGCCGTCTTGCCGTCGCCGGAGAGGAAGCGCCCCACCACGGCGGGCTCGCTCATGGCGTTGCGGCGGATGCGGGCGATGTCCTCGGGGGTGGCAGCGGCGGCGTTGCTCACCAGCGGCTCGACGATCAGGTCGTCGTCCTCCCCGTAGCTGTACTGGTAGTTGGTGAGCGAGTCGACGCGGGTGACGCCCGGCAGCCGCCAGGCCGCCTCCGTCAGCGCCTCGACCGCGGCCAGCCGTCCGGGCGTCAGCATGTCGCCGTCGCGGGCGGCGAGCACGAAGTTCACGGTGTCGGACTGGGTGAATTCCGCTTCGAGCCGCTCGTTGGCCACCCGCTGCGGGTCGTCGGGCTCGAAGAAGACGCGGTAGTCGTTGGTGAACTGGATGCCGAGCAGGCCGAGCCCCGCCACCACTGCGACGAGGATGCCGATCGTCAGCGTCCAGGCCGGACGCTGGATGGCGGCCGTCTCCATTCTCTGCGCGATCCGGTCGAGTATGTCGAACAGCCTGTCCAGCATGGTTCTCGGCCTCATGTCTTGCCCGGGGAAAGAACAGCGGGACATGCCCCCGGCTCCCGCAGGCGGCAGGGCCTGCGTTTTCCCTCACCAACGCGCCGCCATTCAGCCGAACGGGACGCGAAGAAAGGGTTAACATGCACAACGAATAGCGCCCGGGGAAGACGCTGCCGCCCCCTCGGACCTCAGGTGGCCCTGTCAGCCGTGCCGTCAGGCAATGATGTCGGGAATCAGCATGTCCTGAACGGCGGCGATTTCGTCCTTCAGCTTCAGCTTGCGCTTCTTGAGGCGCTGCACTTGCAGAAGATCGCAGCTAGCCTGCGTGATCAGTGCGTCAATGGCCGCGTCCAGGTCCCGGTGTTCCTGGACCAGGGCCTGAAGCCGCGCCTGCAACTCGCTCTTGTCCTTGCCGTCCATCATGAACCGAATGTTGTGGCGGAAGCCGTTGTGCGCCCACTCTTAGCACAGTCATTCCACCTTGTGTATGCGCCGGGCGACCGGCCCGTCGCAATCAGGCGGCGTGGCGCGCGGTGCCTCCTCCGGCGGACCAGCTCCGGCCGGAACGCGACGGACGGTGCCGGGGAGGCCGTGACTCCGGGCCGTTATTGTGATCCTATATTCTGACCATTTAGGACCTGAAGGAGACGTGCAATGGCGACATCCGTTCGTGGATCCATGGCAACCCTGGCGGCGAAGCACGCCCGTATCGAGGCCCAGATCGCCCAGGAAAGTCAGCGCCCACTGCCGGATTGGAACACCATCGCCCAGCTCAAGAAGGAGAAACTTCGCCTGAAGGAAGAGTTGAGCCGCGCCAGGGCCTGACCTTCCCCCTTATCCCCGCAGGCTCCCTCACCCCCGCAGGCACGGAAAAAGGGCCGGCACGGCAACCCGGAGCGGCATGACCGGCTCGGGTATGTCCGGCTCGGGCATGACCCGCTCGGGCATGTCCAGCTCGGGATGGCTTTGTCGGCCCTTCCTGAGGCTTTCGCGTGAGGCTTTCGTCAGGACGGGGCGCCACCGCCCCGTCCAGCGACGGGCGTCTTGCCGGGCTTATTCCTCGTCCTCGTCGGCCACATCGTAGCCGCGCGCGGCGCGTTCCATCTTGAGCTGTTCCTCAAGACGGGCCGCCTCCTCGTCGATGCGCGAGTCGGTCGCCACGCCCTCGCCCCGCTTCTTGGCGGCGCGGGCCACCAGCGCATCCAGCTCCCGCTGCGAGCACAGGCCCAGCGCCACCGGGTCCTGCGGCTTGATGTTCTGGATGTTCCAGTGGGTGCGGTCGCGAATCGCGGCGATGGTGGTCTTGGTGGTGCCGATCAGCTTGGCGATCTGGCCGTCCGAAAGCTCCGGGTGGTAGCGCAGCAGCCAGGCGATGCCGTCCGGCTTGTCCTGCCGCTTGGAAACCGGCGTGTAGCGCGGCCCCTTGGTGCGGGTCTGCTGCGGCACCGGCCCTTCGGCCAGCTGGAGCCGGGCGGCCGGGTCCTTCTGGCAGCGCTCGATCTCGGCCCAGGTCAGCTCGCCGGCGCGCACCGGGTCGCGGCCGATGTAGCGGGTGGCGGAAGTCTCGTCAGCGATCGCCTGCACTTCAAGCACATGCAGGCCGCAGAAGTCTGCGATCTGCTGGAAGGTCAGGGCGGTGTTCTCAACCAGCCAGACCGCTGTGGAATGTTTCATCAGCAGATGAGCCATGGATGTCTCCCGTCCCCAAAAAGCTTCGGCCGCCCTTCTCGGGCGGCCGACAGTAGAACCTGTTGTGTAACCCGCCGCGCCAGCGAGGTCAAATTCTCAAGTAGGGGTTAAGCGCCCCAGAGTTCAACCCTTCAATGAACGTTTTTTGCCCATTTTGCATGAATTTCAGTCTGTTGGTCCGGGGATGAGCAGAATCTTGCCCACGTGCCGCCCCTCCTCCATGCGCCGGTGCGCCTCTGGCGCGTCGTCGAGGGCGAAGCGGCTGTCGATGATGGGCCGGAGCTTGCCGGCCGCGAACTGCGGCCACACCTTCGCCTCCAGCGATTGCGCCAGCGCCGCCTTGAACGCGGCCGGGCGGGCGCGCAGGGTGGAGCCGGTGAGCGTCAGCCGCCGGGCCATGATGTCGAAGATCCTGATCTCTGCCTTGTTGCCCCGCTGGATGGCGATGGAGACGTGCCGCCCGTCCGGTGCCAGCGCCGCGAGGTTCCGGGGGAGGTAGTCCCCGCCCACCATGTCCAGCACCACGTCGACGCCCCGCCCGTCCGTGAGCGCGCGGGCCCGCTCGACGAAATCCTCCGTCCGGTAGTTGATGGTGGCGTCGGCGCCGATCTCCCGGGCGACGCGGCACTTCTCGTCGCTGCCGCAGGTGACGGCGATGCGCACCCCGAACGCCCTGCACAGCTGGATGGCCGTCGTGCCGATGCCGCTGGTGCCGCCGTGCACCAGCGCCCATTCGCCCGGCACCGCCTGGCCGCGCTCGAACAGGTTGGACCACACGGTGAAATAGGTCTCCGGCAGGCTGGCGGCCTCCTCCAGCGTCAGCCCGGCGGGCACGGGCAGGCATTGCCCGGCGGGCGCGACGGCGTATTCCGCATAGCCGCCGCCCGCCAGCAGCGCGCACACCTCGTCCCCTTCCCGCCAGCGGGTCACGCCCTCGCCCAGCGCGACGATGGTGCCCGAGACCTCCAGACCCGGCAGGTTGGAGGCGCCCGGCGGCGGCGGATAGAGCCCCTTGCGCTGCATCACGTCCGGCCGGTTGACGCCTGCGGCCGCCACGCGGATCAGCACCTCGCCCGGGCCCGGCCGGGGTACGGGGCGCCGGAGCGGGCGCAGCGCCTCCGGGCCGCCCTCGCCCGCGATCCCGATCGCGGCCATGTCGCCGGGAATCCCGGCCTCGCGCGCCTTCGCTGCGGTCATGCTCGCTGCTCCGTCCTGTCCGTAAATCCATGGGGTGTCGCTGAAATATCCGGTGATATTGACACCCGCCGGCGACCGGTCAACCATCCTGTCATATGGTGGCACCAAGCGCCCGAACCGCCTTGTGGGAGATCTTCCATGGACCTTGACGAGCTGTTGCCCCGCCGGAGTTCCGACAATGCCCTCCTGGCCCTGCGGCGGGAAGATCTGGACCCGCTGTCGCTGGACGAGCTGCGCCAGCGTATCCAGATCCTTGAGGCTGAAATCGAGCGCACGCGCGCCAAGCTGGAAGCGGCTTCCTCCTTCCGCTCCGCCGCGGACGCCCTGTTCAAGCGTTGACGTTCAAAGACCGGTATTCAAAACGCTGACGTTCAGATCCTGACGTCCAGATCCTGATGCGCCCCCGGCGCCGCCGCCTTCGGGCCGGCCCTTGATCGGGAAGCGCCGCCAGACCCGAACCGGATGCTCCGGGCTGGCGGCCTTCTCCCGCCCCTCTCCCGCTCTCCCGCTCTCCTTCCCTGACTGGCAGCCTTGCGCCGCTTGCCCGGCCTCTCCGTCCAGTTAAATTATAATTATTACGGCTCAATACTTCATAATACGATGAGTTTATTTATCGTAACGGTTTGAAAACCGTTCTTTATATTTATAATAATCCACCTCCGCCGCGTGACGCATTCGATACAATTGCATGTTTTCTCGCGGCCGTTGCCTGACACCCCTGCCAGTGACACTTCACTTTTCCGCAGATTTCCGCGCATTTCACGGCTCCATGCAACCAAACATTGCAAACTCTGGAAAATCTTCGGAACCGATCGGGAAGCGCTTTTCAAGTCGTTCGCGACGAATTACTGTGTCTCTCGCCTAAGACCCCGGAGATGATCCTAAGTAATACGCAAGAATTATCGAAAGCAGAACGATCCCCGGTGGAATGACCCGTGGAATGACCATGGAATGAGCTGATGTCCCGTCGCGTTGGTGCGCGTCCCGTTGTGACCGTTGCGTCGTAGCAACTTCAAACAATTGTGGAGGCATGTCATGGCGCCGACGATTGTCATCGCCAGCGATCACCCGGCAACAGCAACCCTCGTCACGGCCGTGCGTCAGGCCCAGCCCCGGGCCACGGTCGTTGAAGCGCCCAACTTCAAGACCGCCGCCGAGGCGGTGCGCCGCCAGCGCCCCGAGCTGGTGCTGGTGGATCTGGATCTCACGGACGGGGGCGGCTTCGCCAGCCTGCTCACGGTCAAGCAGATGCGCGCCACGACGCGGGTTCTGGCGCTCGGATGGGACGAGGAGCCATCGCTCGTGCAGCGGGCGCGCTGGTTTGGCGCGCAGGGGTTTCTGCCCTGGTCCGCGCCGCCGGTTCTGGTGCGCACCACCCTGGCGCGAACGCTGGCCGGGGAGGAGTGCTGGCTGCCGGACACCTTCCGCCCCCTGCCGCCGGAAGCGGAGCCCCTGCCCGACACCCCGGCGGTGGCGCGCCAGCTCTCCACCCTGACGCCCGGGCAGATGCGAGTGCTGCTGGCGCTGAACGCCGGGCTTCTCAACAAGCAGATCGCCTATGAAATGAACATCACCGAGGCGACGGTGAAGGCCCACCTGACGGCGGTCTACCGCAAGCTGGGCGTCAAGAACCGGCAGGACGCCGCGCGCATCGCCCGCACCCTGCTGGCCTCCACCCCTTTCGCCAACAGCGCGGCAGGGCACGGCTAGAATAACTCACCGCGGAGGCGGGAAAGAACGGGCAGCGGGCGGCGTCAGGCCTGGCCGCCCCGCCGCCGGATCTTCTCCACCGCCGGGCCATAGCGGCGCGAGAGCGGCGCTTCCACGCCCTGGCTCAGCCGCAGGAGGAAATCGCCCGAGCCCGTCGGCAGGCTCTCGCGCACGTGGGCCAGATTAACCAGCCATGAGCGGTGCGTGCGCACGAAGCCCCGGGCTCCCAGTTGCCGCTCCGTGGCGGCGAGCGTCGTGCGCACCAGCGGCTGGCGTCCGTCCGCCAGCGTGAATTCCACGTAGTTGCCATCCGCTCGGGCGCAGATCACCTCGTCATAGGGCACGCTGATGAGACGGCTGCCGTCGCGCAGGTCCAGCCGCTCCGCCGTGGCGGCGGGCTCGCCCTCGCCCGGCGCGCCGCCCGCGTCTCTCCCGGCGCCCGACAGGCGGCCCGACACCCAGAACACAGTCACGATCAGCCCGTAGACGGTCAGATCCTTGCCGTATTCATAGATGAACTCGGCCGGCACCCGGCCGAAGGCGTAGCGCCCGCCCATGGCGGCATAGGCGAGCGTGCGCAGCGCGACCATGCCGGCCACATGCAGCACCGAAAACGCAAGGCTCGCCGCCAGATGCACCACCGCCAGCCGGGGCCAGGGCACGGCGCCGAACGGCGCGCGCCGCAGGGCCGCCAGCGGGATGGCGGCGCAGGCCACCAGCATCAGACCGCTGGTCAGCTCCCACACCACCGGCTCCCACGCCGCAAGGCCGCCCGGCCCCACCCTGTCGTGCAGCAGCGTCACGATGTTCACGCCGACGATCAGCGCAATGGCGACGGTAATGACGGCATAGCCGCGCCGCACGTCGGCCGGGGCAAGGGGTCCGCGCCCCGCCGCCGAAGCCGCCCCCGTCACGCCCGGTCCGTCCGAAGCGGGTTCCTCCCGCCTGAAGCCCTGCTGAATCATGGCGCGATCCTGTCGGATTGCTGCATTCGGAACAAGGGCTTGCCGCACCGGCGCTTGCCGTTTGTCACACCCGGGCCGCCGCTCGTCACGCCGTCCCCGTGCCTCGCCCCCGCCGCGCCGCCGCCCGTGTCAGCGCTGCTGACCGGTGCGCGTCCCCTGCGGCAACACTCGCCGCCAGTTCCCGGCAACACGCAACGAGGATCCATGACCGCGCAATCGTTTTCCCCGCAGGACCGCCTCCATTATCTCGACTGGGTTCGGGTGGCGGCCTTCGCCCTTCTCATTCTCTACCATGTGGGCATGTTCTACGTGACCTGGGGCTGGCATGTGAAAAGCCCCCACGTCGGTCACGCCCTGGAGCCGCTGATGCAGCTCACCAGCCCGTGGCGCCTGACCCTGCTGTTCCTCGTCTCCGGCGCGGCGACGCGTTTCATGGCGGCGAAAAGCACCCCCGGCGCGCTGGCCCGCTCGCGCCTCGGGCGGCTGCTTCTTCCCCTGCTGTTCGGCATGGCGGTGATCGTGCCGCCGCAAAGCTATTTCGAGGTGGTGGAGAAGCTGGGGTACACCGGCGGCTATCTGGCCTTCTGGGCGCGCTACCTGCAATTCGACGCCGGTTTCACGGTGGATGGCGCGCGGCTGATCCTGCCCACCTGGAACCACCTGTGGTTCGTCGCCTACATCCTCGTCTATTCGCTGCTGCTGGCGGGCCTGCTGGCGACGGCCCGGCCGCTTCTTGCCCGCCTGGAGCGCGGGCTGGCGCGCCTTCTCTCCGGCCCCGGCGCGCTGATCTGGCCCATTCTCTACCTCGCCGTCCTGCGCGCGGTGCTGCTGCCGCGCTTCGGCGTGACCCACGCCCTGGTGGACGACTGGTACACCCACGCCGTCTCCCTCTCCGCGTTCGTGACCGGCTTCTGCCTTGCGGGCGCGCCCGCCATCGGCCAGACGTTCGAGCGCCTGCGCTGGCCCGCCCTCGCCATTGCCCTGTGCGCCTACGGGCTGTTCGCCAGCTATGCCTGGATCTATCGCGCTCCCGACGCCGTGCCGCCCGAGATGCTCGTCCTTGCCATGCGACCGGTCTATGCCGCGCAGCAGTGGGGCGCGATCGTCGCGGCGCTGGGCTTTGCCCGCCGCCACCTCAACCGGCCGAGCCCGCAGCTGCGCTATTGCGTCGAGGCGGTCTTTCCCTGGTACATCGTGCACCAGACCCTCATCGTCGTGGCCGGGCACCATCTGGCACAGCTCCACCTCACGCCGCTGGCCGAAGGCGGCCTGTTGCTGGCGGTCACCCTCGGCGGCACCGCCCTTGCGGGGGAGATGGTGCGGCGCACCGGCCCGCTGCGCCCGCTGTTCGGGCTCAAGCGCCGGCCTACGCCGCGAGGAAGTCGAGGCCTATGTCCACAGCCGGAGCGGATTGGGTGATGCGCCCCACGGAGATGTAGTTCACGCCCGTCTCGGCGATGGCGCGGATGTTCTCCAGCGTCACGCCGCCCGAGGCCTCCAGCGGCACACGACCCGCCACCAGGGCCACCGCCTTGCGCAAGGTCGGCGGGTCCATGTTGTCGAGCAGCAGGCGCTCCGCACCGGCGGCCAGGGCTGGTTCGATCTGGTCCAGGCTGTCCACCTCCACCTGCACCTGAAGCACGGTGCGGTTGGCGAGCGCCGCCTGCACCGCCGCCTCGATGGAGCCGACGATGGCGATGTGGTTGTCCTTGATGAGGATGCCGTCATCCAGCCGCAGCCGGTGGTTCTGCGCGCCGCCGCAGCGGGTGGCATATTTTTCGAGGAGGCGCAGGCCGGGGATGGTCTTGCGGGTGTCGAGCAGCACCGCGCCCGTGCCCTCGATCGCATCCACATACTTGCGGGTGAGCGTGGCGATGCCCGAGAGGTGCTGCACGGTGTTGAGTGCCGAGCGCTCCGCCGTCAGCAGCGCGCGGGCGGCGCCCGTCACCACCATCAGCTCCGCGCCCGCCGCCACCCGGTCACCGTCGTGCGCCTTCAGCTCGATCCCGCAATCCGGGTCCAGCGTGCGGAAGAAGCCCTCGGCCAGCGGCAGGCCGGACACCACCATGGGCTCGCGGGCGGCCATCACCGCCTTGAGGCGGGCGGTCTCCGGCACCACGAACCGGGAGGTCACGTCGCCGCGTTCGCCCAGATCCTCGGCCAGTGTGGCGCGGATGAAGTCCTGCACCTCGGCGTCGTTGAGCGGCAGCCCGCTTGCGATCATGAATTCCTCCCTGGGTGTGCGTGTACGTCTACTCAACAATGAACCCTGCCACGCGCCGGGCCGCTCTCCCCCGCTGGCCCGCCGGCGCGGGCGCCTCAGGCCGGAATGCGGCCCACGTCGCCCTGGCCCGCCGCCTTGGGGGCCATGTCCAGCATCCGCTGGAGCGACCGGGCCGCCTTCACCCGCACCTCCTCCGGCACCTCGATCCGGGGTTCGAGGTCGCGCAGGCACAGGTACAGCTTCTCCAGCGTGTTCAGCGCCATGAACGGGCACATGTTGCAGTTGCACTGGCCGTCCGCGCCTGGCACGCCGATGAAGGTCTTGTGCGGCGCTTCCTTCTGCATCTGGTGGATGATGTTGGGCTCGGTGGCGACGAGGAGGGTGTCCGCGTCGCTCGCCAGGGCGTATTCGAGGATGCCCCGGGTGGAGCCCACGTAGTCGGCGTGGTCAAGGATGTGGGCCGGGCATTCCGGGTGCGCGGCGACGGGCGCGTCCGGGTGCTCCGCCTTCAGCTTGATCAGCTCCTGCTCCGAGAAGTTCTCGTGGACGATGCACGAGCCTTCCCACAGCAGCATGTCGCGGCCGGTCTTGCGGGCGAGGTAGCCGCCCAGGTGCCGGTCCGGCGCGAAGATGATCTTCTGGTCCTTCGGCAGCTGGTTCAGGATGTGCTCGGCCGACGAGGAGGTGACGATGATGTCGGACAGCGCCTTCACCTCCGCCGAGCAGTTGATGTACGTCAGCGCGATGTGGTCCGGGTGGGCCGCCCGGAATTTGGCGAAGTCCTCCGGCGGGCAGCTGTCCTCCAGCGAGCATCCGGCCTTCAGGTCCGGCAGCACCACGGTCTTGTCCGGCGAGAGGATCTTGGCCACCTCCGCCATGAACTTGACGCCGCAGAACACGATCACGTCCGCGTCCGTCGCCGCCGCCTTGCGGGAGAGGTCGAGGGAGTCGCCCACGAAGTCCGCCAGATCCTGGATCTGCGGCTCCTGGTAGTAGTGGGCAAGGATGACCGCGTTCTTCTCCTTCCGCAGGCGGTTGATTTCGGCCAGCAGGTCGATTCCCGGCGGAATCGCCGCGCCGGTGGTGGTGTCGGGGGAGTTCAAACGGGCATCCATAGCATCACCTTGCCGTCACTCGGGGCCGTGACCGGCCCCAGCAATCGCGCGTGCCGCGGCTTTGCCGACGCACGCATGGGTTTGCTCGGCTACATGGCGTGCAACAGCCCGGAGCACAAGACCTTGATGACAAAACGGCCGCCCGCCGGGCGCGGAACGCTCCGCCCCCGGCGCGCCGGTCAGAACGTCAGACAGATCTTGCCGAAGTGCCCGCCGCTTTCCTCGTAGCGGAAGGCGTCGGCGATCTGGTCGAGGGGGAAGCTGCGGTCGATCACGGGGCGCAGGCCCGTGATCTCCAGCGCCCGCACGAAGTCCGCCTGCTCGCGGCGGCTGCCGACGATCAGCCCGTGGAGGCGCGCCTGCCGGGCCATCAGGGCGGCGGTGGGCACGGGCCCCTGCACGCCGGTGAGGACACCGATGAGCGCGATGTGCCCGCCGATCCGCACCGCTTGGATGGACTGGGCCAGCGTGCCCGGTCCGCCCACCTCCACCACGTGGTCAACGCCGCGCCCGCCGGTCAGGTCGAGCACCGCCTGGCCCCAGTCGGCCGTGGTCTTGTAGTTGAGGGTGTGGTCTGCCCCCAGCGCGCGGGCCCGCTCCAGCTTCTCGTCGGACGAGGAGGTGATGATCACCTGCGCGCCCATGGCCTTGGCCAGTTGCAGGGCGAAGATGGAGACGCCGCCCGTGCCCAGCGTCAGCACCGTATCGCCCGCCTTGAGGCCGCCGTTGACCACCAGCGCCCGCCAGGCGGTGAGGCCCGCCGTCGTCAGCGTCGCGGCCTCGGCGTGGTTGTAGCCTTGCGGGGCGCGGGTGAACCAGGTGGCAGGCCGCACCACCACCTCGCGGGCGTAGCCGTCGGTGCCGTCGCCCGGCACCATGCGGAAGTCGCCGACGGCGGGCGGGCCGTCCTGCCAGGTGGGGAAGAAGCAGGAGACCACGTGGTCCCCTTCGGCGAATTCGGTGACGCCCGGCCCCACGGCCTCCACCACCCCCGCCCCGTCGGACATGGGGATGCGGCCGCCCTCGGTGCGGGCCTTGCCGGTGACCACCAGATAGTCATGGAAGTTCAGCGAACTGGCGTGCACGCGCACCCGGATTTCGCCCGGCCCCGGCTGACCGGGGTCTGGGGCCTCGGTGACGCGCAGGCGGTCCAGCCCGCCCGGCGCCTCGATCTGGACAACCTTCACTGTGCCTCCTTCTCCTCGCTACCCGGCCGTCCGCGCCGTCTCTCCGGCGCTCCGGCCCTACTTGTCCTTCTTCCTTTCGTCGCCGCTCAGCGGATCGACCAGAATCTCGCGTTCGTCCCCGCTCCGGGTGCGATAGCGGACCTTGTAGCCGTTCTCGCCATACTCGATCCGGGTGAAGGCGACGAAGTCGTCGCGGCTTTCGATCGAGGCGGCGATGTCCGACAGCGGCCGCGCCCCCTGCGGCGGCAGGTCCGCCGCCAGCACCGGGGAAGCAAGTCCAAGCGAAATCACGGCAAAGAGCAAGGGCTTCATGGCGTATCCTTTCCGTTTCAGGTCTGGAGGCACAAACGCACAGGCTCCGGGATGGTCCCCCCGCATTCCCTTGCCCCTGCATCCCCTTGCCCCTGCATTACCTTGACGGTGGCCGTGCTGATTCCTATGTCTGGCCTCGCGAGGAACGACCTCCCCCATCATGGGCGGTAATGTCCGGGACGGCCCGGCGCTTCGAAAGGAGGGCCGCGTGGCCTGGATTCTCTTGTCCGTTGCGGGACTGTTCGAGGTGGTGTGGGCCTACTTCATGAAGCTGTCCGACGGCTTCTCCCGCCCGCTCTACACGGTGCTCACCTTCGCTTTCATGTTCGTGAGCTTCTGGCTGCTGTCGATCGCGATGAAGTCGCTGCCGCTGGGCACGGCCTATGCGGTGTGGACCGGCATCGGCGCGGTGGGGGCGTTTATCATCGGGCTGGTGGTCATGGGCGAGTCCGCCTCGCCGCTGCGGATCCTCGCCGCCGTGCTCATCGTCTCCGGGCTCGCCCTGATGAATCTGACGAGCAGCGAGTAGATTTTTCCTTTTATTCCAACGGCTTGTGCCGTCTTGTTTCGCAGGGGGATTCAATCCCCCCGCACCCCCGCTCGCCACCTGCACGTCCCGAAGAGACGAACGGGAGGTGCAGGAGGGTCCGCGACCCTCCTGCGAAAATTCCATTAAATCTCAGTGAGTTAGCAGTAACTATTCCACCAGGCGATAAATCTCGCCCTCGCAGGCGACGCGGCCGCGGTTTTCCAGGTCGATGAGGTGGGCGAGCACCGAGCGGGCGGCGGCGGCGTGCAGGTATCTGGGCGTGGAGGCGTAGAGCACCTCGACCATGGCGGGAATGGCCATGGGGCCGTCCGCCAGCAGCTTGAGCAACTGGCCCTCGCGCATACGGCGGTGGTTGATGAGGCCGCGCACCAGCGCGCGGGGGTTGTCCACCGGCGCGCCGTGGGTGGGGTAGTAGCGTTCGTCGTCCCGCTCCAGCAGCTTGCGGAGGCTGTTCATGTAGGCGGCCATGTCGCCGTCCGGCGGGGCGACGACGCTGGTGGACCAGCCCATCACGTGGTCGCCGGTGAACAGGGCCTTCTCCTCCGGCAGGGCGAAGCACAGGTGGGTGGAGGTGTGGCCGGGGGTCTCCAGCGCCTCCAGCGTCCAGCCGGGGCCGGAGACGGTCTCGCCCTCGGTCAGGATGCGGTCGGGCGTGTAGTCCCAGTCCACCGCCTCCTCGGCGGCGGGCATACCGTCCTCGCCCTTCACCTGCGCGCAGCCGACGATGGGCGCGCCGAGCCGGGCCTTGAGGGCGCGGGCGGCGGGGGAGTGGTCGCGGTGGGTGTGGGTGACAACCAGGTGGCTGACGGTTTCGCCGTCCACGGCCTTCAGCACCGCCTCGATGTGCTCGGGCAGGTCCGGGCCGGGGTCGATGATGGCGACCGTGCCGCGCCCGACGATGTAGGTGCCGGTGCCGGTGTAGGTGAAGGGGTTCGGGTTGTGCGCGACCACCCGTCGGATGAGCGGGCTCATAACCAGGGGCTCGCCGTAGGCGACGGCGTCATCCTGCACGAAGCGAACGTCATCGGTCATGCCACTCTCCAACTGCCGGGACCGCGAGGCTTGATGTGGGGGTCGCGCGTGCCCGCCGCCAGCCCTAAAGGCTTCTTTGACGAATGAAAAGCGGCGAAGGCGCAAGTTGCCTTGCACAGAAATGCACGACCGGAGGCCGAGCGGTCGGCCGGCCGCGCCCCGCCCCGGGCGCCTTTTCCGGCATTTCCGCTTTTCTTTCCGCCACTTGTGCGAAACTCTGGACTCAACGGATTCACCCCCGTCTTTCCGCCAGCCCCCCACCCGGCGTGGTTGGCGGGAGGCGGCAGACCGCCCTATCCTCACCTCCACCGATCCTCATGCCCTGCCGTCACTCCGGGAGCCGCCCCATGACCCAGCCCACCGCAAGCGCCCTCTCGTCCGCCGCCGCGCCGGACCACATCCGCTGCGAGGTGGACGGCCCGCTGCTTCGGCTGCGCATCCACCGGCCAGAGAAGCGCAACGCCCTCACCGGCGCCATGTACATCGCCCTTGCCGATGCCCTGGAGGAGGCGGCGCGCCAGCCCGCCATCCGCGTGGTGCTGCTGACAGGGCTCTGCGGCACCGAAGACGATATCTTCTGCAGCGGCAATGACTTGGTCGATTTTCTTCAAAACCCGATTCAGGGAGAGGACGTGCCGGCCGTCCGCTTCGTGCGCACCATCGCCGCCTTCCCCAAGCCGCTGGTGGCGGCGGTTGCGGGCCCGGCGGTCGGGGTCGGCGCGACCATGCTGCTGCACTGCGACCTGGTCTACGCGGCGGACAACGCCAGCATCCAGTTCCCCTTCGCCAGCATCGGCGTCGTGCCCGAGGCGGGCTCCACCTTCCTGCTGCCCCGCCTCATCGGCCACGTGCGGGCGAATGCGCTGTTCCTGCTGGGCGAGAGCCTGGATGCCGCCACCGCCCGCGACATCGGCCTCGTCAACGCCGTGGTGCCCTCGGGCGAGCTGCTCGCCCTGGCGGAGGGCCGGGCCCGCAAGCTCGCCGCCCAGCCCGCCGCCGCCCTGCGCCAGACCAAGGCCCTGATGCGCGCCGCCCGCACCTCCAGCCTCGACGACGTCATCAACACCGAGTTCGAGGCCTTCGCCGAGCGGTTGCGCAGCCCCGAGGCGCGGGAGGCGATGAGCGCCTTCTTCGAGAAGCGCAAGCCGGACTTCAGCCGGTTCGACTGAGCCGCCGCGATCGGCGCGGAGGCCGCCCGCCGCTTTGATCCTTGCCCTCCCGGTGCGGGCTTGGATATGCACGGAACGAGTTGAACCCCCCATTGTCCGGGCTACAGGAGGTCCCCCCATGAAGACGCGCGCCGCAGTCGCCTTTGCGCCCAACACCCCGCTTGAAATCGTCGAGGTCGATCTGGATGGCCCCAAGGCGGGCGAAGTCCTCGTCGAGATCATGGCCACCGGCGTCTGCCACACCGACGCCTACACCCTCTCCGGCAAGGACAGCGAGGGCGTGTTCCCCTCCATCCTCGGCCACGAAGGCGCCGGCATCGTGCGCGAGGTGGGGCCGGGCGTCACCTCGGTGAAGCCGGGCGACCACGTCATTCCGCTCTACACGCCGGAATGCCGCCAGTGCAAAACCTGCCTCAGCCGCAAGTCCAACCTGTGCACAGCCATCCGCGCGACGCAGGGCCAGGGCCTGATGCCGGACGGCACCTCCCGCTTCTCCTACAAGGGCGAGCGCATCTTCCACTACATGGGCTGCTCGACCTTCTCCAACTTCACCGTGATGCCCGAGATCGCGGTCGCCAAGATCCGGCCGGACGCCCCCTTCGACAAGGTGTGCTACATCGGCTGCGGCGTCACCACCGGCATCGGCGCGGTCATCTACACCGCGAAGGTTGAGGCGGGCGCCAACGTCGCCGTGTTCGGCCTGGGCGGCATCGGCCTCAACGTCATCCAGGGCGCGCGCATGGTGGGCGCCGACAAGATCATCGGCATCGACATCAACCCGGCCAAGCGCGCCATGGCCGAGAAGTTCGGCATGACCCACTTCATCAACCCGAACGAGGTGGGCAACGACAAGGTGGCGCAGGCCATCATCGACATCACCGAAGGCGGCGCGGACTACAGCTTCGACTGCACCGGCAACGTCAAGGTCATGCGCCAGGCCCTCGAGTGCTGCCACCGCGGCTGGGGCCAGTCCATCATCATCGGCGTGGCCGAGGCCGGGCAGGAAATCTCCACCCGCCCGTTCCAGCTGGTCACGGGCCGCGTCTGGAAGGGCTCGGCCTTCGGCGGCGCGCGCGGCCGCACCGACGTGCCCAGGATCGTCGACTGGTACATGGACGGCAAGATCAACATCGACGACCTCATCACCCACGTGATGCCGCTCGACGAGATCAACACCGCCTTCGACCTGATGCACGAAGGCAAGTCGATCCGGTCTGTCATTACGTTTTAAGTTCTGATTGTTCGCAAAGGGGGACTTGTCCCCCTTTGCAATCCCCCATTCATTTCAATCGGGCCGCGTTATCCCAGCCCTGTCCTGAACCGTTTTACTCAAGGCAGATGGCACACACGGCCCAGTAATACTGACTTCACACGGCCGCGTTTCCAGAGAATGCCGGAAACACGGCCCGAAAAACGAATGGGAGTGCAGAGGGTCCGCGACCCTCTGCAAGAAAGAAAATCCAGAAGAGAAAGCAGAGGGCTTCCATGACCCTTGAGATCATCGCCACCCATCGCCTGTTCGAGGGCACGCAGGGTTTCTACCGCCACCAGTCGTCGAGCACCGGCACGGCCATGCGCTTTGCGGTCTACACGCCGCCGCAGGCGGCGGACGGTCCGGTGCCGGTGATCTGGTTTCTCTCCGGCCTCACCTGCACGGAGGAGAACTTCACCGTGAAGGCGGGTGCGCAGCGTCTGGCGGCGGATCTGGGCGTGATGCTGATCGCGCCGGACACCTCCCCGCGCGGCGAGGGCGTGCCCGACGACCCGGACGGCAGCTATGACTTCGGCGTCGGCGCGGGCTTCTACGTGGACGCGACGCAGGAGCCGTGGGCGGCCAACTACCGGATGTACTCCTACATCGCCCACGAGCTGCCCGAGGTGATCGCCGCCCACTTCCCGGCGGACATGGCGCGCCAGTCCATCATGGGCCACAGCATGGGCGGGCACGGGGCGCTCACCATCGCGCTGAAGAACCCGGCCCGCTTCCGGTCGGTCTCCGCCTTTGCGCCCATCGCCTCGCCGCTGAACTGTCCGTGGGGCCAGAAGGCGCTTGCGGGCTATCTGGGCGAGGACCGGGCCGCCTGGCGGGCCTATGACGCCTGCGCGCTGCTGGAGGATGGCCACCGGGTGCCGACCGAGATTCTGGTGGATCAGGGCGAGGCCGACCCGTTCCTGGCCGAGCAGCTCAAGCCCGAGCTGCTGGAGGCCGCGTGCGAGAAGGCAGGCCAGCGGCTGACCCTGCGCCGCCAGCCGGACTACGACCACAGCTACTTCTTCATCGCCTCGTTCATCGACGACCACCTGCTCTGGCACGCCGAGCGCCTCAACGCGGCCGCCCTGAGCCATTCGTAATCATTTTGCAGGAGGGTCCTGGACCCTCCTGGCAACCTCCCTTTCCTTTTTTCGGGCCGTGCGCGGCATGAAGGACGCGGTCACCTCAAACGAATGGGAGCGCGAGGGTCACCGTGCGCGGAGGCGCAAAGCAACTGAGTCCCTCGCATCATTCCCTCCCATGCAGGTTGGTTTCAAACGCTCCAAGGGAACATGACCCCTCCCCTCTGGTTTAGCGGAGGAAGACTCGCAACCGGAGGCGGCCATGAAAGCCCTCGTCTACAACGGACCCGGCAACAAGAGCGTGGAAGACCGGCCCAAGCCGGAGATTCGGGACCCCGGTGACGCCATCGTCCGCGTCACCCGCACCACAATTTGCGGCACCGACCTGCACATCCTGAAAGGCGACGTGCCCACCTGCAAGCCGGGGACCATCCTCGGTCACGAGGGCACCGGCGTCGTCGAGAGCGTGGGCGAAGGCGTCACCGCCTTCCGGCCGGGCGACCGGGTGATCATCTCCTGCGTCACCAGCTGCGGCCGCTGCGACTACTGCCGCCGCGGCATGTACTCCCACTGCGAGACCGGCGGCTGGATCCTCGGCAACGAGATCGACGGCACCCAGGCGGAATACGTCCGCATCCCCCATGCGGACACCAGCCTCTACCCCATCCCCGACGGCTCGGACGAAGAGGCCCTCGTCATGCTGTCGGACATCCTGCCGACCGGCTTCGAGTGCGGCGTGCTCAACGGCAAGGTGGCCCCCGGCAGCACTGTCGCCATCGTCGGCGCGGGGCCGATCGGGCTCGCCGCCCTGCTCACGGCCCAGTTCTACGCGCCCGCCGCCATCATCATGATCGACCTCGACGACAACCGTCTCGGCATCGCCCGCCAGTTCGGGGCAACCCACACCGTCAACAGCAGCGGCGGCCCCGAGGCCACGGCAGAGGCCGTGCGCCAGATCGCAGGGTCCGCCGGCGTCGATACCGCCATCGAGGCGGTGGGCGTGCCCGCCACCTTCGAACTGTGCCAGGACCTCATCGCCCCCGGCGGCGTCATCGCCAACATCGGCGTCCACGGCAAGAAGGTGGACCTGCACCTGGAGCAGCTGTGGGACCGCAACATCGCCATCACCACCCGGCTGGTGGACACCAGCACCACGCCCATGCTCCTCAAGACCGTGCAGTCCGGCAAGGTGGACCCCACCCGCCTCATCACCCACCGCTTCGCCCTCGACGACATCCTCAGCGCCTACGACACCTTCGGCCACGCCGCCGAGACACAGGCCCTCAAGGTCATCATCCAGGCAAACGCCTGAGGGGTGTGCGTGGGCATTGGGGTGTGGATTGGATCAAGTGATTGATTTTGCAGGAGGGTCTCGGACCCTCCTGCACCTCCCTTGCCATTACGCGCCGCGCCCGGCAAACCCCGCCGCGCCCTTCCAGAGCCGCGCAGCACCCCTGCTCGCCCCGCGCACACGCCAGCACCAGCCCGGCACCGCCCCAGCAGCATCCAACCACCGTGCTCTTTTGGAGCGTTGAATGTTTGTAAGGAGCGGTTGCGGCCTCACATCAACCGCAACGCCGCACCCATCAGGCATGAACACGGCCGCGCCCGGCAGCGCCCGACGCGCTCCTCCCGGGCCGCACAGCGCCCCTGCTTCCCGCGCACACAAAAGCACCAGCCCGGAACCGCCCCCGCAGCATCAAACACCGTACCCTTTCAGGACGTTGAATGATTGTAAGGAGCGGTTGCCGCCTCACATCAGCCGCCACGCCGCACCCATCAGGCCCGTGAACACGGCCGCGCCCGGCAGTCCCCGCCGCGCTCCTCCCGGGCCACACAGCGCCTCTGCTTCCCGCGCACGCGCCAGCACCAGCCCGGCACCGCCCCCGCAGCGCCAAAGCACCGCGCGCTATCAGACGTTGAATGATTGTAAGGAGCGGTTGCTCCCCTCCCCTGAAGGACACCCGGCGGACACAGGTTGGTCATGCCAACGACGGGCCAGGTGTCAGGGGGAACAGTTCTATTCTATCAGGGGAATGTTGCGGAGGCTCTGCCGGATCAGGACCGGCACCGGACACACGGCCGTGTCAATCAGAACTCCAGCGCGCACATCGGGGAAACAGGGGCGCGGCCGGATAAACCCTTCCCGGCCAACCGCTTCCGCAGGCATCGCCGGAAACAGAAGGCGTGCCCCGGGCAAGGCCGGTCACGCCGGAGAAAGGAATGGGAGGGCGCGGGAGGGACCGGGTCCCTCCCGCAACAACCCCAGGTGTTTCAAAGACTTACTTCGGGCAGTAGGACGGCATCTGCACCGGGGCGTTGCCCTGGCGCTGCACCCACTGGCCCTGTTCGGTGCGGTAGTACTGGT
This sequence comes from Pedomonas sp. V897, assembly GCF_051304405.1. Lineage (NCBI taxonomy): Bacteria > Pseudomonadati > Pseudomonadota > Alphaproteobacteria > Sphingomonadales > Pedomonadaceae > Pedomonas > Pedomonas sp. V897. The sequence continues at coordinate 370,722 of NZ_JBPPGG010000001.1, forward strand.
TCGGGCCCACCCGGTTCTCGAACAGCTTGCAGGCGGCGGCGGCGGCCACTTCGTTCACGGTCACGCCGCGCTTTTCCGCCAGCTGGGTGTAGAACGCCTTGCGCTTGATGTTGATCTGGTCGATCCGCGCCTTCAGGTCGCCGCTGGCGCCTTTCACGGCGCCCACGTAGCCGTCGGCCTGTTCGCCGATCTGCCCGGAGGCGCGGGCCTGTTCGATGAAGGTGTCGTCCTGCGCGGCGACCGGACCGGCGACTGCCGCGACCACGCCGAGCGCGGCGGCCGTGCCCAGAACCTTTGTTATGAACTTCGTATGAATCGCCATCGTACTGTCTCCCGGCCGTTGTCCGGCCAAGCCTTCCTGAGTGTCGGACGCGTCTTAGAACACGCCCGGATTGTTCTGGATCAGATCCTGCACGTCCTTCTCAAGCCGCACGATCACCTCGTGTCGGATGTTGAGGTTCATGTTGATCTCGATCGGCTTGTCCGGCGCCTGAAGCTTCACGCATCCCGCCGTCAGTGCTGCCAACGGCATAGCGCAAGCCACCAACAGGGCTGCCCGCATGTTCGTCTCCCGCTTGATAAGCATGTTGCACTCTTTCCTGTACGCCGGATCGGGTCTTCAGAGCAAACCCTGCCGTTACGCATCTGAACAGAGGCTGAAGCACCCCGGCCCTGCTGCCCGTTATTCCTTTTCCTCCCGGGCCTTTTCCAGCTCCATTTCCACGTTGCGGCGCACGAGGCCGCCCACGTCGGTCACGCCGGAGATGGAGCTCATCAGGCTGCGCAGGGGTGCCCGCACGTTCACGTTGAACTTGAAGGGAATGCCGCGCGTTCTGAGCGCCCGGAACCACGACAGCGGCGACAGCGAGGCCTGGCTGGTGCCCTCGAAGCGGATGCCGGTGGCGATTTCGCCCGCCAGGTCTCCCTCCACGTCCACGGTGATGGACTTGAACCGGAAGTTCTTGAGCGCGTCGAACGCCAGCTTGGCGTTGCCTTCGGTGGCGGGCACCGCCCCGGTGTAGGAGAGGGTGCCGCCGCCCTTGGTGCGCAGGTAGCCCTTCTCGATGGAAGCGCCCTGGCGGGTGATGGACAGCGGCAGCTCGCCCTCCACCTCGCCGGTTGCCCGCAGGGATTGCAGGTCCATCAGGCCGATGAACTTCTCCAGATCCACGTCGGCCAGCCGCAGCGTCACCCGCTTCACCGGGGCGTCCAGCGCCACCACGGTCGGATCGACCCGCAGCTCGCCGTCGGCCAGCGGCCAGCCGGCCTGCTCCACCTGCAGCTTCTGGTCGCCCACCAGCTGGAAGCGGAACACGCCGTTCTCCATGGCGACGCCCGGGTTCACCCGGGCGACCGTCACGGTCTGGCCCGGCGGCGTCTTGAGGCCGAGGAAGTCGGTGAACACCAGCTGGCCGGAGACACCATCCACCGGACCCAGCCCGCCCGTCGCCATGGACAGGCCGTCGAGATCGAAGCGGGCATCGGTGGACATGGCCTCGGGCGTCCAGCGGGCGCGCACGAAGCCGCTCACCGCGCCGCTCACGTTTTCGACGACGCCGCGCGCCGCCTCGGTCAGCATGTAGGGCTGGAGCGTCGGGCTGAAGGTCAGGCCGGTCAGCTTCAGCAGCGCCTCGCCCGTTCCGGCGTCGGTGTCGTGGCTGAGCGAGACATCGCCCAGCACCTCGCCGGTGGAGGCCAGCCGCACGTTGCCCTTCATGCTGGCCACCCGGCCGCCTGCGTGCACCGAGCCGTCGGTGAAGGCGATCGGTTCGAAGCGGGCCTTCCTGGTCATGTCCATCACCCGGCCGGAGAGGTCCGTCAGGTGCAGGGGCGCCGCCTCGTTGGCGAAGTTCAGCCGCCAGCTGCCCTTGGCCTCGGCCCGGACGGCGGCATTGGCGGCCACCAGGCTGAAGCCTTCCATGGTGCCCGCGCCGGTCCAACCCGCGTCGCCGCCGCGCAGCACGCCCTCGATGCGGCGGCTCTCGGCGGTGACGGCATTGGGCAGGCGCAGCGTTGCGCGGCGGAAGTCGAGCCGCGCCAGCGGACGGTCGGCCGTGCCGCTGACCGTCAGCGTCACCGGCCCGGCGCTGAGGCCCAGGTCCGAGTTCGCGCCGCCCTCGCGTTCGCCGTCGGCGCCCAGCAGCGCCAGCTTCAGCTCGCCCGCGGTGGCGCCGCCGGTGAGCTTGCCCTCCGGCGAGGTCCACAGGAAGCCCTTGTCGTCCTGCGGGCACACCGGAATGGTGCCGCGGCCGAAGCGGTAGTCGCCGAGGGTGAGCCCGCCGAGGCGCATGTTCAGGCAGCCCCCGCTGGCGACGAGCCGCACGCCCGCCGCGCCCCAGGCCGCCTCCACGTCGAGCGGCAGTTGCAGGTCCTCCACCCGCCCGCCCGGGAAGGGGCCGCTGAGGCGGGCATTGCCGGTGAGCGCCACCGTGCCCGAGCCGTCGCCCTGCACCAGCCGGTAGGTCACCGGCGTCAGCGACAGGCGGGAGTCCCCGGCCGTCCAGTCAGCCACCACCACCGTGCCGCTGCTCTCCAGCGCTGCGCCGGGGGCCAGGGACAGCCGGTCGATGCGCGCCTCCAGCTTGGGCAGGCCCGGGCCGGAGAGCGAGGCGCGCCCGCTCACCATGGTCTTGCCCGAGGGCAGCTCCACCCGCAGGCTCGGCTTGTCTTCTTGGTCGAGGAGCACGAACCGCACGCCGCCGAGGCCGTTCACCTCCGCCCCGGAGGGGAACACCAGTTCGCCGAAGCCCTGCCGCCAGGTCAGGCTGAGCGGCGCGCTGGCGTGGAAATTCTGCATCGCCCGGTCGAGCGTGCGAGCGGACTGGCTGGCCAGCCCCGAAAGCGGCGTGCTGTCCAGCGTCGCCAGCAGGGCGCGCAGCGCCGCCCGCTCCTTGCGGTCGATGGCACCGTCGGCGATGTCCACCTCGCCGTGGGCGGCGATGACCAGCGCGCCGCTGCCGGTCTCCGCCGTCAGGTCGCCGCTGCCCCGGATGGCGCGCATCCGCACGCCCGGCACCTCCAGCAGCCCGGTCGAGACCTGCCAGCGGCCGCTGCCCTTGCTGTTGGCGCCGGTGAAGGTCGCCTCCGCCATCGGGCGCTGCACGGTCAGGCTGCCGACCCGGGCCGCCGCCGCCGAAAGGCTGGCCGAGCCGTCCCAGGCGGTGGGCACCAGGTCGGGTGTCAGGCGCACGTCGTTCAGCGTCACCGTCAACTCAAGCGCGCTCGCGCCCGTATCGACGGTGTGGATCAGCCGCTCCGCCGTACCCTTGAGGACGCCGGACAGCCGGCTGAGATCGGCAGCCGCCTCGAACTCGCTCTCGAAGCGGAAGGCGCCGGTGCGCATACCGTCCACCAGCCCCGCCACGTTGACGCTGGCCGCCCCGCCCTCCAGGTGGGCGCGGATGCCGTCCGCCCCGGTGTGCGCCGTGCCGGTGAGCACCAGCCCTTCCAGCAGCTCGGGCTTGCCGGGCATGGGGGTGGCGTGGGCGCGCAGGGACATCTCGAAGCGCTGGTCGAGCCGGCCCTCGGTTTCCACGAAGGCCGCCACCATGCCGTAGGGCGTCTCCACATTGACGCGGCCGTTCTGCACCGTCAGGCCCAGCGGCGGCAGGGCGAACGGCTCGGCGGTGGGTTCGGGGCGGAAGATGTCCAGCGAGCCGAAGGTGATGCCGCTCTGGTCCACCTTCGCCTTCAGCACCGGGTTTTCGAGGACGATGCTCTCGACCCTGGGGCTGAGGCCGTCCCAATCCAGATAGATCTCGGCCCGCTCGGCAACGAGGTCGGGGGCCTTGGCCGGGCCCAGCCGCAGCCTCTCCAGCTCCACCCGGGCGAAGCTGACGCCGTCGCCCTCGAAGGAGGCGTTGATCCCCTGGGCGTCCAGATAACCCCGAATCGCCAGGTTCATCAGGGGAATGCGAACCAGCCAGACAGCGCCCACCGTCACGACCAGCGCCACGCCAGCCGCTTTCAGTCGGAATGCCGTTCTGGATTTCCGCGGCCTGGGAGAGCCTTCGTCCAGCAGCTGCTCGTTCGCTTCCATGCCTTGCCTTGGGTTACGCCTTTGAATTCCAGCACATAATCGGGAGTGAATCGCAGCCTGGCGACGCCGGAGAGATCAGCCGCGCTGGGTGGATCAGCGCTGCGTGCCCGGCAGAAAGCGTTCCGCGCCGCGTGGCCATCGCCTCCCGGATGCCTCTGGAATTCTCACTCATCAACCATGATATCAACCAAACCTGACCGGGCCGGTCAATTTTCACAACATGTTTTTCCGCCGTCCGCCTGCCCTTTCCTCATAAAGCCCGGCGTGGGCTTTGTTGACAAAAAAGTGCGGGGCGCGGTCCCCTTCGAGACCGCGCCCCGCCTGTTTCGCGCTTCGTTGCGCCGCCGTCAGTGGCCGAGGGACTTGACGATTTCCTCGGTCATCTTCTTGGCGTCGCCGAACAGCATCATGGTGTTGTCGCGGAAGAACAGCTCGTTCTCCACGCCCGCGTAGCCCGAGCCCATGCCGCGCTTGATGAACAGCACGGTCTTGGCCTTCTCCACGTCGAGCACGGGCATGCCGTAGATCGGCGAGGAGCGGTCGGTCTTGGCCGCCGGGTTGGTCACGTCGTTCGCGCCGATCACGTAGGCCACGTCCGCCTGGCCGAACTCGGAGTTGATGTCCTCCAGCTCGAACACCTCGTCGTAGGGCACGTTGGCCTCGGCGAGCAGCACGTTCATGTGGCCCGGCATACGGCCCGCCACCGGGTGGATGGCGTACTTCACCGAGACGCCTTCCTTCTTCAGAAGGTCGGCCATTTCGCGCAGGGCGTGCTGGGCCTGGGCCACCGCCATGCCGTAGCCCGGCACGATGATGACCGAGGAGGCGTTCTTCATGATGAAGGCCGCGTCTTCCGCCGAGCCCTGCTTGATCGGGCGATCCACCTTCGGGCCCGCGGCCGCCGCGGCGGCGTCGGCGCCGAAGCCGCCGGCGATCACCGAGATGAAGCTGCGGTTCATGCCCTTGCACATGATGTAGCTGAGGATCGCGCCCGAGGAGCCCACCAGTGCGCCGGTGATGATCATGGCGCTGTTCTGGAGCGTGAAGCCCATGGCCGCCGCCGCCCAGCCCGAGTAGCTGTTCAGCATGGAGACGACCACCGGCATGTCCGCGCCGCCGATCGGGATGATCAGCAGGAAGCCGATCAGGAACGACAGGCCCGTGATGGTCCAGAAGATGACCGGCGACTGGTCGGCGCAGAAGTAGGCCACCAGGGCGATGATGCCCAGCAGCAGGCCGATGTTGATGACATGGCGGCCCGGCAGCAGGATCGGCGCGCCCGACATGTTGCCGTTCAGCTTGGCGAAGGCGATGACCGAGCCCGAGAAGGTGATGGCACCGATGGCGATGCCGAGGCTCATCTCGATGCGGCTGACCAGGTGGATGTTGTCCGCCGTGCCGATGCCGAAGGCTTCCGGGTTCGAATAGGCCGCCGCCGCCACCAGCACCGCGGCGAGGCCGACCAGCGAGTGGAAGGCCGCGACGAGCTGGGGCATGGCCGTCATGGCGATGCGCTGGGCGATGACATAGCCGATGCCGCCGCCGATGATGAGCGCGCCCGCGATTTCCGGCAGGCTCGCCAGTTCATGGGTGACGAGCGTCGTCACCACCGCGATCAGCATGCCGACCATGCCGAACATGTTGCCCTGACGGCTGGTGGTGGGGCTGGACAAGCCCCGCAGCGCCAGAATGAACAGGACGCCGGAGACAAGATAGGCCAGCGCCACCCATGCGGGCACGCCTACAGCGTGCTCCACCAAAGCATTCGTCTGTTCCATCCCGCCCTCACTTCTTCTCTTTTTTCTTGTACATGCCCAGCATGCGCTGGGTGACGGCGAAGCCGCCGAAGATGTTCACGGCCGCGAGCGCCACGGCGACCAGGCCCAGCCACTTGGCCAGGGTCCAGTCGGTCGGGGCGGAGGCGATGAGCGCGCCCACCACGATCACCGAGGAGATCGCGTTGGTCACGGCCATGAGCGGGGTGTGAAGGGCGGGCGTGACAGACCACACCACGTAGTAGCCGACGAAGATCGCCAGCACGAAGATCGAAAGCTGTCCGATGAAATCCATGGGCTGTCCCCCCTCAACCTTGCAGGGCCGGGTGCACCACGGCCCCGTCCCGCGTGACGACGATCGCCTTCAGGATCTCGTCGTCCCAGTTCCAGGCGATGGTTTTGGCGTCCTTGTCGTAGAAGGCGGCCAGGAAGTTGTAGAGGTTGCGGGCGAACAGCGCCGAGGCGTTGGCGGCGAGCCGGCTCGGCACGTTGCGGTGGCCGATGATGGTCACGCCGTTGGGGGTGGTCACCACCTCGCCGGCGCGGGTCAGCTCGCAGTTGCCGCCCTGTTCGGCCGCCAGATCGACGATCACCGAGCCCGGTTGCATGGTGGCCACCATCTCCGCCGTCACGAGGCGCGGCGCGGGCCGGCCCGGAATGAGGGCGGTGGTGATGATGATGTCCTGGCGTTTGATGGTCTCCGCGATCAGGGCCGCCTGCTTGGCCTTGTAGGCGTCGGACATCTCCTTGGCGTAGCCGCCGGAGGTCTCCGCCTGGCGGGTTTCCTCATCCTCGACCATCACGAACTTGCCGCCGAGGGATTCCACCTGCTCCTTGGCGGCGAGGCGCACGTCGGTCGCGGACACGATCGCGCCCAGGCGCTTGGCGGTGGCGATGGCCTGAAGGCCCGCCACCCCCGCGCCCATGACGAACACCTTGGCCGCCGGAATGGTGCCGGCCGCGGTCATCATCATCGGCAACGCCCGTCCGAAATGCTCGCAGGCATCCAGCACGGCCTTGTAGCCGGCCAGGTTGGATTGCGATGAGAGGATGTCCATGGACTGCGCGCGGGTAATGCGCGGCATGAACTCCATGGCCATGGCCGTCAGCCCGGCCTGGGCATAGGCCGCCACCAGATCCCGGTTCTGGTAGGGGTTGAGGCTCGCCACCAGCACGGCGCCCCGGGGAATGCCCGCCAGCTCATCGGCATCCGGCCCCTGCACCTTCAGCACGATGTCCGCATTGGCAAGCACTGCCGCCCGGTCGCCCACCAGCGCACCGGCGGCCTCGTAATCCGCATCCGCAATGTACGAGAGCGCGCCGGCACCGGCTTCAACGGCCAGGTCGAATCCCAGCCCCTTGAGTTTCTTTATGGTCTCGGGTGTGGCCGCAACACGCCTTTCGGCGGCGCGGACCTCCTTCACCACCGCAATTTTCATCAAATCTCCCCCCCTGTTGAACGGAGGCTAGTCCACCAGAAACACAGCCATCCCGATCAGAATGATCACGACCGCGATGGTCATGTACTTGGCCAAAGCCAAAAAGCCCTCATAGGTCCGCTTGTGATCCCGGATGTCGAAGTTGTTCTCTGCCATAGCCGTAATACTCCGTCAGTCGAACTAAGCGGCGGCACCATAGCAAAGGACGCCGGCAAGCCAAGCGAAAGCCTCGTCAGGCGGCGCCCATAATGTGGACATGATTGAATATTGCAAGCCTAAAATATGAAACTTTATTGCCTATTTTGGCAACAACCGCCCTGTCGCCGGACCGGGCAAAATCCGATAACCGACTGATATTATTCCGGTTTACCAAAAACCGCTCCAGATCACTGCGGAAAATCGCCGCGTCGGGCCAGACGACAAGCTCTACAATGTATCAGCTCTGCATCGTGCCAGTTTCCGGGGCCTCCGGTCCCAGTCCGACAGCCGCCAGCGCCTCCCGCTGCGCCCGGTCGAGGGCGTCCACGTCGAAGCCCTCGATGATGTCATGGAACAGGCGGTACCAGTTCACCTCCGCCCGCAGGTGCAGGAACACCCCGCCGAGGCCGACGGCGGCCCGGTCCATGAACACGAACTCGCGCGGCGGCCGCACCGGGCCCAGCGCGCGCAGGCGGGCATGCACCCGCGCCGCCTGCTCCCGGCCATAGTCGCCGGGCTTTTCGGCGGCGTTGATGAGGCGCGGCCGGTCCTCCATCAGCGGGCTGTAGACGAAGCTGGCCCAGATGTTCAGCGTCTCGATCAGCTCCTTCGTCAGGCCCGTGAAGCCCCAGGTTTCATAGGCGTGCACGGCCAGCGCCTCGTCCCCGTCCCGCAGCGCCTTGTAGAGATCGATCACGCCGCCCACGAACCGCGCCGGGAAGATCCGCACGCACCCGAAGTCGAGGAGATTGATCGTCAGGTCGTCCCGCACCGAGTAGTTGCCCAGGTGCGGGTCGCCGTGAATGACGCCGTAGCGGTGGAACGGCACGTACCACGCCCGGAACAGGTTGATGGCGATGCGGTTGCGCGTCTCCTGATCCGCCTGCCGGAAGTTGAGGATCGGCCAGCCGTCGAGCCAGGTCATGGTCAGCAGACGCCGGGTGGACAGCTCGGGCAGCGGCTCGGGCACGTGCACGGCGGGCTCCTGCGCCAGCATCAGCCGGTAGAGCCGCATCCGCCCGGCCTCCAGCCCGTAGTCCAGCTCCTCGCGCAGCCGGTCCGCCAGCTCGTGGCGAATCTCCGACACGTCGATGGAGCGGTCATAGGCCCGGTAGAGGCCGAGCACCACGTCCAGCTGCCGCAGATCCGCCTCCACCGCCGAGCCCATGTCCGGGTATTGCAGCTTGACCGCCAGCCGCCGCCCGTCATGACTGGTCGCCCGGTGCACCTGCCCCAGCGACGCCGCGGCCGCCGCCTGCTCCTCGAAGGCGGCGAAGCGGGAGCGCCAGTCCTCCCCCAGCTCGGTGCGCATCCGCCGCCGCACGAACGGCCAGCCCATGGACGGCGCATTGGCCTGAAGCTGGGCCAGCTCCTGCGCATATTCCGGCGGCAGCGCGTCCGGGATGGTGGAGAGCAGCTGGGCCAGCTTCATCACCGGCCCCTTGAGGTTTCCCAGCGCCTGACGGATCTGCCCCGCATGTTGCACCCGGTCCAGCGGCGCCCCCAACACCCGGTTGGCGGCAAACCGGGCGGCCAGACCGCCCACCGCCGTGCCCACCCGCGCATACCGCGCAATCCGGCCGGTAAACCGGTCACTGTCCCGATCATCCGCCATCCGCCATCCTCCGCAAACCTGCACCGGCCGCCATCATACCACCCCGAACCCGCCAGCCACCCGCCCGATACGCCACCCGTCGCGTTTCCCGGTGCCTTCACGCGGGTTTTCAGGATGTGTTCGTTGGAGGATCTATCCCAAGGGGGTCTCGGACCCCCTTGGATCCCCCTTTCGTTCATCGGGCCGCACCCGGTCCAAACGCCTCCGCCCCATCTGGCGCCCCATATGGCACTCCCGCGCCTTCCTTGCAGGGGAAGAAGGATTTGACTGGATTTGATCGGCCATACCCCGGCACGCGCCGCGCCGCGCCTCCCCCTCCCCGCACAGCAGCATCATCCCCCGCCTCAAGTTGCCTTGAATGATTTTAAGGAGCGACTGCGCCGATCTCCCCACAGGGGCACCTCCGCCTCTCCCACGCACGGCCGGATAAAACCGGCCAATCAGGGAAGCACCACGCCTCGCCGCCCGCACGATCCGAAAAACGAAGGGGCAGCCCATGGCCCCACACGACCGTGCCCCGGCACGCGCCGCGCCGCAGCGCGCCGCACCGAACCCTTCTCCCTTCCCGCACAGCAGCATCATCCCCCGCATCAAGCGGCCTTGAATGATATTAAGGAGCGACTGCGCCAGGCACCCCACAGGGGCACCTCCGCCTCTCCCACGCACAGCCGGATAAAACCGGCCAATCAGGGAAGCACCACCCCCGCCCCCCGCACGATCCGAAAAACGAACGGGAGGTGCAGGAAGGTCCGCGACCCTCCTGCAAACCCATCATAAATCAATATCTTGAACCAGCCCCTCACACCCCCGGCGGCATCAGGGCCGCGTCCTGCATCCCCTGCCACACTTTCAGCGCCTGCACGGTTTCGGGGACGTCGTGGACGCGCACCATCTGGACGCCTTGCGCTGCCCCGAGCACGGCGACGGCGAGGCTCCCGGGCAGGCGCCGGGTTGCGGGTTCCTCGCGGGAGAGGGCGGCGATGAAGCGCTTGCGGCTGACGCCGAGGAGCAGCGGGCAGCCGAGGGCGTGGAAGAGGCTGAGGCCGTTGAGGATTTCGAGGTTGTGGCGCACGGACTTGCCGAAGCCGATGCCGGGGTCGAGGAGGATCCTGTCGCGGGCGATGCCGGCGGCGGTGCAGGCGTCGATGCGGGCTTCGAGCCAGTCGTAGACGTCGAGCAGGGCGTCGTCGTAGGTGGGGTTGACCTGCATGGTCTGCGGGTCGCCCTGGTGGTGCATGAGCACCACGGGCGCGCCGCTTTCGGCCACCACGCGGATCGCGTCCGGGTCGTAGGTAAGCGCGGAGACGTCGTTGATGAGGCTGACGCCGTGCGCCAGCGCGAAGCGCATGACGGCGGCCTTGCGGGTGTCTGCCGACCACGGCACCGGCTGGTCGGCGAGGCGCTCCAGCACCGGGCGCAGGCGTTCGATCTCGTCCCCTTCCCACACCGGTTTCGCGCCGGGCTGGGTGGTCTCGGCGCCGATGTCGATGAGGCTGGCGCCCGCCGCCATCATGGCGCGGGCCGACTCTGCCGCGACGGCGGGGTCGACGTGCTGGCCGCCGTCGGAGAAGCTGTCGGGGGTGACGTTGAGGATGCCCATCACCGTCGGCCGGTCGAAGGGAAGCTGGCGGCCGTGGCCGAGGTCGAGCGCCGGGCGGGGCGCGAGCAGGTTCGCCCACTGCCGCGCGGCCGGGCCGCGCAGGCGCGCGGGCAGGCTGTCGAGGAGCGCCTCCATCTCCGCCACCGGCACAACCACGCTCGCCCGCCGCTCCCGCCCCACCCGGGCGATGACGTGGACAAGCCCGAACCACACCAGGCCGCCTGCCAGCCGCCGAACCGCAGCGGGGTCATGGACGGGGGTGCAGCCCAGCCCTGTGGGGCGCAGATAGAGCCGGGCGTCTTCCGGCAGGCTCGCCAGCGCCGCCCGGTTGTGGTCGAGATCAATCATGGCCCTGCCCCTGCCCCAGTGGAAACGCGGGCTTCTTCTTAGCGGGTCTCCGGGAGCTTCGGGAGGGTTTTGATGAGAGGTCTTTTTTGCAGAGGGTCTTGGACCCTCTGCACTCCCTCCGTTTTCGGGCCGTGTTTCCGGCGTCTGGTTCTTCAAGGGGGGGAGACGGGCGAAGAAAAGGACCGCACCCGGTCAATCCGTTGTACGTCCTTGATCCGGCATCTCGCCGAACTCCCGCCAGGCCGGAGGCGTACCTCCGCACCTGCAAGGCTCGCTCGGCCCGATAAAACACCCCCAAACAAAGAAAAGGGCCGCGCCCTTCATGACGGACGCGGCCCCTTGTTTCAAACGGGAGGTTGCCATGAGGGTCCGCGACCCTCCTGCAAACCAATCCATCACCCGGCCGGATCAACGCCCCGGCCGGAGCGCCCTCACCCCTGCGGCTGGGGCTCCGGCCCGCCGAACGAGCGGCTGCCGGTCTTGGGCACGGCCGACACGCCGGCGGAGGGCGGCGGCGGTGCGTCTTCCTCCACGTCGTGGCGCTCGATGGGTTTGCCCTCGATGAGCGCCTTGATTTCGTCGCCGGCCAGCGTTTCGAATTCCAGCAGCGCCTTGGCGATCTTGTGCAGATCTTCCTTGTGGTCGGTGAGGATCTTCTTGGCGCGTTCGTAGCTTTCCATCACGATCCGCTTCACCTCGGCGTCGATCAGGCGTGCTGTTTCCTCCGAGATGTTCTGGGTGCGGGCGATGGAGTGGCCGAGGAACACTTCTTCCTGGTTCTCGCCATACATCAGCGGGCCCAGCTTGTCGGACATGCCCCACTGGGTCACCATGGTGCGGGCCAGCGAGGTTGCCATCTGGATGTCGCCGGAGGCGCCCGAGGTCACCTTGTCGTAGCCGAAGATCAGCTCTTCCGCCACGCGGCCGCCCATGGCCACCGAGAGGTTCGCGTACATCTTGTCGCGATGGTAGCTGTAGCTGTCGCGTTCCGGCAGGCGCATCACCATGCCGAGGGCCCGGCCGCGCGGAATGATGGTGGCCTTGTGGATGGGATCGGAGGCCGGCTCGTGCAGGGCGACCAGCGCGTGGCCTGCCTCGTGGTAGGCGGTGAGCGCCTTTTCCTCCTCGGACATGGCCATGGTCTTGCGCTCGACGCCCATCATGACCTTGTCCTTGGCGTCTTCGAAGTCGCTCATGGAGACGAGGCGCTTGCCCTTGCGGGCGGCCATCAGCGCGGCCTCGTTGACCAGGTTGGCCAGGTCCGCGCCGGAGAAGCCCGGCGTGCCGCGGGCGATGACCTTCGCCTTCACGTCCGGGGCCAGCGGCACCTTCTTCATGTGCACGTTGAGGATCTTCTCGCGGCCCTGGATGTCCGGGCGCGGCACCACGATCTGCCGGTCGAAGCGGCCCGGGCGCAGCAGGGCCGGGTCCAGCACGTCCGGGCGGTTGGTGGCCGCCACGATGATGATGCCGTCGTTGCCCTCGAAGCCGTCCATTTCCACGAGCAGCTGGTTGAGGGTCTGCTCGCGTTCGTCGTTGCCGCCGCCGAGACCGGCGCCGCGATGGCGGCCGACGGCGTCGATTTCGTCAATGAAGATGATGCACGGCGCGTTCTTCTTGGCCTGCTCGAACATGTCGCGCACGCGGCTGGCGCCCACGCCCACGAACATCTCGACGAAGTCGGAGCCCGAGATGGAGAAGAACGGCACGTTGGCCTCGCCGGCGATGGCGCGGGCGAGCAGGGTCTTGCCGGTGCCCGGAGGGCCCACCAGCAGCGCGCCTTTCGGGATCTTGCCGCCCAGGCGCTGGAACTTCTGCGGGTCCTTCAGGAAGTCGACGATTTCCTGAAGCTCCTCGCGCGCCTCGTCGATGCCGGCCACGTCCTCGAAGGTGACGCGGCCCTGCTTTTCCGTCAGCAGGCGGGCGCGGGACTTGCCGAAGCCCATGGCACCGCGACCGGCACCGTTCTGCATCTGGCGCATGATGAAGATCCAGATGCCCAGCACCAGCAGGAACGGCAGCATGTTGAACAGCAGCTGCACAAGCAAGCTCCGGCTTTCCTCCGGCGCGGCCTTGAAGGTCACGCCCTTGGAGGCCAGCCGATCCACCAGGTTCGGATCGTCCGGCGCATAGGTGCGGAACGCCTGACCATCGCTCAAGGTGCCGGTAATTTCCGGACCCCGGATCTGGGCCTCGCGCACATGCCCTTCTTCCACCCGCGCCAGGAAGTCGGAGTAGGCCAGCTGCGAGGCCGCATTGGTCTGCTGCTGGGGCGAGAACATGTTGAACATCAGCACCAGGACGACGATAATGACCGCCCATAAGGCGACGCTGCGTCCCAGTGTGTTTGGCCCTCGTTTGTCAGGCATATTTATTCCTACGCTTGTGTGCGGCACGACTCTTCGCCGCTTTTCGCTAAGATAAGTTTTCCGGCCCGCGAAACAACCACCGGCTTGGGGTATTCGACCTTTCCCCCTGCCGCTCCATCGCGTTGCGCGTGGATTGGCGCGGAAATTGCCGCCCCCCGGATCAGCGCCGCCCCCAGAATCAACGCCGACCCGTCTCCGGCAGGATCAGCAGCGCCGCTCCCCTCGGGCGGAACAGGGCGCCGCCCAGGGTCGCGGCCTCGCCCCGTCTCAGCCCGTCCGCCAGGCGGTCCAGTTCCGCGCCGCGCGGGGCGGACCGGCTGCTCCCGATCCTCTCGATACACGCCAGCAACGACCGCCGCAGGATCTCATCGGGAACATTAAGAAAGGCTTGCCGGTCCGCGATGCGCAGCGCGCCGGGGTCTCCGGCCGCCGCCGTGATATGGGCCGCCAGGTGCCGCTCCACCACCCAGACGATGGCCTCGTTGGCCGCGGCGAGATGGCGCGCCGCCGCCGCGATCCGGCTCGCCAGCCGCTCCGGCTCCGGCTGTTCGGCGAGCAGGCGGCGCACCCGGGCGCGGTCGAACCGCTCGTTCCGGTTGCTGGGGTCCTCGATCCACGGCTGGCCGCGCGCCTCCAGCGCCCGGCGAAGCTGCGCCTTGCCGGTCTCCAGCAGCGGCCGCAGCACCCAGGTGCCCCCGGGCAGCGGGCGGGCGGGCGGGATGGCGGCGAGCCCGGCAAGGCCGCTGCCGCGCGACAGGCGCATGAGGAAGGTCTCGGCCACGTCGTCCCGGTGGTGGGCCGTCAGCACGGCGGGCACCCCTTCCCGCGCGCACCAGCCGTCCAGCAGGCGGTAGCGGGCGGCGCGGGCCTCGGCCTGGATGTTGGCGGCGGGCTTCTCCCCCTCCCACACCAGCGTCACGTGGGGAATGTTGCGCCCGGCGAGCCAGCGGGCCACCTGCGCCGCCTCTGCGGCCGAGTCCGGGCGCAGGCCATGGTCCACGGTCACGCCGATGATGCGCCCGGGCAGGCTTTCGGCCGCCAGCAGGGTCAGGGCCAGGCTGTCGGCCCCGCCCGAGACGGCAACCGCCAGCCGGGACGTGCCCTCTGCGAGGCCCTCAAGCCCGGCCCGTGCCGCCGCCGCAAGGATGGCGGCGCGCACGCGCTCCGGGGTCAGCGCGGGGTCCTGCTCACCCACACTTGGCCTTGGCGCGGCCCTGTTCGAGCCGGGTCTTGAGCGAGCCGGTGATCTTGGACGGATAGTCGATCTCCAGCTGGTTGTAGGCCTGGCAGGCTTCCTGCGCGTTGCCGAGGCCGATCAGCGCGTCGCCCAGCCCGAGCAGGCTGTCGGGCGCGCGGTTGGCCTTGGGGAACTTCTGGTAGGTGTCGAGGAAGGTCTTGGCCGCCTGGGCGTAGCTCTTCTGCACCAGCAGCACCCGGCCTAGCCAGTACATGGCATCCGGCGTGCGGGCGGACTTGGGGTTCTTCTCGATGAAGGTCCTGAGTGCCGCCTCGGCGCGCGGATAGTCGTTCTGGTTCACGAACGCGTAGGCCGCCTTGTACTGCTCCTCCGGCGTCAGCTCGGAAGCGGCGACGGTCGCGCCCGCGTCGGTGGCGTTGCCGCTCGTCCCCGGGGCATTCGGGTCGAAGCCCGGCGGCGGGAACGGCTGGGCCCCGCCCGGCTCGGCGGCCGGACGGGCGGTGCCCGTCCCCGTCGCCGCGCCAGCGCCGGCACCCGCGCCTGCGGCCACAGCGGCACCCGCCGCAGCGCCGGCGGCGGCCGGGTCGCCGCCTTCCAGCACCGTCAGGCGGTATTCCATGTCCTCGCGCAGGCGGGTCAGGGAGTCCTCGGCGCGGCGGGCGCGGAAGTTCGCTTCCTCCACCTGGCCGGTGAGGCTGGCCAGCTGCTGCTCCAGCTGCGTGAGGCGGGCCTGCATGTCGGCGATCAGCTCGCCGGTGGCATCGCTCCGGGCCGGGGCGGCGGCCCCCGCCGCCTGCTGGTCGGTGAACTCCGGCTGGAAATACTTGGAGGCGCCGCCCGGGAACACCTGACGCTGCACCGCCCGCATTTCCGCTTCCAGCTTCTCGATGCGCTTGCTCACGTCGGCCGTCGCCTGCGACTGGGCCGCGGCCGGCCCCTGGGCCAGCGGCATTGCCAGGACAGCAAGGACAAGCGCAACGGATACCTGACGGCATTTGAGCATCGGGAACGGTCTCCTCTCGGCGGGTCTGCTCACGCGTATTCGCAACAAGCTGAATAGTTACTGACTGAATTCGGATTTTGCCAGCATCGGGGATCAAGCCGGCACCGCATTATGCCAGCCGGGCGGCGGCGCGCCCTCTGCGTGCCGGGGCCTGGCCTGAAAAACCAAACGCCCCGGCGCGCGGGCGCACCGGAGCGTTCGGCATTCAGCGAATGCTGACAGCGCTTAGCTGGCAGCGCCCTGCAGCACGGTCACGCCGCGGCGGTTCTTGGACCAGGCGTCCTCATCCGAGCCCAGAACTTCCGGACGCTCCTTGCCGTAGGAGATGGTGGTGATGCGGCTCGCTTCCACACCCTGGGCAACCAGGAAGGTGCGGACCGAGTTGGCGCGGCGGTCACCCAGCGCCAGGTTGTACTCGCGGGTGCCGCGCTCGTCGGCGTGACCTTCGATGGTCACCTTGACGTTCGGGTACTTCTTCAGCCACTCCGCCTGCTTCGACAGGGTGGCGCGGGCGGCATCGTCCAGCGCGTAGCTGTCGTAAGCAAAGAACACGCGGTCAGAGCCGGCGGTGTTCACGAAGTCCTGGAAGCTGCCCGGGACAACCGACGGGGTCACCGGAGCCGGAGCCGGAGCGGGGGCCGGAGCCGGAGCAGCCGGAGCCGGCGGGGGCGGCGGCGGCGTCTCCACTTCCTTCTTGGAGCAAGCGGCGGCCATCATGGCCAGACCGCTGACGACAGCGATTACCTTGAATTTTTGCATGTCTTCTTCCTTACGGCAACCATTTGGCACGACCGGCCAATCAAACCGGTCGCCACCTTATCGGTTATAAGCCAGACAAAAGAACCGTCAAGCAACCGCAACGGCTAAGTTGCAGCATTTCCACCAAATTTACAAATGTGTTGCTAGGGCAACAACGGCGACCACGCCGGATCGGACCCATCCAGCGGCGTCGGCACGGGGCGCTCGTTTTGTCCGGTCAGGTCCACCGACCACAGCCGGCTGCCGCCGCCGGTGCCGCCCCGGCCGTACCTTTCGGTGCGGAAGAACACGATCACCCGCCCGTTGGGCGACCAGGTGGGGCCCTCGTCCTGCCAGGCGTCGGTGAGCACGCGCTCGCCCGAGCCGTCCGGCCGCATCACGCCGATGCGGAACTTGCCGTCGTTCAGCTTGGTGAAGGCGATGTAGTCGCCGCGCGGCGACCACACCGGGGTGGCGTAGCGCGAGCGCGGGTTGCGGGTGTCGAACGAGATGCGCTGCACGTTCGAGCCGTCCGCGTTCATCACGTAGAGCTGCTGGCTGCCGCCCCGGTCCGATTCGAACACGATCTTGCTGCCGTCCGGCGAGAAGCTAGGGGCGGTGTCGATGCCCGGCGAGTTGGTGAGCTGGCGCATCTGGCGGGTGCGCAGGTCCATCAGGAAGATGTCCGTGTTGCCGCCCCGGCTGAGGCTGAGCAGCACCGAGCGGCCGTCCGGCGAGAAGCGCGGCGAGAAGCTCATGCCGGGGAAGTCGCCGATCACCTCCTGGCGGCCGCTGTTCAGGTCATAGAGGAACACCCGCGGCTTGTTCTGGTAGTAGGAGAGATAGGCGATCTGCTGCTGGGTGGGCGAGAAGCGCGGCGTCAGCGCCATGCTCTGGCCCGAGGTCAGGAAGCGGTGGTTCTCGCCGTCCTGGTCCATGATGGCCAGCCGCTTGATGCGGTTGGTCTTGGGGCCGCTCTCGCTCACGTAGACGATGCGGCTGTCGAAGTAGCCCTTCTCGCCCGTCACCTTCTCGTAGACGAAGTCCGCGCACTTGTGGGCGGTGCGCCGCCAGTCGCGCGGGTTGCGGGCGGTGAAGCCGGTGCGGCCCATCTCCTCCTCGCCGAACACGTCATAGACGTAGCAGGCAACGAGCAGCGAGCCGTCCGGGTTGGGCTGGACGTAGCCGGTCACCAGCGCCTGCGCCGCCACCGTGCGCCAGGAGGCGAACTGCGGGCTCGGCACGTCGGCCGGGGTCACCCGGGTGGTGAAGGCGCGCGGGTCGATGGGGCGGAACAGGCCGGAGCGGTCCAGATCCGCCGCGATCACCCTGGCGATTTCCTCGCCCAGCTGCCCGGCGGACCCGGCCGGGGTCGCCGCCTCGGATGTGGCCGGGAAAGCGGGCACCGCAACCGGCACCGGCTGCACGACACCGCCGGTCACGTCGATGCGGATCACGGCGTGGGCGGGAGACGTTGCAGCGGAAAGTGCAACAATGGCTGCAAGAAGCAAACGTTTCACGGCTCAACCTTTCACGTCAGGCCCGTCACATCAGCCGCGACGGGTCGAAGTTCAGTTCCATTTCCTGGCCGGCCCAGATCGGGGCCAGCTCGGCGGGCAGCGAATAGGGCGCGCAGCGCAGAATAGCCCGCCGTGCCGCGCTGGCCAGAGCCTGGGCGTAGGCCTGGTTGCCGGCGGTCACGCCGGTCTGCCCCACGACCACCGGCTGATCGAGGATCCGCCCCTGCGGGTCCAGCCGCAGACGCACCGTCACGGTCATCGCCATCACGTCCCGTCCCCCGGTGGGGGGATTGAAGCAGCGGGAGACCTGCGCGTCCATCAGCTGCTGGATGGTCGCGGCCGCCCGCGCGTCGAGCATGGCGTTCTTGGAGATATCCTTCTCCAGCGTCTCGGCCAGCTTGGAGACGTTGAGCGGCTTGCGGTCCGCCTTCTCCAGCCGCTTGTCGATCAGGTTCTCGAGCTTCGAAGCGTTCAGCCGCTCCTTGGGCTTCTCCGGCTTCTTGGGCTCTTCCTTCTTGGGCTGTTCCTTCTTCGGCTCCGGCTTCGGCTCTTCCTTCTTGGGCTCGGGCTTGGGCTCGGGCACCGCGTCCGGCTTGGGCTCCGGTTTGGGCTCGGGCTTGGGCTCCGGCTTGGGCTCGGGTTCCGGCTCGGGCTGCACCGCGTCCGGCTCCTGGGTTTCCTGCGGCGCCGCTTCCTTGGAAGGCTTGGGCTTTTCCGTCACGCGCGGCACGTCGGCCACGTCAACCAGCTCGATGGGGATGGGGTCCGCGGGCACGCGCTCGGGCGCGGAGACCGGCCAGTTCAGGGCCAGAATCGCGGCAAGTGTCGCATGGCCGACGGCCGATATGACCAAGCTCGACCGTTCCACGCCTTACTTCCCCTTGTGCTCCGTGATGAGGGCGACCTTCTTGAAGCCGGCGGTGTTGATCTCGCCCACCACCCGCATCACCGCGCCATAATCGAGCGTCGAGTCCGCCCGCACGTAGATGCGCGGTTCGTCCCGGCGCGCCTCCGCGATGGCGGCCAGCTTGGGCGCCAGCTCCTCCAGCGGGATCTGCATCTCGTCGATGTAGATCGCGCCGCTGTTATCCACCGACACCTGCACCGGCTTGTTGTCGTCGTCGTTCACCGCGTTGGCGCGGGCGTCCGGCAGGTCCACCGGCACGCCGGTCACCAGCAGCGGCGCCGTCACCATGAAGATGATGAGCAGCACCAGCATCACGTCCACCAGCGGGGTGACGTTGATGTCGGCCATGGGGCGACGGCCGCGTCCGCGCCCGCCGCCGGGTGGCACCACATGCATAGCCATGTCGGCCCTCCCCTCTCAATCGACCTTTTCGTCGAGCTGGCGCGACAGCAGCGCGTGGAACTCGTCGCAGAAGGTGGACAGGCGGTTGCCGTAGCGGGCAACCTCGCCCTGGATCTTGTTGTAGCCGATCACCGCCGGAATGGCGGCGACAAGGCCGATGGCGGTGGCGAACAGCGCCTCGGCGATGCCGGGGGCCACCACCGCGAGCGAGGTGTTCTGGGTCTGGGCGATGCCGGTGAAGGACCGCATGATGCCCCAGACGGTGCCGAACAGGCCGACGAACGGCGCCACCGACCCCACGGTCGCGAGGAAGGTGAGGTTGCTCTCCAGCTTGTCCATCTCGCGCTCGAAGGTCACGCGCATGGTGGTGGCGAGCCGCTGCTTCACCGACGCCTTGTCGATGCGGCCGCCACTGAACGAGCGCCGCCATTCCTCCATGGCCGCGCCGAACACCATGGCGAACGGGTGGTTGCCCCGCGCCTTGGCGTTTTCATACACCTTGTCCATCGAGGAGCCGGACCAGAAGCTGTCCTCGAACCGGTCGGCCTCGCGCTTGATGCGCGCGACGCGCCGGCTCTTGTCGATCATGATCGCCCACGTCCAGATCGAGGCCATGACCAGGCCGATCATCACGGCCTTGACGACGATATCCGCCTGCCAGAACAGGGCCCAGGCCGAGAAATCCACTTCGCCTGCGGCCAGAGACACCGCGCTTACTGCTTCTTCCATCACGCTTCCTCTTGGATATCCTTGGCCTGGCAGAGCCGCTCGAAATACGCCCGCCAGGCAGCCGGCTGACGCCGGGGCCGTCCCCCCTCGCCCACATAGGCGACGACCACCGTTGCGTCAGTCAATAGTTCCTCTTGTCTGACAATCCTTTGCCGGATGACGCAGGAGGCCGCCCCCACCTTCTCGACCGCGGAGACCACCGTCACCACGTCGTCAAGACGGGCCGGCCGCCTGTAGTCGATCTGAAGCGATTCGACGACGTAATAGCCCTTGTCGGCCCCGCTCGCCTCCAGGCCCTGACGCTGTTCGATGCCGGCACATCTGAGCATGTCGGTCCGGGCGCGCTCCATGAATCGCAGGTAGTTGGCGTGGTAGACCACGCCGCCCGCATCGGTGTCCTCAAAGTAGACCCTGAGGGAGTACCGATGGATACCGTTGTCGATACGGCCCTGATAGGCCACGTCGCCGTGATGTGCCTCAGTCATGACGAGCCGATCGCATCCAGAAAGCCACCTTGGAACCAAACCATGCGCAGCCTTACCCTTCCCCGTCGAGAAGGGGAAGCGGCTGCTGCGCCCGGCTGGGCGGTGCGAGCCCCAGATGCTCAAAGGCGGCCGGGGTCAGCATGCGCCCGCGGGCGGTGCGGGCGACGAAACCGATCTGGATCAGGTACGGCTCGATCACTTCCTCCAGCGTGTCGCGCGGCTCGGACAGCGCGGCGGAGATGGTCTCCACCCCCACCGGGCCGCCGTTGTAGGTGTCGGCGATCATGCTGAGGTAGCGCCGGTCCATGGCGTCGAGCCCGAGCCGGTCCACGTCGAGGCGGGTCAGCGCCGCATCGGCGACCGCCCGGTTGATGACCGGCTCGCCCGCCACCGCCGCGAAGTCCCGCACCCGCCGCAGCAGACGCCCGGCAATGCGCGGCGTGCCGCGCGAGCGCGCCGCCACCTCCCGCGCGCCGTCGTTGGCGATCTCCACGCCCAGCACCCGGGCACCGCGCCGCACCACCAGCTCCAGCTCATCGGTGCTGTAGTACTGAAGCCGCACCGGGATGCCGAAGCGGTCGCGCAGCGGCGTGGTGATGAGGCCCGAGCGCGTGGTCGCCCCCACCAGCGTGAACGGCGGCAGGTCGATCCGCACCGACCGCGCCGAAGGCCCCGAGCCGATGATGAGATCCAGCTGCCGGTCCTCCATCGCCGGGTAGAGCACCTCCTCCACCGCCGGATTGAGCCGGTGAATCTCGTCGATGAACAGCACGTCGCCCGCTTCCAGGTTGGTCAGCAGCGCGGCCAGATCCCCCGCCTTGGCAATGACCGGGCCGGAGGTCGCCCGGAAGTTGACGCCCATCTCGCGGGCGATGATCTGCGCCAGCGTGGTCTTGCCCAGGCCCGGCGGGCCGAAGAACAGCACATGGTCCAGCGCATCGCCCCGAGACTTGGCGGCTTCGATGAAGACGCGCAGGTTCTCCCGCGCCGTCTGCTGGCCGATGAACTCGTCGAGATGCTGCGGGCGCAGGCTCGCCTCGAGGAAGTCCTCCTCGCTGCGCGCGCCCCCCACCAGTCGCTGTTGCTCGTCACTCATGGCCCCTGTTTACGCGGTGGCGAACAAAAGCGGAATAGCCGCCAGCGTCATAAATCCCGTTTTTTGGGAGCTTCGCCTTGATCGATTGTTTCACCCCGGGCGGTAGCTTCGCCTGGAGGGTTTTCGCCCTGCTGGTTTCAGGTCTGCTGGTTTCTGGCCCTGCTGGTTTTTGGTCCTGATGATTTTTTAGTCCTGATGATTTTTCGCAGGAGGGTCGCAGCCCCTCCTGGCAACCTCCCCTTCGTTGCTCGCCGCCGCGCCCGGCCTCCAGCCCCTGCGCCCCTGCCCCTCCGGCTTCGCCCCGCACCAACCGCCCGCAACCGCCGCGCCGCGATCGGCCACCGCGCCCCCGCGCCGCCGCCGCACCCTCACGCGCCGCCGCACTGCGATCGGCCGCCGCCCCCGCTCTCCGCTACGCCCTCTGTCCGCCGTGCCTCCCTATCCGCCGCGCCTTCAGTCGCGACTACGCCCGTCCTCTCCGTCCCCTCTCTGCCACGCCCTCACGCGCCGCCGCCCCCTCCCCTCGCTGCCGCGCCCCCACTCTCCGCCGCCCAACGGTTCGTTGAATGATTTTAAGGAGCAGATGCAGGGCTTCGTCTCGCTCCTGACATCAAACACGCTCCTGCCATCAAACAGAAAGCCCGGACGCCGACACGCCCGGGCTTTTCTTGAGGAGGTGATTTCCCAATAGATCCAATACCAGCGGGATTCTGAATACCACGATCGCTGCCCGCCCATAAGACTGCCCATGGTCGAATACCCTGCATTTCTCCACGCCATGCACCACCGGCAGAGCACCATTAAGTCCTTGTAATTATTGTTATTTTAATAAAGCGGCTGTCTTTTTCACCTGCTATGGTTGCTCCCGACGGCCGCACCGCTGCCATCCGGCAGCGCTGTAATCCCGCCGTCGAGAGGAGGTGATTCCTATTCAAATCGGAGAAACTGCCGCGTTTATCATCGGCGTTCCCACGCTGATGATTTCCTTCGCGCTTCTTGTTCTCAAGATCGTGGAGGTGGCCCGCTCGAAATAGAGCAGGCCAAGGGTTCGGGGCCAGCACCCCGGACCCTTCTCATTTTTGAGCCAGCCCATCCTCTCGATGAACCGGGCCCCTCTCCTGGTGCGAAAGCAAATGAAAAAGCCCGGACGCCAGCACATCCGGGCTTTTCTTGAGGAGGTGTTCTTCAACATTCAAATCGAAGTCGTCACCGCAGGGACATCCATACCAAAATCGCCCATCGGCCGTAAGACCCCTCATAGTCGAATATCCCGCGCCCACCGGAAGCACGGGGCGTCAGAGCCGCCCGCATGTCATGGATGACCCGCGGGCGTCAGAGCCGCCCGCATGTCATGGATGGTCGCGGGCGTCAGAGCCGCCCGCTCATGGCCTCCTTCAGCGCGGCCTTGATGAGGTCGTCCAGTCCCGCCTCGCCCACCTTGGCTCTGGCGGCGGAGACGGCGGCGCTGGCTTCGGCGGGGCGGTAGCCCAGGTTCACCAGCGCGGAGACCGCGTCGGCGAGGGCCGAGCCGGGCGCGGCGGCGACGGCGGGGGCCACCTCGAAGTCCGGCAGGATGGCGCCCACCTTGTCCTTGAGTTCGATGACGATGCGCTGCGCCAGCTTGGGGCCGACACCGTTGGCGCGGGCCAGCGCGGTCTTGTCCTGGTGGGCGACGGCGGCGCTCAGTTCGGCGGGCGAGAGGGCGGTGAGGATGGACAGCGCCACCTTGGCGCCCACGCCCTGCACCGTGGTCAGCAGCCGGAACCACCGCTGGTCCTCGCTCTTGGCGAAGCCGAACAGGGTGATGGCGTCCTCGCGCACCTGGGTTTCGATGAACAGGGAGACGGTCTGGCCCACCGCCGGCAGCTGGGAGAGCGTGCGGCTGGAGGCGTGGACGAGGTAGCCCACCCCGTTCACGTCGATGACAACCGTGTCCTCGCCGATGGCGTCAACGGCACCGCGCAGCTTGGCGATCATCAGACCATCCTCCTGGCTTTGGCGAGCACCGCCTGCGCTCCGGCGGCGTAGGAATGGGCGATGGCGACGGCCAGCGCGTCCGAGGCGTCGGGCCCGGCGATCTTCACGCCCGGCAGCAGGCGCTGCACCATGGCATCCACCTGCTCCTTGGCGGCGTGGCCCACGCCCACCACCGCCTTCTTCACGTGGTTGGGGGTATATTCGGCGACGGGCAGGCCGAAGAGGCTGGCGGTCATCAGCACCACGCCCCGCGCCTGCCCCAGCTTGAGGGTGGAGGTGGGGTTCTTGTTGACGAAGGTTTCCTCCACCGCCGCCCCGTCCGGCCGCCATTCGCTGAGCACGGCGAGCAGGCCCTGGTGGAGCGCCACCAGGCGCTCCGCCAGATCATCCACCCGGTCGGTCGAGACGACGCCGTTGGCGACGTGGGTGAGGCGCAGGCCGTCCACGTCGATGATGCCCCAGCCCGTTCGGGCGAGGCCGGGATCCAGACCGATCAGGCGTCGGGCCCTGGCCACCGTCGTCAGCCGAGCTTGGCCATCACGTCGTCGGGCACTTCATAGTTGCCCCAGACGGTCTGCACGTCGTCGTTGTCTTCCAGCGCGTCGATCAGCTTCATCAGGCTGATGGCGGCGGCTTCGTCCACCGTCACCATGTCGCGCGGACGCCAGGCCAGCTTGGCGCTGTCCGGCTCGCCGAGCGCCGCTTCCAGCGCGCGGGCCACTTCGTGCAGGTTCTCCGGGCTGCAATAGATCTCGTGGGTCTCGTCGTCGGAGACCACGTCATCCGCGCCCGCTTCCAGCGCCGCCTCGAACACGGCGTCCGCCGTGCCGGCCTTGGCCGGGTAGACGATCTGGCCGAGACGGTCGAAACCGTGGGAGACCGAGCCGTTCGCGCCCAGGTTGCCGCCGTACTTGGAGAAGTAGGAGCGAACCTCGCCGGCGGTGCGGTTGCGGTTGTCGGTCAGCGCCTCGACGATCAGCGCCGTGCCGCCGGGGCCGAAGCCCTCGTAACGCACTTCCTCGTAGTTCTCCACATCGCCGCCCTGCGCCTTCTTGATGGCGCGCTCGATGTTGTCGCGCGGCATCTGCGACGCCTTGGCGGCGCTGATGGCGGCGCGCAGACGCGGATTGTGTTCCGGGTCCGGGGCGCCCAGCTTCGCGGCCACCGTGATTTCGCGGGAGAGCTTCGAGAACAGGCGCGCGCGCTTGGCGTCCTGCGCGCCCTTCCGATGCATGATGTTTTTGAATTTGGAATGACCTGCCATAGACTCCGGGCTCGGCCCAAGGCGAGCGGCCTTGAGGTCCGATATCATCTTGTTGAGGACTATCGCCCCGGCTCCTACACCAGAGCCAGCCCGGAAGCAAATCCGCTCAGGCGAGCTTCACCGCCGTACCGGTCGCCGTGACCATCAGCATGGAGCCGCCCTGGCCGACGGTCTCGTAATCGATGTCCACCCCGATCACCGCATCCGCGCCGAGGGCGCGGGCCTCGCGCACCATTTCGTCGATGGCGGTGGCGCGCGCATCGCGCAGGGTGCTCTCATAGGCGCCGGAGCGGCCGCCCACCACGTCGCGCACCGCCGCGAACAGATCCTTGAAGATGTTGGCGCCAAGGATGACCTCGCCGGTCACCATCCCGAGATACTCCCGGATCGGCTTGCCTTCGAGAACGGAGGTGGTCGTGATCAGCATGGTCCGGCTCCCTGTTGCGTGAGCTGTTGCAGGAACGGCCCCGACCCCGGGGCCTGTTGCAGAGGCAGAATGAAAGCGTAACACGCACCGGCCGAAGGAAAAGCGGCAGTCCTGCCAGCCCCCCGGCGCAGCTTCCCAGCGTGCGCCGACGCTACCATTGCATCGTGACGATCGTCAATAGGTTTTTGACAACACCCTCTCCCGCCCAAAAAGGAAAGGCGGCAGACCCCGGTCCGGGCCTGCCGCCTTCTCCCTCGATCCGAAAGGCCCGAGGGGCGGAGGTGTTATTCCACCATGCCCAGCGCGGCCATGTAGGTCTCCAGCAGCGCCTCGGCTTCCTGGCGCTTGTGCTTCTCCATGCTCCGCAGCTTGATCACCTGCCGCATGGTCTTCACGTCGAAGCCCTGGGCCTTGGCCTCGGCGAACACCTCGCGGATGTCCTCGGCGATGCCCTTCTTTTCCTCTTCCAACCGCTCAACGCGCTCGATCAGCTGGCGCAACAGGTCGGCCGCAATTACTTCGCTCATCCTGCCCGATCCTTGTGGTGATACCCTTTGCCAAAGGCGGCATCCGTAGCGGCCAAGGGGGGCGCAAACAAGGGGGTTGCGATCAGATCTGCCCCCGCACCTTCCTGTTTTGTTCAACGCTGGCGTTCATCCGGTCCAGCTGCTCCTGGGTGGCGGGCGTCTGGTAGCGGGCCTTGAAGTCCTCGTAGGGCATCCCGTAAACCCATTCGCGCGCCTGGGCTTTGTCCAGCGCGACGCCCCGCGCCGCCGCTTCCTCCGCCAGCCAGTCGGAGAGGCAGTTGCGGCAGAACCCGCCCCACCCCATCAGATCGACGTTCTGGACGTCCGTGCGCTGCTGGAGATGGGTGATGAGCCGCCGGAATGCCGCGGCTTCCAGTTCGGTGCGAGTCGCCTGATCCATTTACGGTTTCCTTTGTAACAAGTCTCTGTAAAGTTGCTGCCCGAAGCTATTCCCGGCTTCCCTGACATCGAGATACCCGCGTTATCACAATGTTCAAGCCACGCCGCCGTAAGGTCCGCATTCTCGCCACGCTTGGTCCCGCCAGCCGCTCGCCCGAGATGATTCGGGCGCTGTTCGAAGCGGGCGCCGACGTATTCCGCATCAACATGTCCCACGGCACGCAGGACGGCCACGCCGAGGTCATCCAGCGCATCCGCGATCTGGAGAGCCAGATGGGCCGGCCGACCACCATTCTGGTGGATCTGCAAGGGCCCAAGCTGCGCGTCGGCGCCTTTGCCGAGGGCGCCGTCGAGCTGGCGTCCGGGCAGACCTTCGTGCTCGACCTCGACCCGACGCCGGGCGACTCCAGCCGGGTCCACCTGCCCCACCGGGAGCTGTTCGCCGCCCTTCAGCCGGGCCAGCGCCTGCTGCTCGATGACGGCAAGATCCGCCTGCAAACGCTGGAGGTGCAGCCCGAGCGCATCGTGACCCAGGTCGTGGTGGGCGGCCGCCTCTCCAACAACAAGGGCGTCAACGTGCCCGATGCGGTGATCCCGCTGGCCGCGCTCACCGAGAAGGACCGCAGCGACCTTGCCTTCGCGCTGGAGATGGGCGTGGACTGGATCGCCCTGTCCTTCGTGCAGCGCCCCGAAGACGTGGCGGAGGCCCGCAAGCTCATTCAGGGGCGCGCGGGCGTGCTGGCCAAGATCGAAAAGCCGGCTGCCGTGCAGCGCCTCGACGAGATCCTCGACCTCGCCGACGCCGTCATGGTCGCCCGCGGCGACCTGGGCGTCGAGGCCCCCATCGCCGAGGTGCCGAGCCTGCAAAAGCAGATCGTCACCGCCGCTCGCGCCAAGGGCAAGACGGTGGTGGTCGCCACCCAGATGCTCGAGTCGATGATCCAGTCGCCCACGCCCACCCGGGCGGAGGTGTCGGACGTGGCCAACGCCATCTACGACGGCGCCGACGCCATCATGCTCTCGGCCGAATCCGCCGCCGGCGCCTATCCGCTGGAAGCGGTCAGCATGATGGACGAGATCGCCGCGCAGGTGGAACGCGACCCCACCTACCAGGCCCGCGTCCACTTCAGCGAAATCCACCCCGAGGCCACCACCGCCGACGCCATCTCGGCCGCCGCCCGCCAGATCGCCACGTCGCTGGGAGCCAAGGCCATCTGCTGCTTCACCACCTCGGGCTCGACCGCGCTGCGCGCCGCCCGCGAGCGGCCGATCACGCCCATCCTGGTGCTCACGCCCAAGCTGGAGACGGCCCGCCGCCTGGGCCTGGTGTGGGGCCTCCACGCCATCCGCACCCGGGACGTGGAGAACTTCGAGGAAATGGTCGGCAAGTCCAAGCGCATGGCCCTGCGCGCACAGCTGGCAGGCGCCGGCGACCAGATCATCCTCATGGCCGGCTACCCCTTCGGAACCCCCGGCTCCACCAACGTGCTGCACATCGCCCGCCTCCAGGGCGACGAGCTGAAAAAGCTGGGCACCCGCCTCTGAGGCGCAGGCGCGGTCGCAGAAGGGGGCTTTTCGGAGAGGGGGTTCTTCGAAAAGGGGTCTTTTCGCCAGGAGGGTCTTGGACCCTCCTGGCAACCTCCCTTCGTTTCAAACGGCCGCGCTGTCCCAGCCCTTTCCGCCTCTCAATTCGTTGAATGCTTCTAGAGCAGATTGACCGCAAAGTGCATACTTTTCAAATAAGGAAACGAAGGAAACGCAACCAGAAAAGAACTTTAAATGGCAATAATCTCTTAAATTAATCACTGAGGACAGTAATAATCCCCATTATAATACAAATACCTACCATAAATGGGAATAAGAAGACCCAACATGCAACATAAGCAGCAAGACCAATAAATCCCTGCTCTACAGCCCATCCAAGCAACATTATAGCCCCGGCAAAGGCCAAATATAACCCCAACAATCCCACAACAATAATCAAAAGCAATATTATAATTCCAAGCACACCCCTGCCCCACTCACAGATTCGTTTTACAAACCGCAAGCAGCATACTACAAACAATTACCTATAATTCACAGAATTTTAATCTAGTCTCATCTGGCAGGCCACCAGAAATCCCCTTCTCCCCTGTGCCAAAACCCGGAGGCATAGCAACACCGACCTGCCGACCTGGACAAACGAACGGGGTCGCAGGGGTCCAAGACCCCTGCAAATCAAACACAAATCAGAGGACCAGATCCCCCTGGAGCAGCCCGGCGGCTTCCAGTTCGGCGCGCAGGGCCTCGGGGGAGCGGAAGTGGTGCGGCACGAAGCCTGCGGCGGCGGCGGCTTCCACGTTGTCCAGCCGGTCGTCGATGAACCAGGCCTCGCCGGGCTTGAGACCGAAGCGGGTGAGCGCGATCTCGTAGATGCGCGGGTCCGGCTTCATCACCTTCACCTCGCCCGACACCACGATGTCGCGGAAGTGGCGCATGACCGGGTAGGCTTCGCAGTAGCGCGGGAAGAATTCGGCCGAGAAGTTGGTGATGGCGTAGAGCGGCACGCCCCGGGCCGCCAGTTGTTCCACCAGCGTGCAGGTGCCCTCGATGGCGCCGGCGATGGTCTCGAGCCAGCGCGAATCGTACAGCGCGATCAGGTCGGCGTATTTGGGGAATTGGGCCGCCAGTTCGGGAATGGTCTCGTGCACCGAGCGGCCGGCGTCGTGCTGAAAGTGCCACGCGTGGGTGACCACGTTGGCGAGGAACCAGTCCAGTTCCTCCGGATCCGGGATCAGCTTGACGTAGAGGTGACGGGGATCCCAGTCACACAGAACGCCGCCGACGTCGAAGACGACCGCCGACGGCCCTCCGTTGGTCGCCACAATTAACCCTGGCGGGCCTTGAAGCGGCGGTTGGTCTTGTTGATCACGTAGACGCGGCCACGACGACGGATGACCCGGCAATCGCGGTGGCGGGATTTGAGCGACTTGAGCGAGTTACGGATTTTCATGACGCTTGCCGTTTTTGTCGTGGTTTAAACTTGAAGCAGCGCGGATATGGGGTGGCGGCCCTTTTGTCAAGCCTGCCGGTCCCAAATTGAGAAGAAACACCGGCGCGCCCCCCCTTCCCCTTTTGTGAATTTGTGCGGGTCTTTGGTGCAGGCGCTGCCCGAACGCGCTATACATCCCTTCCGTCCCCGCGGCAACGCGGGGATGCACGGCAGGAGCCCGAACAGAAAACGTGTCTGGAAAGGACACGGCACAGAACACGGGCGCGAAGCGGGAGGGCGGACAACAATGATCAGGCAGCTGCTGACCCGGCTGGCGAGTCGCAGCGAGATGGATGCGCCGTCTGCGCAGGCGCAACCGTTCGCCCATGCCTCGACGCCGGAGGGGATGCGGCTGATCGCCGTGGGAGACATCCACGGCCGTCTCGACCTGCTGCAGGCGCTCCTCCGGCAACTGGAGGACTGGTGTGCGGCCAACCCCGGCCCCGAGACCCGCCTCATCTTCCTGGGCGACTACATCGACCGCGGCCCCCTGTCGGCCGAGGTGCTGGAGTGTCTTGTCACCCTGTCGCCGCCATGGGCATCGGTCCATTACCTGCGCGGCAATCACGAGCAGTGCTTCCTCGACGTGCTCGAGGGCGTCGCCCCGGCCGAGACGGTGGCCGCCTGGCTCGACTACGGCGGCATGGAAACCCTCTCCAGCTATGGCCTCGGCACCCCGCTGCTCTACTCGGGCGAGATGGACGCGATTCTCGCCGCCGCCCGCGCGGCCGTGCCGGCGCACCACCGCCAGTTTCTGGCGAACACCGGGATCAGCCTACGCCTTGGGGACTATCTCTTCGTCCATGCCGGGGTGCGCCCCGGCGTGCCGCTCGCCGCGCAGCAGAACGAGGACCTCATCTGGATTCGCGAGCCCTTCCTGTCCTCGACGGAGGACCTGGGGGCGGTGGTGGTCCACGGCCACACCATCGTGCCCGAGCCGCAGAGCCTGCCCAACCGCATCGCGGTCGACACCGGCGCGTGGCGCAGCGGGGTCCTGACCGCCGTCATTCTGGAGGGGCGGAGCCGCCGCTTCCTCTCGGCCGGGCCCCTGCGGCCCGCCTGAGGCGGGGTTTCAGGTAAGATAAGCTATTCTTCAAGGGGGTCCTGGACCCCCTTGAGATCCCCCTTTCGTTTTTCCGGGACGCACCCGGCCAGGCCCGTATGCGCGCGGCGGCCCGGCAGGCACGGCCCAAGAAAGAACGGGAGGTTGCCAGGAGGGTCCAGGACCCTCCTGCCTCCTGATCGCTCAACACCTCGAGGCGATCACTGCCCGCGTGACATCAGGCGGCGCACCAGATTGGCGGTGGAGGGATCGAGCCCCGCCACGTTGCCGGTCTCCAGCGCCGTCTCCACGCCGCCCGCCAGGCGCTTGCCCAGCTCCACGCCCATCTGGTCGAAGCAGTTGATGCCCATCAGGCAGCCGAAGGCGTAGGTGCGGTGTTCGTAGAAGGCGAGCAGCGCCCCCAGCGCCTCGGGGGTGAGCCGGTCGAGCAGGATGATCGTGGACGGCCGGTTGCCCGGGTGGCGCCGGGCGGGGTCGCCGCCGCCGTCCGTGCCTTCCATCAGGGCGCTGGCCTGGGCGAGGCAGTTGGCGAGCAGCGCCCGGTGCGACGCCTCGAAGCCGTGATCCGGGCAGGCGACGGCGATGAAGTCCACCGGCGCCCAGTCGGTGGACTGGTGCAGCCACTGGAACACCGCGTGCTGGGCGGAGGTGCCGACGCCGCCCCACACCACCGGCATGGCCGGGCCGTCGTAGGGGCTGCCATCCGCCTTCACGCTCTTGCCGTTGCTCTCCAGCTCCAGTTGCTGGAGGTAGGGCACCAGCGCGGCCAGCCGTTCGTCATAGGCGAACACGCCCCGCGTGGCCCGTTTGCTGCACCGGGCATAGGCGTAGCCCAGCACGGCGGCGATGGTCGGCGCGCTCGGGGTGTCGCCGCTCTCGGCCACATGCTGGTCCATCAGCCGCCCGCCGGCGCGGAAGGCCTCGAACACGTCCCAGCCGTATTGCAGCGCGAGGGTGACGCCCACCGGCGACCACACCGAATAGCGCCCGCCGACCCACTCCCCGAAGGGCAGGACATGCGCCTCCGGGATGCCATCCGCCAGCGCCTTGTCCCGCGCCGCCGTGACGGCGATCACCGACTGCGCCGGGACCACCACCCCGCCCTCTTCCAGCCAGCGGCAGGCGAGCCTCAGGTTGGCCCGGGTCTCGGCGGTGGTCCAGCTCTTGGAGACGGCGATCACCAGCGTCCGGCGCGGGTCGAGGCCGTCAATGGCGCGCCGGAAGGCATGGCCGTCGATGTTGGCGATGAAGCGGGTGGTGAACCGCCCCTTGTGCCCGGCGGCCAGGGCTTCCACCGCCAGCGCCGGGCCCAGCACGCTGCCGCCCATGCCGATGTGCAGCACCGCGTCGTAGTCGCTGGCCTTGTGGGCGCGCAGCCGGTTGACGAGCGCCTTCATCCGCGCGTCGCCCTCGGCCACCACCGCCCGCACCGGGCTGCCGTCCGCCGCCGTCTCCGGCACGTCGAAGCCGCGCGCCGCCGTGTGCAGGGCCGCCCGTCCCTCCGTCGTGTTGACGAGGGCCCCTTGCGTCAGGGCGCGGAACGCCCCCTGCCACCCGCCATGCGGCCACAGCGGCCGCGCGGCGTCCCACAGCCTCGGATGCCAGTGGGTGCGGGTGAAATCGAACAGCAGCGGCCCGACGTTCACGAGGAACGGGGACCGGGGGGGCATGGCGGCGGACAGTTGCCGGAGCGGCCTGTGCACCAGTTCTTCGCAGATCTGATCGAAGCCGCTTCCGTCCTTGGGCACCGTCATCCTAGTTCAGCTGCCTTTCCGCTCTCCGCGTCTCGACCTGCCGCTCCCAGTTGAGGGCGGTCTCGACGATGAAGTCCAGGTTACCGTAGCGCGGCTGCCAGGCGAAAGTTTCCTGGATCTTGCGGTTGTCGGCCACCAGCGCCGCCGGATCGCCGGGCCGGCGCGGGGCCAGCTCCCGCTGGATCGCGACGCCGGAGACGCGCTCCACCGCCTCGATCACCTCCAGCACCGAGAAGCCCCGGTTGTAGCCGCAGTTGAGCAGCAGGTTCTGCTTCGGCTCCTCGATCAGCCGCTCCAGCGCCAGCACGTGGGCGTTCACCAGGTCGGAGACATGGATGTAATCGCGCACGCCGGTGCCGTCGGCGGTCGGGTAATCCGTGCCATAGATGCTGATGGAGGCGCGCTTGCCCAGCGCCGCCTCCGCCGCCACCTTGATGAGGTGGGTGGCGTTGCGGGTGGACTGGCCGGTGCGCCCCGCCGGGTCCGCCCCTGCCACGTTGAAGTAGCGCAGCGCCGCGTGGTTGATCGGGTAGGCCGCCGAGCAGTCCCGCAGCATCACCTCGGTCATCAGCTTGGAGGCGCCGTAGGGGTTGATCGGCACGGTCGGGAAGTCCTCCGCCACCGGCACCCGCTCGGGGATGCCGTAGACGGCGGCGGTCGAGGAGAAGATGAAGTGCTTCACCTTGTTCCGCACCGCGCTTTCGATGAGCGTGCGGCTCTTGGCCGTGTTGTTGTGATAGTATTTGAGCGGGTTCTCCACCGACTCCGGCACCACCACCGAGCCGGCGAAGTGCATGATGGCGCTGATGCCGTGGGTCTTGCAGATGATGTCCACCAGCGCCTCGTCGGCGATGTCGCCCTGATAGAAGGGCACATCCTCCGGCACCGCCCAGCGGAAGCCTGTCACCAGATTGTCGATGACGACGACCGGGAAACCCGCGTCCTTCAATGCCAGGACCGCGTGGCTGCCGATATAGCCCGCACCGCCGGTCACCAGAACAGTCGTGTCCTTCAAGGCCCCCTCCAGAACGTCCGGAATAAATGATCAGGATAGTAGAAGATGCGATGTCGGCTCGGCTACCTCATACGTTTGAGCTTGGCAACAAAACCTGCTGCGTCGGCGCGCCGGCAGCAAAGGAGTTGGGGTGGCGCCATCACGATTTCAAGCTGTTAGGATGATTTCCCCGATTGCGCTGCTGCCTCCTGCCGCCGTCTGGCCCCGTCTGCCCGGCGGGGCGGGAAACGGGGGCATCTCCCGGTCCATGATTGCTGTTACGGCCGGAGACGCCTAGATTTACAGACAGTTCCTGTCTCAGGGAGTCACACACGTGTCCCTCACCCGTATTTTCGCAGCCGCGTTTGTGGCCTCGTCCCTTGCCGCCTGTTCCAGCCCTCGTTTCGAGGCGGATGTGGTGCGCTTCCACCAGAATGACGTGGCGCGGGCGGCAACCGTCTCGCTCCGTCATGCGGACCCGCAGGTCACCCGGAGTCTCGAGTTCCAGCAGTATGCCGCCGTCATTGGCGAGCGGCTGGCGCGTCACGGCTTCCGCCCCGCCGAGGGCGGCACGGCGGACCTGATCGGCGAGGTGGGCTATGTCACCTCCACCCGCGCCGCCCTGCGCGACGGCTCGTCCTCGCCCGTCTCGGTCGGGGTGGGCGTTGGCGGCGTCGGCAGCCACGTCGGCGTCAGCGTCGGCACGTCCTTTGGCCTTGGCCGCAAGAGCGAGGGCAGCGGCACCCGCGTGCACACCCTCTCGCTCCGGCTGATGAAGCCCGATGGCCAGACCGTCTGGGAGGGCCGCGCCACCGCCGAGACCAGCAAGGAAAAGGGCGGCGACTTCGCCTCCCTGCTGCCTGGTCTGGCGGACGCCCTTCTGTCCGACTTCCCCGGCCCCTCCGGCCGGACCACCCGTTATGTCGAACCTTCAGGAAAGTAACCCCCATGGCTCTTGCGGTGTCCGCGAACTTTGACAGCGGCAACATCGAGGTCCTGTCTCTCGACAACCCGGAGAACATCCGGCTCGCCATCCGGCGGGACCACAATTCGGACTTCTACCAGTGGTTCCACTTCCGCCTGACCGGCGCGGCGGGCGTTCCCTGCACGCTGACCATCACCAACGCGGGCGGCTCGGCCTACCCCGACGGCTGGCCCGGCTACCGGGCCCGCGTGTCGGAGGACCGGATGAGCTGGACGCAGGTGGAGACCAGCTACGCCAATGGCGAGCTGACCTTCCGCTACACGCCCATGAGCAACAGCGTGTGGTTCGCCTATTTCGCGCCCTACAGCATGGAGCGGCACCACGACCTGCTGGCCGAAATCGCGCAGGAGCCGGACGTGGATGTCTCCGTGCTCGGCCAGACGCTGGACGGGCAGGATCTGGACCTCGTGACCATCGGCCAGCCCGGCGAGAACAAGCGCCGGATCTGGATCATCGCCCGCCAGCACCCGGGCGAGACCATGGCCGAATGGGCGGCCGAGGGCGTGCTGCGCCGCCTCACCGACCCGGATGATTCCGTGGCAAAGCGGCTGCGCGAGACGTGCGTGTTCTACATCGTGCCCAACATGAACCCGGACGGGTCGCGCCGGGGCCACCTGCGCACGAATGCTGCGGGCGTGAACCTGAACCGGGAGTGGGACAACCCGACCCTGGAGCGCAGCCCGGAGGTGTATCTGGTGCGCAACCACATGGACCGGGTCGGCTGCGACTTCTGCCTCGACATGCACGGGGACGAAGCCCTGCCCCACAACTTCATCGCCGGCTTCGAGGGCGTGCTGGAGGCAACCGAGCACCAGTTCAGCCTGCTGGAGCGCTACAAGACCACGCTCGCCCGCCTCTGCCCGGACTTCCAGACCCGCGTGGGCTATGCGCCCTCCAAACCGGGCGAGGCCAACATGAGCATGTCCACCAACGCCATCGCGGCGCGCTACAAGTGCCTCGCCATGACGCTGGAGATGCCCTTCAAGGATGCCGAGGAGAACCCGGACCCGGTGCACGGCTGGTCGCCCGAGCGCTCCATGCATCTGGGCCGCGCCTGCCTCGACGCCCTGTTCGCGCTGGTGGACGACCTGCGCTAGGGCTGCGCCCCACCGGGAACGCCGCCGGGGTGCGCCGGCTCGCCCCTCTACCAAAGGCGAGCATGACGGGCGTTTCCCCGGCTGCTACCCATGGGGCTTGTATCAGGCGTTGAGGCAAGCGGAGTGACCATGGCAACGGTTGAGCGTGATGTTCTGATTGTGGGTGCGGGCCATGCGGCAGCCATGGCGGCGGTCGGCCTCCGGCAGAAGGGGTTCGCCGGGTCCATCGCCATGGTGGGCGAGGAAGCCGCCCTGCCCTATGAGCGCCCGCCGCTCTCCAAGGCCTATCTCGCCGGCACGCTGGAGGCCCAGCGTCTCTATCTTCGCAAGGCCGAGTTCTGGCAGGAGCGCGCGATCGACGTGCGCCTGTCCACCCGGGTGACGGGGCTCGACCCCCAGGCGCGCACCGCGACGCTGAGCACGGGCGAGGCCATCCGCTACACCTGGTGCATTCTTGCGACCGGCGGGCGCGTGCGTCCCCTGCCCTGCCCGGGGGCGGACCTGCCGGGCGTGCACTATCTGCGCACCCTGGAGGACGTGGACGGCATCCGCGCCTCCCTCAAGCCCGGGGCGCGGCTGGCCGTCATCGGCGGCGGCTACATCGGCCTGGAAGTGGCCGCCTCTGCCCGCAAGCTGGGCCATGAGGTGACGCTGATCGAGGCGCTGGACCGGGTGCTCGCCCGCGTCACCAGCCCCGTGGTCTCCCGCTTCTTCGAGGCCAAGCACCGCGCCGAGGGCGTGGACGTGCGCCTGAACACCGCCGTCGCCGCCATTGTGGGCGAGACCGCCGTCACCGGCGTGCAGCTCGGCTCGGGCGAGGTCATTCCGGCCGATGTCGTGGTGGTGGGCATCGGCATCCTCCCCAACAGCGAACTGGCGCAGGAGGCGGGCCTGCCCTGCGACAACGGCATCGTGGTGGACGCGTTCTGCCGCACGGCGGACCCGGCGATCCTCGCCATCGGCGACGTCGCGCGTCACCCCAACCGCTTTGCCCCCGGGGCGCTGCGGCTGGAGTCGGTGCAGAATGCGGTTGACCAGGCCAAGACCGCCGTCGGCGTCATCCTCGGCACGCCCGAGCCCTACGCGGACCTGCCGTGGTTCTGGTCCGACCAGTACGACATCAAGCTGCAAACCGCCGGCCTTGCCATCGACTACGACGAGATCATCGTGCGCGGCTCGCCGGAGGCGGCGCCCTTCTCCGTGTGCTACCTGCGCCAGGGCAAGCTGATCGCGCTCGACTGCATCAACAGCATCAAGGACTTCATGGCGGGCAAGAAGCTCGTGGCCGCCGGGCTGGAGCCGGACCGCACCCTGCTGTGCGATCCCGACCACGCGCTCAAGGACCTGATGACCGCACCGGCCTGAGACGGCGGCCGGGATCCCGAAGGCGGCGCGCAGGCCCCGGCCCCCGCGCGCCTGCCTGTCCTCGCCCCTCCGGGCTCCCGCCGTATTCTCCTGAAGGCGCGTCAGAAAAGCGCCTTTGCCTGTGCCTGCCGAGTTGGCTACACAGCGCCAGACCAGACCCCTTTGTTTCATCCGCAGGGATAGGATTGCAATGCCTCAGCTTGTCTTGATCCGTCACGGCCAGTCGGCCTGGAACCTTGAGAATCGCTTCACCGGCTGGTGGGATGTGAACATCACCGAGAAGGGCGTCGAGGAAGCCCGGGCGGCCGGGCGCGAGCTGAAGGCGCGCGACTATGCGTTCGACGTGGCCTATACCTCGCTGTTGACCCGCGCCAACAAGACCCTGAACCTGGTGCTGGAGGAGATGGGCGAGCTGTGGCTGCCGGTGGTGAAGGACTGGCGGCTGAACGAGCGTCACTACGGCGCGCTGACCGGCCTCAACAAGGCCGAGATGGCCGCCAAGGTGGGCGAGGAGCAGGTGTTCATCTGGCGGCGCAGCTACGACATCCCGCCGCCGGAGCTGGAGGAGACCAGCCCGTTCGACGTGTCGAAGGACCGCCGCTACGCCGGCCTGCCGGTGCCACGCACCGAGAGCCTGAAGGACACCGTCGCCCGCGTGCTGCCGCTGTGGGAGGAGCGCATCGCTCCTGACCTGAAGGCGGGCAAGCGCGTCATCATCGCCGCCCACGGCAATTCGATCCGCGGCATCGTCAAGCACCTGGACGGCCTGACCGACGAGGAGATCACCAAGGTGGAGATCCCGACCGGCCAGCCGCTGGTCTATGACCTCGACGACGACCTGAAGCCGATCCGCAGCTTCTATCTCCAGGATCTCTGATCCCTTTTGATCCTTGATCTGCCGGAGGGACGCGCAGGCCGTGCCTTCGCCCCTCCTGCACCTCACGTTCGTTTTCAAGGGCCCTGCGCGGCATCGCGGGCAAGGCCCCGGGAAAACAGGAAGGGCCGTGTTTCCAGTGCGCTCCTGAAACGCGGCCTGTTCTGACAAAAGGGAGCGCGAGGGACTGCGTCCCTCGCATCCATATCCCCAAAACAAAATCCCCAAAACAAAAACGGCGGCCCGAAGGCCGCCGTTTCCGTTTCTGCGCCAGCGCGTGTGCGGGCGGGCTTAGCGGCCCTGCACCACGTTGTTGGCGTGAGCGGCCCACAGGTCTGCCAGCGGCTTCAGGGTGCCGCCGACCGACTGGAAGGCTGCGAGGGCGTCCTGCGCCTGACCGGCACCCAGCAGGGCCATGCCATACTGCAGGGTGGCCTCGTCCTTGTTCTTCACGCCCTTGTCGAGGCCGAGCTTGTAGAACTCGACCGCCTTGGCATAGTTGCCGTGGCTGAGGTAGCCCTGACCCACGGTGGACGCGGCCAGATCGCCGGTCTTGCCCGAGCGGGCTTCCGCTTCCAGCGACGGCAGTTCCTTGAGGTCGGCGGCCGTGCGGTTGCGGGCCGAGGCCAGCATCTCGTCGGCCAGCGCCTTGGCGGAGCCGAACACGTTCGCCGCGGCGCCCTTCTCCAGCACCGCCTTGGCCTCGGCGGGCAGACCGCGCTTCATGGCCAGCTCGGCCATCTCGATATAGTCGCGCTGACCATCGAGGGAGTTGGTCACCCACTGCAGGCGGAACGAGTCGAGCGTCTGCGGATCGCCAACGCCCGGCTGGCTGCGATAGAGCACCAGCGCGTCGCGCCAGTTGGTCTGGGACGGGTAGTTGCGCACCAGATCCAGCATGGCCGACTGGATGGCCGCCGGGTTCTCCGACTTGATCGCCGCCTGGGCGATCAGCTTGTAGACGTTCTCCTCGACCGTCTGGCCCTGGCTCTTGGCCACGTCGGCCGCCTGACGGAAGGAGGCGATCGCGTTCTGGTAGTCGTCCTGCTGGAAGTAGATGCGACCCATGTTGAGCATGATCTCGACGTTGGTCGGATCGGCCGCCAGGGCTTCCTTGGAGCGCTGGATCGCCTTCGGGTAGTCCTGGGCCTGGATCGCCAGGGCGATCAGGTTGTTGCGGATCTTCGGAACTTCCGTCGGGGTGGTGTACTTGTTGACCGCCATCTGCTCCAGGGCCTTCTCGAGCAGGGCGTTGTCCTGCGTCTCGGCGGCGGCCTGGAACTTGAAGTTGGAGACGAAGTACAGGTCCTCCTCCGTCAGGTCGCCCGCGGCTTCCAGCTCGGCGAGCTTCGCCTTGGCGGTCTCGAAATCCTTCGCGCCCAGCGCTTTCTGGATGTCACCGAGCCCCTTGGTGGCCTTGCGGCTCGGCTTCGGCGGCTTGGGGGCTTCGTCCTTCTTCTGGGCAAGCGCCGGCGTGGCGACCATTGCCGCGCCAGCGGCCGTCATGGTGGCGAGCACCAGGGCTGACGCGAAAGGACGAATGCGTGATTTCAACATGTTGGCTTTCTCCCGCTTGGCCGCTTTGTGTGGTGCGGCCTTCCCCAAACACGTAGGGCCGGATGTACCGGCCCTACGCTTAACCCACTATGAACTCTGGCTATACCAGTTCCGCATGAAGCTTACTGGGCGTAAGCCTCATTGCCGACGAAGCCCATCTTGGTCACACCGACCGTCTGGGCGGCGGCGAGCACCTGGTCAACGACCTCGTACTGCGCCATCGCGTCCGGGCGGATGTGGATTTCCGGCTGGTTCGGCTTGCTGGCCGCCTGACGGAAATACTCCTGGATCGTCGGCAGATCGACCGGTTGGCCATCCCAGTAAATCTGGTTGAGGAAATCAACCTCGACCCGGTGGATGACCGGCCGCTCATTGGTCTCTGGCGGCGGCTGGTTGGTCTGCTGCGGCATATCCAGCTTCACTGCGTGAGTCTGGATGGGAATGGTGATGATGAACATGATGAGCAGAACGAGCATCACGTCGATCAACGGCGTGGTGTTCATGTCGCCCATCGGGGCGCCGTCGCCCCCACCTTCTCCAACGCTCATTGCCATTTTCGTTACTCCTCCGGAGCCGGTGGCTCAGCGCGTGACGACCATGCCTGCCGGAGGCTCGGAAATGAATCCGACCTTCGGAATGCCTGCCATCTGCACGTTGAAGATGACACCGCCGATGTACTGGTACGGCGTGTTACGGTCGCCGCGGATATGGACTTCCGGAATGGGCTGGCCCGCCTGGACGGCGTTGATCACCCGCTCCTTCACCATTTCGCGCAGCTCCGTCTTGCCGCCAGCCACCAGCTGAGCACCCCAGTAGACGTTGCCCTGGGCATCGACGGAAATGACGATGTTTTCAGGCTTGGTCTGAAGGGGGATGCTCGCCACCTTCGGCAGTTCCACCGGCGCGGTTTGAATCACGACCGGAACGGTGATGAGGAAGATGATCAGAAGCACCAACATGACGTCGACGAGCGGCGTCGTGTTGATCTCCGACATGGCCTTGCCTTCG
Organism: Pedomonas sp. V897; assembly: GCF_051304405.1. Classification (NCBI taxonomy): domain Bacteria; kingdom Pseudomonadati; phylum Pseudomonadota; class Alphaproteobacteria; order Sphingomonadales; family Pedomonadaceae; genus Pedomonas; species Pedomonas sp. V897. Next base: position 410,505 of record NZ_JBPPGG010000001.1, read on the forward strand.
CCGTCCCCGTCAGATCCTACACTCATTGCCATGGGATGGTCTCCCCGTGGTGAAATTGACGTGCGGCGCTACTTACTTCTTGGCAGCCGGAGCAGCAGCGGTCGGAGCGGTCGGGGCAACGCGGGCACCCGACATCAGGAACGCGTGGATGTCAGCCGCGAAGTTGTTCAGACCGTCCATGATCGCCTTGTTGCGGCGGGTCAGCCAGTTGTAGCCAAGCACGGCCGGCACGGCGACGGCCAGACCGATCGCGGTCATGATCAGCGCTTCACCGACCGGGCCGGCGACCTTGTCGATCGAGGCCTGACCGGACATGCCGATGTTCACCAGAGCGCGGTAGATGCCGACCACGGTACCGAACAGACCGATGAACGGAGCGGTCGCGCCCACCGAAGCCAGGAACGACAGGCCGCCCTGCAGGTGGCTGTTGATCGCGCCGACCGAGCGCTGCAGCGACATGGTCACCCACTCGTGCTGGTCGATCTTGTCGGTCAGACGGCCCTCGTGGTGCTCGGCGGCGCGCAGGCCGTCGTCCACGATCTGGCGGTAAGCGGTGTTCTTGCCCAGCTTGGCAGCGCCGTCCTTCAGGCTGCTGGAGGTCCAGAACTTCTTGTCGAGTTCCTTGCCTTGGCGGAGGATCTTGGACTGATCCCAGGCCTTGGTGAAGATGATGTACCAGGAAACAAGCGACATCACGGCCATGATGCCAAACGTGGCCTGGGCAACGATGCCGCCCTGCTCCATCGCAGCGCGGAAACCGTACGGATTGTCAACGGCAACCTGTTCCATTTCGAACTTCCTCTTTAAAATTCGTTTCTCGGCTTTTTATGCTCAATGATGCCTGCCGGATTAACGGCGGATCTGCCATTTCACGCTTTGGGTCCGCGTCTCGGGGACCGGCTTGCCATTCTCCGTCGCCGGTTCGAACCGGAAGCGACGAACGACAAGTTCGCAGGTCCGTTCGTCAAGGCGCGGGTGACCCGAGCTCTCGACGACCGAGCACTGCTCGACACGGCCTTCGGCATTGACGACAAACCGGACGCGGGTCACGCCCTCTTCCTCAGCGCGCAGTGAAGCAGACGGATAGTCGTCTTCACCGATCACGTTGCGGCGGCTCGGCTTGGCCGGGACACGGGTCACGGCAGGCTTGGCCTCAACGGGAGCCGCCGGAGCGGGTTGCACCACACGCGGGGGCTCAACCTGCCTGACGGTCTGCTGGGTCGTGATTGGCGGCGGTGCCGGCGGCGGCGGCAGCTCGATCGGCAGATCGGGCGGCGGCACATAAGGCGGAATTTCCACCAGCTCTTCAGGCGGCGGCGGTGGTTCGTCCTCGGGCGGCGGGGCTTCCTTAATATCGGTTACCTCCAGCGGCCCCTGGATGAGTTTGACGAACTTCGGCGCCAAGCCGGCAGAAAACGCCCAGCCGAGCATAATATGGATGGCAACAACGACGACAATTGCGCCGATGCGTCCCTTACTCATTTGCTGGTCAGTGTACGCCATCGAAGGGGGTCAGCTCCTCTCCCATGAACTGAGATATTTCGCCCTTGGCAGCTCTGACGGCCGATTTCTGTCCTCTGCGGCCGCTGCGCGTACCAAAAACGAAAAGTGGACGCCCGCCGACTGACGCCGGACCCCCACTTACCCTGAGTAGTAGCCGCGACGGTTCGCTGTCGCAACCGCTTTTTCGATAGGTAAAAGGCCCCGAAAAGAATGCAGCAACCGTGCAAATCACGGCATAGAACGGGGCTGAACAGCGCCTTTGAAGCTTGACTTCTTCTGCCTCTCCACAGTCAATCGCGGCCCGCTGTTCATTGTAAAATAAGGTAGACGCTCCGATTCTGGCCTCCACATCACATCCGGGCCATATACGGAAATGGGTCTGCCAATTTCATAAGAAGGGAAGCCATGCTGGCAATGCGATCAGACGTTCGGTCAATGCGACGGAAGTATTTTTCCGCCTCCCTCGCCTCACGGATTCTGCTGGCCTCGGGCCTTGCCCTCGCCGCGCCGGCCGCCGCGATGGCGCAGACGGCCCCGAGTCTCGCCGCGGGTGACGTCACCTATCCCCTGATCGCCAACCTCACCCTCAACGCGGATGTGGTGCTGACCGCCACCATTTCCGCCATCGACCGCCAGTCCGCCAAGGAAGCGCCGGATGTCCAGCCGGGGTACAACCGCTTCGTCATCCGCGCCGCCGTGACCGGCGTGCTGCTGGCACCGCGCGCCGTGCCGGGCGAGATCGTCTACGTCTGGGATGCGCCGGAGGCCACCTTCGGCAAGCGTCCCAAGCTGAAGGGCGAGCCGGTCCTGCTGTTCCTCCGGGCCATCCCCGGCAACGACCGCATCTACCAGCTGGTGGCGCAGAACGCCCAGATGCTGAAGCCGGGCCAGGCGGTCGATCTGGTCCGCAAGGTGGCCGCCGACCCGATTCGCGGCAGCGGCTTCGGCTACCGGGTGACGGGCGTGGCCGACGCCACCCGCATGCAGCGCCGCGCCGACGAGGACTTCGCCACCCACTTCCTCGTCGAGACCGCCGAGAAGGGCATGCTGACCGTGAGCGTGCCGGAGACCGCAGGCGGCGGGGGCACGATCCAGGTGGAGCTGCCGGACAGCCTGGGCGAGACCCAGCCGCTCCAGCAGCAGTCGCTCCTCGGCTACTTCCTCGCCTGCGGCCTGCCCGAGTCCCTGCCGGAGTCGGTGCTGGAGACGGCCGCCGCCATGGGCGACGCGGACGCGGTGCGGGCGGACTACAAGCGCCTGCGCGCGAGCGTGGGGCCCTGCCAGTGACGTCTGCGGCCCCGAAGTCCGTGCTGGTCACGGGCGCCGCCCAGCGGATCGGCCGCGCCATCGCGCTGCGGCTGGCCCGCGCGGGCTGGCGCGTGGCCGTTCACTACAACACCTCCGATGAGGCCGCGGCCGACACCGTTGCCGCGATTCGGGCGGAGGGCGGCGACGCGGTCGCCGTCCAGGCCGATCTCGGCTGCGACGCGGAGAGCGCCAGCCTTGTCGCCCGGGCGCGGGAGGCGGCAGGGCCGCTTGCCGCGCTCGTGAACAACGCCTCGGTTTTCGTGCGGGATCAATGGGATACGGTGACGCGCGAAAGCTGGAACCGAAATCTCGACGTCAACCTGTGGGCACCCTTCCGCCTCTCCCAGGACTTCGCCCGGCAACTGCCGGAGGGGGAGAGCGGCGCCATCGTCAACCTCATCGACCAGCGGGTGTGGCGGCTCAACCCCGACTTCACCAGCTACACCGTGAGCAAGACCGGCCTATGGACCCTGACGCAAACGCTGGCGCAGGCGCTTGCCCCCCGCATCCGGGTCAACGGGATCGGCCCCGGGCCGGTGCTGCAAAGCATCTACCAGACTCCGGACGCCTTCGCGCGCGAAGCCTCCCGCGTCCTGCTGGAGCGCTCCGTCTCGCCGGAGGAGATCGCCGAGACGGTGCTGTTCCTCCTGTGCGCGCCCTCCATCACCGGGCAGATGATCGCCGTGGACGGCGGTCAGCATCTGGCCTGGGAGACCCCCGACCTCGACGGAGCCAGCTGACATGCAAACCGCCGCCCCCGCCCTGCCCCCGCCCGCCGTCAACGCCCTGCGCCGCGTCTTCGTGCGCGACCTGCTGGTGGAGGCCGAGGTGGGCGTCCTCGAGTCCGAGAAGGGCCGCACCCAGCGGGTGCGCCTCAACCTCGACGTGGTCACCGACGCCACCCGCCCCCACGACGACCGCCTCGAGAACGTGCTGTGCTATGCCGAGCTGACCGAGGGCATGCGGCGCGTCATGGCCGGTCGCCACATCCACCTCGTGGAAACCATCGCCGACGAGATCGCGGCATTCGTGCTCGGCTATCCCGAGGCGCTGGCGGTGACAGTGCGGGTGGAAAAGCTCGATGCCGTGGCCGGAACGGAGTCGGTGGGCGTGGAGATCACCCGCACACGCGCCCGCGTGCCGGGCGGCGGCGGAACCGGCGAATGAGCCGGGGCCGAAGCGGTAAGTTTTACACATCCCCGCAAGACTGCCGTGTTTCAGGGAAATTCGGCCATTTCCGCCCTTTCGAGCCGAAGCTCTACAGTGTTGACAAGAAAAAAGTCGATTACTTTCAATAACTTGGTCAATATGCTCAAAAAACAGGCAACGGGCAGGGAATGGCAGAGTTCTGCGGGTTTGACGAGTTCGCCAACGCTATGCCCACAAACTTATCCACAGGCTGAGTGGATAAGTTTTTGGCTTCGGATCGAGCCCTGGCCGCAGGCTTGATTCGTTCTTCTCCGAAACATCAAACGGCCTAGGGCAGACGGCCTGCCCCGCATATATTGGCGTGCATGAGTAACCCTCCGTTCAACGACCGCTTCTCGGAAGAACAGGCCATCTTCACCGTTCAGGGGAGCGACGCGCCCGATCTGGAGCGCGGCATCGCCGTGATCCGCGAGGTGGTGCGCACCCTGCCCGCCCGGCCGGGCGTCTACCGCATGGTCGATGCCCGGGGCGACGTGCTCTACGTGGGCAAGGCCAAGAGCCTGAGGCAGCGCGTTGCCAGCTACACGCAGGTCAACCGCCTGCCGGTGCGCCTGCAGCGCATGGTGTCCCAGACCCGCTCCATGGTGGTGGTGACGACCCACACCGAGGCCGAGGCGCTGCTGCTGGAAGCCAACCTCATCAAGCACTACCGCGCGCCGTTCAACGTGCTGCTGCGGGATGACAAGAGCTTCCCCTACATCGTGCTGCGGGAGGACCACCCCTTCGCCCAGATCGGCAAGCACCGGGGCGCGCGTGCCAAGGGCAAGGCCAGCTACTACGGCCCCTTCGCCTCGGCCGGGGCGGTCAACCGCACGCTGAACACGCTCCAGAAGGTGTTCCTGCTGCGCTCCTGCACGGACAGCTTCTTCGCCAACCGCTCGCGCCCGTGCCTGCTCTACCAGATCAAGCGCTGCTCGGCCCCCTGCACCGGCCGCATCGATGCGGAGAGCTACGCCGGCCTCGTGCGTGACGCCAAGGCGTTCCTCTCCGGCCGCAGCCAGGACGTGCAGAAGCGCCTGGCCGCCCGCATGGAGGAGGCCGCCGAGGCCCTCGACTTCGAGCGCGCCGCCGTGTTCCGCGACCGGCTGCGGGCGCTCACCTTCATCCAGCAGGAGCAGGGCATCAACGCCGAAAGCGCGGGCGACGCGGACGTGGTGGCCGCCTGCCAGAAGGGCGGCGTCACCTGCATCCAGATCTTCTTCATCCGCGGCGGGCAGAACTGGGGCAACCGCGCCCTGTTCCCGCGCCACGACAGGACCGAGACGCTGGAGGACGTGGTTTTCGCTTTCCTCTCCCAGTTTTACGAGGACAAGCTGCCGCCCCGCCGCATCCTGCTCGACCGGCAGCTCCCCGAGATGGACTTGCTGGAGGAAGCGCTCTCCACCCGCGCCGGGCACCGGGTCTCGCTGGAGATGCCGCGCCGGGGCAAGCTGGCCCAGCTTGTCGAGCTGGCCGCGCGCAATGCCAGCGACGCGCTCGACCGGCGGATGATCGAAACCAGCAGCCAGGCCCGGCATCTGGCGCTGCTGGCGGAGGTTTTCGATCTGGAGGCCCCGCCCCAGCGCGTCGAGGTCTACGACAACAGCCACATCCAGGGCACCAATGCCGTCGGTGCCATGATCGTGGCCGGGCCCGAGGGCTTCCGCAAGAACGCCTACCGCAAGTTCAACTTCCGCTCGACCGAGCTGAAGCCGGGCGACGACTTCGCCATGATGCGCGAGATGCTCACCCGCCGCTTCGCCCGCCTTCAGGAGGAAGACCCGGACCGCTCGAAGGGCGACTGGCCCGATCTGGTGTTCATCGACGGCGGCCGGGGCCAGCTCAACGCCGCCCTTGCCGTGCTGGAGGATCTGGGCATCGAGGACATGCCCATGGTGGGCGTCGCCAAGGGGCCGGACCGCAACGCCGGGCGCGAGGTGTTTCACCTGCCCGGCGGCCGGGAGATGACGCTGGAGCCGGGCAGTCCCGCCCTGTTCTTCATCCAGCGCCTGCGCGACGAGGCGCACCGCTTCGCCATCGGCAGCCACCGCCAGAAGCGCGCCCGGGACATGGCCCGCAGCCCGCTCGACGACATCCCCGGCATCGGCCCCAGCCGCAAGCGTGCCCTGCTGCTGCACTTCGGCACGGCGCAGGCGGTGGCCCGCGCCGGGGTCAACGACATCGCCAAGGTGGACGGCATCTCCACCGCCATGGCGCAGGCCATCTACGATCACTTCCACCCGGTGCGCTGACCCCGGCAGGCCCTTTGGTCTCGGAGGCGATGAAACGCCGCCCGGACCGGGCGGGTCAGGAACCCGCCATCTGCCGGGCCAGCTTGCGGGCGGCGCGGAGCGCCAGCAGGTTGTCGATTTCCCCCCGCCCGACGGTCAGGAACGTCTGCGCGGCCTCGACATCCCCATACTTCAGGGCGCGATTGACCATCTCGGAGCGCAGCGTGTTGGCCTGGGAGCGCTCGTTGGTGATGGCGTCGCGCAGGTTGGCCGCGTCGGACTGGTTGGGCAGCCGGGCCAGCGCGGCCTGCTGTTCCGCCGGGTCCGGGGCAGCCTCCTGACCGGACAGGGCGGCCAGCCTCTGGAGATGCTCCCCGCGCTCGGCCGTGGCGACGCGCTCGAAGACGTCGGCCAGTTGCGCGTTGCCGCGCTCCCGCGCCTGCTGGGCGAACCGGGCGTAGCGGGCCGCATCGAGAGACTCGTTTTTCATGGCGGCTTCCAGATCCCACTGCACCACGACATACCGCCGGGCCGGTTCCGCCGCCTGCGCCGCCCCGGCTGCGCCAAGCACCGCGCCAAGAACCGTAACAGTCACAAAGCCGGGCAACACACTGTTCGAACGCTTCACACTCATGACACTCTCCGATTTCAGGGATGTTCGGAGCAACAATCCTGCCTGAGCCCTTGTATCCAGAGGGGAAAGGGATACCTCTGGACTTGTTTTTGGCCATTGAACCATGCTGGCTCTCTGGAAAACCGGCCGGTTTTATTAAAGTTCCTCTAATTCCAAACTACAGTCCGTGGAACGATCACCTGCCCGGTACTTGCGCTTCGTATCCCGGCAACAGAAAAGGGCCGCGCCCGATGCCTCGGACACGGCCCCTGAACCTGGCCCAGAATTCGGCCCTGACTCTGGCTCTCTGAAGCGCCCGGAAAGGGGGCAGGCACCTCTCCGGCCAGAGAGTACCAGCGGCCCCTTACTTCTTCGCCAGCGCCGCCTGAGCGGCCGCCAGACGGGCGATGGGCACGCGGTAGGGCGAGCAGGACACGTAGTCCAGCCCCACGCTCTCGCAGAAGCGGATGGAGGCCGGGTCGCCGCCATGCTCGCCGCAGATGCCGAGCTTGAGGTCACCACGGGTCTTGCGGCCCCGCTCCGCCGCGATCTGCACCAGCTCGCCCACGCCGTCCACGTCGATGGAGACGAACGGGTCCTTGGCGTAGATGCCCTTGTCCACATAGGTGCCGAGGAACCGGCCCGCGTCGTCGCGGGAGATGCCCAGCGCCGTCTGCGTCAGGTCGTTGGTGCCGAACGAGAAGAAGGCCGCGTGCTCGGCGATCTCGCCCGCGCGCAGGGCGGCGCGCGGCAGCTCGATCATGGTGCCGACCATGTAGTCCAGCGTGGTGCCGGTCTCGGCGAACACGCTCGCGGCGGTTTCCTCCACCACCTTCTTCATCAGCGCCAGCTCCTTGGGCGTGGCGACGAGCGGGATCATCACCTCCGGCACCACCGTCTGGCCGGAGGCCTTGGCCACCTGCACCGCCGCCTCGAAGATGGCGCGGGCCTGCATCTCGTAGATCTCCGGGAAGGTGACGCCGAGGCGGCAGCCGCGATGGCCGAGCATCGGGTTGAACTCGTGCAGCTCGTTGGCGCGGCGGCGCAGCGACTCGACCGACACGCCCGCCTGGGCGGCCACGTCGGCGAATTCCTCCTCCTTGTGCGGCAGGAACTCGTGCAGCGGCGGATCGAGCAGGCGGATGGTCACCGGCAGCCCCGCCATGATGGTGAAGATCTGCACGAAGTCCTCACGCTGGTACGGCAGCAGCTTGGCGAGCGCAGCGCGGCGCCCGGCCTCGTCCTCCGCCAGGATCATCTGGCGCACGGAGACGATGCGGTCCGCGTCGAAGAACATGTGCTCGGTGCGGCACAGGCCGATGCCTTCCGCGCCGAAATCGCGGGCGGTGCGGCAGTCCAGCGGCGTTTCCGCATTGGCGCGCACCTTGAGGCGGCGGTGGCTGTCGGCCCAGCCCATCAGGGTGGCGAAGTCGCCCGCCAGCTCCGGCTGGATGGTCGGCACCGCGCCCACCATCACCTCGCCGGTGGAGCCGTCGATGGTGATGATGTCGCCTGCCTTCACCTCGCGGCCGTTGCAGCGCATCACCTGCGCCTTGAGATCGATGGCGAGCGTGCCCGCGCCGGAGACGCAGGGGCGGCCCATGCCGCGGGCGACCACCGCCGCGTGGCTGGTCATGCCGCCGCGGCTGGTGAGGATGCCGCGGGCCGCGTGCATGCCGTGGATGTCCTCCGGCGAGGTCTCGATGCGGACGAGGATCACGTCCTTGCCGGCGTTGGCGAGGCGCTCGGCCTCGTCAGCGGTGAAGACGACCACGCCCGAGGCCGCGCCCGGAGAGGCCGGCAGGCCCTTGGTCAGCACGTCGCGCTTGGCCTTGGGGTCGAGCGTCGGGTGCAGCAGCTGGTCCAGCGCCTGCGGATCGACGCGCAGAATGGCTTCCTCGCGGGTGATGAGCCCCTCGTTGGCCATGTCCACCGCGATCTTGAGAGCGGCCTTGGCGGTGCGCTTGCCGGAGCGGGTCTGGAGCATCCACAGCTTGCCGCGCTGCACCGTGAACTCGATGTCCTGCATGTCGCGGTAGTGCTTCTCGAGGATCTCGAACACCTCGGCCAGCTGCCGGTAGGTCTCCGGCATCGACTCTTCCATGGACGGGGCGGTCGCGCCCGCCTTCTCGCGGGCCACCTTGGTCAGGTACTGCGGCGTGCGGATGCCCGCCACCACGTCCTCGCCCTGGGCGTTGATGAGGTACTCGCCGTAGTAGGCGCGCTCGCCGGTGGAGGGGTCGCGGGTGAAGGCGACGCCCGTGGCCGAGTCCTCGCCCATGTTGCCGAACACCATCGCCTGCACGTTGACGGCGGTGCCCCAGTCCTCGGGGATGTCGTTCAGGCGGCGATAGACCTTGGCGCGCTCGGACTGCCACGAGCCGAACACGGCACCGATGGCGCCCCACAGCTGGTCATTCACGTCCTGCGGGAACGGACGGCCCAGCTGCTTCTCCACCAGCCCCTTGTAGGTGCCGACCAGGGTCTTCCAGTCGTCCGCGTCCAGCTCGGTGTCGAGGGAGACGCCCTTCTCCTCCTTCAGGATTTCGAGCTGTTCCTCGAACAGGTAGTGCTCCAGGCCCAGCACCACGTCCGAATACATCTGGATGAAGCGGCGGTAGCTGTCCCAGGCGAAGCGCGGGTTGCCGCTGTTGGCGGCGAGGCCTTCCACCGTCTCGTCGTTGAGGCCGAGATTGAGGACGGTGTCCATCATGCCCGGCATGGACACGCGGGCGCCCGAGCGCACCGAGACCAGGAGCGGGTTCTGCCGGTCGCCGAACTTCGCGCCCACGGCCTCTTCCACCTTCGCCAGCGCGGCTTCCACCTGGCCCTTCAGCTCGGGCGGATAGGTCTGGCCATGGTCATAGTAGTAGGTGCAGACCTCGGTGGTGATGGTCAGGCCTGGCGGAACCGGCAGGCCGATGGAGGCCATTTCGGCCAGATTCGCGCCCTTGCCGCCAAGAAGCGTCTTCTGGCCTGCATTGCCTTCCGCCGCTCCTGCGCCAAAACTGTACACCCACTTGGTCATGGTCTTGCTGCCTCCGTTCATGCGCGTGCAACTTTGTTGCAACGCAGCAAAGCTACGCGCCTTGAAATGACCGCGACGATCCAAAAGTCAACCCGATATAATCTTCGGGTGCGATGGCTCCGCGCGATTAACCTTCGATGCGGGCAAAATCGGCCACGGTATGCACGGCTGCCCGCAGAGCGTTGAGCAGGTTGAGGCGGTTCGCTCGCACGGCCGCCTCTTCCGCGTTGACGGTGACGTTGTCGAAGAAGGCATCGACCAGCGGCCGCAGACGGGCCAGCACGGACATGGCGCTGCCGAAATCCTCGACCCTGAGCAGGCTGTCCACTTCCGCCCGCGCACCGACGAGCGCCTCGGACAGCGCCCGCTCCTCGTCCTGGGTGAAGAGGGCGGAGTCGACCGCGCCGTCATAGCGGCAGCCGTCCTTCTTCTCCTCGATCCGCAGGATGTTGGCGGCACGGCGGTAGCCCGCCAGCAGATTGGCGCCATCCTCGCTCGCCAGCAGCGCGCTGAGCGCCGACACGCGCGCCAGCAGGCGCACCAGGTCGTCCTCGCCGCCGAGGCTGAACACGGCATCGATGAGATCATGCCGCACGCCGGCCTCGCGCTGCTGCACCTTGAGGCGGTCGGCGAAGAAGTCGAGCAGGACCTGGTCCAGCGCGTCCGTCGCGTCCGCCACGTTCAGCGCCGCGCGGGCGGCCTTCAGCGCCGCCAGCAGCGGCAGGCGCAGGTTGTTCTCGAGGATGAGGCGGATGACGCCCAGCGCCGCGCGGCGCAGCGCGTAGGGGTCCTTCGAGCCGGTGGGCTTCTCGCCCACGGCGAAGAAGCCGACGAGGGTGTCCAGCTTGTCCGCCAGCGCCACCGCGACGGAGACCGGCGCGGTCGGGCACGCATCGTTGGGGCCGAGCGGGCTGTAGTGCTCGCGGATCGCCTGGGCGATCTGGAGCGGCTCGCCCTGCGCTTCGGCATAGTAGCCGCCCATCACGCCCTGCAACTCGGGGAACTCGCCCACCATGCCGCTGACGAGGTCCGCCTTGGCGAGGCGCGCGGCGCGCTCGGCGAGATCGGCGTCGCAGTTCGGCACATAGGCCGCCAGCGTGCGGGCCAGGCCCGCCACCCGCTCCACCTTGGCCGCGAGCGTGCCCAGCTTCTCGTGGAACACGATGTCCGCCAGCTTGGGCAGGCGGTCCTCGAGGCGGGTCTTGAGGTCCGTCTCGTAGAAGAACTTGGCGTCCGACAGGCGGGCAACCAGCACCCGCTCGTTGCCGGCGACGATCGCCTTGCCGCCGTCGCTCGCCTCCACGTTGGCCACGCAGATGAAGCGGTTGGCCAGCTTGCCGGTCTGCGGGTCACGCAGGGCGAAATACTTCTGGTTCGCCCGCATGGTCAGCTGGATGACCTCGGGCGGCACCTTGAGGAAGCTCTCGTCGAACTGGCCCATCAGCGGCACCGGCCATTCGGTGAGACCGGCGTTCTCCGCCAGGAGGCCCGGATCCTCCACCAGCTCCAGACCGGCGGTCTCCGCCAGCTTGCGGGCGGCCGTGTCGATGACGCGCTGGCGCTCGGCGATGTCGAGGATCACCTTGCTGACGCGCAGCTTGGTCCGGTACTCCTCCGGGTTGTTCACCGGGAAGGGCGACGGGGCCATGAAGCGGTGACCGCGGGTGATGTTGCCGCTGCGCACGCCCTCCACTTCCAGCGGCACCACCTGCCCGTCGAACAGGCAGAGGATGGACTGGAGCGGGCGCACCCAGCGCAGGGAATCGGTGGAGAGGGAGTGCTCCCCCCACCGCATGGACTTGGGCCACGGGAAGCTGCGGATGACGCCGGGGATGATCTCCGGCAGCACCTCGAGCGTCGGCCGCCCCTTGCGGGAGATGCGGGCGAACAGGAACGTGCCCTTGCCCTCCGTGCGCTCCTCCAGCTGGCTGCGGGTGAGGCCGGTGGACTTGAGGAAGCCCTCGATGGCCTGGGCGGGCGCGTCGACACGGGGGCCGCGGCGCTCCTCCTCCACATCCGGCTGGGCGTCGGGCAGGCCCTTCACCGCCACCGCCAGGCGGCGGGGTGTGGCGAAGGCTTCCAGGCTCTCCGGCTCCAGACCTTGTGCCTTCAGGGCATCGCCCAGCAGGCGGGACAGATCCTCGATGGCGCGGGCCTGCATGCGCGCCGGAATCTCGTCCGATTGCAGCTCGAGCAACAGTTCAGACATCAGGCGGCACTCCACCCGAACTCACGGGCCCAGCGGTCCGCGTTCACGTCGATCCAGCCCTTGCAGCATCCCTTGGCCAGCTCGCGCACGCGGCCGATGTAGGCCTGGCGCTCCGCCACCGAGATGACGCCCCGGGCATTGAGCAGATTGAACAGATGGCTGGCCTTGATGGCGAAATCATAAGCCGGCAGCGGCAGTTTTGCCTCCAGCAGCGCCTGGCACTGCTCCTGCGCCTCCCGGAACTGGCGGAACAGGATCTCGGTGTTGGCGTGCTCGAAGTTGAAGGCGGAGAACTGCTTCTCGTTGGCGAGGAACACGTCACCGTAGGTGACGCCCTGGCCGTTGAAGTCCAGGTCGTAAACGTTGTCCACACCCTGAATATACATGGCGAGGCGCTCGAGGCCGTAGGTGATCTCGCCCGCGACCGGCTTGCAGTCGAAGCCGCCCATCTGCTGGAAGTAGGTGAACTGGGTCACCTCCATGCCGTCGCACCACACTTCCCAGCCGAGGCCCCAGGCGCCCAGCGTCGGGCTCTCCCAGTCGTCCTCGACGAAGCGGATGTCGTGCATGTTGAGGTCGATGCCGATCTCCTTCAGCGAGCCCAGATACAGCTCGACGATGTTCTCCGGGCTCGGCTTCAGGATCACCTGAAACTGGTAGTAGTGCTGCAACCGGTTCGGGTTCTCGCCGTAGCGGCCGTCGGTCGGCCGGCGGGACGGCTGGACATAGGCCGCCTTCCACGGCTCCGGCCCCAGCGAGCGCAGGGTGGTCGCCGGATGGAAGGTGCCTGCCCCGACCTCCACGTCATAGGGCTGCAACACCACGCAGCCCTGCTGCGCCCAGTAGCGCTGGAGGGTGAGAATGAGATCCTGAAACGATAGTTTCTTCGCGTCGGCCACTGTGCCGCCTACCCCGCTGTTGAAACGGACGGCGGACCCTAGCGACGCCCCCATGGGCGGTCAAGTTTATGTGTGGCGAAGGAAGCGGGCTGCGGCATAGCGTCCCTCCTTGTCCGTCAAGAACGTCCCGTTTCCGCCAGGGGGAGCGCACCCGCCCTTGCCTTTTGGCTGTCCTTTGGCTAGAGACAGCGGCTTCGCAATCCGGGCGGTACATCCCTGGAGGTCCGCCCATGTTCTATGGAGATCACCCATGAGCCAAGTGCTTTCTCTGAAAGCCGAGCTGCGGAACGGTGCCGGCAAGGGAGTGGCCCGTGCAACCCGCAAGAAGGGCCTTGTTCCGGCCGTTATCTATGGCGACAACAAGGAGCCGACGCTGATCGCGGTGTCGGAGAACGAGCTGTGGAAGCTCCTCAACCGCGGCCACTTCATGAACTCGACCGTTGAGCTGGACGTGGAGGGCTCGGTCGAGACCACCCTGCCGCGCGACGTGCAGTTCCACCCGGTGACCGACCGTCCGCTGCACGTGGACTTCCTGCGCGTCTCCGCCAACACCACCGTGACCGTGGCCGTTCCGGTCCGCTTCGAGGACGAGGCCCAGAGCCCGGGCCTGAAGCGCGGCGGCGTGCTGAACATCGTGCGCCACGAGGTCGAGCTGGTCTGCCCGGCCAACCAGATTCCCGACGAGCTGGTCGTGTCGCTGAAGGGTCTCGAGATCAACGACTCGCTGCACCTCAGCCACCTGACCCTGCCGGCCGGCGTCACCACCGTCATTCAGGATCGCGACGCGACCATCGCCACCATCGTGGCGCCGTCGGGCCTGAAGTCGGAAGAGGCAGCCGCCGAGGGCGAAGCCAACGCCTGAGCCACTCCGGCATATCCGGCTTGAAGGGGGCGCGGGATTTGATCCTGCGCCCCTTTTGCTTATAGGAACGGGGAGTTTTCGAGGGACAAGGCCATGCAGCTCTTTGTCGGCCTGGGCAATCCGGGCAGCCAGTACGCAGGCAACCGCCACAACATCGGCTTCATGGCGGTTGACCGCATCGCCGAGGTGTACGGCTTCGGCCCGTGGCGCAGCCGCTTCAAGGGGCTGACGGCGGAGGGCGTCATCAACGGCGAGAAGGTGCTGCTGCTCAAGCCCCAGACCTACATGAACCTCTCGGGCGAGTCCGTTGCGGAGGCCATGCGGTTCTACAAGCTGCCGCTGGAGGCCCTGCTGGTCTTCCATGACGAGCTGGACGTGGCCCCCGGCAAGCTCAAGATGAAGGTGGGCGGCGGCGCGGCCGGCCACAACGGCCTGCGCTCCATCGACTCCCACCTCGGCCCCGACTACCGCCGCGCCCGGCTCGGCATCGGCCACCCCGGCTCGAAGGAGCGGGTGCACGGCTGGGTGCTGGGCGACTTCGCCAAGGCGGACCAGCCCTGGCTCGAGGCCTTTCTCGACGCCATCGCCAGGGAGGCCGGCTGGCTGGCCAAGGGCAACGACGCCCGCTTCGCCTCCAGCGTTGCCCAGCGGCTGACCCCGCCGCGCCCGAAGAAGGACAAGGCGGCGGAAGACAAGAGCGCAGGCGAGGCCGGGGCCGCCTCCCCTGCCGCCTCGGCCGGGCCCGCCGCACCGGCGACGCGGGTCATCTCCGCCTCCCCCCGCCCGGCGGCGGCGCTGGAGGCGCCCAGCAACGCGACGCGGGTCATGCCGACCCTGCAGTCGCTCTTCGACAAATTCAGCAAGAAGCGCTAAGAAGCGCCCCGAATATTCGGTCCGGCGGGCCGCCACACGGCCTCGGCCCGGACGCCAGTATGCGAGACAAGGATCACCATGGGTTTTCAATGCGGCATCGTCGGGCTGCCCAACGTCGGCAAGTCCACCCTGTTCAACGCGCTGACCGAGACCGCTGCGGCGGCCTCCGCCAACTATCCCTTCTGCACCATCGAGCCCAACGTGGGCCAGGTGCCGGTGCCGGACAAGCGGCTGAACCAGATCGCGGAGCTGGCCAAGTCCCAGCGCATCGTTGAAACCCAGCTGGCCTTCGTCGACATCGCCGGTCTGGTGCGCGGCGCGTCCAAGGGCGAAGGCCTTGGCAACCAGTTCCTCGGCAACATCCGCGAGGTGGATGCCATCATCCACGTGCTGCGCTGCTTCGAGGGCGACATCACCCACGTCGAGGGCCGGGTCGATCCCATCGCCGACGCCGAGACGGTGGAAACCGAGCTGATGCTGGCGGACCTGGACAGCCTGGAGCGCCGCCTCGTCGCCATTTCCAAGAAGGCCAAGGGCGGCGACAAGGAAGCCAAGGTGCAGGAGGCGGTGTTCACGCCCGTCCTCGAGCTGCTGCGCGACGGCAAGCCCGCCCGCCTCTTCACGCCGAAGGACGATGAGGAAGCCCGGGTGTTCAAGCAGGCCCAGCTGCTCACCTCCAAGCCCGTGCTCTATGTGTGCAACGTGGACGAGGGCAGCGCCGCCACCGGCAACGCCTTCTCGCAGCGCGTGGCCGAGAAAGCCGCCGCCGAGGGCGCGTTCAGCGTGGTCATCTCTGCCGCCATCGAGGCGGAGATCGCCCAGATGGACCCGGCCGACCGCCCGGCGTTCCTCGCCGATCTGGGCCTGGAGGAGACCGGCCTCGCCCGCGTGATCCGCGCCGGCTATGGCCTGCTCAACCTCATCACCTTCTTCACCGTCGGCCCCAAGGAAGCCCGCGCCTGGACCGTGCGCAAGGGCGCGAAGGCACCGGAGGCCGCGGGCGTCATCCACTCCGACTTCGAGCGCGGCTTCATCCGCGCCGAGACCATCGCCTACGACGACTACATCAAGTTCGGCGGGGAAGTCGGCGCCAAGGAAGCAGGCCGCATGCGTCTTGAAGGAAAGGACTATGTCGTTCAGGATGGCGACATCATGCTCTTCCGCTTCAACACGTGAGACCTGAGTGAAGTACTTCGAAGACTTCAATGTTGGCGACGAGGTGCGCTTCGGCCGTTACGAGGTGACGGCCGAAGAGATCATCGACTTCGCCCGCCGGTACGATCCCCAGCCGTTTCACATCGACCCCGAGGCAGCCAAACAGTCCCTGTTCGGCACCCTCTGCGCCAGCGGCTGGCACACCTGCGCCATGACCATGCGGATGCTGGTGCAGTGGATGCAGGAAAGCGGCCAGACCAGCGAGGGCTCGCCCGGCATCGAACAGCTGCGCTGGCTGCGCCCGGTGGTGCCCGGCGACGTGCTCAGCATGCGCGTCAAGGTGGTGGGGGCGCGCCTGTCCGGCAGCCGCCCGGGCTACGGCCTTGTCACGTTCGAACAGCAGACCGTGGACGCAGCCGGCAAGCCGGTCATGACCATGACCTCCACGGTGTTCTTCAGACAGCGCCCGGTCTGACACACACGCGCGGGTGAAGCGGTGTTTTTCATGCAGGAGGGGCTTGCCCCTCCTGCACCTCCCGTTCGTCTATCGGCCGCATCCGGCAGGCACGGAGGCTTTCTCCCGGACAGCCGGGAGGAAGGACAGGCACGGCCCTTCAAACCCTCGCCAGCGCGCAGGCCCTGTGCCCGGCGCATGTCCCTGTAAAGGCAAGGGAGGTTGCCAGGAGGGTCCGAGACCCTCCTGCAAGAAACCAAGAACCTACGCACCCGGGAACGCGATCAGCGTCGCGACCGGCACGCCGGCCTCCCGCAGCCGCTGGCTGCCGCCCAGATCCGGCAGGTCCACCACGAACGCGCTGGCGGCCACGTCCACGCCGACGGTGCGGAACAGCTCGACCGCCGCGAGGGCGGTGCCGCCCGTTGCGATCAGGTCGTCGATGAGGATCACCTTCTCGCCCGGCCGCATGGCATCCACGTGGATTTCCACCCGGTCCGTGCCGTATTCCAGTTCGTAATCCCGCCCCACGGTCTCGAACGGCAGCTTGCCGCGCTTGCGCACCGGCACGAAGCCCAGCCCCAGCGCGGCCGCGACCGCGCCGCCGATGATAAACCCGCGCGCCTCGATGCCCGCGACCTTGTGCCCGCCCACGTCCCGCAGCCGGTCCGCCAGCCGCCGCACGCATTCGCCAAGGCCGTAGGAGTCGCCCAGCAACGTGGTGATGTCTCGGAACTGCACGCCCGGCAGCGGGTGGTTGGGGATGGTGCGGATCAGCCGCTTCAGGTCCTCGTTCGGTTCGATCATCGCCCTTCTCCCATGACGCGCCCGGCGATGGACCTGAGGCGCGTCTGCGCCTCCTCCGGCCAGTTCGTCCCTGGCGTGATGATGGCGTGCTCCAGCGCGCGGTCGCAACCGGAGGGGCAGGCCCCGGCGGGCGGGGCCAGCCGGGCCGCCACTTGCGCCACAAGCTGCTGGGCCTGCGCCGCGTTGGAGGTCAGCACCCGGACCACGTCACTCACCTCGACCGCCGCATGGTGTTCGTGCCAGCTGTCGAAGTCCGTCACCATGGCAACGCTCTGGTAGCAGATCTCGGCCTCCCGGGCGAGGTAGGCCTCCGGCAGGTTGGTCATGCCGATCACGTCCGCGCCCCAGGAGCGGTAGAGGCGGCTCTCGGCGCGGGTGGAGAACTGCGGCCCCTCGATGCACAGGTAGGTGCCGCCCCTCTGGTGCGGGATGCCGAGCGCCGTGCAGGCCTCGGCCGCTGCCTGCCCCAGCCGGCCGCAGGACGGCTCCGCCATCGACACGTGGGCGACCACGCCGTCCTCGAAGAAGGTGCGCGCCCGCCCCTGGGTGCGGTCGATGTACTGGTCGACGATGACGAACGTCCCCGGCGGCAGGTGCTCGCGGAAGGAGCCGCAGGCGGAGATGGAGAGGATTTCCGTCACGCCCAGCGTCTTGAGCGCGGCGATGTTGGCCCGGTGGGTCAGCTCGTGCGGGGCGATGCTGTGGTTCCGGCCGTGGCGGGGCAGGAACACCACCTCCCGGCCGGCCAGCCGCCCGGTCAGCAGGTCGTCCGAAGGCCGCCCCCAGGGCGTCTCCACGGCCTGCCAGCGGGCCTCCTCCAGGGCTGCCATGCGATAGAGCCCGCTGCCGCCGATGATGCCCAGCCGGCCCTCAGACGCCGTCTCCGCCATAGGGGTCACGCCTTTCGTGTTCTGCCACCGTATCGGCCGCAAAGGGACACGAGGAGCGCGGCCAAGGCAAGCCCCGGAAGATTCGGCGGCGTAAAAAAAACAAGGGCCGGAGCAGTGCCCCGGCCCTTGCCGTGTTCGGATCAGGCAAGCCTGACGTCAGTCTCAGCCTTCGTGCGGCTTCGGACCCTTCACGCCCGCCCAGATCTTCTTGTAGCTGATGACGCTGAGCACCAGCAGGATCGCCAGGAAGGCGATGGTGCCCACGCCGGCGCGCTTGCGGTTCTCCAGCTTGGGCTCGGCGGCCCAGGCCAGGAACGCGGTCACGTCCTTGGCCATCTGGTCGACGGTCGCCGGCGTGCCATCCTCGTAGGTGACCTGGTCGTCGGACAGCGGCTTGGGCATGCCGATGACGGTACCCGGGAAGTACGGGTTGAAGTGGCCGCCCTCCGGCAGCTGGAAGCCGGCCGGAGCGTCCTCGTATCCGGTCAGGATCGAGTAGATGTAGGCCTCGTGACCCTCGCGCGCCTTCACGATCAGCGACAGATCCGGCGGGATCTTGCCGCCGTTGGCGGCCGAGGCCGCAACGCTGTTGGCATACGGGCTCGGGAACTTGTCCGACGGGATCGCCGGGCGGGTGGTGTCCTCGCCGGTCTTCTCGTCGATGGCCGGAACTTCATAGGCCTTGGCGATCGCCTTGATCTCGGCCTCGTTGTAGCCGAGGTCTTCCAGCGTGCGGAAGGCCACCAGGTTCAGGCTGTGGCAAGCGGCGCAGACTTCCTTGTAGACCTGGAAGCCGCGCTGCAACTGCGCCCGGTCGTACTGGCCGAAGATGCCCTGATGGGCGAAGTGCACTTCCTTGTGCTCCTTCTGCAGGGCCTTGATCGGGTCCGGCTGCGGCGTCTCACGCGGAGTGAAAGCGCCAACCAGAAGGGCAAGCGAGAAGACCGCGCCCACACCGAAGGATACGAAACGGATCATTACGCAGGCCCCCCTTACTCGGCCGGCTGGGCGACGGTTTCGCCCGGCAGAACTGGATCCGCGATGCTGCGCGGCAGCGGCTTGGGCGTTTCAAGACGCGCGACCATCGGCACCAGGATCAGGAAGTGGATGAAGTAGTAGGCAGCAGCGAACTGGCTGATGCGGACGAACGGTTCCTCGGCCGGAGCCTGACCGCAGTAGCCCAGCAGCAGCACGTCAGCCACCAGCACCCAGAACAGCTGCCGGTAGACCGGGCGGAAACGGGCCGAACGGACCGGCGACGAATCGAGCCACGGCAGGAAGAGGAGCAGCAGGATCGAGGTGAACATCGCCAGCACGCCCCACAGCTTGGCCGGGATGCCGAAGAAGTCGACCGTGAAGGCGCGCAGGATCGCGTAGAACGGCCAGAAGTACCATTCAGGCACGATGTGCGCCGGGGTCGCGAGCGGGTTGGCCGGGATGTAGTTGTCCGGGTGGCCCAGCGCGTTCGGCATGAAGAACACGAAGGCGGAGAACACGATCAGCGCGACAACGACGCCGACCAGATCCTTGATCGTGTAGTAGGGGTGGAACGGCACGGTGTCCTGCGGGCCCTTCACGTCGATGCCCAGCGGGTTGTTCGAACCCGGGATGTGCAGCGCCCAGATGTGCAGGATCACAACGCCGGCGATGACGAACGGCAGCAGGTAGTGCAGCGAGAAGAACTTGTTCAGCGCCGGGTTGCCCACGAACGGAGCGCCCAGCAGCAGGGTCTGGATCGGCTCGCCCACCACCGGCAGGGCGGTGAACAGGCCGGTGATCACCTGCGCGCCCCAGAAGGACATCTGGCCCCACGGCAGCACGTAGCCCATGAAGGCGGTGGCCATCATGAGGAGGAAGATCACGACGCCGAGAATCCACAGCATCTCGCGCGGCGCCTTGTAGGAACCGTAGTAGAGGCCGCGGAAGATGTGGACGTAGACCACGATGAAGAAGAACGACGCGCCGTTGGCGTGCATGTAGCGGATCAGCCAACCGAAGTTGACGTCGCGCATGATGCGCTCGACCGACGCGAAGGCCACGGTCTCGTTGGCCGCATAGTGCATGGCCAGCACGATGCCGGTGACGATCTGGATGACCATGAACACCAGCGCCAGCGAACCGAAGTTCCACCAGTAGTTCAGGTTCTTCGGAGCCTCGTAGGAGCCCCCGTGCTCATAGATCAGCCGCGGAAGCGGCAGGCGGCTGTCGAACCACTTCTCCAGCGCGGTCTTGGGTTCGTATGGCTTGGCCCAATGAAACGACATGTCTTACCTCACCCGATCACAATGGAGGTCGGCGTCTTGAAGGCGTACTGGGGCACTTCAAGGTTTTTCGGCGCCGGGCCTTTGCGGATACGTCCCGAAGCATCGTAGTGCGAACCATGGCACGGGCAGAAGTAGCCGCCGTACTCACCCTTCGGCTCGCCCTGGGCGGCGCCCAGCGGCACGCAACCGAGGTGGGTGCAGACGCCAAGGGTGACCAGCCAGTTGTCGTGGCCTTCCTTGACGCGGTCCTGGTCGGTCTGCGGGTCGCGCAGCTCGGAGACGTTGACGGCGCGCTCCTTGGCGACCTCGGCCTCCGTGCGGTTGCGGATGAAGACCGGCTTGCCCTGCCACATGACCTTGATCGCCTGGCCGACCTGAATCGGCGCCAGGTCAACCTCGACCGTCGAGAGCGCGCGGGTGTCCGCGGCGGGATTCATTTGAGAAATGAACGGCCAAGCCGCCATGACGGCGCCGCCCGTCACGAAGGCACCGGTGGCGATGTGGATGAAGTCGCGGCGGCGAACGCCCTCCTCCGTCGTCCCTGGCTGAGCGGCGGCTGGTGTTTCGGCTGTAGCCATATCTGTCGTGGTCCCTGATGCAACTACGACCGACAGCCCCGATAGCCGCCGGTCCAAAAGCCCATTGGGAGGCCCCCATGCCCCCAATATGCCGGGTTCCATAATAACCCTGACAGTATGGTGCAATGGGCAATTTGGACGCATTGCCCCCTGCACGGTTCGAAAGAATGGTTTAAGGCGTTGTTTCAAGACGAAGATCGGACAGGAAAGACACGCATATGCGCGGCCAAAAGCGGGGACTCAGGATGGTGGCGATCCTCGCCATGCTGGCGGTCACGGCCGCGATCGCCTTCCTGCTGCCGCTGACCGGCTGGCTTGAGCCGCTGGAGCCCCGCACGCCCGGGCAGTGCGTGCGCCTGGCCGGGCCCGTCGGCGCGGAGGACTTCGCGGTGGACTGGGAGCGCCGGCGCGCCTACGTGTCGAGCGCCGACCGCCACGCGGTCGAGACCGGCGGGCGGCCCCGGGGCGACATCTTCCTCCTCGACTTCAGCACGGACACACCGTCTCTCACGCCGCTGAACGTGGGGCGGGATGAAAACTTTTTCCCGCATGGCCTTGATTTGTTTATCGATTTCACAGGGAATCGCCGCCTGTTCGTCATCGACCACGGCGCGGACGGGCGGGACCATTCGGTCAAGGTGTTCGACATCGGCGAGGACGGCCGCCTCACCCTCGCGCGCACCTTCCGCAGCACGGCGCTGACCTCCCCCAACGATATCGTCGCCGTCTCGTCCGAACAGTTCTACGTGACCAACGACCCCTTCGACGACTCTGCCTGGCGGCGTCTGGCCGCCACCTATCTGGCGCTGCCCCTCAACACGGTCGTCTATCACGACGGCCGCACCACCCGCGTCGCCGCCGATGGCCTGCGGTTTGCCAACGGCATCACCCGCTCGCCGGACGGCCAGTGGCTGCTGGTGGGCGAATCGGTGGGCCGCTCGGTCGCGGTGTACCGCCGCAACCCCTTCACTGGCGAGCTCATCAGGCAGGGCGACATCCCCGTGCCGATGGCGACGGACAATCTGGTGCTCCAGCCGGACGGCACGGTGGTCGCCGCCGGCCATCCGCGCCCGCTCGCCTTCGAGTCCTACGCCCGGGCGCCGGACCAGCGCCGCGCGCCCTCCATGGCGCTGCGGCTGGACCCCGCCGCCCTGCCCTATCCCGCGCCGGAGACGCCCCTGCCCCTGCCCTTCGTGGACGACGGCAGCCTGTTCTCCGCCTCGTCGGTGGCGATGGTGGACCCGCGCGGCCGCCTGTTCGTCGGCTCGGTCTATGAGCGAGGGGTCTTGATGTGCCTGGGGGCAAGCCGCTAGAGGCGCTGGCCATGCGCCTGGCCTTGTTCGAACCCGAGATTCCGCCCAATACCGGCACCATGCTGCGCCTTGGCGCCTGCCTTGGCGTGCCGGTGGACATCATCGAGCCGTGCGGCTTCCCCTTCTCCGACCGCAGCTTCAAGCGGGCGGGGCTGGATTATGTGGACTTCGCCGAGGTGAAGCGGCACATCGAGTTCGCCGCCTTCAACGCCTGGCGTCAGGCGGAGGGGTATCGCCTCGTGCTGGTGGAGACCACCGGGACGCTGCGCCACATCGACTTTGCCTATTCGCCCAAGGATATCATCATGCTCGGCCGCGAGACCTCCGGCACCCCACCCGAGGTGGAAGCGGCCTGCGATGCGGTCGTCCGCATTCCCATGAAACCGGGCTTGCGCTCGCTCAATGTAGCCACTGCCGCCGCCATCGTACTGTCCGAGGCGTTGCGACAAACGGGAGGGTTTCTCTGATGACCGACCAGATGGATGACCGCAAGCAGCAGGCGGCCACGTGGTTCGAGCAGCTTCGCAACCAGATCTGCGCCGCCTTCGAGGCGATCGAGGACGAGCAGACCGACGGGCCGGGCTCGGACCTGCCCCCGGGCCGCTTCGAGCGCAAGGCCTGGGAGCGCACCGACTACACCGGCGCGCCCGGCGGCGGCGGCGTCATGTCCCTCATGAAGGGGCGGGTGTTCGAGAAGGTGGGCGTGAACATCTCCACCGTCGAGGGCACCTTCCCGCCCGAGTTCGCCCGGCAGATCAACGGCGCGGAGGAAGACCCGCGCTTCTTCGCCACCGGCATCAGCCTGGTGGCCCACATGCGCTCGCCGCTGGTGCCCGCCGTGCACATGAACACCCGCTTCCTCGTCACCACCAAATGGTGGTTCGGCGGCGGGGCCGACCTCAACCCGCCCTTCCCCGTGGAGCAGGACACGGCGGACTTCCACGCCGCCTTCAAGGCCGCGTGCGACCGGCACGATCCCGACTACTACCCCCGCTTCAAGAAGTGGTGCGACGAGTACTTCTTCATCCCCCACCGCAACCGGGCGCGGGGCGTGGGCGGCATCTTCTACGACCACCACAACACCGGCGACTGGGAGCGGGACTTCGCCTTCACCCAGGACGTGGGCAAGGCCTTCCTCCACATCTACCCCGAGCTGGTGCGCCGCCACGCGAAGGAGGAATGGACGCCCGAGCAGCGCGAGGAGCAGCTGCGCTACCGGGGCTACTACGCCGAGTTCAACCTGGTCTACGACCGGGGCACCACCTTCGGCCTCAAGACCGGCGGCAATGTGGAAGCCATTCTCATGAGCCTGCCGCCCGAGGCCAAGTGGCCCTGAGCGAGTCCAAGTGGCCCTGAGCAAGTCCAGGTGGCCCTGATTCGGCGGCAGCCCCCGTTCCACATCCCTGATAACGAAACCCCGCAGGTTGACCGCCTGCGGGGTTGTGAAGGATGATCAAACAAGGGCATCCGACGGAGCCCTTACGGTAGCAGCTCCGGCTCCCGGAGCAACGGCACCATGGTCGAATACACCCATGGTCGAATCCCCACGATCGAATACACCGGGGCCCGCCTGATGCGGCACGTTTGATTTCCGCTTGTCTTTCAGTGCCTTGCCGCCCTCTTTTGCGGGCCGGTCTCCGCTTCGCCTGATCCCTTCCGCACGCCACCGCGCATAACCGGCAAACCCCAAAAGAAAAGCCTCCCCCCGGCACGCCGGGGAGAGGCCAGTCTTCGTCGAGATACGAGAAGAAGCGGTGCGGCCTAGTTGGCCTGACGCTTCAGGAAGGTCGGGATTTCCAGCGGGTCATCCCCCTGCCCGCGCTGGTTGCGCGGCTGGGGCGCCGGCTCCTCCGGTTCCTCGACCGGGGTGGAGCGGGTGATGCCCATCATGCGCTCGAACAGGGTCGGGGCGCGCTGGGGCTCCTGGCGGCGGGCCGGGCGCACCGGCTCGGGGTAGACCGGCTGCTTGGCGACCGGCTCGGGCGCCGGCGCGGCCGGGGCCGCCGGAGCGGGACGCGGCGCTTCCACGGTCAGCTCGGCACGAACCGAAGCGGGCGCGGCCGGGGCGGCCGGCGCGGGCGCAACCTCCGGCTCGGTCACCTGGGCGCTGGCGTCGAGCGAGAGAATGTCATCCTCGGCCGGAGCGGCGGGCTCAGCGGCCGGAGCGGCCGGGGCGGCCTGTGCCGGAGCGCTGGCGGCCGGCTTGGCGGCGGCAGCAGCGCCTGCGGCCGGGAAGGAGGACGCCACGGGCGCGAAGCCCATGCCCGGGCGGGCCGCCGCCTGCGGCTGCGGCGCGGCCGTCTGCTGGGTCGCGGGCGCGGCCACGTCGATGCCGGTCGCCACCACCGACACGCGCATGCGGCCGGTCAGGGATTCGTTGAAGGCGGAGCCGACGATGATGTTGGCCTCCGGGTCCACCATCTCGCGGATGTGGTTGGCGGCCTCGTCCACCTCGAACAGGGTGAGGTCATCGCCGCCGGTGATGTTGATGATGACGCCCTTGGCCCCGCGCATCGACACCTCGTCGAGCAGCGGGTTGGCGATGGCGGCCTGGGCGGCCTCGATGGCGCGGCTCGGGCCTTCGGCCTCGCCCGTGCCCATCATGGCCTTGCCCATCTCGCTCATCACGGTGCGGATATCGGCGAAGTCCAGGTTGATGAGGCCCGGCATCACCATCAGGTCGGTGATGGAGCGCACGCCCGCGTGCAGCACCTCGTCGGCCATGAAGAAGGCTTCCTTGAAGGTGGTCTGCGGGTTGGCGATGCGGAACAGGTTCTGATTCGGGATGACGATCAGCGTGTCCACGTGCTTCTGAAGCTCGGCGATGCCTTCCTCCGCCGAGCGCATGCGGCGGGCGCCTTCGAAGCTGAACGGCTTGGTGACGACGCCGACGGTGAGAATGCCCTTCTCGCGGGCCGCGCGGGCCACGATGGGCGCCGCGCCCGTGCCGGTGCCGCCGCCCATGCCGGCGGTGATGAACACCATGTGGGCGCCTTCAAGGGAGGACTCGAGGGTTTCCAGCGTTTCCTCGGCGGCGGCGCGGCCGATCTCCGGGCGCGAGCCGGCGCCCAGGCCCTGGGTGATCTTGAGGCCCAGCTGGATGCGGGTTTCCGCCGGGCTGCTGGCGAGCGCCTGGGCGTCCGTGTTGGCGACGACGAAATCGACGCCCTGCAGGCCGGAATTGATCATGTTGGCGACGGCGTTGCCGCCCGCGCCGCCCACACCGATCACCATGATGCGCGGGGCGAGCTCTGTCAGCTCTGGCCGCTTCAGTTCGATACCCATGCCCTTACCTCCTTGTCTCGACGAAGTTCGTATCTGACCGAAATACCCGGTTTCGTTCTTATCCCTTTGATCCGTCAGGGGACATTTCTAAAGGCTCCCCCTCAGAATCTCGATCATGCGCTCAAGCGGGCTGCGCGAGATCCGGTTCATGGAAACCCGCCCGTCCCGCCAGATGTCCTGGCCCTGCTTCAGCTCGTGCTGCACCAGCCCCACGAGAGTCGAGAACGCCGGCCCTGTCGCCGCCTCTGGTAATCCCTCAAGTGGGCGGGGTGTCGCAATTTTTGTTTCCCGTCCGAACACGCCGGTGGCGAAATGGGCGATGCCGTTGAGGTCCGCCACGCCCCCGGTCAGCACGACCGAACGGCCGACGGCGCGCCGGAATCCCAGCTCGTCGAGCCGCTGCGCCACCTCGGACAGAATCGCCTCCACCCGCATGCGGATAACGCTGGAAAGTTGCGCCTTGGTGATCCAGGTGGCCGGCCCGCCCTCGCGAATCGGCAGCACCTCCACCAGATCGTGGTTGTCCCGGCTGGTGGTGATGAGCGTGCCGTGCAGCGAGAGCATACGCTCCGCATGGCTGCGGCGGGTGTTGAAGGCCGCCGCGATGTCATCGACGATATCCGAGCCGCCCATGGTCACGCAGGCCATGCCCACCACCATGCCGCGCGCCAGCACCGAGACGTTGGTGACGCCCGCGCCCATCTCGACCAGCGCCACGCCCAGCTCGCGCTGTTCGGGCTCGAGGCAGGCCAGGCCGCTCGCCAGCGGCGAGGCGACGATCGCCTGCACACCGAGCAGCGCCTGACGCACGCACAGGTCCAGATTCCGCAGCGGCGCGGTCTCGGCGGAGACGACCAGAATGTCCACGCCCAGCCGCTCCGCATGGAAGCCGAGCGGGTTCACCACGCCCGTCAGCCCGTCGATGGTGTAGATGGCGGGAATGGCGTGCAGGATGGTGCGCCCGGCCGGGTCGATGCGGTCGCGGCCTTCGCTCAGCACGCGCTCGATGTCCGCCCGCTCGATGCGGTGCCCGGCGATGTCCACATCCACCTGATGGATCTGGTAGCTGAGGCCGCCGGAGGACATGTTGACGATCACCTTGTCCACCGTGGTCTCGGCCATTTTCTCGGCCTGGTCCATGGCGGCGCGGATGGCCCGCTCGGTCGCTTCCATGTCCGCGACCATGCCCTTGCGCACGCCGGTGCACAGCTGATGGCCGAAGCCGAGGACGCGCGGCTCGCTGCCCGGTGTGAGCAGCGCGATCAGCGCCGCTACCTTGGAGCTGCCCACGTCGAGCGCGGCAACGATCCGCTCGCCCTTGGAAAGGGCAAGTCTGGCCCCGCCTCTGCGCCGGTTCCCGCTCATATCCTGACCCCCCCTGCCTGCGCGACGGCGTTCCGGGTCTCGCCGCTGCTGGACATGGTGGCGGCGCGGCGGGTGTAAAGCCGATCGCCCTGACGCATGTCGAAGCGGGCGAAGCCGCGCCCCAGCAGCCCCGTGTTGCGCTCCAGCTCGGAGAACTTCTCCAGCGCCTTGCGGGCGGCCTCCTCGCCTTCCGGCAGCATCAGCAGCTCGCCCGAGCGGAAGCGCAGATCCCAGCGCCGCCCGCCGACCCAGGTCGCCGCATCCATGCGGGCGCGCAGTTCGGGATGAATGGAAAGCATGGTGAACAGGCTCATGGCATTCCGGTTGGCGTCGGGGCCGACCACGATGGGCAGGCGGGCGAAGGGCTTCACCCGCTCGGTCTCGAGCACCCGGCCATAAAGATCGATGACGGCAAGCCGCCCCTGATGCTGCCAGAGGGCGACGGGCTTGCGCTCCTCCACCACGATGTTGAGCGTGTCCGGCAGCTGCCGCGAGACGGAGGCTTCCTGAATCCAGGGATTCTCCAGCAGGCGCGCCCGCACGTCGTCAAGGTCGATGGCGAGCATGGAGTTGGTGCGGCCGTCGAGCACGGCGCTGTAGACGGCAAGGCGCGGCGCGTTCTTGAGGCCGCTCACGTGCAGGGTCGTCACCTCGAAACCCAGGCTGGCAACGCCATGGGCCAGGCCGAACTTCACCCGCTGCGGCACGTCGAAGTACCACAGGCCAAGCCCCGCCACGGCACCGGCCGCCGCGAGGCCGCCAGCCAGCATCAGGCCCCGGCGCAAGCCCCGCCAGGGGATGCCCGCCTTCCGCTGTTTCGATCTGGATGAGCGTTTGCTCATCGACTGCCCCCTGCCTCCTCGATCAGCATACCAACCAATGCGTCGAAACTGATACCCCTGAATGCCGCCTGTTCCGGCACCAGCGACAGCGGGGTCATACCCGGTTGTGTATTAACCTCAAGCAGGTAGAGAATTCCTGGTTCGCCCGCCGTATCGTCATAGCGGAAATCGGAGCGCGAAACACCCCGGCATCCAAGCGCATTGTGCGCGGCGACCGCCATTTCCATCGCCTGCCGCGCCGCCTCCGGGTGAATCGGCGCCGGGACGATGTGGCGGGTGAGGCCGTTGGTGTACTTGGCTTCGTAGTCGTAGAACCCTTGAGTCGGCTGCAACTCGGTCACGGCCAGCGCCTCGCCGTTGAGCACGGCAACGGTCAGCTCCCGGCCCGGAATGAACGGCTCGGCCAGCAGCTCCCTGAACTCCTGCCACGGCCCCTTCGCGTCGCGGCTGATGGGGCTGCCGTAGTTGCTCTCGTTCGTGACGATGGCGACGCCCACCGACGAGCCCTCGTTCACCGGCTTCAGCACATAGGGGCGCGGCAGCGGATCGGCCTCGAAGATGCTCTCCGATTCGATGACGCGGCCGCCCGGCATACGGATGCCCGCGGCCGTCAGCACGGTCTTGGTGAGCTGCTTGTCGATGGCGACGGCGGAGGTGGTCAGGCCGGAGTGGGTGTAGGGAATGCCCATCAGGTCGAGCATGCCCTGCACCGTGCCGTCCTCGCCCGGCGAGCCGTGAAGCGCGTTGAACACCACGTCCGGCTTCAGCTCGGCCAGACGCCGGGCCACGTCCCGCTGCATGTCGAGCCGGGTGACGCGGTAGCCCAGCCGCTCGCAGGCGTCGGCCACGGCGTTGCCCGAGGTCAGCGACACCTCCCGCTCAGCGGACCAGCCGCCCATCAACACCACGACATGACGGCTCATGCTTCACCCTTCCTTCCGCTGGCACTTCCCGTTCCCGGACGGCCGATCCGCTGGATCTCCCAGTGGAGATCGACCCCGCTCGCCTCCTTCACGCGGGCGCGCACCTCCTCGCCCAGCGCTTCCAGATCGGCGCTGGTGGCGTCTCCGGTGTTCAGGAGGAAATTGCAATGCTTCTCGCTCACCTGCGCGCCGCCGCGCCGCAGGCCCCGGCAGCCGGCGGCATCGATGAGACGCCAGGCCTTGTCACCCTCCGGGTTCTTGAAGGTGGAGCCGCCGGTGCGGGTGCGCAGCGGCTGGCTTGCCTCCCGCTCGGCGGCGATGCGGTCCATCTCCGCGCCGATCACCGCCGGATCGGCGGGCACGCCCTCCAGCACGGCCTCGACGACAATCGCCCCGTCCGGCAGCTCGGAGTGGCGGTAGGAATAGCCCAGCGCCGTCTTCGGCAGCGTCTCGACGCGGCCGTCCCGGTGCACCACGGTGCATTCCACCAGAATGTCCGCCGTCTCGCGGCCATAGGCGCCCGCGTTCATGCGCACGGCCCCGCCGATGGTGCCCGGAATGCCGCGCAGGAACTCCATGCCGCCGATCCCGGCGTCGCGCGCGGCGCTGGCAACGGTGATGCCCATGGCGGCAGCCCCGGCGCGAATCCGGTTGCCCGGCTCTACCTGCACCCGGGCGAAGGCCTTGGACAGCCGCACGACCACGCCCTCGACGCCGCCGTCGCGCACCAGGAGGTTGGAACCGACGCCAACCGGCAGCACCGGCACGTCCCCGGGGCACGCCTTCAGGAAGTCCACCAGGTCCGCAAGGTCGGCGGGGCGGAACAGCACGTCCGCCGGCCCGCCGCAGCGGAACCAGATGAAGTCCGCCAGCGAACCGTTCGGCACCATCTCGCCGCGCACGGCGGGCAGCCGCGCGATCAGGTCAGGAGTGGCCGGGGCCAGGGTCATGCCGCCGCGCCCTCCCGCCGCGCCTTGATGGCGTCCGCCAGGCCCGCCGCCCACCGGGTGATGTCACCCGCGCCGAGGCACACCACCATGTCGCCGGGCCGCACCAGTTCGGCCAGCTGATCCGCCAGATGCGCCGCATCGTCCGCCGCCAGCACATGGCGATGGCCGCTGGCGCGCAGGCCCTTGACCAGCGCGTCGCGGTCAACGCCCTCGATCGGCGCTTCGCCCGCCGGATAGACCGGCACCACCACCACCGTGTCGGCGTCGTTGAAGCAGGTGCGGAACTCGGCCATCAGGTCGCGCAGGCGGGTGTAGCGGTGCGGCTGGGCGACGGCGATGACGCGCCCCTCGCCGATGCCCTCGCGGGCGGCGGCCAGCACGGCGCGGATCTCCACCGGGTGGTGGCCGTAGTCGTCGATGATGGTGACGCCATCCACCTCGCCCACGCGGGTGAAGCGGCGCTTGACGCCGCCGAAGGAGGCGAAAGCCGCCTTCAGCGCCGTGTCCGAGACGCCCAGCTTCTGCGCCACGGCAATGGCGGCGAGCGCGTTCTGCACGTTGTGTCGGCCCGGCATGGCCAGCTCCAGCCCCTCGATGGTGCGCTGCTCGCCGGTGCGGCGGTTGGTGATGACGGCGTTGAAGCGGTTGCCGCCGGGGAACGGCGTCACCTGGTCGCCGCGCACGTCCGCCTGGGCGTTGAAGCCGTAGGTGACGATCGGCCGGTCGGTCACATGCGGGATGATCGCCTGCACCTCCGGGTGGTCAAGGCACAGCACCGCCGCGCCGTAGAACGGCACATGCTCGATGAACTCGATGAAGGACTGCTTCACCTTCTCGAACGAGCCGTAGTGGTCGAGGTGCTCCGGGTCGATGTTGGTGACAATGGCGATGGTCGGGGGCAGGCGCAGGAACGAGCCGTCGGACTCGTCCGCCTCCACCACCATCCAGTCCCCCTCGCCGAGGCGGGCGTTGGTGCCGTAGGCGTTGATGATGCCGCCGTTGATGACGGTGGGGTCGAGCCCGGCCTTGTCCAGCACCGCCGCCACCAGCGAGGTGGTGGTGGTCTTGCCGTGGGTGCCGGCGACGGCGACCGTGTTCTTGAGGCGCATCAGCTCGGCCAGCATTTCGGCGCGGCGAACGACGGGGATGAACTTCTCCCGCGCCAGATCCACCTCCGGGTTGCCATTGCGGATGGCGGAGGAGACCACCACCACCGAGGCGTCGCCCAGGTTCTCCGCCTTGTGCCCGATGAACACCGGAATGCCCCGCTCGCGCAGGCGCACCACGTTGTAGCTCTCCGCCACGTCGGAGCCCTGGACGCTGTAGCCCAGGTTCTTCATCACCTCGGCAATGCCCGACATGCCGATGCCGCCGATGCCGACGAAGTGGATGGTGCCGATGTCGCGTTCGAGGCCACTCATACTGCTGCCTTTGCCTTGCTGGCGACGGCCGTGCCGCCGGTTGTCGTTCGGGTGGACGCCCCCGCCACGCGGGCGATCAGCTCCGCCAGATGCGCCGCCGCCTCCGGCCGTCCCGCGGCCCGGGCGCTGGCGGCCATCTCGGCGAGGCGCTCGGGCGCGTCGGCGAAGGCGCGGATGACACCGGCCAGCGCCTCGGGCGTGAATTCGCTCTGCGGGATGAGGCGCGCGCCGCCCTGATCCGCCACGTCCCGCGCGTTGGCGGTCTGGTGGTCGTCCATGGCGGTGGGCAGCGGCACGAGGATCGACGGCCGGCCCACGGCGGTCAGCTCGGAGAGGGTGGACGCCCCGGCGCGGGCGATGACCAGATGGGCCAGGCGCAGCTTGTCCACCATGTCGGTGATGTAGGCGCTGCACTCGGCCGCGACCCGGGCGCGGGTGTAGAGGTCCCGCACCGTCTCCACATCCGCCTCCCGGCACTGCTGGGTGATGCGGATGCGCCGCTTCAGCTCCGGCGGCAGCAGGTCGATGGCGGCGGGCACCACGTCGGCGAGCACCTTGGCGCCCTGGCTGCCGCCCACCACGAGGATGCGGAAGGCCGATTGCGCGTTGAACTCGGGGAACGGCAGATCCCGCAGCTTGAGGATGTCCTGCCGCACCGGATTGCCGGTCAGCACCGCGCGCCGCGCCAGCCGCGCCTTGAGGCCCCGGGTCTGACGGTAGGAGGTGGCGATGGCCGCCGTGAAGCCCGCCAGCAGGCGGTTGACGCGCCCCAGCACCGCGTTCTGTTCGTGAATGACAACCGGAATGCGCAGGGAAATGGCCGCCAGCAGCGCCGGGAGAGCCGGATAGCCGCCAAAGCCCGCCACCACGGCGGGCCGGTCCGCCTGCATCAGCCGGCGGGCGGTGCGCGCGCCCTCGTAGATCTGCGCCAGCGCCTTCACCCGGCCCGCAAGGCCGCCATTGCCGAGCGTGCCGGCCGCCAGCACGTGCCGGGGCACGCCCTCGAACAGGCCGGGGTAGCGCAGGCCGCGCGTGTCGGTCATCAGCGCGACGCGAAAGCCCTCGCCCTCCAGCCGCTGCGCGACGGCATGGGCAGGCACCATGTGGCCGCCGGTGCCGCCGGCCGCCACCACGATCAGCGGTTTGCGGGACGCGCCGGTCATGCCGCCCTCCCCGCCACGAACGGGCTGGCGTCGAGGAAGCGGTTGCGGCGGGTCAGCGCCAGCACCAGCCCCATGGTCACGGCCGTGGCGATGAACGACGAGCCGCCGTGGCTGATGAACGGGAGGGTCATGCCCTTGGACGGCAGCAGGTGCAGGTTCACGCCCATGTTGATGAACGCCTGCATGCCGAACTGGGCCGCGAGCCCCGCCACCGCCAGCACGATGAAGGGATCATCCTCGTTCACCAGCTGGAACAGCACGCGCATGACGATGCCGAGGTAGAGAATGGCCAGCAGCAGGCAGGCGAGCATGCCGAATTCCTCGCCGATGACGGCGAAGATGTAGTCGGTGTGCGGCTCGGGCAGCTGCATCTTCACCATGCCCTGCCCCGGCCCGGTGCCGAACAGCCCGCCGGACTGGAAGCACTCCAGCGCCTTGTCCATCTGGTAGGTGTCGCCCTCGGAGAACAGGAAGCGGTCGATGCGCGACTGCACGTGGGGCACGAACATGTAGGCGAGCCCCATGCCCGCGAGGCCCGACACCGCCATCACGGCGAAGATGTAGAAGTTGAGCCCCGCCAGCAGCGCCTGGGCGAACCACACGGCCATGTAGAGCGCGCTCTGGCCATAGTCCGGCTGCACCACCAGAAAGCCGATCACCAGCACAAGAAGCACGGCCGCCACATGGAAGGCGGGCACGGTGCTGTCGTCATAGCGGCTGGAGAGGATCCACGCGGTGGTGACGATGAACGCCGGCTTCAGAAACTCGGAGGGCTGGAACTGGAAGCCGCCGAGACTGATCCAGCGCACGGCGCCGTTGGCGTCGGAGCCGACCAGCGGCACCGCCATCAGCGCGGCCAGGAACACCAGAAAGCCCGCGACGCACAGCCGTTTGACCCACTGGATCGGCAGCATGGAGGTGGCGATCATCACCGGCAGGCCGAGCGCCACCCAGAACAGGTGGCGCTGGAAGTACATCATCTCGTTGAGCCGGACCGAACCGCCCGAATAGCGGTGCGCCGCCGCCGGGCTCGCCGAGAGCACGGCCACGATGCCGATGGAGACCAGCAGCAGCAACATGCCCAGCAGCACCCGGTCGATGGTCCAGAACCATCGGCTGACGGCGGTGCGGTCGGTGCGGCGGAACGGAATCATGCCGTGCCGTCCTCCCGGAGCGCGGCCACCGCCGCACGGAAGGCCTCGCCGCGCGCCTCGAAGTCGCGGAACTGGTCATAGGAGGCGCACGCCGGGGAGAGCAGCACCACCTCGCCCGGTCTGGCGCGGCGTGCTGCCAGCTTCACGGCGTTCTCCAGCGTGCCCGCCTTCTCCACCGGCACGTGGGGGCTGAGGAGCGTGGCGAACAGCTCTTCGGCGGCGCCGATGGTGTAGGCGGCGCGCACGCTGCCGAGGTGCGGCAGGCAGGCGTCCAGCTCGTCCGTCTTGGCCTTGCCGCCCGCGATCCAGTGGATGGCCGGATAGGCCGCCAGCGCCGGGGCGGTGGAGGTGGGGTTGGTCGCCTTGGAGTCGTTGAGGTAGGTGACGCCCCCGATCTCTGCCACGAATTCCATCCGGTGCGGCAGGCCCGGGTAGGTCTCGAACGCCCGCAGGATCTGCTCCGGCGCGACACCCAGTGCCCGCGTCGCGGCGAAGGCGGCGGCGGCGTTCTGGGCGTTGTGCGGCCCCTGCAGGCGCGGCCAGGCGCTCTGCGCGCCCAGCGCCGCGCCGCCGGCAAGGAGCTGGCCCTCCAGCACGGCCACGCCCTCGGGCTGCGCCGCCTCGATGGAGATCGGGCACACCTTTGCCGTCGCCACCGCGGCAATGGCGCGGCAGTAGGCGTCGTCCACCGAGATCACCGCCGTCTGCTCCGCCGTCTGCATGCGGAACAGGCGTTCCTTGGCGTGGGCATAGCCCGCCATGTCGCCGTGGCGGTCCAGGTGATCGGGCGTGATGTTGGTCAGCACCGCCACGTCGGCGGCGAGGTTGTGGATGAGGTCGATCTGGAACGAGGACAGCTCCAGCACATAGACCCCGCCCTCCGGCAGCGGCTCCTCGCCCAGGATCGGCAGGCCGATGTTGCCGCCGAGCCGTGCCTCGATGCCGCTTTCCTTCAGCACATGATGGATGAGCGCCGTCGTCGTCGATTTGCCGTTGGTGCCGGTGATGGCGACCACCCGGTGCGCGGGCAGCTCGCCCCGCGCCCGCGCGAACAGCTCGATGTCGCCCATGATGGCGACGCCCGCCGCCCGCGCCTTCTCGGCCAGCGGATGGGGCGTCGGCAGATGCAGCGGCACGCCCGGCGAGAGCAGCAGCCCGTCGAGCCCGGCGAAATCCGTCTCGTACAGGTTGGCAAGCGCGATGCCCTCGGCCGCCGCCTTGTCGCGCGCGGCCGCGCCGTCGTCCCACGCCAGCACCTCGGCGCCGGAGGCGGCAAGCGCGCGGGCCGTCGCCAGCCCGGTCCGGGCCAGTCCGAAGACGGCGTAGCGTTTTCCAGTAAAGGCGCGGGCAGTGATCATCTTACCTCAGCTTCAGGGTCGAAAGGCCAATGAGGGCGAGCACGAGCGCAATGATCCAGAAACGGACCACCACGGTGGATTCGGCCCAGCCTTTCTGTTCGAAATGGTGGTGAATGGGCGCCATGCGGAACACCCGCTTGCCGGTCAACTTATAGCTGGCCACCTGAACAATGACTGAAACCGCCTCCAGCACGAACAGGCCGCCCACCACCGCCAGCACGATCTCGTGGTTGGTGACGACCGCGATGGAGCCGAGCGCGCCGCCCAGCGCCAGCGAGCCGGTGTCGCCCATGAACACCATGGCGGGCGGCGCATTGAACCACAGGAATGCCAGCCCCGCGCCGATGAGCGCGCCGCAGAACACCGCCAGCTCGCCCGAGCCCGGCACGTGGCGCACCTGGAGGTAGTTGGCGAAATTCACGTTGCCGATGAGGTAGGCGATGATGGCGAACGTGACCGCCGCGATGATGACCGGCATGATGGCAAGGCCGTCGAGGCCGTCGGTGAGGTTGACCGCGTTACCCGCGCCGACCACCACGAACGCCGCCACCAGCAGATAGCCCCAGCCGAGGTTCAGCCCCAGATCCTTGAAGAACGGCAGCCACAGGGTGGTGCCGGTGCGGGAGGAGATGTAGAGCGCCGCCGCCCCGGCGATGGCGAACTCGATCAGCAGCCGGGTCTTGCCGGAGAGGCCGTCATGGGTGGCCTTGGTGACCTTCTTGTAGTCGTCATAGAAGCCGACCGCGCCGAAGCCGAGCGTGACCGCCAGGCACACCCAGATGTAGCCGTTGGTCAGATCCGCCCACAGCAGGGTCGAGATCGTCATGGCGATGAGAATGAGAAAGCCGCCCATGGTGGGCGTGCCCTTCTTGGTGAGCAGGTGCGACTGCGGCCCGTCCTCGCGGATGGGCTGGCCCTTGCCCTGCTTGAGGCGCAGCCAGCCAATCAGCCGGGGGCCGGCCACAAGGCCGATGAACAGCGCGGTCAGAACCGCGGCGATCGTGCGGAACGTGAGGAACCGGAACAGGTTGTTGCCGGGGAAGTCCAGGTCCAGATTGGCCAGCAAAGACAACATCTGCTTCTACTCTACTCCGTGCTGGTTCAGCGACCGCACGACTCTCCCGAGTCCCACGCTGTTTGAACCCTTCACCAAAATGATATCATCCGCCCGCACCATGTCGCGCAGCAGCGTCAGCGCCTCCTCGGCCGAGCCGACCACATGATGGGGAATGCGCGCGGGCAGCGCCTCGGCCAGCGCCGCCATTTCCGCACCCACGAGAATGGCCTCCGCCACGCCCGCCGCCTCGATGGAGCCGGCCAGATCGGCGTGCATCGCCGCCGTCTCGTCGCCCAGTTCCTTCATCGCGCCCAGCACGGCGATGCGCCGACCGCGCCGCCGGGGCTCGAAGCCGCCCAGCACGCTGAGCGCCGCCGCCATGGAGGCCGGGTTGGCGTTGTAGCTTTCATCCAGCAGCATGGCCTTGCCCGCGCCCACGGCGATGAACGAGCGCTGGCCACGGCCTTCGAGGCCCTGCATTTCGCCCAGCGCCAGCCCCGCCAGCCCCAGGTCCGCGCCCACGGCCTTGACGACCGCCAGCACGCCCAGCGCATTCAGTGCCCAGTGCTCGCCCGGCATACCGATCTTGAAGGTGAGCCGCTCGCCCAGCACGTCGGCGGTCATGGAGGTGCAGATGTCCGACGGCGCCACCTTCAGCGGCCGCACGTCCGCGTCCGCCGCCTTGACGCCGAAGCTGATGATCCGCGCCGCGCCGCTGGCCTCGGCCGCCGCGCGCAGGCGCGCGTAATGGGGATTGTCCCGGTTGAGCACGGCGGTGCCGCCCGGCTCCAGCCCGGTGAAGATCTCCGCCTTGGCGTCCGCAATCGCCTCCTCGCTGGCGAAGAAGGCGCGGTGGGCGCTGGCGATGGTGGTGACGATGGCGACGTGCGGGCGCACCAGCCGGGCCAGCTCGGTCAGCTCGCCGGGGTGGTTCATGCCCATCTCGAACACGCCATAGAGGCTGTCCTGCGGCATGCGCGCCAGCGACAGCGGCACGCCGGTGTGGTTGTTGTAGGACTTGACCGAGGCATGGGTCCGCCCCGGCGCGGAGCGGTCGAGTGCCAGACGCAGGGCCTCCTTGACGCCGGTCTTGCCCGCGCTGCCGGTGACGCCGATCACCTTTCCGCCCATGCGGCGGCGGGAGGCCCGCGCCAGATCATTGAGCGCCGCGAAGGTATCGCGCACCGCCACGTGCGGCGCATCGGCCGACGGCAGCCGCGCCGGGTCCGACACCAGCGCACCCGCCGCACCGGCGGCATAGGCCTGCGCCAGAAAGCTGTGCCCGTCCATCTTCTCGCCCTTGAGCGCGATGAACAGGTCGCCCGGCATCACCTCGCGGCTGTCGAAGGTCACGCCGCCCACCGCGAAGTCACCGGAGGCGGTGCCGCCGGTGGCGGATGCCAGTTCCGCGGAAGTCCACAAAGCGGTCATGCCGTCTGCCCTTGCCCTGCCCCGTTCCGGGCGCCCATCTCCTGCGCAAGACGCGCCGCCACCTCCACGTCATCGAACGGGTGGACGACGCCCTGCACGATCTGCCCCTGCTCGTGACCCTTGCCGGCAATCAGCACGAGGTCACCGGCCCGGGCCGTCTGCATGGCGGCACGGATTGCCTCGGCGCGATCACCGATATCAATGGCCCCGGGCGCCGCTGCCAGAATTTCGGCGCGGATCGCTTCGGGGGATTCCGAACGGGGGTTGTCGTCGGTCACATAGACCAAGTTGGACAGACTTGCAGCTATTGCGCCCATCTGCGGCCGCTTGCCGCGGTCGCGGTCGCCGCCGCAGCCGAACACGGTGATGAGGCGGCCCGGGCAGTGCGGGCGCAGCGCCTCGATGGCGGCGCGCAGGCCGTCGGGCGTGTGGGCATAGTCCACGAACACCGGCGCGCCCGCGGGCGTGACGGCGGCCTTCTGCAACCGCCCCGGTACGCCCTTCACATGATGGAGCGCCTCGAACACCCTGGCGGGGGCTTCGCCGCAGGCAATGGCAAGCCCCGCCGCCACTAGCGCGTTGGCGGCCTGGTAGCCGCCCAGCAGCGGCAGACGAATCCCGTGCGCCTTGCCCTGGAACGCCACCGTCAGCTTCTGCCCGTCCGGCAGCACCTCGCGCCCCGTCAGCCGCAGGCCCTCGGCCGCGGCGTCCCCCGTGCCCACCGGCAGGATGGCGATGCCCCGGCTTGCCGCCACCTCGGCCATGTACGCGCTTACCGGATCGTCCATCCACAGCACCGCCGTGCCGTCCTGCACCAGCAGGTCGGAGAACAGGCGCGCCTTGGCGTCCCGGTAGGCCTCGACCGTGCCGTGATAATCCATGTGGTCGCGGGTCAGGTTGGTGAAGGCGGCGGCCTTGACCGCCACCCCGTCCACCCGGTGCTGGTCGAGACCGTGGGAGGAGGCCTCGAACACCACGTGGCTGATGCCCGCCCGCTCCATGCCGCCGAGGTTCGACAGGAAGGTGAGCACGTCGGGCGTCGTCATGCCCAGGTCGCGCTTGCCGATGGCGGTGATGACGCCGAGCGTCCCGAGGCTGGCAGCCGGGCGGCTCAGCCGGGTCCAGATCTGGCGCAGCAGGTCCGCGACGGAGGTCTTGCCGTTGGTGCCGGTCACCGCCGCGATGGTGGCGGGCATGGGCGCGTACCAGCGCGCGGCGATCTCGGCGAAGCGCTGGCGCGGGTTCGCCGCCACGATGTGCACGGCGCGGGCGGTGTCCACCTTTGCCTCGGGGCGGGCGACGATGGCGACGGCGCCCGCCCCGATGGCGTCCTCGATGAAGTCCTCGCCGTTGAAGCGGACGCCGGGGAAGGCGCCGAAAATGGTGCCGGGCGTCACCTTGCGATGATCGATCGCAAGGCCGCTGACCGGGGCCAGAT
Source organism: Pedomonas sp. V897 (assembly GCF_051304405.1). Lineage (NCBI taxonomy): Bacteria > Pseudomonadati > Pseudomonadota > Alphaproteobacteria > Sphingomonadales > Pedomonadaceae > Pedomonas > Pedomonas sp. V897. The sequence continues at coordinate 449,067 of NZ_JBPPGG010000001.1, forward strand.
GCTCCGGCCCGGTCCACCCCGTCAAATCGTGCAAGGTAATCACCACAGCAACTCGTCCCGCCTGTTCCGGTCTGCTAGCCCGCGATGTATCTTTGCAGCGGGCTCAGATCGACGTCCTTGTTCACGTTGGGCTCGACGCCCAGAATCGGCCCCACCCGCTGCACGATCGCCTTCATCGCCGGCGCGGCGTTCCAGCCGGCGGTGGCGAAACCGTAGGTTTCCTTGATGCCCTTGGGCTCGTCGAGCGTGGCGATCACCACATAGCGCGGATCGTCCATCGGGAACGCGCCCGCGAAGGTGGTGATGAGCGCCTTGCGCTGGTAGCCGCCGACGCCCGGTTTCTCCGCCGTGCCGGTCTTGCCGCCGATGCGGTAGCCCGGCGCGTTCGCCTGCTTGCCGGTGCCCTGCACCACCACCAGGCGCATCAGCTGGCGCATGATCTTCGAGGTTTCCTCGCTGAAGATGCGCTCGCCGGTGGAGCGCTCGGTGCCCGGCGCGATCTTCATCAGCGTGGCCGGCCGCCACACGCCGCCGTTGACCAGCGTTGCGTACCCCGTCGCCAGATGCAGCGAGGTCACGGCGATGCCGTGGCCGTAGCTGATGGTCATGGTGGAGGCCTTGCCCCACGGGTTGGGGTACATCGGCTGGGCCGACTCCTTCAGCTCGATGTGCACGGGTTCGAGGAAGCCGAGCCGGCGCATGTAGGCCTGCTGGGTCTCCGGCCCCACGTCCAGCGCGATCTGCGCCGTGCCGATGTTGGAGGAGTGCATGAAGATTTCCGGCACCGTCATCGACCGGTTCTCGGGATGGGTGTCGCGGATGCGGAAGCGGCCGATGGCGAGCGGCGCGGACACGTCATACTTCTTGCCGAGCGTGACGATGCCCTCCTCCAGTGCCATGGCGGTGGTGAAGGCCTTGAAGGTGGAGCCCAGCTCGTAGATGCCCTGCGTCGCCCGGTTGAACCAGGTCTCCGAAGGGGTGCGCGAGACGGCATTGGGATCGAAGGCGGGCAGCGAGGCCATCGCCAGCAGCTCGCCCGTGTGGACGTCCAGGATGATGCCGGCCGCGCCAATAGCGCTGAACTTTTCCATGGCCGCGTTCAGTTCATATTCCAGCGCATGTTGCACGCGGACATCGATGGACAGTTGCAACGGCTTGTTCAGCTGACTCTCCTCGGTCAGCCGCGTGTCGAACGAGCGTTCGATCCCCGCCATGCCCTTGCCGTCGATGTTGGTGTAGCCGAGCACGTGCGAGGCGAGGACGCCGTTCGGGTAGACGCGCTCCGCCTCGTCCTGGAACTCCAGTCCCGGTTCGCCGATCGCATTGATGCGGCTCACCTGCTCCGGCGTCAGCCGCCGGGAAATATAGCGGAACTTGGCGCTGGAGTTGAGCTGGCGGCGCACGAAGTCCAGATCCAGATGCGGCAGCACCTCGACGATCTTGCGGGCCAGCGCCTCCTTGTCGCCGATGACCCTGTGCGGGCGCACGGCCAGCGCCTGCACCTTGAGGGTGGTGGCCAGCACCTCGCCGTTGCGGTCGATGATGTCGGCGCGCGGCGGCCGGAGCGTGGCGAAGATATCCGCCCGGCCCGCCGAGCGGTCGATGGCCTTGAGAACGGCCAGATCCATCAGGCGCAGGCCGATGACCACGGTCGCCGCCGCGAACACCAGCGCCCCGATCACCAGCCGCTGCCGCGACCGCTCCAGCGCCTGCTGGCGGTGTCCCGCAAGCTGAATCCTGAGCGAACGCAGCGCGGCTTCGTTCATTGAGTGCCCGCCTCGCTCGCGGCCAGGCGCTCGATGGATGCGATGGTGGCGGCGTCAAGCCCGCCGAGCGGGGCCGCCTTCTTGGGCAGGGCCGGCGCGTAGGCCTCGGCACCGGCCGTCTCGGCCGGGGTCCGCATCGCCAGGGCAATGCTTTCCTTGCGCGGGCGCGGCGCGGGCTCGGCAACCGGCTCGGACCAGGACGCCAGATGCACCTTGGGCGCCGCCTCGCCGAAGCCGGACGGACGCGGCTTCTGCACGGTCGCATAGACCGGGAGGGACGGCAGGCGCATGGCGACGGCCGGGCCGTCGGAGGACACGGCCACCAGCTGCGCCTTGCCGCCGTCGGTCGCCTTGGCGAGGTAGGTCTGCGGCGCCTCGTGGGAGTCCATCTGCTGCTCGATGGCGGGCAGCACCTGCGGCTTCTGCGGCTCCGAATTGGGATCGGCCGCGAACGCCACATAGCTCTCCGCCGAGGCGAAGTAGCGGTCCGCCGTCGGCGCGGTCAGGCCGAAGTAGGTATCGTTCAGCCGCTGCAGCTGGCCCGGCCGCACCCGGATCTGCCACTCGGCCTGAAGGCGGCGCACCTCCCGCATGTCGCCGGCAATCTGACGCTTCAGCGCCATCACCTCGTCGCGGCGCTCTCCCACCTCCAGGCTGACGGCAAAGCACACCGCAGCAGAAACCGCGGTCGCCAGTGCCATGATGATGCCTGTGTAGTAGCGCATTTCCTAGTTCTCCCAGGCCGGTGCTGACGTTCGGACGGCCGACCGCAAGGTTGCGGACCGGGCGCGCGGATTGCGGGCGATTTCCTCGTCGGAGGGACGAATCGCCTTTGCGATTTTCTCGAAGCTCGGAGCCTGCGCGGGACCGGGCCGCTCCGGCAGGTGCCGGGAGCCGCCCGCGACCATGCCGCCGCGCTCGCGCAGGAAGTTCTTCACCACGCGGTCTTCCAGGCTGTGGAAGCTGACCACCGCCAGCCGCCCGCCGGGGCGCAGCAGCCGCTCCGCCGCGCGCAGCCCGTCCTTCAGCTGGTCCAGCTCCGCGTTCACATGGATGCGCAGACCCTGGAAGCTGCGGGTCGCCGGATCCTTGGGGCCGCGCCGCCCGCCCAGCGCCGCGCGGATCACCTCCGCCAGCTGCTCGGTGCGCTCGAACGGCCGCTCGGCCCGCGCCTTGACGATGGCCTTGGCCACCCGGCGCGCCTTGGGCTCCTCGCCGTAGTAATAGAAGATGTCGGCCAGCTCCTCCTCGCTGGCGGTGTTCACCACATCCGCCGCGCTCGGGCCGGCCTGCTCCATCCGCATGTCGAGCGGGCCGTCGTTCTGGAAGGAGAAGCCCCGCTCCGCCTGGTCCAGCTGCATGGAGGAGACGCCGATGTCGAAGGCGATGGCGTCCACCTGCGCAACGCCCCGCTCGGCCAGCAACTCCGCCATTTCGCCGAAGCGGCCGTGAATGAGCGTCAGGCGGCCGCCGGCCTCCTGCACCAGCGCCTGCCCGTCGCGGATGGCGTTGGGGTCGCGGTCGAAGGCATAGACATGGGCCACGCCCCGGCCGAGAATCGCCCGGGTGTAGCCGCCCGCGCCGAAGGTGGCGTCCACCGCCACCTCGCCCCCGGAGAGGGCGAGCGCCGCCAGCACTTCATCGCGCAGCACCGGAATGTGGGGCGTGTCGGCAAGGGCAGCCATCATCCCTCCTCCCCCGGCAGCGGCAGCTTCTTCTGCTTCAGGAGGTAGACGACCTTGCGGCACAGCGCCTTCTGGTGCGCCTGGGTCTCGAGGAAGGTGTAGGGGTTCCAGATTTCGAAATACCCCTGGGCGCCAAGGAACAGCGCGGTTTTCTCGATCGCGGCGTAATCGATGAAGAAGCCGTCCAGAACGATTCGGCCGGCATCGTCGAACTTCACAGAATCGGCGGCGCCGAACAGGCTGCGGCGGATGTCCTCGCGGTTGGCGGTCGGGTCCTGCGCCAGACGCGCCTCGGCCTCCTCGCGCAGCTCCTTGAGGTAGGTGTGATCGTAAGCCACGAGGCAGGGCAGCTCCTCGTGCTCGCGAATGAGGAATTCCTCGCCGCCGGTGCGGGCCTTGATGACAGCGCGAAACTGCGCAGGAACCGAGACCCGGTTCTTGCTGTCAACGCTGTTGAGAGCGTTGCCATAAAACAGTTGTTCGCCCTGTTCGACCACGCGTGCCGTGCCCTCCACTGGGGCGCACGCCTTCTCCTCACAAACTCACGACCGGCGCGAAACGCGCCCTGCATCCTGACTCGGGAAAGAGAAGAAAACGCCGCCCACAGCCAAGGTGTACATGCCACAACATGGGTTTTCAATGGGAAAAAGCCCCACTACGTCCCAAAACGGGGTGGTTTGCCGCCACTTCCCGGGCAAACGGGCGCAAACGGACCCGTTTCGCGGGCGCAATTGGCCCGTTCGTAAATTTTCCGTTAATTTTCAAGAGATTGTTCCGGACACATCTGGCCCGGATTGAAGGGAAAAGGAAAAGCGGCAGAGGATCTGTAAGCCGGGTTCTGTGCACGTGGGATGAAATCCCACGCCGACGACCATTCCTCTACGACAGGCGTTGCCGCCTGCCTCCAGCAACCAACCCGGACGGTCATGCCGGATCCGCATTGGCAGCCCCGAAAGGCTGCCGCGCCGTCCCTACTCGGTCTTGCTCCCAGCGGGGTTTGCCATGCCTGTGCTGTTGCCAGCCCAGCGGTGCGCTCTTACCGCACCTTTTCACCCTTACCGGCGGTCGGAAGCGGGCTTCCGGTCGGCCGGCGGTTCGATCTCTGTGGCACTGTCCCTCGGGTTGCCCCGGCCGGGTGTTACCCGGCGCTGTTGATCCGTGGAGCCCGGACTTTCCTCCCCCCGCGCCGAACGCGGGCGGCGGCCGTCCGATCCTCTGCCGTGACCCTGATATGGGAAATCGTCCCACCTTGCCAATGGAGAAAACCGGGCGCGCGCGGAATACCGGCTGGCGCTTCTGGCCCTTGCCAATCGCCGAGACGCGCCTTACGGGTTCAGGGCAACGAGGAGAAGACCGCATGCGCGTTGGACTTATCTTGATTTCCGCAAGCCTGTTGCTGGCCGCCTGCGGCGGCAAGTCCGACCGGGTCGAGACCACCGGCGGCAAGCCCAGGGCGGCCCTGACCATCGGGGAAGACATCAAGAAGGCCGCAAGGAAACTGCCGGACAACCTGGCGGGCGATTCGGCCAATCGCGCCCACCTCGGCGAGCCCATCATCCCGCAATAAACAGGGGCAATGAACAACCAGGGGCAATGACCGGGGGCGCGAGACCGCGCCCGGCGCCCCTAGACGATCAGCCCTTCCCCCGCCAGCAGGGCGGCCAGCCGCTCCTGCGTCTGGGTGTCGGCGTAGCCGGTCACGCCCTCGGGGCGGAAATGGCGCTGGAAGGCGATGGTGACCACTTCGGTCATGGAATCGAAAACACCTGTTTCCTCAATGGCGTAGCCCCAAGCCTTGAGACGGGCCTGATAGCGCAGCACCGGCGCGCCCTTGTCGCCCGGCCCGAGCAGCGGAAAGTCGCCCGGCTTCACCCGCTCCGGCCACACCCCCAGCCCTTCCGCCGCCAGCTGCCGCCAGTCGAACAGCTCGCCGGGGTCGGTCTTGCGCGCCGGGGCCACATCCGAGTGGCCGATGACGTTGCGGGCGGGAATGGCATGGCGTCCCACGATCTCGCGGGCGAGCGCGACCAGCGCCGCCATCTGCGGCTCCGCGAACGGGCGGTAGCCGAACTCGTGGCCCGGATTGACCAGCTCGATACCGATGGAGGCGGCGTTCACGTCCGTCACCCCCCGCCAGCAGGAGACGCCCGCATGCCAGGCGCGGCGGTCCTCCGGCACGTGGACATAGACCGTGCCGTCCTCGTCGATGGTGTAGTGGGACGAGACCTTGGCCTCCGGGTTGGTCAGTTGCCGCAGCGCGGCCTCGGCCGATTCCATGCCCGTGTAGTGAAGCACCAGCATGGAGACCGGCTGGCCGCGCCGGTCGTCATGGTTCGGGGAAGGAAGCGCCACCTGCTTCATGGCTGCCGGCTCCCGTTTCCGCTCACTTGCGCCTCCTCCTTCTGCGCGCCCCGGAAGGTGATGATGGCGACGCCCGCCAGCGCGATCAGGCCGCCGGTGATCATCTGCCGCGTCAGCACGTTATCGAAGATCCACACGCTGAACAGCACCGAGAGCATGGGCGACAGCAGGGTGAAGGGCGAGATGATCGTCACGGGGTAGCGCTGGAGCAGCCAGGCCAGCCCCGCGTGGCCGATCACCGACGAGAAGCCCGCCGCGAACAGCAGGTAGCCGTAGACCTTGAGCGGGATGTCCTGCGGGTGGGTCAGCACGCCCGGCTCGTAGGCCAGCGACAGTACGGAGAGAATGGGAATGCTGGTGAGGGAAATCCACGCCTGGAGGTTGAGCGGCGTGATCCCCGTCAGGCGGCGCACCATCACCGTGCCCAGCGCGGCGGCGAAGGCGGAGACGGTCATCAGCGCCAGCGGCACCCGTTCCTCGAACACGTGCGGGTCGAACGACAGGTAGGCGATGCCGGCAAACGCAAGCACGATGCCCACGGTGCGGATCCAGCGGATGCGCTCGCCGAGCAGGGCGATGGCGAGGATGAGGCTGAACGGCACCCACAACTGGGAGGCGATGGCGAGCGCGCTGATGTTGGTGGCCATGGAGAAGGCCACGTTCATCACCGAGAATTGCAGGGCGCCCATGACCAGGCCGGTGGCGAGCACCGCGCCCATACGCCCCGGCACCCAGCGCAGGGCGGGCGCGCAGAGGAGGAACAGGAACCCGAAGCGGATGACGGCCGCCGCCAGCGGGTCCAGCTCCATGAGCGCCAGCTTCACCGGCACGATGTTGAAGCCCCATGCCACGTTGATGAGCATGAGGAACGCGAAGTGCAACGGCTTCATGCAGCCTCTTCCTGAGCCAGAATGGTGCGGTAGGCTGCGTTGATCGCCGCCATGCGCTGCTCGGCAACGCGAATGAATTCGGTCGGCACGCCCGCCGCGATGTGGCGGTCGGGGTGGTGTTCCTTGACCAGTTGACGGTAGGCGGCCCGCACCTCCGCCAGATCCGCCCCCGGGTCCACGCCCAGAATCACATAGGGGTCATCCGGGTGGCTGGGCAGATGGCGGGAGCGGATGCGGGCAAAGGCCCCGCCGCGAAAGCCGAGCAGCCGCCCCACCGTCTCCAGGTAGGCCATTTCCTCCCCGGTCACGTAGCCGTCGGCGCGGGCGATGAGGAACAGGGCGTCCAGCAGGTCCTCGAGGATCGGCGAGCCCTCGCCGAACAGCTGGGCCGCCTGGCGGGCATAGGCCTCGTAGCCGTCCGTCGATTTCTGCGCGAGGCGGTAGAAGCGGATGACGTTGGCCTCCTCGGCCGGGTCCACCCGGAACAGGCGGCGGAAGGCGCAGAACTCGGCCTCGTCCGCCCGGCCGTCGGCGCGGGCCATCTTGGCGGCCAGGGCGATGGCGGCGATGGTGAAGGCCACCTGGCGGCGCTCCGCCTCGGGCGTGCGCCAGCGCTCGACCGGCACATCGACCACGGCGTGGCCGATGACGATGCCGATCAAGGCGCCGATCGGGCCGCCAATGGCCAGTCCCGCTGCGCCGCCGATGAGCTTGCCCCAGATTGACATGCGTTGAACCGGCGTTCCGTCCCTGCTTCGTTGCGTCCGTCTGTCTTGCGTCCGTCAGACTTGTGTCGGTCTGTCGTTGCGTCAGCGCACCCGTCCCCGCTCCGGCTGCCGGCCGCCCCCGCCTTGCGCCGCGCGGCCAGGGCAGACAGCTCAGCCAGAAGTAAGGTGGAATGCGCCCCTCTGTGTCAGGCCCCTATGTCAGGCCTCTGTGTCAGGAAATTCTTTTTCCCGGACAATTTAAGCAATTCCGGCGGCGCTGGAAACCGGCTGGTTCGGCGCTGCGGCAAATCACGCCACGCCCCGCCTCAGGAGGCGGCGGATCATGAACAAGGGCGGATGAAAAAGGGGAGAAAACCGCGGGGAAAGACCGCCCCGCACCCGTCAGCTCAGGCGCTGATCGCCTGCACCGCCTCGCTTTCGGCGGGAACATAAAGGCCGCGCATGTCGCGCACGGGCTTGAACGCCTTGGTGAGGCCCAGCACCGTCTCGGCCGCGCCGAGGAACAGGCTGCCGTCGTTCGGCATCTGCCGGCGGATCGCCTCCAGCACCCGCGCCTTGGTGGGGGCGTCGAAGTAGATCAGCACGTTGCGGCAGAACACCACGTCGAAGATGCCCAGCGGCGTCAGCGGCTGCAGCAGGTTGAAGGTGCGGAACTTCACCTTGCTCCTGATCTCGGGGGAGATCTGCCACAGGTCTCCCACCTTGGTGAAATAGGTCATCAGGTTCTTGATGGGCAGGCCGCGTTGCACCTCGAACTGGGAGTAGATCCCCGCCTGCGCCTTGGCGATGGCCTGGGAGGAGAGGTCCGTTGCGATGATCTCGATGGTCCAGTCCGCCCACATCGCCCGCTGCTGGTCGAGGATCATGGCGATGGAATAGGGCTCCTGCCCGGTCGAACAGGCGGCGCTCCAGATGCGCAGGCGGCGGCTGTTGGCGCGCGCCGTGCGGAGCGCGGGCAGCACGTGGTGGGCCAGGGTATCGAACGGCAGGTTGTCCCGGAAGAAGAACGACTCGTTGATCGTCATGGCTTCCGAGATCTCGTGCAGCAGCGTCTCGTCCGGCTTGTGGCGGATCAGCCTGACCAGCTGCGGCAGATCATCCAGACCGCGCCGCCGCGCCACCGGTGTGAGGCGCGACTCCAGCAGATACCCCTTCTCCGGGCCGAGCACGAGGCCGGAGCGCGACTTGAGCAAGTCGGCGAGGAACTGGAAATCCTGCGGCGCGAGCAAGCTCATGGGCAACGCCCCTCCATGAGAGAGCCGATCGTCGCGCCGATCCTGCCGAGCGGCAGGACATAGCTGGCGAGGCCGGCCTGGGTGACGGCGCCGGGCATGCCCCACACCACTGACGAATTTTCATCCTGCGCGATGACGGTGCCGCCGTGGGCCACCACCTCGGCCGCGCCGTCGCGCCCGTCGTGGCCCATGCCGGTCAGCACCACGGCCAGGCAGGCGCTGGCGTAGACCCGCGCGGCGGACTCGAACAGCGGATCGACCGCCGGGCGGCAGAAGTTCACCGGCGGGCTGTCATCGGTGGCGATGACCGGCTGGCTGGCGTTGCCCGCCACCCGCATGTGCAGCCCCCCCGGCGCGATGTAGACCCGCCCCGGCCGGATCGGCTCGCCGTCCACCGCCTCGGCGGCCGTGAAGCCGGTCTGGCGCTGGATGTGCTCGGCGAGAATCCGGGTGAAGTTGGGGGGCATGTGCTGGGTGATGAGGATGGGCAGCCGGAACGGCTTCGGCAGGCTGCCGAGCAGGCTGAACAGCGCCTGCGGGCCGCCGGTCGACGCGCCGATGGCGAGCACGCTCGGGCGCGCGCGGGAAGGCTGGGCCCGGGCCGGCTTCGGCTCGGGCGCGGCGGCCGGGCTCCGGCGCGGCTGGAGCGGCTGGCTGGCGGGAATGGGCCCCCGGGTCTCGAAATCGATGAGCGGCTCGCGGCGGCGGCGGCGGGCCACTTGCCCCATGGTCCGCACCTTCTCCAGCAGCTCCCGCCGGAAATCGACGCCGTTGGTGATGATGCCCGTGCTCTGGGGCTTGGGGATGTAGTCCGCCGCGCCCAGGCCCAGCGCCTTCAGGGAGATGTCCGCGTTGCGCAGCGTCAGGGTGGAGGCCATGAGGATCTGCACGCCCGGCTGCGCCTCAAGCAGCAGCGGGAGGGCGGTCAGGCCGTCCATTTCCGGCATTTCGATGTCGAGGACGATGACGTCGAAGCGCTGCTGCTGGGCCCGGCGCACGGCCTCGACGCCGTTATGGGCGGTGGCAACGACCCGGATCATCGGGTCATCCTCGAGCCAGCGGGACAGGATGCCGCGAATCACCGCCGAGTCATCGACAACCAGTACCCTTACATGATTTGGCGGGGTCGCCCGACCCGGCTCGCCTGCCGCACCCAACGCTGACACGCCCATTCATCCAATCCCTTGGCCGCATGCGCGACATTCAACTTCGCAAACGCCACCGAACAAAAAAACGTAAGCCGCAGGCGGCCTCAGATCAGGCCGACCTGCGAGAACTTTGCTTCGATGATTTCCCTGTCGAAGGGCTTCATGATGTATTCGTCCGCCCCCGCCTCGATGGCGGCACGGATGTGCGCCATGTCATTTTCCGTGGTGCAGAAGATCACCAGCGGCTGCTTTTCCACGTCCGCCGAGCGCAGCGCCTTCAGGAAATCGAGGCCGTTCATCACCGGCATATTCCAGTCGAGCAGGACCACATCGGGCATGGCGGCCTGGCATTGCTCCCAGGCGTCCTGCCCGTCCACAGCTTCCGTGATCTCAAACTCCAGATCTTCCAGGATGCGCCGGGCAACCTTTCGGATCACCTTCGAGTCATCAACAACCAAGCAGGACTTCATGCCTCATGCTCCACTCGAGGATCTCGCGTCCTGAACAATAGGCGCGCAAAACTTGCCGCCGGGTTAAGGTCTTGCGGTCCGTCAGGCAGCCGCTGCCCGGTCGATGTCGAGCACGCGGCGCACATCCAGCACCACCAGCAGCTCGTCATCGAGCCGGTAGATGCCGTCGGACACCTCGCGCCACCTCTGGTCGAGCGTCACCGGATTCTTCTCGAACAGGGAATCCGGCAGGCTGAGCACCTCGCCCACGCTGTCGATGATGAGCGAGTAGGACTCGCCCTTGAAGTCCACCACCACGCTCATCGCCTTCTCGCCGGGCATGCGCGCGGGCATGCCGAGGCGCTCGCGCAGGTCGATGGCGGTGACGATGCGGCCGCGCAGGTTGAGCACGCCCGCCACCCACGGCGGGGCGAGCGGCACCCGGGTCACGTTCTGCAACTTCAGCACGTCGTGCACCACGAGCACCGGGATGCCCAGCAGCTGCCCGGCCAGGCGGATGGTGACGAAGTCCTTGGAACCTTCCTTCATGCGTCCTTACTCCCCGCTCCTCAGGCCGCCGCGCTGCGGGCGAAATCCAGCTGCTCCTCAAGCACGTTCAGGAGCGAATCCCGGTCGTACTTGGCCACGTAGTCGTTGAAGCCCGCCTGGCGGCCGCGCTCGAAGTCGGCGGGCGAGGCCAGCGACGACAGCGCCACGAGCGGCAGGTTGGCCCAGCGGCCGCTCTGGCGCACTTCCTCGGCGAACTCGAAGCCGCTGAGGCCGGGCATCTCGATGTCGGAGATGATGAGATCGAACTCCGCCCCGTCGTCGCGCAGCCTGAGCGCTTCCTCGGCGCTGCCGACGCAGGTGACCTCGTAGCCGCCCGCCTTGAGGAGCGGGCGCAGCATGTTGCGGAAGAACGAGCTGTCGTCCACCAGCAGCACCCGCGGCGGCGCGCCCTTGCGGCTGGCGGCCGCGTCCTGGTTCTTGCCGCGCAGGAGATCCTTGAAGGCGAGGCGCAGGTAGTGGGCCACGTCGATGATCTCGGTGATCTTGCCCGCCACCACGGCGTTGCCCAGCCGCCCGTTCCGCATGTCGGCGGTCAGCTCCAGGTTCAGCTCGGTCTCGACGATGTCGAGGATCTCGTCCACCGCCAGGCCCATCACATGGTCGCCGTCGGCGAACACCAGCACGAACTGCATGCCCTCGGTCTTGAGCTGGAGATGCGGATCGACCGTCAGCAGCGGCATCAGGTTGCCGCGATACTGCACCATCGGCCGCCCCTCCGCGTATTCGATGGTGGAGACGTCCACCTCCTCCAGGCGCGCCACCAGCGACAGCGGCACCGCCTTCGGGCTGTCCGAGCCGGCGCGGAACACCAGCATGGCCTCCTGGTCGCCGTCCGCGCTGCGGCCCTTGAGCTCCAGCGATTCGGCGCCCTCGTTGTCCTGCACCGTGGCGGCCGCGCGCGCGATGCCGTTGGGATCGAGAATCATGATGACGCTGCCGTCGCCCAGAATGGTGTTGCCCGAATAGACGGTGAGATCCTTGAGGATCGGCGCCATGGGCTTCACCACGATTTCCTCGGTGTCGAACACCTCGTCGACCACGATGCCGAAGGTGAAGGCGCCCACCTGCGCCACCACCACGAAGCACTGGTCGTTGTCGTTGGCCGCCCCGGCCTCGGACGTCTTTTCGAGGCCCAGCACCCGGTCGAGCCGCACCAGCGGCAGCAGGCGGTTGCGCAGGCGCAGCACCGGCGTGTTGTTGATGTGCTCGATGACGTGCTCGCCGCCGCTCATCACGCGCACCAGCTCCAGCACCGAGATCTGCGGAATGGCGAAGCGCTCGCCGCCCGCGCCCACCACCAGCGAGGAGACGATCGCCAGGGTCAGCGGAATCTTGATGGCAAAGCGCGTGCCCTTGCCGAACTTCGACTCCAGCTCGACGGTGCCGCCGATCTTCTCGATGTTGGAGCGCACCACGTCCATGCCGACGCCGCGTCCCGAAACCGAGGTGACCTTCTCCGCCGTCGACAGGCCGGGGTGGAAGATGAACTTCTGGATCTGGTTCTCGGACATGCCGTCCAGCTCGGCCTCGGTGGCAAGGCCGTTCTCCAGAACCTTCTTGCGGATCTTCTCGACGTTGATGCCCCGCCCGTCATCGCTGATCTCGATGATGATGTGGCCGCCCTCGTGATAGGCGTTGAGGCGGATGTGCCCCACCTCCGGCTTGCCGGCGGCGACGCGGTCGGCGGGCGATTCGATGCCGTGGTCCGCCGAGTTGCGCACCATGTGGGTGAGCGGGTCCTTGATCAGCTCCAGCACCTGACGGTCCAGTTCCGTCTCGGCGCCGCGCATTTCCAGCTCGATCTTCTTGTCCAGTTCGTGGCTGAGGTCGCGCACGATGCGCGGCAGCTTCTGCCAGGCGTTGCCCACCGGCTGCATGCGCGTCTTCATCACGCCTTCCTGCAACTCGGTGGTGCACTGGGACAGGCGCTGAAGCGGCACGGTGAATTCGTTGTTCTCGTGGCGGCGCGCGGTCTGCAAAAGCTGGTTGCGGGTGAGCACCAGCTCGGAGACCAGGTTCATCAGGTTCTCCAGCAGGTCCACCGAGACGCGGATGGTCTGGTTCGCCGCCTTGGAGCCCGCGTCTTCCGCAGCAGCAGCAGCGGGGGCCGGCGCCTTGGCCGCCTCGGCCTTGGGCGCCCTGGCCTCCGCCGCAACGGGCTGGGGCTCGGGCTGGGACTGGGCCCGGGCCTCAGCCGGCTCGGGCTCGTCGTCCGGGCCCGGCGCGGCGGCGAAGGCCGCTTCCAGTTCCTCCAGCGAGACCTCGCCCGGCTTCAGGGCGCGGCCCAGCAGCTTCTCGGTTTCGGCGCGGGCGGCGTCCGCATCGGCCACCGGCGCGGGCGCAGGTGCCGACGACAGCTTGCCGGCGGCCGCCTCGTCCAGCATGGCGATGAGCATGGAGTCATCGCCCTCGGGCTCGGCCCCGGTTTCCTCAAGGCCGCGCAGGATCACCTTGATGGCGTCCAGCGCCTGGAGAATCAGCGACACCAGCTCGGAGTTCACCGTCAGCTTGCCGTCGCGGAAATTGCCCAGCACGTTCTCCGCCGCGTGCGCCACCGACTCGAGCCGGGGCAGGCCGAGGAAGCCGCAAGTGCCCTTGATGGTGTGAACAAGGCGGAAGATATTGTCGAGAACGGCCTTGTCGTTGGGATTTTGCTCCAGGCGGACCAGTTCGTTGTCGATGGTATCGAGGCTTTCGTTGGTCTCGGTCAGAAACTCTGTGAGCAGATCATCCATGCTATCCGCCTCTCGCAGTACATAAATCCTGTGGCGAGGGCACACGGCCCCTTGCCGGAGCCGTAACCTTGATGGATCGGGGTTAAAAACCTCTAAATCATCGCTTCTGGCAACAGCCGCCCGGACGCGGCGGCACCCCGGGGCCCGGCAGGCGGGCCGGTCAGACCGGGAAGCTCACGCCCAGCAGCAGCACGCCCGGCTCGGGCTCGGAGACCTGCAACGAGACCCCCGCCTCCGCCAGCAGCGTGCGGACCAGCAGCGCGGGCGCCTCGCGCGGCGTCACCTCGCCGTCGGGCACCTGGCCGCTCAGGGCCTGGCGCAGGTCCTCGCCCAGCAGCAGGCGCGGCCCCTCGGCGCGCACGGCGATGTCCAGCATGTCGCCGGTCTGCTCCGCCGCCACCTGGAGCACGCCGCCGCGCAGCAGCGTGTCCCCGGCGATCAGCGCCAGGTTCAGCAGGATCTTGATCGCCGTCTTGGGCAGCGCCGACGGGCCGATCATCCATTCGATCTTCACCTTGTCGGCCGGGAACATGCCCTGAATGGCGGACTGCGCCTCGCGCACGTCCACCTGGGCGGAAAAGCTGCCGCCGCCGCCGAAGGCGAGGCGGAAGAACTTCAGCCGGTTGGCGGCCTGTTGCACACTGTCGGCGAGCAGTTGCAGGCACTGGGCCTGCATTTCGGGATCGGTTTCGTCCGCCAGCAGTTCGACACCATTGGACAGCGCCCCCACCGGGCTCACCAGATCATGACACAGCCGGGAGCACAGCAGGCTCGCAAATTCCACAGACTTCATGTGCAATCTCCCCCCGGGCCCAGCCCCGCATGCGGGTCATGCGTCTGGCCAACTTCCGGAACAGCTATGCAACGAAGCAATCAAGCGCAAGGGTTACGATGATCACACGGTTCCTTCCAGGAGAGTATGTCTCTCTGCCCGCCCGTCCAGAGTGGGGGCTGGGGCAGGTGCAGTCCGCCATCGGAACACGGGTGACGGTGATGTTCGAGGAGGCCGGAAAGCAGACGCTGGATATGCGCCACGCGGTGCTGGAAAAGGCCCCTGCCCCCGGCGCGCCCCGGCGGCGCTGAGCGGCGCTTTCGCCCTCAGTCCAGCCCCGCCACCAGCGCGACCAGCCCGAACAGCAGCAGCACCACGGCCGAGACGTGGTTGAACACCGCCAGATGCCGGTCGCTCAGCCGCCCGCGCAACCGGCGCGCGGTGGCGGAGACCGCCACCCACCACACCATGGACCCCGAGAACACCCCCCCCACCAGCCGGGCGGAGTTGAGCAGCGCCTCCTGGTTGGCGTGGCCGATGTTCTTGAAGCCGATGGAGCCGAAGGTGGCGGCGAACCACAGCAGCGTTGCCGGGTTGGTCACGGTCATCAGGAAGGTGGCCAGCGCCATGTGCCGGGCGCGGGGCAGCTTGCGGCCCGGATCATTCAGATGGGGGGCCGAGCGCCACACCGCGATGCCGAAGCCCGCCATCACCAGGCCGCCCACCACCCGAATCGGGTCGTGATTGTCGTTGATGAGCGTCTGGAGCGCGCGCAGGCCGAAGCCCGCCCCGGCCGCGAACAGTGCGTCGCCCAGCGCCGCCCCCAGCCCCAGCAGCAGCGCCGAGGCCATGCCCCGGTGCAGGCTGCGCTGGATGACGATGATGTTCACCGGGCCGATGGGCGCGGCAGCGGCAATGCCGATGCCCAGCCCTACCGAGAAATACCAGGTCGCCAGCCACGCCAGATCCATGTCGCCTGCCTCTCGAACCCGGCACGTCCCTGGCCGTGACCGTGATTGCTCCGCCCCGAAATGATTAACGGGTTGTTTACCATCTTCCCGTACCTCATGGCGCGGGGACTTATAGAGACCACGGGGGGCGTTTGGAAAGGGCTGGAGTCCGATGGCCGACGCGCACAAAACCTTCCCGCTGGACGAGCTGCTGCTCCCCTTCAACCGGCTGCCCCGCGAATATCAGTCGCACCTGTGGTATCGCGGCTACCGGCTGACATCGGCCGAAATCGACATCGAGACCGACGACGCGCCCGGCGTCGTCAAGACCCTCTACGGCCAGGAGCTGGATCTGGCGCCCGAATTTCCCGTGCTCCATGCCTATGTGGAGCAGCTCCAGCGCACCCCCGGCTGCCGCATCCGCGAAATTCGCGTGCTGACGGTCGATGGTGTCAAACCGGATCTGCTGACCCGCCAAAGCATTAGTCTGGCTATTCACTGAATATATTTACCAATTATTTTAATGAAATATTCATGATTAGTCCGCAAAATTTGCGTGCGGATCGGCGACCTATGCCGAACCTGGGGTTGCGTTCTGTAAGAAATTGCATATTAAGCGTTCGCTGGTATTAAGGGCACGGTACGCACGCGGAACCATTTCCGCTATCCCGCGACTGCCGGCAGCGACAGAACCGCGGTCCGCCAGACGTATCGTGACCGGAACCTGGGAGTGATCGAGGGTGTCCCGCAACCTATCGCAGAGCAGGACCATATCCCGCGGAAGCAGGCTGTTGCGCCATCGGGCCTTTGGCGCGGCATCGGCAATGGTCGCGCTGATGGTCGGCGCCTCGACCGCCGTGGCCGCGACGCCGCCGCAGACCCTTCTTTCGGCTGAGGACTGCGACCCGATTGTCATTCCCCAGCCCGACAAGAAGGTTGTGAAGAAACCGGTTGTGAAGAAGGTGGCCGCGAAGAAGGCCCCCGTCTCCACGCCGGCCCAGCCCCTGCCGCAACCGGCCGAGGGCGCTGCCGTGGCGCAGGCCAAGCCGAAGCCGCGCCCCAAGCCCAAGCCGAAGGTCACCACCGTGGCGGCCAAGCCGCTCGTGATTCCCGATGCCTGCCCCGGCGCGGGCAGCAACCCGGAAGACCTGGCCGGGCTGCCGACCAATCTCAAGGATCTGATCGAGCCCGGCGCAGGCAAGGAAGCGCTGGCCTCGGTGTTCCCCGACATCAGCCCGATGCAGAGCCCGGTCCTGTCGCCGCTGACCGCGCTGGCGCCGGGCCGGCCGCAGTCGTCCGGCCCCGGCAATGTGGGCCCCACCGTGCCGATGATGCCCGGCGGCATCGGCGGCGGCGGTGGCAGCGGCGGTGGCGGCAGCAATGAGACCGTGCCGTATGATCCCCCGCCGGGCGGCAATCCTCCGGGCGACGACACGCCGGGCGGTAATCCTCCGGGTGGCAACCCGCCGGGCGGCGACACGCCGCCCAACAGCGAACTGCCCCCACCGCTGCCTCCGCCGCCGAAGCCGCCGGTCAAGGTGCCGGAGCCGGGCACGCTGGGCGTGGCGCTGGGCGGTCTGGCCGGTCTCGCCCTCCTGGGCGGGCGCCGCGGTCGCCGCAAGGACCGCTGATCGCGCCCTGATCGCGCCCTGATCGCATCGCCGATCGCGCCCCGGAACCCGCCATCGCCTCTTGAGCGGGGCAGCACAGCCATTACCTTGGGGACATGACCACGCATCTCACGTCCCTTCCCGCCCGCGCCGTCCTCGAAGTCCGGGGACCGGACGCAACCGGCTTCCTGCAAGGCCTTGTCACCAACGACGTCACCCGGGTTGCCCCGGGTGCGCCGGTGTGGGCGGGGCTGCTGTCCCCGCAGGGCAAGTACCTGTTCGATTTCCTGATCTTCGCGCACCCGGAGGGAGACGGCTTCCTGCTGGACACGGAAGCCGACCGCCTGGAGCCGCTGGCGAAGCGCCTCTCCCTGTACCGCCTGCGCGCCAGGGTCGAGATCACGCCCCGCCCGGACCTGGCGGTCCATGCCGCCTGGGGCGACGGCCCCGCGCCCGCGGGCGCCGCCGCCGACCCACGCCTTGCCGCGCTCGGCTGGCGCTGGATCGCCGCCCCCGGCCTCGCAGCAACGGCCACGCCCGAGGACTACGACCGCCACCGGCTGGAGCACGGCATCCCGGACGGCAGCCGCGACATCGCCGTCGACCGGATGCTGTGGCTGGAGACCAACGCCGCCGAACTCAACGGCGTCGATTTCCGCAAGGGCTGCTACGTGGGGCAGGAGAACACCGCCCGCATGTACCATCGCGCCAAGGTGCGCAAGCGCCTGCTCCCGGTCCGCCTCGCCGCCCCGGCAACGGGCGCGGACACGTCCCTCCTCACCGCCGATGGCAAGGAGGCGGGCGAGCTGCGCAGCCACCACGGCACGCTGGGGCTGGCCTTCCTGCGCCTGGAGCATGTGGAGGCGGGCGCGCCCCTCACCCTGGGCGGCGCGGCCGTGGAGGTCACCTGGCCGGACTGGCTGCCCGCGCCCCAGCCCGCCACGGCCTCCGACCCCGCCGAGACTTGACCGAAACGATCGCCGCGCTAGCCTGTAGGCATGTCGAAGAAGAAAGCCAAACCCAGCCTCGCACAGGACAAGAAGCTCATCGGCCTGCTCGCCTTTGCGGCGGCGATCATCATCGGCCTCCTCATCTGGTACGAAACGAGCCTCTGACCCTGCATGTGACGGGCAGGATTCTGAAGGATAGAATGCGAGGGTCGCGGACCCTCGCGCTCCCATTCGTTTGACAGGGCCGCGCCCGCCCCCACCCGCACGACCCAATAAATCAGCCGAAGAAAAGGGCCGCGCCCGCTCTCACACGCACGTCCCTATTGAAAAAAGGGAGGTGCAGGAGGGTCCGCGACCCTCCTGCGAATGAAAAATCACGTCCCCCGGAAAACAAGAGGCCCCGGCGGGAGCAGTCCGGCCGGGGCCTTTCCTGTTACGCCTGACGCAACGTCACGCAACGCAACGCATACTCACCACGACACGAACAATACGCGGACGCAACAAACGCAACTTCACGCAACACAACGGGCCGGGGGGTCAGGCGCTTCGCGCCTTCGCTGCGGCCTCGATGCGGGCGCCGACGTCCGCATCGATATTCTTCCAGTACTGGAACACGCGGGAGAGCACGGGCTCGCGCACGCCGGCGAGGGAGCCGACCACCGTCTCCACCAGATCGTCGCGCTCGGCGTCGGAGAATACCTCGCGGACGAGGATTCCGGCCTGCGAGAAGTCGTCATCGCCCTCGCGCAGGGTGTAGGCCATGCGCACCATGGTGCCGTCCGCCTCCCAGCCGTTGTCCACCGGGCCGGTCTGGTCGGACCACGGGCGGCCGCCGCTGTTGGTGGCGTAGACCGGCGCGCTGCCGGTGTGGTGGTAGGCCATGGGGCCGTCGAACATGTAGGTGTTCACCGGGCACCTGGGCTGGTTGACCGGCAGCTGGTGGAAGTTGGCGCCGATGCGGTTGCGCTGGGCGTCCGCGTAGGCGAACGAGCGGGCCAGCAGCATCCGGTCCGGCGACAGGCCGATGCCCGGCACCACATTGCCCGGCGAGAACGCCGCCTGTTCGATCTGGGCGAAGAAGTTCTCCGGGTTGCGGTTCAGGGTCATGACGCCGACCTTGATCAGCGGGAAGTCCTTCTTCGGCCAGGTCTTGGTGAGATCGAACGGGTTGATGCGGTAGGTCTTGGCCACGTCATAGGGCATCACCTGCACCGAGAGCGTCCACCTGGGGTAGGCGCCGCGCTCGATCGCCTCGAACAGGTCGCGGCGGTGGAAGTCCGCGTCCTCGCCCGACATCTTCGCCGCCTCGGCGTTGGAGAAGAATTCCAGCCCCTGCTGGGAGTGGAAGTGGTACTTCACCCAGAACTTCTCGCCCTGCGCGTTCACCCACATGTAGGTGTGCGAGCCGTAGCCGTTCATGTGCCGCCAGGTGCGCGGCAGGCCGCGCCGGCCCATCAGGTAGGTCACCTGGTGCGCGGATTCCGGGTTGTTGGTCCAGAAGTCCCACTGCATGTGGTTGTCGCGCAGGCCGCGGTCCGGCAGGCGCTTCTGGCTGCGGATGAAGTGGGGGAACTTCATCGGATCGCGCACGAAGAACACCGGCGTGTTGTTGCCGACCAGATCGTAGTTGCCCTGGCTGGTGTAGAACTTGATCGAGAAGCCGCGCACGTCGCGCCAGGTATCGGGGCTGCCCTGCTCCCCGGCGACGGTGGAGAAGCGCAGCAGCAGCTCGGTGGTCACGCCCTTCTGGAACAGCGCCGCCTTGGTGTAGGCGGACACGTCCTCGGTGGTCTCGAAGATGCCGAACGCGCCCGAGCCCTTGGCGTGCGGCTGGCGTTCGATCACCTTCTCGCGGTTGAAGTGGGCGAGCTGCTCGATCAGGTGCACGTCATGCAGCAGGATCGGCCCGTCTGCCCCGAGGGTCAGCGAATTGCGGTCGCTGACGGCGGGTGCGCCAGCGGCTGTGGTGGATGGTGCCATCGACGCATAGGGGCAAGTCTGTTTCTCTGACACGGGGGTATCTCCCAACAATCGGACTTTGTTTTTCTCGCCAGCCGGGGCCGGCACGCTGCGCTCACGGGTTACAAATCGAACATATCGATTTTCGAAGCACCAGCGCAACCCTACTTGGCAGGAATTATTCTGATTACTGTGAAAGACAACCTCGATAACGCCCTATTTTTTGTGACTTTTCACATATTTGGCTCAAAATTGCGATCTTTCCCCTCAGTGGAAATATCGATTTATTGATTTTGTCGATTACTGTAAGCGAGCCGAAACGACGGTGCGCCAAAAGAAAAGCCCCGGCCGGAGGGCTCCGGCCGGGGCTTCGCGTTCCGGTCGACGCGCGGGCGGATGCCGCCCCCGCGTCGCCGCTGTTCTGTCCGGTCTCAGATGTGGATCGGCTTGGCGTGGGCGGCCATGGCGGCCTCCTTCATCGCCTCCGAGTGAGTCGGGTGCGCGTGGCAGGTCAGCGCGATATCCTCGGACGACGCGCCGAACTCCATCGCCTGCGCTGCCTGGGCGATCATGGTGCCCGCCAGCGAGCCGATGATGTGCACGCCCAGCACCCGGTCGGTGGCGGCGTCCGCCAGCACCTTCACGAAGCCCTGGGTGTCGTGGTTGGCCTTGGCGCGGCTGTTGGCGAGGAACGGGAACTTGCCCGCCTTGTACTTCACGCCCGCCGCCTTCAGCTCCTCCTCGGTCTTACCGACGGAGGCCACTTCCGGCATGGTGTAGACCACCGACGGAATCACGTCGTGGTTCACGATGCCGTTGAGGCCGGCGATGTTGTCGGCGCAGGCCACGCCTTCGTCCTCGGCCTTGTGGGCGAGCATCGGCCCCGGGATCGCGTCGCCGATGGCGTAGATGCCCGGCACGCTGGTGGAGAAGTCGTGGTTCACCTTCACCCGGCCGCGCTCGTCAACGGCAACGCCCACCTTGTCCAGGTTCAGGCCGTCGAGGAACGGACGGCGGCCGATCGCCATCAGCACCACGTCGCACTTGATCTCCTCGGCCGCGCCGCCCTGGGCGGGCTCCACGCGCACGACCGCGCCGCGCTTCTTGCCCTTGTTGTCCACCTCGACCGCCACGACCTTGGTCGCGGTCTTGATGTCCATGCCCTGCTTCTTGAGGATGCGGCCCATCTCCTTGGAGACCTCGCCGTCCATGGTCGGCAGGATGCGGTCGAGGTACTCGACCACGGTCACCTTGGCGCCGAGGCGGCGCCACACCGAACCCAGCTCCAGGCCGATGACGCCGCCGCCGATGACCACCAGATGCTCCGGCACCTTCGGCAGGGCGATGGCCTGATCCGAGCTGACGACGATCTCGCCGTCAATCGCCACGCCCGGCAGGCTGACCACGTCCGAGCCGGTGGCGATGATGGTGTTGCGGGTGGTGACGGTGCGCTTCGAGCCGTCCTCCGCCTCCACCTCGAGGGTGTGGGCGTCCTGGAAGCGGCCGTAGCCCTTGATCCATTCCACCTTGTTCTTCTTGAACAGGAACTCGATGCCGCCGGTCAACTGCTTCACGGTCTCGTTCTTGTCGGACATCATGTCCTCAAGGTCGAACTTCACGTCCTTGATGCTGATGCCGTAGGTCTTGAGCTGACCGCTGGTCACTTCCTCATACTTTTCGGAGGCGTGCAGCAGGGCCTTTGACGGGATGCAGCCCACGTTGAGGCAGGTGCCGCCGAGCGTGCCGCGCTTTTCGATGCAGGCCACCTTCAGGCCGTTCTGCGCCGCCCGGATCGCGGCCACATAGCCGCCCGGCCCCGCGCCAATTACCACCACGTCAAAGTCGTACGCCATGTCTGTCCTCACTCAGCCGATGAAACGCCGGAATCCCGGCGGTAGTACACCGCCTCGCCATCCTGTTGAAGGGGGCACGATCCGGCCTTGCCAGGTCACCGGCCGCCAGCCGCTCCGCTTCGCGCAGGTCGGGAATCCCGATCCCACGCCCGTTCTAACGCAATGCCCCGCAACGGCAAACGACTTTGCCGCATTCGGCACATCCGGAACGCACACGGCCCGCAAAAGCCCCCAAAAGGGCCAAAAGGCGCAGGTCAGCGGCACGGCGACGCTTCGTCGGAAATTCTTACGAAGTTGCTGATAAATATTTCTCGTCGACAATGAAAACAGTCACATTTTCATAATGTTACGCAACTGGCACGGCCGTTGCTTGGAGGAGTTCCAAACAAACGGATATCGAACTGCCAGGAAAGTGAAATTCATGCGCAGCATCACCTCTCTCGCAGCGGTTGCGGCCCTCGCTTCCATTGCTTCGATCGCAACCCCTGCCGCGGCGGCACCTTTCCTGGTGACCTACGAAGCAGCGGGCGAAACCACGAGCTCGGCCGGCTTCGACTACCTCGGCATCGAAACCTTCGACGGCAAGGCCGGGCAGACCAACTTCACCTCGACGTTCACCCACGACGGCGTGACGATTTTCCTCGAATACAACAACGTGATGATTCGCAATGCCGACAAGTACGGCGGCGCGAATGGCACGGATTACGCCGTCGCGGGCCTGGGCCTCACCACCTCCTACACGATCGACATCATCACCACCGGGACCGACGCCAAGGGCGTCAATTACTTCGGTTACTGGCTCTCCGCGCTCGACTCGGAGAACTACGTCTCCTTCTGGAACGGCGATGAGATGCTGTTCGAATTCAACCAGGGCAACGTGGAAGCCCTGCTCACCGGCAAGCCCGAATACTGGGGCCACCCCGGCCCGGGCGAGTACGAGGGAGACAACGATCACGAGCCCTATGTCTTCCTGAACTTCTTCGCCCCGGAAGGCACCGTGTTCGATCGCGTGGTCTTCAGCCAGGGACCGGGCAACGCGGGCTACGAATCCGACAACCACACCCTCGGCTTCTACAACCGCACCAGCGGCACGCCGGTGCCGCCCCCGGTCCAGGAAGTGCCCGAGCCGGCCGCCCTCGGCCTCCTCGGCGCCGGCCTCATCGGCATCGCCGCCCTGCGCCGCCGCCGCACCGCCGCCTGAGAGGAATTGCCCCGGACGTCTGTTTCGGGGCGTCTCTTCGGGACTTCTGTCGAGATTTGAGTGTTTTTCGCCAGGAGGGTCTCGGACCCTCCTGGCAACCTCCCTTTCGTTTTCAGGGACGCGCACGGCATCCAGCTATGCGCCTCTCTGGCAAGCCCGGGTTTTCTCCGGCTGCGCCCTACTCCCCCTGCCCCACATACCTTGAATGATTTTAAGGAGCGGCTGCGCCGCTCCCATCCAGCCTTCGCACCCGCAAATGCCGGGTGCGCCCCTGCCCTGCCCCCGCCCCTTCAGAAGGCGCGGGAGACGCGGCCCGATAACGAACGGGGGATCGAAAGGGGGTCCAAGACCCCCTTTCCTCCTTTTTCCCTGTCAAAAAAAATCCCCCGGCAAGACAAAAACGGCCCCGGTTGGCACCGGAGCCGTTTTCTTGCGAACCCTTTGGGTCTGTGCTGGCTTACATGTCCAGCAGCAGGCGGGTGGGATCTTCGATGGCTTCCTTGACGCGCACGAGGAAGGTGACGGCTTCGCGGCCGTCGATGATGCGGTGGTCGTAGGACAGCGCCAGGTACATCATCGGGCGGATGACGATCTGGCCGTCGCGGACGACCGGGCGTTCCTCGATGCGGTGCATACCGAGGATGCCGGACTGCGGCGGCGACAGGATCGGGGTGGACAGCATGGAGCCGAACACGCCGCCGTTGGTGATGGTGAAGGTGCCGCCCTGGAGTTCCTCCAGCTTGAGCTGGCCGGTCTTGGCGCGCTTGCCGAAGTCGGCGATGCCCTTTTCCACCTCGGCGAACGACAGCTTGTCGGCGTTGCGCAGGATGGGGACGACGAGGCCGTTCGGGGCGGAGACGGCGATGCCGATGTCCGCGTAGTTGCGGTAGACGATCTCGTCACCTTCGATGGAGGCGTTGACCGCCGGCACTTCCTTCAGCGCCAGGGTCACGGCCTTGGTGAAGAAGCCCATGAAGCCGAGGCGGATGTTGTGCTTCTTCTCGAACAGGTCCTTGTACTTGGCGCGGGCCTCGATCACGGCCGACATGTCCACGTCGTTGAACGTGGTCAGCATGGCGGCGGTGTTCTGGGCTTCCTTGAGGCGGCGGGCGATGGTCTGGCGCAGGCGGGTCATCTTGACCCGTTCCTCGACGCGCTCGGCGGCGGCCGGCGCAGCGGCAGCGGCCGGGGCGGCGCCGGCGGCGGCGCGCTGACGGGCGGTGCCGTTTTCGATCGCCTTCAGCACGTCTTCCTTGGTGAGGCGGCCGTCCTTGCCGGTGCCGGAAATGGACGCCGGATCAAGGTTGTAGTCCTCGAGGATCTTGCGCACCGCCGGAGCGATGGCAACCAGCTCGGCGGCCGGCTGCGCGGCGGGAGCGGCGGCCGGGGCGGGCGCCGCGGCCGGAGCCGGAGCGGCCGTCTGGGCCGGAGCGGGCGCCGCTTCGGCCTTCGGGGCGGCGGCCGGAGCCGGGGCAGCGGCGCCAGCGGTGGCGGTTTCGTCGATCTGGGCGACGATCGCGCCCACCTGGACGGTTGCGCCGGCTTCCTGCGAGATCGCGGTCAGCACGCCGGCGACCGGGGCCGGCAGCTCGACGGCGACCTTGTCGGTCTCCAGGCTGGCAATGGGTTCGTCCTGGTTCACGTAATCGCCGGGCTTCTTCAGCCATTCGGCGATTGTCGCCTCAGTGATGGATTCGCCGAGCGCCGGGATCTTGACGTCCGTGGCCATGATGTACTCGCTCCTATACCAGATTAAGCGTCGAGGGCGTCGGCCACCAGGCGGGCCTGTTCCTCGGCGTGACGTTTCGCAAAGCCGGTCGCGGTTGCCGCCGCAGCCGCGCGGCCGGCGTAGACGGGCCGGGTCGGCTTGGTGCCGCACTCGACCAGCACTTCCTCGATCAGCGGATTGATGAAGCTCCACGCGCCCATGTTCTTCGGCTCTTCCTGCGCCCAGACCACGGTCTTGAGGTTCGGGAAGCGGGAGACGATCTTGGCGATCGCCTGTGCCGGGAACGGATAGAGCTGCTCGACACGCAGGAGATAGGTGTCGTCCTGGCCGCGGCGGTCGCGCTCCTCGAGCAGGTCGTAGTAGACCTTGCCGGTGCAGAGGACGAGCCTGGTGATCTGCTCATCCGGCCGCAGCTTCAGCTCGGACTGGCGGCCGGTTTCCGCATCGTCGCGCAGCACGCGGTGGAACTGGCTGCCCTCGAGGAAGTCCTCGAGGCGCGAGACCGCCTTCTTGTGACGCAGCAGCGACTTGGGCGTCATGATCACCAGCGGCTTGCGGAAGGCGCGGTGCAGCTGGCGGCGCAGGATGTGGAAGTAGTTGGCCGGCGTGGTGCAGTTGGCCACCTGCATGTTGTCCTCGGCGCACAGCTGGAGGTAGCGCTCCAGGCGGGCGGAGGAGTGCTCGGGGCCCTGGCCCTCGTAGCCGTGCGGCAGCAGCAGCACGAGGCCGGAGGCGCGCAGCCACTTCACTTCCGACGACGACAGATACTGGTCGATGATGATCTGCGCGCCGTTGGCGAAGTCGCCGAACTGGGCTTCCCACAGGGTCAGCCAGTTGGGCTCGGCCAGCGAGAAGCCGTACTCGTAACCCATGACGCCATACTCGGAGAGGATGGACTCATAGACCTCGTAGTTCGGGCTGATCTGGAGCAGCGGGATGTACTTCTCTTCCGTCTCCTGGTCGGTGAAGACCGCGTGACGGTGCGAGAAGGTGCCGCGGCCCACGTCCTGGCCCGACAGGCGCACGCCGAAGCCTTCCTTCAGCAGGGTGCCGAAGGCGAGCTGCTCGGCGGTGGCCCAGTCGATGCCGTCGCCGGACTTGAGCGCCTCGGCGCGGGCCTTGATCACGCGCTCGAGGGTGCGGTGGATCTTGAAGGACTCCGGCCAGGTGGTCATCACCTGCCCGACGGCGTTGATCGCCTCGGCCGACACGCCGGTGTCGGCGCCGCGACGGCCGTTCACGCCCTCGACCGGGCGGTGCAGGCCCGACCAGCGGCCCTCGAACCAGTCGGCCTTGTTGGGCTTGTAGCCCTTGGAGGCCTCGAACTCGTCCTCCAGACGGGAGACGTAGGTGTCTTCCATCTGCTTGACCTGTTCGTCGGTGACCACGCCCTCGGCCTTCAGCTTCTCGGCGTAGATGGCCGAGACGAACGGATGGCTCTTGATGGCCGCGTACATCTTCGGCTGGGTGAAGCCCGGCTCGTCGGCCTCGTTGTGGCCGAAGCGGCGGTAGCACCACATGTCGATGACGACGTCGCGCTTGAAGGTCTGGCGGAACTCGGTGGCCAGCTTGGTGGCGAACACCACGGCCTCGGGATCATCGCCGTTCACGTGGAAGATCGGCGCCTGCACCATCTTCGCCACGTCCGACGGATAGGGCGAGGAGCGCGCGAACTTCGGCGAGGTGGTGAAGCCCACCTGGTTGTTCACGATGAAGTGGATGGTGCCGCCGGTGTTGTAGCCCGGCACGCCGGACATGGCGAAGCACTCGGCCACCACGCCCTGGCCGGCGAAGGCGGCGTCGCCGTGCAGCAGCAGCGGGAGCACCTTGGTGCGCTCCTTGTCGCCGCGCTGGGTCTGCTTGGCGCGCACGCGGCCCAGCACCACCGGGTTGACCGTCTCCAGGTGCGACGGGTTCGGCGTCAGCGACAGGTGCACCATGTTGCCGTCGAAGCCGCGGTCGGTGGAGGTGCCGAGGTGGTACTTCACGTCGCCCGAGCCGCCCACTTCGTCCGGCTGGGACGAGCCGCCGGCGAATTCATGGAACAGCTGGCGGAACGGCTTCTGCATCACGTTGGTGAGCACGTTCAGGCGGCCACGGTGCGGCATGCCGATCACGATCTCCTCGACGCCGAGGGCGCCGCCCACCTTGATGACGGCTTCCAGCGCCGGGATCATGGCTTCGCCGCCGTCCAGGCCGAACCGCTTGGTGCCCACGTACTTGCGGGCGAGGAACTTCTCGAAGGACTCGGCCTCGATCAGCTTGTTGAGGATGGCGAGCTTGCCTTCCTTGGTGAAGTAGACGTCCTTCTCGGGGCCCTCGATGCGCTCCTGGATCCAGCGGCGCTCCTCGATGTCGTTGATGTGCATGTACTCGACCGCGATGTTGCCGCAGTAGTTGCGGCACAGGGTCTCATGCACCTGACGGATGGTGGCCATCTGCAGGCCGAGGAGGCCGCCGAGGTAGATCGGGCGGTCCAGATCGTTGGGGCCGAAGCCGTGGAAGGCCGGCTGCAATTCGGGATGCTCCGCGCGCTTCTCCAGACCCAGCGGGTCCAGCTTGGCGGCAAGGTGGCCGCGCACGCGGAAGGTGCGGATGAAGGTGAACGCGCGCAGCGTGTCGTCGGCGGCGCGGCGGATGTCCTCGGCGGTGGCGCCGGCGGCCGGCGCGGCGGCCGGGGCGGCCTCCTGGCCCTTGCCCTTGGCCGGCTTCGGCTCAAGGCTCATCTGGGTGGGGTCGAGAGCCTGCGTCAGCGAGTCGCTCGGCTGCAACGGCCAATTGCTGCGCTGCCATGACGGGCCCGCCTTGGTTGCGCCCGCAGCCATTTCCAGACCAGCGAAGTAGCGCTGCCAGCTGGGGTCGACCGCGTTCGGGTCGGCCGCATACTTCTCGTACAACGCTTCGATGAAGGCTGCACTGGCACCTTCGATGCCCTGGGGAAGATCGCCTTCGTAACCCATTGCGACTCTGCTCCTTAGTCCGGCGCGCGTACATCCGGCGCGCCAAAACGAGCCTATCGTTAAACCTGGGCCGTCCGCGACCGACAGGCGCATCGCGGACGGCCAAAGCCTGCGGTTCCGGCCCGAGACTCCCCCACTCGGGGCCGGAACACGATCAATTAGCCCTTTAACACCTCAAGAAGGGTGGTGCCCAGAGCCGACGGGCTGTCGGCGACAACGATACCAGCAGAACGCATGGCCTCGATCTTGTCTTCCGCCTTGCCCTTGCCGCCGGAGACGATGGCGCCGGCGTGGCCCATGCGGCGGCCCGGAGGCGCCGTGCGGCCCGCGATGAAGCCGACGGTCGGCTTTTTGATCTTCGAGCGCTTCAGCAGCTCCGCGCCCTGCTCCTCGGCGTCGCCGCCGATTTCGCCGATCATGATGATGGACTCGGTTTCCGGGTCCGCCAGGAACATCTCCAGTACGTCAACGAAGTTGGTGCCGTTGACCGGGTCGCCGCCGATGCCGACAGCGGTGGTCTGGCCGAGGCCGACCGCCGAGGTCTGGAACACGGCTTCGTAGGTCAGCGTGCCCGAACGGGAGACGACGCCCACCTTGCCCTTCTTGAAGATGTTGCCCGGCATGATGCCGATCTTGCACTCGCCGGGGGTCAGCAGACCCGGGCAGTTCGGACCGATCAGGCGGGTCTTGGAGCCCTGGAGGGCGCGCTTCACGCGCACCATGTCGAGCACGGGGATGCCCTCGGTGATGCAGACCACCAGGGGGATCTCGGCGTCGATGGCTTCGAGGATGGCGTCAGCCGCGCCTGCGGGCGGCACGTAGATCACGGACGCATCGGCGCCGGTCTTTTCCCTGGCCTCGGCCACGGTGTCGAACACCGGCAGGCCCAGGTGGGTGGTGCCGCCCTTGCCCGGCGCGGTGCCGCCGACCATGCGGGTCCCATAGGCAATCGCCGCTTCGGAGTGGAAGGTGCCCTGCTTGCCGGTGAAGCCCTGGCAGATGACCTTCGTCTCTTTGTTGATCAGAATTGCCATGGTTACGCCGCCTTCTTAACTGCTGCCACGATCTTCTGGGCGGCATCGCCCAGGTCGTCTGCCGGGATGATGGGCAAGCCGGAATCGCGCATGATCTGCTTGCCGAGTTCAACGTTCGTGCCTTCCAGACGCACCACGAGCGGCACGGAAAGGCTGACTTCGCGGGCCGCTGCCACCACGCCC
Source organism: Pedomonas sp. V897 (assembly GCF_051304405.1). Taxonomy (NCBI): domain Bacteria; kingdom Pseudomonadati; phylum Pseudomonadota; class Alphaproteobacteria; order Sphingomonadales; family Pedomonadaceae; genus Pedomonas; species Pedomonas sp. V897. Next base: position 477,835 of record NZ_JBPPGG010000001.1, read on the forward strand.
TCGGCGATGATGTCGCAGCGCATGATGCCGCCGAAGATGTTGACCAGAATGCCCTTCACCTGCGGGTCGGACAGAATGATCTTGAACGCCGCGGTCACCTTCTCCTTGGAAGCGCCGCCGCCCACGTCGAGGAAGTTGGCCGGCTCGCCGCCCGAGAGCTTGATGATGTCCATGGTCGCCATGGCAAGGCCGGCGCCGTTGACCATGCAGCCGATGTTGCCGTCCAGCGCGATGTAGGACAGGTCGAACTTGGAGGCCTCGACTTCCTTCGGGTCCTCCTCGGTGATGTCACGCAGCGCGAGGATGTCCGGGTGACGGAACAGCGCGTTCGAGTCGAAGGACATCTTGGCGTCCAGGACCTTGATCTGGTTGTCCTGGGTGATGACCAGCGGGTTGATTTCGAGCAGCGAGCAGTCGCAGGCAACGAAAGCGTTGTAGAGCTTCGTCACCACGTCCACGCCCTGCTTGAACAGGTCGCCGCTCAGGCCCAGCGCGAAGGCCACCTTGCGGGCGTGGAAGCCCGACAGGCCCATCACCGGGTCGATGTCGACAGTGACGATCTTCTCCGGGGTCTTCTCGGCCACCTCTTCGATGTCCATGCCGCCTTCGGTCGAGGCGATGATGGCGATGTGGCCGGTGCCACGGTCAACCAGCATGGAGAGGTAGAGTTCCTTGGCGATGTCCACGCCGTCGGTGATGTAGACGCGGCCCACTTCCTTGCCGGCCGGGCCGGTCTGGACGGTCACCAGGGTCTTGCCCAGCATTTCCGACGCGTGCTGGCGCACTTCGTCGATGGAGCGGGCGAGACGCACACCGCCCTTCGCGTCCGGGGCAGCGCCCACGAACTTGCCCTTGCCGCGACCACCCGCGTGGATCTGCGCCTTGACCACGTAAATGGGTCCGGGCAACTTTTCCGCAGCTGCGGCGGCTTCATCAGCAGTAAAGGCAGCATAGCCTGCCGGAACGGGCACGCCGAACTTGGCGAGCAGTTCCTTCGCCTGATACTCGTGAATGTTCATCGTCGCTTACGCTTTCTTCTTGGGACGGCCACGCTTCTTCGGAGCGGCCGGAGCCGGGACCGAAGCAGCCTTGGCGGGACGGCCAACCTTCGCGCGCGGAGCGGCGGAGCCAGCCAGGGTGGGATCGATCTGCTTGCACGCATCGACGAGGCCGCGCACCGCATTGACCGAGTTCTGGAACATCTTGCGTTCCGCAGCCTTCAGGTCGATCTCGACGATCCGTTCAACACCGCCTTCGCCGATGACGACCGGAACGCCGACATAGAGCCCGTCAAGCCCGTAGGCGCCGTCAACATAGGCGGCGCAGGGCAGCAGGCGCTTCTTGTCCTTCAGGTAGCTCTCGGCCATCTGCACGGCCGCGGCGGCCGGAGCGTAGTAGGCCGAACCGGTCTTGAGCAGGCCGACGATCTCGGCGCCGCCGTCGCGGGTGCGCTGCACGATCTGGTTCAGCCGCTCCTGCGTGGTCCAGCCCATCTTGACCAGATCGGGCACGGGGATGCCGGCAACGGTCGAGTAGCGGGTCAGCGGCACCATGGTGTCGCCGTGGCCGCCCAGGACGAAGGCCGTCACGTCCTCAACGGAGACATTGAACTCCTCGGCCAGGAAGTAGCGGAAGCGGGCGGAGTCCAGCACGCCGGCCATGCCCACCACCTTGCTGTGCGGCAGGCCGGAGAACTCGCGCAGCGCCCACACCATGGCATCGAGCGGATTGGTGATGCAGATGACGAACGCCTTCGGGGCGTAGCGGCGGATGCCCTCGCCCACCGACTTCATCACCTTCAGGTTGATGCCGAGCAGGTCGTCGCGGCTCATGCCCGGCTTGCGCGGCACGCCCGCGGTGACGATGCACACGTCCGCGCCCTTGATGGCCTTGTAGTCGTTGGCACCGCGCAGGCGGACATCGAACCCGTCAACCGGCGAGGATTCGGCGATGTCCAGCGCCTTGCCCTGCGGCAGCCCCTCGGCGATGTCGAACAGCACCACGTCGCCAAGTTCTTTCAGGCCGATCAGGTGGGCAAGCGTTCCCCCGATCATCCCGCTGCCGATCAGCGCAATTTTTTTGCGTGCCATGAACGTCTCTATCGTGACTGCCATTCAAAAGTCGCAGGACACACGAAACGAATGCCCAAACGGCCGTGGGAATAGACTGAATCTCCTGCGCTCGCAAGGGCGCGCAGTCAGAATTGCCGCCGCCCTGAGCGCAATTTTTACCGGGTCTTTACACGCCGTGACAGGACGACGTGGCGTCCGACCCCGACTCTCCGCCCTGACGCAGCCGCTCCAGGTCGCCCCGGATGGTCGGACAGGCCGGATTCAGCGAAAAGGCACGCTCGTAGGCCTCCCGCGCGGCATCCGTGCGGTGCAGCCTGGTCTCCAGCAGCACGCCGAGCTGGTGCCACACCTCATGGTCATCCGGGGCCAGCGCCACTGCCTGCCGCAGCGCCAGCTCCGCCTCCGCCGTCAGGCTCAGCCCGTCGGCTAACACTTCTGCTAGGCGCTGCCACAGCCAGGCGGTGTTCGGCTCCCGCGCCAGCGCCTCCCGCAACGCCGCCACGGCGGACTCGGGCTGCTGCATGGCCGGGTAGAGCAGCATCCCCAGCTGCGCCCAGGTCCAGGCATGGTCCGGGTCCAGCTCCAGCGCCCGGCGGAAGGCGGCCTCCGCCTCCGCCGCGCGGCCCGGCACCTGCGCCAGCAGGCGGCCCAGCTCGCTCCACGCCCAGCGGTAGTCGGGCTTCAGGCGCAACGCCTCCCGGAAGGCCGACTCGGCCTCATCCGCGCGGGCGAGATCCGTCTGGGCGATGAGCGCGCCCAGCTGGCTCCAGTTCCACGGCTCCTGCGGCGCCAGATTCAGCGCGCGCCGGTAGGCGGCCTCCGCCTCGCGCGGCTGGCCCAGCCATTCGTGGTAGACCTGCCCCAGATGGGCCCAGGCCCATTCGTAGTCCGGGTTGATCCGCAGCGCCTCCTGGAACGCGCGCGCGCCCTCGGCCGGGCGCTGCATCTTGAAGGCGAGCAGATGGCCCAGTTGCGCCCAGGCCCAGGCGTTGTCCGGCTCGCCCTCCAGCATCCGCCGGTAGCCCGCCTCGGCCTCTGCCAGCTTGTCCAGCTTCAGGTGCCGCACATGGGCCAGCTGGCCCTCGGCCCACCAGTAGCCGGGGCGGGCCGCCAGCGCCCGCTCGAACAGGGCCTCCGCCTCCTCCGGCGCGTCCATGGAGTCGGCGAGGAACCGCCCGTAGTGGGCCAGCGCCCAGGCATAGTCGGGCGCGCGGTCGATGGCGTTGCGGAAGGCCGCGTCCGCCTCCTCCTCCCGGCCCGGCTGGTGGGAGAGCAGCTCGCCCAGCTGGGCCCAGTCCCAGTCGTCCTCCGGGTCCAGTTCGAGGGCCCGGCGCAGCGCCGCCTCGGCCTCCGCCGGGCGCTTCAGCTCGGTGCCGAGCAACTGGCCGAGCTGGCCCCAGGCCCAGGCATAGTCCGGGTTTTCCTCCACCGCCTTGCGGTAGGCGTGCTCGGCGTCGCGGAAGCGGCCCAGCTCCTCCTGATAGAGCAGGCCCAGTTGCGCCCAGGCCCACGGGTAGCTGCGGCTGAGCGCGATGGCGCGCCGGTAGCCCTCCTCCGCCTCCTCGAGGCGCTCGCCCGCCGTGTGCAGCACCCGCGCCTTCCAGGCCCAGGCGGTGGCGTAGTTCCAGTCCAGCATGAGCGCCTGGGTCAGCGCCTCCTCCGCCTCGTCCAGGTCGCCTTCCCGGTCGTGGATCACCCGGCCGAGATAGGCCCAGGCCACCTCGCTCTGGTCGTCGATGGCGACGGCGCGGCGCAGCACCGCCTCCGCGTCCTCGTCCCGGGCCAGATGGTCGGCGAGCAGGCGGCCCAGGTTCACCCAGGCCTCGGCGTCGTCCGGGTGGGCGGCGATGATCCGCTCCCACACCGCGCAGGCGTCCAGATACCGCCCGGCCCGCTCCAGCCAGGCAGCCTCGGCGTGCTCGTCGGCCATGGTCGGCCCCAGCGCGTGGGGCGGCAGGGACAGGGACTCCGAAAGGGACCGGGAGCCTTCCCCCGACAGCGGCGCGCCTCCGGTCTGGCCGGGGCGCCCCGGCGGCGGGTTGAGGCGGCGCAGGCCGTCCGCCCGCGCGCGCGCCTCCTCGGCCTCGCCGCGGCGGGCCGGGTCCAGCGCCAGCAGCCGGGCGAGATGGTGCCAGGCCTCCGGCCGCTTCTCCTCCAGCGCCGTCGCGATTTCCAGCGCCTGAATCGCCTCGTCCAGACGGCCCTGCCCTTCGGCCAGCGTCGCCCGGATCAGGTATTGGCGGTAGGCCTGGTCGGTTGAGATGGCACCCACGCCGCGCTCCCTAACGTTCCGCTGCGTCGCGCCCGACACGGGCAGGACCCCGGGTCTCCGCCACACCGTTGCGCCGCCGGTCTCTTTTACCGGCGGCGTCCGTAGGCACGCAAGAAGGTGGCGACGCTCGTCGTGATACGCTGCATATGCCCCTCCGGTTCGATGGCGTTCGGGCCATGCAGCATCACCTTCAGAAAATAGTTGCCCTTGAGCATGCCGATGAAATGCTCGGCGGCGAGGTCGGGGTCCTCCATCTCCAGAACGCCCCGCGCGGCCTGGCGGCGCAAATAGTCCGCCAGATACCGCTGGGTGCGGCGCGGCCCGGCAGCGTAGAAGGACGGGCCATACTGCTCGCGGCTCGACAGCACCACCCGCAGCAGCGCATGGGTGGCCGCGTTGATGAGCATGTTGAGGTAGGCGGTGGCCAGCGCCGTCAGCGTCTCCTCCACGCTGGCGTCTTCCGCCGCCGTGCGCAGGGGGGTCATCAGCTCGTCGACGCAGCTGCCGATGACCTCGTCGATCAGCTGCTCCTTGCTGGTCCAGTTGTTGTAGATGGTCTGGCGCGAGACGCCGGCGGCCTCCGCTACCTCCTCCAGCGTCACCGCCGGCCCGCGCTGCTGGAGCAGCTCGCGGGTGGACGTGAGGATCGCCTCGCGCTTGGCCAGGTCCACGGGGCGGCCCGGCCCCGGGCGGCGGCCCTTGCGGGCCCTGGCGGAAACGGGATCGTCGTGCCTCAATGTGCTTCTCCTCCGGCCGCGCCCCGGGCCGGTTTCAGCAGCAGCGGCAGGACCGCCACCACGAAGAATATGCCGCCCAGGAGGGCCAGGCAATCGGCGTAACTCAGCACCGTCACCTCCCGCTGGAACAGGAGGAGCAGCTGCTTGATCGCCGCGCCCGTCGGGTCGGGCAGCCCCAGATCGGTCATGCGCTGTTCGACGCCGCCGAGCCACGCCTCCACCTCCGGCCGGCCGTGGTTCAGGTGTTCGCCCAGCCGCGACCAGTGGAAGTTCTCCCGCCACTGGAGCACGGTGTTGATGAAGGCGAGGCCGAACGCGCCGCCCAAGTTGCGGCAGAGGGTGTAGAGTCCGCCTGCGTCCTTCAGCCGGTCGATCGGCAGCGTCGCGAACGAGATCGCGCTGAGGGTGGACAGGCACAGGATCAGGCCGAAGCCGCGCAGCACCTGAGGCACGATCAGCTCGTGGAAGCGCCAGTCCGCCGTCAGGGTGTGGGTCATCCAGGTGGCGTAGGCGAGCATGGCCATGCCGATCACCGCCAGCAGGCGCAGGTCCACGTGCTTCTGGAGGAAGCCGGTGACCGGCGCGCCGAGGATCATGGCGATGCCGCTGATCGAGAGCACGCTGCCGATCTGCACGCTCGACAGGCCCGCCACCCGCCCGAGGAACAGCGGGAAGATGTAGACGAGGCCGAACAGGCCGATGCCCACCAGCGAGCCGAGCAGCGCCCCCAAGGTGAAGTTGTAGTTGCCGAAGATCCGCAGGTTGACGATGGGCTCCTTCACCGTGAGCGTGCGCCAGATGAACGCCACGCCCGCGCTGACCGAGATCACCGTCAGCCAGAAGATGGTGCTGTCCTCGAACCACTGGTCCTTGGCCCCTTCCTCCAGCACATATTCGAGGCAGCCGAGGAACACGGCCATCATCAGGAGGCCGAGCAGATCGACGCGGCGCAGCAGCGCGTAGTCCGGCTTGTCCAGCCCGTCCACGCACAGCCACACGCCCACCGCCACGATGATGCCGGGGACGACATTGACGAGGAACAGCCAGTGCCAGCTGATGGCGTCGGTGATCCAGCCGCCCAGCGTCGGGCCCACCGTGGGCGCCATGGTGACGATGAGGCTCACCACCACCATCATGGTTTTCTGGCGGCTGCGGCCGAACACCAGGATCATGCTGGCGTAGATGGAGGGGATCATGCCGCCGCCGAGGAAGCCCTGGATCGCGCGGTAGAGGATCATCTCCTCCATGGAGGTGGCGGTGGCGCACAGGATGCTGGCGAGCGTGAAGCCCGCCGCCGACAGGCTGAACATCACCCGCGTCGAGAGCGCGCGGGAGAGGTAGCCCGAGAGCGGGATCATGATGATCTCCGCGATCAGGTAGGAGCCCTGCACCCAGCTCGCCTCGTCCGGGCTGGCGGCGAGGCCGGCCTGGATGTCGCCGATGGAGGCCGCGACGATCTGGATGTCGAGCACGGCCATGAACATGCCGAGCACCATCAGGAAGAAGCCCACCAGCAGCCGGACGGGCGGCCACTCGGGGCCGTCGTAGCCCGGGTACCAGCCGGTCTTCTCCCCCGCGTCGCCGGCGGCGCCGGCAGGCGCGGCCGCCGGGGTCGACTCACTCATGGGAGTCGCTTCCCCCGGCCGCCGCCAGGTGCATGGCGGACGGCGCCTCGGTCTTCTTCTGCGCGCCGCCGCGGGTGTCGATGGTGGCGATCACCGACATGCCCGGCGTCAGCCACACGCCCTTGGGCAGGGGCTGGTCGAGCACGATCTTCACCGGCAGGCGCTGCACGATCTTGGTGAAGTTGCCGGTGGCGTTCTCCGGCGGCAGCAGCGAGAAGCGCGAGCCGCTGGCGGGGGCGATGCTCTGCACCCGGCCGCGCACCTCGACGCCCGGGAAGGCGTCCACCTCCAGCGTCACCGGCTGGCCCTCGGCCACCCGGGTCAGCTGGGTTTCCTTGAAGTTGGCCACCACATAGACGTCCTGAAGCGGCACCAGCGCCATCACCGTGGTGCCGGGGCGCACGAACTGGCCCACCCGCGCCGTGCGGTTGCCGATCACGCCGTCACGCGGCGCGCGAATCTCGGTGTAGGAAAGCGCCAGCCGCGCCTCCTCCAGCTGCGCTTCCGCCTGCTTGATGCTGCCGGCCACCGCATCCAGCTGGGTCCTCAGAACGCCCAGCTGCTGGATGCTGCCGCCCAGTGCCGCCTGCTTCTCCGCCACCGAGGCCTCGGCCTGCCGGGCCTGCGCCACGGCCGACTCCAGCCGCTGGGCGGAGACCCACTGCTTGTTGGCCAGTTCGGCGTAGCGCGTGCGGTCCTTGGTGGCGCGCTCCGCGTCGGCGCGGGCGCTGGCCAGCGCGGCTTCCGCCTCGCGCACGCTCAGCTCCTGCTTCTTGAGCGACTCGTGCAGGGAGCGCTCCATGGCGAAGCGCGACGCCAGCGCCGCCTCCGCCTCGGCCACCCGGGCGCGATAATCCTTGTCGTCCAGCCGCAGCAGGAGGTCGCCCGCCTTGACCGGCTGGTTGTCCTCCACCGCCACCTCGGCCACATAGCCTTCCACCTTGGGGGCGATGTGGACGATTTCCGCCTCCACATAGGCGTTGTCCGTGCTCTGGAAATAGCGCCCGGTGGTGAACCACCAGATGCCGCCAGCCGCCGCGCCAAGCACGGCCACCACGCAGAAGATCAAAAGCAGACGTTTACGGGTCAAATCGCGCATGGAACGGAGAATCCTCGCGGTCGGGGGAGAAACTGCCGCGCCGATATCATTCCTGTACACGTGTGTCCATTATTATTTTTGTACACACGTGTCCAATATTTGGCCGAAACAGGGCGCCCGGCCCTCCCCGCCCCTCCGGCGGGCGCGCCGGTCAGGCGGCGATGCCGTGGCCCTGCGCCAGGTAGTCGGCGGACTGCATTTCCATGAGGCGCGAGACGGTGCGCTCGAACTCGAAGGCGCCGTCGCCTTCGGTGTACAGCTCCTGCGGCGGCGCGTCGGCGGCGCACAGCAGCTTCACCCGGTATTCGTAGAGCGCGTCGATCAGCGTGACGAAGCGCTTGGCCTCATTGCGCTTCTCCGGCCCCAGCTTCGGGATGCCGACGATGATGACCGTGTGGTACTTCTGGGCGATGGCGAGGTAATCCGCCGGGCCCAGCGGGCTGGCGCACAGCCGCTTGAACGAGAACACCGCCACGCCCTTCAGCGCCTTGGGCACGAACAGCTGCCGCCCCTGCACCGTCAGCGTGTCGGAGGGCACCTTCTCCCGGTCCTCCACCGCGTAGTCGGTCAGGCGGAAGAAGGCCTCGGACAGGGCCTGAGTCGCCTCCGGGCCGTTGGGCACGTAATAGACCGGCCGGCCGCCCAGCCGGTCGAGCCGGTAGTCGGTGGGGCCGTTCAGCGTCTCCACGTCCAGCGTCGCCTCCAGCAGGTCGATGAACGGCAGGAAAAGCTGGCGGTTGAGGCCGTTCTTGTAGAGGTCGCGCGGCGGGCGGTTGGAGGTGGTCACCACCACCACGCCGTTGCGGAACAGCTCGGTGAACAGGCGGCCGAGGATCATGGCGTCGGCCACGTCCGTCACCTGCATCTCGTCGAAGCACAGCAGCCGCGCCTCGCTGGCGATCTTTCCGGCGACGGGCGGAATCGGGTCATCCCCGGCGTGGCGGCCGAACGTCTCGCGCCGCTGCGCCTCGCTCATCTGGCGATAGTCGTGAATGGCGGCGTGCACCTCCAGCATGAACTCGTGGAAATGCACCCGCCGCCGGGGGCTGATGGTCACGTTGTCGTGGAACAGGTCCATGAGCATGGACTTGCCGCGCCCCACCGACCCCCACATGTACAGCCCGCGCGGCGGCGCGTCCGCCCGCCTGCCGCCGCCGAACAGGCGGCCGAGCCACGAGGGAGACGGCGGCGTCCAGGCATCCAGCTCCCGCGCCAGCCGGTCGAGGCGGGCCGCCACCCGCGCCTGGTCCGGGTCGGGACGCAGCTCGGATTGGGCCACCAGATTTTCATACGCAGAAATGACGCTCATAGGCTCCGGGCCATAAAGCATTTTTCGCCCGTCCGAAAGCGGCGTCACAGCGCACGCCCGGCGCAACTCTTTCTGCCGGGTGACGCCACCTTTTTCCGACTTGTGCGTTTAATGGCCTCATCCCCGGGGGCGCCACCAGGACCGATAAAACGATCATCCCGATGTTTCTGGATTCGAACACCCTTTTCATCGCCATTGCCTGCGCCAGCCTGTTCAGTGCGGCGCTGCTGATGGGCATTTACCGGCTCAACCCCGGCGAGTCCTCGATCGCCGTGTGGGCCGCGGGCAATACGCTGATCGGCCTCGGCTCGGTGCTGGCCTCCCTTCAGGCCGATTTCCCCTCGCCGGTCACCGTCATCCTCCCCATCCTGACGTTGACGGCGGGCACCGCCCTTCTGGTGGCGGGCCTGATGCGGTTCATCCAGAGCCCCACCCGGCCGGTGGTGCTGAGCGGCCTCATTGCCGCGCAGTTCGCCGTTCACGCCTATTTCGTCTATGTCCAGCCGCTGCTGTGGGCGCGCCTCCTCAGCACCTCGGCCCTCCTGACGCTGCTGGCGCTGTGGCCGCTGGCGGTGCTGCGGCAGCGGCGCTGGGGCGAGTACACCTATTCGGTGGCCGTGCCGTACCTGCTGCTGGGGTTTGCCCTTCAGGCGGTCACCCATTGCCTGTGGATGATCCACACCCTGTGGACGCTGCCGGTCGGGCCCCTGTTCCGGAGCCAGGCACCCTCCGCCAGCATGGCGCTGCTGCAAATCCTGTGCACCAGCATCATCCTCAACATCAGCTTCGTGCTGCTGGTGATGGAGCGCATCCACCGCTTGCTGCGGGTCAAGGTGGCGATTGACGATCTGACCGGCGTGTTCAACCGCCGCGCCTTCAACCAGATCGCCGACGTGGAGCTGGCCCGGGCCGACCGCTCCCATGCCTGGCCCGCGCTCATGGTGCTGGACCTGGACCACTTCAAGCACGTGAACGACCGCTACGGCCACCATGCGGGCGACGAGGTTCTGCGCCAGTTCGGCGTGATGCTGAAGTCCTGCACCCGCGCCGGGGACATCGTGGCCCGCATGGGCGGGGAGGAGTTCGCAGCGCTGCTGCCCGCCACCGACCTCGAGCAGGCCACCGCCGTTGCCGAGCGCATCCGCTCGACGCTGGAGCAGACGGCGTTCCGGGTGGACCACCACGAATTCCACGTCACCACCAGCATCGGCCTGACGATCCTCCTGCCGGAGGATACGCTGCACGCGGCCTTCGTGCGGGCGGACCACGCGCTCTATGCGGCCAAGGACGCCGGGCGCAACCGGGTGGTCACCCGCACCGAGCCGCTGCCGCGGGCCGAACCGGCCCGGGGGCGGGCCCCGGACGTGCCCGCCGCGCCCAACACCGAGTCGCGCGCGGCCGGGAACCGGCTTGGCCCGGACGCGCCGGACATCATGGACCTTCCCGCGCCGGCCGCCGCAGCCCTGTCCGCCCCGCCCTTTTCGGCGCCGGTCCCGGCGGCCTCCGCGCCTCCTGCCTCACCCTTTTTTTCTAGGCCCTGCGTCCCGAGCCGAAGTATCCACACCCCGCAAACGCAAAGGGCCGCACCTTCCGGCGCGGCCCTTACGGAAAAGAGGAAAGCCTCTCCTGCGGTGGGGCAGGATCAGAGCTGGCGTTCCACCATCATCTTCTTGATCTCGGCGATCGCCTTGGCCGGGTTCAGCCCCTTCGGGCAGACGTTGGCGCAATTCATGATGGTGTGGCAGCGATAGAGGCGGAACGGATCCTCGAGGTTGTCGAGGCGCTCGCCCGTCATCTCGTCGCGGCTGTCGGCCAGCCAGCGGTAGGCCTGCAGCAGGATGGCCGGGCCGAGGTACTTGTCGCCGTTCCACCAGTAGCTCGGGCAGGAGGTGGAGCAGCAGGCGCACAGGATGCACTCGTAGAGGCCGTCCAGCTTGGCGCGGTCCTCGCGGGACTGGAGGCGCTCCGCGCCCGACGGAGTCGGGGTCACGGTCTGGAGCCACGGCTTGATCGAGGCATACTGGGCGTAGAAGGTCTTGAAGTCCGGCACCAGGTCCTTGATCACCTCCATGTGCGGCAGCGGGGTGATCTTCACGTCGCCCTTGCAGTCCTCGACGGCGGTGGTGCAGGCGAGACCGTTCTGGCCGTTGATGTTCATCGCGCACGAGCCGCACACGCCCTCGCGGCAGGACCGGCGGAAGGTGAGCGTGGAGTCGATCTCGTTCTTGATCTTGATGAGAGCGTCAAGGACCATCGGGCCGCATTCCGCCATGTCCACCTCGTAGGTGTCCATGCGCGGGTTCTGGCCGTCGTCGGGATTCCAACGGTAGATGCTGAACTTCCGAACCTTCTTGGCGCCCTGAGGGGCCGGATAGGTCTTGCCCTTCTTCACCTTCGAATTCGCTGGCAATGAAAATTCAGCCATGGCCGCGGTCCTCACTTATTATTTGTTCATCGGCCTTATAGCGCGCGCGCCAGCCTCTGCAACCTATCTGTCGTGCAAGGTGGCGCCCAGGGTCTCGCCGCCCCCCCGGCACGCCGCCCCGTCCCTCACGCCTTGAAGGCGGCGGTGGGGCCGGGGCCCGGCGTCGGCAGGGGCTGGTCCGGCTGGGGCAGCGGCTCCGGCTCGTGGCTTGGGCCGGGGAGCGGGCCGGGACACGGCGTCTCCCGGGCGGGCTGCACTTCGGGATAGGTCGGCACCTCGGGCACGCCCCCGGGCCGGTGCCCCGGGTTGGTGTCCGGCTGCTCGCCGGGGTGTGTCTCCGGCGGCGTGGCGGGCTGGATTTCGGGCGGCGCGCCCGGCTGCGGATCGGTCGGCGTGGTCGGCTGGATCTCCGGCCCCCGCCGTGGCCCGGGCTGGGTTTCCGGCTGAGTCTGGGGCTGGGGCTGAGTCTGGGGTTGAGTCTGGGGTTGAGTCTGGGGCTGCGCCTGAGCCTGGGCCTGTGGGCCGGAGTGCGTTCGGGATTGGAGCTGGTGGCGGGCCATGGAAGCCTCCGTGGCGGTTGTCCTTCCCCACCATATGGGCGCGGTTTCGCCAGGGGCGAGCGGGGCCATTGCCCCGCGCTCTACGACCATAAACCTTGTCTGCCGCGCCTCATGCCCGTTGTCGCTGGTCCGCTGCCTTGGTAACTTACCGATCCCGGACGAAAGGGATGCAGCCCCTTCCGCCCGGGGGGCTGAGATCAGAAGCGGACTACGAGTCTCAGACGTAGCCGGTTCCACTCGACCCGCAAGAGCATCCTCATGCGATGTCTCCTCGGTTAAGACCGGCAAGGCCCATCCTTGCCGGCCTTTGGAGTCTGAGGGGGACTCCGGGCAGCCCCTAGCGCTCTTTCCCCTTCGCCTTGCCCCACTGACGGGCGGCGGTGTAGCCGAGGTAGCCGGTGCCGAACAGCACGTAGAGCGGCTCGGGAATGGCCTGGAGGTAGCCGGTCATGCCCTCCGTGATCCGCCGGGCAGCCTCCCCGTCGAGGGCGCTCAGCAGGCCCATGGGGATGGCGAACAGCAGCAGGATGTACATCACGTAGAGAAAGCTCGGCCGGGCCCGGCTGGTCCACGGGTCCTGCGACTGCGCCTCCGCGATGATGGCGGAGAGCTGGGCCTTCATCTGCTCCAGCTCCTGACTGCCCTCCAGCCTGAGCAGTTCGAGCTTGGCCCGGTCCCGCGCCTCCGGGTCGGGGATCACCCTGTCGATCACCCGCGACATCGGCCCGATGATCGCATCCATCACACCCATCTGTCCCTCCCCCGTTCGCCCTTCGGCTGGTTCTGTTTGCGGGATTGTTGTTCTGTTCGGTGCCCGGCCCCGGCCCGCCTACATCAGGCGAATCGCCGGCCCGGACGGAGCTGCGGCGCCCGCCCCGATCCGCGTGCGCAGCCAGCCATAGACGAAGCTCTCGTTGGCCACGCGCTGCTCGGCCAGCGCGATGTAGCGCTCGCCCTTGAGGCAGCCGAGCGCCGTCAGCAGCACCGTCTCGCCCTCTCGCCCGCGCACCAGCAGGTAACGGGACAGCGCCTCCAGCGTGCGCGGGCCGACGCTGCCGTCCACCGCCACGTCCGCATAGTCCCGCTGCTGGCGGTTGAGGGCGTTCAGCACCCGCTGGAGAAAGCGCCCGGCCACCGCCGGACCCATGTTGACGCCGGTGTCGAACAGCTCCGCCGCCACCGGCGCGCTCAGCCCCGCCACCCGGTCGAACCCCGGCTGCACCCAGTAGCGCTGATGGTAGATCTCCACCGCCACCGCCCGGGGCATGGACCGCATCGGCCCGTCGTAGCCGTGCTGGCGCGCCACCGCCTCGGTGATGCCGAACATGGTCTCCCCGCCCCGGTCGTCGCGGTGGTAGGCGTAACCGCCCTCGCGGCGCAGCAGATCCTCCAGCAGCCGCTCGAACATCCCCGCCTTTCCCGTTCCCGTCCCCGTCTGCATCGCCATTGCCTCGCCTCCCTCGCCAATGTCCGCACGCTAGGCTCCTGTTTGACGATTGTCAATAGGTTTTTACCGATCGTTGTTTGACGATCATCCGCCAGCGCCTTCGCAAACAACGGCACGCCGTCCCGGGTCCCGTTCTGTCTTTCCGGTTATCGGCCCTGCGGGCTGGCGCGCAGCAGTCCCCGGCGGCGCAGCACCGCCCGCTCCAGCACGCCCAGCAGCGCGTATTGCGCGAGGCCAAGCCCTGAGAGCAGCACGAGGCAAGCGAACATGGTGTCCACCTCCAGCCGGTTGCCCGCCTCGATGAGTCGCCAGGCCAGCCCCTGGGAGGTGCCCGCCCCGGCGGCGAACTCGGCCACCACCGCGCCGATGAGCGCGAGGCCGCTCGCCACCTTGAGGCTGGAGACCAGCGCGGGCAGGCAGGCGGGCAGCTCCAGCCGCCACAGGGTGGCCCACGGCCCGGCGCCATAGAGGCGGAACAGGTCGCGCAGGGCCGGGTCGATGGCCTTGAGCGCCGAGAGGAGCCCGGAGAGCACGGGGAAGAACGCCACGATCCAGGCGATGATGACGAGCGCCCGCGCCGGCTCCTCGACGCCGGTCCAGATGAGGATGATGGGGGCGATGGCAACGACGGGCGTTACCTGCAACACCACCGCGATGGGCAGAACGGCCGCCTCCGCCAGGCGGGAGCGGTGGATGAGGAACGCCAGCGCCACGCCCGAGGCGAGCGCCAGCCCCAGCGCGATCCATGTCACCCGGAGGGTGTAGAGAAACGCCGGCAGCAGCGACTCGCCCTTGCCCGCGAGCGCCGCCGCCACGGCGCTGGGCGCGGGCAGCACGAACGGGTCCACATCCAGCCACCGCACCAGCCCTTCCCACAGGGCGAGCAGCAGCAGCGTCACCAGGAGGGGGGCCAGCCGCTCACGCATCCAGCGCCTCCTCGTCCTGCCGCATGGTGCCCTCCAGCGCCGCCGCCAGCCGGGCGCAGGTGGCAAAATAGGCCTCGCTCGTGCGGTCGCGCAGCCCTGCGGGCGGCGGCAGGTCGATCACGGTCGAGACCCGCCCCGGCGTGCGCTCCAGCACCACCGCGCGGGTGGCATGGAACGCCGCCTCGCGGATGGAATGGGTAACGAACACCACGGTCAGGCCCTCCTCCCGCCACAGCCGCTGCACCAGCGTGCCCAGCCGGTCGCGGGTGATCTCGTCGAGCGCCGCGAAGGGCTCGTCCAGCAGCAGGAGCCGCGGCCGCCCCACCAGCGCCCGGGCGATGGAGACGCGCATCTGCATACCGCCCGAAAGCTCGGCCGGGCGGGCCCCGGCCCGCTCCGCCAGCCCCACGGCGGCCAGTGCACGCGCGACGGCCCCCTCGTCCCGCGCCCCCTTGAGGGTCAGCGGCAGCGCGACGTTCTCGGAAACGCTCGCCCACGGCAGCAGGGTCGGGCTCTGGAACACGTAGCCGAGCGGCGGCGGCGCGCCGTCACGCCAGACGATCCGCCCTGCCGTCGGCTGGTCGAGCCCGGCGATCAGGCGCAGGAGCGTCGTCTTGCCCGAGCCGGACGCGCCGAGCAGCGTGACGAACGCCCCCTCCGCCACGTCGAGGCTGACGGCCTCCACCGCCGCGAGTCCGCCCGGGAACCGGCGGCTGACGGCCTCCAGCCGCAGCAAGGGGTCTGCCGCCGTCATGGCTTCAGGAAGTCGAGGGTGTAGGCTTTCTTCGGGTCAAGCGCGGCGGGGATGAGCTTGAGGCTGACCATGTCCTTGTGGAAGGCCTGCCAGCGCGCCGGCGTCATGGTGCCGATGCTGGCGGCGGTGGCGTCGCCCGAGATCACCACGCCGTGCTCGATCATCTTGCCCCGGGCATAGGCCAGCAGCTCCGGCGTCATCTCCGGGTTGTCCTTGAGGATCAGGCGGTTGCCCGGCGCGGGATCGTCGGTCAGGTAGCTGCGCCAGCCCTCGCGCGTCGCCTCGACGAAGGCCCGCACCACCTCCGGCTCCTTCTCGATCACCTCGCCCCGGAAGGCGACCATCGCCGCGTAGCCGGTCCAGCCGTTGTCGGCCAGCAGGAACAGCTGCGGCTTGACCCCGGCCTTGGCCGCCGTGAACGGCTCGGAGGAGAGATACCCCTCCTGCGCCGCCTGCTTGTTGCGTAGCCACGGCAGCAGGGAATAGGCGTACTTGCGCATCTGCGCGCCGGTGAAGCCGAACTTGCGCTGCAGCCACGGCCAGTAGGAGCCGAGCGCCGCATCGGCCACGTAGATCGGCCGCCCCTTGAGGTCGGCGAGGCTGTTCACGCCGGTGCCGGGGTGCACCATCAGCACCTGCGGGTCCTTCTGGAAAGGGGCCATCACCACCTTCACGTTGGCGCCCTTGGCGGCCAGGTTCAGCGCCTGGAAGCTGTTGGAGAGCATACCGGTCTCGATTGCGCCCGCCGCCAGCAGCCGGGTGTTGTCCGACTGCGGGCCCCCGGCGCGAATCGTCACCTTGAGGCCGCGCTTCTCGTAGAGTCCCAGCGCCACCGCCTGGTAGAAGCCGCCATGTTCGGCCTGGGCCTTCCAGTCCGTGTAGAAGGTGACAGGCCGCAGCCGGGCGGGCTGCGTCTGTTGCGGCTCGGCGGCCTGTGCAGCGAACGTCGCGGCGGCGGCGAACAAGGCAAGGAACAGCTGTTTCATGGCCCGCATCAAACCAGAACCGCCGGGCCGCGCCAACCCCCTGCATACGCCAAATGTCAGTCGGCCCCGAAGGTTAGCGCCGGCAAAGCCGCGGCCGCCGCAATAGCGGTGCCGTCGCGGAAAGACCCGTCGCGGAAAGACCGCTGCTGCTGATTGGAGAAGCTGTGAAAGCAGAAGTCGTGAAAGCAGAAGCCGTGGCGGGGGAGGAAAGCTGGTCGGAGCGGCGGGATTCGAACCCACGACCCCCACACCCCCAGTGTGATGCGCTACCAGGCTGCGCTACGCTCCGACCGTGGAGAGCCTTGTAAGGGCGCAAGGGGGCAATCGCAAGCCCCCGTTGCACCTGATTTTTAACATTTTTCCGCCAGGCCTCGCTTGACCCGGCCGCCGCGCGCCCCTAGCGCCCGGCGGACTTGATCTGGTTCAAGGTCTGCCGGGCCTGGGCCATGTTCTCGAACGACTTGTGTTTGCTGAGGATATTCTCCAGCTCCTTCTGCGCTTCGGCCCGCTTGCCGTTGGCGTCCAGCGCCAGGGCTAGGTGGTAGCGCATATCCGGGTCGTCCGGCCGCGCCTTGACCGCCTGCTGGAGCAGCGTCAGCCCGCGCTTCACGTCGACTCGGTTCTGCACCAGCAGGAAGCCGAGCGTATCGGCCACCTCCGGCGACTTGGGCGCCAGCTTGTAGGCCTGTTCGGCGGTGGGAATGGCCCGCTTGTCCTTCAGTTCCCCGTACAGCCACGCCATGTTGTTGAGGATGCCCGGGTTCTGGCGCGTCTTCTCGTCAAGCGCGTTGTACTGGGCCAGCGCCTGCTGATAGCGCTTCTCGCGCATATGGATGTCCGCCAGCGCCACGCGGGCGGCCACGTCCTGCGGGTCCTTCTTCAGCGCCTCCTGCAACACGGTGACGGCCTGCGCCTGCTTGCCCCCGTTCAGGTAGGCCTGGGCGAGGCTGAGGTTCAGCGCCCGGTCCGCCCCCTGCTTGCGGGCCGCCTCGTAGGAGGCGATCGCCTTGTCCCACTGGCGATTGCTCATGTAGAGGTCGCCCAGCGCCCGGTCCGCCACGGAGGACTTGGGATACTTGGCCTTCAGTTCGTTGGCGTAGGCGAGCGCGTCCTTGGTGTTGCCCTGGCGCGTCTCGAACCCGATCAGCTCCAGATAGACCGGCACCAGGTTCGCATTGGGGATCTTGAGCGCCATGGTGTAGGCGCGCCGCGCGGCCTCGGTGCGGCCGTTGCTGGCCAGGGCGCGGGCATGGAGCAGCCGCGCCTGCACATCGTTGGGCCGCGCCTTGGTGAGCTTCTCGAAGGTGGCGGTGGCTGCGGTCAGGTCGTTGACGGCCACCTGGGCGCGGCCAATCGCCTCCAGCGCCGCCGGATTGTCGGAGAAGTCCCGGCTGAGGGCGTTGGCCTCGGCGATGGCCTGCTGGTTCTTCTTGGTGTCGAGATAGGCCTGGATCAGCCGCAGCCGGGGCGCGATCGACTCCCGGTTGGTCGCGACCGCCTTCTTCAGCCAGTCGATACGCTCATCCTGCTTGCCTTCCAGCCGCGCCAGTTCGGAGAGCGCCATCAGCGTCTTCGCGTTCTGGCCGTCGGCTTCCAGCGCGCGCATCAGCTCGCGCCGGGCCTCGGCGTATTTCTTGTCGGCCACCAGAAGCTGGGCGAGGTTGCGCCGGGCCTCATGGTAGTTCGGCTTCTTCTGGATGGCGGTGCGGAAGTTGGCCTCCGCCTCCTTCATGTTGTTCATGCCGAGGTAGGCCGCGCCGCGCATGTTGTAGCCGATACCCATGTCCGGGTAGGCCTTCACCAGCCGGTCGGCGGCCGCCAGCGCTTCCTTGAAGTTGCCCGCGCGCATCTTGACAAGCGCGGACATCATCAGCGCCTGAAGCGACTTGGGATCCTCCTGCAGCACGGCTTCGAGGTCGCGCAGCGCCTCGGCGTCGTCGCCCTGCGCCACGCGGGTCATGGCCAGCTGGGTCTTGAGCGCCGCCTGCTTCGGATCGGCGGCCACGGCCTTTTCCAGATAGGTCTCGGCCTGATCATAGTCGCCCTTGCGGGCATAGGCGGAGGCCACCAGCGCCAGCAGGCGGCCATCCGGATTCTCCCCCTCCAGCAGCGGCTGGGCGGCCTTGATCGCGCCGTCCGCGTCGCCGGTCCGCAGCAGCGTCGCCGCATAGAGGCGGCGGGCGAACGGGTGGCGCGGCGCCATGCGCAGCACATCCTGCAAGCGGGTCGACGCCTGCTGGAAGTTGCCCCGCTCATAGGCGATCACGCCCTGCAACAGCGCCGCCGGGCCGAACGTGTCGAGCGCGCCCTTGGTGCGGGTCATCAGCGCCTCGGCCTCGGGGAACTTGCGCTCCCGCACCTTGATCACCGCCTGGAGGTAGAGCGACAGCGGATGCTCCGGCACCACCTTGTCGACCCGTTGCAGGTCGGCCAGCGCCTCATCGTGGCGCTTGAGGTCGGTCAGCGTCGCGGCGCGCTCCAGACGCGCCTCCAGGCTCTGCGGGTCGATCTGCAAGGCCTGGTTGAACAGCGGCAGCGACTTCTCCAGCCCCTGCGTGGCGCGCACCAGATCGCCCTTCATCACCAGCGCCCGCACGCTGCGCGGGTTGAGGGCGAGTGCCTTGTCCACCGCCGCCTCGGCGCTGGCGCGGTCGCGGGCGGCCACGTAGTAGCGGGCCAGATCCAGCTGCACGTTCTCGTTCTTCGGGGCGAGCGATGCGGCCTTGAGCAGCTCCGCCTTGGCCTCGTCCATCTTGCCGAGGCCCATCTGCGCGAGGCCGCGCACGCGGGCGGCCTCGGAGGCGTAGGCGGCGGGCACCAGATCGGCCTTCGCCTCCTCCAGCGCGTCGGCGAAGCGCCGCTGGAGCACGAGCGCCTCCGCCATCAGGTGGCGGGTGGAGTCCTTCGTCGCGCCGGCGCGGCGCGCGGCCTCGACTTCCGTCTGCGCCGGCAGGCCCTGGTTCAGGCGCAGGTAGACCCGCGCCTGGAGGAGCCGCGCCGGCACGCTGTTGGGATTGGCGCGCAGCGCGTTGCGCAATTCGATGGTGGCGGAGCGGTAGTCGCCCCGGTTGAAATGCGCCTGAGCCCGGCTGAGCGGGCTCGTGGACGTTGCCGGTTTTTCCGCCCAGGCGCCCTGCGGCGCGAGGGTGACACACCCCAGTGTCGCGGCTGCGGCGACCAACGCTGCACCACTCATGGTTTTTATCCGCCTGGTCATTTTATGTCTCCCTCAGAAAGCGGAACACAGCGCCTTGAACGGTATAACCTAGACCTTAATGCTATACTGACGCAGCAAATCGTAGAAAGTTGGCCGGCTGATCCCCAGCAATTTCGCCGCATTGGTGATATTGCCGTCGGAGCGGGCCAGCGCCTGGCGGATCGCCCGGCGGTCGGCCTCCTCGCGCACCTGCTTGAGGTTGAGGATCTCCGGCTCCGTCGCCTTGCCGTCCAGATCGAGGTCGGCGGCGGTGATGCGGTTGTCTTCCGCCATGATGACGGCGCGTTTCAGCCGGTTCTCCAGCTCGCGCACGTTGCCCGGCCAGTGCCAGCTGTTCAGCGCCTCGAGGGCATCGGGCGTGAAGCCCTTGTGGTTGCGGCCCATCTGCCGGTTGAACCGTTGCAGGAAGGCATGGGCCAGCAGTGTTGCGTCGCCATGGCGCTCCGCCAGAGAGGGGATGTTCACCACGATCTCGGCGAGGCGGTAGTAGAGGTCCTCGCGGAACCTCTCTTCGGCGATCATCTGCTCGAGGTTGCGGTGGGTGGCGCAGACGATCCGCACGTCCACCTCGATCTGCTTGCGCCCGCCGATGCGCTCGATCACCCGCTCCTGAAGGAAGCGCAGCAGCTTCACCTGGAGCGGCAGCGGAATGTCGCCCACTTCGTCGAGGAACAGCGTGCCCTTCTGGGCCAGCTCGATCTTGCCCTCGGTGGTCTTGACCGCGCCGGTGAAGGCGCCCTTCTCGTAGCCGAACAGCTCGGCTTCCAGCAGGTTCTCGGGGATCGCCGCGCAGTTGATGGCAACGAACGGCCCCTTGGCCCGGCGGCTGGACTGGTGCAGCCCGCGCGCCAGCACTTCCTTGCCCGTGCCCGAGGCGCCCAGCAGCATCACCGACACGTCGGTGGAGGCCACGCGCTCCACCATCTGGCACACCTTGATCATGTTGGGCGCGGCCGTGATGATGCCGCCCAGCACGCTGGTCTGGGCGTTTTCCTGGAGACGGCGGTTCTCCTCCTCCAGCTGGTGGACATGGAAGGCGCGCTTGACGATCAGGCCCAGCTCGTCGATGTCCACCGGCTTCTGGTAGAAGTCCCACGCGCCCATGGCGATGGCCTTGAGCGCGCTCTCCCGGGCGCCATGGCCGGAGGCGACGATCACCTTGGTGTTGGGCGCGAGGCGCAGGATTTCCTCCAGCGTGGCGAACCCCTCGCTGGTCCCGTCCGGATCGGGCGGCAGGCCGAGGTCGAGCGTCACCACCTTCGGCTCCTCGGCGCGCAGCAAATCGATGGCGGATTGCCGGTCACCCGCCGTCAGCACCTCATAGCCTTCGTAAGACCACTTCAACTGCCGTTGCAATCCGGGGTCGTCCTCGACGACCAGCAGTTTCGGCTTCTCCTCGCTCATGCCCGCGTCCGTCCCCCTCACGCCAGCGGCAGGCTGACGGTAAAAACTGTGCCTTCGCCCGGCCGGCTGCTCACATCCAGCCGGCCATTGTAACTCCTGACAATTTCCCGGGCCTCGTAAGCCCCGATGCCGAACCCGCCCGCCTTGGTCGAGCGGAAGGGCTTGAACAGGTCATGCCGGATGAACTCCTCCGACATGCCGCAGCCATTGTCCGCCACCTGAACCCGCACATGCCCGTCCAGGCAGCCCGCCTCCACCAGGATGGCACCCTCTGCCCCCGAGGCGTCGATGGCGTTCTGGATCAGGTGCGTAAAGACCTGCTCCAGGCGTCCCGCATCCCCCCGTACAATCATTCCGCCCCCGGTGCAATTCAGTCTGATTCCGCTGTGCTGCATGGATTTCTGCCGCACCACCTCCGCCAGCAGCCCGGCCAGATCCACCGCCTCGGCCTCCCGCCGCGCCGTATTGTGCTGCCCGAGGCGGACGAGCAGGTCGTTCATCTTGTCCACCGAATCCCGGATGGTCAGCACCATGTCCTTCTGGAACTCGGGGTTTCCGGCGAAGCGCTCGGCGTTGCGCGCCACCAGCGAGAGCTGGCTCACCAGGTTCTTGATATCGTGCATGATGAAGGCGAACCGGCGGTTGAACTCCTCGAACTGTCGCGCCTCCAGCAAGGCGGCCTGACTGGTCTGTTCTGCAATATAGCTCGCGGTTTGCCGCCCGACAGTGCGAAGGAGATCAAAATCCTCCCAGTTGAGCGTGCGCGGGCTGCGCGACCGCTCGATCACCAGAAAGCCGATGAGCCGGTCGAGGTGCAGCAGCGGCACGCCCAGCCAGGCGCGGTCGTCTTCCGCTGCCCAGTCCGGCAGGGTGAGGTCGTCGTAGTCGCCCACGCCGTCGCGCAGCTCGTCGAAGTCGATGATGCGCTGGCGTGTGGCGAGGAAGCGGACCAGCGCCCCGTCCGGCGCTTCCGCGCCGTTGCCGGCGGTGCGGAAATTCCAGCGGGACGCCAGGGTGAACGCCCCGTCCTCCCCCGGCAGCCAGAGGGCGCCGCCCGGGGAGTCGACGATGTCGCACACCGCCTGGATGGCGCGCGCCTCCAACGGGCGATCGCCCGCCCCCGCGCCCGAGAGGGTGGCGATGAAGCGCAGCCACTCCTGCCGGTAGTCGTATTTGTAGGCGAAGAAGTGCTTGTTGATCTTCACCCGCGCCCAGGCGCGGAAGCGTCCCGAGAACAGCACCACCGCCGCCAGCACCAGCGTGCCGAACAGGAAGCTGACCTGGAGCAGCGTGCCCCAGCTGCCGCCCACCAGCTTGAGGCCGTAGGCGGCGAGCGACATGGCAATGAGGTAGCAGCCCACCGCCACCAGCGAGAGGGAGTGGAACACCACCTCGCGGGAGATCTGCAGCTCCATCTTCCACAGGCGGTTGCGCCGGATGGACAGGGCGATGAGCGGCACCACCAGCGCGTCCACGAGGCCCCGGGCGTTGTAGAGGTCCCAGCTGACCCCGCCCGAGAGCGCCGCCAGGGTGTAGAGGTGGATGTCGTAGACGAAGAAGCCGCCCAGGCCGATGCAGACGAACCGCACGCCCCAGCGCTGGTCGGGCACGGCGTTGCTGTAGACGTTGTGCACCAGAACCAGCGCGCCGATGGCGCAGACGAGGCGGCTGATGATGAACAGGTACGCCACGAGGGCGTGGCGCAGCGGCGAGCCATCGGGCACGACGAACCAGCCGGTCAGGTCGGTGAGCAGCTGGGCGGCGAAGACGAAGCCGAGCGCGACAGCCAGCAGGAACGACAGGTTGATGCGGTCCGAGAGGCGCCACGAGCGCACCAGCAACGACACGAGAAAGGCAATCCACGCCGCCGTGCGCAGCGTCTCCATCGGCGAGACGAGCTCCACGTACGGGCCGCCGAAGCGCACGGCAAAGACGAACGTCCCCGCCCAGACCGCGGTGGTCAGCGCGGCCGTCGCCAGCCAGATGCTGGACACGGTCTGGTCCTTCTGGACCACCAGCGACCCTGCCAGAGCGAGAAAGGCAAGGCAGGCCAGTCCATGGGCGACCAGCCCGACCTCCGAAATCAGCGGCGTCATGCCCCCGTCATGCTCCCCCCAGCGCTGCGCCCCTTCCGCGCCCGGACCGCACGACGGCGGCCCGGCCCGGAACACCCGGATACCGGATGACCGACCTCACATGAGACGGAGGCTCAGCGTACCCCATCCTGCCACAGCACTACCCGAACCGTCTGGATCAGAATGAGCAGGTCCAGGAAGATAGTATAGTTCTTGATGTAGTAGAGGTCGAACTCCAGCTTGTGGCGGGCGTCCTCCTCCGAGGCGCCGTAGGGGTAGTTGAGCTGGGCCCAGCCGGTGATGCCCGGCTTCACGATGTGGCGCTCGTTGTAGAAGGGGATCTTCGTCGCCAGTTCCTCGACGAAGAAGGGCCGCTCCGGGCGCGGGCCGACGAAGCTCATGTCCCCGCGCAGCACGTTGAAGATCTGGGGGATTTCGTCGATGCGGGTGGAGCGGATGATGCGCCCGATGGGCGTGACGCGCGGGTCGCCCGCCTGCGCCCAGCGGGGCTTGCCGTCCTTCTCCGCATCCACCCGCATGGAGCGGAACTTCAGCACCTCGAACTGCTCGCCGAACTGGCCCACCCGCACCTGCCGGTAGAAGATCGGCCCCGGGCTGGTCAGGCGGATGGCGATGGCGGTGACCACCAGGATCGGCGCCGTCAGCAGAAGCAGAAGGGAGCTGGCGAGGATATCGAACAGGCGCTTGATGATGAGCGCCGAGCGGCGGCTGCTGCGGAACCCCTCGGAGAAGATGAGCCAGCTCGGGTTGAGCGAGTCCAGGTCCACCCGGCCCGTCTGCTGCTCGATGAAGGCGGACAGCTCGTAGACGCCAAAGCCGCTCATGCGCACGTGGAGGAGATCGGAGACCGGCAGCGCGCCGCGCCGCTCCTGCAAGGCCACCACCACGTCCTCGACGTTGTTCTTCTCCATGAAGGATGCCAGCGAGCCGATGCTCTCGCGCGGCACCGCCCCTTCGATATCCGCTTCCCCGGGCGCCATCTGCACATAGCGGAACACCTCGAAGCCCGCGCCCGGCGCCTCCGCCATGGCCTGGAGGCGGCGGGCCCGCGCCCCGGCGCCAAGGACAATCACGCGGCGGCGGAAGCGGTGCCACCCCACCAGCCGGCTGAAGATCCAGCGCAGCATCAGGATGAACACGTAGGTCAGCAGCGCCGCGACCACGAACACCGACCGCCAGGTGGTCACGCTCGGGAAGGTGAAGAAGATCACCGACAGGGCAACGAAGTCGATGCCCAGCGCCACCGCCAGCCGCACCGCGGTCATCCGCACCGAGCGGTAGCACTGGCTCTGGTACAAACCCACCGCCAGCATCACCACATAGGTGACGCAGGCGTAGGTCAGCACCTCGGGCAGGACGTTGAAACCGGAATCGAACTGCAGGTCCGCCTGCCACAAGCGGCCATACCAGGCCAGCACGGCAGCCAGAATCAGCGCCACGAACTCGATGATGCCCAGCACCAGAAGAGGCAAGGGTACATAATGCCGAAAAACGCGAATCATGCGGTCGTTAGTCCCCCTGTTTTCTTCCCGCACCCTGGAATTAGTTCAAATGACTAAAAATATATAGGTCAGAGTCGCGCGTCCGGCTGCGTTTTCAGATCGGTGAGCAGCTTGCGGATCGACCGCGGCGCATCCGCCCTGGCCCTGGAGACGCCGAGACGCGCCTGAAACACCACATCGAGCGGGTCGATCCCCGTGACCCTGGCATAGTCCTCGGCGACCCTTGCGGCCGCCGGGCGCAGCGCCGGCTCCAGTCCGCGCCCCGGGTCTTCCTCCCGCCCCTGGGCCGAACAGAACACCGCCGCCAGCGACGGCTGGAACGACAGACCCCGGCGGTTGGCCTCGATCCAGAAGCGCAGCAGCCGCTCGCCGACCCGCAGCCGCTCCTCCGGCGTCCGGGGGTCGCCCGACGCGCCGGTCCGCCGAATCACCGCAAAGCCGCCGCTGCACACGGAGGGGATGACATCCATCTCCAGCCCCGCATAGAGCCCCGCCCCCAGCGATGCGGAGAGCTTCATCCGCTCCCAGTCCGCCAGCACGAACTTCATCACCCGCTGGCCGAGGCGGTCCATGCCGAGCGCGCCGGCCGGCATGCCGGTGCGGCTGAACCGGTGGGTCCAGTCGATGACCTGCTGATGCACTGCGTGGCAGCGCTGCGAGCGCAGGCGGATGGCGGTTGCCCGCGCGTTGACCCAGGACAGCCGCCAGCGCTCGCCGAGCGATTCGATCCAGTGAACCGAGAGGCCCGGCCCCAGCGCCGCCTCCAGCGCCGCCTTGTCGGCCATGGTGAGCGGCTTCATGCGGTACGCGCCGCGATCGACCGTCCGGGCCTTCAGGTAGTAGGCGAGCGGGTCAACCGGCACCCCCGCCGCCGGGTCGAAGGTCACATCCAGCACCGGCCGCTCCGGGGTGCCCGCCAGCTGCCAGTCCATCCCCCAGCCGTGGATGCTGGCCGCCAGCCGCAGCGCCTGAAGCAGCATGCCGTGGGACAGCCACAGGGGTTCGGAGTTGCGGTAGGAGTAGGGGTTCTCCCGCTCCAGATCCACATGCACCCGCACGCGGGTCTCGCCCAATTCCTCGAACCGCCAGGGCTGGCTGTTGTCCGGGCTCGGCGCCCAGCGGGCGGCTTCCAGAATGCGGGTGAGCACGGGCGTGCCCGGCTCCAGCTCCACCTCGCGCGGACGTGCGCCCCGGGAGAAGGAGCTGGCGATCCAGGCGACGAACGCCGTCTTCAGCTTCTGGATGGGGCCGTTGTTGCCCCAGCGCAGCTTGCGGACGAGGAACCGGCCCAGATAGGGATCGAAATGATGGTAGTGGGGCGCGGCGCGCACCGGCCCCCGGCCGATCATCAGCTTCACCGCCTCGCAGGCGGCAACGCCCGCGCAGATCATGCAGGCGATGGCGGTGGAGGGTCCCTTCTTGTTGGGCATGTCCACCCGCGAGCCGTCCTTCAGGTAGCGCAGGTGGAGGAGCGAGGGCGTCAGCCCCATCAGGAAGTTGACGTACTGCTGCTGCTCCGTCTTGCCCTCGAAGCGGAAATAGTCCTCGACGCTCATGCCGTCGGGCGTGAAGACGATGTAGCCGCTGCCGAAGCCCAGCGGACCGGCGGTGATGCAGGGGATGCCCTTCTGCCGGGCCCGGGCGAACAGCTTGCGGCGGATGTCCAGCACGAAGAAGTCGAGGCCGTCGATGTAGACATCCACGCCGTCGAGGAAGGCGTCGAGGTTGGCCTCGTTCACCCCTTCCCCGAAGATCTTCACGTCCAGCTCCGGGTTGATCTCCTTCGCCATGGCGACGACGGAGTCCACCTTCGGCTGGCCAAGCGTGTGCTGGAAGGCCCCGATCTGGCGATTGAAGTTGCCCAGCTCGAACCGGTCCATGTCCGAGACGTGGAACCGGCCGACGCCAAGGCGGGCGAGCGTGAGCATGTGCACCCCGCCAACCCCGCCCATGCCGGCGATGGCCACCCGTTTCTCCCTGAGCCGGGCCTGCTCGAGATCGGACAGCCAGCCGATGTTGCGGGAGAAGGCGAGATCGTAGTCAAACCATGGAGCAGACAGCCCGGGCTCCCCCGGCGGCGCCGCATGGGCGTTTGCGTCGATGCCGTCCTCAGGCCGCGGCATGGTGCCCGTGAACTTGCAGACGTCCATTGGCGGTGATGACCGCATGGACTTCGGGGAAGTCCCGCTCCACGCCATCGACCAGCTGCTTGATCGGGGCAAAGACCGGCTGGCGCGGTCCATGGAATTCCACCAGCGGCCCCACCGCCTCGAAATGCAGGCCCAGCATCCGCAACATGCGCAGCAGGGCCGGGTCGATGATGGCGCACAGGTGGGTCAGGTCGGTCTCGAGCGAGATCTCGAGGATCGACGTCATCAGCCCCAGCGTCATGTGGGGCAGGATGCGCCGCGGATCGCCGCCGCCCGCGCGCGGGTCGTGCACGGCGGCATAGAGGCCGTCGTTCTGTCGCTTGCGGAAGCCTGCATGGATGGAGAAGCGCGAAATCTCGCCGGTTCCGCCCCGGGGCAGGATCCGCTCCGGCAGATTGTCCAGCTCGGGCGCGGCGAGCCGGGCGGGCAGAGCGCACCCCTTCGCGTCGGCGATCGGGCGCACCACGCGCACCGTGCCGGCCGGCAGGTTCAGGGGCCGGTAGAACAGCACGCTCTGCACGGCGTGGGTGTCATGTTCGTCCCGCTCCAGGCCGTCCGGGTGCTCTTCCTTGGGCAGGAAGCCCGTTTCCTCGCAATAGACTTCGTAGCGCAGGCGATGCGCCGCGGCGATGTCCTCGGGGGTTCGCGCGATGCGGTAATAGAAGAAATGGTTGTACGTCTCGGCAAGGCCAGGCGCCCTGCCAGACCGATTGGGGGCCTTCTGCGCTGGCTGGCTCTCTACGCCATGATTGGGGCTCGAATACTGTGCCATCTACTCGCGGATCCCTCATATCACGGTGCGCCATCAATCCATGTGACCCGCCGCAACTTCACTGCAAAGGCCGGCAAGATGCACAGACAGCATGAACGCACGATTACGAGGCCATTGCTCCGTCGAAACCTGCCCCGCGAGGCACGTCCAACCCCAACAGAATTAGACCAAGTTCATTAATAAACCACTTCCGGCCGTTCTCCCCTCGCCTCCTTGTTCTGGATCCGTGTTTTTGCCGGAGAACGCCGGGAATCGGCCCTTACGCGCCATCCCCCGGGCCGTCGCCGCCCGCCGCATCGTTCAACAGGTGTTCCATCTGGGCGATCGTTGCCCCGCCCGCGTGAATGTCACATGCCGTTCGGAGAATCTGGGACGCCATCAAAGCCGCAAGCCCGTCGCCCTTTTCAATCCCCAGGTCCATCAAAGGTTCCGCGCCCAGGGCCTCGATCAGGCGGTCGTGCGCCGCCGAGCCATCCCGCGCCGCCACGAGGCAATGATCGGCAAGGCCCGGCCGCACACGGGCCAGCAGGGCCGCCGCCACCGCCGCCTCGTATCCGTCGAGCACAACCGCCACCCGCTGGGTCCGCGCCGCCAGGATGGCACCGGCCAGCGCCGCCAGTTCCCGGTTGCCGATGTGATGCAGGATTCGCAGCGGATCGTCCGTGGTCCAGGCGGGGCCGTTGGCAACCGCCTCCACCTGACGCAGCGCCTGGGCATAGGGGGCCGACAGCGCCCCCGTCTGGCCCGCCAGCCAGTCGGACGGCTTGCCGCCGAACAGGGCGAGCGCCACACATGCCGCCGCCTCCCGCGTGCCGACGCCGAACGCGCCAAGGCAGAGCACGTCCGCCTGGCTCATCACCGCCTCCATGCCGAAGGCCATGGCCGCCACGCATTCCCGGTCGCTCATCGCCAGGCCTTCCGCCGGATTGGGCGCCGGCCGCTCCACCGCCAGGTCGAACACCTTGAGGCCGGCCCCCATGCTCGCCGCCAGCGGGCTGGGCGTCGCCCCGCCGGCCGAGAGCAGCAGGATGCGCTTGCGCACCTCGTCCTCGGCGCGGGTCGCCTGCGCCTCGCCCAGCCAGCGCTGCGCGCCCGCGAACAGGCACAGCTCCACACGCGCCGCCGAGGGCTCGCGCCCCTGCCACCCCGCCAGCCACACCGGCAGCGCCGACAGCCTGCCCCGCTCCGCCGGTGCGAAATACAGCGCCTTCTGGTGCGCTTCGGCCGCGGCGGCCGCCGCCTCGTCCCGGTCGGGCGCCTGGGCTGCGACGGCACGGATGTCATCCAGCGGCAGGCCGCTCAGTTCAGGCACGGGAGGAAGGGTCATGGCACGCTACCTTTTTGGCTTCGTTGACGGCTTGGCAATGTGTGACCAAATAGACTGATGGCCGGTTGGCGGCCTGTCAGCGCCCTGGTCAGCACTGTCTCCAGAGTGACCAGGCATTGATCGCTCGCCGCTTCATTGAGGATTGCGTGCGCCTGTGCAAGACCCCTGTCGTCCCATACGGCCGCAAACGGCCCTGTCGAAGGCCTCCGTCGCCGGGGCGGGCGAGGACGATGTGGCGTCCCCCTGCATGCGCGTCTGCAAGCTGGATGCGGCCGGCCTGCGTTGTCTCGGGTGCGGCCGCACGTTAGAGGAAATCAGCCGCTGGTCCGCCATGACGGCGCAGGAGCGCAGAGCCGTTGTGGCAAGGCTGGCCGCCCGTCATGGTCCGGGCGCATCCACGGAAGGGAAGTCGATATGACCACCGACAAGACGATCTGGCCCGTCATCCTCTCCGGCGGCTCGGGCACGCGGCTGTGGCCACTGTCCCGCTCCCTGTATCCGAAGCAGCTGCTGCCGCTGGTCGATTCCCGCACCATGCTTCAGGCGACGGTCCGCCGGGTCATGGACGGGGCGCGGTACCGCGCGCCCCTGCTGGTGGCCAACGAGGAGCACCGCTTCATCATCGCTGAGCAGCTGCGCCAGTGCGGCTGCGCGCCCGAGGCCATCATCCTCGAGCCGGAGGGGCGCAACACTGCCCCGGCCATTGCCCTTGCCGCCCGCTTCGCGCTGGAGCGCGACCCGGAGGCGCTTCTGCTCGTGATGCCGTCCGACCATCTGATCCGCGACGAAGCCGCCTTCGCCGCGGCGGTCGAGGCCGCGGCGGTGGCCGCCGGAGAGCGGCACGCGCTGCTCACCTTCGGCATCCGCCCCGACCGGCCTGAGACGGGCTACGGCTACATCTGCTGCGGCGCGCCGCTGGAGGGGCACAACGACGTGCATGCGGTGGACCGCTTCGTCGAGAAGCCGGACCTGAAAACCGCCGAGACCTACGTGGCCGACGGCAACTATGTGTGGAACAGCGGCATCTTCCTGTTCCGCGCCGCCGACTATCTGGACGAGCTGGCCACCCATGAGCCGGAGATGGCCGAGGCCGCCGGCGCGGCCATGGACAAGGGGGTCTGGGACAGCCTGTTCTTCCGCCCCGACAAGGAAACCTTCCGCCGCTGCCCCGCGAACTCGGTGGACTATGCGGTGATGGAGCGCACCCGCCGCGCCGCCGTGGTGCCGGTAGACATGGGCTGGTCGGACGTGGGCTCGTGGACCGCGCTCTGGGAAGTGAGCCCCAAGGACGGCAACGGCAACGCCGTGCACGGCGATGTGCTGATCGAGGAGGCCAGCAACTGCTACGCCCGCACCAACGGGCCGGCAGTGGCGCTGGCCGGGGTGGAGAATCTCATCGTGGTGGCAACGCCCGATGCGGTGCTCGTCACCTCCCGCGAGCGGTCGCAGGACGTGAAGAAGATCGTCGACCGCCTCAAGGCGGACGGCCGGGAGGAGCACATGGTTCACACCGTGGTGCACCGGCCGTGGGGCACCTACCAGACCACCGACCGGGGCGAGCGGTTCCAGACCAAGCGCATCGTGGTGAAACCGGGCGAGAAGCTGTCCCTGCAAAAGCACCACCATCGCGCCGAGCACTGGATCGTGGTGCAGGGCACGGCCCGCGTCACCTGCGGCGAGAAGGTGATCGACCTGCACGAGAACGAGTCCACCTTCATTCCCATCGGCGTGACCCACCGGCTGGAAAATCCGGGCAAGATCCCGCTGCACATCATCGAGGTGCAGTCCGGCTCCTATCTGGGTGAGGACGACATCGTCCGCTTCGAGGACACCTATGGGCGCGGCTGACACGCCGCCATGGCCCTTTTTATGGCGGGCGCGGCTGACACGCCGCCGCCCTCTGTCCCCTTCGGCAACGAGCCATATTCGACTACGAGATTGTTCCAAACCCGGTCCGATTGCCCGATAGTCCCCGACGGCGGCCTGTTCTGTTGCACCTGCGGCCTATGACCCGAGCAACAACCGTTGGGAACGCCCCTCATGAATCGTGCAAAGAACGACCGCGCGGCGATGCACCGTGCGGCAATGAAATCCGCGTCAGGAGACCATGCGTCATCCCCCCGCCTGTGCCTGATCGCCGGCACCCGGCCCGAGTTCATCAAGCTGGCCCCGGTGCTGCATGCGCTCCGGCAGCGGCCCGAGACGCGGAACTGGCCGGTCCGCTTCATCGCCACAGGCCAGCACCCTGACCTGACCGGCCAGATGTGCCGGGAGCTGGACATCATGCCGGATGACGTGCTCTCCCTTCCGGCCGTCCCCCTCTCCGCGACCGACGAAGGTCTGGGCGCGCGCCTCGCTGCCCTTCTGTCGGCGCTCGCCCCCCAGGTGGAGGCCCATGCGGACATCGTGGTGGTGCAGGGCGACACCCACTCCGCGCTGGCCGGAGCCATGGCGGGCAGCTACGCCCGCCGCCCGGTGATGCATGTGGAGGCGGGGCTGCGCACCGGCCTGCGCCACGCCCCCTTCCCCGAGGAGTTGAACCGCTGCCAGATCGCAACCCACGCCACGGTGCATTTTGCGCCCACGCCGCTGGCCGTGCGCAATCTCCTGACCGAATCGATCAACCCCGATTCGATCTTCTGCGTCGGCAACACGGTGATCGACGCCATCGCCCGGTTCCACCCCCGCGCGCTGCGCCCGGTGTGGCCCCGTCCCCACATCCTCGCCACCTGCCACCGGCGCGAGAACTGGGACGGCGGGCTCGCCGCCCTGTGCTCCGCCCTTGCCGCCTGTGCCAGGCTGTCGGACACGCACGACATTCTGTTCCTCGCGCATCCCAATCCCGCCCTGCTGTCGCAGGTGCGGGCCATCCTCGGCGATCAGCCGCGCATCTATCTGCTCCCGCCCCAGCCGTATCGGTGCCTCCTGTCCCTGCTGGATGGGGCCGCCGCCGTCGTCACGGATTCCGGCGGCTTGCAGGAGGAAGCCTCCATGCTGGGCGTGCCGGTGGTGCTCTGCCGGGAGGCGACCGAACGGCCGGAGATCCTCTCTCACGGCGGCTGGCTGGCCGGCTGCGATCCGGCGGCCTTGCTCCGGGCGATCCGCCAGGCGCTGGGCGCGCCCCGGCCGCCAGCGGGCCGGTCCCCCTTCGGTGACGGAAAGGCCGCCGACCGCATTGTCACGGCGCTGGTGCGGTTCTGGGCCGGGCAGCGGCCCTACCTCAAACCTGATGAATTATTTGATCCCAATCGCCCTTCCGATGCAGATGCGCCGTTGAACAACCGAAAAGCCTTCGCTATAGGGGCTGGCACAAGGTGACGTGGCCGAGCGGCTGAAGGCGGCGGTTTGCTAAACCGTTATACGGGGATAACCCGTATCGAGGGTTCGAATCCCTCCGTCACCGCCATCTCCCCGAGCGATCCTCCCGGTATTACCCGATATTATGAGCCGTTCACGGCTTGCCGACCCGGTCCGCCGAGGCGACGCGGTGCAGGGTGCGCGCCCCCCTGCCGTCCTTCCCTCACTTCCCTTCCGGCGGTGCGGCCTTCCGCCGTTTCAGCCCCCGGCTGCCGAACCCTGTCCCGTCGACTCGCGTTCCGGGCACAGCGGCGACTCGTTGCCGGCAACGCGAATCGGCCCGGCGAGCGACGCGCCGTGGCGGCGGAGAGGCAGCCCGAGTTCATGCCTGTTTGGGCCATGGGATTGCAGTTTCCCTGCCCAAATGACGGGGTATCGTCATTTCAACCTTCCATCCGCGCAGCATGATGACTAAAGCGATGTCACAAATGGGCAGTCTGATTGGGCGATAATAACATGGCAGCAAACCGCGCACGGCCGCTTTCACCTCATCTCCAGGTCTACCGCTGGCGGGCCAACATGCTGGTCTCGATCCTGCATCGCGCCACCGGCATCGGCCTCTCCATCGTTGGAGCGGGCATCCTTCTCTGGTGGCTTCTCGCCGCCGCGAGCGGGGAGGAAGCCTACGGCAAGTTCCTCGAGCTTGCCCTTCATCCGTTCGGGCTCTTCGTGCTGTTCGGCCTGACCGCCGTGTTCTTCCAGCACTTCTTCTCCGGTCTGCGTCACCTGTACATGGACACCGGCGCGGGCTACGAGCCGGCGCGCAGCCGCCGGATGGCCGCCCTGACCATCGTGGGCACCGTGGTGCTGACCCTGGCCGTCTGGGCCATCATCATTTTCGCGTAAGGAGACGGACATGCGTACGGAACTCGGCAAGGTCCGCGGCCTTGGCGCCGCCAAGTCCGGCAGCGCCCGCTGGTGGATGGAGCGCGTTACCTCGGTGGCGCTGATCCCGCTGTCGGTGTGGCTTCTGGCCTCTCTGGTGTCGGGCGTCGCCTCGTCGCACGCCGTTCTGACGGAGTGGATCGCCAACCCGCTGGTGGCCGTTCTCCTGATCCTGTTCGTTGCCGTTGCCTTCTACCACGCGGCCATGGGCCTCAAGGTCGTGGTGGAGGACTATGTGCATGAGCACGGCAACAAGATCGCCAGCCTGCTGATCATCGACTTTCTCGCCATTGTCGGCGCGCTCGCCGGCATCGTCGCTGTACTCAAGATCGCGTTCGGAGCCTGAACATGCCTGAGGCCTACAAGATTATCGACCATGTCTATGACGCCGTCGTCGTGGGCGCTGGCGGCTCGGGCCTGCGCGCGACCATGGGTCTGGCGGAAGCGGGCCTGAGGACCGCCTGCATCACCAAGGTGTTCCCCACCCGCAGCCACACCGTGGCGGCGCAGGGCGGCATCGCCGCCTCGCTGGGCAACATGGGGCCGGACCACTGGACCTGGCACATGTACGACACCGTGAAGGGGTCGGACTGGCTGGGCGACCAGGACGCCATCGAATACCTCTGCCGCGAAGCCCCGAATGCGGTGTACGAGCTGGAGCACTACGGCGTTCCGTTCAGCCGCACCGAGGAAGGCAAGATCTACCAGCGCGCCTTCGGCGGCATGACCCAGAACATGGGCCAGGGCCCGGCGGCGCAGCGCACCTGCGCGGCGGCGGACCGCACCGGCCACGCCATGCTGCACGCGCTGTACCAGCAGAGCCTGAAGTACGAATCCGACTTCTACATCGAGTACTTCGCCCTTGACCTCATCATGGTCAACGGCGAGTGCCGCGGCGTCATCGCCATGTGCATGGAAGACGGCACCATCCACCGCTTCCGCTCGCACGCCGTGGTTCTGGCCACCGGCGGCTACGGCCGCTGCTACTTCTCGGCCACCTCGGCCCACACCTGCACCGGCGACGGCGGCGGCATGGTGGTGCGCGCCGGCCTGCCGCTGCAGGATCTGGAGTTCGTGCAGTTCCACCCGACCGGCATCTACGGCGCGGGCGTGCTCATCACCGAGGGCGCGCGCGGCGAAGGCGGCTACCTCACCAACTCCAAGGGCGAGCGCTTCATGGAGCGCTACGCGCCGTCGGCCAAGGACCTGGCCTCGCGCGACGTGGTCTCCCGCTCCATGGCCATGGAAATCCGTGAGGGCCGTGGCGTCGGCAAGGAAGGCGACCACATCTACCTGCACCTCAACCACATCGCGCCGGAGATTCTGGCCGAGCGGCTGCCGGGCATCACCGAAACCGCGAAGATCTTCGCGGGTGTGGACCTGCACAAGGAGCCGATCCCGGTGGTGCCGACCGTCCACTACAACATGGGCGGCATCCCGACCAACTATCACGGCGAGGTCGTCACCCTGAAGGACGGCAACCCGGATACGGTCGTCCCCGGCCTGTTCGCGGTGGGTGAAGCGGCCTGCGTGTCGGTGCACGGCGCGAACCGCCTCGGCTCCAACTCGCTGATCGACCTGGTGGTGTTCGGCCGCGCCGCAGCCAAGCGCGTGGCCGAGATCGTGAAGCCGGGCACGCCGCACCATCCGCTGCCGTCGGATTCGGCGGACCTCGCCCTCGGCCGCCTGGACAAGTTCCGCCACGCCAAGGGCGGCACGCCGACCGCCAAGCTGCGCCTTGCCATGCAGAAGACGATGCAGGCCAACTGCGCCGTGTTCCGCACGGACGAGATCCTGCAGGAAGGCATCCAGAAGATCGGCGACGTCTATCAGGGCATGAGCGACATCGGCATCACCGACCGCTCGCTGGTGTGGAACACCGACCTGATCGAGACCCTGGAGCTGGACAACATGATGCCCCAGGCGATCATCACCATGCATTCGGCCGCCAACCGCAAGGAAAGCCGCGGCGCGCACATGCACGAGGACTACCCGAACCGCGACGACGAGAACTGGATGAAGCACACCATTGCCTGGTTCGACAACGGCAAGGTGAACATCGACTATCGTCCGGTCCACACCTACACCCTCACCGAGGAGGTGGAGTACATCAAGCCGAAGGCCCGCGTGTACTGATCCTCCCGGAGCAGACCCAACTCAGACCGGAACGGGCGCCCTCGCGGCGCCCGTTTCGTTTTGAGCCCCTGTTCCCGTCCCCGCCAACCGACTATGACTCGGGGTGTCAGCGCGGCAGACACGACAGACAGAGCCCGCGCAGGAGGGGAGAGGATACACCATGCAGAACGCCACCCGGTTCTACATCAACGGCGCGTGGGTCGAGCCCGAAGGGACGCAGCGCCTTGACGTCATCAATCCCGCCACCGAGCAGCCCATCGGCCAGATCGCGCTCGGCACCGAGGCGGACGTGAACAAGGCCGTGGCCGCCGCCCAGGCCGCCTTCCCCGCCTGGGAAGCCACCAGCCGCGAGGAACGGCTCGCCCTGTTCGATCGAATCATCGAGGTCTACAAGACCCGGCTCAACGACATCGCCGAGACCATCTGCGACGAAATGGGCGCGCCCCTCTGGCTGGCGCAGCGGGCGCAGGCCGCCATCGGGCTGGTGCATCTGACGACCGCTCGCCAGACCCTCGCGGACTTCGCCTTCGAAGAGCAGCTTGGCACCACCCATGTCTTCCGCGAGCCCATCGGCGTTGTCGCCATGATCACGCCCTGGAACTGGCCGATCAACCAGATCGCCGCCAAGGTGGCCCCGGCGCTCGCCGCCGGCTGCACCATGGTGCTGAAACCCTCCGAGATCGCGCCGCTCAACGCCATCCTGTTCGCCGAGGTGCTGCACGAGGCGGGCGTGCCCGCCGGCGTGTTCAATCTGGTCAACGGCGACGGGCCGACCGTGGGCGCCGCCCTCTCCCGCCACCCGGACGTGGCGATGGTCTCCTTCACCGGCTCCACCCGCGCCGGTATCGAGGTGGCGAAGAACGCGGCGGACACGGTGAAGCGCGTGGCCCAGGAGCTGGGCGGCAAGTCCCCCAACATCATCCTGGACGATGCGAACCTGGAGAAGGCGGTGACAGCGGGTTTCCGCAGCGTGTGCGTCAACGCGGGCCAGTCCTGCAACGCCCCCACCCGCATGCTCCTGCCCCGCGCCCGCTACGAGGAGGCGGTCGCCATCGCGAAGGCCGCCGCCGAGAAGGTGGTCGTCGGCAACCCGCGCGAGGCGAACGTCACCTACGGGCCGGTCGCCAGCGAGGCGCAGTGGAACAAGATCCAGCGGCTGATCGAGACCGCCCTCAAGGAAGGCGCGCGGCTAGTCACCGGCGGCCCGGGCAAGCCGGAGGGGCTGAACGTGGGCTACTATGTGCGCCCCACCATCTTCGCTGACGTCACCAACGACATGACCATCGCCCGCGAGGAAGTGTTCGGCCCGGTGCTCGTGCTCATTCCCTATGAGACCGAGGAGGAGGCCATCCGCATCGCCAACGACACGCCCTACGGCCTCTCCGCCTACGTCACCTCCGCCGATCTGGATCGCGCCCGCCGCGTCGCGGCCCGCCTGCGCGCGGGCAACGTGCATCTCAACGGCGCCGAGATCGACCCGCGCGCCCCGTTCGGGGGCTACAAGCAGTCCGGCAACGGGCGCGAGTTCGGCGTCCACGGCCTGCTGGAGTTCCTCGAAACCAAGGCCGTGCTGGGCTACGCCGCCGCCTGAGGCGGGGGTTTTCCCGGCGATTTTCTTATCGCAGGAGGGACTTGGTCCCTCCTGCACCTCCCGTTCCTTGTCGGGACGCACCCGGTCGTTCTGGCGCATCCCTTTCAAAAAAGAAGGGGGATCGCCAAGGGGGGCCGAGACCCCCTTGGCAGACAATCTTGAAAACCGCGCACAAACGCCAAAAGGCCGCCGGAATGGGCGGCCGTGGCTGTTCTGACGGGCTCTCCCGCCGGACGGTCCCGGCGGGTGCTGCCGCTTCGGCTTAGAATTCGCCGAGGACCGAGACGAGCTTCTGCTTCAGCGTCTGGGCGTTGAAGGGCTTCACGATGTAGTTGTTCACACCGGCCTTTTTCGCGGCGATCACGTTGTCGGTCTTCGATTCGGCCGTCACCATGATGAACGGCGTCGTCTTCAGCTCGGCGTCGGCACGCACTTCCTTGAGCAGCTCGTAGCCGGTCATCGGCTCCATGTTCCAGTCGGAGATCACCAGACCGTACTTCTTCCGACGCATCTTCGAGAGCGCCATCGAGCCGTCCGTCGCTTCGTCGATGTTCTCGAAACCGATCTGTTTCAACAGGTTATGGACGATTCGCAGCATCGTCTTGTAGTCGTCCACGATCAGAATCGGCATGGAGAGGTCGACAGCCATGTTGTTACCCGCAGCTAAATTATTACCACCCCGGGGAATCAGCCCTTGGTCCCCCGCGTGAAGGGCAAATTACGGAGCTGTCCTAAATTTTCGGTTAAGCAGATCGTTTACGCAGATCGTCTGGCCCGGCCCCTTCCTGAACCTGATACCGCTGCATTAAGGGCTTGGCGGGATGGCCGCAGGGCCCTATAGACGCGACAAAATGGAAGCCGTCGCATGGAACTGATTACTGGGCAGCAGCCATTGCCGGACCATCTGGCGGGCGGCGTCGCGGCCCTTGGCAACTTTGATGGATTTCATCCCGGCCATCAGGCCGTCGTCCGGCAGGCCAGCGCGCTTGCAGCGGAGCGCGGCGGGCCGCTTCTGGTCATCACCTTCGATCCCCATCCGGCCCGGTTCTTCCGTCCGGACCAGCCGCCGTTCCAGCTGACCTCCATTGCCGAGCGCGCGCGGCTGATGGCGGCGTTCGGGGTTGACGCCCTCGTGGTGCTCACCTTCGACCCGCCGCTGGCCGCCCTGTCGCCCGAGGACTTCTTCCGGCAGGTTCTGGTGGAGCGGCTGCGCCTCAAGGGCGTGGTCTCCGGCTATGACTTCACCTTCGGCAAGGGCCGCAGCGGCACGACCGAAACCCTGCAACGCCTGGCCGACAGCCACGGCATGGCCAGCGCCATCGTGGAGCCCGTGTGCGTGGAGGGCGACGAGGCGGTCTCCTCCACCCTCATCCGCAGCAAGCTGGCGGAGGGCGACGTGACCGCCGCCGCGCGCCTGCTCGGGCGCTGGTGGGGCATCGAGGGCACGGTGGAAGGGGGCGACCAGCGCGGCCGCACCATCGGCTTTCCCACGGCGAACGTCAGCCTCGGCGACTATGCCCGCCCGCGCTACGGCGTTTATGCGGTGCGCGTGACCCTTCCCGGCGGCCAGGTGGCCGAGGGCGTGGCCAACATCGGCATCCGTCCCACCTTCACCCCACCGCGCGAGCTGCTGGAAGTCCATCTGTTCGATTTCTCGGGCGATCTCTACGGCGCCGATGTGCGGGTGGAGCTGATCGAGTTCATCCGCCCCGAGATGAAGTTCGACGGACTGGACGCCCTCAGGCGGCAGATCGGCAGCGACAGCGCCTCGGCGCTCAAGATCCTGCGCCAGCCGGCCTATGCTCCCGGCCGCTTCAAGGCGCCCCGGTCCGCCGCCAGGGCGTGAGGACGGACATCCATTCCGTTCTAGCTCATTTGCACATTGCGGCGTTGACCGCGTCCCGGCCCGCCGCTACCGCTGTGCCAGCATGTGACCCGAGCAAGGAATGACCCTGATGACCGATGCCGCCATCCGCAACGACTGGACCCGCGAGGAAATCCACGCCCTGTTCGACCGGCCGTTCCTTGATCTCGTGTACGAGGCCCAGACCATTCACCGCCAGTATCACGCGCCGAACACGGTGCAGCTCTCCCAGCTGCTCTCCATCAAGACGGGCGGCTGCGCCGAGGACTGCGCCTACTGCCCGCAATCGGCCAAGTACGCCAAGGAAACCGGCCTCAAGGCCGAAAAGCTGATGGACGTGGAGAAGGTGCTGGAGCAGGCCCGCGCCGCCAAGGAAGCGGGCGCCTCCCGCTTCTGCATGGGCGCCGCCTGGACCCGCCCGAAGGACCGGGACATCGACGCCATCGCCCGGATGATCGAGGGCGTGAAGGAGCTGGGGCTCGAAGCCTGCGTGACCCTCGGCATGCTGGAGGCCCACCAGGCCAAGAAGCTGAAGGACGCGGGGCTCGACTACTACAACCACAACATCGACACCTCGCCCGAGCACTACAAGGAGATCATCACCACCCGCTCGTTCGACGAGCGTCTGGAGACGCTGGCCCACGTGCGCGAGGCGGGCATCAACGTGTGCTCGGGCGGCATCGTCGGCATGGGCGAGACCCGCGAGGACCGCGTCGGCATGCTCCATGCCCTCGCCACCCTGCCGGAGCACCCACAGTCCGTGCCCATCAACCGGCTGGTGCAGGTGAAGGGCACGCCGCTCTACGGGCAGGACGAGCTGGAGAGCCTGGAATTCGTGCGCACCATCGCTGTGGCGCGGATTCTCATGCCCAAGTCCGTGGTGCGCCTGTCGGCGGGCCGCGAGACCATGACGGACGAGCTTCAGGCGCTGTGCTTCCTGGCCGGGGCCAGCTCCATCTTCTACGGCGAGAAGCTGCTGACCACCCCCAACCCGGCGGAAAACCGCGACACCGCCCTGCTCCAGAAGCTGGGCATAAAAGCCGCCTGCGCCTGAGCGCAGACGCAGCGCTGAAACAGCGAAGGGAGGCGGCCCATGGCTGCCTCCCGTTTGTTTTACAGGCATCCCCTGCCCCGCGTCACCGGAGACACCCCATGAAGCCCCGCATCCTGCTCGCCACCGCTCCCCTGCCCGACGGTGGCCAGCTTCAGCTGTTCAAGCGCGACACCGAGTTCTCCATCACCCTCGGCAACATCGAGCTGATGAACAGCCGCCTCAGCAAGTCCGAGGAAGCGCTGGCAACGCTGGCGTGCGAGAAGCTGGCGGGTCTGCCCGCGCCGCGCATCCTCATCGGCGGGCTCGGCATGGGCTTCACCCTGCGCGCGGCGCTCCGCACCCTGGGGCCCAGGGCCCGCATCGACGTCGCCGAACTGGTGCCGGAAGTGGTCGCCTGGGCAGGCGGCCCCCTCGCGGACCTCTTCGGCAACAGCCTCTCTGACCCGCGCCTGTCGCTGGCCGTGGCCGACGTGGCCGAGTTCATCCAGCCCGGCGCGGGCTACGACGCCATCCTTCTCGACGTGGACAACGGCCCCGAAGGGCTGGTGCAGGACGCCAACAACGCCCTCTACCAGCGCCGCGGCCTCCTCGACGCCCGCGACGCGCTGAAACCCGGCGGCATTCTGGCCGTGTGGTCGATCACCCCCGACAGCCCCTTCACCAACCGCCTGAAGCGGGCCGGATTTGCCGTGGAGGAACAGGTCATCCGCGCCCACGGCACCCGCCATGTGGTCTGGCTGGCGACGAAGGCGCGGGGATAAGACCAGGATATTGGGAATAAACCTTTATTTTGCAGGGGACTCGGTCCCCTGCACCCCTTTCGTTTTATCGGACCGTGCCTGTGATGACGGATGCGGCCCGACGAACGAAGGGGAGGTGCAGGAGGGTCCGCGACCCTCCTGCAAAAAACCGGAAAGAACTCCGCCCCCCTACGCCGCCGCCAGTTCGGTTCGCGCCGCCTTCACCACCTGCACGGAGGTGGAGAGGAACAGGCACGACATCAGCGCCGCGACGGCGAGGTCGGCCCACTGGGTGCCGGTGAGGGCGACGATGCCCGCAGCGCCGAGCACGGCGAGGTTGCCGATTGCGTCATTGCGGGAGCACAGCCACACCGAGCGCACGTTGGCGTCGCCCTCGCGCCATTTCCACAGGAGGGCGACCGAGCCCAGGTTCACTGCCAGCGCCGCGACGCCGATGACGCCCATGGTCAGCGGCTCGGGCACGCCGACGACAAAGGTGCGGTAGAGCGCCGAGCCCAGGATGTAGGCGGCGATGAGGCCAAGGCTGAACCCTTTGAGCAGGGCCGCCTTCGCCCGCACGGCAGCGGCCATGCCGATGACCGCCAGCGACAGGCCATAGGTCATGGCGTCGCCCGCGAAGTCGAGGCTGTCCGCCTGGAGCGCCAGCGAGCCCGAGGCGATGCCGCCGCCCATTTCGACGAAGAACATGGCGGCGTTCAGCAGAATGACGATCCACAGCACCCGCCGGTAGCGGTGGTCCGTGCCGTCGAATGTGACGGTGCCGCTGGAACAGCCGCAGCAGCCGCCCGAGGCTGCCCCGTGTTGCGCCGCCTGTTGTGTTCCGCACGTCCCTGCCATCGTTTGCTCCCGAGACTCTTTCCCGACTCCTGATGGCTTCCTATGTAGATCCTCTAGTCACTAGAGGAGCAAGAGGCTTTCGCCATGGAATTCACGATCGGCGACCTCTCCCGCGAGACGGGGGTGAAGATACCGACCATCCGCTATTACGAGTCCATCGGCCTCATGCCCGAGCCGCCCCGCACGGCGGGCAACCGGCGGCTGTACGGGCGGGCGCATCTGGAGCGGCTGGGCTTCATCCGGCAGGCGCGGGATCTGGGCTTCTCCATCGAGGCAATCGCCACGCTGATCCAGCTTGCCGGGCACCCGGACAGCCCGTGCGCGGACGTGGACCGGCTGGCGCGGGAGCATCGCGCCGAGATCCGCCGCAAGATCCGCCAGCTGGAAGCGCTGGAGGCGGAGCTGACCCGGCTGATCGGCCACTGCGCCCACGGCACGGTGGCCGAGTGCC
Source organism: Pedomonas sp. V897 (assembly GCF_051304405.1). Lineage (NCBI taxonomy): Bacteria > Pseudomonadati > Pseudomonadota > Alphaproteobacteria > Sphingomonadales > Pedomonadaceae > Pedomonas > Pedomonas sp. V897. Next base: position 519,451 of record NZ_JBPPGG010000001.1, read on the forward strand.
AGATCCTCACCGCCCTCAGCCAGCCCCCGGGCGAGCACCGGCACGAGCAAGCCGAGGCATAGGGCATGGGGCCGCCATCCACAGCCGCAGCGCCATTCAGTCAGGGTTCAGGCTCAAATCGTTAATGAGGGGAAACAGCAGGACATACCGGGTCTCTTGCGGACCTCATGCCCTGCCCTCGAACTCTCCAACGGGCGATCCAGTCTCCCGGGATGTACGGTCCAACCTGTCCTATGTGCGGATTGTCTTCCAGTTCCTCCTCCGTTTGAATTTGATCCTCCCCCTGAACCTTGGCGCCGGTAGCCCCACCGGCGTTTTTTTTTGCGCGTTCGGCGCCCGTCTCCCGGCTGCTCCCCCGGGTGGCCCCGCTGGCCATAGCCCTCGACACCTCAGCGGTTCCCCGCTAGAACCGGCCCATGCTTGGGTCCTGGTTCCACGTGCGAATTAGCGGCCCGGCCTCGTGAGTTGCTGCGGGGCCGGGGTCGTTTTGCTTTTTACCCAGAGAACCTGACACCAACTGCCATTTGCCGAGTGCCGCATGACCGCTGACAACAGCCAAGACAACAAGACCGACTATCGCGCCACCGTCTTTCTGCCCAAGACCGACTTCCCCATGAAGGCTGGCCTGGCCGCGCAGGAGCCGAAGTGGCTGGAGCGCTGGGAGAAGCTGGGCCTGTACCAGCGCCTGCGCGAGCAGGCCGCCGGTCGCCCCAAGTTCATCCTGCACGACGGCCCGCCCTATGCGAACGGCGATATTCACATCGGCCACGCGCTCAACAAGATCCTGAAGGACGTGATTGTCCGCGCCCAGCAGATGCAGGGCAAGGACGCGCCCTACGTGCCCGGCTGGGACTGCCACGGCCTGCCCATCGAGTGGAAGATCGAGGAGCAGTACCGCAAGAAGGGCAAGAACAAGGACGAGGTGGACCCGGTCGAATTCCGCAAGGAATGCCGCGCCTTTGCCGCGCACTGGCTGGGCGTGCAGCGCGAGCAGTTCAAGCGGCTCGGCATCGTGGGCGACTGGGAGAACCCCTACACCACCATGGCCTTCGAGGCCGAGGCCACCATCGTCAATGAGCTGCTGAAGTTCGCCATGAACGGCAGCCTCTATCGCGGCTCCAAGCCGGTGATGTGGTCGCCGGTGGAAAAGACGGCGCTGGCCGAGGCGGAAGTGGAATACCACGACCACACCTCGACCATGATCGACGTGGCCTTCCCCGTGGTCTCCAGCCCGCGCGCCGTGCTCCTGAAGGCGCGCCCGGTGATCTGGACAACGACGCCCTGGACGATCCCCGCCAACCGCGCCATCGCCTACGGTCCCGAGCTCGACTATCTGGTCATCGACGTGACCGAGGTGAGCGAGACCGCGAAGGCAAAGGTGGGCGACCGCTTCCTCGTGGCGGAGGCGCTGGCCTCCGAATTCGCCAAGCGCGCCGGAATTCTGGCCTGGAACGTCATCGAGGCGCTGACCGGCGCGCAGCTTGAGGGCACCGTCTGCGCCCATCCGTGGCGCGGCCACCCGGAGGCGGGCGGCCACTACGACTTCGACGTGCCCCTGCTGCCGGGCGACCACGTGACCACCGACGCGGGCACCGGCCTTGTCCACACCGCGCCGAGCCACGGCGAGGAGGACTTCGCCCTCGGCCAGAAGTTCGGCGTCGAGGCGCCGTTCACCGTGGCCGAAGATGGCCGCTACTACGACTACGTGGCCCTCGTCGCGGGCGAGCATGTGTACAAGGCCGCGCCCCGGGTGTGCGGCCTGCTGGAGGAAGCCGGCGCGCTGCTGTCGCAGGGCGACCTGGTGCACAGCTACCCGCACTCCTGGCGCTCCAAGGCCCCGCTCATCTACCGCAACACGCCGCAGTGGTTCGTCAGCCTTGAGAAGACCGGCCTGCGCGCCGCCGCGCTCAAGGCCATCGACGAGACCACCTGGGTGCCGGCGCAGGGCAGGAACCGCATCCGCTCCATGGTCGAGAGCCGCCCGGACTGGGTGCTCTCCCGCCAGCGCGCGTGGGGCGTGCCCATCACCGTGTTTGTGAACAAGAAGACCGGCGAGATCCTCAAGGACAAGGCGGTCAACGCCCGCATCGTCGAGGCGGTGCGCCAGGGCGGCGCGGACGCCTGGTACGTGACCCCGGCGCAGGACTTCCTGGGCGACAAGTACAACGCCGAGGACTTCGAGCAGGCGCGGGACATTCTGGACGTCTGGTTCGATTCGGGCTCGACCCACAGCTTCGTGCTGGAGAGCGGCAAGTGGCCCGCCCTCCAGTGGCCGGCGGACCTCTATCTGGAAGGCTCGGACCAGCATCGCGGCTGGTTCCAGTCCTCGCTGCTGGAGAGCTGCGGCACCCGTGGCCGCGCGCCCTACAACGCGGTGATGACCCACGGCTTCACGCTCGACGCCAAGGGCGAGAAGATGTCCAAGTCCAAGGGCAACGTCATCGACCCGCTGACCATCATCAAGGAAAACGGGGCAGACATCCTGCGCCTGTGGGTGGTCTCCACCGACTATTTCGAGGACGTGCGCATCGGCAAGGAGATCCTCGCCGGTCAGGTGGACGCCTACCGCAAGCTGCGCAACACGCTGCGCTATCTGCTGGGCGCGCTGGACGGCTTCACCGATGCGGAAAAGCTGCCCTACGACCAGATGCCGGAGCTGGAGCGCTGGGTTCTGCACCGGCTCGTCGAGATGGACCAGCACCTGCGCGCCAAGGCCAACGGGTTCGACTTCAACCCTTACTACACGGCGCTGCACAGCTTCTGCATCAACGACCTGTCCTCGTTCTACTTCGACATCCGCAAGGACAGCCTCTACTGCGACGCCAAGGACAGCATCCGCCGCCGCGCCTGCCGCACGGTGATGGACCTGCTGTTCCACTGCCTCACCAAGTGGCTGGCCCCGATCCTCGTCTTCACCGCCGAGGAAGCCTGGCAGGCCCGCTTCCCCTCGGAAGACGGCTCGGTGCATCTGGAGCTGTGGCCCGAGATCCCGGCCGACTGGCGCAACGACGAACTGGCCGCCAAGTGGAAGCGCATCCGCGAGGTGCGCTCGGTGGTCACCGGCGCGCTGGAGATCGACCGGCGGGAGAAGCGCATCGGCGCCAGCCTCGAATCGGCCCCGACGCTCTATGTCACCGAATCGGGCGACGCCCAGCTGCTCGCCACCGTCAACATGGCGGAAATCTGCATCACCTCCGCCCTCACCGTCTCGCTGGACCAGCCGCCCGCCGAGGCGTTTACGCTGGAAGAGGTGGCGGGCGTTGCCGTCAAGACCGCCCGCGCCGAGGGCTGCAAGTGCCAGCGCTGCTGGCAGGTGCTGCCGGAAGTGGGCAAGAGCGCGCGCCAGCCTGACCTGTGCCTGCGCTGCGAAGAGGTGGTGAATGCGGCCTGACCCGGCCTTCTCCGGCTGGCCCCGCCCTTCGGGCGCGGGCGCGCCCTTCGACACGCCGCACCGCGCCCTGGGCTATGCCTGCGCTGTGCTGGTGCTGGTGGCCGATCAGGTGTCCAAGTGGTGGATCCTGGAGGTCTTTCGCCTGCCGGAGAAAGGGTCGGTGCCCGTCATCGAGGGCTTCCTGCACCTGACCATGGTGTGGAACCGGGGCGTCTCCACCGGCCTGTTCACGGCGGAGTCGGAGCTGGGCCGCTGGCTGCTGACGGCGCTCACCGCCGCCATCTCCGTCGGCGTCGCCATCTGGCTGTGGCGGGAGCGCAACCGCTGGCAGGCGGTGGCGCTCGGCGCCATCCTCGGCGGGGCCATCGGCAATATCATCGACCGCACCCGCTTCGGGGCCGTCGCGGATTTCATCGACGTGAAGGGCATCCCCTACTGGAGCTACGTGTTCAACGTGGCGGATGCCGCCATCACCATTGGCGTTGCGATTATCCTGCTTCTCGGCCTAAGAAAGCAGGAACAGAATGACAAAGTGGAGTCGGCTGAATGATCAGCACCCGCACCCTTATCGGGCTTGGCGCCGTGGCCCTGCTGGCCCTCTCCGGCTGTGGCAGCAGGCCGAAGTCGTTTAGCGCCAGCGCCGGGCCGAACGAACTGGCCGTCACCCGGCAGGCGCCGCTGGTCGTGCCGCCGGATTTCAACCTGCGCCCGCCGCGGCCGGGCGAACCCCGCCCGCATGAGGTGGACGCCCAGAGCCAGGCCATCGAGGCGCTGTTCGGCACCGGCGTTCAGCTTCCGCCCAAGTCGGACGGCGAGCAGGCCCTGCTCGACGCCGCCGGCGCGGGCCGCGTGACGCCGGATATCCGCTCCGCCCTGCGCGACGACGGCACCGTGGTCGCCGACAAGGGCGCGTTCCTGAAGGAACTGCTGGACGCCCAGCCGGGCGACCGCCAGCCGGAAATCGCCACCGTCGCCAAGGCCGGCTGAGCCTGACGGCGCAAACGCGTTCAAAAGAAAAGCGGCGCACCAGCGCCGCTTTTTTGTGCCCTTCGGGCTTTGATTTGCAGAGGGACCTGGTCCCTCTGCACTCCCTGCTTTTTTACAGGGCCGTGCGTGTGGTGAAGGGCGCGGCCCGATAATCGAATGGGAGGTGCAGGAGGGACCGAGTCCCTCCTGCAAACAAATCAAATCACTCCACCCCGGCGCCCGCCTCCCACACCAACCGGACGGCGGGGATTTTCCCGCCGTGGGGTGCGTCGTCGAGGAAGTGCTCCACCTCGCGGCCCTGCCAGCGGGCGTAGGCGGCCCGTGCGGGGGTGTTGTCGGCGTAGACGTAGAGGTAGAGCCCCGCCGCGCCGCCGTGCGTCCTGGCCCAGTCTGCGCCCGCCTGGAACAGGGTGCGGCCGACACCCCGCCCCCGGCCTCCGGCGGCGACGTGAAGGTTGTCGATGTAGTGGCCCCAGCGGGGGTCGGCATTGGGGACGATGCGGATGAAGCCGAGGAGGCGGCTGTCGTCCTCCGCCACCAGCACGCCCGACCTGCCCGCTGCCCTGTCGGCGAACTTCTCCGCCCACGCTGCCTGCATGTCGGCGGCCAGCGGGCCGTCCAGATAGGCATCCGGCAGGAGGCCGCGATAGGCGTCCTGCCAGTTGGCGGTGTGGAGCGCCGCCACCGCGTCCCGGTCGGCCGGGGTGGCCATGCGGATCAGGACCATGGGAATACCCCTCTCAAGCAAATCCCCCGCCCGGGCGACCCGGACGGGGGATGATGTCTGCCGACGGCAAGCCCGCCGGGCGTGTTACTTCTTGGCGTCCGACTTGGTCTTTTCCTTCAGCGCCATCATCTTGATGCCGAGGTGGATGACATCCTCGCCGCGCTGGACCAGCAGCACCACCGCGTCGCGGCCGGCGTTGCGGGCGGCTTCCACCAGCGCTGCCGCCTCGGTCGGCGTCGAGACGCGCTTCTGGTTGATGGCGAGCAGCACGTCGCCCGGGCGCAGACCCTTGGCGGCGGCATCGCTGGCCGGGTTGACGCTGGAGATGACGACGCCGGTCACGTCCGCACCGAGGCCGAGGCGCTGGCGCACCTCCGCCGTCAGCGGCTGGAGGCCGAGGCCGAGATGCTGGCTGGTCTTCTCGCCCGGCGCCTGCTCCTGCTTGGGCTGCTGCTCCGGCTGCCCCCCGGTCAGGCCGTCGCCGGTCGGCCGTTCGGCCACGGTCACCTGCAGCGTCATCGGCTTGCCTTCGCGCAGGATCTCCATGGTGGCGGTCGAGCCGATCGGCGTGTCCGACACGATGGACTGCAGCGACTGCTGGCGGGTCACTTCCTTGCCGTTGAACTTGAGGATCACGTCGCCCTGGCGCACGCCCGCCTTGGCGGCCGGGGTGTTGTCCTCCACATTGGCGACGATCGCGCCCTTGGGCTCGTCGAGGCCGAGGCCGGCCGCGATGTCCTCGCTCACCACCTGGATGCGCACGCCCAGCCAGCCGCGCCGGACCTTGCCGAGGGTCCGCAGCTGCTCGATGATCGGCTTGGCCTGATCCGCCGGAATGGCGAAGCCGATGCCGATGTTGCCGCCCGTGGGCGACAGGATGGCCGTGGCAATGCCGATGACCTTGCCGTCGGTGTCGAACATCGGGCCGCCCGAGTTGCCCCGGTTGATGGAGGCGTCCGTCTGGATCAGGCGGTCATACTGGCCGACGCCGATCTCGCGGTGCAGGGCCGAGACGATGCCCGCCGTCACCGTGACGCCGAGGCCGAACGGGTTGCCGATGGCGATCACCCAGTCACCCACGCGGGTCGAGGTGCTGTCGCCCCACTGCACGTAGGGCAGGTTCTTGGCGTCGATCTTGAGCAGGGCGAGGTCGGTTGCCGGGTCGCGGCCCACCACCCGGGCCTCGAAGCGGCGGTCATCGTTGAGGATGACCGTGATCTTGTCCACCACGGTCTGGCCGTCGCGGCCGGTGATCACGTGGTTGTTGGTGACGATGTACCCCTCGGGGTCGATGATGAAGCCGGAGCCCAGCGAGCGGGCCTCGCGGGTGATGGGCTCACCCTGTTCCTCGCCATTGGAGCCCCGCTCTTCCATGAAGCGGCGGAAGAACTCCTCCCACGGCGAGCCGGGCGGCAGGGCGGGCATGCCGGGAAACTGGCGGCCCACCTCGATCTGCTGGGTGGTCGAGATGTTGACCACAGCCGGTTGCAACTTCGCCGCAAGGTCGGCGAAACTTTCGGGAGCCGCGCGCGCCAGGACCGGGGCCGGCACCTGGACAACGCCGAAGGCGGCACTGGCCGCCACGGCGGCAAGCATCGCCGAACGAACGACGGTAAGACGGCTACGCACGGGTCGGTTCTCCTGAGCTGTTTTGTTGTTTTGAGATCGTTATGGTCGCAAGTTTCCGGCCCGATCAAGTCACGCCGCGCGCCAGCCACACGAGAATCAGACCAAAAAGCGCCGCAGCAAGACCAGCCGCGCGCACCACCTGATCCGGTGTGGACAGCACCTGGGAAATCATGCGGCGCATGGCATCGGGAAACAGCGCGTAGGCGGCCCCCTCCAGAATCAGCGCCACGCCAAGAGCGGCAAAGAAATCCACCATATCCACCATGGACGCCCCCTCGCCCATCCTGCCCCGCCGGCGGCTGGTGGGCCGGACAGGGCAGCCGTCCCGCGGCGCGTCCATCTCCCCTGGCTCAGGGCGTTTTCGTTACCGACCCCGCAGTTCCTTCAGGAATTCGCTGTCCGGCGACAGGATGATCGAGGTGTTGTCCCGGTTGGACAGCGCCTGGCGATACGCCTGCATCGACCGGTAGAAGGCGAAGAACTCCGGGTCCTTCCCGAAGCTGTCGGCGTAGATCTTCGCCGCTTCGGCGTCCGCCTCGGCGCGGATGATCTCGGCCTGCTTCGCGCCCTGCGCGCGGATGGCGCGGGCTTCCTGCTGACGCGCCGTGCGCATGCGCTCGAACGCCGAGTTCAGCGGATCGCCGGTCGGCAGGTCGGCGCGCTTGATGCGCACGTCAACGATTTCGGCGCCGAAGCGCTTGGCCTCGCGGTTGACCGAGTTCTGCACCACCTCCATCACCTCGCCGCGCTCGGGCGAGAGCAGCGCGGTGAACGGCTGGCGGCCCAGCTCGTCGCGCAGGCGCGAGGCCAGAATGCCGGAGAGGCGGCGCTTGGCCCCTTCCTCCGAGCCGACCGACCGGTAGGTGGTCAGCGGATCGACAATGCGGAAGCGGGCGAAGGCGTCCACCACCAGGCGGAGCTGATCGGTGGAGAGCACTTCCTGCTGCGGCATGTCGAGGTCGAGAATGCGCTTCTCCAGCAGGATCACGTTTTCGATGAGCGGCACCTTGAAGGCGACACCCGGCTCGCGAACGATGCGCTGGGGCTTGCCCAGACGCAGGACGATCGCCTGCTTGGTCTCGCTCACGGTGAAGACGGAGCTGCTCAGAACGATCAATCCGAGGACCGCCAGCACGATGGCGCTGATGAAGGAACGAGGCATGGGCTATCGGTCTCCGGTTCAGTCAGACGAGGCCGACGAGGCCTGGGCAGCGGGCGCGGCGCGGCGCTTGCGCAGCTCGTTGATCGGCAGGTAGGGCACCACGTTGCCGGTGTTCGAATCGAGGATGACCTTGTCCACGTCGCCCAGCACATCCTCCAGCGTTTCCAGATAGATGCGCTTGCGCGTCACCGCCGGAGCCAGCCGGTACTGTTCGTACACCGCATTGAAGCGGGCCGCTTCGCCCTGCGCCTTCGCCACCAGCTGCTGCCGGTAGGCGTTGGCCTGGTTGATGAAGCTCTGGGCATCCTGCTGGGCGGCGGAGACGTCCTTGAACGCCTGCTCGGCCGCCGCCGGCGGGTCCACCTGACGGAAGAAGACCCCGGTGATCTCAATGCCCGCGTCGTAGCTGTCGAGGATCTCCTGCACCCGGTTCTGCACCCGGAGGGCCACCTGCCCGCGCTGCTCGCCGATGGCGGCATCGAGCGGCGTGTTGGAAATGGCCTCGCGCATGGCCGATTCCGCCACCTCGCGGATGGTCAGCTCCGGGTTGGCCAGGCGGAACAGGAAGTTGGGCGCGTCGCTGATCTTCCAGCGCACCGTGTAGGAGATGTCGACGATGTTCTGGTCGGAGGTGAGCACCAGCGTCTCGGTCGCCCGGTCCGCGCTGCCGATCTCGATGGTGTTTTCCTGCGTCACCTTCGGCTTGGTGACGGTCTCGATCGGCGCGGGCAGCTTGAAGTGCAGGCCCGGATAGGTCTGGCGCACATAGGCGCCGAACCGCTGAACCACGCCCACTTCATCCGCGTTGACCCGGTAGACGGACGAGGTCGCCAGCCAGAGCAGCACCAGGGCGCCAACGGCCAGCCCCACGATGTTGCCGCCCCCGCTGCCGCCGGGCAGGGTCGCGCGCAGGCGCTCCTGCCCCCGCCGGATGAGGTCATCCAGGTTGGGGGGCTGCTGCCCGCCGCCACCAGAGCCGCCTCCCCAGGGATTGCGCGGCCCGCCGCCGGAACCGCCTCCAGACCCCCAGGGGCCGCCGCTACCGCCATTGTTTTGCCAGGGCATCCTATTCCTGCTGCTTTCCTCGACCTTGAGCGCCTATATAAGCGTCGAATTTCACAAATGCGAGCCTTGCGCCATGACTATATCCCGTGAAGCTGTGCTGGAAACCCTTCGTTTGGTGATAGATCCGGCGACAGGGCGCGATATCGTCTCCTCCGGTCTGGTAACGGGCCTGACCGTGCGGGGCGATCAGGTGGGCTTCGTGCTGGAAGTGGAGCCCGCCGCAGCCCGGACCAAGGAGCCCCTGCGCGCGGCGGCGGAAAAGGCCGTGAGCGCCATGCCCGGCGTCAAGGCCGTCACGGTGGTGCTGACGGCGGAGCGCCCGCCCGAGGCGGCGCACGCGCACGCCCACGCCCCGGCCCACGCCCCGGCCCGCACCCCCGGCCAGACGCCGGGGCACGGCCGCCCCGGCGGCCAGACACAGGGCCAGACGCGCCCCTCCGGCATCGCCCAAGTGGAGCGCATCATCGCCGTGGCCTCGGGCAAGGGCGGCGTCGGCAAATCGACCGTGGCGGCGAACCTTGCCCTCAGCCTTGCCCACCTCGGCCTGACCGTCGGCCTGCTCGATGCGGACATCTACGGCCCCTCCGTGCCGAAGCTGCTGGGCATCAACCGCAAGCCGGAGACGGACGGCAAGATGCTGCAACCGCTGGAGGCCTTCGGCATCAAGGCCATGTCCATCGGCATGTTGGTGGACACGGACACGGCGATGATCTGGCGCGGGCCCATGGCCACCTCCGCCCTCATGCAGATGATGACCGACGTCGCCTGGGGCGCGCTCGACGTGCTGGTGCTCGACATGCCGCCGGGCACCGGCGACATCCAGCTGACGCTGGCCCAGCGCACGCCGCTCGCGGGCGCGGTGATCGTCTCGACACCGCAGGATCTGGCGCTCATCGACGCGCGCAAGGCCGTCACCATGTTCCGGCAGGTGAACGTGCCGGTGCTGGGCGTCGTCGAGAACATGAGCACCTTCGTCTGCCCCCATTGCGGCAACCCCAGCCACATCTTCGGCCACGGCGGCGCGCGGGAAACGGCGGCCCAGATCGGCGTGCCGTTCCTCGGCGAGATCCCGCTCACCCTCGAAGTGCGCGAGTGCTCCGACAAGGGCCACCCGGTGGTGGTGTGCGACCCGGCCAGCACGGCGGGCGGCGCGATCCTCGCCATTGCCGATCAGGTGCTGGCCAGCTTCGACGCGGAGCCCCAGAAGCCCCTGCCCGCCATCCGCATCGTGGACTGAGGGCCCCCGCCGGGAGCGGACGGGGCCCGCCCTTGTCAAACCCGGCATCGTCGCCATCTTCCGTACAAATCCGGTACGCATTTCACAGGTTGCGCCATGTTGCAGACGGACAAGGAAATCGCCGCGCTCTTGCAGGAAACCCGCACCATCGCGGTGGTCGGCGCCTCTCCCAAGGAGTCCCGTCCCAGCTACCAGGTGATGGAGTACCTCATGGCGCAGGGCTACGAGGTGTTCCCCATCAACCCCGGCCATGCCGAGGGACAGATCCTCGGCCAGACCGTCTATGCCAGCCTTGAGGACCTGCCCGCGCCGCCCGACATGGTGGATATCTTCCGCCGCTCCGAGGAGGTGGGCCCGGTGGTGGACGCCGCCATCGCCAGGGGCGCCAAGTCCATCTGGATGCAGATCGGCGTCATCGACGAAGCCGCCGCCGCCCGCGCCGAAGCCGCCGGCCTCAAGGTGGTGATGGACCGCTGCCCCAAGATCGAAATCCCCCGCCTCGGCCTGCCGCCAATCGGGTGAGGGATTCCAGTCAAGTCATTGTGATTGTTTATTTTCGCAGGAGGGACTCGGTCCCTCCTGGCAACCTCCCCTTCGTTATCCCGGCGGCGTTTCCAGTGTCCGCTGGAAACACGTCCCTTCAAAACGGAAGGGGGATCGCAAGGGGGTCGGCGACCCCCTTGCAGACAATTCCGCAGGAAAAACTACCCCCGCCGCTCCAGCGTCACGAAGCTGTAGGCGGGGTATTCGCCTTCCTCGGGGAAGGTTTCGCGGCTGGTCTCCACCCACTCGTGCGGGTCGGGCATGGGGAAGGAGGCGTCCCCCACCGGCTCCAGGTGCACTTCCGTGAGGTAGATGCGGCGGGCGAACGGCAGGGACTGGGCGTAGATCTCGCCCCCGCCGATGACCATGATTTCCTCCGCCCGGGTCTTGGGGTCGAGCCCGACGGCGGCGATGGCCTCCGCCAGGTTGGGGACGACGGTGACGCCCTCGGCGGTCCAGTCGGGATTGCGGGTGACGACGATGTTGTGGCGCGCGGGCAAGGGCTTGCCGATGGACTCGAAGGTCTTGCGGCCCATGATGACCGGCTTGCCCACGGTCAGCTGCTTGAAGTGCCGGAGGTCGGCCGGCAGCCGCCACGGCAAGGCGTTGTTGCGGCCGATGATGCCGTTGTCCGCCCGCGCCACCACCAGCGAAACGCAGGGGGTCATTCTTGTCGCCTCGGCCATCGCGCCGTCTCCTTGCCTGACCTGTTCACGAACGACAGCGTAAACACACAGGAGGCCCCGCAGGGCAAGGTCAATTCGCACCCCCTTGCATTCTCCAGCGACTGCCTGCTTCCTTGCATCCCGTTGAACCTGCGCCGTAAGGGGCGAGCATGGCATTGTCGTTCAAATCCATCTGGATCGTTGGCGCCTCCACCGGCATCGGCCGGGCGACGGCGCTGGAGATGGCGCGGCGCGGGGTCACGGTGTTCGCCTCCGCCCGCCGCGCCGCGTTGCTGGAAGAGCTGGCGCGGGAGGCACCGGCGGCGGGGTCCATCATACCCGTGCCCGTTGACGCCACAAACCGCGAGGCCATGCTGGCGGCCTGGGCGCGCATCGAGGCGGCGCACGGCGCGCCGGAGGCGCTGCTGTTTGCCGCCGCCACTCACGCACCCGAGGGGCGGTGTCAGGCGGTGGCCGACATCTGCGGCCCGGTGTTCGAGACCAACGTGTCCGGCTGCCTGCACATGCTGGAAGCGGGCCTGCCCGCCTTGCGGGCGCGCCGCGCCGGGCGGGTCGCCATCATCTCGTCGGTTGCGGGTTTTCGCGGCCTGCCGCGGGCGCTGGCCTATGGCGCATCCAAGGCAGCGCTCACCCACATTGCCGAGGCGCTGTGGTTCGAGTGCCGGCGCGACGGTGTGACCGTGCAGGTGATTCACCCCGGCTTCGTGAAAACGCCGCTCACCGACAAGAACGACTTCCCCATGCCCTGCCTCGTCAGCGCCGAGGAGGCGGCCCGGCGCATCGCGGACGGCATGGCCCGGGGCGGGTTCGAGATCACCTTCCCCCGCCGCTTCACCTACCTGCTGAAGCTCCTGCGGCTGCTGCCCTACGGGCTTTACCTGCGTCTGGTGGCCTGGGCGACGCGGGGGCTGGTATAAGCCCCGGCCGCCTGCCGGTCAGCGCGCGCGTTTCTGGGCGCCTGGCTCTTCCGCGCAGCGCTCCTTCGCCTTCTGGATCTGCTTGACCGTCTCGCCCGGAATATGGAGCCGGGTCGCGCGCAGCCCTTCGGCGAAGATCTGCCGGTCCTCCGGGCTCAGGCGCCCGGCGGCCTTCAGCAGGGCGTCATGACGCCCGGCCTGCAACTTGAAGGACAGTTTGCGCTCGCGCATGAAGGCCGCCTCCAGCGCCTCGGCGTCCAGGTTGGGGGCGGCGATCAGCCGGAGGATATCCTCGCGGGTCTGCTTGAGCGCGTCGAGGATCTGCTGCTCCGCCGCGCTCTTGCGCACGGCGTCTTCCATGATCGCCCGCCCGGCGGGCGACATGGGCGCGATCACCTCCTGGAACCGTGGCGGCCGGGGCACTTCGGGGCTCGACACCGGGCCCGACGGGGACGAAGGCGGCGTCAGCGCATGCACCGGGCCGGCCACGCCTGCCAGAACCAGACCGGCAAGGGCCGCCAGATGCCGCTTGTTCGGACGCCAGGTCATCATACGCATCACAGCCAACCTTCCGATTGATCCGCCGAGAAGGCGAGCGCGATCATGGAGGCGTCCGGCGCCTCCACCTGCGCCTGCCGGCTCGTCTCGCCCGCCAGCAGGAGCAGGGCAACGATCCCCGCCGCCAGACCCACCGCGCCGCCGCTGGAGAGCCAGCGCTCCCGCCGCCGCATCGGCCGCACCCAGGCGGGCGGGAAAGCCGCTCCGCGCCAGCCGACCTCCTGAGCCGTCGCGCGGCTGGCCGTCAGCAGCGCCTCGATGGCGGAGTCCCGGGGCGCGGGCACGTCCCATGCCTTGAGCCAGTCATCCAGCACCGCCTCCCGCGCCGCCATGGCGCGAAGGCCGGGGTCCGCCTCCAGCGCCGCGCGCAGGGCCGTGCGTTCCCCGGCGGGCCAGCGGCCCGGAGCCGCCCCGCAGGACTGGAGAATGTCCGCCAGACGTTCGCGTGCGCTCATTCCGCCGCCTCCCGTGCCAGAAGACCAAGCGCACCGCGCAGCCCGGCCCGGCCGCGAGAGAGCAGCGATTCCACCGCCTTGACGTTCAGATCCATCATGTCGGCCACCTCGGCCATACTCATACCCTCGCCATAGAAGAGGGCAAGAGCAGCCCTCTGCCGGGGTGGCAGCGTCTCCATCGCCGCCATCAGGCGTCTCCTGCGGTCCGCATCCGCCGCGGCGTCCTCGGGCGTCGGCCCCTCATCCGCAGTCTCCGCGAGCGTCTCGATCGAGTCCACCGGACGCAGGGTCCGCCGCCGATCCAGACACTGGTTCACCACCACACGCACCAGCCACGACCTGAAGGCGCCGCGCTCGGGGACGAACCGGTCCGGCATGCGCCAGATCTTGAGGAACGCCTCCTGCACCGCATCTTCGGCCTCCTCCTGAAGGGTCAGGACGCGGCCGGCAATTCGCAGAGCCATGGGGTAGTGACGGCGGACCAGAACCTGGAAGGCGGTGTTGTCCCCGCCCCCGATCCGCTCCATGAGGAGCGTGTCGTCCAGCCCGTTTATGTCCGCCTCTTCCATGGGCTCTTTGTGACAGTACGTCGGCGGCGAGCGCAATCCTTCGCGCCGGCGTGCCGCCAGTGCGCGCGGCCAACAGAGAAGAACGCGCGATGAACCGCAGCCAGGCCGCAACGCGTGCGGCGACCGACCCGCCAGACCGCATGCGGCGGGCTGAAGCCTTTGTCTCAAGTCACTGGTTTAAAAGAGGAACCTGCGGTCGATGCCGCCCGCGCTTGCGGCCCGGGCATCGCCTGCCTCCAGACCTCGGCGGCAATGACAATGCTCCGCGCATGGCGCCGGGCAATCACGCTGACATCCGCCCCATAGCCGCCGCCCATCACGGTGACGAACGGGATCCCTGCCCCCAGGCAGCACCGCGCCACATACCGGTCGCGGGCGGCGAGCCCCTCGTCGGTGAGGGAGAGCCGCCCCAGCCGGTCCTCGGCGTGCACATCGACGCCCGCGTTGTAGAACACAAGCCGGGGCCGGTGCCGCTCCAGAATACGGGGCAGATGCGTCTCCAGCAGCGACAGGTAGTCCGCGTCCCCCATGCCGACCGGCAGGCCCACGTCCAGATCGCTTGCCATCTTCCGCACCGGGAAGTTGGCCTCGCAGTGCATGGAGAAAGTGAACACGCGCGGCTCGGCGGCGAACATGGCGGCGGTGCCGTCGCCCTGATGCACGTCCAGATCGACCACCAGGATGCGCTCGACCGCGCCTTCCGCCAGCAGCTGGCTGGCCGCGACGCCCACGTCGTTGAGCACGCAGTAGCCCGAGCCGAAGCCGGGGTGGGCATGGTGGCTGCCGCCCGCCGCGTTGGAGGCGGCGCCCACCTCCAGCGCCCGCCGCGCCGCCGCCAGCGTGCCGCCCGAGGAATAGCGAGCACGGCGCAGCACCTGCTCCGTCACCGGAAAGCCGATGCGCTTCTCGATGGCCGGGTCCACGTCGAGCGCGAACAGCTGCGCCACATAGGCCACCTCGTGCGCCCGCTCCACCACCGCGCGCGGCACGGGTTCGGCGCTGTGAAACTCGGCAAAGTCATCGCTGCCGAGGCGCTTCAGCTCCTCGACCACCGCCGCGTACTTGGACATGGGGAACCGGTGCCCCGCCGGCAGCGAGGCCACATACCCGGGATGATGGAAGATCGGATAGCGCATGGTCCGCCGCCACTATCGGCGCGGCCCGCCCCCGCGTCCAGCCCCCTGTGACAGGCGCATGGCATGACATGGAACGCACCCGCACAGTCCGCGCACGGAACCCCCTGCAAAAAGCCGGAAAACGGGCTAACAGGTTGGCATCATGAGTTTACCGTCCTCCGCCTCCCGAACGCCGCGCCGCGCCATTCTCGCCATCGCCCTGCCCGCCATGGCGACCAATGCGGCAACCGGCCTGATCGGGCTTGTCGACACCTGGGTCATCGGGCAGGCGGCCAGCGCCGTGCTGCTGGCGGCAACCGGCATGGGCTCCTCCGCCTTTACGACCCTGCTCACCCTGTTCAACGTGCTGCGGATGGGCACCACGGGCCTTACCGCCCGCGCCCACGGGGCGGGCGACGACACCGAGCGGCGCGCCGTGCTCGCCCGCGGCCTCGCCGTGGCGGGCGCGCTGGGGCTGGCGCTGCTGCTCGCCAGGCCCCTGGTGCTCGGCCCGCTGCTGGACAGTTTCGGCGCGGACGAAGGCGTGCGCGCCGGTGCGCACCTGTACCTGTCCATCCGCTGGTGGGTCGCGCCCGCCGTGCTCCTCAACATGGTGCTGACCGGCTGGCTGCTCGGCCTGCAACGGGCGCGCACCGTGCTCGCCATCGAGGTGGGCTACAACCTCATCAATGCCGCCCTCTCCGCCACACTGGCGCTTGGCCTCGGCTGGGGCATCGCGGGCGTCGCCTGGGCCAGCCTGATCGCCGAGGTCGCCAAGCTCCTCGCCGCCCTCGCCTGCGTGCAGCCGCACGCGGGGCTGGCGCGGGTCGGCCGGATCGCGCGGCAGGCCGCCACCTGGCGCGGCCCGGCGGTGGCGGCGCTGTTCGCCGTCAACCGCGACCTGCTGCTGCGCACCGCGCTGCTGATGGGCTGCATCTACATGCTCACCCGCACCGGCGCGCGGCTGGGCGAGGTTCCGCTGGCCGCCAACACGGTCATCCTCCAGTTCTTCCTGCTGGCGGCGCTGGTGCTCGACGGCTTCGAGGCCGCCGCCCAGACGCTGGGCGGCGCCGCCGTCGGCGGGCGGGACGGGCAGCGCTTCTCCGCCCTCGTGAAGGGCTGCTTCCAGGGTGCGGCCGTCGCCAGCCTCGGCATCGCCGCGATCTACACCTTCGGCGGCCCGGCCATCATCCGCGCCTTCGCCAAGGACGCCGCCACCGCCGCCTACGCCAACCAGCATCTGGTGTGGGGCGTCCTCGCCCAGTTCTGCGGCTTCGCCAGCTTCGTGTTCGACGGGCTCTACATCGGCGCGGGCTGGACGCGCGCCATGCTGCTGACCATGGCCGGAGGGGCGGCCGCCTTCTTCTGCGGCGTGGCCCTGCTGGTGCCGTGGCTGGGCAATGACGGGCTGTGGCTCGCCTTCTGCCTGCTGATGCTCGCCCGCTGGATGGGCCAGTGGGCGCTCTACCCGCGCCTGTATCGCCGCACCTTCGCCGTGGAGGGAGACCGCCCGTGACCATGCCCCCAGAGTCCATGCCCCCGGAGTCCATGCTTGAGGAAACCCGCGCCCTGCTCGAGCGTGTGCTGCTGCCGGATGCGCCCAAGCTCTCCAGCCTGCCGCCGGAGCGGGCCCGGCGCATGTTCCAAGGCGCGGCCGAACTGCTCGACCTGCCCGCCCCCGCGCTCGCCCGCGTCACGGATGTTACCATCCCCGGCCCCGGCGGCATTCTTCCGCTGCGGCTCTACGATCCGCACGGGCAGGGTGCGGCAGGGCCGGTCGTGATGTTCTTCCACGGCGGCGGCTGGGTGTACGGGAACCTCGCCAGCCACCATCGCCTGTGCGCGGAGATCGCCCGCCAGACCGGCCTGCGCCTGGTGGCGGTGGACTATCGCCTCGCCCCCGAGCACCCCTTCCCCGCCGCGCTGGAGGACAGCCTCGCCGCCATCCGCTGGGCGGCCTCCGGCCCCGCCGCGCTGGAAGGCGGGGTCACCGGGCTCGTCCTCGCCGGGGACAGCGCGGGCGGCAACCTCGCCGCCGTAGCCTGCCAGCAGCTCTCCAGCCAGCAGCTCTCAGGCGCGCTTCCGGTGCCGCTTCTGGCCCAGTGCCTGTTCTACCCGGCAACGGACATCGCCAACCGCTATGCGTCCGCCGAGCAGTTCGCGCAGGGCTACATGCTGGATACGGAGGACCTTCAGTTCTTCACCCGCGCCTACCTGCCCCGGCGCGTCCTGCGGGCAGACCCGCGCGTCTCTCCCCTGCTGGCGGAGTCGCTGGCGGGGCTGCCGCCCGCGCTCGTCCTCACCTGCGGACTCGACCCGCTGCGCGATCAGGGCCGGGCCTACGCGGCAAAGCTGGCGGAGGCGGGCGTGCCGGTGGTGCACGAGGAGGCAGCGGGGCAGGTGCACGGCTGCCTCGTCATGCGCAAGGCCCTGCCCTCGGCGCAGACGCAACTCACCCGCTGTCTCGACAGTCTTCGCCGGATGATCGACTAAGCGCCCGACATCTGCTTTACATCGGCTTTCCGGTCGGGCCGCGGGGCCATGCCTGCGCGTTCTCCGCCCCGGGGCACGTCCAGACTGCGTCCGTTTCAGGTTTGGGATTTCCATGACCATCAACATTTCAGACCTTCCCTACCGCCCCTGCGTCGGCGTCGTGCTGCTCAACCGGGAGAGGCTGGTGTTCGTCGCCCGCCGCATCGATACCGAGCAGGAGGCCTGGCAAATGCCCCAGGGCGGCATCGACGAGGGCGAGGACCCGGCAACCGCCGCCCTGCGCGAGCTGGAAGAGGAGATCGGCACCAACAAGGCCGAGATCATCGCCGAGTCGAAAGACTGGTTTCAGTACGACCTGCCGCCCGAGCTGGTGGGCAAGGTGTGGAAGGGCCGCTACCGGGGCCAGCGCCAGAAGTGGTTCGCCATGCGCTTCCTGGGGGAGGACGGCGACATCAACCTGGAAACCGAACACCCCGAATTCTGCGCCTGGCGCTGGGAATATCTGGAACGCCTGCCGAACCTGATCGTGCCGTTCAAGCGCAAGCTCTACCAGGACATCGTCCGCGAATTCGCCCACATCGCCAGGCCCGTGGCCTGACGTCGCGCAGCCCGTCTCCTGAAGGGCGTCTGCCTGAAGCACGTCTGCCAGAAACACCTCTGCCAGAAACACCTCTGGCGGCCTGACTGACCCCCATCCGGGCGCCGGAGCAACGCCGGGGCATGGACTACCGGGACATGGGCCGCCGGGGCATGGGCCGCCGGGGCATGGGCCGCCGGCGCCTGTCCGTTCGCGCCCTGAAACAAATTTCGTCGCCCCACGCTATTTAAAGCAATTTATTTAGTTTATACTGGAAAGAGTCGAAGCGCGCACTCTGGGGCGAGGTCCTGATGTCTGCCAACCGGATTCTTGCCGGCATCTTTTATGGCTTGCTGCTTCTCGCCCTGCTCTCGCTCACGGCGACGGGCGGGATGTTCATCTCCTGGCAGAAGGACCGGAGCCGCCTGGGCGAAATCGCCCACAGTGTGGAATCCCGATCCGGCGACCTGCGCGAGACGCTCACCAATCTGACGCAATGGGTCTATTCCAATCAAGGATTCGAGAAAAACAGACGGTATTTCCTGTGGAAGCGCCTTGAGGCGACCCCCATGCAGGTGGTGGAAGGCGGCGGCGACTGCGAGGACAAGTCCAAGCTGCTGACGGCCTTGCTGCGCGAGCTGTCCATCCCCGCCACCATGGCCATGCTCTACCATTGCGACGCGCAGTGCGAGCCCGTGCACACCGTCGTCCTCGCCAGGACGCCCGACGGCTGGACGCCCCTCGATTCGGTCTACAACATCACCTTCCCTGACCGGGACGGCCGCTTCCTTCCGGTTCAGCGGCTGATGGCGCAGCCGGAAATCCTCAACACGCGTCTGGACCAGCTTGCGGCGGAACGGGGCCCCGCGGACAAGATCAACCGGTACAAGCGCAACCTCGAGACCTACACCCACCTGACCACGTTCAATTGGGACAAGAACGGCCTGACCCGGGCTGTCGCCTCCGCCATCCGCGCGATGGGGGGCGATCCCCGCGTGACACCCCGGCCCATGCTCCTTGAAGACTCCAAGGAGTTCTTCACAATCGCGGGGCTGGGCCTGACGGTCCTCCTCCTCGGCGCTGCTGTGCTGGTGGGCTGGGTCCGCCGCATCCTCAATCGCCGCGCCCTGGCGCGAAGGGCTCCGGCGGCGCCAGGGGGCGTCCCCGGCGCTGCTTATTCCGAATTGCCGCCGACGCCCTGAGGCGCTGCGGAGAATCGGCCCGGAGGATCAGTACGCCCCCTCAGGCCGCCCGCGCCATGCTGGCGGACTTGGAGGAGATGACCCGCCACAGCAGCTTCGAGGCCAGCGTGTAGAGCCAGCCGTTTGACTTGAGGTCGGCGGCGCGCAGCACCATGCGCACGGCGTTGTCGATGTGCGGGCGGCGGTAGAGTTGCAGCGCGCGGCGCTGATACTCGCGGCCGTAGTTCATCGCCTTGAAGTCGGCGCTCCGGTCGCGCTGGAGCACGTTGGCGGCGAAGAAGGCGTAGCCCAGTTCCTCGTCCTCCGCCTCCTGCATACGGCCGAGCGCGATCCTGAGGCGCGACCAGGTAGAAAGGCGGGTGCGCTCCTGGTAGCGGCGGAAATGTTTGGCAAAGAGCTGGTAGTGGAAGAACTCGTCCGAGGCGATGCGCCCGGCGATGGCCTTCAGCACCGGCTCGTCGGTGGCGTCGCGGATGGCGGAATAGAAGGACGACGTGCCCGTCTCCACCACCTGCCGGGCGATCAGCTCCCCGGCGCGGGAGCCGCGGATGGAGGTGGTGGTCTGGAGGTCCAGCGAATAGCCCGCGCGGAAGTCCGCCAGCGCCTGCCGGAAGGAGAAGCCGGGGTCCGCCATCTCGGCCCAGCGGCCCAGCGCCGCGCCGTGCTGTTCCTCCTCGACGCCCCACGTCTCGGCGGCGGCGACGAAGTCCGCGTCCTCGCGGAACACGTTGCGCAGGTAGACCACGTAATCGGCCGCGTTGGCTTCCACCAGGGCCGCTGTCTTGATGACGGCAAGAAGATCGGGATCGACCCGGGAGGGGTCGAACCTGTCCCAGGGAATATCGTCGAGGGTCCAGCGTGACATGGCTGTTCCTTTAGGGAAGATCACGGAAGTTTGACAAGAGGCCCGGACCGGGGGGCCGCAAACGGCCGCGGGGCGCGGCCCCTGTCGGAACCGCGCCCCGCGTTTGATCCTTTACCCGGATGCCGCCGGATCAGTGGCGGACAGCCGCCAGCTGGGCTTCCAGAATGGCGAGCTGGCGCTGCGCCTGAAGCCGCTCCTGGTCCGTCTTGGCCAGGTTCACGTCCTCGCGGGCATTGGCCACCTTGCGGGCCAGCTCCTCCGGGTTCAGCTCGGCAACCGGGATCGCCTGCTGGGCCAGGATGGTGAGGCCTTTCTCGTTCACCTCGGCGAAGCCGCCGTCGATGAACACGCGCTCGGGAGCCGCACCGGCATCGGCGTGAATCTCGATGACGCCCGGGCGAATGGTGGCCATCAGCGGCGCGTGACCGGCCAGGACGCCGAAGTCGCCGTCCTCGCCCGGCACGACGACCATCTCGACCTCGGCCGAGCTCAGCAGCCGCTCGGGGCTCACCAGTTCAAAGTGCAGTTTGTCAGCCATGGGTCTCACCTGAAAGGAAGCCCGGCGCGAGGGCCGAGCTTCGCCATGGAAGGGCGCGGGCGCACCGGACGGGCCGGCGCCCCCGCGCTACCGTACTTAGGCCGCTTCGGCCGCCATCTTCTGGGCCTTCTCGACGGCTTCCTCGATGGAGCCGACCATGTAGAAGGCCGCTTCCGGCAGGTGGTCGTACTCGCCGGCCACGATCGCCTTGAACGAGCGGATGGTGTCCTCCAGCTGGACGAACTTGCCCGGGATATTGGTGAACACCTCGGCCACGTGGAACGGCTGGGACAGGAAGCGCTGGATCTTGCGGGCGCGGGCCACGATCAGCTTGTCCTCTTCCGACAGCTCGTCCATGCCGAGAATGGCGATGATGTCCTGGAGCGACTTGTACTTCTGCAGCACCGCCTGCACCGAGCGGGCCACCTCGTAGTGCTCCTCGCCGACGACGCGCGGATCAAGCACGCGCGAGGTGGAGTCGAGCGGGTCGACCGCCGGGAAGATGCCCAGCTCGGCGATCTGACGCGACAGCACGGTGGTGGCGTCCAGGTGGGCGAACGAGGTCGCCGGCGCCGGGTCGGTCAGGTCGTCCGCGGGCACGTAAATCGCCTGCACCGAGGTGATCGAGCCCTTGGTGGTGGAGGTGATGCGCTCCTGGAGCGCGCCCATTTCGGTCGACAGGGTCGGCTGGTAGCCCACCGCCGACGGAATACGGCCGAGCAGCGCCGACACTTCCGAACCCGCCTGGGTGAAGCGGAAGATGTTGTCGATGAAGAACAGCACGTCCTGGCCTTCCACGTCGCGGAAGTATTCCGCAACGGTCAGACCGGTGAGAGCGACGCGCGCACGGGCTCCCGGCGGCTCGTTCATCTGACCGTAGACCAGGGCCACCTTGGAGTTGTCGCCCTCCAGGTCGATAACCTTGGACTCGATCATTTCGTGGTAGAGGTCGTTGCCCTCACGGGTACGCTCGCCCACGCCCGCGAACACGGAGTAACCGCCGTGGCCCTTCGCGATGTTGTTGATGAGCTCCATGATGGTCACGGTCTTGCCCACGCCCGCGCCGCCGAACAGGCCGATCTTGCCGCCCTTGGCGTACGGAGCCAGCAGGTCGATGACCTTGATGCCCGTGACGAGGATCTGGGCCTCGGTCGACTGGTCGACGTAGGCCGGAGCCTCGGCGTGAATCGGAGCCGTCTTGTCGGTCTTGATCGGACCACGCTCGTCAATCGGCTCACCGATCACGTTCATGATGCGGCCGAGCGTGCCCGGGCCAACCGGCACCGAGATCTGGGCGCCCGTGTCGACCACTTCCTGACCGCGGACGCAGCCGTCGGTCGAGTCCATGGCGATGGTGCGAACCGTGTTCTCGCCCAGGTGCTGGGCGACTTCGAGCACCAGGCGGCGGCCATCGACCGTCGTCTCCAGCGCGTTGAGAATGGCGGGCAGGTGGTCGTTGAACTGAACGTCCACGACCGCGCCGATCACCTGCGTGATGCGTCCAATATTCTGGGTCGCCATGGTCGGTCCTTCCTCGTGCAACCGTATTACAGGGCCTCGGCCCCGGAGATGATTTCAGTGAGTTCCGTGGTGATCGCGGCCTGACGGCTCCGGTTGTACTGGAGGGTCAGACGATTGATCATGTCGCCTGCGTTGCGGGTGGCGTTGTCCATCGCCGTCATGCGCGAGCCCTGTTCGGACGCGGCATTTTCCAGCAGCGCGCGGAAGATCTGCACGGAGATGTTGCGCGGCAGGAGCGCCTCAAGGATCTGCTCCTCGCCGGGCTCGTACTCCACAACGCTCTCGGCAGCGGCCGCGCCACCCTCGGCGGAGGCCGGAAGGGCCGCCGGGATGAGCTGCTGCTCGGTGACTTCCTGCACCAGCGCCGACTTGAACTTGGCGTAGAACAGCCAGGCCACGTCGAACTCACCGGCATTGAACATGTCGATGATGCGCTCGGCGATCGGCTGGGCGTTGGCGAAGCCCAGGCGGCGCACGTCGCTGAGGTCGATGGTGTCGACGATCAGCTCGCCATAGAAGCGGCGCAGGACGGCCCGGCCCTTCTTGCCGACGCACAGGATCTTCACCTGCTTGCCCGCGCGCAGCAGCGCGTCGATCTTCTGACGCGCGCCGCGGACAATGTTGGTATTGAACGCGCCGCAAAGACCGCGTTCGGACGTGGCGACAACGACGAGGTGAACGTCGTCGCGGCCCGTCCCGACCAGCAGCCGGGACGCGGATTCACCGCGTTCGGCCTTGGTCGCAAGCGACGCCAGCACCGCCTCCATGCGCTCGGCATAGGGGCGTGCGGCCTCCGCCGCCTCCTGCGCACGGCGCAGCTTGGCGGCGGCCACCATCTTCATCGCCTTGGTGATCTTCTGCGTGGATTTCACGCTGGCGATGCGATTCTTGAGGCTTTTGAGGCTCGGCATGCCCGGCTACTCCAATCCGCTTACGCGAAGGTCTTGGCGAACGCGTCCAGGATCTCCTTGAGCTTGGCGCGCGTTGCGTCGGACAGATCCTTCTCGGTGCGGATGGTCTCCAGCACGTCGGCATGCTTGGTCTTCATCTCGGTGAGGAAGGCGCGCTCGAAGCGGACCACGTCCTTCACCTGGATGGCGTCCAGATAGCCGTTCACGCCGGCGAAGATCGAAACCACCTGCTCCTCGAAGCCCATCGGCTGGTACTGCGGCTGCTTCAGCAGCTCGGTCAGACGCGCACCGCGGTTCAGCAGCTTCTGGGTGGCGGCGTCCAGGTCCGAGCCGAACTGGGCGAAGGCCGCCATTTCGCGGTACTGCGCCAGTTCGAGCTTGATGGAGCCCGCAACCTTCTTCATCGCCTTGGTCTGGGCGGCCGAACCCACGCGGGACACCGACAGACCGACGTTAATGGCCGGACGGATGCCCTGGTAGAACAGTTCCGTCTCGAGGAAGATCTGACCGTCGGTGATCGAGATCACGTTGGTCGGAATGTAGGCCGACACGTCGCCCGCCTGGGTTTCGATGATCGGCAGCGCGGTCAGCGAACCGGCGCCGTTGGCGTCGTTCAGCTTCGCGGCGCGCTCCAGCAGGCGGGAGTGCAGGTAGAACACGTCGCCCGGGTAAGCCTCGCGGCCCGGCGGACGGCGCAGCAGCAGCGACATCTGACGGTAGGCGACGGCCTGCTTGGAGAGGTCGTCGTACACGATCACGGCGTGCATGCCGTTGTCGCGGAAGTATTCACCCATGGCGCAGCCGGCATAGGGCGCCAGGAACTGCAGCGGGGCCGGCTCGGACGCGGTCGCGGCGACCACGATCGAGTACTCCATCGCGCCGTTCTCTTCGAGCGAGCGGACGATCTGGGCGACCGTGGAGCGCTTCTGGCCGACGGCAACGTAGATGCAGAACAGCTTCTGGTTGTCCGGCAGAACCTTGTTGGCTTCGCGCTGGTTGATGAAGGTGTCGATGGCGACGGCGGTCTTGCCGGTCTGGCGGTCACCGATGATCAGCTCGCGCTGGCCACGGCCCACCGGCACCAGGGCGTCGAGCGCCTTCAGACCGGTCTGCATCGGCTCGTGCACCGACTTGCGCGGAATGATGCCCGGGGCCTTCACTTCGACGCGGCGGCGCTCGGTGTACTCGATCGGGCCCTTGCCGTCGATCGGGTTGCCCAGCGCGTCCACCACGCGGCCCAGCAGGCCCTTGCCCACCGGCACGTCCACGATGGTGCCGGTGCGGCGCACGGTGTCGCCTTCGCGAATCTGCTTGTCTTCGCCGAAGATCACGACGCCGACGTTGTCGGTTTCGAGGTTCAGGGCCATGCCCTTGATGCCGCCCGGGAACTCGACCATCTCGCCCGCCTGGACGTTGTCGAGACCGTAGACGCGGGCGATACCGTCACCGACCGAGAGAACCTGGCCGACTTCCGATACCTGGGCTTCAGCGCCGAAGTTGGCGATCTGGTCTTTGATGACCTTTGAGATTTCCGCTGCACGGATCTCCATGACTTACCCTTTCATGGCGAGGGAGAGAGTGTCGAGTTTGGTCTTGAGTGAGCTGTCGATCATCTTCGAGCCCACCTGGACGATGAGACCGCCGAGAATCGACGGATCAATGTGCAGATCAACAGCCACGTCGCGGCCGAGACCGGCCTTGAGCTTCTCGCGAAGCTGTCCGAGCTGGTCGTCGCTCAGCGCGTGCGCCGCGGTCACCCGGGCCGTAGCTTCGCCCCGGTGCGCCGACACGAGCACGCCGAAATCGCGCACAACGTCGCGCAGCACGCCCAAGCGGCGGTTCTGAGCCAGGACGCCAAGGAAATTGGTCGTCAGCCCATCCAGGCCAAGTGCCTTGGCAACGGCGGTCACCGCCCTTGCGCCGGCCTCCCGCCCAACCAGCGGATTTTTGACCAGGGCCGCGAAGTCGCCGCCCTCGTCGAGCGCCGCCGCCACCGTTTTCAGGCTCGCCGCGACCGTATCAATGGCGTTCGAATCACGAGCAAGCTCAAAAAGGGCGGTGGCGTAGCGACCGGCAAGTCCCGAAACGTTCATTTGAGCGTCGGCCACGTGGTGCCCCTTGCATTTGTAAAACCATAGACAGCACGCCGGAGACGCTACTCCGGCGCGAGCGCGAGCCAGCTAGCACGCGCGGCCCCATGTTGCAAGGCAACAAAGGCTTGACGCCCCTTCTGCGACCATCCGCGCAGGGAATATGGCCCCTCGCGCCGCCGCGAGTGCCGCCCGCGCGCGCCCCCGGCCCCGGCTTGTCCCCCGGGGTCATTCCGTCTCCGCCACCCGGGCCTCCCGGAGCCGCCCCCGAAACCGGGGGGCGCCCTGCCCCGATTCGCGCCCTCAGAGGAAGCTCTGCGGGTCGATGTCCGCCGTCACCCGCACCGAGGAGGGCCAGCGCACCCGCCCCAGCCATTCGCCGAGGATCGCTTGCAGCGGCAGGCCCTTGCGGGCCTTGACGAGAAAGCGCATCCGGTGCCGCCCGCGCAGCAGGGCGAGCGGCGCGGGGGCGGGCCCCAGCACCTCCAGCCCGGCCATTCGCGGGGCCTGCCGGGCAAGGGCCTGGGCGGCGTCGTTGACCGCACCCTGATCGGGGCCGGAGAGGATGAGCGCCGCCAGCCGCCCGAACGGGGGCATGCCGTGGCGCTCCCGCGCGGCGCTCTCGGCCCGGTAGAATCCCTCGATGTCCCCTGCGACCAGCGCCTTCAGCACCGGCGCTTCCGGCTGGTAGGTCTGGAGCATCACCCGCCCCGGCTTCTCGCCGCGCCCGGCGCGCCCCGCCACCTGGGTGATCTGCTGGAAGGTGCGCTCCGCCGCGCGCAGGTCGCCGCCCGCCAGACCCAGATCCGCATCCACCACGCCGACAAGGGTGAGGTTGGGGAAGTGGTAGCCCTTGGCGAGCATCTGGGTGCCGACCAGCACATTGACCGCGCCGGTCTCGACGCTCTCGACGAACGCCGCCGCCTTCGCCGGGGAATAGATGGTGTCGGAGGTGACCACCGCCACCTTCGCCTCGGGCAGGAAGCGCTCCACCTCCTCCGCCACCCGCTCGACGCCCGGGCCGCAGGCGACAAGCGAATCGGTGTCGCCGCACTTCGGGCAGGCCTTGGGAATGGGCATGGCAAAGCCGCAGTGGTGACAGTGCAGACGGCCGGTCAGCCTGTGCTCCACCAGCCAGGCCGAGCACATGGGGCAGGTGATGCGCTCCCCGCAGGTGCGGCAGAGGGTAAGCGGCGCATAACCCCGCCGGTTGAGGAACAGCAGCGCCTGCTCGCCGCGCGCCAGCGTTTCCGCCACGGCCCGGTGCAGCGGCTCGCACAGCCAGCGCCCCCGCTCCGGCGGCGTGCGGCGCAGATCGAGGCTGGCGATGGCGGGCATGGACGCGCCGCCAAAGCGGTCCGGCAGGCGGACGTGGGAGTATTTGCCGCTCTCCGCATTGAGGCGGGTCTCCAGCGCCGGAGTCGCCGAGGCAAGGATGACCGGGCACCCCTCAAGGCTCGCCCGCATCACTGCCACGTCCCGGCCGTGGTAAAGCACGCCCTCCTCCTGCTTGAAGGTGGTCTCGTGCTCCTCGTCCACCACGATGAGCTTGAGGTTGGGATAAGGCAGGAACAACGCCGAGCGTGCGCCCACCACCACCCGCGCCTCGCCGCTGGCCGCCGCGCGCCACGCCCGCCGCCGCGCCGATTGCGTCAGGTCCGAGTGCCAGGCCGTCGGCAGGCAGCCGAAGCGGGCCTTGAAGCGGTTCAGCCACGGCTCGGTCAGCGCGATCTCGGGCAGCAGCACCAGCACCTGCCCGCCCATGCCATTGTTCGTCTGGCGGAGCGCCTCGGCCACCGCCTCGAAGTAGACTTCCGTTTTGCCCGAGCCCGTCACCCCCTCCAGCAGCAGGGGCGCGAACCGCCCCTCCGTCACCGGGCGGCGCAAGGCATCGGCGGCCTCGGCCTGTTCGGGGCTGAGCACGGGCCGGGCGAAGTCCGGCTCCGGCTGGGGGATGGGCGCATCCGCCGCCACCGGCACGGCGCGCAGGGCGCCAGCTGCGATGAGCGTGCGGATCATGGACTCCGAGACGCCCGCCCGGGCCAGATCCCGCACCGTTCCCTGCTTGCCCGCCAGGAGCTCCAGCGCCTCCAGCCGTTTCTTTGTCAGCGGCGCGCCTGCGGGCAGCGGCTCCGCCACCCGGTATTCAAGGATGGTTCTGGCCTCCTCCAGCGCGTCCGCGACGCTGAGGACCATCCGCAGCACCGCACCCGCCGGGGCCATGTAATACCGGGCGGTCCAGCTGACGAGCTTGCGCGTCGCCTCCGGCAGCGGCGGCACCGGCAGCCGCGCCGAGACGGGCCGCAGGCGGCTCTCCGCCACCTCCTGCACCGCAAAGACGTCCGGGTCCCACACCACGCCCGTGACCTGGCGGGGGCCGAGCGGCACGCGCACCACATCCCCCGGACGGAGGGTTTCGCCTTCGGGAATTCTGTAGTCAAAGACCGACAGGCCGTGCTGACACAGGAGGACACGGACGCGGTTGCCCGCTATTCTGCCTGCCTGTGGCGTGTCGTCGCTTGAAGTGGACATTTGAGCAGGGTTAAGAACGCCGCAAATCCATGTCAACGGAGCCCGCGGGCTCAGGAGCGTTTCATGAAATTCTTTGTCGACACGGCCGATGTGGCCCAGATTCGCGAGCTGGCTGAAACCGGCCTGCTGGACGGCGTGACCACCAACCCGTCGCTGATCGCCAAGTCGGGCCGCAACTTTCTGGAAGTCATCGCCGAGATCGCCTCGATCGTCGATGGCCCGGTGTCGGCCGAGGTGGTCGCCATGGACCACGAGACCCAGATGAAGGAAGCGGAAAAGCTGATCCAGATCGCCTCCAACATCTGCATCAAGCTGCCGCTGACTCTCGACGGCCTCAAGACCTGCAAGAAGCTGACCGATCGCGGCATCCAGACCAACGTCACCCTGTGCTTCACCGCCAACCAGGCGCTGCTGGCCGCCAAGGCGGGCGCGACCTTCGTCTCCCCGTTCGTCGGCCGTCATGACGACGTGTCGTGGAACGGCATGGATCTGATCGACGACATCCGCACCATCTACGACAACTACGGCTTCGACACCGAAATCCTGGTCGCCTCGGTGCGTCACCCGGTCCACGTGCTGGAAGCGGCCAAGATCGGCGCGGACGTGTGCACCCTGCCGCCCGACGTGCTGAAGAAGCTGGCCAACCACCCGCTCACCGACAACGGCCTCAAGGCCTTCCTCGCCGACTGGGAAAAGACCGGCCAGTCGATCCTGTAAGGCGTTTGGTTTTCGGTTTGCAGGAGGGGCTTGCCCCTCCTGCACCTCCCGTACTTCTATAGGGCCGTACGCGGCATGAAGGGCGCGGCCCTGTAAACGTACGGGAGCGCGAGGGTCCGCGATCCTCGCCTTTCCAAAAACCAAAGGACACTGGCAGGTGGCAGAGACTCCCAACATCATCGACTTCCAGTTCGAGGCCATGTCCCGGCTTCGCAAGCAGGTCGATGCGCTGGGCGAGTCCCACGCCTCGCTGCTGGCCGCCGCGCGCAGCCGCGGCGATGCCCAGTCCCGCATCCACGCCGCCGTACTGGCGATGATGGACGCCAGCTCCCCCGAACATTTCATCCATGTGCTGACGCAGGACTGGGTGGACATTCTGGGCGTGGACGCCGTGGCGATTGCACTGGAGACCAGCCCGGAGGCGGTGCGCCTCGCCCCGCCCGGCCTCCAGTTCATCGGCCCCGGCCAGCTTGCCGCCTGGCTCGACGGCGGCAGCGCGGTCGGCGCCCGCGATGTGGAGATCGGCCTGCCCCTGTTCGGGCCCGCCGCCGGCCTCATCAAGTCGCAGGCCCTCATCCGCCTGCCCATGGCGGACCGCTGGCCGCGCGGCCTGCTCGCGCTCGGCTCGCGCGTCCCCAACGCCTTCGAGACGCTCGCCAACGTCGAGCTGCTGTCGTTCCTCGGGGCCGTCAGCGCCCGCTGCCTCGGCCACTGGCTCAGCGTTCAGGCATGACGGCGGACGCCGAACGTCTCGCCCAGCGCTGGCTGGCCGCCCTCGCCCACGAGCGCCGCGCCTCCGTGCACACGCTCACCGCCTATGGCCGCGTCGCCCGCCAGTTCATTGCCTTCATGGAAGGCCACACCGGCGGGCCGGTCACCGCCGAGACGCTGGCCGGGGCCGACCTTACCGACTTTCGCGCCTTTCTCGCCCGCCGCCGGGCGGAGGGGGCCGGCCCCTCGACCGTCGCCCACGCCGCCTCCAGCCTCAAGGCCTGGTATCGCTGGCTCGCCCGCGCCGAAGGGCTGAAGAACCCGGCCATTACTGCCCTCCAATCTCCCAAGGCGAACAAGCCGCTGCCGCGCCCGCTCGCGCCGGTGGATGCGGCCGCCGTCGCTGCGGCCGCCGAGCGGCCCGATGCCGAACCCTGGATCGCCGCCCGCGACGCCGCCGTGCTGCTGCTGCTCTACGGCTGCGGCCTGCGCATCAGCGAGGCCCTCAGCCTCAAACGGTCGTCCGCCCCGTTCGGCGAGGCGATGACCGTGCTCGGCAAGCGCAACAAGGAGCGGCGCGTGCCCATCCTGCCGGTGGTCGCCGAGGCGGTGGAAGCCTACCTTGCCGCCTGCCCCTACCCGCTGCCCGCCGACGGCCCGCTGTTCATCGGCGCGCGCGGCGGCCCGCTCAACCCGCGCATGGTGCAGCTGGCCATGCAGCGCGCAAGGATCGCGCTCGGCCTGCCCGATTCCGCCACACCCCACGCGCTGCGCCACAGCTTCGCCACCCACCTGCTCGCCCGAGGCGCGGACCTGCGCGCCATTCAGGAGCTGCTGGGCCACGCCAGCCTGTCCTCCACCCAGGTCTATACGGAAGTGGACGCCGCCCGGATTCTGGACATCTACCGCAACGCCCACCCGAGGGCGTGAATGGTCGTAGATGGCGGCGGGTGCCTTGAAACAGCATACCGCTGTGGTATTTTGCAGTCGTGGCTAGTGAGTCAACGTAAATCACCTCCACTTGCAAAAAGCCCGGGCGTGCCAGAGTCCGGGCTTTTTTTATCGAATACGGGCTTTATCAAGGGGGTCCGGGGTGCCAGCCCCGAACCCGTCCCGCGCTCTATTTCGAGCGAGAAACCTCCACGATCTTGAGAATAAGCATCGCGAAGGCGATCATCAGCGTAAGCACGCCGATGATCAGTGTGGCTATTGTCTCAACGCTTATAGATATCACCCCCTTTGGCGGCCGAGATTGCAATACAGCGGAATTACCGCAGTGCTGGCCGTCAGGAGGATTTATAACAGGCCACTTCCCCAGCATCTTTATTATAATGAATAATTATAACGACTTAGCCGCTATCGAGAAATGCTGAAGCTGTACCTGCAAACGGCTGGGGATGTCTGAAACAAAGGCGCGGATAAAACGATTGGGGGCGCGGGGTCGAGCCCCCCGCATAACACCCCCCCTCAAAAACTCAGCCCAGCTTGGACTCGATGGCGTCCCAGATCAGGCCGGCCGTGTTGGTGCCGTTGAACGTGTCGATGGCGACGATGCCGGTGGGCGAAGTGACGTTGATTTCGGTGAGATAGCCGCCGATCACGTCGATGCCGACGAACAGCAGGCCGCGCTTCGCCAGTTCCGGTCCGATGCGCTCGCAGATTTCCTGTTCGCGGGCGGTGAGCTCGCAGGCCTCGGCCCGGCCGCCCGCCGCCAGGTTGGAGCGGATCTCGCCGCTTTTCGGCAGGCGGTTGATGGCTCCGGCGGGCTTGCCGTCGACAAGGACGATGCGTTTGTCGCCCTGGGAGACCTCCGGCATGAAGCGCTGCACCATGAAGGGCTCGCGGCCCATGGCGCTGAACACCTCCACCAGCGCCGAGAGGTTGGGGTCCTTCAGCCCCACATGGAAGACGGCCGTGCCCGCGTTGCCGTAGAGCGGCTTGATGACGATCTCGCCGTGCTCGCGGCGGAAGGCCTCCACGTCGTCGAGACGGCGGGTGATGAGGGTCTCCGGCATCAGGTCATGGAAGCGGGTGACGAACAGCTTCTCCGGCGCGTTGCGGACCTCGGTCGGGTTGTTCACCACCAGCGTCTTCGGGTGCACCATCTCCAGCAGGTGGGTGGCGGTGATGTAGGCCAGATCGAACGGCGGGTCCTGCCGCATCAGGATGGTCTGAACGTCCGACGAGAGGTCGAGCACCGCCTCCTCTCCCAGCGTGTAGTGGCTGCCGGCGACGCGCTGCACATGCTCCACCCGGCAGGCGCGGGCGGTCACCTTGCCGTCGCGGTAGCTCAGCTGGTCCGGCAGGTAGTGCCACATCTGGTGGCCGCGGGCCTGAGCCTCCAGCATGAGATGAAAGGTGGAATCGCCGTTGATGTTGATGCCTTCGAGCGGGTCCATCTGGACCGCGACCTGCAACGCCATGTGAGGTTCCTACGCTTGGGATCAGGGGACGTGTGAGTATCGGCTAGTTAATGGAGCGTGCAAGCCTTTCAAGCGCCTGACGGATCCGGCGGGAGGTGGCCTCGTCCCGTGTCGTCTCCAGCATGGCGGAGAGAGAGCCCCGCGCCGAGGAGATGCGGCCCAGCTCCTGCTCCAGCCGCGCCCGCTCCCACCACAGGTTGCTGAAGGTGGGTGCAATGGCGGTCATGCGTTCGTGAATGACCAGCGCCCGCTGGCTGTCCCCGCTCTCCTCGGCCCGCCAGGCGATGTTGTTGAGCAGCCTGACCAGAATGGCCCGGTTGGACAGCGGCTCCATGTGGCGCGGATCGAGAGACATCCCGGGGCTGGTCACGCTCCGCTGGAGCACGGCCACATCCACATCGTCCAGCACCGCCCCGCCGGAGAAGGGGTCCTGAATGACCGCGTTGGTCCCGCTGCCGATGCGGATGAGGAAATGGGACGGCATGTTGATGCCATGGGCCTGCCAGCCCACCGCACGCGCCGCGCCGATGTAGAGAATGGACAGCGCCACCGGCAGCCCCTTGCGGCGCTCGATGACGTCGATGAGGTTGGCGTTGGCGGGATCGTCGTAGCTCTCCCGGTCGCCCGCGAAGCCGAACGCCCCGGCAATGACCGATTGCAGCACCGCCGCCTGTTCGGCGGGCCCTTCGGCGTGCAGGCCGAGTTCGAACACCTCCCCGGCCATCTCGTCCAGAAAGGCGCGATACTGCGCCAGGGACGCGCGCGGATGGTCGAGCCCGGCGAGCATGAGCGCTGCCTCGGCCAGATCGATCTCGGGGTCATCGAGCGCCCCGAAGCGGATGAGTTCATCGAGGCTCATAGTCCATCCTCGCCTGCGACTGCACAAAGGTGCCTTGGCAATCGCCAGGGCGCAACCAGAACCGCATCGATACGCACAGAATTCGCCAACCGGCCATAGCGTGCCGCCAGCACCACCGCCGCGCGCCGGACCCGCGCCATGCGCCCCCGCGCGGCCGCTTCTGCCGCCTGTGCGAGGGTGGGACGATACTTCACCTCGACGAAAACGAGGCACCGCCCGCGCATCGCCACCAGATCCACCTCGCCCACGGGCGTGCGGACCCGCCGCCCCACGATCCGGTAGCCCTTGAGCCGCAGCCACCAGGCCGCCACGTCCTCGGCGAGGCGCCCCCGCGCCTCGTCGCGCCGGCGCCCCTGTTGCCGATCGGCCCGGGAGCGGCCCGCACCACCCATTCCGGCCTCACGTCCGCCCGGTCAGGCCGAGCGCCAGCTTGTACAGCTCCTGCCGGTTGCCGCCGGTCTCCGCCGCCACCTGCTTCGCCGCTTCCTTGACCGACAGGGTCGCAAGCGCAGCCTTCAGCCGCGCCTCGATGGCCTCCTGGCTGAACGTTTCCTCCACCGGCGGGCCAACCACCAGCACGATCTCGCCCCGGGGCGGGCCTTCCGCCACCAGCGCCCGCGCCAGATCGCCCGCTCGCCCGCGCCGCACCTCCTCGTGCAGCTTGGTGAGTTCGCGGGCGATGGCCACTTCCCGGTCGCCCAGCACCGCCGCGATATCCGCCAGGCAATCGGCCAGACGGGGCCCGGTCTCATAGAAAACCAAAGTCGCGCGCACCTGCTTCAGTTCCTCCAGAACCTTGGTGCGCCCCGCCGTTTTGGGCGGCAGGAACCCGGCAAAGAGGAACCGGTCCGTCGGCAGGCCGGCCACGGTCATCGCCGCCACGGCCGCGCACGGCCCCGGCAGGGTGGTAACCGCGATCCCCTCCTCGTGCGCCGCGCGCACCAGCTTGTAGCCGGGATCGGAGATGAGCGGCGTGCCGGCGTCGGTCACCAGCGCCACCGCCTTCGTCTTCGCCTGCTCCAGAAGATCCGGGCGCACCCGGTCCGCGTTATGGTCGTGGTAGCTGGTCATCGGCGCGCGAACGCCCAGATGTTGCAGCAGCTTTGCGGTTACCCGTGTGTCCTCAGCGGCGATGAGTTCCGCTTTGCGCAAGACATCGGCGGCACGGATGGTAATGTCCCCAAGGTTGCCGATTGGGGTCGCAACGATATATAGGCCAGGCGGCAGGGTGTCGTTCATAATGACCAATGGTGCCCCGTCGGGCCGGTCACGGGCAATCGAAAACCGCAGCAACTTGTGCGTTTGCGGCTTGTTTTGAGGGAGCGCTTCCATGACGTTCAGTCTTCGGATGGGCAGTCTTCGGATGGGATCAATCGTCGCGGCCTTCGGCCTTCTGGCGGTTGCGGGCTGCGCTTCCCAGAACAACACCGCCGTGCGCGCCCCGGCGCCCGCGCCCGCCGCGCCGCCCGCGCAGGAGGCGGCCCCGCCGCCCCCGCCCGAGACGCTGAAGCCGGCTCCGCAGCAGCACCACGTGGCGCTTCTGGTGCCGATGAGCGGCCCCAATGCCCCCATTGGCCAGTCTATCGCCAATGCGGCCAGCATGGCGCTGCTGGACATCAACAATCCGCAGATCCACCTCAAGGTCTACAACACCGCCCAGGGCGCGGAATCGGTGGCCGCCCAGGCGCTTGCCGACGGTGCGGGCATCATCCTCGGCCCGCTGCTCGCCGAGAACGTGAAGGCGGTGCAGCCGCTGGCCGCGAGCAAGGGTGTTCCGGTCATCACCTTCTCCAATGACGCGACGCTGGCCGGCAACGGCACCTACGTGCTGGGCTACCAGCCCGATCAGGAAATCGAACGGGTGGTGTCCCACGCCACCCAGCAGGGCGTGAAGAAATTCGCCGCCCTCATCCCCAGCGGCAGCTACGGCAAGCGGGCGAGCGAGGCCTTCGTGCAGGCGGTGCGCGACAGCGGCGGCAGCGTCGTCGCCATCGAGACCTACCCGCGCGACCGCGCCCGGCTGCTCACCGCTGCCCGCCGCGTCGCCAACTACGACGCCCGCCTGGCGCAGGCCCGCGCTCAGGCGGCGGAGGCCACCGGCGTTGTCGGCGCGGCTGGCGCGAAACTTCCGCCCCCGGGCTTCGACGCGCTGCTGATCGCCGACGTGGCCGACTATGCCCGCGCCTTCATCCCCGCGCTCAAGCAGTATGGCGTGGACACCGCCAAGGTGCGGGTGATCGGGCCCGGCCTGTGGAACACGGAAAGCAACATCGCCCGCGGCGGCACGCTGACGGGCGCATGGTTCGCCTCGGTGCCGGACTACACCTTCGACTCCCTCTCCCAGCGCTATGCGAGCCGCTTTGGCAGCCGCCCCTCCCGCTTCGCCAGCATGGGCTATGACAGCATCCTGCTGGTGCACGCCGCGACCGCTTCCGGCTGGAAGCTGGGCACCCCCTTCCCCCGCGCCATCCTGACGGCCCCCGGCGGCTACACCGGCATCGACGGCCTGTTCCGCTTCAACGCGACGGGCGTCGCCGAGCGCGGCATGCAGGTGAACGAGGTGACGAACGACGGTACGCGCGTTGTGGCCCCCGCGCCCAACGCCTTCCCCACCGAGCTGACGCACTAAGGCGCCTCTGGGTCAAGGCGCCTCTGGGTCAAGACGCCTCTGGATCCGGGTTGGCACGCCCCGTTGGAGGAGCGCTTCCCGCCTTGGGAAGCACCTCACCTCCCGTCTTGGGAAGCACCTCCCGGCTTGGGCCCCGGGCGGGGAACAGGCTTGACGGTTCGGCCAGCCGCTCCGATTCCAATCGCCACCGTCAAATCGCCGCCGTCACAAGCGAGAGGCCGTCACAAGCGAGAGGCTGTCATGAGCCTGTAGGGCTCTGGCAGCCCTGGCACGAACCTGCAGGGTTCCGGGGTGCTTATGCCTCCGTGGCATGCAGCCCCCTTTCAACAAGGGATCTTACCGACGCGATTTGACCGAGTGCCTTCAGGGCGCATCCAAGCCCACGAACAGTCCCGAAAACCTGTCCGGCATCCGGATGCACTGAAACAGCTGAACTGAATCAGCACGCACGTTCCAAGTTCAGCCCCGGGCCCAGCTCCGGGCTCAATAGACCCCGCGAGGTAGGCGCCCGCGGGGTCTGTGAAAGGAGGCTTTGCCTTGCCTTGGTGGAATGGCTGTCATCTTACCTAGGGGTCCATCGGGTGCAACAGCCTTATAGTCGAATAGTGCACCCAGTTTTTAATAAAACTTGTTTATTTTCAATACTATACGACCACAACCCTATTGCGAAGCCATGCTTCGCCTGCTTCCATTTCCCCGCCCGTCTGGCCGGTTGGGAGGCACGGCAGCGCGTCTGCCGTCAATCGGCCAGAATCCGTGCTCGCATCAACCGTTGGCGCGGAAATCGGCGGGCTGGAAAGGAGGGGTATGCCTTGCCAACAGTGGAAGTGCTGGCTGTCGTCATTTCTCTGCTGGCGTTGTTGATAGCGGCGGTCCGGCTCGGACTGTCGCTTGAAAAACGCCGCAGGGATTAGGCCGCCGGCAAAGGGGGCCGGGCGGTGCTTCAGACGCGCTGGGGGTCGGCCGGCCCCTTACCTGCGCGCAAGCCCGCCCTAATCTGCGCGCCAGCCCGCCCTTACCTGCACGCCAGCCCGGATGCGTTTCGGCCCGGCGCTCTGCACGGGCGCATTACACGCGCGCCAGCTCGGCGAGCAGGCTGTTGAGCACCATCAGCCCCTGGGGCGTGGCGCGCAGAACGGCGGGCGTAAGCTCGACCAGCCCCAGCGCCGCCATGCGCGCGGCGGCGTCCATGTCGATGGCGTCCTCAAGCGCAACGCCAGTGCGGGCCAGGAAGCGGGCGCGGTCGATGCCTTCCGCCAGCCGCAGGCCCATGACGAGGGCCTCGTCCGCCCGCATTCCGGGCGACAGGGGTGTCTCCTCCTCCAGGCCGTGGCCGAGGGTTTCCACAGATTCCAGCCAGGCTTCCGGCTTGCGGCGGCGCTGGGTGGCAACGGCGTTGCGCCGGCCGTGCGCGCCGGGCCCCACCCCCACATAGTCGCCGTAGCGCCAGTAGACGAGGTTGTGGTGGCTCTCGCTGCCCGGCCGGGCATGATTGGAAATCTCGTAGAGCGGCAGCCCCGCCTGCGCCGTCATTTCCTGCGTCAGCTGGTAGAGGTCGGCCTGCGTCTCCTCGTCCGGCAGCACCAGATCGCCGCGCCGGTAAAGCTCGGCGAAGCGGGTCTGCGGCTCGATGGTCAGCTGGTAGAGCGAGAGGTGATCCGTCCCGAAGGCGAGCGCCCGGGCCAGCTCCGCCCGCCAGCTGTCCACCGTATGACCGGGCCGGGCGTAGATGAGATCGAAGCTGACGCGCCCGAACGTGCCGGTCGCGAGCTCCAGCGCCGCCAGCGCTTCCGCAAGGCTGTGGCGGCGGCCGAGCAGCCGCAGCGCCGCATCATCCAGCGCCTGCACGCCCAGCGAGACGCGGTTGACGCCCGCCTGCGCGAAGCCCTTGAACCGGGCGGCTTCCACGCTGCCGGGGTTGGCCTCCAGCGTGATCTCCACGTCGTCCGCCACCGGCCAGTGGCGGGCGACCGCGTCGATGATGGCGGCGACCGTGGCGGGCTCCATCAGCGACGGGGTGCCGCCGCCGAAGAAAAGGCTGACGACCGGCCGCCCCGGCGTGAGGGACGCCTCATTGGCCAGCTCGCGCAGGAGCGCCGCCCGCCAGCGGGCATGGTCCACGCTCTCCCGCACGTGGCTGTTGAAGTCGCAATACGGGCACTTGGACTCGCAGAACGGCCAGTGCACGTAAACCGCGAGGCCATCCTCGCCGGACACGGAGACGCCGGAAGAGAGAGGGTTACTTGTCAATGACTTCAGCCACCAGTTGCGCGAAAGCCCGCGCGCGGTGCGACATGGCGTGCTTGGCGGCGGGCTCCATCTCGCCGAAGGTGATGTCAAAGCCCTCCGGCTGGAAGATGGGATCGTAACCGAAGCCGTGGGCGCCGCGCATCGGCCACACAAGCGTGCCGGAGACCCGGCCCTCGAACACTTCCGTGTGGCCATCGGGCCAGGCCAGGCACAGGGCGCAGACGAAATGCGCCGTGCGGTCCGCCTGAGCGACGTTCTTCTCGTCCAGCGCCCGCGTCACCTTTTCCATGGCGACGGCAAAATCCTTGCCCGGGCCGGCCCAGCGCGCCGAATAGATGCCGGGGTCGCCCCCCAGCGCATCGACGCAGAGGCCGGAGTCATCCGCCAGCGCGGGCAAGCCCGCCCCCTGCGCCGAGGCCAGCGCCTTGATCTCGGCGTTGGCGGCGAAGGTGGTTCCGGTCTCCTCCGGCTCGGGCAGGTTCAGCTCGCCCGCCGACACCGGCTCGATGCCGAAGGGGGCAAGCAACTCGCGGATCTCCCGCACCTTGCCCTGATTGTGGCTGGCGATGACCAGCCTGCCCGGTGTCAGCTTGCGCGCCATAGGGTTAAATCCTCAAAACGTTTGCCACGAGCAATTTGCATTCGATTTGCAGGAGGGTCTTGACCCTCCTGCACCTCCCTTTCCTTTATCGGGCCGCACGCTTCATGAAGGTCGCGGCCCTTTTCAATTGCCGTGTTTTCCAGTGCGCGCCGGAACCACGGCCCGAAAAACGAAAGGGAGCGCGAGGGTCCGCGACCCTCGCATTATCAAAACAAACCCCTCTAGATCCCCAGAACGCGGCGCTGCAGGGCGAAGATCTCGCTCGTGCCGATGCGGGCGAGACGCAGCATGCGCAGCAGGGTTTCCTCGCTGAACGGTGCGCCCTCGGCGGTGCCCTGCACCTCGACGATGCCTCCGGTGTCGGTGAGCACGAAGTTGGCGTCGGTGTGGGCGGTGGAATCCTCGGCGTAGTCCAGATCCAGCACCGGCACGCCCTCATAGACGCCGCAGGAGACGGCGGCCACTTGGCCGGTGAGCGGCAACTCGCCGATGAGGCCCGCCGCCTGGAGGCGGGTGAGCGCCTGATGCAGCGCCACCCACGCGCCGGAGATGGACGCCGTGCGGGTGCCGCCGTCCGCCTGAATCACGTCGCAGTCCACCACGATCTGCCGCTCGCCCAGCTTCTGCAGGTCCACCACCGCCCGCAGCGAGCGGCCGATGAGGCGCTGGATCTCCTGGGTGCGGCCGGTCTGCTTGCCCTTGGCGGCCTCGCGCGGGGTGCGACTGTGGGTGGCGCGGGGCAGCATGCCGTATTCGGCCGTCACCCAGCCCTGCCCCTTGCCGCGCAGCCAGCCCGGAACGCTGGTCTCGACCGAGGCCGTGCACAGCACATGGGTGTCGCCGAACTTCACCAGGCAGGAGCCATCGGCATGCTTGGCAAACCCCACGATCATCTCGAGAGGGCGCATCTGATCGGGAGCACGGCCGGAGGGACGCATGAAGCAATATCCTTGTATCGAGTGGAGCGAACCAAAATCCCTGTCCCCGGCGCGCCGAACGCCGCCGGACCCCGTGCTTCTACCGGTCCCGCCGCGCCGCTTCAAGCGAGCGCGGCAGGCAAGACCGTCAACAATGCGCTGGAATGCGCCAGGCGCGGCGGGTCCGGACGCCCTGCCGGCCACAATGGTTGAACCATACAGGCGGTACACCTACATTCGAGCCCGGCCATGAAGACACTTTCGATTACCGATATCAACGAGCGGGCGCGCGACATCTTCCGCCAGATCGTGGAAGCCTATCTGGCGACCGGCGAGCCCGTGGGCTCGCGGACGCTCTCGCGCCTGCCCGGGATGAACCTGTCTCCCGCCTCCATCCGCAACGTGATGCAGGATCTGGAGGAAATCGGCCTGCTGTCCGCCCCCCACACCTCGGCTGGCCGCATGCCGACGGAACTGGGCCTGCGCCTGTTCGTCGATGGCATGATGCAGGTGGGCGAGATTTCCTCGGAGGAGCGCGCCCAGATCGAGGCGCAGGTCAAGGCCGACGGCATCAGCCTGGAGGATGCCCTCAGCCGGGCGATCTCCACGCTCTCCGGCCTGTCCTCCTGCGCCGGGCTGGTGCTGGTGCCGAAGGCGGACATCCCCATCCGGCAGGTGGAGCTCATTCCGCTCTCGGCGCACCGGGCGCTGGCGATTCTGGTGGGCGAGGACGGATCGGTTGAGAACCGCACCTTCGAGCTGCCGCCGGGCATGCCGTCCGCAGCCCTCATCCAGGCGGCCAACTACATCAACGCCCGCCTCGTGGGCCGCACGCTCGATCAGGCCCGCAAGCTCATCGAGGAGGAGCTGTCGCAGAACAAGGCCGAGCTGGACGCGCTGGCCGCCCAGGTGGTGGAGAAGGGCCTCGCCGTGTGGTCGGCGGATGACGACCACCGCGACGTCCTCATCGTGCGCGGCCAGTCCCGCCTGATCGAGGATGCCGCCGCCCGGGGCGATCTGGAGCGGGTGCGCCAGCTGCTCGAGGACATCGAGAGCAAGCGCGAGCTGGCCCGCCTGCTGGAGCTGGCGCTGAACGCCAGCGCCATGAAGATCTTCATCGGATCGGAGAACAGGCTCTTTTCACTCTCCGGTTCATCGGTTATCGCAGCCCCCTATCGCGGCGCCGATGAACGGATTGTTGGTGTCATCGGGGTCATCGGCCCCACACGGCTCAACTATGCGCGGGTCATTCCCATGGTGGACTACACCGCCCGCGTCCTGACCAGACTGGTATCGCAACAATGACCGAGGAAACTGTGCAGACCGAAACGCAGGACGAGAACAACGCCGCGGCTGAGGCTGCAGCCCCCCCGGCCCAGGATGAAGCGCTGGCGAACGCGCAGGCGGAGATTGCCTCGCTGAAGGACCAGCTGCTGCGCCAGATGGCCGAGACCGAAAACGTGCGCCGCCGCCTCGAGCGGGAAAAGCAGGAGGCGAGCGCCTATGCCGTCACCAGCTTTGCGCGGGACATCCTCGCCGTGGCCGACAACCTGCGCCGCGCCCTGGAAGCCGTGCCGGACGCCGCCCGCACCGACCCCACCTTCGCCAACATCATCACCGGCGTCGAGATGACCGAGCGGGAGGTGTTCAACATCTTCGGCAAGTACGGCATCGCCCAGGTGGAGGCCCTCGGCCAGAAGCTGGACCCGAACAAGCACCAGGCCATGCTGGAAGTGCCCACCAACGAGGCCGAACCCGGCACCGTGGTGCAGGTGCTGCAAACCGGCTTCGTCATCAAGGACCGCCTGCTGCGCCCGGCCCTCGTTGCCGTCGCCAAGCCGGCGGAAGGCGAGCCCAGCGCCCCCGGCGCGCAGGTGGACACCAGCGTGTAA
Organism: Pedomonas sp. V897; assembly: GCF_051304405.1. Lineage (NCBI taxonomy): Bacteria > Pseudomonadati > Pseudomonadota > Alphaproteobacteria > Sphingomonadales > Pedomonadaceae > Pedomonas > Pedomonas sp. V897. The sequence continues at coordinate 560,220 of NZ_JBPPGG010000001.1, forward strand.
CCGCGCAGGGGTCAGTCTGATTTTCGAGACGGCGGCGGGTGCGAACCTGCCGCCGTTCTTGTTTGCCGGGCGCAGGAGCCCTGCCCGTAAGGCCGGAAACGATGGGGGCCGCAGCCAGCCCTTCCTACACCAGCGGTCTTTCCAGTGCCCCCGGTCCGAAGGGCACAAGCCGGCGGTAGACCGCCAGCGGCGGGGCGCCTTCCACCGCGCCGCCGCGGGAGAGGACGAAGCCGTGGCGCACGATCTCGGCCTGCTGTTCGATGCCGTATTCCTCGAAGCGCTTGCCAAGGATGAGGGGCAGGTAGCGGTAGCGGGCGAAGGGGCCGCGCGCGAGCGCCACGTTGCGGCCGGACTGGTGCTGCCAGACGTGGGTCAGCTCATGGACGAACAGCGCTTGCAGCCCAAGCGGGGCGCAGCCGAAGTCCTCGCGATAGAACGGGCAGCGGGGATGGAAGTAGATGTGGCCGTCGGGCGCCATGACGGTGCGGCGCGGCTGGAAGGGCCACCATTTGCGCCGGCGCACGGTGACGCGACGCACATCGAGCGCAGTGCCGAACACGGCGGCGGCCAGCGCCTGCTCCCCCTGCGTCAGCGGCCGCTCGCGCGGCGGCCCGGCGGGCCGGGGACGGTTACCGGCCAGCCGCCGGACCAGACCGGTAAGGCCCTGCCACAGCCTGGCCGCGCCCGTCGCCGAGCCCGTCACCGAGCCCGGTGCCGGATCCGTCGCCTGACATCCTCGTTCTGGCATGAGACGCCGCCTCGTCCGTGTGATCGTGGGTCAACAGGAGCGGAAACGCCTTCCCGGCCCCGGACGCCGCCGCGCCGTGCGGGTGATCCTCCGCCATGCCGCCGAACACGGCCATGACCAGAAGCACGGCCGACAGCAGAATGGCACCGAACCCGAGAATGCGCAAAGGCATGGGATGCTTTCCCTGACAGGAGATTGGGAACCGGACGGCAAACGACAGGCCGCCGGCACCGCTACAGTTTTAGGACGGAACGGCCCGCCAGCAATCCCCGGAGCCGTGCCAGATGGTCGCTTGCGGCAGTCTGCCCCACCTGCCCGCTGCCTGTCCCCCATGCGAGGCGGGGCGGCAGACGCAACCGCCGCTCGCGCTTTTCCCGCCCCTCATTCCCGCACGGGATGGGTTGTAGCCGTCAAGCTGCCTCCCTATATCGCGATGCAAAGCGACGGAGCGTGGTTCGGGAGTGGGCCCGGTCCGACAGCAACAGAACATTAACCGCCAGCGTCGATCGTGCTTCCCGGAGGCGATCGGCGGGGCAGAAAGAGGTAGGAACATGGGTAAGGTCATTGGTATCGACCTCGGCACGACCAACTCCTGCGTGGCCATTATGGACGGCACGCAGCCGAAGGTGATCGAGAACAACGAAGGCGCGCGCACCACGCCGTCGATGGTTGCCTTCACGGCGGATGGCGAGCGTCTTGTCGGCCAGCCGGCCAAGCGCCAGGCGGTGACGAACCCGGAAGCCACGCTGTTCGCCATCAAGCGGCTTATCGGCCGCACCTTCAACGACCCGATGACCCAGAAGGACATCGGCCTCGTTCCCTACAAGATCGCCAAGGCCGACAACGGCGACGCCTGGGTGGAAGTGCGCGGCGAGAAGTACAGCCCGTCGCAGATCTCCGCCTTCATTCTCCAGAAGATGAAGGAAACCGCCGAGCAGTATCTGGGCGAGCCGGTCACCCAGGCCGTGATCACCGTTCCGGCCTACTTCAACGACGCCCAGCGCCAGGCGACCAAGGACGCCGGCCGCATCGCGGGCCTTGAAGTGCTGCGTATCATCAACGAGCCGACGGCGGCCGCGCTGGCCTACGGCCTCGACAAGCAGGACGGCAAGACCATCGCCGTCTACGACCTTGGCGGCGGCACCTTCGACATCTCGATCCTGGAGATCGGCGATGGCGTGTTCGAGGTGAAGTCCACCAACGGCGACACCTTCCTCGGCGGCGAGGACTTCGACAAGCGCATCATCGACTGGCTGGCCGACGAGTTCAAGAAGGAGCAGGGCATCGACCTGCGCAACGACAAGCTCGCCCTGCAACGCCTGAAGGAAGCGGCGGAGAAGGCCAAGATCGAGCTGTCCTCGGCGCAGAGCACCGAAATCAACCTGCCGTTCATCACCGCCGACCAGTCGGGTCCGAAGCACCTGGTGAAGCAGCTCTCCCGCGCCAAGCTGGAGACGCTGGTCGCCGACCTGATCGAGCGCACGCTGGAGCCCTGCCGCAAGGCGCTGAAGGACGCCGGCATCTCCGCCAACCAGGTGGACGAAGTGGTGCTGGTGGGCGGCATGACCCGCATGCCCAAGGTGATCGAGACCGTGAAGAGCTTCTTCGGCCGCGATCCGCACAAGGGCGTGAACCCGGACGAGGTGGTGGCGCTGGGCGCCGCCGTGCAGGCGGGCGTGCTCCAGGGCGACGTGAAGAACGTGCTGCTGCTGGACGTGACCCCGCTGTCGCTGGGCATCGAGACGCTGGGCGGCGTGTTCACCCGCCTCATCGAGCGCAACACCACCATCCCCACCAAGAAGAGCCAGGTGTTCTCGACCGCCGAGGACAACCAGACGGCCGTGACCATCCGCGTGTTCCAGGGCGAGCGCGAGATGGCGGCGGACAACAAGCTGCTCGGCCAGTTCGATCTGGTCGGCATTCCGCCCGCGCCGCGCGGCGTGCCGCAGATCGAGGTGACCTTCGACATCGACGCCAACGGCATTGTCTCCGTGTCGGCGAAGGACAAGGGCACCGGCAAGGAGCAGCAGATCCGCATCCAGGCCTCGGGCGGCCTGTCGGACGCCGACATCGAGAAGATGGTGAAGGAAGCCGAGCAGTTCGCCGCCGAGGACAAGCGGCGCCGCGAGCTGGCCGAGGCGAAGAACCAGGCCGAAAGCCTGATCCACACCACCGAGCGCTCGGTTTCGGAAGCGGGCGACAAGGTGCCGGGCGATCTCAAGTCGCAGATCGAGGCGGCCATCAGCGACCTGCGCGGCGCGCTGGGCGGTGATGACGCCTCCGCCATCCAGGCCAAGACCCAGGCGCTGGGTCAGCTGTCGATGAAGCTGGGCGAGGCCATCTACAAGACCGAGCCCGGCGCGGCTGCCGGCGCAGGCACAGGCGCGGCCGAAGGCGATGCCTCGAGCGGGGACGAAGGCGTGGTTGACGCCGAGTTCTCCGAGGTGGACGACAACAAGAAGTGAGGCCGCCGCGGCCTCACGCGTGGCCTTCGGGCATGAACGGATTCCGGGCGGGGCACGGCGGAAAACGCATCCCCGCCCGGACTGCGTATGCCGGGCAGTGATGTAACAAGCGGACAGGAAGACATGGCTGACACTGACTATTATGAGGTGCTTGGCGTCGATCGACAGGCAGACGACAAGGCGCTCAAGTCCGCTTACCGCAAGTTGGCCATGAAATATCACCCGGACCGCAACCCGGGCGACAAGGCGGCCGAAGCCAAGTTCAAGGAAATCAACGAAGCCTACGACGTGCTGAAGGACCCGCAGAAGCGGGCCGCCTACGACCGCTACGGCAAGGCCGCCTTCAACGGCAACGGCGGGTTCGGGGGCGGATTCGGCGGCGCCGAGGGCTTCGGCGGCAGCAGCTTCGCCGACATCTTCGAGAACATCTTCGACGAATTCATGGGCGGCGGGCGGCGCAGCCAGGGCCGCTCCGGCGCCGTGCGCGGCTCGGACCTGCGCTACAATCTGGAAATCACGCTGGAGGACGCCTACCGCGGCCGCACGGAGACGATCACCGTCCCGACCACCGTCACCTGCGAGGCGTGCAACGGCTCCGGCGCCGAGCCCGGCACCGAGCCCGAGGTCTGCCCCACCTGCAGCGGCATCGGCAAGGTGCGGGCGACCCAGGGCTTCTTCATGGTGGAGCGCACCTGCCCCACCTGCCGGGGCACCGGGCGCATCATCGCCAGGCCGTGCCGGGCGTGCAGCGGCCTCGGCCGGGTGGAGAAGGAGAAAACCCTCCAGGTCAAGATTCCGGCGGGCGTGGACGAAGGCACCCGCATCCGCCTGGCGGGCGAAGGCGAGGCCGGCCTGCGCGGCGGCCCTCCGGGCGACCTCTACATTTTCGTCAGCCTCAAGCCCCACCGCATCTTCGAGCGGGACGGCACCACCCTGTTCTGCGAGGTGCCGGTCAGCATCACCACGGTGGCGCTGGGCGGCGAGATCGAGGTGCCGACGCTGGACGGCAGCCGCGCCAAGGTGAAAATTCCCGCCGGCACCCAGACCGGCAAGCAGTTCCGCCTGCGCGGCAAGGGTATGCCCGCGCTGAACGGCACGGGCACCGGCGACCTGGTGCTGCAGGTGACAGTGGAAACCCCGGTCAACCTGACCAAGCGCCAGCGCGAGCTGCTGGAGGAATTCTGCCAGATCGAAACCGGCGAGCAGTGCCCGCAATCGACCGGCTTCTTCTCCCGCCTCAAGGAACTGTGGGACGACCTGACCGACTGAGGCGCGGCGTTCGACAGAACACCAGCGTTCGACGGAAAAATGGTCGAATGCTTGTAAATTGAAGAAGACGCTTTGCAGGGTGGCAAGGCAAGCTCTCTTTCGCCGATACGAAACGCGAAGGCAAAGAGAACAACAAAATGCCGACCACCCTTCCCACCCTTCGGCCGCGCGCCCGCACGTCCCTTCCCGGTAACACCGCCTCCGGCACCCTCCAGACCCGGCCTCCATCCAGCGGGGTGCCCGGCGCGGACCCGCCCGCCGCCGCCCAACCCTCGCAGGCTGCCACGTCCCTGCAACAGGCCCCCACCACGCGGCACCCGCAGCCGGGCACCGGCGTTTACGAACCGGCGGCCACAGACAGCGGAGAGAGCAGCGGAGAGGTCTCCGGGGAGAGCAGCGGCGTGGAAGGAGAGGACGATCTCATGCTTGCCAGAATCGAAAAGCTGGAAGCCGGCATGGACCGGCTCTCCGACACCGTGAACCGGATCGATGCCAACGTGTCCCGTCTCAGCGGCCTGCTGGAAGCCAAGCTGCCCGAGCTGGCCACCCGCGCCGATGTGGCCCGTCTCGAAGGCGAGCAGGCGCGGCTGGCCGAGTCGTTCAACGGCCTGCGAACCGAGATGGACATTCGCCTGCCCACGCTGGCCACAAAGGAAGATTTCGCCCGGCTGGAAGGCACCCAGGCTGCCCTCCGGGCAGAACTCGACGCCCGTCTGCCTGTTCTCGCCACCCGCGACGACTTTATCCGGCTGGAGGGACGGCACGATCTTCTCAAGGCCGGGCTGGAGACGGTCCTGCCCACACTCGCCACCCGCGATGACGTCGCCCGGCTGGATAGCCGGCACGATCTCCTCAAGGCCGGGCTGGAGACGGTCTTGCCCACACTCGCCACCAAGCTGGAGCTGGCCGAGAAGCCGAGCAAATCGTGGCTCATGACCGCGGCCGCCACCTTCGTCGGCATGGTCACGCTCGGCGTGGCCATCGGCGCGCTGATCGGTCCGGTGTTCGGGAAGCTGCTCAACCTGTAAGGCCGGATCGCCTCGTGGCACCACCCGGCAGACGCCGAGCGGCACCCCGCTGACGGCCGGTGGCCGATGATGCCCCTGAATGGATGCCCCTTACCGACGGGTGAGGAGGCGCGCCTACCGCCGCCTGCGGCCGCCCTTTGGTTCCGTGCGCTTGTGGAAATCAGGCGGCTTGTCCGCCACCCAGGCGAGAAAACGGGCAATGGCCGGATGCTGGCGCACCGCATCCATGCCGGGGTAAAGCCGCTCCAGCTCCACTTCCGAAAGCGTCGCATGAATGGTCCGGTGGCAGATGGGATGCACCGGAACCACATCGCGCCCGCCCCGGCTCTTCGGCACCACATGATGCCACTCCACCCGCGCCCCCAGCGGACGGCCACACAAGGCACAGCGCTCCACGTCACCGCCCTCCTGATTGATGGTCCTGTCCGGTTTTATGGAAGCAGGAGGGACTTGTCCCTCCTGCACCTCCCCTTCGTTTAAAGGGCCGCGCCTGAGATCAGCTTGTGCGCTTTCGGAAGAAAGGGTTTGAGCGGGCCGCGCATGGCAGAACGGAAGGTGCTTTCTGCAACGGTCGGCAGGCTCGCATCCGGCAGGCTCAAGGGCGCGTCCCAATTCTTCTCAACAGATCATTCGGCCGTGGTTCCAGTTCGCTCGGGAAACGCGGTCCGATGAAATGATAGGGAGGTTGCAGGAGGGTCCGAGACCCTCCTGCAAAAACCCGAAAACCGGAGGAAAGACCTTACTCGTCCGCGAGGATGGCGGTGTAGGGCTCACCGCCCTCTTTCAGCGAGCCGCGGAACATGCCCGGCGTGTTCATCACCAGCACGACGTCGCCCTTGGTGTTGACGGCGATGATGCCGCCCTCGCCGCCCATCTTGACCAGCTTGTCCCTCACCACCTGGTTGGCGGCGTCTTCAAGCGAGAGGCCCTTGTATTCCACCAGCGCGCAGATGGTGCGGGCGACGGTCGCCCGGATGAAATATTCGCCGTGGCCGGTGGCGGAGACGGCGCAGGAGGCGTTGTCCGCGTAGGTGCCCGCGCCGATGACGGGCGAGTCGCCCACGCGGCCCCACTGCTTGTTGGTCATGCCGCCGGTGGAGGTGGCGGCGGCCACGTTGCCGTGCCGGTCAAGCGCCACCGCGCCGATGGTGCCGAACTTGGAGAGGTTCATGGCCTCCTTGCTTGCCTTGGCGCGCTCCAGCTGCTCGCGCCGCTGCGGCGTGATGAAATAGCTGTTGGGCACCAGCTCCAGTCCCACGGACCGGGCGAAGGCCTCGGCCCCGGCCGATTGCAGCATGACATGCTGGGATTGCTCCATCACCGCCCGGGCGGCGAGAATGGGGTTCTTCACGGTCTTGATGCCGGTGACGGCGCCCGCCTCCAGCGTGTCGCCGCGCATGATGGCGGCGTCCAGCTCCACCTCGCCCTCGGCGTTGAGCACCGCGCCCTTGCCGGCGTTGAACAGGGGGGTGTTCTCCAGCGACATGGCGGCGGCAGTGACGGCGTCCAGCGCTGTGCCGTTGGCCTCCAGCACCTTCTGGGCGGCGCGCAGGGCGTCTTCCAGCCCGGCCTTGTAGGCGGCCTTCTGGGCGTCAGAGAACTGGTCGTACTCATACCGGCCCGCACCGCCGTGAACGGCGATGGCGTAGCGGCCTTCAGGCGCCGCCTGGGGTGCGGCGCTGGCGATGTTTGCAGTCATGAAAACTCCAACCAACATGGTGAACAGGTGACGCATGGGCTTGCCCCCCTTCCCATTTGTTCAGATTTTTTCGGCAACCCGGATCGCGATGCGGCACCCCGTCTTGATGGCGGCGGAGAGAAGCGCATAGCCGGGCGTGCTTTCCGCCCCGTGCGCGATGGCGGAGTCGTGATGTTCGATCTCCTCGTCGCGGAACTGCTTCACCACGGCCGACAGCTCCGGGTCCTGGTCGCCCAGTTCCTCAAGCTGACGGGCGTAGTGCTTCTCGATCACGTCCTCGATGGCGGCGGTGGCCGCCATGGCGGCGCGCGGCCCCATGAGGGCGGTCGCCGCCCCGAGGGCAAAGCCCGCGACGCTCCACAGCGGTTGCAGCGCCGTGGGTCGCACGCCGCGCTCCACCATCATCCGGTTGAAGCGGTCGAGATGCTGCTGCTCCTGCTCCGCCATGCGGCGGATTTCCCCCGAATAGGCATGACGGCTGCCCATGACGGCCAGCTGGCCCGCGTAGATGCGCGCCGCGCCGTACTCGCCGGCCTGGTCGACGCGCACCATCTCCGCCGCCCGTTCCTTCAGCGGCCGGGTGGCGGGATGCGCGTGTCCGGCTCCGGTTCCGGGAGCGGCAGGCGTTACCGTTTCCGCGTCATGCTCAGCCATAGGACAAGCCCTCCCATGAGGAATGAGATGAGGGCGTTATAGCCCGCCATCGAGATGCCGAACAGGGACCAGGGGATCGCATCGCAGCGGACAACCGGCGCCGCCATGACCGCGGCGAAGATGTCCTCCGCCGAGCCGCCGCCGCCGATGACGGCGCAGGAGGTGATGCCTTCCCACCATTTCTGCTCCACGCCCACATGGAACAGGCCGATGGCCGCCGTCGTCAGCAGGGCGAGGCCCGCCAGTGCGGCGGCGAGGCGCGCCAGCCCCGGGCGGCCCTGCGCCAGCGCGAGGCCCCCGGCGGCGGCGAACACCAGCGCCGCGATGTGCGGCCAGCGCTGCCAGTGGCACATCTCGCACGGATGCAGGCCGCCGATGTACTGAAAGGCCAGTGCGCCGCCCAGCAGCGCGGCCGAGGTGGCGGCGGCTGCCGCCAGTGCCCGTTTCGTTTTCGTCATATGTATTTCAGCACCATGAAGCCGCCCACCACCAGGGCGACGAACACCGTGGTCACCAGCGTGAGCCGCCGCTCGATGAAGGCGCGGATCGGCTCGCCATAGACGCGCAGCAGCGCGGCGATGAGAAAGAACCGCAGGCCGCGGGTGATGATCGAGGCGAGGATGAACGGCCCCAGCGCGTACTGGGCCGCGCCCGAGACGATGGTCACCAGCTTGTAGGGGATCGGCGTCAGCCCCTTGATGAGGATGACCCACAGCCCCCACTCCGCATAGTTGGCGTGGAATTCGGCCGCCTTGTCCTGCATCCCGTACAGCTCGATCAGCCAGGCGCCGATCGACTCCATGGCGAAGTACCCGATGGCATAGCCGAACAGGCCGCCCACCACGGACGCGACGGTGCAGATGGCGGCGATGAGCCACGCTTGCCTCGGCCGCGCCAGCACCATCGGCACCACCACCACATCGGGCGGGATGGGAAAGAACGAGCTTTCCGCAAAGGAAATGGCGGCCAGACTCCACAGGGCGCGCGGACCTTCGGCCAGTCGCATCGTCCAGTCATAAAGCCTGCGGATCATCGCCCCGCCCTGTCGCCGTTTCTGTGTTGCTCCGCCTTTAGCAAGAATGGGGGACGGGCAACAGCCGCTTTCGCCCAGCCGGGGCTGAACGGCCCCGGTGCGTTGGTCGCAGACCGCCGCCCCCTCAGCCGCCCCGCTGCGCGTCCGCGTCCAGCAGGGCGCGGGGCGGCGCGAGGGCGATGTTGCGGGCGGACAGGCCCGCCGCCCACGGGCCGATGCGGTCAAGGACGGCCGCGGAGGGTTCGATGACGCCAACGGCGCGACCCCGGTTGCGGGCAAGCCGCTCCAGCGTCGCAAGTTGTGCGTCGATGTCGGCGGCCGAGACCGCGCCGCCGACGAAGGTGTCGTTGACCAGCAGCGGCAGGCCGATGGCCTCGGCAAGGCGGGGGCTGCGGGTGCGACCGGTGGCGCGGCTGTCGAGGAAGGGCAGGCCCTTCTCCGCCATGGCGGCGAGAACCGGGCGCAGCGCCGCCTCGCTGGCGGTGAAGGCCGAGCCCATGATGGAGTAGAGCCCCACCTCGCCGTCGATGCGGGCGAGCGCCCATTCCAGCCGGGCCAGGTTGCGCGCCGGGCTGGATGCCAGCAGCAGCGCCTGCGGACCGGGGTCCACCTGCGGATAGCGCTGCGGCTCCATGGGGATGCCGAGCCAGATCTCGTGCCCTCTGGCGCGGGCGGCCTCCACCAGCGCGGGCAGCTCGGCCGGATACGGGTTGAAGCCGATGGCGACCTCGGGCGGCAGCTCCTCGATGGCGCGGCGGGTGAGCGCCGGATTGGCCCCCGCATCCGCCAGCAGCAGCACGATGTGCGGCCCCTCCGGCAGCGCGGGGACGGCGGGCACGGCGGGTGCGGATGGCCCGGATGCGGTTGCGGCAGGTTCGGACGCGGCGGGCGCGGGCCCCTCGGATGGCGGAGCAGCAGGCGTTGTGGCAGCACCCCTGGCGGACGCCAGGGCACCGAGCACCTCCTCGGCCGGGACATGGCGCACATGGCGGGCCAGCACGTCGGCGAACAGGGCGGTCAGCCCGGCGAACAGCGCGAGGCCGGCAAGGCCGCCCGCCAGCCAGCGCCACAGCGGGCGGCGGCGCAGATCGGGGAAATCCTCGTCTTCATCCCAAGCGCCGGAGGGCGCCCCGGACAAACCGCCGGACGGCGTACCGGGCACCGCGCTGGACAGCGCACCCCGGCCTTCGCCCGGGTTCTGCCCCTCTGCGCCGTCCTCCCGATCCGCCCGTTCCTCCATGCCGCGCTGCCCCCCGCTCGCGCCCCCGTTTGCCGTTGTGTCAGTTCGCGGCGATGCGAGAGCCCGTCCCGAGGCGGCGCAGCAGCTTCAACGCGTAGTCGAGCTGGAAGTCGGTGATGCCCTGCTTCTTCAGGCTCTCAGCGGTGATGTTCTGGAAGCGCGGATCGGGCTTGGAGTCCTTCTCCTCCGCCCGCTCGCCCCCTGCTGTGCCGTTGAGCAGGTGGTTGCGCAGGTCCGCCTCGCGCAGGGTGAAGCGGTCCTTCAGGTCCGGGTCGGAGAGCTGGGGCACCTCGATGTCCGGCTCGATGCCCAGCTCCTGCACGGAGCGCCCGGCGGGCGTGTAGTAGCGGGCGGTGGTGAGCCGCAGCGCCGTGTTCGGCGACAGCGGGATCAGCGTCTGCACCGAGCCCTTGCCGAAGGTGCGCTGGCCGATGACGATGGCGCGGCGCTGATCCTGCAACGCGCCCGCGACGATCTCGGACGCCGACGCGCTGGCCTCGTCCACCAGCACCACGACGGGCTTGCCGCCGGTCAGATCGCCGGAGCGGGCGTAGTAGCGCTGGATGTCCTGCTTGCGGCGGCCGCGCTGGGAGACGATCTCGCCGCGCTCCAGGAACGCGTCCGATACCTCGATGGCCTGGTCGAGCAGGCCGCCCGGGTTGCGGCGCAGGTCGAGCACGTAGCCGGTGACGCGGTCCGCCCCGCCGATCTGCTGTTGCAGGTCGGCGATGGCCTTGCGCAGGCCCGGGCCGGTCGGCTTGCTGAACTGGGCGATGCGGATGTAGCCGATGGTGCCCTTGGCTTCGTAGCGCACCGGCTTCAGGGTGATGATCTCGCGGGTGAGCGTCACATCGAACGGCTTGGGCGCCCCTTCCCGCACGATGGTGAGGGTGATGGTGCTCTTGGGCGGCCCCTTCATCTTGCTCACCGCCTCGGTGAGCGAGGTGCCGAAGATCGGCTCCTTGTTGATGTGGGTGATGTAGTCGCCCGCCTTGATGTTGGCGCGGGACGCGGGCGTGTCGTCGATGGGGGAGACGACCTTCACCGCGCCATCCTCCATCGTCACCTCGATGCCGAGGCCGCCGTATTCGCCCTCGGTCTGGGTCCGCATGGTCTCGAAGTCGCGGGCGTCGAGGAAGCTGGAGTGCGGGTCGAGCGCCGCCAGCATGCCGTTGATGGCCCCTTCCAGCAGCTTCTTGTCGTCCACCTTCTCAACATATTCGGCGCGCACGCGCTCGAACACGTCCATGAGCTGGTCAAGCTGGCGATAGGTTTCCGTATCGGGGGCGCTGAACGCGGGCTGAGCCGCAAAGGCCCAAGCCACGGTGGCTGCCAGAACGATGCGACGCCGGAGAGTGAATGCCATGAAGAGCCTGACCTTATCCTGCGGTATTTCCGCGCTTGCCGCCCAGCCAGGGCAGGGGATCGACGGGAGTCCCGCGCTGGCGAAGCTCAAGATACAACTCGGGATCACCCTGCTCCGTTGCAGCCATGACACCGACGGGTGAGCCAGCCTGGACGTTTGCGCCGACTTTCTCGTCGATGCGGGCCATCCCTGCAAGCAAGGAATGATATCCATTGCCGTGCGCGATGATCAAGAGTTGCCCATAGCCACGGAAGGGGCCCGCAAACACCACACGACCATCCGAGGGTGCGACTACCTGTGCCGCAGCGCGCGTGCGGATCAAGATGCCTTTCGACGATCCGCCCCCATGCGTCGCTGCGCCGAACCGCTGGACGATGGACCCGGCAACCGGCATGCGGAAACCGTCGCGCAGGTTGGCGGGCGGCGTCAGCGCCACCGTGGGCGGGGCCGTGCGCTCGGGCGTGCGGGCGGCGGTGGTGGTCTCGGCGCCCTTCGACCGGGCGGCGCGCACCTGCTCGGCCAGCCCCGCCGGGCGCGGCTTCGGCCCCGGCAGGCTGGCGTAACGCTCGCGCAGGCGCGCCTCCGCGTCCAGCTTGGCCAGCAGGTCCTGAATGTCCTTCGCTTCCTCCGCCATCTTGCGCAGGCGGGCGTTCTCCTCCTCCGCCCGGGCGAGCACCTCCTTGCGCTGCCCTTCCCGCTCGGCGCGCAGGGCTTCCAGCTTCTTGCGATCCTCCACCAGCCCGGCCAGCTCCTCCCGGTGCTTGCCTTCCTCGGCGGTGAGCGCGGCCTGGGTCTCGTTCAGGTCCTCCACTTGGCGGCGCAGCGCCGCCGTGCGGTCCTGAAGCGCGGGCAGCACCGCCTTCATGACATTGGCCGAGCGCACCGTCTCCGCCGCCGAGGCGGGCCGCAGGAACATGAGCGCCTGCGGACGGCGCGACATGGTTTGCAGCGCCGCCAGCAGCTGGGAGACCTCCCGCTGTCCCTCCCGGAGCGCCTGCACCTGGGCGTCGCGCTCCGCTGTCAGGGTCTTCAGCCGCTGCTCGATCTGGGAGAGGTTGCGCTCCCGGGTCTGGATGTCCCGGGCGAGCGCCACCATCCGGCGCTCGGTCTCGTTGATCTCGGAGGCCAGCTTGCGGGCCTCGCTCTCCAGCGCGGCCTGACGCTTGCGCGCCTCGGCCATGTCCGCCTCCACCGCCTTGAGGCGGCTGCGGGCGGACTTTTCCTGGCCCGCCCCCGCCTGCTGGGCAACGGCGGACGCCGCGCCCGCCGCCAGGGCAAGCGCCGTCATCGCGACCACAAGGCCGGTCCGTCTCCGCCTCGTCCGCCTGGTCACGCCGGTACCCTAGTTTCCGCGGTGGTAGGGGTGGTTCGCAAGGATGCTCGTCGCCCTGTAAAGTTGCTCGGCCAACATAGACCGAACCAGCATGTGCGGCCAAGTCATGGGACTGAACGAGAGCAGCAGGTCGGCGCTTTGCCGCACCTCGTCGGCATGGCCGTCCGCCCCGCCGATGAGAAACCGCACCTCCCGCACCCCCTCATCCCGCCAGGCACCCAGCCGGGCGGCGAAGGCCTCGGAGGAAAGCATCTTGCCGCGCTCGTCGAGCACGACGGTGCGCACGCCGCCCTCGGGGGGAGGGAGGCGCTGCGCCTTCTGTTCGCTGAGTTCCGTGATCCTGAGCGAGGGGCCAAGCCGGGCCGCGTAGCGGGCGACCAGCTCCGCCTCGGGCGACCGGCCGATCCGGCCCACCGCGATGATGTGCAGCAGCATCAGGCAGCGGCGGGTCCCGCCGGCACCTCCACCGACCACATCTTCTCGAGGTTGTAGAAGCTGCGAACCTCGGGCCGGAACAGATGAACCACCACATCGCCGGCATCGATGAGCACCCAGTCCGCCTGCGGCAGACCCTCGGCCCGCGCCACGATGCCGAACTTGGCCTTGATGCGCTCCATGAGATGATCGGCCATGGCCGCCACCTGACGGGACGAGTTGCCGCTGGCGATCACCATCACGTCGGCGATCGAGCTCTTGCCCTTCAGCGGAATGGAAATGACATCGACGGCTTTATCATCGTCGAGCGATCTGAGCACCAGATCATGCAGACCAGCATCCTGCGAGGTCTGACTCTGAACGCCACCATCGGCGGCGACAATCGAAGGCAATCCTTTCTCCCTACTTGTCGGTGTGACCATAAGCATCTGCCCAATCCGGCCGACGCTGCCGCAGCGCCGTTGATGACTCGTCTACACCGGGCTGTTCAAGGCAGATTATCGCAGGCAAGGGCCATTGCGTCCACCTCGAAGCCGCCCGGTCGGGCCTGAGCGCTTTTCGCAGCGGCCCCAGAACCCGCGCCGACCGGCGTGCCCCAGAATAGCTCGGGCGCAGCAGCACCGCAATCGGCACAACCCGAACAATCCGCCGCCACTGGCGCCAGCGGTGGAAACCCTGAAGGTTGTCGCCGCCCATCAGCCAGATGAAGCGGGTGCCCGGGTGCAGAGCCACCAACGCCTCCAGGGTATCAACGGTGTAGCGGGTGCCGAGTTTCCTCTCCACGTCCGTCGGCACGATGCGCGGGTCGCGCGCCATGGCCCGGGCCGAGGCAAGACGCACGGCAAGCGGGGCCATGCCGTCCGCGGATTTCAGCGGATTCTGGGGGCTGACCAGCCACCAGACCGCGTCCAGCCGCAGGCGTTTCAGCGCCTCCCGGCTGATGTGCAGGTGCCCCCGGTGCGCCGGGTTGAACGAGCCGCCCAGCAGCCCCACCCGCTTGCCCTGCCAGCGCGCGGCATTGCGCCGCGCCACCGAACCGGAGACGGGATCAGCGCTCATACGGCAAGGCTGCGGCTCGCTCACGCCGGGCGGATCTGGCCGTCGCCGCGCACCACGTACTTGTAGGTGGTCAGCTGTTCGACGCCGACCGGCCCGCGCGCGTGGATGCGGCCCGTCGAGATGCCGATTTCCGCGCCGAAGCCGAACTCGCCGCCGTCGGCGAACTGGGTGGAGGCGTTGTGGACGACGATGGCCGAATCCACCTCGCGCAGGAACCGGGCGGCGGCCGCCTCGTCCGTGGTGATGATGCTGTCCGTGTGGTGGGAGCCGTAGCGGTTGATGTGGTCAATGGCCCCGGCGACGCCGTCCACCAGCTTCACCGACAGGATGGCGTCCAGATACTCGGTCACCCAGTCCTCGTCCGTCGCCGGCTTGATGCGCGCGTCCAGCCCCTGAAGCGCGGGCTCGGCCCGGATCTCGCACCCCGCCTCCAGCAGCGCGGCGATGACCGGCCCGGCCAGCCGGTCGGCGGCGGCGCGGTCGATGAGGAGGGTCTCGGTCGCGCCGCAGATGCCGGTGCGGCGCAGCTTGGCGTTGAGCACCACGCGGAGGGCCATGTCCAGGTCCGCCGCCTTGTCGAGGTAGGTGTGGCAGATGCCCTCCAGGTGCGCGAACACCGGCACCCGCGCTTCCTCCTGCACCCGCGCCACCAGCGACTTGCCGCCGCGCGGCACGATGATGTCGATGAGGTTCACCGCCGTCAGCATGGCCCCGACCGCCGCGCGGTCCGTGGTCGGCACCAGCTGGATGGCAGCCTCGGGCAGCCCGGCCTCCCGCAGCCCGTCCGCGAGGCAGGCGTGGATGGCCCGGGACGAATGGATGGACTCGGAGCCCCCGCGCAGGATGACCGCATTGCCCGCCTTGAGGGTGAGCGCGCCCGCATCCGCCGTCACGTTGGGGCGGCTCTCGTAGATGACGCCGATGACGCCGAGCGGCACCGACACCCGCTCGATGACAAGCCCGTTGGGGCGCGTCCAGCTGGACTGAACCCGGCCAACCGGGTCCGGCAGTTCGGCCACCGCCTCCAGCCCCCTGGCGATTCCCTCGATACGGGCCGGGTTCAGCGCCAGACGGTCGAGCATGGCAGCGCTCAGCCCCTTGGCGCGGCCCGCCTCCATGTCCGCCTCGTTGGCGGCGAGAATCTCCGCCGCGCGGCGGCGCAGGGCGCCGGCAGCGGCGCGGATGGCGGCGTTCTTGGTCTCCGCCGTGGCGAGGCCCAGCGCCTGCACGGCCGCGCGCGCCTGCTGCGCCATGCCGCGAACCAGCGCCACCGGGTCGGCGGACAGGGTTGTGTCGGGAACGGCGGACATCTCGTTCATAGAATCACCATGTCGTCGCGGTGCACGAGGGCTGCCCGGGGAGCATAGCCCAGAATGCCCTCGATCTCATGGCTTTTGCGCCCGCAGAGCAGCACCGCCTCCCGGGAGGGGTAGCTGGAGAGGCCCCGCGCCACCAGCTGGCCGGACAGGGACGCCACATCCACCACGTCGCCGCGCTCGAACACGCCCTCGACCGCGCGCACGCCCGCCGGCAGCAGGCTGCGGCCGTGGCGCAGGGCCTCGACCGCGCCGTCGTCAATGACGACCCGCCCCGCCACCTTGAGCCGCCCGGCAAGCCAGCGCTTGCGCGCGGCCGGGGCCGATTCGGGCGCGGGGAAGACGGTGCCGATCTTCTCCGTCTCGAAGCGGGTGAGCGGCCGGTCCACCTTGCCGGAGATGATCGCCATGTGGCAGCCGCCCGAGGCCGCGATCCGCGCCGCCTGAAGCTTGGAGACCATGCCGCCCGAGCCCATGCCGGAGGCGCCCGCGCCCCCCGCCATCGCCTCGACCTCGGAGGTCAGCCGCTCCACCACGGGGATGAGCCGGGCGTCCGGGTCGCGCTTGGGATCGCCGGTGAACAGGCCGTCGATGTCCGACAGCAGAATGACGCCGCCCGCCTCCACCGCCTGCCCCATGCGGGCGGCGAGCCGGTCGTTGTCGCCGAAGCGGATCTCGCTGGTGGCGACGGTGTCGTTCTCGTTGATGATGGGGACAGCTCCCGCCTCCACCAGCCGGTTGGCGGTGGCGCGCACGTTGAGATAGCGGCGGCGGTCCTCCAGGTCCTGGAGCGTGAGCAGCATCTGCGCCGCCTGGATGCCGTGGGCGGCGAACAGTTCGCTGTAGACCTGCGCCAGCTCGATCTGGCCGACGGCGGCGCTGGCCTGCGCGTCCTCAAGGCTGGCGCGCCCGCCCCTCGGCATCGCGAGACGGCGTGCCCCCAGCGCCACGGCGCCGGAGGAGACCACCAGGATCTGCTGCCCTGCGCCGCGGCGGGCGGCCAGTTCCGCCACCAGCCCTTCCAGCCATGCGCGCCGCACCCGCCCGTCCGGCGTCACCAGCAGCGAGGAGCCGATCTTGACGACCAGACGGTGGCAGCGCGCCGGGGCGAACAGATCTACAGGGGCGACCATGCGGTTTCCGTCTCCACCGGAGCGGCGCGGCCAACCGTCTCGATCAGCATGTCGAGCACCGGCTCCAGCCCCTCGCCGGTGGCGGCGGAGAGCAGGTAGACCGGCTTGCCGATGGCCTTGGACAGCGCCTGCTGGCGGCGCTTGCGCGCGGCCTCGTCCATCGTGTCCACCTTGCTGAGGGCGACGATCTCGGGCTTGTCCTCAAGCCCCGCGCCGTAAAGCTCAAGCTCGCGCCGCACGGTACGGTAGGCCTTGGTCGGGCTCTCCGCCGTGCCGTCCACCAGATGCAGCAGCACCCGGCAGCGCTCGATGTGGCCGAGGAAGCGGTCGCCGATGCCGACGCCATCCGCCGCGCCCTTGATGAGCCCGGGGATGTCCGCCAGCACGAACTCGCGCGCCTTGTGGCGCACCACGCCCAGCTGCGGCTTCAGGGTGGTAAAGGGATAGTCCCCCACCTTGGCCTTGGCGTTGGAGACGGCATTGATGAAGGTGCTCTTGCCCGCGTTCGGCAGGCCGAGCAGCCCGGCGTCCGCGATCAGCTTCAGGCGCAGCCACACCCACATCTCCTGCCCCGGAAAGCCGGGGATGAACTTGCGGGGCGCGCGGTTGGTGGCGCTCTTGAAGTGGGTGTTGCCCTTGCCGCCATCGCCGCCGCGCAGCAGCACCACGCGCTGGCCGGGCTCGGTGAGGTCGGCGAGCACGTGCTCCTTGTCGTCGGAGAGCACCTGCGTGCCCGCCGGCACCTTCAGCACCAGATCCTTGCCGTTCGCGCCGGTGCGGTTGCGGCCCATGCCGTGGTGGCCGCGCTCGGCCCGGAAATGCTGGGTGTAGCGGTAGTCGATCAGCGTGTTCAGCCCGTCAACGCACTCGATGACGATATCGCCGCCCTTGCCGCCGTCACCGCCGTCAGGGCCGCCGAACTCGATGAACTTCTCGCGCCGGAACGAGACGCAGCCATCGCCGCCGTCGCCGGACTTGAGGTAAATCTTGCACTGATCGAGAAACTTCATGCCGCGTGCATCTCCACTTGGCCTGCTCTATGAGCGAGCCAGACCTCTCGCGTCAACGCCACGTTTCGGCAGTCGACGTCGCAATTGCGCGCCGGGCACCAGCGCCGGGTGCGCCCAGCCTCCAGGAAGCCCAGCTTCGCCAGCACCCGGGCAGACGCCGGGTTGTCCAGGAAATGGCTTGCCGTCACCCGCTTCAGCCGCAGCCCCAGGAACGCCAGCTCGAGGACATGGGCCGCCGCCTCGGTGGCGTAGCCCCGCCCCTCGAACGGCCGCGCGATCCAGTAGCCCAGCTCCCACGCGCCGGTCACCTCGTCCCGCGTCAGGCCGATGGCGCCTGCGAACGGCAGGCCAGCGGCATCAACCGCCACATCCGGGCCATGCTCGCCCTGCGCCTCGCGGGCCAGAATCGCGAACACGGGCCGGGGCGCGCCCTCATCCTCGCACCAGGCGATGAAGGCCCGGGCATCGTCGAGGCTGTAGGGGTACGGAATCGCGGCCGCCCGGCGCGCGATCGATCCGTCCGCCAGGCAGGCAGCGAGGGGAGCCGCATCCTCCGGCCAGGGCGGCCGCAACAGCAGCCGGGGTGTACGAATGAACATGGGTCTCTCCCACCGTCAGGTTGAACGTGGGGAGAGGGAGTCAAAATGCAAAGAGGGAGATGGCGACCCATCTCCCTCTCCGGAAATTCTCGTCTGGGTCACCATCCTGCGGCGACCCGGACGTTCATGCAGGCCGCGCTTTACTCGGCTGCAATCGGCATCGGGTCGACGCTGACGTACTGACGACCAAGCTTGCCCTCATGGAACGACACGGTGCCTTCGATGGTCGCGAAGAGCGTGTGATCCTTGCCCATGCCGACGTTGCGGCCCGGGTGGAACTTGGTGCCGCGCTGGCGCACGATGATGTTGCCGCCGAGCACGTGCTCGCCGCCGAACTTCTTCACGCCAAGACGACGGCCAGCGGAATCACGACCGTTGCGCGAGGAGCCGCCTGCTTTTTTATGTGCCATGACCTAGTCTCCTCTGACTTAGCCGATCGCTTTGATCTTCAGCACCGTCAGCTGCTGACGGTGGCCCAGCTTGCGCCGGTAGTTGTGACGACGCTTCTTCTTGAAAATGACGACCTTGTCGCCCTTCGTCTGATCGACGATCTCGGCGGTGACGGTGATGCCGTTCCCCGGCTTCACGTCGGCGCCTTCGCCAACCATCAGGACATCGGACAGGGTAACGGTCTCACCGGCCGCACCGGCCAGCTTCTCGACCGTGATCTGGTCGTTGGCGGCGACCCGGTATTGCTTACCACCCGTGCGCACCACAGCGTACATGGCTCAAACCTTCTCATTCGTTGGGCGGCACAGCAGGACACACTCGGTCCCGGCGGCCGATCCTTGGAAGCGCGGAGTTATACTTACCGTTGACCATGAGTCAACCGCTTGTTGCCGCAAAGACAACGACACGGGACAATCCGCCCCGCGTGCTGCACCTCCGGCAACAGGCCTCGGCGTCTCCATGCCTGATTCGCCCGGCCATATCAATGAAAAGCGCCTCCCAAGGCCGAAATTCGCCCCGAGAAAGCGCTTTGCCTGCCCACGGTGCCCGGCGTGGCGGGCGGGCGCCTCAGTTCGTCCGCTCGCGCCGCAGCTGGTACTGGCCGTCACGGAAGCCGGAGAAGACGTGGGGAATCGCCGGATGGGTGACCGGCTCGCGCG
Organism: Pedomonas sp. V897; assembly: GCF_051304405.1. Classification (NCBI taxonomy): domain Bacteria; kingdom Pseudomonadati; phylum Pseudomonadota; class Alphaproteobacteria; order Sphingomonadales; family Pedomonadaceae; genus Pedomonas; species Pedomonas sp. V897. The sequence goes on from NZ_JBPPGG010000001.1 coordinate 579,716, forward strand.
AATCGTCCTCCACCAGGTTCTGCTGGCTCACATAGGCGATGTAACTGGTCTGATCGTTCTCGGCCAGCAGGTGGTAGAAGGGCTGGTTCTTGTCCGGCCGCAGGCCTTCCGGAATGGCGAGCCACCATTCCTCGGGGTTGCTGAACTCCGGGTCCACGTCGAAAATCACGCCCCGGAAGGGATAAAAGCGGTGACGCACAACCTGTCCGATGCGAAACGCCGCCGTCTTGAGCTCCGTATTTCCCTGTTGCACCTTTTCCATATGCCGATCCTTTCGAACCGACGGGGTTGACCCCAAGGTTAAGACCTCAAGACCGATATAGGAGCCAGCCGGGGCCGTTTTAAGTCCCTCGGCAGGCACCCGCGGCCCCGGCTCACAGGACGAGCGCACAAGACTATACGCCTGCACACGGGCAAAAGCCCGCGCCCCGCGCCGGACTTTTGCCGGCTGATGCCGAAATCCCACAGGCGCGACGGCGGAGCCGGACAAAAGAATTGCGCAGCGCGTCGCAAACTGGGGCTTCACAACGACCCTGCCTTGGCTTATGTACGCGGCTCGCTCAGCCGGGCGGCCCTTGCGGCACCGCCCCGGCAGACCAGGGAGAGGTGGCTGAGTGGTTGAAAGCACCGCACTCGAAATGCGGCATACGGGCAACCGTATCGGGGGTTCGAATCCCCCCCTCTCCGCCAGATCCTTCTGAAAATTCCCCCGAAAGACGAAAAGCGCCGGCAAGCCCGGCCCCCGCAAGTCCGACCCCCCGCAGGCCCCGGCCCAGGACCCTCCCGGCTTGTCCTGCCCGTGGCGTTCGCGCGCCCGCCCCGGGTGCCACGCTTCCCATTGCCCGCTGCCAGCAACAATTTGTTACCGATCCTTAACGATCGCTTACAAATATGCGCCGCCTTTTTCCAACCTGAACGCATCAGTAGCGTGAGTAGAAAGCGTGGCGGCACAATGAGACAGATAACAACCGCATTGACGGCTCTTGGCCTCGTGATCGCGGCATCCGCTCCGGCCTATGCCGATAAATATAGTGTGAAGGCCCAGGCGACCGCCGGGCAGCAGGCCCGCATGGACCGGGGCGTCCGGGCCGTCCAGTCGGCGCAGGAGTCGAGCCTGATCCGGTTCATGGCCTCCAACGAGCCGTTCGAGGAGGAAAGCGCCTTCCAGGTGCTGGTGGTGAACGGGGGCGACGAGCCCTTCGACTTCGGCACCGAGCACCTCTCCGCCACCCTGGCAGACGGCACGCCCATCCGCATCCTCTCCTACGAGGAGGTGGCCAAGAAGGAAAAGAAGGGCGGCGGCTTCTGGAAAACGCTCTCGGGCCTCGTCGGCAGCGGCATCAACGCGGCGGCCGCCAGCTACTCCAGCGAGTTTGCCACCTTTGCCAAGGCGAAGAAGGCCGGCGACTCCCTGCTCGGCCAGTCCGGCGCGGAACGGCCGGAGCGGACGGTCAACCTGACGGAGCTGCTGAGCACGACAACGGTCGACCCCGGCGACTCCTTCGGCGGCACGGTCATCTTCGAATTGCCCAAGAAGGCCCAGAAGGCGGTCAACAAGAACAAGAAGAAGCCGACCGAGATGCTGGTGAAGGTCAGCGCCGGCCGCGAGGAGCATGTGTTCACGGTGCTTGTCGAGCGGGCCAAGTAGGCCGGAGCCAGGCAGGCACACGCCGAACCGGAGACCCGGCAGGGGGCCAGACTCCCCGTGCCGGGCCTCCCCCCTCCCCTCGTCCGGCGCAAAAGTGCGATTCGTGACCCGTTCATGACCCGCGCGGAGCCCGCCGGTGGCCCGCCCCGGGGCCGGACCCCCGCCCCGGCCCGCGCCAGCAGCACTCCAAGTAACAATGTTGTGATTCGCTAATCTTTTATTTCAACGTTTTTGTTGCTGGCAGCAGAGACTTGCAACTCTGAACGCGGATTCCGAATTTCCTTGCTTTTTAGGGCTTGTTTCCCGCCGCTCGCCAGAGGATATTTTTTAAAAGGTTTCAAAACCGAAGCACATTCGGAAATTTCAGTGATATCGTTTAAAAATTCAGGAAAAAAACAGAAAATCCTGAAGGGGGAGTGGATTTGATATGAGGAAACAGGGGCAAATCCATGTTAAAGAGTCATAAGAGTAACTACGCACGAATGTTGCGTTATGTTGATTTGCGTATGGGAAAGACCGCCTTCCTGGCTGGTGTGGCATCGGTTGCCATGCTTCACCCGGCCCAGGCCCAGCAGGCCTCCGAAGGCGAGATCGTCGTTACTGCGCTGAAGCGCGACACGCGCTTGCAGGACACGCCGCTCGCCATCTCGGCCGTCACGGGTGATACCCTCCAGCGTGCGGGTAACACCAGCTTCACCGACCTGACCCGCAACACCCCGAGCCTTCGCATCGTCGACAGCGGCCCGGGTAACCGTCGCGTCATCCTGCGCGGCGTGACCGCGGCGGGTGAGCCGACGGTGGGCGTGTACTTCGACGAATCGCCGGTTGCCGGCTCGGTCAGCACCACCAGCGACTCCGCTTCGTCCACCCCGGACTTCCGCATGTTCGACGTGGAGCGCGCCGAAGTTCTGCGCGGTCCGCAGGGCACGCTGTACGGTTCGGGCTCGATGGGTGGTACGATGCGTATCATCTACAACAAGCCGAAGGCCGACCGCTGGGAAGGCGCTGTTGCCGCCTCTCTGTCGGCGGTTGAAGGCGGCAGCCTTGGCGCCTCGGTTGACGCGATGGTCAACGTCCCGCTGGTCGAGGACAAGCTGGCCCTGCGCGTTGTGGGTAACTACAACCAGTTCGCCGGCTACGTGGACAACGTCTACTACGGCGACAAGAACATCAACGACGGCCACAGCTACGGCGGCCGCGCCCTGCTGCGCGTCACCCCGACCGACCGTCTGACCCTCGACCTGGCGGCCTACTACGAGAAGGTCTCCACGGACAGCCAGCGCTGGATCGACGAGACCGGCATTCGCTACGCCACCGATGGTCGCGCGGAATCGGGCAACTACGACGAAAATCTGCTGTTCAGCGCCCGTCTGAACTACGATTTCGACGACTTCAGCATCACGGCGGTGTCCAGCTACCAGGATCGCGACCGCATCCAGGTGGGTGACGTGAGCGACACCTTCAACGGTCGCGACAACGCTGCCGGCTGCGCCCGCTATCACCTGGGCGACACCTCGCTGACCTGCTCTGCGGCGGAGCTGAACGAGTATCTGGGCTATACCAACCGGATCCTCTTCTCCAGCCTCTATCAGCCGCAGACGGTGAAGAACTGGACGCACGAACTGCGCGTCAGCTCGACCGGCGATGGTCCGTTCAACTGGACCGTGGGCGGCTTCCTGCAGGATCGCAAGACCGTCGTCCGCTCGACCCTGCTGACCGCCGACCCGAACACCGGCAAGCTGCAGGACTTCGTCGACGAGAACCTGTTCTACGACCGTACCATCAACGACAAGCTGAAGCAGACGGCGCTGTTCGCGGAACTGTCGTACAAGTTCTTCGACGCGCTGACCCTGACCCTCGGCACCCGCTACTACGAGTACAAGAAGCTGGTGGGCGGCCGCATCGACAAGGGCCAGGTGCACTACTCCTCGCGCGTGACGCCATACCAGGAGCAGCGCTCGAAGGAAGACGGCTTCGTCCACAAGATCAACGTCGCGTATGAGTTCAGCCCGAGCCTGATGATCTACGGTCAGGCGGCGGAAGGCTTCCGTCCGGGCGGCGTGAACCAGGTGATCGGTCTGCCGGCCGCCCTGGCTGCCTACTCGTCCGACAGCCTGTGGAACTACGAAGTCGGCATGAAGAGCCAGCCGCTGCCGGGTGTCTACTTCAACCTCACCGGCTACCGGATCGACTGGGACAACCTGCAGGTCTCCGGCCGCACGTCCGGCACCGGCTCGGTGTTCGGCCTGATCTCCAACGCCGGCGCCGCGCGCATCGAGGGCGTGGAAGCGGAACTGTCGGTCTACCCGATGCCGGGCCTCTCGCTCAGCACCAACGTCGGCTACACCGACGCCAAGCTGTCCGAGGACCAGGTGAGCGAGGTGGTGGTGGCCACCGGCCGCAAGGGCGACCGCCTGGCCTTCGTGCCGAAGTGGAGCCTGAGCGGTACGGCCGAGTACACCTGGGCGATCCACGACTCGCTGGACGGCCTGGTGCGCCTGGATGCGGCTCACGTGAGCTCGTCCTACAGCACCCTGAGCTCGACCGACATCTATCGTCGCAAGGTTGACTCCTACGAGCTGGTGAATGCCCGCTTCGGCGTGCAGGCTCCGGAAGGCGAGTGGAGCGTCTACTTCTTTGTGAACAACGTGTTCGACGCCGCGGCCGTGAACAGCCGCAGCTCCAGCTCGAACACCGGGGGCAAGACGATGGTCTACAGCGCACCGCCGCGGACCTTCGGCCTCAGTCTGACGAAGAAGTTCAACTAAGGGGCTCCGAGCGGGGCGTCCGCCGGAAAAAAGGGCGGGCGCCCCGTTCCACTTTCAGGGACATCCAAACGGGGGAACAATGAAGAGCACATTTTCCATCTGCCGCCGCGCCATCCTGGCAGGCACGGCAGCGTGTGCGGCCTTCGCCATGACCGGCACGGCCATGGCGCAGTTCGCCGATCTCACCAAGGTTCCGGCTCCGCCGCGCATTGAAGGCCGCGCTGGCACCACGCCGGCCCCGGCCCGCAAGCCCGGCGAGGGCGCGGGTCCGTTCCGCAAGATGGTGATCCGTGGCGTCACCCTGATCGACGGCTCCGGCGCGCCGCCGCGCGGCCCGGTCGACATCGTGATCGAGAACAACGTCATCACCGACATCCGCAACGCCGGCACCCCCGGCCTGCCGATGAAGGACGGCCGCGAGCCGCGCGACGTCGATTACGAGCTGGACGCCACCGGCATGTACGTGCTGCCGGGCTTCGTTGACCTGCACACCCACGGCTCCACCAACGACAAGGCGCCGGACCTCAGCTACTCCTACAAGCTGTGGCTGGCCCACGGCGTGACCACCGTTCGCGGCGTCGAGCTGGCGGACGTGGAGACCTCGCTCAGCGAGCGCGCCCGTTCGGCCCGCAACGAGATCGTCGCGCCGCGCATCTTCGCCTACCAGCGCCCGGGCAGCGGCAAGGGCTGGACCGGCGGCCGCACCAACACGCCCGAGAAGGCGCGTGAGTGGGTGCGCTGGGCGGCCAAGCAGGGCATCGACGGCATCAAGCTGGGCGCCGACCCGGATCAGCCGCCCGAGGTGATCGAGGCGATCCTCGACGAGGCCAAGAAGCAGGGCCTGGGCACCACCGCCCACCTGTCGCAGATCGGCGTCGGCCGCATGAACGCGCTGCAGGCTGGCCGCGCGGGCCTCGGCACCGTGACCCACTACTACGGTCACTTCGAGTCGCTGCTGAAGAACGGCCCGATCCAGAACTGGCCGGTCGACTACAACTACCAGGACGAGCAGCACCGCTTCGGCAACGTGGCGAACCTCGCCTGGGAGAGCTTCGAGCCGGGCTCCAAGGAATGGTGGGCCTACCTCGAGGAGCAGAAGGCCAACGGCGTCACCTTCGACCCGACCATGACCATCTACGCGGCCTCGCGTGACCTGATGCGCGCCCGCAATGCGGACTGGCATGACACCTACACCATGCCGCAGCTGTGGTACTTCTTCCAGTCCTCGCGCGAGAACCACGGGTCCTACTTCTTCGACTGGACCACGGAAATCGAGGTCAAGTGGAAGAACTTCTACAGCAAGTTCATGCGCCTGATTAACGACTACAAGAGCATCGGCGGGCGCGTGGCGACCGGTTCGGACTCCGGCTTCATCTTCAAGACCTACGGCTTCGGCTACATCGAGGAGCTGGAGCTGCTGCAGGAAGCCGGCTTCAACCCGTCGCAGGTGATCACCGCCGCCACGCTGAACGGCGCGCTGACCCTCTATGAACCGAAGGGCCAGAAGGTGCCGCCGATCGGCACCGTGCGCGTCGGCAAGCTGGCGGACCTGGTCATCGTGAAGGAGAACCCGCTCCAGAACCTGAAGACGCTCTACGGCACGGGTCACCTGCGCCTGAACGAGCAGACCCAGCAGCTGGAGCGCGTTGGCGGCGTCAGCTACACCGTCAAGGACGGCATCGTCTACGACGCCAAGAAGCTTCTCGAAGACGTGGCCGAGATGGTCCGTCAGGAGAAGGTCAAGCTGGGCTGGCCGGAAAAGGGCGTGCCCCGGCCGTAAGCGGCGATCGCGGGGGGCGAGCGGGTAACTCCTTCTCGCACCCCGAGGCACAAGCGTGCGGTCCGGCGAGCTGACGTCGCCGGACCGCCCACCGCCCCCCGCGAAAGCGCAAGGGGCAAAACCCGGGGAAAGCCCCGGCTGGAAAACAACCGGAGCCTCTCCTTCTTCGTGAACAACGTGTTCGACAGCACCGCGGTCAACAACCGCAGCTCCGGCTCGAACACGGGCGGCAAGACCTCGGTCTACAGCACGCCGCCGCTCACCTTCGACATCAGCCTGATGAAGAAGCTCAACTAGCAGATCCATGCGGGGCGCCGACGGATCTTCCGGCGGCACCCCGTCTGGTTTCAGGGACCATTCAAACGGGGGACTAATGAAAAAGTCACTGTCCATCTTCCGCCGCACCGTTCTTGCCGGTACGGCAGCGTGCGCGGCCTTTGCCATGGCCGGCACCGCATCGGCGCAGTTCGCCGATCTCACCAAGGTTCCGGCTCCGGCGCGCATCGAAGGCTTCGCCGGCGTGACGCCGGCTCCGGCCCGCAAGCCCGGCGAGGGCGCGGGTCCGTTCCGCAAGATGGTGATCCGCGGCGTCACCCTGATCGACGGCTCCGGCGCGCCGGCGCGTGGTCCGGTCGACATCGTGATCGAGAAGAACGTCATCACCGACATCCGGCCGGCCGGCACTCCTGGCCTGCCGATGAAGGACAGCCGCGAACCGCGCGACTTCGACTACGAGCTGGACGCCACCGGCATGTACGCCCTGCCGGGCTTCGTCGACCTGCACGCCCACGGCTCCTCCGACGACAAGGCGCCGGACATGAGCTACTCCTACAAGCTGTGGCTGGCGCACGGCGTGACCACCGTCCGCGGTGTGCCGCTCGGCGACGTGGAGACCTCGCTCAGCGAGCGCGCCCGTTCGGCCCGCAACGAGATCGTCGCGCCGCGCATCTTCGCCTACCAGACCCCGGGCAGCGGCAAGGGCTGGACCGGCGGCGTCACCGACACGCCCGAGAAGGCGCGTGAGTGGGTGCGCTGGGCGGCCAAGCAGGGCATCGACGGCATCAAGCTGTTCAACGACCCGTCGCAGCCGCCGGAAGTTGTCGAGGCGATCCTCGACGAGGCCAAGAAGCAGGGCCTGGGCACCACCGCCCACCTGTCGCAGATCGGCGTTGCCCGCATGAGCGCGGCGCAGGCCGGCAAGGCGGGCCTCGGCACCGTGACCCACTTCTACGGCCACTTCGAGTCCATGCTGAAGAACGGCCCGATCCAGAACTGGCCGGTCGACTACAACTACCAGAACGAGCAGCACCGCTTCGGCAACGTGGCGAACCTCGCCTGGGAGAGCTTCGAGCCGGGCTCCAAGGAATGGTGGGCCTACCTGGAAGCGCAGAAGGAAGCCGGCGTCACCTTCGACCCGACCATGACCATCTACGCGGCCTCGCGCGACCTGATGCGCGCCCGCAATGCGGACTGGCACGATGCCTACACCATGCCGCAGCTGTGGTACTTCTTCCAGTCCTCGCGCGAGAACCACGGGTCCTACTTCTTCGACTGGACCACGGAAATCGAGACGAAGTGGAAGAACTTCTACGCCAAGTACATGCGCCTGCTTAACGACTACAAGAACATCGGCGGGCGTGTGGTGACCGGCTCTGACTCCGGCTTCATCTTCAAGACCTACGGCTTCGGCTACATCGAGGAGCTGGAGCTGCTGCAGGAAGCCGGCTTCAACCCGTCGCAGGTGCTCACCGCCGCCACGCTGAACGGCGCGCTGACCCTGTACGAACCGAAGGGCCAGAAGGTGCCGCCGATCGGCACCGTGCGCGTCGGCAAGCTGGCTGACATCGTTCTGGTGAAGGAAAACCCGCTGCAGAACTTCAAGACTCTGTACGGCACGGGTCACCTGCGCCTGAACGAGCAGACCCAGCAGCTGGAGCGCGTTGGCGGCGTCAGCTACACCATCAAGGACGGTGTTGTTTACGACGCCAAGAAGCTCCTTGAGGATGTGGCCGAGATGGTCCGTCAGGAGAAGGTCAAGCTGGGCTGGCCGGAGAAGGGCGTGCCCCGGCCGTAAAGAGCCAACCGCGCGGGGGTCGTGAGGGAGGACTCCTCCCGCACCCCGAGGCAACAGATGGGCAACCTGACAGCGACGAGCCCCATCGCGACAGACCAACCATCGCCCCCGCGCGGAACACAAGAGCACAAACGGAAAGCCCCGGCCTCACGGCCGGGGCTTTCTGCGTTCCGGGCACTGTCTTTTCGGGGAGAACGCGTCTGCGCGCGACCCTGGCGCGGCGTCCTTACGCGCCGGCGCGGCGCAGGGCGGGAGACGCGAGGGCGCCATGGCCCTCCCCATGCAGCAGGCGGCCGAAGTGGTCGAAGATCGCCTGGCTCACCGGATCGGTCGCCAGATCCCATTCCGGGTGCCACTGCACGCCAAGGACGGCGGCCCCGCCTTCCTGCCAGGAAATGGCCTCCACCAGCCCGTCGTCCGCCAGCGCCTCGACCCGGAGACCGCGCCCCAGCCGGTCGACACCCTGGTGGTGTACCGAATTCACCACCACCCGGCGGCGGCCGACCACCGTCTCCAGCACGCCGCCCGGCGCGATCGAGACCGCATGATTCAGCGAGAACAGCTGCGCGAACGCCGTCTCCTCGTGCACCGGCAGGTGATGGGGGATGCTCCCCGCCGCCTCATGGCCGAGATCGCAGCGCAGGCTGCCGCCGAAGAACACGTTCAGCTCCTGAAAGCCCCGGCAGATGCCGAACACCGGCTTGCCCTGCTTCAGCATCTCCTCCAGCAGCAGGAACACCGTACGGTCCCGGCCCTCGTCGAACGGGCCGTGCCCGGCCTCGGCCTCGGCGCCGTAGTGCCGGGGGTTCACGTTGGAGAAGCTGCCCGGCAGGAACAGGCCATCGAACAGCGTCGCCAGCTGGCGGACGCTGGCGGCATCGGCCTGCGACGGCACGATGAGGCCCGTCGCCCCGAGGCGATCGAGCACCGGCTCCACATAGCGGTGCGAGACGGCGTGGACCTGGCGGCCGCCCACGTCGCGGCTGCAACTGACAATGCCAAGAAGGGGTTTGCGGTCACTCATGATCTGGAAACCCGAATGTGTCGAACGAAACGTGCGGCAGAACCTCAGATGCTGCGGCAACAACACATTCGGCGCGTCCTGCACGGGCGCAGGCCCGCAGCCCCGGCCGCCGGGGCGGCAGGCAGGCGGGAAGAAGCGGCAGCGGCAGAACGATGGGTCATGGTACGCGTCCCGGAACACTCCAGCGGATACCCGACCCTACCAAGGCAATAGACAATCGCACCACATAGTTTTTCTGAAGACAGGGCCAGCCAGCCTTTATCATCGGCCCGTATCAACGGTCCGCCGGATCCACCCTCGCCCCGCCGCGCCGAAGCGCGCCGCAAGCCTGTGGCCACAACGTCCCCCCAATCTATCTTTTGGCGTAGGCTTGTCTTGAGCATTAGCTTGGGGGTTATTTCCCCCCCCTTGGGGGACCAACAGAACCGACGGGACAGGAACTGTGCAAATTCTCTCCAAAATCGGCTGGGCGCTGGTCGCCCTGCTCGCCGCAGCCGCTCTGGGCGTTATCGCCCTTGAACGGGGCGAGCCCATCAACGCCCTCTGGATCGTCATCGCAGCGGTATCGCTCTATCTCATCGGCTACCGCTTCTACGCGCTCTACATCGCGCGCTCCGTCATGCGGCTCGACCCCGACCGGCCGACGCCCGCTGTCCGGCGGCAGGACGGGCTCGATTACGTGCCCACCAACCGCTACGTGCTGTTCGGCCACCACTTCGCCGCCATCGCCGGCGCGGGCCCGCTGGTGGGGCCTGTGCTGGCCGCGCAGATGGGCTACCTGCCCGGCACGCTGTGGATCCTGTTCGGCGTCATCCTCGCCGGCGCGGTGCAGGACTTCATGGTGCTGTTCATCTCCATGCGCCGCGACGGCAAGTCGCTGGGCGAGATGGTCCGCATGGAAATGGGCCCGGTCGCGGGCACCATCGCCCTGTTCGGCGCCTTCATGATCATGGTCATCATTCTCGCCGTGCTCGCCCTCATCGTGGTGCGGGCGCTGGCGGACAGCCCGTGGGGCCTGTTCACCGTGGCCGCCACCATCCCCATCGCCATCTTCATGGGGCTCTACCTGCGCTTCATCCGGCCCGGCCGGGTGGCGGAAATCTCCATCATCGGCTTCGTGCTGCTGATCCTCGCCATCGTCTATGGCCGCGACGTGGCGGCCTCGCCGGTGCTCGGCCCCCTGTTCACCCTGACGCCGGTGCAGCTGTGCTGGCTGCTGATCGGCTACGGCGGCATCGCCGCCATCCTGCCGGTGTGGCTGCTGCTGGCGCCCCGCGACTACCTCTCCACCTTCCTCAAGATCGGCGCGATCGTGGCGCTGGCCATCGGCATCGTCGTCATGGCCCCGCCGCTCCAGATGCCGGCGCTGACCAAGTTCGCGGCAGGCGGCGGGCCGGTGTGGTCCGGCAACCTGTTCCCGTTCCTGTTCATCACCATCGCCTGCGGCGCGGTTTCGGGCTTCCATGCGCTGATCGCCAGCGGCACCACGCCAAAGCTGATCTCCAGCGAGCGTGACGCGCCGTTCATCGGCTACGCCGGTATGCTGATGGAGAGCTTCGTCGCCATCATGGCGCTGGTGGGTGCCTCCATCCTCGACCCCGGCCTCTACTTCTCCATGAACAGCCCTGCCGCCCTCATCGGCACCACGCCGGAGAGCGCAGCGGCGGCCGTGACGGCCATGGGCTTCCCGATCTCCCCGGAAATGCTGGTGCAGACAGCCCGGGACGTGGGCGAGTCCACCATCATCTCCCGCACCGGCGGCGCGCCGACCCTCGCCGTCGCCATGGCGGAGATCTTCTCCCACGTGGTGGGCGGGCAGACGATGAAGGCCTTCTGGTACCACTTCGCCATCCTGTTCGAGGCGCTGTTCATCCTGACCGCCGTGGACGCCGGCACCCGCGCCGGACGCTTCATGCTGCAGGACCTCATCGGCCTCGTTGCGCCCCGCTTCCGGGAGGTGTCCTCGCTGGTGCCCGGCTTCATCGCCACGGCACTGTGCGTCGGCGCGTGGGGGTACTTCCTCTACCAGGGCGTCACCGACCCGCTGGGCGGCGTCAACACCCTGTGGCCGCTGTTCGGCATCGCCAACCAGATGCTGGCGGCCGTCGCCCTGACGCTGGCCACGGTGGTGCTGTTCCGCATGAAGCAGCACCGCTTCGCCTGGGTCACCATCCTGCCCGCCACCTGGCTGGTGGTCTGCACCGTGACCGCGGGTCTCCAGAAGGTGCTCTCCTCCGACCCCACGGTCAGCTTCGTGGCGCACGCGCGCAAATTCTCCGACGCGCTGGCGCAGGGGCAGGTGCTCGCCCCGGCCAAGTCGCTGGAGCAGATGCAGCGGGTCATCATGAACGACTGGATCGACGCCACCCTGTGCGTCATCTTCCTGTTCGTGGTGATCTCGACCGTCGTCTTCGGCATCCGCACGGCCATCGCCGCCCTGCGCATCGACCGGCCGACGGCGACGGAAATCAGCGGCGTTCCGGCGGAGTAAGCGCGATGCACCAGAACGGAAAATATGCCCTGCGCCGCTTCTTCAGCGGCGTGCGCGACACGGCCAACCTGATGATCGGCATTCCCTCCTACGAGGCCTACCGCCGCCACATGGCGGAGCGCCACCCGGACGTGCCGCCCATGAGCGAGACCGAGTTCTTCCGCAACCGGATGGCCGCCCGCTACGGCGCGGGCGGCGCCCGCTGCTGCTAGGGTCGCTCCGGGGGTTGAACGCTCGAGATGCAGGGGGATCCCTGATCCCCCTGCGACCCCCGTTCCGGTTTTCGGGCCGCGTTTCCGGCGAGGTGGCATGGAAACACGGCCCTTTCCTTTTCCCCCCACACGCTCACGGCATATTCGCCGAGCTGGCCCCGCTTTGCGCCGCGCCCACCCGGCCGCCGGGGGCCTCGGCGTGCCGGCCCTCGCTGATCTCCTCCACCATGGCCACGCAGAAGTCGGGCAGGTCGTCGGGGCGGCGGGAGGTGACGAGCCCCCGGTCCACCACCACGGCCTGGTCCACCCAGTCCGCCCCCGCGTTCCTCAGATCCGCCTCCAGCGACGGCCAGGAGGTCACCCGCCGCCCCTCGACGCCGCCCGCGTTGATGAGCGTCCACGGGCCATGGCAGATGGCGGCGATGGGTTTGCGGGCCTCGACGAAATGGCGGATGAAGGCGATCGCCGTCTGCTCCAGCCGCAGCGCGTCCGGGTTGATGACGCCGCCCGGCAGCATCAGGGCGTCATACCGCTCGCCCTGGGCCTGTTCGAGCGTGCGGTCCACCGGAATGGTGTCCGCCTTGTCATGATGGTTGTACCCCTGAATTGACCCGGCCTTGGGGGCGACCACCTCCACCTGCGCGCCCGCCCGCTGCAACGCGCGCAGGGGCTCGGTCAATTCGACCAGTTCAAAGCCGTCCGTCGCCAGAATGGCGACGCGCTTGCCGTCGAGAATATTGGCCATGCCTGTCTCTCCCGATGAACCGGGGCAGCCACCAGCGGCTGCCCCTTGAGCCACCGGGAACGGAAGAGATGGCGGGCCTGTTCCCCCCAGGCGACGCGACAAACAGGTGATACAAGACTGTCCGGCGGCTAGACCGCCTGACCGGCCACCCAGCCGCTGGCCCAGGCCCACTGGAAATTGTAGCCGCCGAGCCAGCCGGTCACGTCCACCGCCTCGCCGATGGCATAGAGGCCGGGCACGGCGCGCGCCTCCATGGTTTTGCCCGACAGGCCGTCGGTGTCGATGCCGCCCAGCGTCACCTCCGCCTTGGCGTAGCCCTCGCTGCCGGCGGGCGTGATCGTCCAGCGCTTCAGCCGTTCGGCGAATGCGGCGAGCGCCTTGTCCGGCAGGTTGGCCATGGGGCCCTGAGGCAGTTGCTGCTCGGCGAGCGCGGCGGCAAGGCGCGCGGGCAGGATCTCGCCCAGCACGGTGCGGGGCTCGGCCTTGGGGCGCTCGCGCTTGCGCGCCTTTAGGAACGCCAGCGCGTCGAGCCCCGGCGCAAGGTCAAGGGCAATCGCCTGCCCCTCCCGCCAGTAGGAGGAGATTTGCAGGATCGCGGGGCCGGACAGCCCCCGGTGGGTGAACAGGATGTTCTCGCGGAATTCCTGCTTGCCGCACGCGGCGACCGCATCCACCGCCACGCCCGCCAGCTGCTGGCAGAAGGGCAGCAGGTCGGCCTCCGCCTTCAGGGGCACCAGCGCGGGGCGCGTCTCGGTGAGCGCAAGGCCGAAACGCCGGGCCAGCTGATGGGCGAAGGCGGTTGCGCCCATCCTGGGGATGGACGGCCCGCCGGTCGCCAGCACGAGGCTGGGGGCGTGGAAAGCGCCCCGGTCGGTCTCGACGCGGAAGCCTTCGCCGCCCGCGACATCGGTGATCCGGTGGCGCACCCTCACATCCACGTTGCCGGCCTGGCACTCGTTCATCAGCATGGCGACGATCTCCCGCGCCGAGCCGTCGCAGAACAGCTGGCCGAGGGTCTTCTCGTGGTAGGGGATGCGATGCTTCTCGACGAGGGCGATGAAGTCCCGCGCCGTGTAGCGGCTGAGGGCCGACTTGGCGAAGTGCGGGTTCTGCGACAGGTATCGCTCCGCCCCCGCATCCACGTTGGTGAAGTTGCAGCGCCCGCCGCCCGAGATGAGGATTTTCGAGCCGACCTTGTCGGCATGGTCGAGCAGCAGCACGCGCCGCCCGCGCTGGCCGGCGGTTGCGGCGCACATCAGGCCCGCCGCGCCCGCGCCCAGAATGATGACATCAAACGCTTCCATCGGCGCTTCTCTACAGCCAAGCGCTCGAAACGGAAAGGAAGGCATGGAGTCGCGCAAGCTCCAACGCCTAAGCTCTGCCTCGATTTGTCCGGCTATAGCTCGCCTGTAATAGATCCTTCCCGGCTCGCCAGGATTCTCCGGCAAGCTGTCCAGCCGCAACAGGGCGGATCTTCATCTAAGACGTCTTTATCATCGGGCCTTTTCCTTTGCGTGACGTCCGCTTTTCGGCCTCACCACCCTCGTTCAGCTCAACCATTGGAGATGCACATGCACGCTCTCAACCCTGTGCCCGAGCCGGGCGCGGCGGCCCTGCTCCTGACCGGCCTCGCGCCGCTGGGCCTCGCCCTGCGGCGGCGGAACCGCGCGTAACGGCGCGCAGGGGGACAACAGGGGGGCGGGAGCGCCGGAGCCGGCGGCGCTCCCCTTTTCTCCGGCGATCAGGCGTGCTCCCGCGCGGTGCGGCGCATCCGGCGCTGGCCGAGCAAGCCCGCCAGCCCGAGCAGGCCGACCCAGCCGTACTCAAAGTCCTGATCCGCAGGCAGTTCCGTGGGCTCGGCGTTCTCGACGTTGCGCGGCACCACCGCCTCGTCGATGCGGGCAGCGCCGGGGCCGGACAGGCCGGCCGCCAGAACCACAGCGCCCGCCGCAGCGGCCCCCTTGAGCTTGAAACGCATATCACGATCCCTTCCACAGCGAAGACAACCCCGCGCGCGGGGCTGTATCGCTAACGCATCCACCGGCGCCGAGGATCCCCCTGCCGGCCGGCCCGTTTACCGGTCGTGTGCGTTACGTTCGGTATCCTCTTCTCTCCGCTTTGGTCTTTGGTAGAAACGAAACCTCACGCAGCTACACGAAGGATCTTCCGCTTGATGGAACACCTCGCCGCGATTGCCACCGACCCCGCAGCCTGGGCGGCGCTTGCGACCCTCATCGCCATGGAGGTCGTGCTTGGCATCGACAACCTGATTTTCATCTCGATCCTCTCCAACAAGCTGCCGGAAGGGCAGCGCGAAAAGGCGCGGCGAATCGGCATCAGCCTGGCGCTGATCATGCGGCTGGCGCTCCTCAGCACGGTGGCGTTCATCGTGCAGCTCACCCAGCCGATCTTCACGCTGTTCGATCACGCCTTTTCCTGGCGCGACCTGATCCTCATTGCGGGCGGCCTGTTCCTGGTGTGGAAGGCCACCAAGGAAATCCATCACAACGTCGACCCCACGCCCACCGATGACGTGTTCGACACCAGCAAGGCCGGCATCGGCTTCACGGCGGCCATCGGCCAGATCCTGCTGCTCGACCTGGTGTTCTCCATCGACAGCATCATCACCGCCGTCGGCATGACCGACAACCTGGCCATCATGTTCATCGCCGTCATCGTGGCGGTGACGGTGATGCTGGTGGCGGCGACGCCGCTGGCCAACTTCATCGCCGCCAACCCGACGGTCGTGATGCTGGCGCTGGGCTTCCTGCTGCTCATCGGCACCACGCTGATCGCCGAAGGCTTCGGCGCGCACGTGCCCAAGGGCTATGTCTACGCCGCGATGGCGTTCTCGGCCGGTGTTGAAACCCTCAACATTCTGGCGCGGCGGGCTGCGCGCCGGAAGGCCGGGGAGAAGCAGGACAACACGCCCGCCTCCGAGTAACCGGGGACGAGCAGCCGGGGCAGCGCAAGCGCCCCCTGAAACGCGAACGGGCGGCCCGATGGACCGCCCGTTCCGTTTATCGGCGCCTTCCGGCAGACGAGGCTCAGGTGCGCGCCTGCATCCCGGTCTCGGCGGTGGCGGTGCGGCGCCGACCCGCGCCGCCCTGCTTCATCAGCTGGGCATGACGGGCGGCCAGCTCCTCCCCCATGGCGACAAGGTCGAGGCCGGTCTTTTTCACCTGGGGGAACAGCTCGCGCTCCTCCTCCTTCACGTGGTGCTTCACATATTCCTTCAGCACCGTGACCTTGGCGTTGTAGAGCGGCTCGGAGGGACGCATGGACTCGATCTCGGCGATCAGCCGCTTGACGGAGTCGTGCTCCACCTGGGCCTCGTCCAGCAGATCCTGCTCGCTCAGCTCCGCCCGCGCCGCCGGGTAGAAGATTTCCTCCTCGATCCGGGCGTGCACGGTCAGCGCCTGGGCGATCCGGCGCATCACGCTTGCGCGGGTGCGGCCGTCTCCCGCCTCCTCGAACTGCTTGAACAACGCATCCACCAGGCGGTGATCCTGCTTCAGGAACTGCACCGCATCCTGACCACGCCGGGCCGCCTGCCGCCCGGCCGGGGCTTTCGCGCTGCCGGTGCGCGCTCCGCCCGCCGCCGCCTTCGCGGCGCTGCGGGAGACGGACCCTGCGCGGGAGTCCGCGCGCGCCTGTGCGGTCCGGGACTGGCTGCGTTGGCTGGAGGCGTCGTCGGACGGCGCCATCTGCGCGTCGCTCCTCGACCGTCCCGCGGCTTGCCGCGCCCCAGTCCCCTTCCGGCTCTGCGCGGCCCGCCCGCGGGACTTTCCGCCAGACTTCCTGGCTCCTGTTGCTGCCATCGTCCACTCCTTGACGTTTCGGCACTGCGCCGTTGTTTCAGCAACGGTTTCGCAAAGGCGCGGTTCCGCGCCAGAGCGCCGACGGCCGGGCTCAACGGCAGGAACAACCCCCACCCTGCGGCGTTCCCGGGCGGACGATGGAGGCGCGTATGAAAACGCTGAATCTCATTACGCTGATTCTGACGATCATCGGCGGCATCAACTGGGGCCTGATCGCCCTGGCGGACTTCAACCTGGTGACCGCCCTGTTCGGAGTCGACACGACTCTGACGAACATCGTCTATGCGCTGGTGGGGCTGTCGGCCCTTTACCAGCTGATCCCCTTTGTGCGGGCCTGGCAGCTCGGCGAAGTGCGGGCCGAGAGCGCGCACTGACCGTCTGCCCGCCCTTCTCGACAGACTCCCGGCAGAGACCGGAAAAGGGCGCGGACCCCATGCGGCCGCGCCCTTTTTTTCCGGTCTTTTTCCCGGCCGCCTCAGGCGGCGTCGGCGAGCGTCTCGACGCGCGACAGATGATGGTCGGTGGTGCCGAACAGCCCCTCGATCATGGTTGCCCGCTTGAAATAATGGCCGATGGCCAGTTCGTCGGTCATGCCCATGCCGCCGTGGATCTGGATGGCGTTCTGTCCCACGAACGTGGCCGACCGGCCCACATAGGCCTTGGCGGCGGAGACCGCCCGCGCCCGCTCCTGCGGCGGCGCGCCCAGCTTGAGCGTGGCGAGATAGGTCATGGAGACGGACTGCTCCAGGGCCATGAACATGTCGACCATCCGGTGCTGGAGCACCTGGAAGCTGGCGATGGGCACGCCGAACTGGCGGCGCTGGCGGGCATAGTCGAGCGTGCCCTCGTGCAGCCTGCGCATGCAGCCGACCGCCTCCGCGCACACGGCCGCCGTCGCCTCGTCGATCACCTGCTCGATCAGCGGCAGCGCCGCGCCTTCCGCGCCGATGAGATTTTCCGCCGGCACCTCCACCCCGTCGAAGCGGATCTCCGAGGCGCGCAGGCCGTCAACCGTCGGGAAGTCGGTGGCGTGGAGGCCCCGCGCCCCCTTCTCCACCAGAAACAGCGACAGACCCTCCGGCGAGTCCACGTCGCCGTCCGTCCGCGCGGTGACGATCAGGTGCGTCGCCCAGGGCGCGCCGATGACCACCGCCTTGTGGCCCGTCAGCACATACGCCCCGCCGCGCCGCCTGGCGGTGGTCTCCACATGGCGCCAGGTGTAGCGCGCCTTGTGCTCCGCATAGGCGAAGGCAAGACGCGCCTCGCCGCTGATGATCCGCTCCGCCAGATCCCGCGCCTGCGGCCAGCCGGAATGTTTGAGAAGGCCGCCGCCGATCACCACGGTGCCCAGATACGGCTCCACCACCAGCGCCTTGCCGAACTCCTCCATGATGATCATGGTCTCGACCGGGCCGCCGCCAAAGCCGCCCAGGCTCTCCGGCAGGGCCGCGCCCAGCAGCCCCAGCTCCCCGGCGAAGGCTTGCCAGATCTCCGGCCGCCATCCCTCGGGCGAGGCCACCACCCGGCGGCGCGTCTCGAAGTCATAGCGGTCCGCCAGGAAGCGGGAGACCTGCTCCCGCAGCAGCGTCTGTTCCTCGGTGAAATTGAAATCCATGCCTCACTCCCCGGCATATCCTGTCTGCGGCAGGGGCGTGCTCACAGCCCCAGCACCTGCTTGGCGATGATGTTGTGCTGGATCTCGTTGGAGCCGCCGTAGATGGACGTCTTGCGCATGTTGAAATAGGCGGGCGCGGCCCGGTGGGCGTATGCCGGCCCGATGGGCGGCACATTGCCTCCGGCCTCGGGGAAGCCCCGGAAATAGGGCGCGCCGTAATGGCCCGCCGCCTCCAGCGCCAGCTCGGTCAGCCGCTGCTGGATCTCCGAGCCCCGGATCTTGAGCAGCGAGGACTCCGGCCCCGGCCCGCGGCCCGCGCTCTCCGATGCCAGCACCCGCAGCACCGTATATTCCAGCGCCAGCAGATCCACCTCCAGCTCGGTGAGCTTGCGGGCGAAGAAGGGGTCCTCGATCAGCGGCCGGCCGCCGCTGCGCTCCTCCCGCGCGATCGCCCGCAGCTTCTCCAGCCCGCGCTTGGAGCGGGACACCGCCGCGATGCCGGTGCGCTCGTGGGCCAGCAGGAACTTGGCGCAGGTCCAGCCCTTGTTTTCCTCGTGGATGCGGTTCTCCACCGGCACCCGCACGTTGTCGAGGAATACCTCGTTCACCTCGTGCTCGCCGCCCAGCGTGATGATGGGCCGCACGGTCACGCCCGGCGACTTCATGTCGATGAGCAGGAAGCTGATGCCCTCCTGCGGCCGCGCGGTCGGGTCGGTGCGGACGAGGAAGAACCCCCAGTCCGCATACTGGGCCAGGGTGGTCCAGGTTTTCTGGCCGTTCACGATGTAGTGGTCGCCCTCGCGCCGCGCCTGGGTGCGCAGCGAGGCGAGGTCCGAGCCCGCGCCGGGCTCGGAATAGCCCTGGCACCACCAGATGTCGCCCGCAAGCGTCGGCGGCAGGAAGCGCTGCTTCTGCTCCGGCGTGCCGAAGGTGTAGATGACCGGCCCCACCATGTTGATGCCGAAGGGAATGACGGGGATGGTGTCGGCGCGCGCGCACTCCTCCTCCCAGATGTGGCGCTGCACCGGCGTCCAGCCCGCGCCGCCGTATTCCACCGGCCAGTGCGGCGCGACCCAGCCCTTCCTGGCGAGCACGCGGTGCCAGGAGAGAATCTCCTCCTTGCTCAGCCCTTCGACCGACTCTCCCCTGCCGCGCAAGGCGGGCGGATAATGCTCGGCAATGAACGCCCGCACTTCCTGCCGGAACGACTCGTCCTCCGGCGAGAATTCCAGATTCATCGACTCATCCTCCCCCTGGACATGTCTGGCGGGGCGGTTTGGCCAGCCCCTGTTCCTTGGCGGCCATGTTACCGTTTTTTGAAGAATCGGATAGCGACTCTTTTGGGGGTGTCGAGCGATTTTCCTGTTGTCGGTATGCAACACCCCGGCAGAATCCTCAGCCGCCGTCAGCAGCCGGAAACGGCCTGACGCCCCGGCTTTCCCTCTTCAGAAAGTGCGGATTTCCGCGCATTCGGTGCTAGTGCCAAGGCTCGCTGGACCCTATCCGCCCTGTCGCACCACCCAAAAGTTTCCAAATACGGGTCTTGAGTCTTTCCCGAAACCGCACACCATTATGAAAAGAACGGAACGGCAAAAGCCGCCTCCTGCCATCCGGCCCTGCCGGACCCGGGCAGGCAAGAACAAAAAAAGAGCATTCACCAAAAGCCACGGGGAGGACTGCGGAATGCAGTGTGTTTTGGCTTATGGCATCTAAAGCTTCACTCACCCTGAACCATTCGTCTGCGGTTGCCGGCGAGATGGGATTTGCCCGCCTGGCGTCGCTGCTGGCGCCGGCTGTCGCCACCCACCTGCCGCGTCTGATGACGCCGGCGGCCCGGCTTGAGCCCCGGCCCGTGCTGGAGCCGGCCGTCGTGCCGCCTCCGCGCGCGCTGACGCCCCGGGAACTGGACGTGCTGCGCGGCGTGGCCGCGGGCCACTCCAACAAGGTGATCGCGCGCCAGCTTCACCTGACGCCCGAGACCATCAAGTGGCACCTGAAGAACATCATGCGCAAGCTGGGGGTGCACAACCGCCAGGCCGCCGTCCGGCGGGCGACCGCCTGCGGCGTTCTGATGGTGGACTGAGGGTCAGGCCGGCCGGCTGCGGACCGGAGCGGGGCCCCGGGCGAAACAGCCCGGCGGCGAGAGCGTGCCGCTGACGAACAGCGCGCCCGCGCCGTACAGCCGCCAGCGGTCCGTCATGCCGCCGTCCAGGGCGAGCACGGCAACGCCGCCCCCGGCATCGAGCCAGACCACGCGCCCGCCCGCCGCACCCGCCGCCCGCAGCGCGGCCTGGGGCGGCGCCGTGGGCGGGAACACCACCAGCGCCAGCCCGTCCGGCAATGCCTCCGGCACGGGACGCAGCGCCCAGCCGCCGGCCGCGAGCACGACGAGGCCGAGCAGGAACGCGGTGCGGCCGGACGACCGCCCCCGCGTCGAGACGCCCGGGCCATCGCCGCCCCGGCTTCCTTCGCGCCACAGCGCCGCGCCCGCAACGAGCAGCGCCGCACCGGCGACGAAAAAGGCCACATCCCAGAACAGCACGGACTCCGCCTCCATGCGGATGTGATGCAGGCCGAGCAGCCAGTGGGAGACGATCGCGTCCACCACATGCCACAGGCCGAACCCCGCCAGCACTGCCCCGAGAAAGCGGCGGCCGGGAAGATCGGGCGCAACGCGCCGGGCGCGCCACAGCAGCCACAGACCCGTCAGCGCGATGACGTACATCAGCGCATGGAACAGGCCGTCGGCCAGCACCTGCACGCGCAGGCTGTGCCAGGACGCCCCGCCCCGGGACACATCACCAAGTCCGCTCAGCACATGGTACCACTGGAGAATCTGGTGCAGGAGGATGCCGTCGAAGAAGCCGCCCAGCGCGAAGCCCAGCGTCGCGCCGGCCGTGCCGAGTTCGCGCGGGGCGCCGCGCTCCGGCGCGCCTCCTCCGCCGCCTCCCCACCGGTCCTCCCGAGCCATGGGCGCGCCGCCTTCGTCAGATGCCGCTGCCCGAGTCGAGGGTGCTCCCCTGCTGCATCTTCTGCGCCGACAACTGCTGCATCAGTTCGGAGCGGCGCGTCGCCAGTTCGGCGCCGAGGGCGAACAGGTCGATGTCCGTGTTGCGCGCCTTGGCGAACATCTCGTTTTCCTCTTCCTGCACGTGATGCTGCACTGCCTGACGCATCGCCTCCAGCTGCTCGGTGCAGTCGAGGCCCTGGCTCTGGCGCTGCTCGACGTCGGCGATGAGGCGCTTCACCTCCGCGTGTTCGTCGATGGCTTCCTGCACCAGTCCCTGCTCGCCCGTTTCGGCGCGGAAGCGGGGATAGAAGATCTCCTCCTCGATCTGCGTGTGCACCTTGAGCGCCATGCAGATCTTCTCGATCAGCTCCGCCTTCTGCTCTTCATCGCTCAGCGATTCACAGGCGTGAAACCAGCTCTCCACCTGCCGGTGATCCCGCTGCAGCAGATCGGTGGCGTCGGCAACCTTGTCGCCTGTCGCGGCAGCGGTGGAGCGCGCCAGATGCGGCGTACCGCCGGGTGTGTTTGTCGGCATGTCAGCCTCCTTTGTGTCCACAGGCGATGGGAGGCCGTCCGTGGGGGACAGCCCTCCACCTGCCAGGAGCAACCGCCGGCCGGAGGGGAAGTTCCAGCCCTCCGACAGCCCGGACGGGCCTTGGCGGACGTCGCACATTTCCCACTGCCGGGCGCATCATGGTTTTGAAATCCATGAGAAATCTTGCACACCCGCCCAACTTGCGCGCCGCGACCGGTGCGCCAGCGACAGAAGACAAAACAGGGGAAGAATCGTCCATGACCGAAGCCCGCATCCGGCAGGCTGAACTGGCGTTCGATGCCGACGCCATGACCCGCACCAGCGCGGCGGAGATCGCCGCCCTCACCGACGCGGCGACCCGCTCCACCTACTACCGCGACGGGCTCGGCCCCGAGCAGATCGCCGCCATCCAGCGCATCGTCCACATCAGCGCCGACACCTGCGCCACGGCCGCCGCCAGCGAAAACCAGCGGCTGGTGTGCGCCTTCGTCGAGGGCCGGCTGGGCGGCTTTCTCATCGCCACCCGCCACGCCGCCGACAGCCGCGAGATCGACTGGATGATGGTCCACCCCGACCACCACGGCCTCGGCATTGCCGCCGCCCTCATGCGCGCAGGCATCGACTGGCTCGACCCACGCCAGCCTCAGTGGCTCACCGTCGTCATCCACAACGACCGGGCCATCAATTTCTACCGGAAATTCGGCTTCGAGATCGACACGCTGTTCACGCCGCACAAGGCCATCGACCAGTGGATCATGCGCCGCCCGGCCGGGGTCGCACTGGACTGATTTGTTTTTTACAGGAGGATCTCCGACCCTCCTGGCAACCTCGCGGAACGGTTCCGGCCGCGCCGGTCAGGCCGCGCACAGTCCGATAAAAATCCCGGCAAAGGAAAAGGGCCGCACCCTTGAGGAAAGATGCGGCCCTGAAAACGAAGGGGAGTGCAGAGGGTCCGCGACCCTCTGCAAAAAATCAGTTCGCAGCCTGCTCCCCGCCAAAAGCATTCATGGTGAGCAGGTCGTAGTTGGCGACCGTCTCGCCATTCTGGTTGGTGATCTGCACGTCCCAGCGCACCTCGCCATATTCCCGCCGCGCCTTCTTGGACTTCACCGTGAGGCGCACCTTGATGGTATCGCCCGGCGAGACCGGCTTCAGGAAGCGCAGGTTGTCGAGGCCGTAGTTGGCGAGCACCGGCCCCGGCGCGGGCTCGACGAACAGACCGGCCGCGAAGGAGATCAGAAGGTAGCCGTGCGCCACGCGCCCCGGGAAGAACGGGTTGGCGGCGGCGGCTTCCTCGTCCATGTGGGCGTAGAAGGTATCGCCGGTGAAGCGGGCGAAGTGCTCGATGTCCTCCAGCGTGACGGTGCGCTCGCGGGTGTAGAGCGTCTCGCCCAGTTGCAGCGCATCGAACGGCCGGGTGAACGGGTGCGCGCCCGCGTCGATCTCGACGCCGCCGCGAATCCACGACCGGCCAAGCTGGCCGAGGCGGGCGGGCGAGCCCTGAAGCGCCGTGCGCTGCATGTAATGCTTCACGCCGCGCAGGCCGCCCATTTCCTCGCCGCCGCCGGCGCGGCCCGGGCCGCCGTGAATCATGTGCGGCAGCGGCGAGCCGTGGCCGGTCGACTCCCCGGCGCAGTCGCGGTCGATGAACACGAGGCGGCCGTGGAAGGAGGCGCTGCCGAACAGCAGCTCGTCGGCCACGGCCGGGTCATAGGTGAAGACGGAGGCGACCAGGCTGCCCTCGCCCCGGTTGGCGAGGCGCACCGCCTCCTCCAGCGTGTCATAGGGCACGATGGTGGCGACGGGGCCGAAGGGCTCCACGTCATGCACGTGGGTTGCCTTCCACGGCTCGTCGCAGCGCAGCAGCACCGGCGGCAGGAACGCGCCCTTCTCCCGGTCCGCGCCGACAACCTCGAAATTCTCCGGGTCGCCGAACACAACCTGCGCTTCCGAGCGCAGCAGCTGGATCTTGGAGCGCACGTCGTCGCGCTGGGACAGGCTCGCCAGTGCGCCCATGGTAACGCCCTCCGCCTGCGGGTTGCCGACGACCACCTTGGCCAGCCGCGCCTTCAGCGCCTCGGCCACCGCGTCGGCATACTGCCTCGGCACGATGGCGCGGCGGATGGCGGTGCACTTCTGGCCCGCCTTGGTGGTCATCTCCCGCTGCACTTCCTTGATGTACAGGTCGAACTCCGGCGTGCCCGGCGCGGCGTCCGGCCCGAGGATGGAGGCGTTGAGCGAATCCCGCTCGGCGATGAAGCGCACCGCGTTCCGGAGGATGTTGGGGTGCGCCTGCAATTTCACCGAGGTCTCCAGCGAGCCGGTGAAGGAGACCACATCCTGCATGGTCAGATGGTCGAGCAGGTCGCCGGTCGAGCCGACGATGATCTGGAGCGCGCCGTCCGGCAGCAGGCCCGATTCGATCATCATCCGCACCAGCTTCTCGGCGAGATAGGCGGTGGCCGTTGCGGGCTTGGTGATGACCGGAACGCCCGCGAGGAACGTGGGCGCGAATTTCTCGAGCAGGCCCCAGCACGGGAAGTTGAAGGCGTTGATGTGCACCGCCACGCCCTTGAGCGGCGTCAGCACATGCAGGCCCACGAACGTGCCGCCCTTGGAGAGTTGCTCCACGTCGCCGTCGATCAGGTGCTTCTCGTTCGGCAGCTCGCGCTTGCCGCGCGAGGCGTAGGCGAACAGGGTGCCGATGCCGCCCTCGATGTCCACCCAGCCGTCCTTGCGGGTCGCGCCCGTGTGCCAGGAGAGGGCGTACAGCTCTTCCTTGCGCTCCATCAGGTAGGCGGCCAGCTGCTTCAGGATGTCGGCGCGCTCGGTGAAGGTCAGTTTCCGCAGGGCCGGACCGCCCACCTCGCGGGCGTAGCGGGCCATGCCGGCGAAGTTCAGCCCCTCGCTCGAGCAGACGCCCACAAGGGAGCCGTCAACGGCGCTCACCACCTCGGTCAGGCGGCCCTGCGGCTCGACCCAGCGGCCTTCGGCAAAGCTCATCAGCTTCATTGAAGTGTTCTCCTTCTCTCCCGTTTCGGGCGGGATTTCGTGTGGTCTTGCCCCCGGGCTGGAAGTCCCCGGGGCCCAAGCGCCGATTGGATCAGGCCCCCGTGAAGTTCGGCTCGCGCTTTTCAAGGAAGGCGGCCACGCCCTCGCGGTAGTCGGCCGAGCGGCCGCGCGCGCGCTGGAGATCGCGCTCCAGATCCAGCTGCTGGTCGAGCGTGTGGGTGGCCGCCGCGCGAATCGCCTGCTTGATGGCGGCGAGGCCCCCGGTGGGCTGGGTGGCGAAGTGGCGGGCGAGCCCGTCCACCTCGGCCGCCAGCGCCTCCGGCTCCACCGCCTTCCAGATGAGACCCCAGCGCTCCGCCGTCTCGCCGTCGATCGGCGTGCCGAGCAGGGAGAGGCCAAGCGCCCGCGCCGTGCCGACAAGGCGCGGCAGGATCCACGTGCCGCCCGAATCGGGCACGAGCCCCAGCTTGCAGAAGGCCTGCACGAACCTGGCGGGTTTGGCGGCGATGACGATGTCGCAGGCCAGCGCGATGTTGGCGCCCGCCCCCGCCGCCACGCCGTTGACGGCGCAGATCACCGGCAGCTTCAGCCCGGTGATTCGGCGGATGAGCGGGTTGTAATAGCTCTCCAGGCTCTCCCCCAGGTCCACCGCCGGGTCGTCCGGCTTGACCGCGCGGTCGTCCAGATCCTGCCCGGCGCAGAAGGCCCGGCCCGCGCCGGTGATGACCAGCACCCGCGCTCCGTCCGCCTCCACGCGGCTGAGCGCATCGGCCACCTCGCCATGCATGATGACATTGAAGCTGTTGAGCTTCTCCGGCCGGTTCAGGGTCAGCCGGGCGATGCCGTCCCGGCACTCGTACAGGATGGTGGAATAGGTCGTCACATGGCTCTCCTGGCTTGCTGCATCGCCGGGGTCCGCAATGCGGGCGGCGCGCTTCCCCCCTAGACAGGGCTTCGTTCCCGATTAATAGTATGTCCGTTCGGATTATTAACGGCAAGGGGCTTTGCATCTGGAAAATGCCGGGCCCACCTCGGGGAGAAACGCGTGGCAGAGACCGAAGCGGACCGTCTGGCGCAGCGCGTGGCGGCCAGAATGTTCAATGAGGACAAGGCGTCACAGGCCATGGGCATGTCCGTCGAGGCGGCCGGGGACGGCTGGGCGCGGGTGAGCATGATCGTGCGCGCGGACATGCTCAACGGCCACGGCACCTGCCACGGCGGCTTTCTGTTCGTGCTGGCGGATTCGGCCTTCGCCTTCGCCTGCAACTCCCGAAACGAACGCACCGTGGCGCAGCATTGCAGCATCACGTTTCTGAAGCCCGTCCCGGCGGGAGCACGGCTCATCGCCGAAGCGCGGCGGCAGGCCGGGAGCGGCCGGTCCGGTGTCTATGATGTCCTCGTCACCGGCCATGATGGCGAGGCCGTCGCCATTTTCCGCGGCCTGTCGCGCCGCATCCAGGGTGAAATCATCGAGGACGCCGCCGCGTCCTCCGCAGGAGTTCTTGTTCCATGACTGACGCCTTCATCTGCGACGGCATCCGCACGCCCATCGGCCGCTTCGGCGGCGCGCTTTCCGCCGTGCGGGCCGACGATCTGGCCGCCATTCCCCTGAAGGCGCTGGTGGAGCGCAACCCGGGCGTGAACTGGGCCGCCGTGGACGACGTGGTGCTCGGCAGCGCCAACCAGGCGGGCGAGGACAACCGGAACGTGGCGCGCATGGCAACGCTGCTGGCGGGCCTGCCGGTGGACGTGCCCGGCACCACCATCAACCGCCTGTGCGGCTCGGGCATGGACGCGGCGCTGTACGCGGCGCGCCTCATTCGCTGCGGCGAGGGCCAGCTCGCCATCGCGGGCGGCGTCGAGAGCATGAGCCGCGCGCCGTTCGTCATGCCGAAGGCGGAGACGGCCTTCTCCCGCAAGGCGGAGATCTACGACACCACCATCGGCTGGCGCTTCGTCAACCCGCTGATCGAGAAACAGTACGGCATCGACTCCATGCCGGAGACCGCCGAGAACGTGGCCGAGCAGTTCGGCATTTCGCGGGAGGATCAGGACCGCTTCGCCGTCCGCTCGCAGGAGAAGGCGGTGGCGGCGCAGGAGAACGGCCGCCTCGCCGCCGAGATCGTGCCCGTCACCATTCCCGGCCGCAAGGGCGCGGTGACCGTCGTCGACAAGGACGAGCACCCCCGCGCCGGCACCACGCTGGAGTCGCTGGCCAGGCTTCCCACCCCCTTCCGCAAGGAGGGCGGCACGGTGACGGCGGGCAACGCCTCCGGCGTCAACGACGGCGCGGCGGCCCTGCTCATCGCCAGCGCGGAGGCGGCCCGCCGGCATGGCCTGACGCCGCGCGCCCGCATCGTCGCCGGCGCCGTGGCGGGCGTCGAGCCGCGCATCATGGGCATGGGGCCGGCCCCCGCCACCCGCAAGGTGCTGGCGCTTGCCGGGCTCGGCCTCGACCAATTGGACGTGATCGAGCTGAACGAGGCCTTCGCCGCGCAGGGGCTCGCCGTGCTGCGCGATCTGGGGATCGCGGACGATGATCCGCGCGTAAATCCCAATGGCGGGGCCATTGCGCTCGGCCACCCGCTCGGCATGTCGGGCGCGCGCCTGCTCCTCACCGCGACGGAGGAGTTGCAGCGCACCGGCGGCCGCTACGCCCTGTGCACCATGTGCATCGGCGTCGGCCAGGGCATCGCCACCATCATCGAGCGGGTGTGAGGCAAGACCGCACCATATTCTTTTCAAGGGGAGCAACGGGTCAGGGGCCCGGCAACACAACAACCAGATCGCTAGGGTAATCGGAAACTATGGCTGACCGCAAAACCGCCGCTGGACTTGATCCGATTGAAACCGCGAGCCGGGACGAGATCTCGGCCCTCCAGCTGGAGCGGTTGAAATGGAGCGTCCGCCACGCCTACGAGAACGTGCCGCACTACCGGCAGGCCTTTGACGCCAGGGGCGTCCACCCGGACGACATCCGGTCGCTGGAGGACATCCGCCTGCTGCCCTTCACCACCAAGGCGGACCTGCGCGCCAACTACCCCTTCGGCCTGTTCGCCGTGCCGAAGGAGAAGCTGGTGCGCATCCACGCCTCCAGCGGCACGACGGGCAAGCCGACTGTCGTCGGCTACACCCAGCGCGACATCGACACCTGGGCCAGTCTCATCGCCCGCTCCATCCACGCGGCGGGCGGGCGGCCGGGCGATACGGTGCACATCGCCTACGGCTATGGCCTGTTCACCGGCGGCCTTGGCGCGCACTACGGCGCGGAGCGGCTCGGCTGCTGCGTCGTCCCCATGTCGGGCGGGGCGACGGAGAAGCAGGTGCAGCTGATCCAGGACTTCCAGCCGCGCATCATCATGGTGACGCCATCCTACATGCTGGCCATCGCCGACGAGTTCCGCCGCCAGGGCCTGGACCCGCGCGACAGCTCCCTCAAGATCGGCATCCACGGCGCCGAGCCCTGGACCGAGCAGATGCGCCGCGAGATCGAGGAGACCTTCGGCATCGACGCGGTCGATATCTACGGCCTCTCCGAGGTGATGGGCCCGGGCGTCGCCATGGAATGCGCCGACTCCAAGGACGGCCCCACCATCTGGGAGGACCATTTCTACCCGGAGATCGTCGATCCCGAAACCGGCGAGCCGGTGCCGGACGGCCAGCTGGGCGAGCTGGTGTTCACCACCCTCACCAAGGAGGCGTTCCCGGTCATCCGCTACCGCACCCGCGACCTCACCCGGCTGCTGCCGGGCACGTCCCGCTCCATGCGCCGGTTCGAGCGCATCAGCGGCCGCTCCGATGACATGATGATCATCCGCGGCGTCAACGTGTTCCCGTCGCAGATCGAGGAGCTGCTGCTTCAGGAGCCCGCGCTCGCGCCCCACTACCGGCTGGAAATCCGCCGCGACGGGCGGCTCGACTCGCTGACCGTGGTGGTCGAGGCCAAGCCCGGCGTGGAGGCGGCGGCCGCCGAGCCCTCCTGCCGCAGCCTTGCCGCGCACATCAAGAAGATCATCGGCATTTCGGCGCGGGTGCAGGTGGTGCCCAGCGGCGCCATCGAGCGCAGCCAGGGCAAGGCGCGCCGGGTGTTCGACTATCGCAACCTCTCCGCCGCCAGCTAGGCGCAGGGAACCACGCGCCGAACGGCTCGCTTAATTAATTGACCGACCGTTCGGCTTTTTATATTCTGTCCGAGAAGCGGAAGAACAGGAGACCGGCCCGTGTACACGACCGAACTCGACAAGACCCCCCGGCAAGCGGATGCGCCCGCCCGGCCCGAGGACGCCGAGCGTCTGGCCGCGTTCGAGGCGCGGGTGGCGGCCGATGAGTTCATCGAGCCGAAGGACTGGATGCCGGAGGGCTATCGCAAGACGCTGATCCGTCAGATGTCCCAGCACGCCCATTCGGAGATCGTGGGCATGTTGCCGGAGGGCAACTGGATCACCCGCGCGCCCTCCCTGCGGCGCAAGCTGATCCTGCTCGCCAAGGTGCAGGACGAGGCGGGCCACGGCCTTTACCTCTACAGCGCCACCGAAACGCTGGGCGTCTCGCGCGACGAGCTGGTGCAGAACCTGCTGTCGGGCAAGGCCAAGTATTCCACCATCTTCAACTACCCGACGCTCACCTGGGCCGACATCGGCGCCATCGGCTGGCTGGTGGACGGCGCGGCGATCATGAACCAGATCCCGCTCCAGCGCTGCTCCTACGGCCCCTACGCCCGGGCGATGGTGCGCATCTGCAAGGAGGAGAGCTTCCACCAGCGCCAGGGCTACGAGATCATGTGCACGCTGATGCAGGGCACCGAGGCCCAGCGGCGCATGGCGCAGGACGCGCTGAACCGGTGGTGGTGGCCGTCGCTGATGATGTTCGGCCCGCCGGACGACAATTCGCCCAACTCGGCCCAGTCCATGCGCTGGCGCATCAAGCGCAACTCCAACGACGAGCTGCGCCAGAAGTTCGTGGACATCACCGTGCCGCAGGCGGAGGCCATCGGCCTCACCGTTCCCGACCCGGACCTGAAGTGGAACGAGGAAAAGCAGGGCTACGACTTCGGCCCCATCGACTGGGAGGAATTCTACGCCGTGGTGCGGGGCGAAGGCCCGGTCGCCCGCGAGCGCCTGGCCGCCCGCCGCAAGGCCTGGGAGGACGGCGCCTGGGTGCGCGAGGCCGCTGTCGCCCACGCCGGGAAGGTCGCCGCCCGCCGCAAGGCGCAGGCCGCTTGAGAGTTTGAGGAACAGGAACAATGAACAAAGAATGGCCGCTGTGGGAAGTGTTCATCCGCTCGAAGAACGGTCTGGCGCATCGCCATGCCGGTTCGGTCCATGCGGCGGACGCCCAGATGGCGCTTGAGAACGCCCGCGACCTCTACACCCGCCGTCAGGAGGGCGTGAGCCTGTGGGTGGTGCCGTCGGCGCAGATCGTGGCGTCGGACCCGGCCGAGGCCGAGGCGCTGTTCGAGCCGGCGAAGGACAAGATCTACCGGCACCCGACCTTCTACGACATCCCGTCCAACGTGAAATACATCTGACGGACGGGCGAGGACGCATTGATGACGACTGTCCGCAAAGACGATCTGTTCGAATACGCGCTGCGCCTGGGCGACAGCGCGCTGGTGCTGGGCCACCGCCTCTCCGAGTGGTGCGGCCACGCGCCCGAGATGGAACTGGACATGGCGATGAGCAACCTGGGGCTGGACCTGATCGGCCAGGCCCGGCTGTTCCTCACCTACGCCGGGGAGATCGAGGGCCAGATCACGGGGAAGCCGGGCCGCGACGAGGACCAGCTCGCCTACCTGCGCGACGCGCTCGACTACCGCAATTTCCTGCTGGTCGAGCAGCCGAACGGGGACTGGGCGGCAACCATCGCCCGCCAGCTCTATTTCTCCACCTTCCAGCAGCTCTGCTTCGAGAAGCTGGCGGCCTCGGCCGACGAGCAGCTGGCCGCCATCGCCCGCAAGGCGCTGCCGGAGATCGCCTACCATGTGCGCTTCGCCACCGAGTGGACCGTGCGCCTGGGGGACGGCACCGAGGAGAGCAAGCGCCGCATGCAGGAGGGGCTGAACAACCTGTTCCGCTTCACCGACGAGCTGTTCGCCAGCGACGAGGTGGAAGACCGCCTCGCCGCCGCGGGCATCGCGCCCGACGCCGCCGCGCTGCGCCCCCTCTGGCAGGCGCGCATCGAGCAGGTGCTGCGGGAGGCGACGCTGGATGTGCCGCCGCCGCACCGGCCCATCACCGGCGCGCGCAAGGGCCATCACACCGAGCACCTGGGCTACCTGCTCGCCGAGATGCAGTTCCTGCAACGCGCCTATCCGGGAGCCCGTTGGTAATGACCGCGTCCCCCACCCCGCAGGCCCGCCCGGAGGCCGCCGCCAGCGCGCCGCGAACCGCCGCTGAACAGGCGGTGTGGGCGGTGCTGGCCGGGGTGAACGATCCCGAGATCCCGGCGGTGACGGTCGTTGATCTCGGCATCGTGCGGCGGGTCGAGGTTGGCGCCGGGGATGCACCGGTGCGGGTGGTGATCACGCCCACCTACACCGGCTGCCCGGCGACCGACATCATCACCTTTCTCATCCGCACCGCGCTGGAGACAGCCGGGTTCGCGGGCGCCGAGATCGTGCAGGAAATCGACCCGCCCTGGACCACCGACTGGATCAGCAAGGACGGCCGCCGCAAGCTGCGGGAGTACGGCATCGCCCCGCCGCCGGGCTCCACCTCGAAGCGCGCGCTGCTGGGGGAGTCGGCGGAGATCGAATGCCCCCGCTGCGGCAGCCGCGAGACCGAGCGGATCAGCCAGTTCAGCTCCACGCCCTGCAAGGCGCTGCATCGCTGCCCGTCGTGCCTGGAGCCGTTTGAAGCCTTCAAGTGCCACTAGGCGCTCGACAAGAATGATTCGGAGTTAACCGCCATGCGTCAGTTCCATCCCCTGCGCGTTGCCGAAGTGAAGCGCGAAACGCCCGAGGCCGTCTCCATCCGGTTCGACGTGCCGCAGGAGCTGGCGTCCGTGTTCCGCTATGCGCCGGGCCAGCACCTCACGCTCAAGACCGAGATCGGCGGCCAGGAAGTGCGCCGCTCCTACTCCATCTGCTCGGGCGCGCACGAGGGCCTGCTCCGCATCGCCGTGAAGAAGATCCCGGCGGGCGTTTTCTCCGGCCACGCCAACGAGGCCCTGAAGCCGGGCGACGTGATCGAGGTCTACCCGCCCACCGGCCGCTTCTCCGTCGAGATCGACCCGGAGGCGGCGCGCGCCTATGTGGCGTTCGTGGCGGGCAGCGGCATCACGCCGGTGCTCTCCATCGTCAAGACCGTGCTGGCGCATGAGCCGAAGAGCCGGTTCGTGCTGGTCTACGGCAACCGCACGCCCGCCAGCATCATGTTCATGGAGGAGCTGGCCCAGCTCAAGGACCGCTACATGGGCCGGCTCGAAATCCTGCACGTGCTGAGCCAGGGCCAGTCGGACATTCCCCTGTTCAACGGCCGCATCGACGCGGAGAAGGTGCAGGCCATCCTGCGCCACGTCATCGCGCCCGAGGCGATCGACTACGCCTTCATCTGCGGCCCCAACGCCATGATCGACACGGTGGAGGAAACCCTCACCGCCGCGGGCGTGGACCGGAAGCGCATCCTCACCGAGCGCTTCCTCGCGCCGGACGCCGCCTGCGGCACGCCGGTCGTCCGCCCGGCCGCGCCGGCGGGCGCGCAGGTCACGGTCATCGTTGACGATCAGGCCGTCACCTTCCCCGACAACGGCGCCGTCTCCATTCTGGACGGCGCGCTGGCGGCGGGCGCGCCGGTGCCCTTCGCCTGCAAGGGCGGCGTCTGCTGCACCTGCCGCGCCAAGGTGCTGGAGGGCGAGGTGGAAATGGCGGTCAATTACAATCTGGAGGAGGACGAAGTGGCGGCGGGTTATGTCCTCACCTGCCAGTCCTTCCCCAAGACGGAGCGGGTTGTCCTCAGCTTCGACGCCTGAGGCACCCCGCTTTCCCGAGCCTGAATCGCGGCAGCCGGCGTTGCCTTCTCTCCCCCGGCTGCCGCTCAGGCGAGGCCGGGAGACGCGGCAGCGGATCCTGTGACGTCTGGCGCATTGCCAACCGGCAGGCGGTGAGTCCATAAGCGCATGGATTTGCCGTAACAATCGCACAGGAACAGAGTACGCCCATGGCCCGCACCCAAGCGCCCGATTACGATGACCGCCGCCAGGCCATTGCCGATCGCGCTGCCGAGCTGTTTGCGCGCATGGGCTTCCACCGCGCCTCCATCTCCGATCTGGCGGAGGCGTGCGGCACCTCCAAGTCGGCGCTCTACCACTACTATGCCTCCAAAGAGGCCATCCTGTACGACATCCTGCACCACCACACCCGGCTGCTGCTGGAGACCGCGCAGGAAATCGCCGCCAGCGGGGGCGACGCCACCAGCCGCCTGCGCCGCCTCGCCGAAAGCTTCATGGTGATCTACGTCAGCTCCACCGCCAAGCATGTGGTGCTGCTGAACGAGAGCGCCTCCCTGCCGGAGGGGCAGCGCCGCGAGGTGGTGGCGCTTCAGAACAAGGTGGTGGACATCTTCCTCGGGCTGCTGGTGGAAATCCGGCCCGAGCTCGCCAACCGGCCCGAGCTGCGCAAGCCCGTCGCCATGATGTTCATGGGCGCGCTCAACTGGACCTACACCTGGTTCCGCTCTGACGGCCCGGTCACGCCGAGCCAGTTCGCCGACATGGTGGTGGACCTGTTCGCTGCCGGCCTGCCCGCCCTGCCCCTGCCCGGGGGCGAAGCGGGCGCGGATGCGGGAGCCGGTGCAAACGCACCGCGCGCCGCCGCCGCTGCCACCGTCAAGGCCTGAGGGGCACCCCGCCATGGCCGCGCCGCAGGACCGCACCGCCCTTCTCGCCGCCCTCATCCGCTGCGACACGCCGCTGGCCCCCATCCGCGACGCGCTGGCGGCCCTGCCGCTGGAGGCAACGCCCGCCGCCACCCTGACGCGGGCGGACATCGCCGCCGTGCTCGATCGCTACGAGCAGGGCGCGCTCACGGCCGGGGAGGTGGCGCTGTGGGCGTCCCTCGTCGAGTGCCGGGAGGACATCCAGTTCGAGCCCCGGCACGAGCCGGTCATCGCCGACGCCCTCTACGACCTCGCCAATCAGGAGGCGCTGCCCCTGCCCGACATCCTGGAGGATGTGCGTTTCCTCCTCGGGGTGTAAGAGGCTGGGGTGTGAGAGGGGTTTTTATTTTCTGATTTTTGCATTTTTGCGAGGGGCTTGCCCCTCGCGCTCCCGCTCGTTCATCGGGCCGCGCCCTATGGCGGCGGACGCAGCCCCCATCATCAAGCCAGCGCCATCAAGTCAGCGCCATCAAGTCAGCGCCATCAATCGACGAAGTCGCCGATGTCCTCGCCGAACACCCGGAAGGAAACGAAGGTGTGGGTTTCCTTGATGCCGGGGATGCGGTGCAGCTTGGAGAGCACCAGATCGGACATGGCCTGGAGATTAGGCAGCAGGAACTTCACCAGCAGGTCATATTCGCCGGTGATGGAATAGACCTCCTGCGCCTCATCGATCTCGCCCGCGATCCGCTCGCCCACGTCGCTGGCGCGCCCCACCTCGCATTTCACGAGCACGAACAGACGGCTGTAGGCGGGCAGGTTTTCCATGTTTCCTCCTGAGAGTTCATCATCCGGGCAATACCTGCCCCACCTCTAGCACGCCCGCCCCCGAAGCGCGACGCCCCGCCCCTGTTTTTCAGGACGCGAGGAGCGCGCACCGGAACCATGGCCGAAAAACAGGAGGGGTGCAGGGGTCATGGACCCCTGCCAAACAAAACCGCGAAGCGGGAAGAAGCCCTGACATTTCCCTGGAGGCGCCGGGCCGAATCCCCTAGTCCGGCATCGAGACTGGAACGTCTTCGGAATGAAAGGCGGGCCATGGTGCGGAACAGACCATGGTGCCGGATGAGGGACAGCGTCATGAAAACCATTGCCACCACCTTGCACATTGCGGCGGCGCCGGAGCGCGTGTGGGCCGTGCTGACCGACTTCGCGCGGTACCCGGACTGGAATCCGTTCATCCGGTCGATCGACGGGCCGCTGGAGGCGGGCGGCAGGCTGGCGGTGGAGATCTGCCCGCCCGGCCAGAAGGGCATGCGCTTCCGGCCCAGGGTGCTGGCGGTTGAGCCCGCGCGCGCGTTGCGCTGGAAGGGCTCCGTCCTCATCCCCGGCATCTTCGACGGCGAGCATGTGTTCCGGCTCGAGCCCCGGGAGGGCGGCACCCTTTTGCATCACGGCGAAACCTTCAGCGGCGTGCTCCCGGCCCTGATGCCGGCCCGGTCCTTCGCGCCGGTCGAGGCAGGCTTTCGCAGCATGAACGAGGCGCTCGCCCGCCGGGTGTGCGCCTGAGGTTATCCCCCCGCGCGCTTCCGTTCGTCTGGCACGCACCGGAACCACGGCCCTGAAAACACAAGGGGTGCAGGGGCCACAGACCCCTGCAAACAGAAAACCGCGAAGCGGGAGAGGCCTCAGCCGGCGAGCAGATCCCGGCATGTCTCCCGCAGTTTCGCCTTCATCACCTTGCCCATGGTGTTGCGGGGCAGGTCGTCCACCAGCACATAGGCCTTGGGCTGCTTGAAGCGGGCGAGCGTGCCGGAGAGGGCGGCGGCGAGTGTTTCCTGCGTCACCGCGCCGGGGGCCTCCGGCACCACCACGGCGACGACGCCCTCGCCGAAGTCCGGGTGGGGCACGCCGATCACGGCGCTTTCCGCCACGCCCGGCACGGCGTTCAGCGCCTGCTCGATTTCCGCCGGATAGACATTGAATCCGCCGGAGATGATGAGGTCCTTTGCCCGGCCCACCAGGGTGATGCGCCCGGTCTCGTCCCGGACCGCCACGTCGCCGGTGATGAAGAAGCCGTCGAAGGTGAAGCTCCCGGCGGTTGCCTCCGGCTTCTTCCAGTAGCCCTTCAGCACGTTGGGGCCGCGAATTTGCAGCACGCCCGGCTGGCCCGCCGGGGCCGGGGCGCCGTCCTCGCCCGCCACCCGCGCCTCGACGCCCGGCAGCGGGAAGCCCACGGTGCCGGGGATGCGCCCTTCCACCTCGTAGGGGTTGGAGGTGATCATGGCCGCCTCGGTCATGCCGTAGCGCTCCAGGATGCGGTGGCCGGTGCGCGCCTCGAACGCCTCGAAGGTCTGCGGCAGGAGGGGCGCCGAGCCGCTGATGAACAGCCGGATGTTCCGGCAGGCCTCCCGCGTGAGGCGCGGGCTGGCCAGCAGGCGGGTGTAGAAGGTGGGCACACCCATGAACACCGTGGCCTCCGGCAGGCGGTCGATCACCGCGTCGGCGTCGAACTTCTCCAGCAGGAGGGTGGTGTTGCCGTTCCACAGCGCCAGATGCAGCGCGACGAACAGGCCGTGGGCGTGGAACAGCGGCAGGGCGTGCAGGACCACGTCGTCGGCGCTGAAGCGCCAGCAGGCGTGCAGCGCCTCCACGTTGCTGGAGAGGTTGCGGTGGGTGAGCATGGCCCCCTTCGGCCGCCCGGTGGTGCCGGAGGTGTAGAGGATAGCCGCCACGTCGTCCGGCTCCATGCGGGCGATGGCCGGGTTGGGCACCGCCTCGGTGACGAGCGCGCAGAGGGTGCTGTGGCAGCTGTTGTCGCCCAGCGTCTCGACCGGCACGGCCCCGGCGCCCGCCGCCGCGGCCGCCCGCGCGAGCGTGTCGCGGTTGCCGTCGCTGCCGACGATGAGCCGGGGCCCGGCATCCTGAATGAAATAGGCCAGCTCGGCCTCGGTGTAGCCGGTGTTGAGCGGCACGATGATCGCGCCCAGCGCCAGACAGGCGAGGTAGAGGAACACGAACTCGGGCGTGCGCTCCACCTGCACCACCACCCGGTCGCCCCGGCCGACGCCGAGGCTGTCCAGCACCGTGCGGTAGCGGCCCACCCGCTCGGCCAGATCGCCGAAGTTCAGCAGGGCCTCGCCGCGCCACACGAGGCAGGGCTTGGCCTCCAGCCCCGCCTGACGCGCCAGGAATATCCCGTAAAGATTGGCACTCATGCCCTGTCCTTCACCTTCCCCTCGGCATTGCCCCCGCCCCCGTCGGCGCGGGTGCTCCCGCTCATGACCGCCGGGAAGCGCCAAACGCAACGACAGGTCAAGCAGCAAACAGAAAATCAGGCGCAGGTGCAAGTTGTCAGCCAGGCTGTTCAGCCGAAAAAACCGTGGATGAACCAGTCGGGCGCGGCGGGGGCCTCGTGCGCCGCGCCGCCGTAGAGGCCGTGGCGGAACAGCCAGAACCGCCGCCCTTGCGCATCCTCCACCACGTAATAGTCGCGGGTGCGCTCGCCGTCCTGCGCCTGCCACCACTCGGGGGCGATCCGCTCCGGGCCGATGGCGCGCACCACCCGGTATTCCAGCCGCCGCCACACGAAGCGGGCGGGCGGGCCTTCCGGCACCTCGGCGACCACGCTCACCGCCTCCGGCCGGTCGAGCAGCAGCAGGGGGCGCGGCCGGTCGAGATCGAGCGCGGCCCTGTGCGCCGGGCGCTCCCGAGGCCCGCGCGCACGCGGGCGCAGGGCCTCCGCCCGCTCCGGCACGTGGCTTTCCCGCGCCGCCAGCCGGTAGACCGCGCGCTCCCCCAGCCGGTTGGCGAGCCGGTCGCCCAGCCGGGCCAGATCCAGCGCACCGCGGTCGCCCGCGAAGCTGTCCTGCACGGCGGCGAGCGGCGCGGCCTCCACCGCCGCCAGACGCAGGCTCTCGATGCCGAAGCCCGGGTCCAGCGCCTCCAGCCGGGGGGCGAGCAGGCGGGCGATATGCGCCGCATCCCGGGTCGGCTCGCCCATGCCGGCCACGATGTCCTGCCGCGCGCCGTCCGTGCGGAACGCGGTCAGCTGGAGGCGGCGCACCCCCAGCCCCTGCCGCGCCAGCAGCGCCGTCAGCTCCGTCAGGAGGCGCGGCAGCCAGGCTTCCACCAGCGCGCGGTCGATGAGCGGCGCGCCGAAGCTGCGCGTCACCTGCAACAGGGCGGGCGGGTCGAGCGGCGTCACCGGCTCGCCCCGGTCGCCCAGCGCCTGATCCAGCCGCGTCACCACCGCCTCGGCGTGCTGCCTCGCCCGGAAACGCCGCGCCAGCGCCGCGCGCGGCAGCGGCAGCAGCTGGCCGATGCGCTTCAGCCCCAGAAGGCGCAGGGCCGCGACCACCTCCGGCTCCAGGCGCAGCGCGGCCACCGGCAGGTCGGCGAGCGCCAGCCGCGCCGCCCCTTCCGGCACCACCGTCTGGTCGTCCGCGCCGAAGCGGGCGAGCGCCCACGCGCAGCCCACCGTGTCCGCCAGCGCCAGCCGGGCGGTGAATCCCAGGGCGTGCAGCCGCCGCGCCAGATCGGCGAGCAGGCCGTGCTCCCCGCCGCGCAGGTGGGCGCAGCCCGTCACGTCCAGCAACAGGCCGTCGCGCCCGTCCACGCCGACGATGGGCGTGTACTGCCCGGCCCAGCGGGCCAGCGCGGCGAGCGCGGCGGCATCCGCCTCCCGGTCGATGGGCGCGGCGGCCAGCGACGGACACCAGGCGCGCGCATCGGTCAGCATCTGCCCGACGCGCAGCCCCGCCGCCCGCGCGCCCTCGTTCAGCGCTGCAAGGGAAAGGCCGTGCGGCCCCGCCTCCACCAGTGCGAATTCACGCGGCTCGGCGTCCGGTCCGGCGCTGCCCGGCTGCAGCCGGGACCGCCGCCTCAGCGCCTGTCGCCGCCGCTCCAGCGGCCAGTGCGGCAGCCAGAGCGAAACCACCCGTCTCGTCATCCCAAACCACCCTGAAGCGCGCCGGCGGCGCGTCCCGCGCCCGCACCAGTTCCAGATCCCACACCGGACGCCCCGGCGCGCGAGGCGCGTGCGGGTCCGCCAGACCGGGAGCGGAGGCCACGCGCCAACGGGTCTGCGCCGCGCTGCTGCCGCCGAGCCGCCCCTCCATCGCCAGCCACAGGCACGGCAGGCCCGCCTCGCCCGCCGCCAGGCTGAGCCGGCGGGAGGCAGCGAACGGCAGCGGTGCGCCCACGCCCACCACCGCCTTCAGCGCCCGGCCCGCCTTCAGCCCCTCCTCGGCGGCCCAGGCCACGTCCGCCGGGCGGCGCACGGTGACAAACAGCAGGTCGCCGGGGTCGAGCCCGGCCTGGAGCAACCCCGGCCCGTAGGGGCGGCCGTGCTCGGCCACCACCGTGCCGGAGAGAATCCACAGCACGCCCCGCGCCCGGGCCCGGTTCAGGCCGGCGGCGTCCGCCCCGTCCGGCAGGCGTTGCAGCAGCCCCGCCACCACGCCCGCCAGCGCCGCGCCATGGCCGGGGCCGCCCTGCCCCCCGCTGCTCCCCCCGCTGCTCCCCCCGCTGCCGAGACCCCATTCGTGCAGGCCGTCCCGCGCCAGCCCGCCGCCCAGATGGTCGTCCAGCGCGGGGATGCCGAAGGTCCAGCCACGGGCCGCGCCCGACTCGCCATCCCGCGCCTCCAAGGCGGCGCCGCGCCCTTCCAGCTGCGACACCGCCGCGCGCAGCTGCGCCAGAATCTCCCGCTTTTCCGCTGTTGCCGTCCGTGCCGTCATCATCCACCCTGTTCGATACGCCCAGCAGAACTGCCCATGGAAACGCAAATGTTTCCGTTTTGTTCTCACCGGGGGCGGTATGAGTCAAGTCGTCCATATTACGGATGCGACGTGCTGCGTTCGGATGCGGAGCGAACAGGGCAGTGCCTGCCCCCAGAGAGAATATATTCGCCCCCGGATGATACGGGGACGTACGATTAATATAGCCACTTCAGATACTTGGGCGTTAGGGTGCCCGTGCCTGCTCAAAGGCAGGAGTACGCCACAGCGTACTCTCCCCTGGCAGCGTTCCGGTTTCATCGAGCCGGGACGCGCAGACCAGCCCGTGGGCATCCCTGCCGCCGCCCACGGCTTCAACACCGCGCCGGGCTACGGTGGGTCACACCCGGCACCCCCTTCCAGAAGGACCGCCCTGCCGGGTTTTTCCAGCCGGGTTTCTCCTGCCGGGTCTCTCCAGCCGGATTTTCACATATGCGGTACGGCTGCGTCTCGGAGGCGCCGCCAAAGATGCGGTCGCAAAGATGCGGTCGCGCGCCCCACAAATAAATCGGGTCAATGTAATTAATAATATTAAGTAATATTCAGATCTACGACCCTGACGCTCTCGATTCCCCGCGCCCTTCTTGCGTACAAAAAACGACGCCGGACTGGATGAGCCAGCCCGGCGACAGCAGAGTTAATTCTGCGAATGCAGAAGGATACGGTTATGAGCCACCTTGTCCTTCTGGCCTTGAGGCTACTCCGGGTCACGATCTTGATCAAGATTCGGATTGGCAGATAAGACCAGCCCGGCCATGAATGCCCGCCAGAAGGCACACCGGGGGTCTTGAAGCCAGCCTTGCCTCATCAACATTCAGGTGGCTCTGGGCGGCGGGGCGAGAGCTTCTGCCACAGGCTCTCCCCGCCCCCGCATTTTGCCCCCGCATTTTGCCGGGCCTTGTTCTCCGGACATTTTTGGTCGAACCCCGCTTCGGCCAGATTGACGCCATGCCGGCACTTGCCCTATCTAATGCGCGGAGCGCGGGTATGATGTAATGGTAGCCTGCCAGCTTCCCAAGCTGGACGCGCGGGTTCGATTCCCGCTACCCGCTCCATCTGCTCCCCTTTTCCGCGCGCTGTCTTCGCAGCGCGGTTTTCCCCAAAGCACCTTCGTCAAAGCACCTTCGTCATGTAGGCCGCGTCCGCGCCGTAGCTGGCCAGTTTCTGCTGCCAGTGCGGGCTGTCCACCGGCGCGAAGCCCCGGGCGCGCCAGAAGCCGCCCGAGTTGTTCACCGCCACCAGCGCCATGGTCGCCAGACCGGCCGCGCGGGCGCGCGCTTCCAGCAGCCGCACCGCCGCTGCCCCGGCCTGCATCCCGCGCGCGGCGGGTAGCAGGGCGAGGTCGTGAATGTAATAGACCCGCGCCGCCCCCTCCGGCGGCAGGCGGCCCAGCAGGGTGTTGAGCGGCGGCACCGAGTCCGCCGCCCACGGGTGGGTGAGGGTGTAGCCGATCACCGCACCGTCCCGCCCCTGGCGCAGCACGAAGCAGCCTTCGGGGCAGAGGGCGAATCGCTCGGCGAGCACCGCCCGGTCCTCCGGGAAGGCGGGGTGCACCACATCGGCCACGGCGGCGATGGCGTCGACGTCCGCCGCCGTCATCGGCTCCCAGCGGGCCGGGGGCGGCGTCATCTCAATTCTCTGCCAGCGGCTTCAGCGGGATGAGCGCGACCAGGCTGATGACGCCCGCCGCCGCGAGATACAGGCCGACCGGCATCAGCCCGCCCTTGGCGGCCAGCACCTGCGCGATCATCGGGGTGAGCGAGCCGCCGATGATGCCGCCGATGTTGAAGGTCATGGACGCGCCGGTGTAGCGCACGCGGGCCGGGAACAGGCTGGGCAGGAACGCACCCAGCGGGCCGTAGACCAGCCCCATCACGAACAGCGCGAGGCTGAGGTAGAGGAAGATGGCGAACAGCGAGCCGCTGCCGAGCATGGGCGCCATCAGCAGCCCGGCAGGGACGGTGAGGATGCAGGCGGTCATCAGCACCAGCCGGGGGTTGGCGAAGTCCGACCACACGCCCGCCAGCACGATGCCCACCGCCATGAACAGGATCGCCCCCAGCATCACCTGGAGGAAGGCCTCGCGCCCGTAGCCGAGCGTCGTGGTGCCGTAGCCGAGGATGAACGCGGTCGAGAGGTAGAACAGGGCGAAGCAGGAGACCACCGCGAAGGTGCCGCCGATCAGCGCGCGCGGGTGCTGGCGCACCACGGCCGCCAGCGGCACGCGCTCGGGCGGGGCTTCCTGCAGCGCGCGGGCGAAGGCGGGGGTTTCGGCGAGGCGCGTCCGCACCCACAGCCCGAGGAAGACCAGCACGGCGCTGAGGACGAACGGGATCCGCCAGCCCCACCGCACGAAGTCGTCCTGGCTCAGCGCCAGCCCGAGGAGGAGGAACAGGCCGTTGGCGGCGATGAAGCCCACCGGCGCGCCGAGCTGGGGGAACATGCCGAAGCGGCCCTTCCAGCCCCTGGGGGCGTTTTCCACCGCCAGCAGCGCCGCGCCGCCCCATTCGCCGCCGAGGCCGAAGCCCTGGCCGAAGCGCATCAGGCAGAGGAGCACGGGGGCGAGCCACCCGGCGGTCTCGTAGGTGGGGAGAAACCCGATGGCGACGGTGGAGCCGCCCATGATGAGCAGCGAGGCCACCAGAGTCGACTTGCGGCCGATCTTGTCGCCGAAGTGGCCGAAGGCGACGGCGCCGATCGGCCGGGCGATGAAGGCGACGCCGAGGCTGGCGTAGGCGGCCAGCAGTTGCAGCGACGGGTTGTGGGAGGGGAAGAACAGCGGCCCGAACACCAGCGCGGCGGCGGTGGCGTAGATGTAGAAATCGTAGAACTCGACCGCCGTGCCGGTGAGGCTTGCGCCCAGCACCCGCCCGGTCGGATTGACCGGTGCCTCCCCGGCGGCCCCGGCCGCCCGGTTTTCCGTTGCAACGTCCTCGCTTACGCCTGCTGACGACATCCCTGTTTCCCCACGTTGAGAAGCCCGAGAGCCTTGACCCCTCCCATGGCCGGGGTCAAGAGCATCCGCACACAATCCTGTCCTCCTCCCACCCGTTTCCGGTACAAAGCGGCCAGACCACCCCCGCCTTCCCGCAATTCCGTTTCAAGGGGAACGCAGAAGGGGGGGAACGCAAAGGGGAAGGGAAAGAGGCCGCCCCGGCATTCAGCCCTGCGACCAGGCGCGAACGGTCTACGACCACGGCAAGGCTGACGCCCGCATCCGGGCGTGCCACACTCTTTATCTGGAATAATGAACGACTTTTGATCGCTCCCGGTCCTCGTTTGCGCCCCACTCAAATCGTAGCTACAATAAAATGGTCAAGGTTGTTTTGACCCGGCCAAAGACGCCGCGAATGTGGTCAAGCACGGCATTTCCCTTGCCCGGGCCGCCGACATGGACGTGCTGGCAATTGTGGAGGATGATCGGCGGGTCTACGGCGAAACCCGGCTGCGCGCCTTTGGTCTTGTGGACGGCAGGGCGCACGGCCTTGTGTTCACCGAACGGAATGGCCTCATTCGGGCCATCAGCCTGCGCCGGGCGCATGCGAAGGAGTTGAGGCGCTATGTCGAGCAAGCCACCGATCGACAGTGACAATCCCGAATGGACGCGCGCCGATTTCGAGCGGGCGGTCAAGACCGGCGGCGCGCCGCTGGGTGAGGCCGTGAAGATGTTCCGCCGGGCGCGGGGCCCGCAGAAAGCGCCGACCAAGGTGCAGGTGACGCTGCGGCTCGACCGGGACATTGTGGAGACGTTTCGCGCCACCGGCCGCGGCTGGCAAAGTCGCCTCAACCAGACGCTCCGCAAGGCGATGGGCTGACCGCCCTGCCCTCAGGCCCTGGTGCAGCCGCCGCCGCTGGCCAGGTCTTCCAGAATGGGGCAGTCGGGCCGGTCGTCGCCGTGGCAGTGGGAGGCGAGATGCAGCAGCGTCCGGCGCATGGCCTCCAGCGCCTCGGCCTTGCGGCGCAGCTCCTCCGCCCGCGCCAGCGCCAGCGCCTTCACGTCCGCGCTCGCCCGGCCCTTGTCCTGCCACAACGCCAGCAGCTGGCCGATCTCCTCGATGGAAAAGCCCAGATCCCGCGCCCGCCGGATAAAGGCAAGGCGGTGCACGTCCTGTGCGCTATAGTCCCGATAGCCGGACTCCCGCCGCGCCGCCCGGGGGATGAGACCGATCTCCTCATAGTGGCGGATCATCCGCTGCGACACGCCCGAGGCCTTCGATGCCTGCCCGATGTTCATGGCTTCCCGTCCTTGCTTTGCCCCCGTCCTTCCTCGCAGAGCCGCGCCCGACACCCCGCGCACGGCCCGAAAAACGACAAGGGGGTCGCAGGGGAATCACGATCCCCCTGCAAACCTCTCAATTCTCCCGCCCCGTCACGGGCTTCCACCGGCTCAGCGTCAGGGCGTTCATCATCACGCTGACGCTGGAGGCGGCCATGGCCGCGCCCGCAACCACCGGGCTGAGGAGCCCGGCGGCCGCCAGCGGCAGGCCGACGACGTTGTAGACAAAGGCCCAGAACAGCCCCTGCCGGATCTTGGCGTAGGTGCGCCGGGAGAGGGCGATGGCGTCGGCCACCAGCCGGGGGTCGCCGCGCATCAGGGTGATGCCCGCGGCTTCCATGGCGACGTCCGTGCCCGATCCCATGGCGATGCCCACATCCGCCGCCGCCAGCGCGGGGGCGTCGTTGAGGCCGTCGCCCACCATGGCAACGGTGCGCCCTTCGCCGCGCAGGCGGGCAACCACCTCGGCCTTGCCGTCGGGCAGCACGCCCGCGATCACCGCGTCCAGCCCCAGCTGGCGGGCGACGGCCTCGCCCGCGGCCCGGGAGTCGCCGGTCAGCAGCACGGTGCGGATGCCCGCCGCGCGCAGCGCCTCGACCGCCGCGACCGCGCCCGGCTTCAGGGTATCGCCGAAGGCGAAGAGCGCGAGGAGCCGGGGCGTCTCGCCCGCCTCCGCCAGCCAGGAGACCGTGCGCCCGTCGCCCGCCAGCCGTTCCGCTTCCGCCTGAAGGGGGGAGATTTCGACGCCGGCCTCCGCCATCAGCCGCGCGCTGCCGAGGAGGAGCCGCTGCCCGCCGACCGTGCCCGCGACGCCCCGGCCCGGAAGGGCGCGCACGTCGGTGGCGG
Organism: Pedomonas sp. V897; assembly: GCF_051304405.1. NCBI lineage: Bacteria > Pseudomonadati > Pseudomonadota > Alphaproteobacteria > Sphingomonadales > Pedomonadaceae > Pedomonas > Pedomonas sp. V897. Next base: position 624,166 of record NZ_JBPPGG010000001.1, read on the forward strand.
GCGGCGGGGCGAGCCCCCGTTCGGCGGCGGCGCCTGTGACCGCGCGGGCGAGCGGATGCTCGCTGCCGCGCTGCACGCTGGCGGCAAGGCGCAGCACCTCGGCTTCCTCCGCCCCCTCGGCCGGGCGCAGCGCCACCAGCGCCGGCTTGCCTTCGGTCAGCGTGCCGGTCTTGTCGAACAGCACCGTGTCCACCCGGTGGGCGACTTCGAGGCTTTCCACGTCGCGAATGAGCACCCCGGCCCGCGCTGCCCGGCCGGTGCCCACCATCACGGCGGCGGGTGTGGCGAGGCCCAGCGCGCAGGGGCAGGCGATTACCAGCACGGCGACCGCGTTGAGCAGCGCCGTCTCCGCGTCCGCGCCCGCCAGCAGCCAGCCGGTGAAGGTGACGAGCGCGAGGCCCAGCACCACCGGCACGAAGACCGCGCTCACCCGGTCGACGAGCCGCTGCACCGGCGCCTTGCGCCCCTGTGCCGCCTCCACCAGCCGGACGATGCGGGCGAGCAGGGTCTCCGCCCCCACCGCCGTCACGCCGACGACCACCCGGCCCGCGCCGTTGATGGCCCCGCCCGCCACCCGGCTGCCCACGGTCTTGTCCACCGGCAGGCTCTCGCCGGTGAGCAGGCTTTCGTCAGCCGTGGTCGCGCCTTCGAGGAGGACGCCATCGACGGGGAAGCGCTCGCCCGGGCGCACCTCCACCCGGTCGCCCACGCGGATGCGGGAGACCGGCACATCCTGCGCCTCGCCGTCCGGGCCGAGGCGGCGCGCCGTCTCCGGGCGCAGGGCGGCGAGCGCGCGAATGGCCGCGCCTGCCTGCCGCCTGGCCCGGCCTTCCAGCCATTTGCCGAGCAGCACCAGCGCCACCACCACCGCCGACGCCTCGAAATAGAGGGAACCGTGCCCGCCGTGGCGCAGCAGCTCATAGACGCTGAGCCCCCACGCCGCCGAGGTGCCGATGGCAACCAGCAGATCCATGTTGCCCGTGCCTGCCCGCACGGCGGCCCAGCCCGCCCGGTAGAAGCGCGCGCCGAGCCAGAATTGCACCAGGCTGGCGAGCAGCAGCTGCACCCAGCCGTTCAGCATCCCGTCGAAGCCGAGCGGCTGCACCAGCATGGGCCCGACGAGGGGCGCGGCGAGCAGCAGGGCGAGCGCCGCGTGCCACCCCTCCCGCCGCGCGGCGGCCGCCCGGGCGGCCTCGCGCCCCGCCTCGGCCTCGGCCGCTTCCTCAAGCGCGGGCGGAACGGTTGCCCGGTACCCGGCCTCGGCAACCGCCGCCACCAGCGCTTCGGCGGTTACGTCCGGCCCCGCCAGCACCCGCGCCGTCTCCGCCGCCAGGTTGACGCTGACCTCCCGCACGCCGGGCACGCGGGCCAGCGCCTTCTCCACCCGCGCGACGCACGAGGCGCAGGTCATGCCCGCCACGTCCAGATGGAACGCGCGCTCATCCGCCCCGGCGTCGCGCGCCGGCTCCGGGGCGGCCGCCCTGTCTTCCGCCCCCTCATCAGGGACAACGGCCACCGCCACCGCGACCGCCGCCGGATAGCCCGCCGCCGTCACCGCGCTGGCCAGCGCCGCCGCCTCGAGCCCCGCGCCGCGCACCGTTGCTGCCCTGGCGGCGAGATCGACCGTCACCTCCACGACGCCCGGCGCCTCCCGCAGCGTGCGCTCCACCTTGCGGGCGCAACCGCCGCAGGACATGCCCTCCACGCGCAGGCGCACCGTCTCGCTTGCTGCAACCTCGGCCATGTTCCGCTCCTTGACGCTGACGCTTGGGGACTGGCCTGCACCATCCACCCTCACATCATGTCAGAGTCAAGCGGGACGGACTCCTCGCGCACGGCCCAAGAAAACGACACGGGGATCGCCGGGGGATCACGATCCCCCTGCCCCATCCCATCCCTTCCCTCTCCCCTGTTCACTCCGCCGCCGCGCCTGCCTTGTGGCCGCGCTGCTGGGCCTTCCACAGTTCGGCGTAGGAGCCGCCCCGGGCCAGCAGGTCCGCATGGGTGCCGGTTTCGATCACGCGGCCGCGCTCCAGCACCACGATCCGGTCGGCGTGGACGACGGTCGAGAGGCGGTGGGCGATGATGAGGGTGGTGGTGCCGCGCGAGACCTCCATCAGGTTGTGCAGGATTTCCCGCTCGGTGCGGGTGTCGAGCGCGGAGGTGGCCTCGTCGAAGATGAAGATGCGCGGGCGGCGCAGGATGGCCCGGGCGATGGCGATGCGCTGGCGCTCGCCGCCCGAGAGCTTGACGCCGCGCTCGCCGACGATGGTGTCGTAGCCGTCCGGCTGGCGCAGGATGAAGTCGTGGATGCGGGCGGCCCGGGCCGCCGCCTCGATGTCCTCCCGGGTGCAGCCGGGCCGTCCGAGGCCGATGTTGAAGGCGAGGGTCTGATTGAACAGCACCGTGTCCTGCGGCACCACGGCGACCAGCGCGCGCAGCGCCTCCAGCGGCAGGGTGGCGATGTCGACGCCGTCGAGCAGGATGCGGCCGCCGTCCGGCTCCACCAGCCGGGCGAGCAGGCGCACCAGCGACGACTTGCCCGCCCCGCTGCCGCCGACGATGCCGACGGTGCGCCCCGCCTCCACCGTGAAGCTCACCTCGTGGAGGGTGGGCCGCTCGGGCGTGTAGGCGAAGGAGACCTTCTCGAACACCAGCGCGCCGCCGCCCTGCGGCGGCCGGGTGCGCGCCGGGCGGCCCTTCGCGCGGGCGGTGGCCACCGTGTCTTCGGTGGGCTCCTGCATCAGCGCCACCATCTTGCGGGTGAAGCTGACGCCGTAGATCATCTGGGAGAAGGCGAGCCCCAGGGTCTCCAGCGGTTTGACGATCTGGAGCATGTAGGCGTTGATGAGCACGAAGTCGCCCACGCTCATCTGGCCGCCGCGCACCTCGTGCAGCGCCGCCAGCAGCGCCGCGCCGAACGAGGCCACGAAGGTGGCCGCCACCAGCGCCCCGTTTTCCGCCTTGCGGCGGTAGTAGAGGCCCCACGTGCCCTCGGCGCTCTCCAGCACGCCGTCGTAGCGCTGGCGGGTGAGCCGCTCGGCGGTGCAGAACTTCACGGTTTCGTAGTTGAGCATGGTGTCGGTGAGGATGGCGTAGGCCTCCACCTCCGCCGAGGAGACCTTGTCGCCCGCGTCTGCCAGCCGCGCCGCGCCGACGAGGAACACCACCATGTAGGCGACCGACGCCGCCGCCAGGATCAGCATGAACAGGGGCGGGTAGAGCGCGGCCAGCACCCACACCGACAGGCCGATCTGGAACAGCACGGGCGCGATCGAGAGCACCAGCTGTTGCAGGATGAGCCGGTAGCCCAGGAGGGCGTTGGTGAGAATCTGGCTGACGCCGCCGGTCTGGCGCTCCAGGTGGAAGCGCAGCGGCAGGCGCAGGATGTGGTCGAGGATGCGCCCGCTCATGGTGCGGCGCAGGCGCTGGTCCGCCTTGCCGTTGAGGAGCGACTGGATCTCCGCGACCACCGTCGCCAGCGCCTGGGAGAGGACATAGAGCACCACCAGCCCCGCCGCCCCCAGCCACGCGCCCATGCCGGCGAGGCGGGCGGGCGTGGTCCCGGCGGCGGCCGGGGCGGCGTCGCCGGCCAGCCCGTCCACCACCAGCTTGAGCAGCACCGGCGCGAGGCTGGAGGCGGCCGCGCCCACCAGCACGAACAGGGCCGCCAGCGCGAACAGCAGCTTCACCTGCGCGTCCGCCGTCTGCCAGGCAAAGGCGAGCGCCTGACCCATGGTGCCAAGACTGTCCCTGAGCAGACGTGCGAGGCTGCCCATGCCGCCTGTTCCTCCCGACCCTGCCGCGAGCGCCGCGAGTCGAATCGGGGGGTGAGTCTCTCCCGGCCCCGCGGCGCTGCGCCAGTCTAGGGCGGCGCGGCGGAAGTCCTGCGACTATTTTCGGGTTATTTTATTCGGATTACCGCGCCGCTGTTTTGCCCGGGGTTTCGGCAGGAGCCCAAAGACGGGGCACAAAATGACTATTTTTTAGTCAACATTTTCTGTTGCACATACTTTGTGCATTCTCTATAAAAAAACCCGTAGCGCTTCTCACCTGAGAGCGCCGCATCTCCCCTCCCGGTGCTTCGGCGGTTTCGCCGGATGACCGGACCAAAGCGAACTAGACACCGCCGCTTCGCCTGTCACCTCCCCGATAGACGAAGCGGCGGATTTTTTTACCTCTCCGGCAAATAAGCATCCTCCCGGGAACGGACGGCCGCCTTGTTCGCTCCGTGAAGGGACTGTGCGCCTTGGTCACAAGGAGCGCACCAGCCCTGCTGCGCGGCTGATCCGGGCCAGCCCCGGACCCCGGGCCAGCAGCGGGCCGGCACCGGGAAGGGAAGTTTCACACGTATGGCCCCGCCGCCCACCGACCAGCGGAACACCGACACGCCCACCAACGGCTCAACAGGCACGTCCGCGTCCGCACCGCCGGACACCGGAACGCCGGACACCAGAACCCTGCGCATCCTCATCGTGGACGACGACCCGGACATCTGCGCCGAGCTCGCCAGCATGCTGGAGCTGCGGGGCCATCAGGTGCGGTGGATCACCAACCCGCACCAGCTGGAAGACCTGGAGACCTTCGATCCGCAGATCCTGATCCTCGACCTCGGCCTTCCCTCGCGCGACGGCTTCGAGATCATCAGCACGCTGCCGCTCCATTTCCCCGGCGCCCAGCTCATTGTCTCCAGCGGCCACGACACCCGCATCATCCGGGCCGCCGCCCGGCGGGCGGAGACCCGGGGCGTGCGGGTGCTGGGCACGCTGCGCAAGCCCTATCCGCCCGGAGCGCTGCTGCGGCTGCTGCTCGCCTATGCGCCCTCCAGACCGGCGCCTCCGGCGGTGCAGGCACCCCAGACGCGCCCGGCCGACCGGATCGCGGACCTGCTGACGCCCGACACCCTCGACACCTCCCTCGCCGTCGCCTTTCAGGAAAAGCGGGATCTCTCCACCGAGGAAATCCACGGCTACGAGGCCCTGCTGCGCAGCCGCCTGCCCGGCTATTCCAACCCCGAGCTGTTCTTCCGCCATGACGTGCCGCTCGACCTGCAAATCGCCATCACCACCCTTGTGATCGAGCGGGCGCTGGCGTCGGCGGCGCGACTGCTCGGCGCGGACAGCACCGCCGGCGGCCTCATCTCCGTGAACTGCACGCCGGACATTCTCTGCCACCCCCAGTTCATGAGTCAGGTGGAGATCCTTCTGACCGCCCGGCCGGATGTCATCGACATTCTCGCCATCGAGATCACCGAGCACAACACGCTGGAATCGGCGGACGACATCATGGCCGCCGCCGGGCGGCTTTCTGTCCGTGGCTTCCAGATCGCGCTCGACGACTTCGGCATCGGCATCAACAACTTCGACTCGCTGCTCAATCTGCACTGCGAGGAAGTGAAGATGGACAAGAAGATCTTCTGGCAGTTCTTCGCCAACCGCGACAGCGACAGCATCGCCCGGGAGGTGATCCGCTACTGCCACGAGCGCGGCGTGCTGGTGACCATCGAGGGCATCGAGACGCGCGAGCACCTGTCCTACGCGCTCGATCTGGGCGCGGACTTCGGCCAGGGCTTCCTCTGGGGCCGCCCGGAAGTTCCCCCCTCCGCCAGCCTGCTGTCCTGACGCGCCGCGCCCGGAGCTGCCTCGACGCCTCCTCAGGGGATCAGCAGCACCCGGCCGAACGGGTGGCCGCGCTCCGCATACTCGTGCGCCGCGGCCGCCTCCGCCAGCGGGAAGCGCCGGTCGATCGGCATCCTGAGCTTGCCCGCCGCCGCGTCGGCGAAGTGCCGCGCCAGCAGGTCGTGGGCGCGCGGCAGGTGCATCTCCCGCCCGAACAGCACACCGGTCAGCGTGGCGCTCTTGCCGATGATGTCGAAGAACGGGAAGCTCGGCAGGTCGCCGCTCGATGCGCCCACCACCGCCAGCCGCCCGCGCCAGGCCAGCGCCTGCATCAGCGCCTTCACCGAGGGGCCGCCCGCCAGATCCACCACCAGATCGACGCCGCGCCCGTCCGTCAGCCGCATGGCCTCGGCGGCGATATCCTGGGTCTTGTAGTCGATGCCGTGGTCCATGCCGAAGGCGCGCAGCCGCTCCAGCCGCTCCGCCCCGGCGGCGGTGGCGATCACGGTCGCGCCCGCCGCCTTGGCCAGCTGGATCGCCGCCAGCCCGACGCCGCCCGCGCCGCCCTGAATGAGCACGGTCTCGCCCGCCTTCAGGCGCCCGAACTCGAACAGCGCATCGTCCGCCGTGCCGAAGGTCACGGGGAGGGTGGAGGCGGTCTCGATGTCGAGCCCGTCCGGCACCGGGTAGACCAGCGTCTCACGGGTCACCAGCAGCTCGGCGTGGGAGCCCGCCCAGTTGAAGGCGGCGACGCGCTGGCCCAGCTTCACCCGCGTGACCTCCGCCCCCACCGCCTCGACCACGCCCGCCGCCTGATAGCCGACGATGTGCGGCACCGTCTGCGGCGGCACCAGCCGCCGGTTGAGCAGGTCGCCGCCTTCGATGCTGATGGCCTGGACGCGCACCCGCACGTCCGAGGGGCCGGGGACAGGGTCCGGCACCTCCGCATAGCGCAGCACCGAGGGCGGACCGTTTTCCGTGAGAATTGCAGCTTTCATGGGTGCGGATGATCGGCAGAGCGGCGGGGCAAGGTCAAGGGACGCCGCCCTATCCATAGTGACAGTACAGGCCGGGCCCCGCTCGCCTAGGCTGGCGCGCTACCTGCCGCCGCGCGCTGCGCTGCGGCGCTCTCATCCGGCCGGGGGGGGGGGGGGGGGGGAAGGGGACGAAACCCCCCCCTCCCACCCAAACA
>NZ_JBPPGG010000001.1:630985-1286954 GCF_051304405.1 Pedomonas sp. V897
GGGGGGGGGGGGGACGGGACATGAACACGCCCTTGCAGATCGAGCAGGACGAAGGGGTCCTGCGCCTCACCAAGACCAACCCGGAGGCGGGCTACGGCATGAGCCTCGCCCTCATCGAGGCGATGACCGCCGCGCTGGCGGAGGCGCGGGAAGACCCGTCGCTCCGCGCCGTCCTCATCGACGCGGCGGGCAAGGGCTTCCACAGCGGCGCGGTGGCGGTGACCGAACTGGGGCGCGAGCTGCCCGCCCTCACCCGCAACGACTTCCGCCATCTGGTGGCGCTGGGCCACGGGCTGGGCCAGGCCATCGCGGCGCTGCCGGTGCCGGTGATCGGCGTTGCCCGCGCCGGGGCGCTGGGCGGCGGGCTGGAGCTGCTGCTGCGCTGCGACTTCCTCTACTGCACGGACGCCGCCCGCTTCTCCTTCCCCGAGGTGACGCTGGGCTTCGTCGCCGCCTGGGGCGGCACCCAGCTGGCGTCCCGCCTCATGCCCTTCCGCAAGGCGCAGGAGATGCTGCTGCTGGGCGAGCCCCTCACCGGCCGCGAGGCGGAGGCGCTGGGGCTGGTTACCCGCTCCCTGCCCGATGCGGAGGCGCTCGACGCGCACCTGGCGGCGGTGCTCGACCGGCTGCGGCTATGCTCGCCGGCCTCGCTGCGCTGGACCAAGGAATGCCTGCGCGCCGTCTGGGACGGGCCGCTCGCCCACGGCGAGCGGGTGGAGGCGCTGGCGGAGACCGAGGCCATGGCGAGCGGCGATTTCCTGAAGGGCCTTGCCGCGCTCCGGGAGGGCGCGCACTACGATTACGCCGCCGGGCAGATGCGCCCCAAGGCGCGGCGGGACTGAGGGAGGACACCCCCATGCGCGCAGCCGTTTTCGAGAAGCCCGGCGAGAAGTTCCGCATCCGCGAGGTGCCCACGCCCGCGCCCGGGCGCGGCCAGCTTCTCATCCGGGTAAAGCGCTGCGGCATCTGCGGCAGCGACCTGCACATGACCGACAGCCACAGCTGCTTCCACCCCGCCTCCGGCGCGATCATCGGCCACGAGTTCAGCGGCGAGGTGGTGGCACTGGGCGAGGGCGTGGGGCCGGAGTGGCGCGAGGGCCAGCGCATCACCGCCCTGCCCTATCAGGGCTGCGGCCGCTGCGCCCGGTGCCTGTCGGGCGAGCCGGTGTGGTGCAGCGAGGTGCGCAGTATGCCGAGCGGCCGGGCCCAGGGCGCGTTTGCGGAATACACCCTTGTCGGCGCGGCCGAGAGCCTGCGCCTGCCCGACAGCCTCTCCTGGGAGGAAGGGGCGATGGTGGAGCCGGTCGCCGTCGGCCTCCACGCGGTCTCCCTGGCGCGGTTCACCCCCGGCGCGCGGGTGCTGGTGGTGGGCGCGGGATCGGTCGGGCTGACGGTTGCCGCCTGCGCCCGGGCGGCGGGCGCGGGGCCGGTGTGCGTCACCGCCCGCACGGACCGGCGCGCCAGCCTCGCCCGCTGGATGGGGGCAACCGAATTCCTGCTGAACGACGACCAGCTCGCCGCCAACTTCGCCCGGGTGGCAGGCGGCCCGCCGGAGGTGATCTTCGAGTGCGTCGGCCTGACCGGCATGCTGGACCTGTGCGCCAGGCTCGCCGCGCCGCGCGCCACCGTGGTCGTGCTCGGGGCCTGCATGCAGCAGGAACGGATGATGCCCATCCTCCCCACCATGAAGGAGCTGCGGCTCCAGTTCGCCCTGTGCTACAGCCGCCGGGATTTCGAGACCGCGCTGTTCATGATCGAGCGGGGCTACATCGACCCCCTGCTCCTGCACACCGACACGGTGGACCTGACCCGCTTCCCCGATGCATTCGAGGCGCTGCGCCAGCCGGGCGCCCAGTGCAAGGTGCTGCTTGATCCCGGCCGCTGACGGCCCGGTAGCTGACGCCCCGCCCTACACCGCCACCGGCGCGCGCAGCGGCGGGTGGGGATCGTACCCCTCGATGGCGAAATCCTCGAACACGTAGCCGTCGATGCTCTCGGGCCGGCGCAGGATCTTCAGCTGCGGGAAGGGGCGGGGGTCGCGCGTCATCTGCTCGCGGGCCTGCTCCTCCGCATTGCTGTAGAGGTGCACGTCCCCGCCGAACCACACCAGCGTGCCCACCGCCAGGTCGCACTGCTGGGCGATCATGTGGGTGAGCAGCGCCGCCTCGAACAGGTTGAACGGCACGCCGAGAAAAATATCCGCCGAGCGCTGGTAGAGCGCGCAGCTGAGGCGCGGCGGCCGCCCGTCCGCGCCGCTCGTCACATGGAACTGATAGGTCATGTGGCACGGCGGCAGCGCCATGCCCTCCAGTTCCGCCACGTTCCAGCCGGTGAACAGCAGGCGCCGGCTCGCCGGGTTGGCGCGGATCTCCCGGATGAGCGTTGCGATCTGGTCGTGCTCGCGCCCGTCCGGCCCCTGCCAGCGCCGCCACTGCTTGCCGTAGACCGGCCCCAGATCGCCCCACGCCTTCGCGAAGGCCTCGTCCTCGACGATGCGCTTCTCGAACTCCGCCTGGGTGATGTCCTCGCCCGTCGCCTTGCGGTACCTGGCCAGCGGCCAGTCGGTCCAGATCTTCACCCCCTGCGCCACCAGCGGGCGGATGTTGGTATCCCCGGTCAGGAACCAGAGCATCTCGCGCACGGCGGGCTTCCAGAACACCTGCTTGGTGGTGAGCAGCGGCAGGCCCTGCGAGAGATCGAACCGCAGCACCTCGCCGAACAGGCTGCGGGTGCCAACGCCGGTGCGGTCCATCCGCCGGTCGCCCTCCTCCAGCAGCCGCCGCAAGAGGTCGAGATACTGGAACTCGGGATGGGTCGTCATAGGGCCGCCTGCTCCGCAACGGATCGCTTCCCTTGGGGATACTGTTCAGGCCGCAGGCTGGCAAGTCACAGGCTGACAGGGCCGGCGTCTCCCATCCTTCCCCCGCCTTTTCCCCGCCCGCGGGTATTCGACTACAGCCGCGTTGTCGCCGCCCTCACCCAGGAATTATAAAAACAACAATAACAATCCGTGCCCTGCGGAGACAAAAAGTGAACGAATTTCTCGCGGATTCCGTGGCCGTCTATCTTGCGTTCTTCAAACATCTTCTTTTTCTCGTCACGGTCCTTATCTTTGTTTTTAATATTGATGAATTATTCATCGACGCCCTCTACCTGCGCATCCGCCTCGCCGCCGGGCTGGACCGCCTCCGCCGCCGCGGCCGCCCCCTCACCGCCGCCGACCTGATCCACCCCGAGCCGGACTGGATCGCCCTGTTCGTGCCCGCCCGCGACGAGGCGGACGTGATCGGCCCGATGCTGCGCAACACGCTCGAGACGCTGGACTATCCCCGCTACCGCATCCTCGTCGGCACCTACCCGGACGACCCGGCGACCGAGGCCGCCGTGCGCGCGGTGGCGGCGCGCGACGGCCGGGTGGTCTGCATCGTCGGGCGGGACTCGAAGGCGGCCAGCTCCAAGGCCGCCAACCTCAACGTGATCCACGACGCCATGCTGGCGCTGGAGCGCGCGGGCCACCCGCCCTTCAAGGCCGTGGTGCTGCACGACGCCGAGGACGTGGTCCACCGGATGGAACTGCACGTCTTCAACCGGCTCATCCCGGCGCTGGCGCTGGTGCAGCTTCCGGTGGAGCCGCTGCCGCACGAGCGGCAGCCGCTGTGGGGCCACACCTATCTGGAGGAGTTCGCCGAGAGCCACAGCCGGGACATGGTGGTGCGCCACTGGCTCGGCGCGAGCCTGCCCAGCGCCGGCGTGGGCTGCGGCCTCTCCCGCGCGGCGCTGGCGGCGGCGGCGCGGCAGAACGGGGGCAAGCCCTTCCGCCCCCAGGCCAAGACCGAGGATTACGAACTGGGCATCGCCCTCGGGCTCCAGGGCTTCCGCACGGCCATGGTGCGCCTCCCCGCCGGGCCGGAAGACCGGCGCTGCGTCGCCACCCGCAGCTACTTCCCCGACACGTTCCAGGCGGCGGTGCGCCAGCGCAGCCGCTGGCTGCTGGGCATCACCCTCAACGCCTGGCGGCGCTTCGGCTGGCCCGGCCGCCTCGCCGACCGCTACATGCTGCTCCGGGACCGCAAGGCCCTGCCCTGCGCCTTCCTCAACGTGCTGGCGCTGTTCGCGCTCGCCCAGCTCGGCCTGTTGTGGCTGTGCGCCCGCCTGACCGGCTGGCCGGGCTACACCCTGGTGGTGGCGCCGGGCAGCCTCACGGCGGCCCTGCTCGACCTCAACCTCGCCCTGCTGGCCTGGCGGGCGGTCATGCGGGCCGTACTGACCGGCCAGCTTTATGGCGTCCGCGAAGGCCTGCTGTCCGTGCCCCGGGCGCTGTGCGCCATCCTCATCCAGGCAGCCGCCGCCTGGCGCGCCCTCGAGACCTACGCGGAGGAAACCCGCACCGGCAAGCCCGCGCCGTGGGACAAGACCGCCCACAGGTTTCTGGCGGGGCACGGGACGCGATGATCGCACGCACGCCCGAACGCGCCGCCGCCGCGCTCGCCCTGCTGCTCGGGCTATGGGGCCTGAACCGCCAGCCCGCCTTCCTGGAGGACGTGGCCGCCTTCCGCGCCCTCGCCGCCGCGCCAGCCCGGCCCGCCGCGCCCCGGAGCGGGAGTTGGCGCGAGCGCCCGGGCGGGAGCCCGGCCCCGGCCCTGCCTCGGGCGATTGCGGTGTCCTCTCTGCCTCCCGCCCCGGCGCCCCTCCCCGCGCCCCGCCGGGCGGAACCATCGTCCGGGCCGCTGGTGCGCCTGCGCCTGCCGCGCACGCCCCAAGTCCGCCTCCAGCTTCCACGCGCGCCGCTCGTCAGCGTCCACCTGCCCGCCGACCTCGACAGCCCGCCCGCCTACGCCTCCGACGCCATCGTCCCGCTGGTCTACCGCCTCGGCCCCGACGCGCCAGACGCCGACCCGCTCCTGCCCCTGCCGCTCCAGAACGGCCCGTTCCTCAACCTCTCCGCGCCGCCGCCGCCAGACCTGCCAGCGGACGCCGCCGCCGCAAACGCCCCCGCCACCGCCGCAAACGCCGACCGGAGCGCCTCCCCGCTGGCCGCGCCCGACCCCACCCCGGCTGCCATCGCCGCCCGCTCCTTCGAAACCGCCGCGCCCTCCACCCGGCCCCCGCCCCGCCTGCTCCTCGGCGCATGGGTGTTTCACCGGCCAGACGGCAAACACGGCGAAGCCCCCCTCGGCGGCTCCCAGTCCGCCCTCCTCCTGCGCTACCGCCCCGACCCGCTCGCCGAACGCCCCCTCATGCTCCACGCCCGCCTGCTCGCCGCCCACGACAGCCCGTCAGGCGGCCGCGAAACAGACAACGGCCAGACAGGCAGCCGCCCCCTGTTCCAGGCCACCCAGGCCACAGCCGGACTCGGCTGGGTCGCCGTGCCCACCCTCAACGGCACACTCATCGCCGAACGCTGGGTCAAGGTCGGCAACGGCTCCCGCAACGCCTTCGCCCTGCGCGCCTACGGCGGCTACGGCGAAGGCTGGGGCCCCACCCCGGCCGGAAACCCCTGGCCCCACTGGTCCCTCTACGGCGAGGCCGCCGTCGTCGGCGCCCGCCGCCGCGACCTGTTCGCCGCCGCCGAAGCCCGCGCCGGATACGGCTTCGCCCTCGGCGACGATACCCGCCTCATGGCCACCGCCGCCCTCTGGACCATGATGCAACGCGACGACCATACCCGATACCGCCTCGAAGCCGGGCCCAGCCTCGGCCTCGACACCCGCATCGGCGACCTCCCCCTCCACCTGCGGCTCGACTACCGAACCCCCCTCGCCACCACCAACACCGGCAGCAGCGGCCTCACCCTCACCGTCGCTGCCGGCCTGTGAGGAAGGGACCCGGGAGGTTTTTTTCAGGGGAATATTTTTGGGGGGAATTTTTTTGGGGGATTTTTTCTTTTGCAGGAGGGGCTTGCCCCTCCTGCACCTCCCTTCGTTTTATCGGGCCGCGCCCGTCCGTACCGCCTGCGCTCAACGGTCTTGGGTTGAAAGAACAGGACCGTGCCTGTCCCCGGCCGAGCGCCCCGGCGTCTGCCACCGGTATGCGTTGATCGGCATGAGGTGAAGCGCATCCGGCGGAGCCACCCCGCCAGGCCCCCTCACCCTGAAATGAACCGGTGCAAGGAAACGAACCGGAGAAAGGAAATGAACCGGCGAAAGGCAATGAACCGGTGAAAGGTAATGAACCGGTGCAAGGCAATGAACTGGTGCCCCCTCTACCCGCTGAATGGTTTTGTTGAATGATTTTAAGGAGCAACCGCACCGCGCCATCCCGCATGCACGGCCGAAGAATAAACCGGGTGCTTTTTCACGCCGCCCGTTCCCGATCCCGCGCCCCGATCCTGCCCCCGCAAACGAAAAGGCCGCGCCCGGTTGTGCCGGACACGGCCCTAAAAAACAGATGGGGGATGAAAGGGGGTCCGAGACCCCCTTTCGCCTTTCTACCCCCGATCGACTCTCCCCCGATCGCCCCCGATATGCGTGCCTGCCCCCTTAGCCGAGGCTTTTCGAGACCATCTCGTACACGTCTTTCGACAGGCCGGAGACGCCGAGGATTCGCTCAAGCTGGCCGCGCATGAGGGCGGCGCGGGCCTGGTCGAAGCGCTGCCAGCGGCCGAGCGGGGCCACCAGCCGCGCGGCGGTTTGCGGGTTGAGTTTGTCCACGGCGATCACCTGGTCGCCGAGGTAGCGGTAGCCGCCGCCGCTGGCGGCGTGGAAGCGCACCTGGTTCATGCTGAAGGCGCCGACCAGGGCGCGCAGGCGGTTGGGGTTGGTGAGGGTGAAGGCCGGGTGGCGGGTCAGGCGGGTCACCTGCTCCAGCGTATCCGGGCGGATGGAGTGGGCCTGGAGCATGAACCACTTGTCGATCACCAGCGCGTCGTTTGCCCAGTCGTCGTAGAACGTCTGGAGCGCCGTTTCCCGCTCGGGCGCGTCGGAGTTGACGAGGGCGCCGAGCGCGGCGATGCGGTCGGTCATGTTGTCGGCTTGCCGGAACTGGGCGACGCACGCCGCCACCGCCTCGGCGGCCTCTGCCGCCGGTTCCGCCATCAGGTACTGGAGTGCCGTGTTCTTCAGCCGCCGCCGCGCCTTGGCGGCGGGGGTGAAGGCGTAGGCGGCGTCCTGCATGGCGCGGTAGACGTCCCACCACAGCGGGCGCAGGTGAGCGGTGAGCGTGCGGCGGAACAGCTGGCGCACGGTGTGGATGCCGTCCACGTCCACGATCGCCATCTGGTCGCCCACGTAGGATTCGCTGGGCAGGGTCACGGCCTCGGCGGCGAGGGCCGGGTCGAGGCGGCCGTCGAGCGCTTCCCGCAGGATCGCCTCCACCGTCTCCACCAGCACCGGGGCGACGGAGACCGGGCGTCCGGCGGCGTTGGCGTTGACCTGCTCCAGCATCAGGTCGAGGCCGAGCCGCTGCATGGCCTCGAAGCGGGCGAAGGGGTCGTCGTCGTGGCGGGCGAGGAAGGCGAGGTCCGAGCGGTCCATGGGCGCCTTCAGCACCACCGGGGCGGAGAAGCCGCGCAGCAGCGAGGGCACCGGCCGTTCCGTCAGCCCGTCGAACACCACCGTCTCCTCGGCCTGGCGCAGCTCGACCAGCCGGTCGCCGGTGAGGTTGCGGCCCGACTGCGCGCCGAACAGCGCCACCCGCAGCGGAATGTGCATGGGCTTCTTGCCGGTCTGGCCCGGCGTGTCGGGGATGGTCTGCTTCACCTTGAGGGTGGCCGTGCCTGCCGCTGCGTCATAGTCGAGCCGCGCCTCCAGATGCGGCGTGCCCGCCTGGGAATACCACAGCTTGAACTGGCCGAGATCGACGCCGCCGGCCTCCTCCATGGCTGCCACGAAGTCGTCGCAGGTCACGGCCTGGCCGTCGTGGCGGCTGAAGTAGAGGTCGCACCCGGCGCGGAACTTCTCCTCGCCCAGCAGCGTCGCCAGCATCCGGATCACCTCCGCGCCCTTGTTGTAGACGGTCGCGGTGTAGAAGTTGGAGATCTCGATATAGCTCTCCGGGCGCACCGGGTGGGCGAGCGGCCCGGAGTCCTCGGGGAACTGGCCGGCGCGCAGGGTGCGCACGTCCTCGATGCGCTTGAGCGCGCGCGAGCCATGATCGGCGGAGAACTCCTGATCGCGGAAGACCGTGAGCCCTTCCTTGAGGCTGAGCTGGAACCAGTCCCGGCAGGTGACGCGGTTGCCGGTCCAGTTGTGGAAGTATTCGTGGGCGATGACGCTTTCCACTGCGTCGAAGTCCATGTCCGTCGCGGTGTCCTGCGCGGCGAGCACATACTTCGAGTTGAAGATGTTCAGGCCCTTGTTTTCCATCGCGCCGAAGTTGAAGTCCCCCACGGCCACGATGTTGAACACGTCGAGGTCATACTCGCGGCCGTAGCGTTCCTCGTCCCAGCGCATGGACTTCTTCAGCGCCTCCATGGCGTGGGCGCAGCGGCCGAGGTCGTGCTCCTTCACCCAGATGGCGAGCTGCACCTCCCGGCCCGAGGCGGTGACGAAGCGGTCGGAGAACGGCTTCAGGTCGCCCGCCACCAGCGCGAACAGGTAGCAGGGCTTGGGGAACGGGTCGTCCCACGTTGCCCAGTGGCGGCCGCCGGGCAGCTCGCCCGCGCCGGCCGGGTTGCCGTTGGAGAGCAGCACGGGGAAGCGCATCCGGTCCGCCCGGATGGTGGTGCGGTAGCGGCTCATCACGTCCGGCCGGTCGAGGAAGTAGGTGATGCGGCGGAAGCCCTCGGCCTCGCACTGGGTGCAGAAGATGCCGCCGGACATGTAGAGGCCCATCAGCTGGGTGTTGGCCGCCGGGTTCACCTGGGTGACGATCTCGATGTCCGCGCGGCTGTTCTTGAGCGGCAGCACCAGCTGCTCCCGGGTCAGGCGATAGTCCCCGGCCGCCAGCGGATTGCCGTCCACCGAGACGGAGACCAGCGTCAGGTCGCGCCCGTCCAGCGCCAGCGGGTGCTTGTGGGTGCCGTTGCGGACAACGGTGAACCGGCTCGTCACCCGGGTTGCGGTGTCGCCGAGGTCGAAGTCCAGCTGGATCTCGGGGATGAGAAAACGCGGAGGCTGGTAGTCCTTCAGCAGAATGGCCTGCGGGGTTGCCTGGGCATCAAGCATGATCGGAAATCGCTTTCACAAAAGTCCGCCACGGCGGGCGGCTGGGGCTACTCTCTTGTCTTTCGGATATTGGTGCTCTGCGGGCAAGGGCAAGCGTGGGCCGTGCCGGGGCCGAAAACCCCAGTCATTCCCGCGCCTTCCCGGCAAGGCGAAGCGCAGCACCACCGGAGCGTCGCCTGCCTCCATAGCGGCCTTCCTCCCGTCCGTCGCCTGTTCATGTGGCCTGTTTTCATCCCTGCCCCGCACCAGCGCTGCCGGAATTTTGGGGGAAACGCCGATATATGCAACGCCCACATCTCGGGGGCCTGCCAACAAACCCCTGCAAAACCCGGCGCCGCGCGCTACACACTGGGGCATGAGCACCCGCCGCTGCCTGATCTTCGGCCTGGGCTACACCGCCCGCCGCCTTGCCGCCCGCCTCGTGCGGGAGGGCTGGCAGGTCACGGGCACCCGCCGCGCCCCGGCGGCCCCGGAGGCGCTCCTGCCCGAAGGCGTGCCGGGCGGCGCGGTCGAGATCCTGAGGTTTGACGACCCCGCCGTTGCCGCGCGGGTGGCGGAGGCGGAGGCGATCCTGTCGTCCGTGCCCCCCGATGGCGTCCCCCCCGATGGCGTCCCCCCCGATGGCGACTCCGGTTTGCCGGACCCGGTGCTGCGCGCCTATGGCGCGGCGTTGCGGGCGGCCCCGGCCCGGTGGATCGGCTACCTTTCCTCGACCGGGGTCTATGGCGACACCCGGGGCGCGTGGGTGGACGAGACCGCGCCCGTCGGCGGCGGCCGCCGCTCGGCGCGGGTGGAGGCGGACCTTGCCTGGCAAGCGCTGGCGCGGGAGGCGCGCGCGCCGGTGCACATCTTCCGCCTGCCGGGCATCTACGGCCCCGGCCGCTCGGCGCTGGACCGGGTGCGGGAGGGCACGGCCCACCGCATCCACCTGCCGGGCCATGTGTTCTGCCGCATCCATGTGGACGACATCGCCGGGGCGCTGCTGGCCTCCCTCGCCCGGCCGGACGCGCCCGGCAGCGCCGCCCTCTACAACGTGGCGGACGACGAGCCCGCCTCCGGCGCGGCGGTGACCGAATATGCGTGCGACCTGCTGGGGCGGCCTTATCCGCCGCTGCAAACGCTGGAGGCGGCGGGCCTCTCCCCCATGGCGCGGGGCTTCTATGCCGAGAGCCGCCGGGTGCGGAATGACCGGCTCAGGCAGCGGCTCGGCTACCGCCTGCTCTACCCCACCTACCGGGAGGGCCTGCGCGCCTGCCTCGACGCCGAGGGGCCGGAGCGCTGAGCGCCGAGCAAAAAACCAAAAAGAGAACCCCCGCAGGCCCATTTCGCTTTCAACACGAAATCGACGCTACGGGGGTTCAAACGCTGTTACAGAGGTTTTTGCCTATCACGGCTAGGAGGTACCGCCTCGCCCTGTTTTGGTGCTGTAATCGCCTTTACGGGCGATTGCGGGCCATGCGAGGGGCGGACCTCTCCCTCATCATGCCGCCTGCACCTGTTCGAGGAAGGCGCCGATGCTCTCGCGCAGCGTCTCGGCCTCGCGGGACAGCGCCTCCGATGCCGAGCGCACCGAGCGGGCGGCCTGGGCGGTCTCGCCGGTAGTGGTGGCCACGCCCCGGATGTTGCTGGCCACCTCGCCGACGCCGCCGGCGGCATGTTGCACGTTGCGGGCGATCTCCTGAACGGTGGCGTTCTGCTCCTCCATGCCGGCGGCGATGACGGCGGCGATTTCGGTCAGCTTGGAGACGCTCTCGCCCATGCGGTCGAGCGCATCGGCCGAGGTGGCGGCCTCCGCCTGCATCGCCCCCACCTTGGAGGTGATGTCCTCCGTGGCGCGCGCCACCTGGCTGGCCAGCCCCTTCACCTCGCCCGCGACCACCGCGAAGCCGCGGCCGCTGTCGCCCGCGCGGGCCGCCTCGATGGTGGCGTTGAGGGCGAGCAGGTTGGTCTGCTCGGCGATGTCGCTGATGATGCCGACGATCTCGGCCACCTGCGACGACACCCGCACCATGCTCTGCATCTTCTGGGTGGTGTCGCTGGCGCCGGCCGCCACCTGATCCACCAGCGCCTTGGCGTTCACGCACTGGCGGGAGATCTCGTCGATGGAGGCGGTCATTTCCTCGGTGGCCGCCGCCACCATCTGCACGTTGGCCGAAGCCTCGCCCGAGGCGGCGTCCACCGCCTTGGTGCGCTCGTTGGTGTCGAGAACCGCGCCGTTCATCTGGTCGGCGGTGGCGAGCAGGTGCTGGCTGGCCTCGGTCACGGTCGCCAGCGAGCGCGCCATTTCCTGCCGGAAGGAGTCGATCAGCGCCTGGATGCGGTTGGCGCGCTGCTCCTGGCGGCGGGCCTCCTCAAGCTGGCGCTCGCACTCGGCCAGGTTCTGCGCCTGAAGCGCCGCCTGCTCCTCCAGCAGCCGCTGCTGCTCGGCAGCCGCGGCGGCCTGCTTCTCCTGAAGGGCGTCGCGCTCGATGGCTGCCGAGCGGAAGGTGGCCACGGTGCGGGCCATGGCGCCGATTTCGTCGCCCCGCTCCACCAGCGGCACCTCGTGGGAGGTATCGCCCGCCGCCAGCCGCTCCATGGTGGCCGCCAGCTGCTGAAGCGGCCGGTTGATGCCGCGCGAGGCCACGGTCAGGGCCAGCGGCACGGCGACGCCGACACCGAGGAGACCGGCGATGAGGATCACCCACCGCGCCCGGGTGATGATGTCCTCGGCCTCGGCCGCCAGCTGTTCATACGTGGCCTGCTTGGCGGCGAGGAAGGCGTTGGTCGCGTTGGAGGCATCCTGCTCGGCCGGGCGCAGATCGGTGCGGATGCGCTCGGCGAGCTGCCCGGCGTCCGCGTTGCTCCAGCGCTGGCGGATCTGCTCCAGCTGCCCGATGACGGCGGCCTGCTTGCCAACGTAGGCGCCGCCCAGCCGCTCGCGGTCCGCCGCGTCCAGCGTGGCTTCCAGCGCGTCGACCGCCGCCTTCATCTCGTGCAGGCGCTCGCCCATCTGCCCGGAGAGTTCCCGGCGATCCATCTCGTCGGCCGCGCTGGCCAGCTGATAGGCGTCCCGTTGCAGCGCGCGACTGAGCGAGCGGATCTCGCTGATGTCGTAAAGCTGTTTCTGGACGACCCGGCGCTGTGAGGTGATATCGCTCGTGTTGGACAGCGCCCACAGGCCGCACGCGGCAAGGCCAAGACAGACCATCGCCAGAATGGCGATGGAGGCGAATAACTTTTTGGCGATCGACATTCTGCAACACCCGCAACAGTACTCCTTGCGGGTTACGGCTCGCCGGTTAATCGAATCTTGACGCTGTCCCTCGGTTCACCGAATTTTATGTCGACCGTCCGTTTTTTTATTCCGGCGTGTCACTTTTTGCCCCGGCTGGCGACGGCGATCAGGGTGCCGCCGATGGCCAGCGCCGCGCCCGCCATTTCCGCCACGCCCCACCGGTAGCCCTCGAACAGGGTGGAGAGGCCCAGCGCCACCACCGGCACCAGCACGCTGGAATAGGCGGCGCGGGAGACGCCCCAGGCGCGGATGGTCTGGTAGTAGAGGTGGAAGGCGATGACCGAGCCCGGAATGGCGAGGTAGAGCAGCCCGCCCAGATAGGCCATGTCGAGGCGCAGCACCGGCGGCCCGGCGTAGGCGACGGCGAGGATCGCGGTTGCCGCCGCGCCGTAGGCCATGGCCCAGGCGTTCATGGTGTAGATGGAGAGGCTGCGCAGGCCCTTTGTTGCCGGGAACAGGTTGCCGATCGAGGCGGCCAGCACCGAGGCGAGGCTGAGGGCGAGGCCGACGATGCCCCGGTCCCCCCACCGGAAGTCGGCGATCTGGGAGGAGAACAGCAGGCCGATGCCCGCCACGCCCAGCGCCGCGCCCAGCAGAAGCGCGGGCGTGAAGCGCTGCTTGAAGGCGATGCGCGCCATGATCGGGTTGAAGATGACCAGCATGGCGAAGGCCACCGCCACGAGGCCGGAGGCGATGTAGCGCTCCGCCTCGTAGACGAAGATGTAGTTGATGCAGAACTGGAGGAGGCCCATCGTCACCAGCATCAGGTGCTGGCGCGGGCTCACCTTCAGCGGCTCGCGCCGGGCGATGCAGATTGCCCACACCACCGCCGCCGCGATGACGTAGCGGTAGACCACCGACCAGGCCGCCGGCACTCCGGCCAGCTGGGTGGTGATGGCGATCCAGGTGCTGCCCCAGATGAGAACGATGGTCGAAAACGCAAGCCATGCGGGCATGGCCACTCCCCTTTTGACACCCCGCCGGCGGCCCCCGCCGCGATCGGGAAAAACGCAAATCCTGACGGTCTTTCCTGACGGTCGATGCAGGCCCGTTCAGACCGGCAGATTGGCCAGCGCGACCGCCAGCGCCTCCACGTGCACCTCGACCTGGTCCCACGACACCACGAGGCGGATCTGGCCCGAGCCTTCCGCGCCCCAGTCGTAGAACTCGAAGCCCTGCGCCCGCAGCTGGTGCGCGCCCTCCGGCCCCACGTTGAGGAACACCTCGTTGGCCTCCACCGGATAGAGCAGCCGCCCGGGCGCCGCCTGCGCCAGCCGCCGCGCCATGGCGTTGGCCCGCTCCGCGTTGCGCCGCCACAGGCCGGTCTCGATGTACGCCAGCAGCTGGGCGGAGATGTAGCGGCCCTTGCACAGCAGATGCCCGCCCCGCTTGCGCCGGAGGCCGAACTCCGCCGCCAGCTCCCGGTTGAAGAACACCACCGCCTCGGCCGCCAGCGCGCCGTTCTTGGTGGCGCCGAAGCACAGCACATCGACGCCCGCCTTCCAGGTGATGTCGGCCGGGTGGCAGTCCAGATGCACCAGCGCGTTGGCGAAGCGCGCCCCGTCCATGTGCACCCGCATCCCCCGGGCCTTCGCCGCCCCGGCCAGCGCCGCCACCTCGGCGGGCGTGTAGACGCAGCCCAGCTCCGTCGCCTGCGTCAGCGACAGCACGCGCGGCTGCACCTGGTGCACGTCGCCCCGCATGTCCGCCAGCGCCGCCGCGAAGCTCTCCGGCGTGATCTTGGCCCCGAAGCCCTCCGCCAGCAGCAGCTTGGCCCCGCCGGTGTAGAACTCCGGCGCGCCGCACTCGTCCACGTGGATGTGCGCCTCGCGGTGGCACACCACCGAGCCGAACGGCGGCGTCAGGCAGGAGAGCGCCAGCGCATTGGCGGCGGTGCCGGTGGTCACCGCGAAGGCCGCCACGTCCGTGCCGAAGAAGCGGGAGAACACCTCGCTGAGGCGGCCCGACCACGGGTCGCCGTCATAGGGCGCGGTCGAGGCGGCATTGGCCTCGACGATCGCCGCCAGGATCTCCGGCGCAACGGTTGCGGTATTGTCGGACGTGAAGCGCATGATATCGGCTGCTAGCGGGCGCCGTGGCTTTCGTCAAACGATCCTTGCACCCCCGTCCCGGACGCCGTTCCTAGAGCCAGCCCTTGCGCTTGAAGAACAGGTACGGCAGCACCGCCGAGAGCACCATCAGCCCGATGGCGAAGGGGTAGCCCAGCGGCCAGCCCAGCTCGGGCATGCGGTGGAAGTTCATGCCGTAGATGGAGGCGACCAGCGTCGGCGGCAGGAACACGACCGAGGCCACCGAGAAGATCTTGATGATGCTGTTCTGCTCCAGGTTGATGAGGCCGGTGGTCGCGTCCAGCAGCAGGGAGATGCGGCCCGAGAGGTAGTTCACATGGTCCGCCAGCGCCCGGATGTCGCCGGTGATGGAGCGGAAATGCCCCTCCAGCGCGCTGCGGCGGGGGTTGGAGGCGGCGCTCGCCGCCAGGAAGGCGTTGATGCGCGACAGGCTGAGCAGGCTCTCCCGCGCCTTGGAGAGCATGTCGCCCCGGCCGCCGAGGCGGCGCAGCACGCGGCGGAAGTCCTTCACCTGTGCGCCGCGGAACTGGTTCTGCTCGCCAAAGACATGCTGGGTCATGGCATCGAGCGCCATGCCCACCTGCCCCAGCACCTCCGCCAGCCGGTCCACCAGCAGCCCGACCAGCCCCACATAGATGCCGTAGCCGTCCTCGAACCGGGCGCCGCCGGGGCGGCTCGCCTCCGCGACGAAGGCGTCGAACCCCCGCACCGGGCTGTGCCGCACCGTGATGAGCACCCCGCCCCGCAGGATGAAGTAGACGGTGGTGAGCATCGGCGCGTCGCCCGTGCTGCCCACCAGAATGGCGGCGGGGGCGTGGATCGAATCGCCTTCCTCGATGATGCGGTTGGCCATCTCGAGGCCGAAG
Source organism: Pedomonas sp. V897 (assembly GCF_051304405.1). Classification (NCBI taxonomy): domain Bacteria; kingdom Pseudomonadati; phylum Pseudomonadota; class Alphaproteobacteria; order Sphingomonadales; family Pedomonadaceae; genus Pedomonas; species Pedomonas sp. V897. The sequence continues at coordinate 646,323 of NZ_JBPPGG010000001.1, forward strand.
ATCCGCTCCCGCGTGGGGATGTTCACCCCCAGCTCGCGCTCGACGAAAAGCTCCTCCTCCTCGGTGGGCTCGAGGAGATCAACCCAGGCGGCCCGCGCCAGCAGCGCCGGGTCGAGCGGCGCGGCGGCGGAAGACCCGTCCGCGGCGGCCTCCGCCTGGCAGGGGGTCAGCCGGCCGTTGTCGAGGCTGTAGAGCGCAAGCATGGTCCCCCCCTTTCGGCTCGCCCCGCCGCCTAGCGTTTGGCCTTGCCCGCGAACGGGTTTTCCCGGCTGCGGAAGTTGAGGCGGATGGGCACGCCCATGAAGCCCAGCTCCTCGCGCATCAGGTTGACGAGGTAGCGCTGGTAGCTGTCCGGCAGCTCTTCGAGCCGGTTGCCGAACACGATGAACGAGGGCGGGCGGATGCGCGCCTGGGTGATGTAGCGCAGCTTGATCCGCTTGCCGCCCGGGGCGGGCGGCGGGTTGCGCTCCAGCGCCGCCGCGAACCAGTCGTTGAGGCGGGAGGTGGGCACGCGCCGGCTCCACAGGTCGCGGATCTCGAACGCCGCCTTGATGAGGGTGTCCAGATTCTTGCCGGTGGCGGCGGAGACCGGGATCAGCGGCACGCCCTTCACCTGGGAAAGGCCGTCCTCCAGCGCCCGGGCGACGCCCCGGTAGATGCCGCCGTGGTCCTCGACCGAGTCCCACTTGTTGAGGGCGATCACCAGCGCCCGGCCTTCCTGCAGCACCTGGTCGGCGATCTTCAGGTCCTGCGCCTCAAGCCCCAGGGTCGCGTCCAGCAGCAGCACGACGACTTCCGCGAAGTCGATGGCGCGGCGGGTGTCGGCGGCGGAGAGTTTCTCCAGCTTGGTGGTCACCCGCGCGCGGCGGCGCAGGCCCGCCGTGTCGATGAGGCGCACCGGGCGGCCCTGCCACTCCCACTGCACCGAGATCGAGTCGCGGGTGATGCCCGCCTCCGGCCCCGTGACCAGCCGGTCCTCGCCCAGCAGCCGGTTGATGAGGGTGGACTTGCCCGCGTTCGGGCGGCCCACCACCGCCAGCTTCAGCGGCGCGGCGGCCACCTCCTCCGGCGTGGGCTCGGCCTTCTCGTCCTCCTCGAAGTCGTCCTCGGGCGGCAGGCCCACATGGCGGACAATGGCCTGATAGAGATCGGCCATGCCCTCGCCGTGCTCGGCGGAAATGGCGACGGGCTCGCCCAGGCCCAGCGCATAGGCCTCGTAGAGGCCCGCCTCGGCCATCCTGCCCTCGGCCTTGTTGGCCAGAAGCACGACCGGCGTGTCCTGCGCGCGCAGCCAGCCGGCGAAGTGCCGGTCCAGCGGGGTCAGCCCGGCGCGGGCGTCGATGACCATCAGGGCCAGGTCCGCCGTGTCCAGCGCGGCTTCGGTCTGGGCGCGCATGCGCCCGGCGAGCGAGGTCGCCTCCGCATCCTCCAGCCCTGCCGTATCGACGATGGTGAACTCCAGGTCGAACAGCGAGCCGTCGCCCTCGCGGCGGTCGCGGGTGACGCCCGGCGTGTCATCGACAAGCGCCAGCTTCTTGCCAACCAGCCGGTTGAACAGGGTGGACTTGCCGACGTTCGGGCGGCCGATGATGACGATCGTGGGTTTTTGACGCTCTTTCATGCCGTGTGCTTAGACGGGTGCGGCCGCAAGAGCAATCGCGCCCGATCACCGAAACGCCGTAACGCGCCCGTCGTTCGTCATGATGTAGAGGGTATTGTTCGCAACCACCGGTGGCAGGAAGGCGTCGTCGCTCAGCTTCTCCACCGAAATCAGCGCGCCGGTATAGGGCGAAACCGTCGCCACATAGCCGTTGCTGGAGGTGAGAATCAGGCGGTCGCCCGCCAGCACCGGCCCTGCCCAGGTGACGAGTCCCTTGCGGTCCTCCGGGTCCTTGTAGCGCTGGAGCGGCGTCAGCCAGCGAATGCGGCCCTCGCTGCGGGTGAGGCACACCAGCTCGCCCTCGTTGGTGACGGCGTAGACGAAATCGCCCGCCACCCAGGGGGTGTGCACGCCGCCCAGGTTCGCTTCCCACACGCGCTGGCCGGTGGTCAGCTCCAGCGCCACCATGCGCCCGCCGTTGCCGATGGCGAACACGCGGCCCCGGTCGATGACCGGCGAGGCGTCGATGTCGAGCAGCGCGCCGATGGCCGTCAGGCGGCCGGTGCGGGTGAGCAGTTCCTGCCAGGTGACGCGGCCGTTCTCGACGCGCAGCGCGGTCAGCTCGCCCGAGGAGTAGCCCACCACCAGCGTGTCGGCCATGACCGCCGGCGCGCCGGTGCCCAGGATGCTGGCGTTCTCGACGATGCCGGTGGCGTCCCACAGCACGTCGCCGGTCTCCAGCGACAGGGCGAACAGCTGGTTGTCGAAGGTGAGCACATAGGCGCGGTCTTCGGTCACCGTGGCCGCGCCCCGGAACGGCGCTTCCATGTCCACCTGCCACAGCTTCCGGCCGGTGGCGGCGTCGAGCGCGGCGACGAAGCCGTAGCCCGAGGTCGCGATCAGCTTGCCGTTGCTGTAGGAGACGCCGCCGCCGAAGGCGAGGCGCTTGCTCTCCTTCTCCGGGAAGGCGAAGGACCACAGCTTGCGGCCGGACCCGGCGTCCAGCGCCTGCACGGTGGCGCGGGTGTCGATGGTGAACAGCTTGCCGTCCGCCACCACCGGCGGCGACACCAGATAGGTGATGCGGCTGCCGCCCTCGCCGACCGAGGCGGTCCAGGCGCGGCGCAGCGTCTCCGGCAGGGCGAGGTGGTGCATGGCCTTGGCGGGCGCGCCGCCGGGCTGGGCCCAGTCCTTGTTGGCGTAGGGCGCGGGCAGCGTCACCTTCAGGTCGGCGATGGTGGCGTCGGCTTCGAGCGCCTGCTCGAACGCCAGCACCGGGATGCGCTCGCCCGGCAGGCGGCTCTTGTTCTTGTTGCCGCCCGAGCAGGCAGCCAGCGCCGCGAGCGCCACCAGGGATACGGCGGTACGAAACAGTTTCATTACTTGGACTCCGGCGCGCCAGAAGCAGACGGGGCAGCAGGTGCCGGGGCGGCAGCGCCCTCGGCCGGGGCCGCGGTTTCAGCAGGGGCGGATCCGGTCGCGGTGGGACCGGTCGCGGTGGATTCAGTCTTGGCGGCCTCTGCGGCGGGCTCCGCCGCCGGGGCGGCGTCCTCCGGCAGCATGGAGAGCATCTGCGCGGCGCGGCTGCGCAGCGAGGGCGCCACATCCTCGTTGCCGGCGATGGCCTCGAACAGGGCGCGGGCCAGCTGCGGCTGGCCGGACTCGAGGTAGGCAACCGCCAGCAGCTCGCCCGCCGGGCCGAACCAGGGGGTGCCGTCCTGCGCGATGGGCTTCAGCTTCTCGATGGCCTCCTCCGGCTTCAGCGAATCATACTGAAGCTGCACGGCGCGGAAGCGGGCAAGGCCCCGGAACGGCTCGGCGAGGGTCTTGTCGGCGGCGATGGCCTCGTAGGCCTTGATCGCCTCGGCGGTCTCGTCGCCGCGCACAAGCTGGGCGGCCTGCGCCAGCAGGGCCAGCGCCCGGATGCCCTCCGTGCCGTCGGCGGCCAGCGCCTTCAGCTCGGGCAGCGCCTTGTCCGTATTGCCCTCGCTCAGGAGGGCGATCGCCTGCGCCAGGCGGTCGGACTGCTGGTTGATCTTTTCCTTGTGCTCCTCCCGCCAGTAGAGGAAGGCCGCCAGGGCAATCAGGAACACGCCGATGCCGATGAGCATCCACCGGCCATAGTTCCTCCACAGGTTCGCCAGTTGCTCGCGGCGGAGTTCCTCATCCACCTCGCGCAGGAAGGCTTCGCCCTGATCGCCCGTTTGGTCCTTGGCCACGCGTGTCCCCTGTCTCGAATATTCCGTTGCAGATTAGTAGCGGCTCACGGCTTTCGCGCAAGCGATTCGGCGGGGATCTGGTACAGGTTATCCTCACCGGGGAACGACCGGTCGCGCACAGCCTCGGCGAACGCCCGCGCCGCCGCGTCGAGGTTCTCCGCCAGGTTGTAGAACCGGCGCACAAAACGCGGAACACGATCGAACAGGCCCAGCATGTCCTCTGCCACCAGCACCTGGCCGTCGCAGGCGGCGCTCGCCCCGATGCCGATGGTCACCGCCGTCACCGAATTGGTGATCTCCACCGCCAGCGGCTCCACCACGCCCTCGATGACGAGGGCGAACGCGCCTGCCTCCGAAACCGCCTTGGCGTCGCGCAGGATCTTCGCCCGCTCCGCTTCCGACTTGCCGCGCGCGCCATAGCCGCCCAGGGCGTTGACCGCCTGCGGGGTGAGCCCCACGTGCCCCACCACCGGGATTCCGCGCTCGACGAGGAAACGCACGGTCGGCGCCATGGCCTCACCGCCTTCCAGCTTCACGCCCGCCGCGCCGGTTTCCTTGAGGATGCGCGAGGCGGTGGCGAAGGCCTGCTCCGGGCTGGCCTCGTAGGAGCCGAACGGCAGATCGATGATGACGACCGAGCGGTAGGAGCCGCGCACCACCGCCGCGCCGTGGTTGATCATCATCTCCACCGTCACCGGCACGGTGGAGGGCAGGCCGTAGATCACCTGCCCCAGGCTGTCGCCCACCAGCAGCATGTCGCAATGCGGATCGAACAGCTGGGCGAAGCGGGCGGAGTAGGCGGTGAGCATCACCACGGGCTCCTTGCCCTTGCGCGCCGCGATTGCCGGAACCGACAGCCGCCGCACGGGGGTCGGGGTGGGATTCGCCCGCGACGTCGAGGTATCGAGGGTATAGGTGGTCGACATGTTTCATGCTCCTGCCAATCACCCGGGCACGGGGGCTGCGATACCCCACTCCCGGGCACGGGGCCAGACCATAGCGGCCCGCACCCCCATCGCTCAAGGCGCAGGTTGGTAGCTCTTGTCCGGCGCGGCGGGAATATGCCATGGCGGCAACATGATATTCGATCTCAGTGAAAAGCTGGCCCTCGTCACCGGCGCGAGCCGGGGGCTGGGGCTGGAGATGGCCCGGGGCCTCCTGCACGCGGGCGCGCGGGTGATCCTGCACGGGCGGGATCAGGCGGCGCTCGACGCGGCGGCGGCGGCGCTCGATCCGACCGGCGCGCGGGTGCTCACCTGGCGGCTCGACCTCTCGGCCCCGGACGCCTTCGCGCCCGCCGTCGAGGCGCTGGTCGCCGCCCACGGCCCAGTGGACATCCTCGTCAACAACGCCGGGGCCCGGGCGCGGGGCAGGCTGGATGACCTGCCGCTCGGCGAGATCCGGAGCCTCATCGAGGTGGATCTGGTCGCGCCCCTCCACCTCTCCCGCCTGCTGGCCCGGCACATGCGGCCGGGCGGGCGAATCATCAACATCACCTCCATTGCCGGCATGATCGCCCGCTCGGGCGACGCCGCCTACACCGCCGCCAAGGGCGGGCTCGCCGGCCTCACCCGGGCGCTGGCGGCGGAACTGGGCGAGCGCGGCATCACCGTCAACGCCGTCGCCCCCGGCTTCTTCGCCACCGACGCCAACGCGGAGATGGTGGCGGACGCGGACATCGCCCACTGGCTCGCCCGGCGCACCTCGCTCGGCCGCTGGGGCAAGCCGGAGGAGATCGCAGGCGCGGTGGTGTTCCTCGCCTCCCCCGCCGCCTCCTACATCACCGGGCACCTGCTGCCGGTGGACGGCGGGTATCTGGCGCATTTCTAGCCATCAGAGCACCGGCCATCGGAGCACCGGCCATCAGAGCCCCAGCCATCAGAGCACAGGGGGGGGGGGCGTCTGGAAAGCCGCGCCGGGCATCCCTAATCTCGGCGAGTTATCCGGTTGAACGAAGGGAGACCTGACGCATGCACGCACGCCGCCTCGCCCCCCTCCTCGCCCTGCTCGCCGCCGCCGCCCCGGCCGCGCCGCTGCTCGGCCAGCCGGTCCCGGCCGTCGCCCGGGCGGAAGCGCAGGCACCTGCCTTCGCCCGGCGCCTCGACGCGGCGATCGACAAGGCCATCGCCGAGCAACGCATCGTCGGCGCGGTGGTGCTGGTGGCGGAGGACGGCCGCATCGTCTACCGCCGCACCGCCGGGCACTTCGACCGGGAGAAGGGCGAGCCCATGCGGGAGGACGCGATCTTCCGGCTGGCGTCCGTCTCCAAGGCGGTGATGTCGGTTCTGGCCATGACGCTGGTGGAGGACGGCACGCTGGCGCTGGATGCGCCCGTTTCCCGCTGGCTGCCCGAGTTCCGCCCGCGCCTGCCGGACGGCACCGCGCCCGAGATCACCGTGCGCCAGCTGCTCAGCCACACCGCCGGCCTCAGCTACGGCTTTCTGGAATCGCCGGACAGCCTCTACTTCCGCCTCAACGTGCTGGACGGCATGGAGCTGCCGGACACCGACCTCTACGGCAACCTGCAGCGGCTGGCGCAGATCCCGCTCGCCTTCCCGCCGGGCACGGGCTTCCGCTATTCGCTGGCGACCGACGTGCTCGGCGCGGTCATCGAGCGGGCCACGGGCAAGCCGCTCGCGCAGGTGGTGCGGGAAAAGGTGACCGCGCCGCTCGGCATGACGGACACCGGCTTTGCCGTCACCGACCCGGCCCGCCTTGCCCCGCCCTACATCCATCGCGCGCCGGGAACAGAGCCCATGGCCCCCGAGCGCATGACCGACAACGTCCGCCTGCCCATGGTCGCGAGCCACATCACCTTCGCCCCCAGCCGCGCGTTGAACCCGGACGCCTACCCCTCGGGCGGCGCGGGCATGGTGGGCACGGCGCGGGATATCCTCGCCCTGCTGGAGGCCGTGCGCACCGGCGGCGGCACCGTGCTGAAGCCGGAGACCGTGGCAAAGATGATGGTGGACCACAGCGACGCCGCGAACCGGCCGGACGCGCACGGCTGGGGCTTCGGCCTCGGCTGGTCCGTGCTGCTCGACCCGGCGGCGGCCGCCACGCCGCACGCGCGGGGGACGTTCCGCTGGGGCGGCGTCTACGGCCATAGCTGGTTCGTCGATCCCGAGCGGAAGCTGACCGTGGTCGCGCTCACCAACACGACGCCCGAGGGCATGGATGGCCCGTTCGTCGACGGGCTGCGCAGCGCCATCTACGGGGTTGCGCCCGAGAGCAGGTAGAACAACGGCCGGTCAGTCCTCGGCGCCGGCGCTGGCGCGCAGGTTGCGGCGCAGGGTGAGCAGGGTGGACTGAAGCTCCCCGAGCTGCTCCTGCGTGATGCCGCAGGCGGCGAGGATCTGGTCCGGCACGCAGGCGGCCTCCCCGGCGAGGTCGCGCCCGGCCTCGGTGAGGAACACCCGCACCACCCGCTCGTCGGCCGTGTCGCGCCGCCGCGTAAGGTAGCCGGCGGCCTCCAGCCGCTTGATGAGCGGCGTCAGGGTGTTGGATTCGAGGAAGAGCTGGTCGCCCAGCTCACCCACGGTCTGGCCGTCGCGCTGCCACAGCACCACCATCACCAGATACTGGGGATAGGTGAGCCCCAGCCGGTCCAGCAGCGGCTTGTAGACCCGGTTGAAGGCAAGGCCGGTGGAATAGACGCCAAAGCACAGCAGGCGGTCGAGCGCGCCGGGGGCGGTGTCAGCGGAAAGGTCGGTTTTGCTCATGGGCCAGATATAATCGCGTGCGCTCTTGTCGCAAACAGGCAAGACCATACGGCAGGGGCGGCCTCCCGCACCGGGACGCGCCGCCCGCGCCGTGGTCCTGCCGGGCTCAGCTCCTGAGGAACGCCAGCATGTCCTGGTTGAGCCGGTCCTTGTGGGTGTCGGTGAGGCCGTGGGGGGCGCCCTCGTACACCTTCAGCACCGCATGGGGCACCAGCGCCTTCGAGGCGAGGCCCGACACGTCGAGGGGCACCACCTGATCGTCGCTGCCGTGGACGATCAGCGTCGGCCGGTCGAACTTCTTCAGGTCCTCGCGGAAGTCGGTCTCGGAGAACGCCTTGATCGAGTCATAGGTGTTCTTGAAGCCGCCCTGCATGCCCTGCGCCCACCACGACTCCACGAGGCCGGCGTCCACCGTCGCGCCCGGGCGGTTGAAGTTGTAGAACGGGCCGCTCGGAATGTCCCGGAACAGGCGGGAGCGGTTGGCGATGAACCCCGCGCGGATGTCGTCGAACACCTTGAGGGGGACGCCGCCCGGATTGTCCGGCCGCTGCACCATCAGCGGCGGCACCGCCGAAATCAGGCCGAGGCGCGCCACGCGCCCGGTGCCGTGGCGGCCCACATAGCGAGCCACCTCGCCGCCGCCGGTCGAGAAGCCGAACATGGAGACGTCGCGCAGGTCCAGCGCCTCGACCACCGCCGCCAGATCGTCGGCGTAGTGGTCCATGTCGTTGCCGTCCCACGGCTGGCTGGAGCGGCCATGGCCGCGCCGGTCATGGGCGATGACGCGGAAGCCGTGATTGGCGAGGAAAAACGCCTGGTTCTCCCAGCTGTCGGCGGTGAGGGGCCAGCCGTGGCTGAGGGTGACGACCGGGCCGTCCTTCGGGCCCCAGTCCTTGAAATAGAGGCTGACGCCGTCCCGGGTGAGAATGGTGTCGGGGCTGGTGATCCTGCTCATGGCTGCGGACTCCTTCACTTGGGGGCTGGGGGCGGCCGAGGCGCGCGCCTGCGCCTCCCGCCCGCCGATCACACCGGCGGCAACCGCCGTGGCCGCCGTCGCGCCGATCGCGGCGCCAAGCAGTTCGCGACGATCCAGCCGCTCCATGGTTTCCAGCACGTCACTCATCGGTCTCTCCTTGTCCTGTCTTGGGGGCGATACCGCCGGGGGCAGCGGCACCAAATCGCTTACGCTTTAATCGTGTGCGATACATATGACTTGCGCCGCAATCCGTCAAGAGCGATTTAATCGCGTGCGATATTTTTGACGCAAGGCACGGCAGGGAAGCGGACCCCGCCGGGGCAGCAGGTCCGCCCCCCGGCAGAAAACGGCGAACGAGGGCCGGGGATGCCGAAGTCGATATGAAAAGCGGTGGATCCGTGCCTGCCGGATCCACCGCAAGGTCGCCCGAGAGGGTTCAGGCGGAAGGTTTAGAACGACGCCCGCAGGCCGACGGTGCCCTTGAGGCTGTAGCTGTCGCCGAAATCGCCAAGCGCGGTCTTGCCCGAGCCCTGGGCGTAGAGGGTGACGCGGCCGTTCCAGGTGTAGCTGCCGCCAAGGCCGATCTCGCCCCACCAGGCGCGTTCGCGGTTGAGGATGTCCGTCCCGCTCACCATGACGCCCGTCTCCGCCAGCCATTCGCGGCTGATGTTGACGATGCCGTAGAGGTAGCGGCTGCGGTTGGCCCCCACGGTGGCCTGATGGTCGAGCGACAGGCCCCAGCGCGTGCGCAGGCTCTCGGCCTGGTCCGCCTTCACCACCGCCCCGGCCGGATCAACGAACCGGTCGAAGTCCGCATGGGCGTAGCTCACCTGGATCTGGGGCGTGAGGCTGAGGCCGCCGCCCAGCGCCGCCCGCTTGCCCAGCTCCAGGCTGAAGCCGACGCCGGTGCCGTCGTTGTCCTTGGTGAGCGCGCCGAGCGTGCCGGAGGTAAGATCGCTGGAGAACCAGCTGACCTGCGCCTGACCGTCGGCATAGAAGCCCGAGGGGCTGTGCCAGGTGAGCGTTGCGCCAAGGCCGTGGCCTTTCGTCTTGATCGCGCCGCGGCCGAAGCGGGAGGCCACATGGCCGTCCGCCTTGCCGTAGTGGGCCGTCACCGCGCCGATCAGGGTGCTGCCGTCGCTGCGCTGCGCCAGCGTCTGCTCCATCCCCAGCTGCATCTGCCAGCTGTTGATGTTCTTGTCGGTGCCGCTGGTCGAGAACGCCGCCTCCGGCCGGTGGCGCGTGCTGCGGATCCGGCCCCAGATGCCGCTGCCCGCGTGGATCGGCGACCCCGCCCACGTGCGGTTGCCCACGCGCTCCTGCATCGTCGGCAGCTCGCTCAGCGCCAGCAGGGTCTGCACGTAGCCCTCATAGACCGGCACGCCCGGCTGGTAGACCACGCCCACCTCGCCGGTCGCCGGCGACGGCGCCGGGGAAGGCGCAGGCTGCGGCCCGGGCTGGGGCTGGGGCTGGGGCTGCGGCGTCGCGTCGTCCCCGTCGTCCCCGTCGTCCTCCAGGGTCGTGCGCAGATACCAGTCGCCATCGGTCGGATCGGAGATCCCGCCCTTGAACAGGCGGTAGGCATAGGCGCCGCCGATCACCGCCGGGTCGCCCTCGAACACATAGTCGCCGCGGAGCACGAACGTGCCGTTCGACGCCCCCGCCACGTCGATGATCTTGATGCCCTCGACCGTGACGCCGCCAAGGCCGTCGCGGTTGAGAACCACCACCTCGGTCTGGCCCGCCGTGTCGCCAAGGACCACCAGCCGGTCGGTCGCCGAGTCATCGCCGCCAAGGGCGGTTTCAATCTCGAGCACACCGCCGTTGCCGACGTAATTGCCGACGACGGTGAGCGTGCCGAAGCTGTTGCCCGGCGCCACCGTGCCCGTGTTGAACACGCTGCCCACCCGGCCGTTGCCGCCGAGGCGGCCCTGCTGCGCCACGTCCACGTGGCTGCCGAGCACGCCGTTGACGGAAAGCGTGCCCTCGTTCACCCGCGTCGTTGCCGTGTAGGCACCGTTGTCGGCGGTGAGGACGAGCCGGCCGCTGCCCGCCTTGGTGAAGCCGCCGCTGCCGGACAGCGTGCTGCTCAGTGTCAGCGTCGTGCCCGCGTCGGTCAGCACCGTGCCGTCGCCGGCGAAGACCAGGTCGCGCCCGCTCGCGAAGTCTGCCGTCGTGCGGAGCGTGCCGCCCTCGAAGGTGATCTTGCCCGCCGCCGCGCCGAGGTTGGCGTCTTGCGAGACCGCCAGCGTGCCGCCGCGGATCACCGTGCCGCCCGCATAGCTGTTGTCGCCGCTGAGGATGACGGTGCCCTTCCCGATCTGGTGCACGGCGCCGGTCCCGCTGATGACCGTACCGAAGTCAACGTCGTCGGACCGGTTGAAGGCCAGCACGCCGTCATTGATCACGCTGGCCCCGATCATGCCGGAGGTGCCGCCGTCGCCGAGTTGCAGGGTGCCGGCTTCGATCCTGACGACTCCGCCCAGCGTGTTGTCGGCGGCCAGCGTCAGCCGGCCGCTGCCGGCCTTCGTCATGTCGGCGCCGGAAATGACCGCGCCGGTCCTGACATCGAAGCCCTGGGTGTCGATGATGCCGTCAGAGACAAAGACCGCGTCGTCGCTGCCGAAATTGGCGAACAGGTCAGCCTGCGATGCGCTCAGGACCAGGCGGGCCTTGTCGAGGAGCTGGAAGGTGGCCTGGCCATCTCCCGCCGCGATCTGGCCGACGGTGAGGGTCGACGCCTTGACCTCGATGTATCCGGTGCTGGCCGCGTCCAGCGCCGCGTGCAGGGAACCGGCCTCGAACCGGGAATCGTCGTACACGTAGAGACCACCGTAGCCGAGTTCGCCCACCACGGCCTGGCCGGTGACGGTGGCAACCGCGCCCGTGTCGACCAGCGCCAGAAGGCCTTGCGCGTTCTTGGCCACACCCAGCTTCAGCGTCTCCGCCGTCAGTTTCGGAGCGGCCACCGTCATGTAATGGAGGGACGTTGCGTTCTCGCCGACGCCGCCGAGATACTCCCGGACCGTGAGGTCCGTCCCGTAGTGCAACACGCTTGCGCTGCTGTTCTCGCCGGCCAGAACAAGCCGGTCGATATCAGCCGTTCCCTTGATCAGCTGAAGGCCGGCGACGCCGCCGTTGACGCCGGCCGTCAGGGTTCCGTCCACCTGAAGGCGGGCGTCGGGGCCGTCGAGGGTCACGCTCGCGCTGCTGCCGACGTTGACGCCCATCACCACATCCGCGGCCCGCCATTCCCCGTCCGACAGGTTGACCGCGCCGTAGGAAAGTCCGCTGCCGGTGCTGTTCGCGAGATAGGTGGTCCCGGTCGTCTCGAGCACCGCGCCGTCGCTGACGGCAACAGCCGCGCGCCCCAGCCCCTCGCCCACATAAAAATCGCCCAGGACGTTGAGGCGGGTCTGCGCCCCCGTCATGACAATGCCCGACTCCCGGCTGCCATCGGAGGTGAGGACGGTGCGGTCGGCGGGCGCTCCCGTGCCCAGGGTGACGACGGCCGCGTCCTCGACCAGCATGGCGACAACGCCATTCTCGCCGGCGAGGAAACGGGAGGCCACAAGGCTTGCGCCGCCCGTGACCGTCACTTCCGTCGCGAGCGTGCTGCCGCTGGAGCCAAGCTCGATGGACTGCGCCGCAAAACTGGCCATGTCGCTGACGATCAGCGAACCGCCGTTGTCGATCTGAACGGTATCGAATGCGGCTCTGCTGCCATTCCCGTCGACCGTGAAACCGGCATTGGTCGCAACCTGGAGCCCGGCGGCGCCAAGGAACGTCCCGCCCTCCTTCACCGCGACAACGCCGGCCGTGACGCGCAGATCGCCGGAGAAGCTGTTGGCGCCGGCGAGCGTCAGCGTGCCGGTGCCGGTCTTGGTCAGCGTGGTGCCGCCGATGGCCGCGCCGGTCCTGACGTTGAAGCCCTGCGTGTCGATGACGCCGTTCTGGATCGAGACCTTGCCGGCACCGAACCCGGCGAACAGGTTGCTCTGCGCGCCGGTCAGCACCAGCCTGGCGTTGTTGTTGAGATGAAACGCCCCGTCGCCCGTACCGGCGGAGACCTGCCCGGCATAAAGCGTTGCGTTGTCGACCGTGACCGTGCCGGCGCTGCCGGGGTCGTCCGCCACCCGGACGGTTCCGATCCGCGCCTGTGCGCCGTTGTCGATCGTGAGCGTGGCCTCGCCGTCATGGCTGTTGAAGAAGTCGCCAACGGTGAGGGTGCCGTTCACCCGGAGTTCGGACTGCGCGCCCGTGATGGTGAGCGCGGCCTTGCCGCCGCGTCCGATCGCGCCGGCCTGGGCGGTGAGCAGGCCCCCGTCTTCCACGAGGCCCTGGACCACCATCGTATCGGAGCCGCCCATGGCAAGGTAGCTGCCCGCGTTCCAGACGGACCCGGCCCCGCTCACCCGCATCGAAATGCTGGTGGCATCCACGGTGTTGTGCCCCTCGCCCACGAAGCTGCGGCCGGTCGTCAGCTGCCCGCCGTTCTCGATGATGATCGTGGACGGAGCGGCATCGCGGCCAACCACAAAATCCGCGGCGACGGCAAGGCTTGCGTTCGCGCCGCCGACCCGCACCGTGCCGGACTGGAGGAACAGATCCTCGCCCACCTGCATGGTCCCGCCGCTCTGGACGTCGAGCGTGCCCGCATTCTCCACGCCAAAGTCGTTGGCGACCGCCCATCCGCTCTGAACCGTGGCCTGAGCCGTGCCATAGATCCAGCCCTTGAGCGTCTCGACCGACGTGTCCACGATCAACGTGCCGGATTGAACCCTTGCCTCGTCACCGGGAACGGGAATGCCAAGCGACCAGTTGCCCGGCGTCGACCAGGAGCCGGTGCCGTTCCAGTTGGTGATGTCCGCAAAGGCGGGAGTCGCGGCCGTGCTGGCCAGCAGGGCGCCGAGCACCGCGCCCCTGGTCAGAGGCTGGGCCGCCAGCCGTGGAATTGCCGAGAAAAACGATGTGGACTGTGTCCGGTGAAACCCGTTTTTGAATGTTCCTTCTGCACGCGACAAACGCATCTGATCCCCCGATCGCCCTGTTTCGAGATTTCCGAAAGGTTCTGCCTGTGAAACGTTAGCAATCAGGAAGATTAATTTAAATTAATTTTATAACTACCTTATTGTTAACCTTGATTTATTTCCACCAGCAAGTAAAAAAATTGCTCCAAGCAATCGTGGTGTGTGGACCCGATTGTCTCTGACACCAACTCTCCCCTTTTTTTTCAGGAACAGGCCGGCCCGCCGCCGCGCCATGCCGGGTCTCTTGTGGTGCGGGGGAAGGCGCGCACGGCGGACATGCGTTGCGGCGCGGCGGTCGGGTGCCGCCGCGCCGGGATGCGGGGTTTCGGGCTGTCAGGAGGGTCGCCGGCGCGTCAGCGCCGGGGCGGCTTACCCGGCCGCACGCCCGTAATCGGGCAGCTTGAGCATGTTGTGGACCTCCCGGCGCCGGGCGGCCTGTTCGCTGTCGTCCGCCGAGGAGAGGCCGCCCGCCAGAAGCTGGTTGCGGCGGTCCAGCTCCTCCTGCGTGCGGGGCAGCAGCAGGGATTCGCCGATCGTCGCCAGCGCCTGGTTTGCTTCCACGAAGGGCCGGACGATCCGCTCGTAGGCGGCGAAGGCGTCTTGCGGGTTGTCGTGGGACGCCAGTTCGCCCGCCAGAATATAGGCGCCAACCAGCGCGAGGCTGGTGCCCTGCCCGGAGAGGAACGAGGGCGCGTAGGCCGCATCCCCCACCAGCACCACGCGGCCGGAGGACCAGCGCGGCATGCGGATCTGGCTGACCGTATCGAAATAGAGATCATCCGAGGTCTGCATCGCCTCGACCAGATGGGGCACTTCCCAACCGTCGCGGGCGAACACTTCGGCCGTGCGGCGGCACTGCGCGCCCGCATCCGTGCGCGAATGGACCGGCGGCTCGTCGGTCGCGAATGTCAGGAACGCATGGAGCATCGCGTTGTCGCCGACCGCGTACATTCCGGCCATGCGCCCCGGCGCGGCATAGGTCACGCCCTCGTGGGAAAGGCCGGCCATGTTGGGCAGGGAAAAGAGATTGAAGCACCAGCCGAGATAGCGGTTGAACTGCTCCTCCGGCCCGAACACCAGGGCGCGGGTGCGCGAGTGCAGGCCGTCCGCACCGATGACGATATCGTAGCGCTGCGCATCGCCGCTCTTGAAGCGGACCGTCACGCCCTCGCCGTCGTCCTCCAGCGTGTCGATGGAGTCGTTGAAGCGGTAGCGGATCGCCCCGTTCTGCGTCAGCGCGAACAGCAGGAACGTCAGGACGCCGCGCGGCACCTCGATGTCGCGCCCAACGACGCCGCCGGTCACGGCCTCGGGCGGGATGATGGCGATCGTGGCCGCGTTCTCGTCCACAAAGGTGAGGCGGCGCGCGTTGATATGCGCCTCCCGGAGACGCGGCAGCAGCCCCATGCGCTCGACCACGTCAATCGCGGTGCCGCGCACGTCGATGGGGTAGCCGCCGCTGCGCACCGCGTCCGCGCGCTCCACGATGGTGACGTCAAAGCCGTAGCGATGCAGCCAGTAGGCCAGCGTCGGCCCGGCAATGCTGGCACCGGAGATGAGCACCTTCCTGGAGGGGGCGAGAGGCGTTGGCATGGGACGAACTCCGCTGTTAGGATGCAACACTGCATCTTATGCGCACCCGGGGCAGCGGGGGTCAATAAGATGCGACAATGTATCTTATTTGTGCCGGAACGGGGGGAGGACGTGTGGAAAAGGGCGCGAGACGACGCGGCAGCGTGCTGGTGGAGGCCATACTGGACGCGGCCTGGGCCGAGCTGATCGACAAGGGCTACACCAGCTTCACGCTGGAGGCGGTTGCGCGGCGCGCCGGCACCAGCCGGCCTGTGCTGTCCCGCCGCTGGCCCACCGGCGCCGATCTGGCCGTTGCCGCCATCGGCCATTACATCGCCCGGCATCCCGTCACCGTCCCCGACCTCGGGAGCGTGCGCGCGGAGCTTCTCCTCCTGTTGCGGCAGGTCTCCGATCGTGGTGCGATCACCATCACCCGGGTTCTGTTCAGCATGCGCGACTACTTCCTTGAAACGCACTCCAGCCTGGCCGATCTGCGCGGCGAGCTGCGCAAGCGGACCGGCGGCAATCGGGGGATCGAGGACATTCTCGAACGCGGCGTCCGGCGCGGCGAGATCGACCCCGCCCGGCTGACGCCGCGCATCGCCACCCTCCCCCTCGACCTCGTGAATCATGAAGCGCTCATGACGCACAAGCCGGTGCCCGAAGCGGTGATCGCCGAGATCATCGACTCCATTTTCCTGCCGCTCGTCACCCCGGAAAAACCGGCGCAACGCAAAGGACAGACGGCAAGCCCCACCCGGCCCTCCTAGAGATCAACCGTCAGGTAGGCGGTGACGGCGCGGGGATCGAGCGGCTCGAACGCGCCCGAGCCCACCGACAGCCAGGTATATTTGTTCGTCACGTTGGCGACGGAGACGCGCAGGGACGCGGGCGCGCGGCCCAGATCGAAGGCATAGCGCGCCCCGAGGCTCAGCGTCGTATAGCCGGGGATGAACAGATCGTTCCGCACGGTGGCCGCAACCTTGCCCGTGTGCAAAACGGACCCGTCAACGGACAGCCCCTCGCAAAACGGCAGGCGATAGTCCACGTTCATTTCCAGCGAGACCTGCGGCTGCCCGACCGGCCGCCTGCCTGCCGCCGCCGCCCCCGGCGCATAGGAGACACGCGGCCTCTGAAGAAAGGCGCCGCCGACCACCTTCAGCCCCGGCAGGGAGTGATCGGAAACGCTGACCTCGAAGCCGGAATGGGAGACCTCGCCGAGGTCGCGGTACACATTGTTCTGGTCGAGGCTGAAATAGGGCTTCCGGATATCGAAATAGCCCGCGATGAGGGACGTTGACGGGAATGGCGACCACTTGATCCCCGCGTCATACTGCCGGGTCAGCAGCGCCGGCAGAACCTCGAGGCGGTTGGCGGCGTAGTCCGGCGCCTGGCCAATTTCCTCCAGCCCCTTTGTGTAGCTGCCATAGGCGACCCAGTCCGGCGCCAGGCGAACGGTCAGGGCCGTGCTCGGCAGCCACTTGTCCGTCTTCCGGTCCTTCGCGGCCTGCTCCGGGGCGTGGACCGATTTCTTGGGCTATCCGGCATATCGGGTTGATGAAGCCCTGCAAGGGCTCCACTGCTGCTCCGGCGCTAAGGGTTGATTAGGGTTCGATCTGGAAAACCCAACAGCTCTTTGCACCACCGATGATGCGGCTGTTGACAGCTTTGTCCGCGATGAAGCGCGGTGCGTCCGATTGCTTGAGTGCCTTCCGCATTGGCGCATCAATCTCAACGCGAATGCCAGCATCCTTGAAATGCTGGCGGATTTCCTTGAGGTTCAGGGCCAGCAAGTTCGATACGCGGCTGTGGTTGAAGTCCACGCCCCGCGCCTTCAAGGTCTCGATTCCATCCCAGAAGGTGCGAAGGATGTCGGGCGGCTGCGGCGCGTCATGGCCCAGCTCTTCCAGTGCCGGCGTGTCGATGCCCAGTTCGGCGCACATGCCCTCCAGCATTTGGTGCATCATCCGCCGCTCCACCCGGTTCCGCGTTACCTGGAGCTTCTGCGCCAGGCGCAGCGTCTGGTTCTGGAGCGACACGCGAGAGGACACAGACTGAAGGTTGAGCCGCTTGCCCATGCGTCCGTGGAAATGCTCGAAGATCGTGCGGAAAGCCTCCTCTTGGTAGAGGAGGATTGCGGCCCGTCTATCCTCATCCTTCACCTGCCGGGGGTCGAGCGTCACCAACCAACCGTGGAAACGCTCCAAGTGGAGACAGAGCATTTCCTGCATTCCACCGGCAGAAGGTATCAACATAGTGTTGATACCTTTGCTGATGACAGGGTGCTGCGTAATACGCCAGTGCTGTCCCTGCCACGTCAGCCCCAATGCCTCGACGACAGGCTTCATTACCACGAAGATGCCTTCCGGCTGGCGCACCGTCAGTATCTGGTGCTGATGGAAAGGCATTACCTCAAATCGGTTGGTCATACTTACTCCTGACGTCCAAGGTATGCGTGTTACACGCATACCTTTCAGTGCAAGTCCCTGCTTCGCGCGACCACCTTATTGGCGAATGCCGCGTCGTCGTAGATGGCCTTGGCCTGACGGCTGAAGGTACGGAAGATCGCGGCGAAATCCGCGCCGGTCAGATCAACGACATTGGCGCCATGCTCGTCCATGATCTGGGCGATAGCACTGAGCCCCTGAGCCACGTCCTTCAGGGCGAGGTCAGCATCTTCGGTGATGATATAACCGCGGGTCTCGAATTGATCGGCCTCGCGCTTGGCGCTAGGTTTCTTACCAGCTTGTTCCATGGGGGGGTATCCCTTGGTTCGAGTTAGGGCCGGAGCGATGTTGGCGCATCACTCCGGCTCGCCACCACTAGTTACGTAAGTTGACGCCATTGTCAATGGGTGTTACGTAACTCCCATGTCAGATGAAGAACCCCTCTCGGTCCGCTTTGAAATGCGGGCCTCCGAACGGTGGATTGAACGCCTCGACGAGTGGCGCGGCAAGCAGAAGCCTATACCGTCGCGCGCGGAAGCAATCCGTACCCTCGTCACTACAGCGCTGGACAAGCTCGAAGAATGAGCTGGCTCCGTCTCGCCCACCTTGAGGGAGAGACGCCGCAACTGATCCACCACGAGGGCAAGCTGATCGAGGTCCGCATTGACTGCCGGACCAAAGGTCCGCCTGCCATTCCGGTGAATGGCTGCTGCCTCATTCCAGAGCTGCTCAAGAACGGCACCAAGAAGGTTCGTGTACGGGACCGGCGAATCGAGCCGGTCCCAACATGGCTGGTCATTCATCGCCAGCGGTTCCGCTGCCGTAACTGCGGCAGTACGGTCTATGAAGAACTGCCCGATGTGGATGATCACCATTACGTCACCCGGCGGCTGAAAGAGGATATCGTCCGCTCCGCGATCAAGCGGCCCTTTGAAGACGCTGCCCACTTCCATGCGGTGGAACCCACGCTGGTCCGCCGCATCTTCAAAAGCTATGCGCGCCAGCGCCTTGATGGATATGAGTTTGCCGCGCCGCGCGTGTTGGGGGTCGATGAGAACCGCATCCTCGGCAGCAACCGCTTCGTCTGTGCCGACATCGAGGCAGGTACTATCCTCGATATGCTGCCTTCGCGTGATACGCCGACCATCGAGCCCCTCTTCCAGCGAATGGAGGCACATGGCAGGGTCGAGGTCTTCTGCCAAGACATGTGGCGCGGCTATGAGACGCTGGCGAAGCGCTACCTACCCAAAGCCCTGGTCGTGATCGACAAGTTTCATGTCGTTCGCATGGCCAATGATGCGATGGACAATGCACGACGGACCTTCGCAGCTACCCTGACCAATGAGACGCGGAAAAAGATGCGGCGGCAGAATCGCATCTTCCTGTCACGCTGGGAGAGCTTGAGCGAAGAGCGGCAGGACAAGCTCGCCGCCATCTGCGCTGAATTTCCGTTCCTGCAAGCCGCCTACACCTTCAAGGAGCGGTTTTTCGATCTCTACGAGCTGGAAAACCGCGCAGCCGCTGAGGCGGCCTACCTCCGCTGGCGGGACGCCGTTCCGTCAGAGCTTCGCCCGTTTTTTGCGCCGGTGGTTCGCGTCATGAAGAACTGGGGCATCCCGATCTTTAACTACTACGAGGCGAAATACACCAATGGGCTGGTTGAGAACCTGAACGGGCGCATCAATGAGATCAACCGGCGGGGCTACGGCTATGATTTTGAGACGCTACGCGCCAAGGCTCTGCTGCGCTACGGCACTTTGGTGCCATTAGGCGATCTCGTCCATTTCTCCTTCCCGCTCGCCAAGAGCGCAGAGGATGTGCGGAGGATGGTTGAGACACCAATAGGCAAGAGAGGCGTCCGCGCATCAACCTTGGCGGGCGCCCTGGCGAGGGGCACTTTCTAGCCCCTCATCAACCCGATATGCCGGATAGCCATTTCTTGTAGTGTGTGCGCTGCACCCCGGCGCTGTAGGTCAGGAATTCCCCCCACGCCAGCGTGTAGGACAGGCCGCCGGTCAAGTGTTTGACCCCGTCCCGCGTCTGCTCCGAAAACCGGAACGCCGGTTTGGCCGGGTTCACGATTTCCCCGATGGGCACGCGCCCGAGATCGGCCCGGTCGGACCCGCCCCAGGTTTCCACCACGTCGCGCCCGCGCAGGCTGAACAACACCAGATGCCGCCGCCCGCCCTCGGCGAAGGCGCGGGACGCCCGGAATTCCCCGCTGTAGGACCGGGATCGGGAGGGCGGGTCGGCATAGACGATCCTGTCCGCCTCGCCCGCCTCGTCAATGCCGTCAAAGATGTTGCTGAAGCTGGAGCGGGAGCGGTTGAGGGAATGGAACAGCCCCGTCTTGATTGTCCACGCCCCGAGCGCCGCCTTGCCGACCACGCCGATGTTCTGATTGAACCCGTTCCACAGCGCCCAGTCCGGCCCCGGGTAGTGCCCCCGCTCGATGCGCGGCGGCAGCACGCTCGCGCGGGGCACATAGATCGGCGCGGCGGTTTCATCATCGGTGGTCGAGCGATTCCAGAACATCACCACGTCCACCGCCGTCGGAGACGCGCCAGTGCGGCACGAGACCGAACGTCGCCGATGTTCCGCGCCCGCCGTTGCCGAACCGGTTCCTGTAGGCGGACGCCCCGCCCGCCACCGACAGCCGGTCCTCGACGACGACGAGGCGGCCGTCCAGTTCGAGGCCGTAGCTGTCGAAGCGCCCGTAGTCCGCCAGGACGGACAGGCCATCGGCCCCATCGGCGCGGCGCAGGGTGATGTCGACCACACCGGTCGGCGCCGGGAACGGATCGCCCTGCGCCGCCAGTCCCACCTTGATGGTGGAACGTGCCTAGACCCGGCTGTTCAACCCGCCCTGCTGGTCGAAGTAGAGACCCTCGACGCGCACGTTTCCGGCCGTGGTGGGCGAGAAGCCGCGAACCGAGCCGGAATCATAGAGGCCGATCGTCTCGCGCCCGATGCTGGTGCCGAACGCATCCTCGGCGGCCGCGATCGCGTTCTCGCGGGACCGCCTGACCCCGCCATCCGTGCCGCCCGCGCCGACCACACCATGATGCGCCGACGCATCGGCAGACGCCGCCATCAGCACAACCACGCCCAGGGCCGCCCGGCACAGGGCGGAGGTGCAGAATTTCATGCGAAGAGCCGCCATCCTGTCCCGGTCTGTCACGCGCCTCTCGCCTGCGGGGCGACGCGGTCATCAAAATACGGCCCGCGCCGGGTCGTCATCGGGCCGGCCGGGCGGACGGAACCGGGGGCTCCGGCGTCATGAAGTCATGGAAGAGCGCTGCCCGCTCCGTCAGCCGGAGCGTCTCGCCGCCCCGCCGCACCGTCAGCACGACCGCATGATCCTCTCCCTTGGCCTCTCCTTGATGCCGAAGGTGCGCCATGATCGCCTCCGGCGTGGCGACGGGGGTGCCGTCAATGGCGAGCAGCACGTCGCCCTCTCTCTGGGACGTCCGGCCGGCCCCCGCCTTGAGCCGCTGAACCACAACCCCGCCCGCAACGCTCCTCAGCGACAGCGCGCCGTGCGGGTTCGCGATATCCGCGCTCCCTGTCTCCGGTCGGCGTTCCGCCTGGGCGCCGGACGGAGCCACCAGCAGACAGGCCGCCACCACGGCCGCGGCCGCCAATCTCGCTCGCACGGGCATGTTTCCCTCCCGGAGATGCAGAACTGGATGCGGAAACGGATTGAGAAGTGGATTCAGAAACGGAATGAGAAGTGGGCTCAGAAATGGACGCCGCATTGGTTCTCGTGTCAGGTGCCGAAACAGCACCTCGCCTCGGGGTTATCGTTGGGTGCGGGAAGCGAACACCTGGACCCTCGGCCTGTCAATCATTTGGCGTAGTTTAAATCACATATACCACCAAGGCAAGGTAGTCACCCCGATCCCGCCCCCGGCAAGGGAGGACAGCTCCCAACAAAAAAGCCCGCATTCCTGCGGGCCTTTTTGTGTTTTGGCGCTAGGTCGTACCAGCCGGTGCCGGACGCCAAATCACTCCACTCGAACATCAATGGGAACTGCAATCTCATATAGATCAATGTGTTATCACGGCGGAAAGGACGAAATGCCATGAAGAATACCATGAGCCGCTGACTGCGCCACGCCCCCCTCGCGGCGATGGCCCCCGCCGCACCCATCCTCTCTTTACAAACCAACCAGAAACTGGTCGAATACAATTCCGATGTGGGTCATGATACTGGGGTGCAAGGGTGGGGACAGCGCAACGTCGCGTTCGGTGGGGCATTGAGCGCCGGCTCGAATTCATTGAGTTCCGGCTGTTCTGGGAAGGCCATGTCAACCGCGGCGACCTAATGGCCGCCTTCGGGATCTCGATCAACCAGGCATCCACCGACCTGAACCGCTACCTCGGCATGGCGCCGGGCAACATGGTCTATGACAAGAGCGCCCGCACCTACGTCCGAGGCGACCGCTTCGAGCCCCTGTTTCTGAAACCGGACCCGGCCAGCTACCTGTCCCAGCTGCGGTCGATCTCCGACGGCATCGTCACGCAGGAGGAAACCTGGATCGGCCAGCTGCCGGCCTTCGATACGGTGCGCAGCCCCGCTCGGGGCATCGATGCCGGCCACCTGCGCGCCGTGCTCCAGGCCATCCACAACAGGCAGGCCATCGAAATCGAATACCAGTCGCTTTCCAGCCCTACCCCGCGCTGGCGCTGGATCGCACCGCATGCCATTGCCTTCGACGGCTTCCGCTGGCATGCCCGGGCGTACTGCTTCACCGATGACTGTTTCAAGGACTTCCTGCTGGCGCGCATCCTCGGCATCCGGGACAGCCGCCCCAGTGACGCGGACCCCAGCCAGGATGCCGACTGGCACACGCACGTCACGCTGGAAATCGGTCCGCACCCCGGCCTTTCCGACACGCAGAAGAAGGTCATCGCGCTGGACTACGGCATGCGCGGAGGAAGGGCCAGCATTACCGTCCGCAAGGCGCTGCTCTACTACACGCTCAAGCGGCTCGGGCTCGACATTGACCCGTCCACCCGGAACCCGGCGGATCAGCAGATCGTATTGCTGAACCGGGAAGTGACGGGCATGAAGCGAACCACGTCCACGAATAAGCCGCCTATCCGGAACGACTGAATCTGGAAGGCAAGCCATGACAAATCTAGAAGATAAACCATGCCATTGACCCTGCCCCAGCTGGAACGCCACCTGTTCAAGGCCGCCGACATCCTGCGCGGCAAGATGGATGCCTCCGAGTTCAAGGAGTACATCTTCGGAATGCTTTTCCTCAAGCGCTGCTCGGACGTTTTCGAACAACGCCGCGAGGAAGTCATCCAGCTCGAGCTGGCCAACGGAAAGACCGAAGCCGAAGCCCGGGTGTCCGCAGAAAACCGGAACTGGTACAAGAAGGATTCATTCTGGGTGCCTCCGCATTCGCGTTACAACTACCTGCTCAACGAGGCTCACCAGAACGTCGGCGACTATCTCAACAAGGCGCTGGCGGGTCTCGAGAGTTTCAACGCCAGCCTGGACGGGGTGCTGGAACACATCGATTTCACCCGTAAGGTCGGCCAGAGCAAGATCCCGGACATCAAGCTGCGCCAGCTGATCACGCACTTCGGCATCTACCGGCTGCGTAACGAGGACTTCGAGTTCCCTGACCTGCTGGGCGCTGCCTACGAATACCTGATTGCGGAGTTTGCCGACTCGGCCGGCAAGAAGGGCGGCGAGTTCTACACACCCCGCTCGGTGGTGCGGATGATGGTGCGGCTGATCAAGCCCTCATTGGCTCACGACATCTACGACCCCTGCTGCGGTTCCGGCGGCATGTTGATCGCAGCCAAGGAATACATCGACGAGCATGGCGAAGACGGTCGTAAGGCCTGCCTCTTTGGCCAGGAGTTCAACGGCACGGTGTGGTCCATCGCCAAGATGAACATGCTGCTGCACGGCATCAGCACCGCAGACCTGCAGAACGAGGACACCCTCGCCGACCCCAGGCACATCGAGAATGGAGAACTGAAGCGATTCGACCGTGTGCTCACCAATCCGCCGTTCTCGATCAACTGGGGCAACACTGAGAAGAACGCCGACGGCACGCCCGCCTGGGCGCCGAAGTTCCCCGAGCGCTTCCGCTTCGGCCAGGTTCCGCTGGGAGCCAAGAAGGCCGACCTGATGTTCCTGCAGCACATGATCGCCGTCACCCGCGACGGCGGCATGATCGCCACCGTCATGCCGCATGGCGTGCTGTTCCGCGGTGGCGAAGAGAAAACCATCCGCGCCGGCATCATCGAGGAGGACCTGCTCGAAGCGGTGATCGGCCTTGCCCCAAACCTGTTCTACGGCACCGGCATCCCGGCCTGCATCCTGGTGCTGCGCCAGCGGGTGCAGCACGGCGCGCAGCGCGTCAGCGGCAAGCCCAAGGAACGCCAGGGCAAGGTGCTGTTCATCAATGCCGACCGTGAGTACTTCGAAGGCCGGGCGCAGAACTTCTTGCTGCCCGAGCACATCGAGAAGATCGTCACCACCTTCGACGAATTCAGGGAAGTGCCCGGCTTCTCGGCCATCGTCGACATCGCCACACTCAGGGCCAACGATTACAACCTCAACATCCGCCGCTACGCCGACAATGCACCGCCGCCCGAGCCGCACGACGTGCGCGCGCATCTGGTTGGTGGCGTGCCCAAGGCCGAAGTGGCCGACAAGGCCGCGCTGTTCCAGGCCCACGGGCTGGACCCGCTGGATCTGTTCGTCGAGCGCGATGCGAAGTACTTCTACTTCAAGCCCGAGCTGACCAGGCGCCAAGACCTCAAGCCCGCCATCGAAGGCAACGCCGGCATCAATGCCAAGGAAGCCGCCATCCGTGAAGCCTTCGAGCAATGGTGGCAGGCGCACAGCGGCCGCATCACGGCACTGGCCGGTCAGATGGACAACCCCGCCAGTCTCGTCGCCCTGCGCAATGACCTGCTGGCCAGCTTCAGCCAGAGCCTGGAGGCCATCGGTCTGCTCGATCCCTTCCACGTGCGCGGCATCGTCGCCGGCTTCTGGTACCAGACCAAGTACGACTTCCTCACCCTGATGGCGCGTGGTGCCAAGGGCGTGGCCGATGCCTGGCGTACCAGTATCGTCACCGCGCTGGAAGACAAGGCCAGCAAGGAAAGCCCGCTGGAGCACAAGCTGGTCAAGTTCCTGATGGGCGACTTCGTCGAGGCCATCAACGAGCTGGAGGCCAGGAAGGCCGAGCTGGACAGCCAGATCAAGGCAGCTGATCCCAAGTCCGCGAAGGATGCCGACGGCGAGGATGGCGAAGCTGCCGAAGTTGAGGAGGAGGCCGACGAGGAGAACGCCGTCGACGAAGCCCAGCTGAAGGCCTGGAAGAAGGAGCTCGCCGCCGTGAAGAAGGCCCTGAAGGCCAAGAAGGACAGCTTTGCGGCGCACATCAACGCCGCCGTCGATGGCCTGTCACCCGAGCAAGCCGCCGAGCTGCTGCTGACCATCCTGCACGACGACATGCGCGCCATCGTCGAGCGCTACATCGCCGCCCAGCGCAAGGCCATCGTCGCTGCGTTCGAGAACTGGTGGGACAAGTACCGGGTGACGCTGATGGAGATCGAGGGCAAGCGCGATGCGGCGGCGAAGGCGCTGGAGAGATTTTTGAAGGGGTTGGGGTATGTCTGAGTTCGTGCCCCTCGGCGACCACATCACCGTGCTGAAGGGTAAAGCCCCTCTCGAGACCGGTTTCGCTGGGCCGGGAGCAGAGCCTTACCTAAACCCGGAATATCTTCGGGGGCGTGCGGATGCCGATCTAGTCAAAGCCGGGCCGGACGCAGTACGAACCGCCGATGGCGACACCATTCTTCTATGGGACGGATCAAACGCCGGCGAGTTCTTCAGGGCAAGGCCCGGCCTGCTCGCATCGACGATGGCGAAGATTTCGCCAAGTAAGGCATTCCTTCCGGCGTACTTTTTTCATGTTTCCAAACATGCAGAAAGCCGCCTGAAAAGCCAGACAAGCGGCACGGGCATCCCGCATGTGGACCGTGAGCTGCTTGAAGCCATTAGAGTTTTCTGCCCAAGTTCCACACAGCAGCGGGTAATTGCTGCAATTCTCGACACCCTCGACACCGCCATCCACGAAACCGAGACGATCATCGCCAAGCTCAAGGCCGTAAAGCAGGGCCTGCTGCACGACCTGCTGACGCGCGGCATCGACGCCAACGGCGAACTGCGCCCGCCCCAGTCCGAGGCGCCGCATCTCTACAAGCAGTCGCCGCTGGGGTGGATTCCGAAGGAGTGGGACGTACTACCACTCAGCCAGATGGCAGATGTGTCGCGAGGAAAGTTCACGCACCGACCAAGAAATGACCCCCGATTCTACGGCGGTAAACATCCCTTCATTCAAACCGGCGATGTTGCTGCGGCTGAAGGGGAATACGTCTCGACGTTCTCGCAAACATTGAGTGACCGTGGGACATCGGTCAGCCAGGAGTTCCCTGCCGGCACAATTGCCATCACCATCGCCGCTAACATCGCTGACACAGCGATCTTGGCGATCCCGATGTATTTCCCTGACAGCGTTGTTGGCGCGGTTGTCAAAAGCGTACACAACGTGCGGTTCGTTGAATTATCGATCCGTAGAGCCAAGTCGTGGCTTGATGCGCGTGCTCCGCAGAGCGCGCAGAAGAACATCAATCTCCAAGATTTGCGGCCACTTCTTCTCGCAGTTCCATGCCGAGAGGAGCAAGACGAGATTGCCATAAGGTACGAGGCACTTCAGTCTCGGCTTCAGATCGAAGTCGATTGTCTGAACAAGTACATGGAGGAGCGTGCAGGCCTCATGGACGACCTCCTCACCGGCCGCGTCCGCGTCACCCCCCTGCTGCAGGAGGCGCAACACGCATGACGCCCAGGCTGCCACCTGCCGAATCCCTGACGGTCGAATTCAAGAGCGACCGCAAGCGCCTTTCGGACAACGAGTTGGTCGAGGCCATCGTCTGCCTTGCCAATGCAGAGGGCGGCGAGCTGTGGTTGGGTGTTGAAGATGACGGCACGCCCACGGGATTGCATGCGGAGCACCGGGTGCTCGATGGCCTGCCCGGCCTGGTGGCAGCGCGCACCTCGCCTTCAATCAACGTGACGGTGCAGGCCTTGGAAGTGGATGGCGTATCCGTTGCCCGTATCGCCGTCCCCAAGGCGCGGTCTGTGGTCGCGACCTCGGGCGGCGTGTATCTGCGCCGCCGGATACGGCACGACGGCCAGCCGGAGTGCGTGCCCATGCTGCCCCACGAGCGCGAAAGCCGCGCCAGTACCCTGGGGCTGGTCGATGTGTCCGCGCTGCCGGTGGCGGGCGCCACGCTGGCCGATCTGGACCCTCTGGAGCGCGAGCGCCTGCGCCAGGCCGTGCAACAGTACGGCGGCGATCGCGTGCTGCTGGAGCTGGACGATGAGGCACTGGACGGCGCGCTGGGGCTGACCGTTCGCGAGCCGGACGGCAGCCGGGTGCCCACCCTGACCGGCCTGCTGCTGGTGGGGCGGGAGAGTGCCCTGCGTGAACGGGTGCCCACCCACGAGTTCGCTTTCCAGGTGCTGGCGCAGCAGGCGGTGCGCTTCAACGAGTTCCGCCGTTTTCCGCTACTGAAGGCACTGGACTGGCTGGAGACCAATTTCCGGCCCTACAACCCGGAAGAAGAGCTGCAGGTGGGGCTGTTCCGCGTGCCGGTGCCGATGGTGGACATGGCGGCCTTCCGTGAGGCCGTGGCCAACGCCCTGATCCACCGCGACTACCATCGCCTGGGTGCGGTGCATGTGCGGCTGGAAGACGACGCCCTGGTGGTCAGCAACCCGGGCGGACTGGTGGAAGGTGTGACGCTGGCCAACCTGCTGGTGACCGAGCCGCGCCCCCGCAACCGCGCACTGGCCGATGCCATGAAGCGCATCGGCGTGGTCGAACGTTCCGGGCGCGGCGTGGACACCATCTATCGTGGCATGCTCAAGTTCGGCCGGCCGGCGCCGGATTACTCCCGTACCGATGCCCACAACGTGGTGGTGCGGCTGCCGACCGAGCCGGCCGACCTGGATTTCCGCCGGCTGGTGGTGGAGGAAGAGCGCCGGCGTGGTGCCGAGTTGCCCATCGACAGCCTGATCGCGCTGGCCGCCCTGCGGGAGCTGAAGCGGGTGACGGCAGACGAGCTGGCAGGCCGCATCCAGCGGGACGCGGCGAGCGCGAAGCGCACGCTGGAGGCATTGATCGAAGCGGGTTTGGTGGAGGCGCACGGTGCGGCACGCGGGCGCAGCTATACCCTGTCGGCGGCTGTCTACCAGCGCCGGGGTGAGAAGGCCGCGTATACCCGTCAGGCTGGCTTTACCCCCATCCAGCATGAGCAGATGGTGCTCAATTATGTGCGTCAGCACGGGCAAATTCGGCGTGCTGAAGTGATGGATTTGTGCCGTCTCAGTGAGGGGCAGGCCAAGGATCTGCTTAAACGGATGCAGAGTAACGGCCTGCTGAAGCTGGAAGGCGCGGGGCGGGGAGCCTTCTACCGGGTGGGGAACGGGGATTGAAAACGGATGAAAACGGATGAAAACGGATGAAATTGGCGTGCGCTGCATCCAATTTCCGTAAAGGAGTCGATGGTGGGGTGGGAACTCGAAGACGTTGAAAAGCGGTTCGTAGCGCAGCTTGAGGGGCTGGGCTGGGTCCGTGTCGAGGGCAGCCTGGACGACCCGAAGGTGACGGGGCGCAGCAGCTTCTCTGAGGTGATCCAGGAGGGCGTGCTGCGCGAGCGGCTGCGGGCTTTGAACCCCGGCCCGGACGGCCAGCCATGGCTGGACGATGCACGCCTGTCGGAAGCCGTGTCCGCCATCACCCGGCTCGGTACGCACAAGCTGATGGAGGCCAACCAGAAGGCCACCGAACTGCTGATCAAGGGGTTGACGGTCGAGGGCCTGCCGGGCTGGGACGGTGGGCGCGGCCAGACGATCCGCTACATCGACTGGGATATGCCGGCCAACAACCGCTTCACGGTCGTCAACCAGTACCGCGTCGATTGCCCACCCGGCTACAACAGCGGCAAGGCTTTCATCGTGCCCGACCTGGTGCTGCTGGTGAACGGCATCCCGCTGGTGGTGGTGGAGTGCAAGAGCCCGTCCATCCCCGAGCCGTTGGCCGATGCGGTGGACCAGCTGCGCCGCTACAGCAACCAGCGCAAGGCCGCTTACGAGATCGAAGACAACGAGGGCAACGAGGCGTTGTTCGCCACCAATCAGTTGCTCATCGCGACGAGCTTCGATGAAGCGCGCGTGGGCTGCATCGGTGCGGCCTTCGAGCACTATGCGCAGTGGAAGACCGTGGTCGGGCCTGACGGCAGCGGCAGCGAGATCGAGGTGGCGCAGAAGCTGGGCAAGTCCGGCCTGTCGGAGCAGGAGCGCCTGGTCGCCGGCCTGCTGGCTCCGGCTCACCTGCTGGACGTGATCAAGAACTTCCTGCTGTTCATGCAGGTGGGCGGCCAGACCACCAAGTCGGTCTGCCGTTACCAGCAGTACCGGGCGGTCAACCGCGCCATTGCCCGGCTAAAGACCGGCAAGACCCGCCTGCAACATGGCGAGCACGACCAGCGCGGCGGCATTATCTGGCACACCCAAGGCTCGGGCAAGAGCCTGACGATGGTGTTCCTGGTGCGCAAGATGCGCGCAGACGCACAACTGCGGCGCTTCAAGGTCATCGTCGTCACCGACCGCAAGGACCTGCAGCGCCAGCTTTCGGAAACCGCCACCCTGACCGGCGAGGTGGTGGAGGTAGCCGAAAGCACGGCCGGCGTGAAGGCGCTGGCGCGGCGCAAGGGACCGGGCCTGATCTTCGCCACCATCCAGAAGTACCGCGACACCGACACGACGGACGATGCCCCCCTGACGGCCGACGACCTGCCCAAGGTGGCCGAGCCTAAGGTCAGCTACAAGTCCGGTGAAGAGTTCGAAGTGCTGAACGAGGACGACAGCATCCTCGTGCTGGTGGACGAAGCCCACCGCACCCAGTCCGGCGACCTGCACGCCAACCTACTGGCCGGGCTGCCCAACTGCGCGCGCATCGGCTTCACCGGCACGCCGATCATCATGGGCGAGAAGAAGCGCACCCATGAGATCTTTGGCGAGTTCATCGACCGCTACACCATCAAGGAAGCCGAGGCCGACGGCGCCACAGTGCCGGTGCTGTACGAGGGTCGCACCGCCAAGGGTGCGGTCAAGGACGACGCCAGCCTGGACGCGCTGTTCGAGGACCTGTTCCGCCAGCGCACGCCCGAGGAACTGGAGGCGATCAAGCAGAAGTACGCCACCAAGGGCCATATCTTCGACGCTCCGGCGCTGATTGCCGACAAGGCGCGCGACATGCTGCGTCACTACGTGACCAACATCCTGCCCAATGGCTACAAGGCCCAGGTCGTCGCCTACAGCCGGCTGGCGGCGATCCGATACTTCGAGGCGCTGAAGACCGCGCGCGATGAGCTGCTGGCCGAGGCCGAGCGCCTGAGTCCGCAGGACAAGGCGCTGGACGACGAGGCCCTGTGCCAGCGCCCGCCCAAGGTTCAGGCGTTGGTGCAGGCCTGGCGCTACCGCGACACGCTGGCGCGCCTCGAGTTCGCGCCCATCATCTCGGGCAGCAACAACGACGATCCGGCGTGGAAAGCCTGGACCGATGGCGCTGCGCACGAGCAACTGATCAAGCGCTTCAAGAAGCCGCTGTTCCACGCCGACCCAGCCAAGACTGATCCGCTGGCCTTCCTGGTGGTGAAGTCGATGCTGCTCACCGGCTTCGACGCGCCCATCGAAGGCGTCATGTACCTGGATCGGCCGATCCGGGAAGCCGAGCTGCTGCAGGCCATCGCTCGCGTCAACCGCACCGGCTTCGGCAAGCGCTGCGGCATCGTGGTGGACTACTACGGCGTGGCGCAGCACCTGAAGGAAGCCCTCGCTGCCTACGCCGACGAGGACGTGGAAGGCGCGCTGGCGAGCCTCAAGGATGAAATCCCGGTGCTGCGCGACCGGCACCTGCGCGTGGTGGACCTGTTCCGCCAGCGGGGCATCGAGTCGCTGGATGATACCGAGGCCTGCGTCGAGGTGCTGGGCAGTGAGAGGCTGCGGGCCGAGTTTGCGGTCAAGCTCAAAGCCTTCCTGGCATCGCTGGACACGGTGCTGCCGCGCCCGGAGGGTCTGCCGTACTCGGGCGACGCGAAGCGGCTGGCCTATATCTACGCGCGGGCACGCAACCGCTACAAGGACACGCCGGTACTGGGCAAGGATGTCGGCGCCAAGGTGCGCAAGCTGATTGACGACCACGTGATCTCGCTGGGCATCGACCCCAAGATCCCGCCGATCCAGCTGACGGACGCTGAATTTGACACGCACCTGGCCCGCGCGGCCAATGACCGCGCCAAGGCCTCGGAGATGGAGCACGCGATCCGTTCGCACATCCGCAAGCATGCGGACGAGGACCCGGTGCTGTACCGCAAGCTCTCCGAGCGGCTGAACGAGATCCTCAAGACACTGGGTGAACAGTGGAACGAGATCATCGCGCAGCTGCAGAAGATCATCGACGAACTGCGCACTGGCACGGCGGGCGCTGCCGATGCGCCCAGCGACCTGCCGGCGCATTGCGCGCCCTTCCTGCGCACGGTGCTGGACGTGGTCTGTGCCGGGCGAGCGCCCACGTCGGCCGAACTGCTGCGGCTGAAGGACGTGACCGTGGAACTGGTGGACCTCCTCGTGCAGGAGCTGCAGAGCAACCGGGGCATCTGGAGCCCCCACAAGCGCGCTGCACAGGACGAGCTGAATGGATACTTGTTCGATCACCTGATGCGGCTGCGACCGCCACTGGTGGACATCGACAAGGCGGGCGTGCTGGCCGACAAGCTGATGGAGCAGGCCCGCGCCAACCACGACAAACTGGTGCAGGTATGAACCGATGCTGGCACCTGTGAAATCGCCCAGCCTTCAGGTGGATGACCTGTGCTTCGTGCTCCGACGCAGCACGCGCCGCAAGACGATGCAGATCACCGTGGAGCGCGACGGCGCGCTGGTGCTGTCGGCACCGCCCGAAGTGGACGAGTCCGCGCTGCGCGCCTTCGTGTTGGAAAAGCGCTTCTGGATCTATACCAAGCTG
Source organism: Pedomonas sp. V897 (assembly GCF_051304405.1). NCBI lineage: Bacteria > Pseudomonadati > Pseudomonadota > Alphaproteobacteria > Sphingomonadales > Pedomonadaceae > Pedomonas > Pedomonas sp. V897. The sequence goes on from NZ_JBPPGG010000001.1 coordinate 678,024, forward strand.
GCCGAGAAGGACCGCCTGCAGCGCCGGGTACCGCGCAAGGAGTTCGTCAGCGGCGAGGGGTTCCTGTACCTTGGACGCAGCCATCGACTGAAGCTGGTCGACGAGCAGGACGAGCCATTGAAGCTGGTGGCTGGCCGCTTCTGCCTGCGCCAGGATGCCTTGCCTACCGCGCGCGAGCACTTCATCCGCTGGTACTGCGAGCGTGCCAAGGCCTGGCTGTCCAGCCGCGTGGCCGAATACCAGTCACGCATGGAGGTCTCGCCCGCCGGCGTGAAGGTGCAGGACCTAGGCTACCGCTGGGGATCCTGCGGCAAGGGCAACTGGTTGTACTTCCACTGGAAGACCATCCTGCTGCCCCCACGGATCGCCGAATATGTTGTGGTGCATGAGATCGCACATCTGCACGAACCGCATCACACGCCGGCCTTCTGGCTGCGCGTGGAACGCGCCCTACCCGACTACGCGCAGCGCAAAGCCTGGTTGGCCGAGCACGGAATGACTGTTGAAGGAATTTGAGATCGCTGGGCGGAATATTTCACCAGCTCACCAGCGACATCTTGAGGGGTTGGTTGATCCTCCCCCACTGAAGTGCTGCGCCGTTATGTTTAGGAAACGGAGGATTGAGAATTGCTAACAAGCAACCGAGGCCAGAAGAGATTGTTTCGAAGTTTCGGCGGGTTGAGGTGCTGATGGAGCAAGGCCTGTCGCACCTTGATGCGCGATCAGGCGGATCGTCGACGCTGCCGGCACCAAATGGAAAGGGTGATATTGCCGTGGGCATGGAGAATTTCAAACCCTACGATTCTGCGCACTATCTCGAAACTGAGGAAGCGATCGCGGCGTTCCTTGAAGACGTCATGGAGGATAGCGACGACGACCCCGCCTATGTCACCCGTGCGCTTGGCGTGGTCGCCCGTGCCCGTATGCTAACCCAACTTGCAAACGATGCCGGCATGTCTCGTCGAGAACTCATAGGGGCGCTCACTGCCGATCCTCCTGCCGACGCAGCGACGGCGGCTAAGATCGCGCGGGCACTCGGCATGAGTTTCATGCATTGCCCCGAGGTCAAACAGCCTCGCGCTCGTTAAGCAGCTGTGGCGCAATATTTTTCATCTCGCTTTTGATGCGGTTCAAGCTCCGCATAAGTGAAGGCACGTCTACATTGGCTTGCCCTGGCCTTTCGTCTAGCCACGCTTTCAGTAGCCCGCCCACCTCGTTGAGTTCGCGGCTTAGCCGCACGAACTCGTCCAGGGTGTCTCGATTAATCATCTTAGGCACTGGATACGTAAGGCCCACGGTCCGCAAATAGGCGGATGCGGAAAGATTGGCCTGTGCCGCTCTTTCGCCGATCGTCTCGCGTTCCTCCTGCGTCACCCAAACATCAATCCGGGTGCTACGCGGCCGGGTGCCTCTCGCCTTTTTGGTGCTTTCCGCCATTTCTATTTATTCCTCCTTTTGCCGAATGCAGTGCGGCTCATGGTTGCGGTTATCGTTGCCTGCAATTCTCGGCAGTCGGCCATTGCTATCTCTACATCGATAGGTCGCGCACCCTGACCTCGCTCTTCAGCCAGCCATAGCTTTAGCACCCCTGCCACGCGACCTACATCGCCGCCGACTTTCGCAAGCTCCTTTAGAGCATCGAGGTCGCTTTTAGATTGCACCGGTTCACCGAAGACGGCTGCCCGAAGGAAGCTCGATTGTGAATGATGACTTTCGACTGCCCGAGCCGTGATCTCCGCGCGCTCCTCAGGGGTTAGCCAGACCTCAATGCTCGAACCGCGCGGCCGCGTTCCCCTGCCGTTTTTGGTGCTATTCCTCATACTGCCATGCTTCCCATTCTCGCAACGTCGCGGCAGTGACCGTAAGCCTCGCAGAGCAAGATTCCGTCGAGCCGTAGGCGAGTAAGGAGGCAGTGCTGTGAGGGGACGGGCTGTTCCCGTACCCGTACAACACATATCTTGCCGTCCTCTTCTCTGCAATCATACGCGACTATATGCGCTAATCTCAATCCAATGCTTGGCAATAACGTCCAATTGCACAAAATCGCACATACTCACATTTGTTCGCATAACGTCGCAGCAAATCGCGTTTAATTGCATATATTCGCATTCGGTTGCATCGTGCGGCTCCAATCACATGGTAGCCTGGGGGAACAGCTTTCTCCCTAGGTATGAATGCGGCAAAATGAACGTATCGCCAATCTTATCCAGAGGATTTTCAATGGCGCGGAAGAACCTAGTTGATCGCCTAATACTAGCTGAGCAGGAGCTTGAAGCGGCGAAAGCAAAATTCGTCAAATTGCAGAAGGAGAGCGCTGACAGAATAGCCAGATTGGCGCTAAAGTCAGGGTTGCCCACTCTAGGACTTACGGATGATCAGATAAAGGCTGAATTCGACAGCATCGTTGCCAAACACCGGAAAGGAGGAACGTCATGAGGACAATACGCCGAGTAAGCACAATCGCCACCCTGCTGGATGAGATTCAAAGCGAATTAGGTCGCGCGCAAGTCGAAGCTGCACAGCGTCTTGCGGCTGAAATGGCAGGCCAGCTAGAGGATTGGCGCTTCGATCTACTGCGCATTCCGCATGAGGAGCGAAGCCGATACCGAGCCCCGAATGGCTACTGGTACACCAAAGAGGCAACGGCATAACTGCATGGCACCAAAAAACAAAATGCGCGCTGGAGGTTTAATGCGATGAAATGCGATTAAACGCGAACATCCGCGATAATTTGCGATTATATGCGATTTACTATGACTTATACTTTGATTGTTTCCTCTCGTGCGGAATTGGAGAATAATGACAGAACCTAATCTACGAGAAGAGGGCTTCTGTCATGAACAAGAATTGCCGTTTTGCGCTAGCTGCTCTTGGCATCACGGTGGCCTTAGGCGGGGCGCTTCACCCCAGCCCGGCTAAGGCGCTCACGGTCTATTGCACCAATTGCTCGACCGTGTTTTCGCAGGCCACGCAGGTGGCCAAGGAAATCGAAACGGCCATCAACACGGCCCAGCAGCTACAGATTCAAATCCAGCAGTATCAGAACATGGTGACGCAGGGGCTTTCCCTGCCGTCGAGTATGTTCAACCGTATCACCGGGGATTTCCAGCGTATCCAGCAGCTTTACCAGCAAAGCAAGGCGCTGGCCGGGAACGTGGCGAATTTCGACCAGCAGTTCCGCAACCAGTTCGGCGACTACAACCGCCATCTGTCGCAAGTCGGCCAAAACCCGACCTACATGCAGGACAACTATAAGCGGTGGAACGAACAGGGTTCCGACGCCATGCGCGTTGCGATGCAGTCGGCGGGCATGAACGTGAGCGCCATCGCCGACGAGGACGCGATGATGGCCCAATTGGTCGCGCGTTCGCAGAACGCGCATGGCCGTATGCAAGCGATACAGGCGGGCAACGAGATTGCCGCCCAGCAGGTGCAGCAATTGCAGAAGCTGCGGCAATTGCTCAATGATTCCGTGCAGTCTCAAAGCATGTGGTACGCGCAGAACATCGAGCGCCAAGCGGTCGATGATGCTTTTGTGCAGAGCTTTCAGAGCGGGCGCGTTGTTCGCGCCGGTTCAAAATCTTTCTGAATGCCGAGCTTCTTATGGTTACGATATCCAAGGTAGTTGTCGCCCTGCTCTGTGCCGGATCGTTTGTCATTGGCTCCGTCGCCACCATTGTGGTGGTCGACAAATCCGAACCGTCCTGCACCCCTGCTTCTTCCCCTTCCGCTGATGACCAGTTCTTCAATGGAAAGATCGAGCGCAAGGGTTCACAAAGCTTCTAGGGAGGCGTCGATCATGACAACAATTCTGAACCTCCTGAGAGGCTTCGAGGCGCGGCATTTCCTATTCGTTCTCGCCGCTGTTGGTCTGACCCTTGTCGCCTCCGAAGCGTCGGCGCAAGCCGTAACGCAGCCCGATGCGAAATTCGACGGCCTTCTAAGCCTCATTCAGCAGAACTCGGAACAATGGAACAGCCGTTTGCTAGGCTTCGCTCTGCGCCTGTTCTGGACGTTAGCAGCCATCCAACTCGTGATCACGTTCTTTCCCATGGTGCTGCGACAGGCCGAGCTAGGCGACATTGCCCATGAGCTTGTTAAGTACATCCTTGTTATCGGATTCTTCTACGAGATTCTGGCGCACTCCACCTACTGGGCGAACGCAGTAATTCAATCTTTCCGTGACGCGGGTGGCGCTGCGATTGGGCAAACCGCCGCTATGCAGCCCAGTGATATTTTTGCTCTGGCGGTCGAGTTCGCCAACACCATTGGCAACGTCCATACCATCAACCCGCTCGCGGCATTTTCAATCACCATAGCAAGCGCCTGCGTCTTGCTGAGTTTCGCCTTCATCGCCGCGTTCATGGCTGTGACGCTGGTCGAATCCTACATCGTCATCAATGCCTCGGTGCTGCTGTTGGGATTCGGCGGATCGCAATGGACCCGCGAGTACGCCATAGCGATGCTCAAATATGCGGTCGCTGTTGGCGCCAAACTCTTTGTGCTGACGCTACTGGTCGGCCTTATCGCTCAATCCGCACATGACTGGCAGGCTGCTTACAACCATACCGACAACGCCTCAATGTGGACGATGGTGGGCCTCGGCTTCACCTGCGCCTATCTCGCAAAGACGATTCCTGACCTTATCCAAAGCTTGATCTCGGGTGTCTCGTTTGGCGGCGGCGGCGCGCTCGGCGGCATGGCAGCAACCGCACTGAGCGTTGGTGCCGGAGTCGGGGCTGTCGCGGCGGCGGGCGGCCTCGGTGGGGCCGCTGCGGCGGCAGGCGAGGCAGCGGGTGCGGGCCAAGGTGTTGGGGGATTGGCAAGCCTGATCAACAACAGCATAGCCGGCGGCGCTCCATCGCCAGCCGCTGCCACTGGTGGGGCGGATATGGACGGTATGAAAACCGTCGCATCTACGCTTTCTCCGCGCACGGGCGGCAACGCACAATCGGCAAGCAAACCAACCAATCCGCCTGCTGCTGCACCAGCACCGGCCGGTGCAGGTAAGGTGACCAAGGTGGTAGCCGGTGCGACCTCCGCTGTCGCAACAACCGCTGCCGTCGCCGGGAAACTAGCTTCCATTTCCGTGCCCGGCATGGAGGGCGCTGCGAATCTGCCTATCAGCGGACCTCCCCAAATGCCCGGCACAAGCACAGAAGGCGAAAACAACCCGCCTCCCGTTAATGGGGAAAACCTGATCCAGCCGGCCGAGCCTCGGCCCTCCCCTATGTTTGACCTTTCTTTTCAATCATCGGCGGTCAAACCGCCCAAGGAGTGATGCTATGAATCTGCTCGCTGACTACCTGCAAACCATGCTGATCTTCATTGTCGTCAGCACCATGGCTGTTTTCGCGCTCTATGCTATTGGCCGCTGGGTACAGCCGCGCCTCCGCGCTCGCGGGTACGGGCCAACGCTCGATGCCCTTGCCGGCTGGCATGGCCGCATGTCGCGATCGGGTGCGCTGCATTCCCTCCATGCACTGCGCGCCATCCACAGCCTGCCTCTCTACGGTTCGCGGCATCAGCGCGAAACCATCGACATGATGATTGTCCGAATGCAGCGGGAAACCGATCCCACCCGGCGCGATACCTACAGGTGAAGGTTTGTCCCGCGTCGGATCGCGCGGGGCATCCCTCTAGAAAGCGATTTCCGGGCCGTAGAGTGATTTTGACGCTCTGACCCACCTTACCCCCTTGCCCTTGTCCGAAAAACGCTTCACGGCTCGCTAGGGCGCTCCTGGGCATGACCGATTACACGTACCCCCTCCCGCTTCCTTTTGGTGCCTTTTTTCGTTTGTCCGTCAAACGACCGTTTGGCGGACACCTGCGATGTGTCCGTTATCCTCGGCTCTGCGATGAGTTTCCGGACAGAATAGAAAAACGGACAGAAAGCGGACACTCGATACGCAGGATCGAAAACGGCAAGTGACCCTGCGGCGAAAGCCGCCGCAGGTCCGCGCCTAGTGGATTATCTTAGATAATCATGGATGGAATTTGCGAATAGCCCGCAAACCCGCGCCGTTGCTGGGTTTCCAGAAAATGGCCGGGTGCCGTTAACGTGGGGGTTGGGTACTGAAAACGTGGGGTGGGTGCCGTTATAGCGGCCCTTGGGGCGTCCGATTTCCCATTTGCCCTTGGCGTACTCGCTCACCATCCAGCCCACGGCAGCAAGCTCGGTCAGCGCCCTGCGGGCTGTCTGGCGACGTTTTTTGATGGTGTTGAGGTTCGTCGTTTCATCTGGCCAGACATAGCCGCAAAGCGTGTCCAAATCGACCTGCCTCGACTTGCCGAGGTCGATCCAACCGCATAGCCGTTGATGAATCAGGCGGGCAGGGTCGGTCTGTAGTGCCCTCACTTCGGCCATGTTTATGCGAATGTGTTGCACGTGTGGCCCGCCCATGATTGCGCGAGCAATTAGCGGGTTCAATGCAACGTACAGCTTGCCGTCTTGCTCATCGCTTGCGTATTCGGACAGTAGGCGGAAGCCCTGCCGCTTCCTTCCGATTTGAGCAATGATCGAGACTTTCCAAAGCCTTTCAATGCAATCACGTACTGGCCGGGTGTCGTCAATGTTGGCATAACCCACTTCGCGGGCGAGCGCCCGGTAGCTGCCCTTGACCACCATTGCATCCTGTTGGACAGCTTCCCACTTAGGTTCGAGGAACAGTCGGAGTTGCCGACCGGCTTCCGTTTGAGGCTCAGGCGACAGCACGAGGCCAGCAGGCCCACCCATTGCCACCAGCCCTTGCAGGATGCGCAGATCATCTACGCCAAGCGGCTCTGGGCCGCTGAACTCGATGCGCTTCCCGTCGCCGTAGTCATACACCACGTCCAGCTTGCCGCGTTTGCGCTCGCCCCGTTTCAGGCTGCGGAACAGGCCGGGAGCTAGGCAATGCGCCGGATCGTGCCGAGCATGGGTCAGGTCATGCTTGCCCACGGCACCGCCCTTTAGCGCCGTCTTGTTTGGCGTTCAGCAATTCCACCGGCAGCAACACACCGCCCGCGTGCCGCGAATACCAGCGATCAAGCGGCGTGCTGTCGTAGTTCTGCTTGGATACGCCGAAGCGCACGAAGTATCCGCGCCGGTCGTTGCCGATTGGTTCCCGGTCATAGCTGCGATCACTGAACCGTTGGGCCTCGTCCTCGGTCATCTTGGCGACGAAACCGCACCAGCGGGCATTGTCGATCAGAGCGGACGCGCCTCGCGCTGCCTGCTGCTGGTCTGTCTGGCAATCTCGGGCGCTGCCCTTGCTGACGTGGTGTAAAAAAAGAATGGCTGCGCCGGTGCCAACGGCGATCTTTTCCAACTGGCCGATCAGGCGCGCCATGTCTCCGTTGCTGTTCTCATCACAGTTGTGAATGCGGCTCAAGGTGTCCAACACGATTAGCCGCGCCCCGGCGTAGTCGCTGATCAAGCGTCGCAATTGCCTGTCGTCCATCACGTTCTTGCCTTGGCCCATGATGGGCTCAAGGGTCAGGTTTTCCGCGATGGCTTCGCGGGCCGCCTGGTCGAGATGCTGACCCATGGCGTGAACGCGCCGAATAAGGGCGGGCTCGGGATCTTCGCCGGCCAGATAGACCACGCGCCCCGTGTGCGCGGGAGCGAGGCCGACAAGGTCACCACCAGTAACGCTGCACGCGATGGACATTGCGGCTTCCAGCGCCCAAAAGCTCTTGCCTGTGGCTCCGGGGGCAATCAGCGCCCCAACCGTTCCCACGAGAAAGCCGGGCCATATGAAGTCCAGTGTGGGCGGTTCGTTCTCGAACGCAGCCCGCAAGTCAATCGCCACGACTTAAGCCCCCATTCCGGGGCGCGGGGCTTGGATGCCGGATGCCTTTCGGGCCTCAATCCATTCCTCGATTTCGGCCAAATCCCACGCGACGTTTCGGGTGGTGAGCGCGATACGGCGGGGAAATTCTCCCCTTTGCTCCATGTTGAAGATGGTGCGCTCACATAGCGGAATCATCGCATGGAGCTTCCTGCGGTTGATAAGGACTCTTCCCCTTTCTCTCGATTCCTTTTCCAAACCGAATACCTCGTTCTTGATCATCCCGAGGCTTAATTATTGCTACAAAATGCCGTGGGTTGCCAGTCCTTGCGACAAATTTTCTCAAGTAAAATCAATGACTTATGCCCGCAAACCTACCGTTTGACGGACAGCTTTAACAACGCAAATTGTTGTATTAATTGAGTTTCTACTAGGTACGTATCGCCCAATTCTTGTGTCCGGATACTTATACGTTTTCCGGACAAAAGAGTTCACCGAAGTAAGCCGTCAGGGCGCCTTCGGTGCGCATCTCGCATCACGAACTCGGAATCAACCTTTTGGTCGGGGCCGCTTGAGCGTCCATTCGTCGATCATGTCAGCCCAGTCTTGGAGCATCGCGGCGCGTTGCTCACGGTATTCAGCCTTGTTGTAGACGGCTCTGACGCCCCGCTGTTCATGCGCGAGGCATTTCTCGATCCAATCGGTGTTGTAGCCTGCTTCGTGCAACAGCGTGCTGGCCGTTCGCCTTAAGTCGTGAGGCCCAAACTTGGCGAGGGGCTTACCCTCCTTCTGGGCCAGCCGATACGTCAACGTCAGCACTTGGTTGAGCGTGGCGCTGCTCATGGGCAGGTCCGAGTCATACCGCGACGGCAGCACATAGTCCGATCCGCCTGCGAAGGTTTTCAGGGCAATGAAGATGTCGAGCGCCTGCCTCGACAGAAACACCAGATGCGGATTGCGCCGCTTCATCCGTTCCTTCGGAATCGTCCAAAGCGCCTCGCTGAAATTGATCTCGCTCCACGTCGCCTTGGTCAGTTCGCTCTTGCGCACCATCGTGAGCAACAGCAGCTTCACGGCGGCGCGGATCGACGGGGAGGTGCCGACGCGCTCCAGATATTGGTACATGAGGCCGATCTCTTCCGGCGTCAGGGCGCGGTCACGCGGAGCGAACTTTGCGATGCTGGCCGGACGGACCAGCTCGGCGGGATTCTCGACTTTCTGGCCGCGCTCGATGGCCCAACGATAGACCTGCAACACCACCTCGCGGGCATGGACCGCCGTTGCTGGTGCGCCCCGTTCCACGATGGCGTCAGTCAACGCCCGCAAATCCTCGTGTGTGATCTCGACCAGTTTCTGATTGCCGAATTTCGGCTTCAATTCGCGCTCGAACACAGAACGGCGCATGTCACGAGTGGAATCGGCCATCTGGTAGCCGCGCAGCCATTTTTCCGCCCAAGCCCCGAACGTCTCTGCATCCTTAATGCGAGCCTTTTCCCGCGCCTTCTCCTTCGCGGGCGACTTCCCGGCCGCGATCATCTTCTTGGCCTCGCACAGCCGCTCGCGGGCTTCCGCAAGGGTGATGCCGCCGACGCCATACCGACCGAAGGTGATGGTCTCCTGCCTGCCGTGGATCGCGTAGTTGTAGCGGAACGAGATTGTCCCGGCAGGTGTGACGGCGACGTAGAGGCCGTCACGGTCGTTCACCTTGTACAGCTTGTCCTTTGGCTTGAGGTTTCGCAGCTTGGTATCGGTCAGCATGGGCACTTGCAGTTCTTCACTTCAGTACCATGCTGGGAAACGCTGCGTTGACCGTCAACAATTCCTTTAGTATCAACGTTCTGCGTAATTTTCATACCATGATCTGCTCATTCGTAGCGTCATGGTATCAGGCACCAAACATGGCATCGGTGGTACTCGATGCCATCGACTATGCCATGAAAAACTGCTGCTTGGCGACACAAAAATATGCCGGACAGTGCCAGACACGAAGCAAAAAAAGCCCGCATTTCTGCGGGCTTGCGTGTGCTTTGGTGCTAGATCGTGCCAGTCCATGCCGGACGTGGAATCATTCCCACTCGATGGTGCCGGGCGGCTTGGAGGTGTAGTCGTAGACCACGCGGTTGATGCCCTTCACCTCGTTGACGATGCGGGTCGCCACGCGGGCGAGGAAGGCAGCGTCGAACGGGTAGATGTCGGCGGTCATGCCGTCAGTGGAGGTCACGGCGCGCAGGGCGCACACATGATCGTAGGTGCGGCTGTCGCCCATCACGCCCACGGTCTTGACCGGCAGCAGCACGGCAAAGGCCTGCCAGATGGCGTCATACAGCCCCGCCTTGCGGATTTCCTCGAGATAAATGGCATCCGCCCGGCGGAGAATGTCGCACTTCTCCTTGGTCACCTCGCCCGGAATGCGGATGGCAAGGCCCGGCCCCGGGAACGGATGGCGGCCCACGAACTGCTCGGGCAGGCCCAGCTCCCGGCCCAGCGCGCGCACCTCGTCCTTGAACAGCTCGCGCAACGGCTCCACCAGCTTCAGCTTCATGAAGTCCGGCAGGCCGCCCACATTGTGGTGCGACTTGATGGTCACCGACGGGCCGCCCGTGAAGGAGACGCTCTCGATCACATCCGGGTAGAGCGTGCCCTGCGCCAGGAACTCGGCACCCTCGATCTTCTTCGCCTCGGCGTCGAACACGTCGATGAACGCCTTGCCGATGAACTTGCGCTTGGCCTCGGGGTCGGTGACGCCGGCCAGGCCGCCGAGGAACATCTCCTCCGCGTTCACATGAACCAGCGGGATGTTGTAGTGCTCGCGGAACAGGCTCACCACCTGCTCGGCCTCACCCGCGCGCATCAGGCCGTGGTCCACGAACACGCAGGTCAGCTGGTCGCCGATGGCCTCGTGGATCAGCACCGCCGCCACCGCCGAGTCGACACCGCCCGACAGGCCGCAGATCACCTTGCCGCTGCCCACCTGCGCGCGGATCTCCGCCTTCTTGGTCTCGCGGAAGGAGGCCATGGTCCAGGTGCCCTCGCACCCGGCGATGTGCCGCACGAAGTTGGCGATCAGCTTCGCGCCGTCCGGCGTGTGCGCCACCTCGGGGTGGAACTGCACCGCGTAGATGCGCTTCTCGTCGTTGGCGATGGCCGCGAACGGCGCGCCCTCGGTGACGGCCACGGTGCGGAAGCCCTCCGGCAGGCTGTCCACACGGTCGCCGTGGGACATCCAAACCTGATGCTTCTCGCCCTTCTTCCACAGGCCGTTGAAGAGCTGGCAGTCATCCACGATCTCGATGAACGCCCGGCCGAACTCGCGGTGGTCGGACGGGGTGACCGAGCCGCCCAGCTGGGCGCAGATGGTCTGCTCGCCATAGCAGATGCCCATGATCGGCAGGCCGCTGGCGAACACCGCATCCGGCGCGCGGGGGGTGGACACTTCCGTCACCGACGCCGGACCGCCGGAGAGGATGACGCCCTTCGGCTTCAGGCGGGCCAGCGCGGCCTCGCCCTGATGGAAGGGAACGACTTCGGAATAGACCCCGGCCTCGCGCACGCGCCGCGCAATCAGCTGCGTCACCTGGCTGCCGAAATCGAGGATCAGAATGGATTCGTTGGGCTGCATGACGGGCATTTAGCGGCGCACGGCCCCCAAGTCCAGTGCGCCCGCACGCATGGCTGATGCTACGGCGGTGAAAGGGTCTCCTTGCGGGATGGTCGCGGACCCTTCAAGCCCCTGTCTCCCGTGCCCACCGGAAACACGGCCCGTTGAAACGAAGGGGAGCGCGAGGGTCCAAGACCCTCGCATAAAACCCCGTCATGCCCCGGAGACCACCAGCCCTTCCAGAAACGCCCGCATGTCGGCGGGCAGCGGCACCGGGCGGCGCGTCTGCCGGTCCACGTAGACGTGGACGAAGTGCCCGAAGGCGGCGGCGGCGTCCTCCTGCCCGGCGAACAGGCCGATCTCGTAGCGCACACTGGAGTTGCCGAGGCGGCCGACGCGCAGGCCTGCCGTCACCGGCTCGGGGAAGGCGAGCGGGCGGACATAGCGGCACTGGCTCTCGACCACGAGGCCGATGACCGGCCCGGCGTGGATATCCAGCCCCCCGGCCTCGATGAGGGCGGCGTTCACGGCCGTATCGAAGAAGGAATAGTAGACCACGTTGTTGACGTGGCCGTAGATGTCGTTGTCCATCCAGCGGGTGGTGATGGACCGGTGGTGCGGGAACGCCTCCCGGCGCACGGGCGCCCGGTCGGTCGGCTGCGGCTCCGCCATGCCTGGTTTCCCCTCTCCTCTCACAAGCCCCTTCACAGCGCCGCGCGATAGAGGGCGCGGGCGTCCTCCAGCCCCACCTCGCGCGGATTGTTCACCAGCAGGCGCGTCTGGTTCATGGCGTCCAGCGCCAGCCGCTCGATGTCGTCCTCGCCGATGCCCACGTCGCGCAGGCGGCGTGGCACCGCCACATCGTTGCAGAGTTGCTCGATGGCGGCAATGAAGCCGTCCACCCCGCTTGCCCCCACCAGCGGGGCCAGCTCGGCGTAGAGCGGCCCGGCGGCGGCCCGGTTGAAGCGCAGCACATGGGGCAGCATCAGGGCGTTGGAGACGCCGTGGGGCACATGGAACAGGCCGCCGACGGGATAGGCCAGCGCATGCACGGCGGCGACGGGCGCGTTGGTGAAGGCCTGCCCGGCCAGCATCGCCCCCAGCAGCATGGCCTGCCGCGCGTCACGGTTCCGCCCGTCCGCGCAGGCGGTGCGGATGTTCCCCGCCAGCAGGCGCAGCGCCTCGCGCGCCAGCATGTCGGAGAACGGGTTCTTCTTGTGCCGGGTGGTGTAGGCCTCGATGGCGTGCACCATGGCGTCGATGCCGGTGGCGGCTGTCACCGAGGGCGGCAGACCGAGCGTCAGGTCCGCGTCGAGCACCGCCCAGTCGGCGAACAGGGCGGGCGACACCACACCTTTCTTCTCGCCAACGCCGGTGGTGACAATGGCAATGGGCGTCACCTCCGAGCCCGTCCCCGCCGTCGTCGGCGCCAGCACCAGCGGCAGACGGCGGCCGCGCGCGTTGCCGATGCCGTAGATGTCCTCCAGCCGGTCCCCCGAGCCCAGGAGATAGGCCGCGAGCTTGGCCGTATCCATCGGGCTGCCGCCCCCGATGCCGACCACCGCGTCCGCCCCGCAGCGGCGGCCCGCCTCAACCGCGGCCTCGATCACCGCGACGGGCGGATCGGCCACCACGGCGTCGAACACCGTGCAGTCGAGGCCAGCCTCCCCCATCGCCGCCAGAACGCCGTCCAGCAGCCCCGTGCCGCGCACACCCGCATCGGTCACCACCAGCACCCGCCCGGCCTTCATGCCGGACAGGATCGTGCCGATCTCGCGGGACGCACCCGGCCCCACCCTCAGGTTCGCGGGCGTCTGGAACAGGAAATCCGGCATGGCCTCCCTCCCGGCGGTTCTCTGCCACGCCGCCGAGGATGAAACCGGACGTCCCCGCGCTCAAGCCTGCCCGCGGGGGGTTTTTGGTGGGTTGGGGAGGAAGGGATTTGAGAGGAGCCGGTTTGCAAGAGGCGGTTTCTTGCAGGGGGATCTCGATCCCCCTGTGACCCCCTTTTCGTTTCAGGGGCCGCGTGTCTGGCGCTTCTTCCGGAAAGGGATGAACGGAACACACCCGGCAGGGAGCCGAGGCGCTTCTGCTGGACGCCGCCACCCCTGCCTCCGCGCGCGCCCTCTTGGGCACCCCCATCGGCACCCGCTCCGCCCCCCTTCTGACGCCGTCTTCACGTTGAATGATTTTAAGGAGCGGTCTCGCCGCCCCCTCTTGCCGACCTCCGGTTCGAGACAGGGACGGGCGCGGGCGGACGGGCGCGGCCCGATAAACGAAAGCGGGCAGTCGGCGTGGCTCCGTGGGGGTGTTTCTTTGTCCCCGTGAGGTAAGTCGTGCAGGGGGATCTCGATCCCCCTGCGACCCCCTTTTCGTTTCGGGGCCGCGTGTCTGGCGCTTCTTCCGGAAAGGGATGAACGGGACACACCCGGCAGGGAGCCGAGGTGCTTCTCCTGAACGCCGCCACCCCTGCCTCCGCGCGCGCCTGCTCGGCCACGCCCATTGGCACCCTCTCCGGCAGCCTCTCCGGCACCGGCTCAGCCCCCCTTCCGGCACCCTCATTCACGTTGAATGATTTTAAGGAGCGGTCTCGCCGCCCCCTCTTGCCGACCTCCGGTCCGAAACAGGGACGGGCGCGGGCGGACGGGCGCGGCCCGATAAACGAACGGGAGCGCGAGGGTCTGCGACCCTCGCATCACTCCCCTTCAGGCAACCCATGCCGGGCAGCCCCGGACGGGATATCCCCAAAACGAAAACGGGCGGCCCCGAGGGACCGCCCGCTTTCAAACTCAGGCCGCGTGGGCTGCTTATTCAGCCGCTTCCTGCGCCTCAGCCTCGGTGGTGACCGGGCCGCTGTCCTTGCCCTTGGCAGTCACGTCGCGATCGACGAACTCGATGATCGCCATCGGAGCGGCGTCGGAGGCGCGGATGCCGGCCTTCAGCACGCGGGTGTAGCCGCCGTTGCGCTCGGCGTAGCGCGGGCCGATCACGTCGAACAGCTTCTGCACCTGCTGGAGGTCACCCAGGCGGGCGATGGCGAGACGACGGTTGGCGAGGCCGCCCCGCTTGGCGAGGGTCACCAGCTTTTCCACGTACGGGCGCAGCTCCCGCGCCTTCGGCAGGGTGGTGGTGATCTGCTCGTGCTTGATGAGAGCGGCGGCCATGTTCTTGAACAGGGCGGCGCGGTGGCTGGAAGTACGGCCGAGCTTGCGGCCGGCAACGCGATGGCGCATGGGTCTCTCTCCGTTTGTTCGCGGGGCCGTGTGAGGTACCCCGGACCAGGCCTGGCGGGATCAGGCCCATTTCTGTTTCGACAGTCCCGCTTGCGGAAAGGCCGGCGCTGGTACGCCGGCCCTCCCTGATTGCTTGCCCGACGCCTTAGCCGTTTCCGGCCCGGGCGTCCAGCCGGAACTCAGTATTCCTGTTCCAGCTTCTTGGCGAGGTCTTCGATGTTCTCCGGCGGCCAGCCGGGGATTTCCATGCCGAGGCGCAGGCCCATGCTGGCAAGGACTTCCTTGATCTCGTTGAGCGACTTGCGGCCGAAGTTCGGGGTCCGCAGCATCTCGGCCTCGGTCTTCTGGACCAGATCGCCGATGTAGATGATGTTGTCGTTCTTGAGGCAGTTGGCCGAACGGACCGACAGCTCCAGCTCGTCCACCTTCTTGAGGAGGTACTTGTTGAGCGTCGGCTTCTCTTCTTCCGGCTTGGCGGCGACAGCCTTGGGCTCTTCGAAGTTGATGAAGAGCTGGAGCTGGTCCTGAAGGATGCGGGCAGCGTAGGCCACGGCGTCCTCCGGCGTCACCGTGCCGTCGGTCTCGACGGTCATGGTGAGCTTGTCGTAGTCCAGTTCCTGGCCGACGCGGGTGTTCTCCACCTTGTAGGCCACCTGGCGCACCGGCGAATACAGCGCATCGATCGGGATCAGGCCGATCGGCGCGTCGGCCGGACGGTTGGCGGCGGCCGGGACGTAGCCCTTGCCGGTATCCACGATCAGCTCCATGTTGAGCGTCGCGCCCTGGTCAAGCGTGCAGATGACCAGGTCCGGGTTCATGATCTCGACATTGGCGACGGTGGTGATCTGGCCGGCCTTCACCTCACCCGGGCCGGTGGCCGTCAGGTGCAGGCGCTTGGTGCCTTCCGAGGTCACCTTCACGGCCAGCTGCTTCACGTTGAGGACGATGTCGGTCACGTCCTCGCGCACGCCGGGGATGGAGGAGAACTCGTGCAGAACGCCGTCAATGCGGATGGCCGTTACGGCAGCGCCCTGGAGCGACGACAGCAGCACCCGGCGAAGCGAATTGCCGAGGGTCAGACCGAAGCCCCGCTCCAGCGGTTCCGCGACGAAGGTCACCTTGCGGGCCGCGTCGACAGCTTCCTTGACCTCGAGCTTGTTGGGCTTCTTCAGCTCCTGCCAGTTCTTTGCGATCACGGGTGCACCCCTTAGCTCTTAATATCTCAAGCGGCCGACGCCATCGCCGGCCGCTCCCTGCTTGCAGAAACGGTCGCTGCGCCGTTAGACGCGGCGACGCTTCGGCGGACGGCAGCCGTTGTGCGGGATCGGCGTCACGTCGCGGATCGACGTGATGGTGAAACCAACTGCCTGAAGCGCGCGCAGGGCCGACTCACGACCCGAACCCGGGCCGCGAACCATGACGTCCAGAACACGAACGCCATGCTCCTGAGCCTTGCGGCCGGCGTCCTCGGCGGCCACCTGGGCAGCGTACGGGGTCGACTTGCGCGAACCCTTGAAGCCCATCATGCCGGAGGACGACCAGGCAATCGCGTTGCCCTGGGCATCCGTGATCGTGATCATGGTGTTGTTGAACGAGGCGTTCACATGCGCGACGCCGTTGGTGATGTTCTTCCGCTCGCGACGCTTAACGCGGGTGGTATCACGTGCCATTCTCTTGATCCTTTACGGCCGGACTTACTTCTTCTTGCCGGCGATCGGCTTGGCCTTACCCTTGCGGGTACGGGCGTTGGTGTGGGTGCGCTGACCGCGGACCGGCAGGCCCTTGCGGTGACGCAGGCCGCGATAGCAGGCCAGGTCCATCAGACGCTTGATGTTCATCGCGACTTCGCGGCGGAGGTCACCTTCCACCGTGTAGCCGGCATCAATGATTTCACGGATCTGGAGAATTTCCGAATCGGACAGCTCGCTTACGCGGCGCTCCCGCGGAAACTTCATCTTCTCGCAGATCTCCTTGGCCTTCGCCGGGCCAATGCCGTGGATGTAGGTCAACGCGATCTCGACCCGCTTGTTGGTCGGAATGTTGACACCTGCAATACGCGCCACGTTTGATCTCCTCGTTCCACCCCGTCGGCGGGGCCAACACCCGCGTTGGGCACGCGTTTAATCTTTGTCAAGCCGATTCGGGAAGGCGGGGATTATAGGAAGGCACCCGTCCCCGTCAATCACGGAATCGACTCAGCTCTTGCCGTTCAGGATCGATGCGATCTCGCCATAGACAACGTCTATGTCCGCCATCCCGTCGATCACTCTCAAAAGCCCCTTCTCCCGATAGTAGTTCGAGATCGGAGCGGTCTTTTCACGATACTCGGCCATCCGCTTGCGGACCGTCTCCTCGTTGTCGTCGGGACGGCGCTTGAACTCGGTCGAACCGCAGGCGTCACAAACGCCCGGCTGCCGGGGCTGCTTGAACCGGTCATGGTAGCCGGCCCCGCACTTGGCGCAGGAAAAGCGACCCGTGATCCGCTCGACGAGGGCATCCTCATCGACCGTAAGCTCGATGACGTGGCCCAGTTCCAGCCCCTTGGACGCCAGCATGGCGTCCAGGGCATCGGCTTGGGCCGTGGTGCGCGGGAAGCCGTCGAAGATGACGCCCGCCTTGGTGTCCGGCTGCTCCAGACGGTCCGCGATCAGGGCCACGATGATGTCGTCCGACACCAGCTGGCCCGCATCCATGACCGCCTTGGCCTGAAGGCCAACCGGCGTGCCGGCGGCCACGGCCGCTCGCAGCATGTCCCCGGTCGAGAGCTGCACCATGCCGCGCTCGGCCTGGAGGCGCTGAGCCTGGGTGCCCTTGCCGGCGCCCGGCGGCCCGAGAAGGATGATATTCACTTAACGTCGCCCCCCGCGCAGCTTGGCCTTCTTGATGAGCCCCTCATACTGGTGGGCCATCAGGTGACCATGGATCTGCGCTACCGTATCCATCGTGACATTGACCACGATCAGCAGGCTGGTGCCGCCGAAGTAGAAGCCCACACCCATCTCGGCGATCAGCCACTCGGGCAGCAGACACAGGATGGTCAGGTATCCCGCGCCCAGCACCGTGATGCGGGTCAGCACATAGTCCAGGTATTCCGCGGTCCGCTGACCCGGCCGGATGCCCGGAATGAAGCCGCCGTAGCGCTTCAGATTGTCCGCCGTCTCCTCCGGGTTGAACACAACCGCGGTGTAGAAGAAGCAGAAGAAGATGATGCCGAGGGCATAGAGCGCCATGTAGAGCGGCTGCCCGTGGCCCAGCAGGGTCGTGACAGTCTGGAACCAGCCGTTGCCCTGGCCCGCGCCGAACTGCGCCAGCGTCAGCGGCAGCATGAGCAGCGACGAGGCAAAGATCGGCGGAATCACGCCCGCGGTGTTCAGCTTGAGCGGCAGGTGCGAGGTATCGCCCTGGAACATCTTGTTGCCCACCTGGCGCTTCGGATACTGGATCAGGATCCGGCGCTGGGCGCGCTCCATGAACACGATGGCGAACACCACCACAACCGCCATCACCATGATGATGATGATGGTCAGCGCCGACATGGCCCCGGTCCGGCCCAGCTCGAACAGCTGGGCGATCGCGCCCGGCAGGGCGGCGACGATACCGGCCATGATGATCAGCGAAATGCCGTTGCCGATGCCGCGGCTGGTGATCTGCTCGCCCAGCCACATCAGGAACAGGGTGCCGCCGATCAGCGTGATGACCGTGGTGATGCGGAAGAACCAGCCCGGATCGATCACGGCCGAGATGCCCTGGGTCGCGCCCCAGCTCTCAAGACCGATGGCGATGCTGTAGCCCTGGATGGCCGTCAGCGCCACGGTGCCGATACGGGTGTACTGATTGATCCGCTTGCGCCCGCTCTCGCCTTCCTTCTTCAGGGCGGCCATGGTGGGCGACAGCGTGGTCAGCAGCTGAACGATGATCGATGCCGTAATGTACGGCATGATGTTCAGCGCAATGATCGACATGCGCTCCAGGGCGCCACCAGAGAACAGGTTGAGCATGCCAAGCATGCCCCCTGCGTGCTGCTGGTAGAGCTGCCCCAGAGCGACAGGATCGATTCCAGGCAGCGGCACAAACGTGCAGAGCCGGAAGATGATCAGCGCACCCAGTGTGAACCAGATGCGCTGCTTCAGCTCAGTCGCCTTGGAGAAGGCGCCAAAGTTGATGTTTGCCGCCAGTTGCTCGGCTGCAGAAGCCATGCCAGATCCGCCTTAGGCCACGATCTCGACCGAGCCGCCAGCCTTCTCGACCGCCTCGATGGCAGCCTTGGAGGCACCGGCAACCTTCAGCTTCAGGGCGGTCTTCAGCTCGCCCTTGGCCAGCAGGCGCACGCCGTCCTTGCCCTTGCCGGCCACACCGGCGGCGCGCAGCGCCTCCGCGTCCAGCTCGGCGCCGGCAGCGAACTTGCCCGCCTCAACCGCCTTCTGGAGACGGCCCAGGTTCACCTCGGCGTATTCCTTGGCGAAGATGTTGTTGAAGCCGCGCTTCGGAATGCGCATGTGCAGCGGCATCTGGCCACCCTCGAAGCCGGCGAGCGACACGCCGGACCGCGAGGTCTGACCCTTCTGGCCGCGGCCAGCGGTCTTGCCCTTGCCAGAGCCGATGCCGCGAGCAACGCGCATGCGGCCCTTGCGGGCGCCTTCGTTATCTTTCAGTTCGTTCAGCTTCATGGCTGACTCCGTTTCGCTCCGTCACCGCAACCGGATGAATATCGGCCCGGTGAGGTCAGCTTACAACCTTGAAAGGCGGCGGTGCGACATCGGCCGCACCGCCCTCGTCCTTACTCACCTTCGACGCGAACCAGGTGGGCAACCTTGCGCACCATGCCGCGAACCGACGGAGTGTCCTCCAGCTCGCGGGTGCGGTGCATCTTGTTGAGACCCAGCCCGATCAGCGTTGCGCGCTGGTCCTTGGTCCGGCGGATCGGCGAGCCGATCTGAGTCACCTTGATGGTCTTCTTCTCGCTCATTGTTCGCCTCGTTCGCCCGGATTACTCGGTCTGGGCGTCGGCCTCGACGGCCGCCACCTTGGCGCCAACGTCGCCGCGACGGGCGATGATGTCAGCGATCTTCTTGCCGCGGCGAGCCGCAACCATCTTCGGGCTCGACTGGTTCACCAGGGCGTTAAAGGTGGCGCGGATCATGTTGTAGGGGTTGTTGGACCCCATCGACTTGGTCACCACGTCCTGAACGCCCAGGCTCTCGAACACGGCGCGCATCGGACCACCGGCGATGATGCCGGTACCCTGCGGAGCCGAGCGGAGGAACACCTTGCCGGCGCCCCAGCGGCCATGAACGTCGTGATGCAGCGTGCGGCCTTCGCGCAGCGGCACGCGCACCATCGTCTTCTTCGCGGCGGCGGTCGCCTTGGAGATGGCTTCCGGCACTTCGCGCGCCTTGCCGTGGCCGAAACCGACCCGGCCCTTGCCGTCGCCGACAACCACGAGCGCAGCAAAGCCGAAGCGCTTACCACCCTTTACGGTCTTGGAAACGCGGTTGATGTGGACGAGCTTTTCGATCAGCTCGTCGCCCTCGCCGCGTTCGCCACGCTGTTCTTTCGGTTCGCGCGCCATTCTTAAAACTCCAATCCGCCTTCACGCGCCGCTTCGGCGAGAGCCTTCACACGACCGTGATAGATGAAACCGCCGCGATCGAAGACGACCGCGCTGATGCCAGCCGCCTTGGCGCGCTCGGCGATCAGCTTGCCGACTTCTGCCGCCGCGGCGACGGTAGCGCCAGTCTTGCCGCGCAGCGACGCGTCCAGCGTCGAGGCAGCCGCGACAGTGGTGCCCTTGCTGTCGTCGATCACCTGAGCATAGATGTGCTTCGACGACCGGTGAACGGAAAGCCGCGGACGGCCACCCGACTTGAGCCGGAGCTGGGTGCGAACCCGCTGCCGGCGCCGCTCGAACAATGAGAGACCCTTGGCCATTGGTGCACCCCTTACTTCTTCTTGCCTTCCTTGCGGAAGATGTATTCGCCGCGGTACTTGATACCCTTGCCCTTGTAGGGCTCCGGACGACGCCAGCGACGGATTTCAGCCGCCACCTGGCCCACCTTCTGCTTGTCCGTACCCGAGATCTCGACCGTGGTCTGATCCGGGCACTTGATGGTGATGCCGGCCGGGATCGGGTAGTCAACGTCGTGGCTGAAGCCCAGCTGCAGCTTCAGGGTCGAGCCCTGAACGCTGGCGCGGTAGCCGACGCCGTTGATTTCCAGAACCTCGGTGTAGCCTTCGGTCACACCGACAACCAGATTGTTCACCAGGGTGCGCTGCATGCCCCAGAAGGAGCGGGCGCGCTTGGTGTCGTTGCGGGGCTGCACGGTGATCACGTTGCCGTCGACGGTGACAACCACCTCGTCGGCAACGGTCATGCCCAGCTGGCCCTTCGGACCCTTCACCGCCAGCTCGGCGCCGCTCAGCGTCGCCGTCACGCCGGCCGGGAGGGCCACAGGTTTCTTACCAATACGAGACATTGCGGCCCTCCGTTAGAACACGGTGCAGAGCACTTCGCCGCCCACGTTCAGCTCCCGCGCTTCCGCGTCGGAGAGAACGCCCTTCGGCGTCGAGACGATCGAAATGCCCAGGCCGTTGCGCACGCGCGGCAGCTCCTTGGAGCCGGCATAGATGCGGCGGCCGGGCTTGGACACGCGCTGGAGCCACTGAATGGCGGGCTCGCCCTCGTGGTACTTCAGCTCGATGCGGATTTCGCGGCGGCCCGGACCCTGCTCGTACTCGGAGTAGCCACGGATATAGCCCTCGCGCTTCAGCACTTCGAGCACATTGGCGCGCAGCTTGGAAGCGGGGGACACAACGGAGTCCTTGCGGGCCTGCTGACCGTTACGGATACGGGTCAGCATATCGCCCAGAGGATCAGTCATCGGCATTGGATGAACCTCCCGCTTACCAGCTCGACTTCACGACGCCCGGAATCAGGCCCTGATTGGCCAGTTCACGCAGCGAAACGCGAGACATGCGGAATTTGCGATAATAGGCGCGCGGACGGCCCGTCACCTCGCAGCGATTGCGGATGCGGGTCGGGTTCGCGTTGCGGGGAAGCTCGGCAAGCTTCAAGCGTGCCAGGAACCGCTCCTCGTCGGAGAGGTTCTGGTCATTGGCAATCGCCTTCAGCCGCGCAAACTTGCCGGCGTACTTCTTCGCCAGCCGCTTGCGCCGCTCGTTCTTGTTGATCGAACTCAGTTTGGCCATCTTTTATCCTTCCCGGTGGTCAGGCCGCCTGCTTGCCCTGGGCTTCGCCGCTGAACGGCATGTTGAAGCCACGGAGCAAGGCACGCGCCTCCTCGTCGGTCTTGGCGGTGGTGCAGATGATGATGTCCATGCCCCGGACCTTGTCGATCTTGTCGTAGTTGATCTCGGGGAAGACAATCTGCTCTTTGAGGCCGAGGGCATAGTTGCCACGGCCGTCAAAGCTGTTCGGGTTCACGCCCCGGAAGTCACGCACGCGCGGCAGCGCGATGTTGATCAGCCGGTCCAGGAACTCGTACATGCGTTCGCGGCGCAGGGTCACCTTGCAGCCGATCGGCATACCTTCGCGCAGCTTGAAGGTCGCGATCGACTTCTTCGCGCGGGTGATGACCGGCTTCTGGCCGGCGATCAGCGTCAGGTCCGCAACGGCGGCATCCACCTTCTTGCGGTCCTGGGTCGCCTCGCCCACGCCCATGTTGATCACGATCTTCTCGAGCGCCGGCACTTCCATCGGATTCCGGTACCCGAACTGCTTCATGAGAGCTTCGCGGACGGTGGTCTCGTAGACCGTCTTCAGCCGCGGCTTGGGAGCTTGCTCAGCCATCGATCACCTCGCCCGAACGCTTGGCCACGCGGACCTTGCGCCCGTCTTCAAGCACCTTGAATCCAACGCGGGTCGGCTTGCCGGTCTTGGGATCCTCGATCGCCACCTTGGAAACCGGAAGCGGAGCCTCAACCCGCTCAATGCCACCCGCACCCTGGGCCGACGGCCGCTTGTGCTTGGTGACCACGTTCACACCCGAAACCACGACCTTGCCGTCCTTCGGCAGGGCGCGGATCACCTCGCCCCGCTTGCCCTTGTCGCGGCCGGACAGGACGACAACCTTGTCGCCCTTCTTAATCTTCGCAGCGGACATCAGAGCACCTCCGGAGCCAGCGAAATGATCTTCATGTGGTTCTTCGCGCGCAGCTCACGAACCACCGGGCCAAAGATACGGGTGCCGATGGGCTCGTTGTTCTTGTTGATGAGCACTGCGGCGTTGCGGTCGAAACGGATCACCGAGCCGTCGGCGCGGCGGATGTCCTTCGCGGTGCGAACGACGATCGCGCGGTGCACGTCGCCCTTCTTCACGCGGCCGCGCGGCGTGGCTTCCTTCACCGAAACGACGATGATGTCGCCCACGCTGGCGTACTTCCGCTTGGAGCCGCCCAGCACCTTGATGCACATGACGCGCTTGGCACCCGAGTTGTCGGCGACGTCCAGGTTAGTTTGCATCTGAATCATAGCACTACCTCCTGTCTAGGTCGCCACTCAGGAGACTTTTTCGAGAACGCGCCACGACTTCGTCTTCGAAATCGGGCGGCATTCCTCGATACGCACAACGTCGCCCGCCTTGATGGCGTTCTCTTCGTCATGCGCGTGATACTTCTTGGACCGACGAACGATCTTGCCGTACAGCGGATGGCGCACCCGGCGCTCCACCAGCACGACCACCGTCTTGTCCGCCTTGTCGGACACCACCGTGCCCTGAAGGATACGCTTCGGCATGTCCTGACTCCTTAGTTCGACGCGCGCCGGCGCTCGTTCAAGAGCGTCTGGATGCGGGCAATGGTGCGCCGCACCTGGCGAACGCGCGCGGTATTGGTCAGCTGGCTGGTCGCCGCCTGGAAGCGCAGCGAGAACTGCTCCTTCTTCAGGCTGGCCATCTCTTCAGCGAGCTGATCGTCGGTCTTGGTCTTGAGGTCCGCGAACTTCATAGTTTCCTCCACGAGCCTCAGGCGTTTTCGCCAAGGCGAGCGACGAACTTGACCTTGATCGGCAGCTTCGCGGCCGCGCGCTCGAAAGCGCCGCGGGCGACGTCTGCCGGAACACCGTCCAGTTCGAACAGGATGCGGCCCGGCTTCACGCGGGCTGCCCAGTATTCGGGCGAACCCTTACCGGAGCCCATGCGGACTTCGGCAGGCTTGGTGGAAACCGGAACGTCAGGAAACACGCGGATCCAGAGCCGGCCGGCGCGCTTGATGTGACGGCTGATGGCGCGGCGCGCCGCCTCGATCTGGCGGGCGGTGATGCGCTCGGGCTCCAGGGCCTTCATGCCGAACGCGCCAAAGTTCAGCTCGGCGCCGCCCTTGGCCAGGCCGTGAATGCGGCCCTTGTGAGCCTTGCGGAATTTCGTCTTCTTCGGTTGCAGCATTTTCTATCGCCTTCTGACAGAGCCCCGGGGGACCGGGATATGCCCTCGATCAGGCGACGCGGTGAGTTACCGCGCCGGCCGGACCCCCGCGGTCTGAGCCTCAAGCATCAGCTTATCCTGCGCCATCGGGTCGTGACCCAGGATCTCACCCTTGAAGATCCAAACCTTCACGCCGCAAACGCCGTAAGCGGTATGGGCCTGTGCTTCGGCATAGTCAACATTCGCGCGCAGCGTATGAAGCGGAACGCGACCTTCGCGGTACCATTCCATACGAGCGATTTCCGCACCACCGAGACGGCCGGAGCAGTTGATACGAATGCCTTCCGCGCCGAGACGCAGAGCGGACTGGACCGCGCGCTTCATGGCGCGACGGAATGCCACACGGCGCTCCAGCTGGTCGGCGACCGACTGGGCCACCAGACGCGCGTCGATCTCCGGCTTGCGAATCTCGACGATGTTCAGCGACACCTCGGAGGAGGTGAACTGGCTGATGCGCTTGCGCAGCTTCTCGATGTCGGCGCCCTTCTTGCCGATGATGACGCCCGGACGGGCGGCATAGATCGACACGCGGCACAGCTTGGCCGGACGCTCGATGACCACCTTCGAAATGGCAGCCTGCGGCAGTTCCTTCATCACGAACTGGCGGATCTTCAGATCCTCGTGCAGCAGACGGCCATACTCGGCGCGGTCAGCGAACCAGCGCGAATCCCAGGTGCGGTTGATCTGCAGGCGCAGACCGATCGGGGAGGTTTTCTGACCCATTAGGCTTGCTCCTCGACTTCGCGCACCACGATACGGATGCGGCTGAACGGCTTGACGATCGGGGCGCCACGACCACGGGCGCGGGCCATGAAGCGCTTCATCTGCAGCGACTTGCCGACCGAAGCTTCCTTAACGACCAGGGCGTCCACGTCCAGGTTGTGGTTGTTCTCGGCGTTGGCGATGGCGGACTGCAACACCTTCTTCACGTCCTTGGCCATGGCCTTGGGCGAGAAGGTGAGGATGTTGAGCGCCTCGGCAACCGGACGGCCCCGAATGAGGCCGGCCACGAGATTGAGCTTGCGCGGGCTCCCGCGGACCATCGTATTGACGGCCAGCGCTTCCTTGTCACCCACGCGGCGGGGAGCGGATGGCTTACCCATGCCTCAGCCTCACTTCTTCGATTTCTTGTCGCCGGCGTGGCCGGGGAAGGTGCGGGTCGGGGCGAACTCGCCCAGCTTGTGACCAACCATTTCCTCGGACACGTAGACGGGGATGAATTTCTTGCCGTTGTAGACGTTGAACGTCAGGCCAACGAACTGCGGCAAGATGGTCGAACGACGCGACCACGTCTTGATCGGCGTCTTTGCAGCACCCGCTTCCTGAGCAGCCTCTGCCTTCTTCAGAAGGTGGAGGTCTACGAACGGGCCTTTCCAAACCGAACGCGCCATCTCGCCTTATCCCTTCTTCTTCGCGTGCCGCGACCGGACAATCCACTTGTCGGTCGCCTTGTTCGACCGGGTCCGCTTGCCCTTCGTCGGCTTGCCCCACGGGGTCACCGGATGACGGCCACCGGAGGTGCGGCCTTCACCACCGCCGTGCGGGTGGTCGACCGGGTTCTTCGCGACACCGCGGGTCAGCGGACGGCGGCCCAGCCAGCGGTTGCGGCCAGCCTTGGCCAGGTTCTGGTTGGCGTTGTCCGGGTTGGACACCGCGCCGACCGTGCCCATGCACTCGGAGCGGATGTACCGCTGCTCGCCCGAGTTCAGGCGGACGATCACCAGGCCGCGGTCACGGCCCACAACCTGCACGTAGGTGCCGGCAGCGCGGGCGATCTGGCCACCCTTCATCGGCTTCAGCTCGACGTTGTGGCAGATGGTGCCGACCGGCATCTGGCCCAGCTCCATGGCGTTGCCCGGCTTCACGTCGACCTTGCGGCCGGCGATCACCGTGTCGCCCACGGCCAGGCGCTGCGGCGCCAGGATGTAGGCCAGCTCGCCGTCCTCATACTTGATGAGGGCGATGAACGCCGTGCGGTTGGGATCGTATTCCAGGCGCTCGACGGTCGCAGGGATGTCCCACTTGCGGCGCTTGAAATCGATGATGCGGTAGGTCCGCTTGTGACCGCCGCCGATACCGCGGGCCGTCGCATGGCCCTGGTTGTTGCGGCCGCCCGACTTGGTGAGACCCTGGGTCAGGGCCTTCACCGGCTTGCCCTTCCACAGGCCGGAGCGGTCGACAAGCACAAGGCCGCGGCGGGCCGGGCTGGTCGGATTGTATTGCTTCAGTGCCATGTTACTTCAACTCCGGCGCCGTGAGGTCGATCGCGCCCTCGGAGAGGGTGACGATCGCCTTCTTCTGGTCCGAACGCATGTAGGGCAGGCCGCGCCAGCGCTTGGTCTTGCCCTTCTGCACGATGGTGTTCACGGACTTGACCTTCACGCCCGCGAACAGAGCCTCCACCGCCGCCTTCACATCGGCCTTGGTCGCGCCGAGCGCCACCTTGAAGGTGTACTGCCCGTGCTCCGACCCCAGGGTCGACTTCTCGGTGATCACCGGCGACAGGATCACGTCATAGTGCTTCAGCTCAGCCATTGAACCGGGCCTCCAGCTTCTCGACCGCGGCCTTGGTCAGAACCAGCGTGTCGTGCTTCAGAATGTCATAGACGTTCGCGCCGATGGCCGGGAGCACATCAATCTTCGGCAGGTTGGAGGCCGCCAGCTTGAAGCTGGTGGCGACAGCCTCACCGTCGATGAACAGGCCGTTGGAGATGCCCAGCTTGGACAGCTTCTCGGCCAGCACCTTGGTCTTGCCCTCGGCCAGATCCAGGCTGTCCACGACGATCAGCTTGCCTTCGGCCTGCTTGGCGGACAGAGCCACCTTCAGACCGAGCGCGCGGATCTTCTTGTTCAGCGAGATCTCGAAGTCGCGGGCGCGCGGACCGTGCGCCTTACCACCCTTGCGGAACTGCGGCGCGGCACGGTTGCCGTGACGGGCGCTGCCGGTCCCCTTCTGGCGGTACATCTTCTTCGAGGTCAGCTTGACGTCGCCCCGCTCCTTCGCGGCGCGGGCCGTGGCGCGGCGGTTGGCCAGCTGCCAGGTCACAACGCGATGAAGGATGTCGGCGCGGATTTCGCGAGCGAAGATTTCCTCAACCAGATCGATCTGGCCGACGGTCGCCGCATCGAGGTTCTTAACATCGACCTTCATGGCTTACTCTCCCGCCTGCTCGGTGGCCGGCGCTTCAGCCGGAGCCTGCTCAGCGGCAGCAGCAAGGACCGCAGCCGGGTACGGCGCAGCCTGCGGGCGCGCGACCTTGGCGGCATCCTTCACCAGCAGCCAGCTGCCCTTCGCGCCGGGGACAGAGCCCTTCACGAAGAGCAGACCGCGCTCGGCGTCGGTCTGAACAATTTCAAGATTCTGCTGGGTGATCCGGCTGGCGCCCATGTGGCCGGCCATCTTCTTGTTCTTGAAGACCTTGCCCGGATCCTGGCGCTGACCAGTCGAACCGTGGGAACGGTGGGATACGGAAACGCCGTGGGTCGCACGCAGACCGCCGAAGTTCCAGCGCTTCATCGCACCGGCAAAACCCTTACCGATGGTGTCGCCCGACACGTCGACCAGCTGGCCCGGCACAAAATGATCGGCCGAAATCGTCGCGCCGACTTCGACGAGGGCATCCTCGGCGACGCGGAATTCGGCCAGCTTGCGCTTCGGCTCAACCTGCTGCTTGGCGAAATGCCCGCGCTCGGGCTTGGTCAGGTTCTTCACCTTGACCGTGCCGGCGCCGAGCTGAACCGCCGTGTAGCCGTCCTTCTCGACCGTGCGGTGGGCAACCACCTGGCAGCCCTCCAGCGCGAGAACGGTAACCGGCACGTGCCGTCCGTCCTCCTGGAACAGGCGGGTCATGCCCACCTTCTTTGCAATAACACCGGTGCGCATCGCACCTTCTCTCCTTCTTCAGAGGCTTGCCGGACCATCCGGCAAGCGTGACGCTGCAGAATTGTTAGGCCTGCAGCTTAATCTCAACGTCCACGCCCGCAGCCAGATCAAGCTTCATCAGCGCGTCAACCGTCTGCGGCGTCGGATCGACAATGTCCAGCAGGCGCTTGTAGGTGCGAACCTCAAACTGCTCGCGGCTCTTCTTGTCGATGTGCGGCGACCGGTTGACCGTAAACTTTTCGATCCGGGTCGGCAGCGGAATCGGCCCGCGAACGAGTGCGCCGGTCCGCTTGGCGGTCATCGCGATTTCACCCGTCGCCTGGTCAAGCACCCGGTGGTCAAAGGCTTTCAGCCGGATCCGGATGTTCTGCGTTTCCATGGGTCAGACCCTTCGTCAACGTAACTGCACAGTTCCGCTTCGAGTCGTCCGGAAGCGGCCGGCGTTCATATCCCACAAATAGAAAAAGCGAAAGCCGCTCGGGCCAAAAAAGACAAACTTTTTTGAGCCCGAGCGGCGGTAAGCGTTTTTACTCGATGATCTGGCTCACCACGCCGGCGCCGACAGTGCGGCCGCCCTCACGGATGGCGAAGCGCAGACCCTGGTCCATGGCGATCGGAGCGATCAGCTGGACGGTCAGGGTGACGTTGTCGCCCGGCATCACCATCTCGGTGCCCTCCGGCAGGGTGACCTGGCCGGTGACGTCGGTGGTGCGGAAGTAGAACTGCGGACGGTAGTTGCCGAAGAACGGCGTGTGACGGCCGCCTTCTTCCTTCGACAGCACGTAGGTCTCGGCAGTGAACTTGGTGTGCGGGGTGATGGTGCCCGGCTTGGCCAGAACCTGACCACGCTCCACCTCGTCACGGCCAACGCCGCGCAGCAGGGCGCCGATGTTGTCGCCAGCCTCGCCCTGGTCGAGCAGCTTGCGGAACATTTCAACGCCGGTAACGACGGTCTTCTTGGTCTCGCGCAGGCCGACGATCTCGACTTCCTCGCCAACCTTGATCACGCCGGTCTCGACGCGGCCGGTCACCACGGTGCCGCGGCCGGAGATCGAGAACACGTCTTCGATCGGCATCAGGAAGGCCTTGTCGACCGGACGCTGCGGCTGCGGGATGTAGCGGTCCACCTCGGCCATCAGCTTCAGAACGGCTTCACGGCCGATCTCCGGGTTGCGGTCCTCGAGGGCGCACAGGGCCGAACCGGCAACGATGGGGATCTCGTCGCCCGGGAACTCGTACTTGGACAGCAGCTCGCGGATTTCGAGCTCGACCAGCTCCAGGAGCTCCGGATCGTCAACCTGGTCAACCTTGTTCAGGAACACCACCAGAGCCGGCACGCCGACCTGACGGGCGAGCAGGATGTGCTCGCGGGTCTGCGGCATCGGGCCGTCAGCAGCGGACACCACCAGGATGGCGCCGTCCATCTGCGCCGCACCGGTGATCATGTTCTTCACGTAGTCGGCGTGACCCGGGCAGTCCACGTGCGCATAGTGGCGGGTGTCGGTCTCGTACTCCACGTGCGAGGTGGAGATGGTGATGCCGCGGGCGCGCTCTTCCGGCGCCTTGTCGATGTTCGCGTAGTCAACGAACTGGGCGCCGCCCTTTTCGGCCAAGACCTTGGTGATCGCCGCGGTCAGCGACGTCTTGCCGTGGTCGACGTGACCGATCGTGCCGATATTGCAGTGCGGTTTGGTCCGCTCGAATTTAGCCTTGGCCATTGTGCTTTACCTCTTCTCGACAGGTCCTGTTTCGGCAGTGGGTTTGCTCAGGCTTAAGCAAACTTCGCCTTAACTTCTTCCGCCACGTTGGCGGGCACTTCATCATAGTGACTGAAAACCATGGAGTATTGCGCGCGACCCTGCGTGAAGCCACGCAGCTGGTTCACATAGCCGAACATGTTGGCCAAGGGAACCATCGCCGTCACGACCTGCGCGTTGCCGCGCGAGTCCGTACCCTGGATCTGTCCGCGCCGCGAGTTCAGGTCGCCGATCACGTCGCCCATGAAATCTTCCGGCGTGACAACCTCGACCTTCATGATCGGCTCGAGGATCTTGATGCCCGCCTTCTGGGCGACTTCACGCATCGCGCCACGGCCGGCAATTTCGAACGCCAGCGCGCTGGAGTCCACATCGTGGTACGCGCCGTCCACCAGACGGATCTCGAAGTCGATGAGCGGGAAGCCGATGAGCGTGCCGGAGGCCGCCACTTCGCGCATACCCTTCTCGATCGCCGGGATGTATTCCTTCGGAATGACACCGCCCTTGATCTCGTCGATGAAGGTGATGCCCGAACCCAGCTCGCCCGGGGACACGACCACCTTCACGCGGCCGAACTGACCCGAACCGCCCGACTGCTTCTTGTGGGTGTAGTCGACCTCGACCGCCTTCTTCAGCGTCTCGCGGTAGGCCACCTGCGGCGCGCCGACGTTGGCCTCGACCTTGAACTCGCGCTTCATGCGGTCGACGATGATCTCCAGGTGGAGTTCGCCCATGCCCTTGATGATGGTCTGGCCGGACTCGTGGTCGATCGACACGCGGAACGACGGGTCTTCCTGCGCCAGGCGGTGCAGGGCGGTGCCCATCTTCTCCTGGTCGGCCTTGGTCTTCGGCTCGACGGCGACCTCGATCACCGGGTCGGGGAAGTCCATCGACTCAAGGATGATCGGCTTGTTGTTGGCACACAGGGTGTCGCCGGTGATCGTTTCCTTGAGGCCGCAGACGGCGATGATGTCGCCGGCGCGGGCTTCCTTGATGTCCTCGCGGTGGTTCGCATGCATCAGCAGCATGCGGCC
Organism: Pedomonas sp. V897; assembly: GCF_051304405.1. NCBI lineage: Bacteria > Pseudomonadati > Pseudomonadota > Alphaproteobacteria > Sphingomonadales > Pedomonadaceae > Pedomonas > Pedomonas sp. V897. Next base: position 708,738 of record NZ_JBPPGG010000001.1, read on the forward strand.
GATCTTTTCCTTCTTGCCCTTCGTGGCGTTGGTCACGGTGGTGCCGGACTCCAGCACGCCCGAGTAGATGCGCACGAAGGTGAGCGAGCCCACGAACGGGTCGTTCATGATCTTGAAGGCCAGACCCGAGAACGGCGCGTCGTCGGAGGTCTCGCGGGAGTCCTCGGTGCCGTCCGGCAGCACGCCCTGCACCGGCGGAATGTCCAGCGGCGAGGGCAGGTAGTCCACCACCGCGTCCAGCAGCGGCTGCACGCCCTTGTTCTTGAACGACGAACCGCACAGAACCGGCACGAAGTCGAACGCGATGGTGCCCTTGCGGATCAGGCGCTTCAGGGTATCGACGTCCGGCTCCTGGCCTTCCAGGTAGGCTTCCATCACGGCCTCGTCCTGCTCCACCGCGAGCTCGATCAGCTCGTTGCGGGCCAGAGCGGCGGCCTCGGCCATGTCAGCCGGGATTTCCTTGTATTCGAACTTCGCACCCAGCGAATCGTCCTGCCACACGATGGCGCGGTTGTGCACCAGGTCCACCAGACCGATGAAGTCGGATTCGGCACCGATGGGCAGGTACAGCACGGCGGTGCGCACGCCCAGGCGATCCTGGATCATCTTCACGCAGCGCTCGAAGTTGGCGCCGGTGCGGTCCAGCTTGTTCACGTAGCACATGCGCGGCACGCGGTACTTGTCCGCCTGACGCCACACGGTCTCCGACTGCGGCTCAACGCCGGCCACGCCGTCGAACGCGGTGATGGCGCCGTCGAGCACGCGCAGCGAGCGCTCCACCTCGACGGTGAAGTCCACGTGACCCGGAGTGTCGATGATGTTGATGCGGTGGTCGCGCCAGAAGCAGGTGGTCGCCGCAGAAGTGATCGTGATGCCACGCTCCTGCTCCTGCTCCATCCAGTCCATCGTCGCGGCGCCGTCATGCACCTCGCCGATCTTGTGGCTCTTACCGGTGTAGTACAGGATGCGCTCGGTCGTGGTCGTCTTGCCGGCATCGATGTGGGCCATGATGCCGATGTTGCGATAGCGCTCGAGCGGATGGGTGCGGGACATAATACGATCCTTGGGGCGAACAGTTTACCAGCGGTAGTGCGAGAACGCCCGGTTGGCCTCGGCCATACGGTGCGTGTCTTCCCGCTTCTTCACGGCAGTGCCACGGTTGTTCGAAGCGTCGATGAGCTCGGCGGACAGGCGCGCGGCCATGGTGTTCTCCGAGCGGTTGCGGGCCGCCTGCACCAGCCAGCGGATGGCGAGGGCCTGGGCGCGCTCCGGACGGACTTCCACCGGAACCTGGTAGGTGGCGCCGCCAACGCGACGCGAACGAACCTCGATGCCCGGACGCACGTTGTCGAGGGCAGCGTGGAACACTTCCATCGGCTCGCGCTTCAGGCGCTGCTCGATGGCATCAAGGGCACCGTACAGGATGCGCTCGGCAACCGACTTCTTGCCCTGCTCCATCACGCTGTTCATGAACTTGGTCAGCACGACATCCCCATACTTCGGATCGGGGAGAACTTCGCGCTTTTCGGGACGACGACGACGAGCCATCGGTCAAACTCCTTATTTCGGCCGCTTGGCGCCGTACTTCGAACGGCTCTGGCGACGGTCCTTGACGCCCTGGGTATCGAGCACACCACGGAGGATGTGGTAACGCACGCCCGGCAAGTCCTTCACACGACCGCCGCGGATCAGCACAACCGAGTGCTCCTGCAGGTTGTGGCCCTCGCCAGGGATGTAGCCGATCACTTCGTAACCGTTGGTCAGACGCACCTTGGCGACCTTGCGAAGCGCCGAGTTCGGCTTCTTCGGGGTCGTCGTGTAGACACGCGTGCAGACGCCGCGCTTCTGGGGGCAGGCCTCCATGGCCGGCACCTTGTTGCGAGCCTTCTGCGGTTCGCGGCCCTTGCGGACCAGCTGGTTAATCGTCGGCATCCTTTACCGCCTCACAATCTCTATCTGCCCGTTAACGAAGCAGGCTTGCGCATAAAAAAACGGAGCCTGGACGGGCCGCCTTTTCCTGCCCTTCCAGAGGCCAGCGCGCAATACAACTCCGTCTGTCAGCTCTCAAGCTCGTTCCAGGCAGCGTTTCGGACGTACGCCGACCACCAACCCGCGAGCGACGGCGGCTTATATTGCCGTGGCCGCGCCCCGTCAACGGGATTCTTCCAAAGCTGGCTTTGCGGCGGGGCGGACCGGGCTGCCCGGCTTGTCCCGTTGCCAGGCAACAGAACGCAAGAAAATTAGCAAATATGAAGATGCATTGAAAGGGTCAGCATCGGCCCCGGCGCGAAAGGCCTGCCGCACGGGCGCACGCGCGCCCGATCAGGGGGGCCGGGCGTCCGTCAGGCCTTCGCCAAGCGGAGCGTGGCCGGAGATTCGCCGGGCCGAAATGTCTGAAAACGGAGGCATTCCCGAATCGGTTGGCGCGGGAGATTCGGGTGGCCGCGAGCGGTCCGCTGTCCTCTCCAATCGGGTGATTCGGCCCGGGCGTTCCCGTCAGGCAGGCACGCCGCCCGGCAGACAGAACGGAGGCGCGGGGGGACGCCAACGCCCACCCCGCGCCTTCACTGCGCTGCGCTGTGCCTTGTCCGCCTGCCGGCGGCCTGCCGGCCACGGCATCTGTTCGCCGCCGTCAGTCGCGGCCGTGGCAGTGCTTGAACTTCTGGCCCGAGCCGCAGGGGCACGGCGAGTTGCGGGAGAGGAACTGGCCCCAGGTCGCCGGGTCCTCCGGGTTGAAGCCGGGACCGAACTGCTCCGCCACCGCCCGGGCGTTCTCCACCTCCGCCGGCGTCAGCGCCGCCATGGTGAGCACGCCCGTGGGCACGGCCCCGAAGGAGAAGCCCGCCGCGGGCTCCAGCTCGTTCTGGCCTGTGAACGGGTCCGCATGGGTCGGGGTGATGTTCTGCGGCACCTCCAGCGGCGGCGGGGCCTGAAAGTGCACCCGCGAGGTCAGCTCGGAGACGTGCGCGCGCACGGCGGAGAGCATGCGCTCGAACAGCGCGAAGGCTTCCGACTTGTACTCGTTCAGCGGGTTGCGCTGGGCGTAGGCGCGCAGGTGGATGACCTGCCGCAGGGCATCCAGCGTCGCCAGATGCTCCTTCCAGTGCTGGTCGATGGACTGGAGCAGCAGGCTCTTCTCGATCTGCCGCCACAGATCCTCGCCGATCATGGCGATCTTTTCCTGGATCTGCTGGTTGGCCGCCTCGGCGATGCGCTCCTCCAGCATTGCCGGATCGACCGCCTCCTCCTGCACCCACGCCTCGATCGGCAGATCAAGGCCGAAGATGCGCTCCACCTCCGCCTTGAGGCCGGCCACGTCCCACTGCTCGGGGTACGAGTTGGGCGGGCAGGCATCGGCGACGATGGCGTTGATGGTCTCGGCCCGCATGTCGTTGACGATGTCGGTGACCGAATCGGACTCCATGATGTCCCGGCGCTGGTCGTAGACCACCTTGCGCTGGTCGTTCATCACGTCGTCGTACTGGAGCAGCTGCTTGCGGATGTCGTAGTTCCGCGCCTCCACCTTGTGCTGCGCCTTCTCGATGGCCTTGTTGATCCACGGGTGGATGATGGCCTCGCCCTCTTGCAGGCCCAGCTTCACAAGCATGGCGTCCATGCGGGTCTGCGGCCCGAAGATGCGCAGCAGGTCGTCCTGCAGCGACAGGTAGAACTTGGACAGGCCCGGGTCGCCCTGGCGGCCGGCACGGCCGCGCAGCTGGTTGTCGATGCGCCGGCTCTCGTGCCGCTCGGTGCCCAGCACGAACAGGCCGCCCGCCGCCAGCACCTCCTGGCGCTCGGCTTCCACCTCGGCCTCAAGCTGCTTGCGGATGCGCGCCAGCTCCTCCGGGTCGGTGACGTGGCTGTATTCGTCGTTCAGGCGGAAGTCCACGTTGCCGCCGAGCTGGATGTCGGTGCCGCGGCCCGCCATGTTGGTGGCGATGGTCACCGCGCCCTTGCGGCCCGCCTGCGCCACGATGTGGGCTTCCTGCTCGTGGTAGCGGGCGTTCAGCACCGTGTGCGGCACGCCCTCCTTCTTGAGGTACTCCGAGAGCATCTCGGACTTCTCGATCGAGACCGTGCCCACCAGCACCGGCTGGCCGCGCGCCTGCGCCTCGCGGATCGCCTTGACGATGGCCGCGAACTTCTCCTGCGCGGTGCGGTAGAACTCGTCGTGCTCGTCGCGGCGCTGCACCGGAACGTTGGTGGGGATCTCGACGACATTCAGCTTGTAGATGTCGAAGAATTCCTGCGCCTCGGTGGCGGCGGTACCGGTCATGCCCGCCAGCTTGGGGTACATGCGGAAGTAGTTCTGGAAGGTGATGGAGGCCAGCGTCTGGTTCTCCGGCTGGATCTCCACGCCTTCCTTGGCTTCCACCGCCTGGTGCAGGCCGTCCGACCAGCGGCGGCCCTCCATCATGCGGCCGGTGAACTCGTCGATGATGACCACCTTGCCGCCGCGCACGATGTAGTCGGTCTCGCGGTGGAACAGCACATTGGCGCGCAGCGCCTGGTTCAGGTGGTGCACCACCTGGGTGTTCTCGAAGTCGTAGAGGTTCTCGGACTTGAGCAGCCCGGCGGCCTCCAGCATGCGCTCGGCCTTCTCGGTGCCGCTCTCCGTCAGGATGACCGACTTCTGCTTCTCGTCGACCTCGTAGTCCTCCGCCACCAGCTGCTTCACGATGGCGTCGACCTGGATGTACAGCTCCGACTTGTCCTCGGTGGGGCCGGAGATGATGAGCGGCGTGCGCGCCTCGTCGATGAGGATGGAGTCCACCTCGTCCACGATGGCGAAGTTGAAGGGCCGCTGCACCATCTGGTCCAGCGCGTACTTCATGTTGTCGCGCAGGTAGTCGAAGCCGAACTCGTTGTTCGTGCCGTAGGTGATGTCGGCCGCGTAGGCGGCGCGGCGCTCCTCGTCGGTGAGGCCGTGGACGATGACGCCCACGCTGAGGCCGAGGAAGTTGTAGACCTTGCCCATCATGCCGGCGTCGCGGCTGGCCAGGTAGTCGTTCACCGTCACCACGTGCACGCCCTTGCCGGTGAGCGCGTTCAGATAGACCGGCAGGGTGGCGACCAGCGTCTTGCCCTCGCCGGTGCGCATCTCGGCGATCTCGCCCCGGTGAAGCACGATGCCGCCGATGAGCTGCACGTCATAATGGCGCTGGCCGAGCACACGCCTGGCCGCCTCGCGCACCGTGGCAAAGGCCTCGGGCAGCAGGTCATCCAGCGTTTCGCCAGCGGCGAGCCGCGCCTTGAACTTGTCCGTCTGCGCCTTCAGTTCGTCATCGGACAGGGCGGAGATTTGCGGCTCCAGGCTGTTGATGCGAGAAACTATGGAGCGCAGCGATTTGATATACCGTTCGTTGGACGAACCGAAAATACGCCGCGCGATCGCGCCCAATCCGAGCATGAAGCTACCCCAGTATTGGATAAGAGTGATGGGCTGTTTAGCGGACCCTGAGGCTTGAGAACAGCCTTTTGAAACCCGATATTGCCTTGGTGCAGATAGGAAGCCGCCCGGACCCTGTCAACGCCAGCCGTGATACGCCCCCGTTCCGAACGGGCCCGTCCGACAGCGCGGCTGAAATATGCGACAGGTTCGGCCAGGGTAACGGCCTAGTCACTTTCCCTGGGTATGAGAATCCGGCATAACGAAATGGAGACCTTCTTTTGTCGCAGTTCCCCGAGTAACCGCCATGTCGTTCTGGAAAAAACGCCTGCCAAAGCGTGAGGAAATCCTCGCCTCCCGCGCAATGCGGCCCTTCGCCCGGCATTTCGCGCACGGCTCGCTGTGGCACCTCAACCGCCGCTCCGTCGCGCGCGGTGTGGCGATCGGCATGCTCTTCGCATTCATCACCCCGGTGGCGCAGACAGTGTTCGCCGCGCTGGCCTCCGTGCCGTTCCGCGCCAACGTGGCGGTGGCGGCCCTGGCCACCTTCATCACCAACCCCATCACCACGCCGCCCATCCTGTTCATCGCCCACACCATCGGGATGCGAACCCTCCACGTCTTCGGCCTGGCGGACGAACACCAGGAGGTCCTCAGCTCGCTGTCATCCCTGTGGTCGGAAGCCCCCATGATCCTGGGCGCAACCGCCATCGGCCTGGTCGTCATCGGCCTGGTGTCCGCCCTCATCAGCTACTTCGTCGTGGACATGATCTGGCGCTGGCGACTGGCCCAACGCTGGCGCAGCCGCCGCGGCTGATCGCCCGGTCGGATTAAGCCGGTATAATTAATTTAGCCGGTACAATTAATTGAGGATGCGAGGGTCGCGGACCCTCGCGCTCCCTTGTCGTTAGGGGGCCGCGCATGGGGAGAGCCTTGCGCCTGCTGGACGTGGTCCATTGGGCCGCGCCCCGGATCAGCACCTGTGCTCCTCCCCTGATGGCCATACCGCCTTGAATGATTTTAAGGAGCACTTGCCTGCCCATAAGCCAGGCCCCGGAAACGCGGCCCTTTCACTCTGGTGTCCAGAGGACGCCCCGGTCCGTTTCAGGTGCGGCCCCTGAACACGAAAGGGAGGTTGCCAAGAGGGTCCAAGACCCTTCTGCAAACCCGGACCACTCAAACCCTCGACAACCAAACCCCGAACCAACCCAAACCGCCACACAGAGCGTTGCAAAAACCGCGAGCCTCCACCATTGTCCGCACCCGGCAGGGCTGTGCCCTCCAGATATGAGTTTCGATTGAACGGATAGCGCCATGGCCCATGATCTTGCGGTCTCTCCGCTTGCGCCAGCTCATTTCCCGACCCTCGCCCCTGTGGCGGGTGTTGCTTTCGGCATGACCTATGCCGGAATCCGCTACAAGCCCGGCCGCAATGACCTGCTGGTCGCCCTGTTTCCGGAGGGAGCCACGGCGGCGGGTGTCTACACCAAGTCGCTGACCGCAAGCCCGGCCGTGCACTGGTGCCGCAATGCCATGAAGGCCGCCGGGGGCCAGACCCGGGCGCTGATCGTGACGGCGGGCAACTCCACCGCTGGCACCGGTGCCGATGGCGACCGCGCCTGCCGCGCCATTGCGGAGGGGCTGGCGGCGCAGCTGGGCTGCGCGCCCGAGGCCATTCAGTTCTCGGCCACCGGGGTGATCGGCGAGCCATTCCCGGCACAGACGCTTATCGACGCCCTGCCCGCCGCGCTCGAATCGGCCCGGCCTGCGGCGGAGCCTGCCGTGTGGGAGGCGGCCGCCCGCGCCATCATGACGACGGACACCTACCCCAAGGGCACCACCCACACGGCCACCATTGACGGCGTGGCGGTGACCCTGTCCGGCTTCGTCAAGGGCTCGGGCATGATCCAGCCCAACATGGCGACCATGCTCGGCTACCTGTTCACGGATGCGAAGCTCCCGGCGGACGTGCTCGATGCCCTGCTGCACGAGGCAGTGGAAAAGACCTTCAACTGCATCACGGTGGACGGCGACACCTCCACCTCCGACACCGTGCAGATCTTCGCGACTCACCGGGCGGGCCACGCGCCGGTCACCGACGCCGCCGACCCCCGCCTCGCCGACTTCCGGGCGAAGCTGTACGCAGCCTGCCTCGAACTGGCGACCCTGGTGGTGAAGGACGGCGAGGGCGCGCAGAAGTTCATCACCATCAACGTCGCGGGTGCCCGGTCCTTCGAGGACGCCCGCACCCTGGGCCTCGCCATCGGCAACTCGCCGCTGGTCAAGACCGCCATCGCCGGCGCGGACGCCAACTGGGGCCGCATCGTCATGGCCGTCGGCAAGGCCGGGCCGCTCATCGACCCGAACAAGCTGTCCGTCGCCTTCGGCGGCACAGTCATCTGCCGCAACGGCCTCCGCGTCGAGGGCTACGACGAAACCCCGGTCGCCGAACACCTCCAGGGCCGCAACATCGTCATCGACGTGAACGTGGGCGTGGGCGACGCCAGCGCCACCGTCTACACCTGCGACCTCACCCACGGCTACATCAGCATCAACGGCGACTACCGCAGCTGATCGCCAGGCCGCGAACAGACCGCACCAACACAGAGAAAGGCAGCCCCTCCCTGGCTGCCTTTTTCCTTGCCGGTTTCCGTGCAGAAAGATCCTCGTTTGAAGAGGAATTTGTTGCAGGAGGGGCTTACCCCTCCTGCACCTCCCTTTCGTTTTTCGGGCCGCATCGGGGACCAGCCCCCGCGCCTCTCCCCCAACGCCGCCTCCGCCTTGAATGAGTTTAAGGAGCACTCGCCCGCCCGGGAGCCGAGCGCCGGAAACGCGGCCCGGTCCCGACACCGGGCCAAAGAAAACGGCCGCGCCGGGGACCAAACCCCGCGCCTCTCCCCCAATGCCTCCTCCGCCTTGAATGAGTTTAAGGAGCGCTCGCCCGCCCGGGAGCCGGGCGCCGGAAACACGGCCCGGTCCCAACACCCGGCAAAAGTAAACGGCCGCGCCGGGGACCAAACCCCGCGCCTCTCCCCCGACACCTCCTCCGCCTTGAATGAGTTTAAGGAGCACTCGCCCGCCCGGGAGACGGGCGCCGGAAACACGGCCCGATCCCGACACCGGCCCAAAGAAAAGGGCCGCACCGGGGACCAGCCCCCACGCCCCTCCCCCGACGCCTCCTCCGCCTTGAATGATTTTAAGGAGCACTCACCCGCCCGGGGGCCACGCGCCGGAAACGCGACCCGGTCCCGACACCCGGCCAAAGAAAAGGGCCGCGCCCGGGATCGAGGACGCGGCCCTGTAAACAAATGGGAGGTGCAGGAGGGGCAAGCCCCTCCTGCAAACACTCTTTCTTTTCCCCTCTTGAAACTCCGCTCTCCCCCCAGGCTCACTTCGTCTCCACCCGGTATTTCTCGAACCAGGCGAGGATGTTGAGGTTCTTGGCGATGAGCTGGGTCGGGCGGCTGTCCATGCCGTGGGAGGCTTCGGGGATGCGCACCATGGCGGTATCGACCTGGCGCAGTTTGAGCGCCTGGTAGAACTGTTCGGTTTCCGAGATGGGTGTCCGGAAGTCCGATTCGCCGGTCAGCAGCATGGTGGGTGTCTTGACGTTGCCGACGAGCGACAGCGGTGAGCGTTTCCAGTAGTGGTCCGGCGCTTCCCACGGCATGGCCGGGAACCAGTACTGGGTGAAGAAGGGTGCCATGTCGGCCGTCAGGGCGAAGCTGGTCCAGTTGATGACCGGCTTGGACACCACGGCGGCGCGGAAGCGGTCGGTTTTGCCGACGATCCACGCCGTCAGCACGCCGCCGCCCGAGCCGCCGGTGACGAACAGGTTGTTTTCGTCCACGAAGCCCTTGGCGATGGCGGCGTCCACCACGCTCATCAGGTCGTCGTAGTCCTGGCTCGGGTAGTTGTGGTGGATGAGGTTGCCGAAGGCCTCGCCGTAGCTGGTGGAGCCGCGCGGGTTGGCGTAGACCACCACGTAGCCCGCGGCGGCGTAGACCTGCATTTCCGCGCCGAAGCGGGGGCCGTAGTTGGCGAACGGTCCACCGTGGATTTCGAGGATCAGCGGATATTTCTTGCTGGGGTCGAAGGCGGGCGGCTTCATCAGCCAGGCCTGGATGTCCTGCCCGTCGGCGGAGGACTTGACCCACAGTTCCTCCGCGTCGGCGAGGTCGCGGTAGGCCAGCACGTCTTCGTTGAGCGCCGTCAGCTGCCGCACCTTGCCGCCGTTGTAGAGGGCGACGTCCGCCGGGCGCTTGGGCGAGGTGGTGAGGAAGGCGATCTTCCCGTTGCCGGAGACCGAGAAGGTGCTGCTGCTGTAGGGCCGGCCGATGTCCGTGCCGCCGAGGTTGGAGGCCAGCACCCGCACCCGGCCGTCGAGGTCGATCTCGGCCAGTTTGGTCACGCCCTTGTCGTCATACTGGAAGTAGAGGCCCTTGCCGTCCGCCCGCCAGACCGGGTTTTCCACGTCCCGGTCCAGGCTGGCGGAGAGGACGCGGCGGTTGCTGCCGTCCCGGTCCATCACCTCCAGCCGGGTGACCTGGTAGCCGAGCTTGCGGTCGTCGTAGCCGAGGAGGGCGATGCGCTTGCCGTCGGGCGAGACCAGCGGGCTCACGTCCGGCCCGTTGCGGTCGGTGAGCTGGCGGATGCTGCCGTCCGCCAGACGGACCTCGTACACCTCGCTGTTGTTGAGCTGGTAGGCCGCATCGTCCCGGCGGTTGGCGGAGATGAGGATGCTCTGCCCGTCCGGGGTCCACTCCGGCGTGCCGCGATGATCATAGCGGCCGGTGGTCAGCTGGCGCGGGCTGCCGCCGTCGGCGGGCGCGACGAACAGCTGGGTGAAGCCGCTTTGCAGATAGCCCGCGCCGTCGATGCGGTAGATGACGTCATCGATCACCCGGGGCGCGGCGCCCCACTTGGCGCCTTCCGGCTTGATCGGCATGGCGGCGAGCGGCTTCTTGTCCTCCGGCACGAACATGGTGAAGGCGAGCCACTTGCCGTCCGGCGACCAGGCGAGGTTGGACGGCCCCTCGGGCAGGTTGGTCACCCGCGCGGTCTGGCCCGTATCCATCCAGCGCACATAGACCTGCGCCGAGCCTTCGGCGGCCGAGACGTAGGCGAGGCGCTTCCCGTCCGGCGACCAGCGCGGGCTGGCATAGTTCTGCGCGCCCGAGAGCAGCGGCCGCTGCTCGCCGGTGGCGGTGTCGATGATCCACAGGTTCCGGCGCGCGCGGTCGGTCATGATATCCATGCTGACGCGCACGTAGACGATGTGGCGCCCGTCCGGCGAGATCTGCGGATCGTCTGCGTATTCGAGGTCGAACAGGTCGCGCGCCGCATAGCGCGGCAGGGACGACCCGGCTTCGGCCGCCGCAGCGGTGGAGGAGGAGGTTGCAACCGGGGCCAGCACGGCCGCCGAGGCTGCGGAGAGGAAAAGGGCGGCCATCGCCGCGCGCAAGGCAATCATGGAACACCCGTTCGGAGAATTGTCGGATGCCCGTCATCATACCCCCGGGGCGAAGCGGGGCAATATTTTTACAGCAATAATATTATCCAGTTGATGGGGGGAGAGTCGGGAGTCCAGTTCCGTCCTCTGGCAGATCCACAGCGCCGGTGCAGGCGGCGGCGGTGTCCTGGGGGCAAATCGACCGGAACTGGACTTCCCCTCCCTGGCCCTACGCTGGCCATTGAGACGGGCCGCCAACCAGGGGCGCGATTGGGCGCTTCCCGTCCCGGCCATTCTACGCCCGGCCCCGCGCGCGGCGGGAGAGGCATATATTCCTGACGCCATGCCGCCCCGCGACGAACAGGTCCGAAGCGCGGATGCGGAAAGGAAAGCGCGGCAAAGAAAAAGGCCGCCGGAGCGCTCCGGCGGCCTTTCCCCTCAGCGTTCTGTGAACGGCGGGACTTAGAAGTCCATGCCGCCCATACCGCCCATGCCGCCCGGCATGGCCGGCATCGGGGTTTCGTCCTTCGGCAGTTCGGCAATGGTCGCCTCGGTGGTGATGAGGAGACCCGCCACCGACGCGGCGTCCTGAAGCGCGGTGCGGACGACCTTGGTCGGGTCGATCACGCCGGCCTTCACCAGATCCTCGTACTTCTCGGTCTGGGCGTTGAAGCCGATCTCGGTGCCCTTGCTGTCGAGCAGCTTGCCCGCGACCACCGCGCCGTCGAAGCCGGCGTTCTCGGCGATCTGGCGCACCGGCGCCTGCAGCGCGCGGCGGATGATGTCGATGCCGCGGGTCTGGTCGTCGTTGGCGCCCTTCAGCTTGTCGAGCACGCGGGTGGCGTAGAGCAGCGCGGTGCCGCCGCCCGGCACGATGCCTTCCTCAACCGCGGCGCGGGTGGCGTGCAGCGCATCGTCCACGCGGTCCTTGCGCTCCTTCACCTCGACCTCGGTCGCGCCGCCCACCTTGATCACGGCCACGCCGCCGGCCAGCTTGGCGAGACGCTCCTGGAGCTTCTCGCGGTCGTAGTCGGACGTGGTGGTCTCGATCTGGGCACGGATCTGCTCGACGCGGGCCTTGATGTCGGCCGGCTTGCCGGCGCCGCCAACGATCGTGGTGTTTTCCTTGTCGATCGTGACCTTCTTGGCGCGGCCCAGCATGTTGAGGGTCACGTTCTCGAGCTTGATGCCGAGGTCTTCGGAGACCAGCTCGCCAGCGGTCAGGATGGCGATGTCCTCCAGCATGGCCTTGCGGCGGTCACCGAAGCCCGGCGCCTTGACAGCCGCAACCTTCAGGCCGCCGCGCAGACGGTTGACCACGAGGGTCGCCAGCGCCTCGCCCTCGACGTCCTCGGCGATGATGAGCAGCGGACGGCCCGACTGCACCACGCCCTCGAGGATCGGCAGCATGGACTGGAGGTTGGAGAGCTTCTTCTCGAAGATGAGAACGTACGGGTTCTCCAGCTCGACGAGCATCTTCTCCGGGTTGGTGATGAAGTACGGCGACAGGTAGCCGCGGTCGAACTGCATGCCCTCGACCACGTCCAGCTCGCTGTCGAGACCCTTGGCTTCCTCGACGGTGATGACGCCTTCCTTGCCCACCTTGTCCATGGCCTGGGCGATCATCTTGCCGATCTCGGCCTCGCCGTTGGCGGAGATGGTGCCGACCTGGGCGATCTCGGCCGAGTTCTTCACCGGGCGCGAGCGCTTCTTCAGGTCCTCGACCACCTTGGCGACGGCGATGTCGATGCCGCGCTTCAGGTCCATCGGGTTCATGCCGGCGGCCACCGACTTCATGCCCTCGCGGACAATGGCCTGCGCCAGCACGGTGGCGGTGGTGGTGCCGTCGCCGGCCAGGTCATTGGTGCGCGAAGCCACTTCGCGGACCATCTGGGCGCCCATGTTCTCGAACTTGTCCTTCAGTTCGATTTCCTTGGCGACCGACACACCGTCCTTCGTGATGCGCGGCGCGCCGAAGGACTTCTCGATCACCACGTTGCGGCCCTTCGGGCCCAGCGTCACCTTCACGGCGTCCGCCAGGATGTCCACGCCGCGCAGAATGCGCTCGCGGGCGTCGCGGGCGAATTTTACCTCTTTGGCTGCCATGATATCAGCTCCTCAAAAAACGGAATTCGGGGAAATTCAGGGGAGAATTACTTCTTCTTGGGACGACCGCGCTTGGCCGGGGCCGAAGCCGGAGCGGCAGCCTTGGTCGAACCCTTCGGACGGCCGCGCTTGGCCGGAGCCGGAGCAGCAGCGGCAGCCTTCGGAGCGGCTTTCGGAGCAGCCTTGGCAGCAGCTTTCGGGGCAGCCTTCGGAGCGGCGACGCCCTCGATCACGCCCATGATGTCCGACTCCTTCATGATCAGCAGCTCTTCGCCGTTGATCTTGACCTCGGTGCCGGACCACTTGCCGAACAGCACGCGGTCACCCGGCTTCACGTCCAGCGGCGTGATGTTGCCCGCCTCGTCGCGGATCCCGGTGCCGACGGCCACGATGACGCCTTCCTGCGGCTTTTCCTTGGCGCTATCCGGAATGATGATGCCACCGGCGGTCTTTTCCTCGGACTCGACACGACGCACCAGCACTCGATCGTGCAGGGGACGGAAAGACATGCAGTCACCTCTTCGTTCTCAAACGAGGACCAGACCGACAGCGGCCCCCGGTCGGTTGCTCTTGAATTCTCGTCATTAGCACTCACCGAATTCGAGTGCTAATGGTCTGTCCGCATATGAGGTGGCATTTTTGTCGAGTCAAGAACCCGACCCGCGATATTCCGACAGGAAGTGCATTTAATGTCGTGATAAATGCGCTAATCTCCGCCGCAGCAGGACGCAGTTCTGCACCGGACATGCCGCCCCGGAAAATACCCCCGGCGGGCCGGTCCGGTCTATCCGTCTGCTTCCTTTTTCATCATGCCCGAATGGCTGTCACATGCTCGATTTTCTGAAAATGCTCTGGCGTGCGTTTGTTTTCCTCAAGGATCTGGTCTTCGGCGTCCTGGCCGTGCTGATCCTTCTGGGGGTGATCGCGCTTCTCTCCCCGGCCACCGACAAGACGGTGCCGGAGAAGGCCGCGCTTGTGCTGAAGCTCGACGGCTACCTGGTCGAGCAGCGCTCCGCCGCCGATCCCCTGGTGCTGCTGGGCGGCGGCGAGGGCCTCATCCCCGAGACGCTGCTGCGCGACGTGATCAAGGGCATCGACCGCGCCGCGAAGGATGACCGGATCAAGGCCCTGACGCTGGAGCTGGACGGCTTCTACGGCGCCGGGCCCGGCGCGCTGGAAAACGTGGCGGCGGCGATCAAGCGCTTCAAGGCAGCGGGCAAGCCGGTTTACGCCTACGGGCGCTATTACACCGAGCCGCAATATTATCTGGCGAGCCTCGCCGACGAGATCTGGCTGCACCCCATGGGCGGCGTGCTGCTCACGGGCTACGGCCAGTACAATGTCTACATGAAGGACGCGCTCGACCGGCTGAAGGTGACGGTCAACGTGTTCCAGGCCGGAAAATACAAGTCCTTCGTCGAGCCCTACACCCGCGACGGCATGTCCGACGCCGCGCGGGAGTCCATGCAGTCGCTCTACGCGGACCTGTGGGGCAACTACACCCAGGATGTGGAAGCCGCCCGCAAGGCGCGCGATTTCCATCTGACCGAGACCATCGCCACCGCCGCCGACAGCATCGCGGCCAATGGCGGCGACCTGGCCGAATTCGCGGTCCAGAAAAAGGCGGTGGACAAGCTGAGCGCCTACGCCGGGTTCATCGAGCACATGCAGGGGCTGGTGGGCGAAGGCAAGGACGCGGACGGCCTCTCCACCTATGCCCAGGTGGACCTCTCCACCTACCTCGCCGCCACCGCGGATCAGGACAAGACCAAGGGCGACGCCGTCGGCGTCATCTACGTGAGCGGCGAGATCGTTGACGGCGAGGCCCCTCCGGGCATGGCAGGCGGCGACACCATTGCCCGCATGATCCGCCAGGCGGTGGAGGAGGACTCCGTCAAGGCGCTGGTGGTGCGCGTCGACTCCCCGGGCGGCTCCGCCACCGCCGCCGAGGCCATCCGCGAGCAGCTGATGCAGGCGCGGGTGAAGGGGCTGCCGATCATCACCTCCATGGGGTCGGTGGCGGCCTCCGGCGGCTACTGGGTCGCGGCGGGCACGGATGAAATCTGGGCCGAGCCGTCCACGGTCACCGGCTCCATCGGCGTGTTCGGCATCCTCCCCACCTTCGAGCGCACCCTCGGCATGGTGGGCATCCAGTCGGACGGCGTCGGCACCACGCCGCTGTCGGACATCGGCGACCTCACCCGCCCGCTGAACCCGGACGCGCGCCGCATCGTGCAGACGACGGTGGAGAACACCTACCGGCGGTTCCTCGGCATCGTCGCCAACAACCGCAACATCTCCATCGACCAGGCCGACGCCGCCGGCCAGGGCCGCCCGTGGAGCGGCATCGCCGCCCGCAAGCTCAATCTCGTCGATCACATCGGCGGGCTGGAGGATGCGGTGGCCGCCGCCGCCAAGCGCGCCAAGCTGACGGACTACCGCGTGGTCCACATGGACCCGCTGGAGCCCTGGGCGGGCCTCATCCTGCGCAAGCTGTTCGGTGTCGGCGTCGCCGCCTCCGGCGCCAAAGCCAGCGCGCCCCTGCCCGCCACCGGCGCGGCCGAGCAGTTGAAGGCCCTCGCCACCCGGCTCGGCATGGCGCGGGTGATGGGTCTGGGCTCGGTGCAGGCGGTGTGCCTCGAATGCCTGCCGCTCACGCCGCCCCGGGCGCTCGCCGCGATGCCGGGGCGGGAAATGGCGGGCGTTGCCGGGCTGGCCGGCCTCACCGGCGTTGCCGAGGAGTTCGGCCTCGCCCGGGCCCGCTGAGCCTCCGCCCGCACAGATAAGACAGAAAAACAGGCCAAACAGAAAAAGGGCGCGCCTCCCCCGGGAAGCGCGCCCTTTCCTTGTTCCGGGTCCGCCTTTGCCGGCGGACCGGCCGCCAGCCTTAAAGCTGGCTCAGCGTGTTCTCGGCGGTCGAGGCCTTGAACTCGCCCGGCTGCTCCACATTGAGCTGGGTGACGACGCCGTCCTTCGCGATCAGCGAGAAGCGCTGGCAGCGGGTGCCGAGGCCGAACTTGCTGCCGTCCATCTCCAGCCCCAGCTTGCGGGTCAGCTCGCAGTTGCCGTCGGAGACCATCAGCACGTTGTCGCCCACGTTCTGGTCCTTGGCCCAGGCATTCATGACGAACACGTCATTGACCGCCATGCAGACGATCTGGTCCACCCCCTTCGCCTTGAAGGCGTCGGCGTGCTGGACAAAACCCGGCAGGTGCTTGGCCGAGCAGGTCGGGGTGAAGGCGCCGGGCACCGCGAACAGCACCACGGTCTTGCCCGCGAACAGTTCGTCGGTGGTCACCGGGCCCGGCCCGTCCGGGGTCATACGCATCAACGTGGCGGAGGGAATCTTGTCGCCGACCTGAATCGCCATGGAGGGAACCCTTTCTTCCGAGGACTCTTGATTTCTGTTGGAGAGAACGAGACGCACCGCCTCGTAACGGCTGCACGGCAGTAGTTATAGTCTCAATAGACTCCGTGTCGAGGACTTGCCAGCAAGGGGTAGCAGGATCATCCTTATGACCATGAGCGACGATCACTACCTTGAAGGACAGCTTCTGCTGGCCATGCCCGGCATCGGCGATCCCCGCTTCGAGCGGGCGGTGATCCTCGTGTGCCAGCACTCCGCCGAAGGCGCCATGGGCCTCATCATCAACCGGCCGTTCCAGCGCCTGTCCGTCGCCGAACTGCTCCAGCAGCTGGAGGTGGAGCCGCCCGAGGAGTTCGAGAACACACCGGTCCACGCCGGCGGGCCGGTGGAGCCGTCGCGGGGCTTCGTGATCCACAGCGCGGACTACCAGCAGCCCTCGACCCTGCCCGTTACAGACAAGATTCATCTCACCGCCACGCTCGATATCCTGCGCGACATGGCCGCCCATCGCGGCCCGTCCAAGTCTCTGGTGGCGCTCGGCTACGCAGGCTGGGCGCCAGGACAGCTCGACAAGGAACTCACCCGCCACGGCTGGCTCAGCGCCCCCGCCACCAGCGCCATCGTGTTCGATGCCCCCATCGACCAGAAATGGTCCCGCGCCATGAGCTCCATCGGCATCGACGTGCGGATGCTCTCGGGCGAAGCCGGCCACGCCTGAGGGCCGGGTTTCTTTCTGAACGGGATATTTTTTGCAGGAGGGTCTCGGACCCTCCTGCACCTCCCGTTCCTTTTCGGGACGTGCGAGGGGAAATGGCGGCGCGGTCTGGACCTTGTTTTACAGGGCCGCGCCTGTGTCACACGCCAACGCGCGCCTCCCCCTCCCGGCGCAACCCCTCCTGCCCGCAAAAGGGCGCCCTGTCCCGAATGGCATGCATCCTCTATTGCGCTGGTCGCCACAGCCCGTATAGGTGCGGCCATGGCCAAGCTCATCACCAGTCCGTCCAATCCGCTCATCAAGCGCATCAATTCCCTGCACGAGAAGAAATTCCGGGTGCGGGAGGGTTTGTTTCTGGCCGAGGGCATGCGTGTCGTCACCGAGGCGGTGGAGGCGGGTGTCGCTCCGGCGTGGCTGATCCACGGGCCGGACATGGAGGACCACCCGGTTCTTCAGCGGCTGGTTGCCGCCACCGAGGCGGCGGGCGGCGAGGTGATCGAGACCAGTGCGGACGTGCTGCGCAAGCTCTCCCGCAAGGACAATCCCCAGAGTGTGCTCGGCGTGTTCACCGAGTTCGGCCGCAGGCTCCCCGATCTTGACCGCAACGCCTCCTATGTCTGGATCGTCTGCGAGAGCCTGAAGGACCCGGGCAACCTCGGCACCATCCTGCGCACGGCCGATGCGGTTGGCGCGGGCGGCGTCATCCTGCTCGACAACAGCTGCGATCCCTACAGCGTCGAGGCCGTGCGCGCCTCCATGGGGGCGCTGTTCACGGTGCCGCTGGTGCAGGCCAAATGGGAGGAGTTTCTGCCCTGGCTGCGCTCCGGCCCGGGCTTTCTCGTCGGTGCGTCCCTCAATACGGACCACGACTACCAGGCCATTGCCTACCCCGCGCCCACCTTCCTGTTCATGGGCAACGAGCAGTCCGGCCTGCCCGAGTCCTACGAGCAGGCCTGCGACGCGCTGGTCAAGATCCCCATGCGCGGCAAGGCCGACAGCCTCAACGTCGCCATCGCAACCGCCGTCATCGTGTACGAAGTGCTGAACCAGACGCGGCGCCGGTAAGTTTTTTTCGCAGGAGGGTCTCGGACCCTCCTGCACCTCCCATTCGTCTTTCGGGCCGCGTCTACGACTACGGCAAGATTGACGCTTCAGACCAATGCGCGTTACCCATAAGGCAACGCATGGCTCCAGTGCCCATGCCCACCATCCGAAGCCCGCAGCAAATCTTTGCAGCGGGCTTTCGTGTTTCTGGGCATTTTCCATGCATTACATCGCCTATCTGGACGAGTTCGGCCACATCGGCCCTTACATCTCGCGGGATCATCCCCGCTTTCAGACAAGCCCGGTATTCGGTTTGGCGGGCCTTCTTATCCCGGCCGATCAGGTGCGGGAGTTCGCCATCTCCTTCTACAAGCTGAAGTGCCACCTGCTGGCGTGGGAGCTTGAGCACAACAACCAGGAACGGCTTCCGCCTTATCGCTGGGAGAAGAAGGGCGCGGCCCTCTTTACGGTTCGGAACGTCGTAGCCTACCGGAGCTTGCGGCGGGCGACTCAATGCATGTTGCGTCACCTGGGAAGCATTGGCGGACACATGCTCTATGTTGGCATCGTCAAAACGGAAGCTTCGGCCTCCACGCCAGCCAGCTCCCTGTTCCGCACGGTGCTGGTCGAAACGGTTCGTCTGATCGACCAGCATTGCCAACAAGACCACGCAACCTTTGCCGTCTTGCTGGATGAACAACAGGCAGGCAGCGATTGGCGAGAGTTGCAGGTGGAAGCATGCACGAACGCCATGTTTACAGGGCCGGATAAATGCCGGGCGTTGATCGAACCACCGCTACAGGCCGAAAGCCACCTGTTCCAGACCTTGCAATGCGCGGACTGGCTGTGCGGCTTGGTTGGCCGGTTGGCGGCACATTCCAGCCGGCCCGAGGAGTTTGCGGACTGGTCCGTCTTTGCCAAAAACTTCGGCCAGAGTATCAACGATGCGCTGTTGCCCGGCAGCGGACTGCTCACACTGGTTTGGCCAAGCACCGAAGCGGCAGCACGACGTGAATCAGCCTGACCGGTACACAGCACAACGCCCAGCGTCAGCGCGATCAGAAAACACAGAAGCCCGGTCAGCATACCCGCCCCCTTTGTTTGCCGTTGCCTCAAGCACGCACGCAAACCGGAACGAGCACGGTCCTGCTTCTCTCACAGGTCTTTCACCGAGTCAATAGGTTTTTACCTGTAATCCAGCGCCGCAATCCCGTGCTCCGCCCGAACGGCCGGGTGCGTCCCGATAAACGAACGGGGGTGTGGGGGTTGAAAACCCCCACGAAACCCAAGCCCGAAGGGCATGGAATCAGTCGGAAGACCCCTCGCCCCCCTCCCAGCGCACGAACAGCGCCGTCGGGATGAGGTTGCCGCGCGGGGCGGACTCGCGGATCGCCATTTCGCCGCAGGTGACGCGGCCGCCGAGGTCGCCGAGGGCTTCCTCCACCGCCTGGGCGAAGGCGAGGGCCGAGGCGCGGATGGCGTAGACGGTAAGGATAAGGAACTTCGAGTCCCGGTCCAGCACCTGGCGGCAGAGGCGGAGCATGTCGGGGAGCTGTTCGAACAGCTTCCACACTTCGCCGTTGGGGCCGCGCCCGTATTTGGGCGGGTCGAGGATGACGCCGTGGTACTTGCGGCCGCGCCGCACTTCGCGGGCGAGGAACTTGCCGGCGTCTTCCACCAGCCAGCGGATCGGCTTGTCGGTGAGGCCGGAGAGCTTCTGGTTCTCGACCGCTGCGGTGATCGCCTTTTTCGAGGCGTCCACGTGGGTGACGCGCGCGCCGGCGTCGGCGCAGACGAGGCTGGCGACGCCGGTGTAGCCGAACAGGTTCAGCACTTCCGGCTGCTGGCCGGCGGCGGCGACGCCTTCCACCTTGCGCCGCATGAAGTCCCACTGCGGGGCCATGTCGGGGAAGAAGGCGAGGTGGCGGAACGGGGTGCAGGCGCCCCAGAAGCGGATGTTGCCGCGCGCCAGCGGCCAGGCGTCGGGCACCTGGCGGGCGTATTGCCAGCGGCCGGTATCCTCGGTGCTGCCGGGCACGAATTCGGCGTCCGCCTGCCAGTCGGGGAGCGCGGGCTGCCACAGCGCCTGCGGCTCGGGGCGGATGAAGCGGTACTTGCCGTAGCGCTCGAGCTTGCGGCCGTTGCCGCTGTCCAGCAGCTCGAAGTCCGGCCAGGGCTCGGTGATCAGCAGTTCCAGGGTAGGGTCGATGCTCATGACAGCCTGGCCTGAAGCGTGTCGACGCCGGGCACGCGGCTGGACGGCCCGACGGTCGCCAGCGTGAGCGGGCCGGACTGGACCATCCGCACGGCGGCCGCGCGGATGTCCTCGGCGGTTGCCGCCTCGATCCGTTCGATGATCTCGGCTGTGGAGATAACCCGGCCGAACAGCAGCAGTTGCCGCCCGATCTGTTCGGAGAGGCCCGAGCAGCTCTCCAGCCCCATGAACACGCTGGCCTTCAGCTGCGCCCGGGCGCGGTGCAGCTCCTCCGCGCTCATGCCGTCGAGCGAGCCGAGCAGGGTGTCGAGCGTCAGCGAGACCGCCTCGCCCGCCGAGTCCGGCCCCGTCGCCAGGTAGAGGGTGAACAGGCCGGTCTCCGCGTAGTTGGTGGCGTAGGAATAGATGGAATAGGCCAGGCCCCGCTCCTCCCGCACCGCCTGGAACAGGCGGGACGACATGCCCCCGCCAAGCGCGGTCGCATAGATGAGCAGCGGGTAGTAGTCCGGGTCCGAATAGCTCACGCCCTTGAGGGCCAGCGCCACGTGGGTCTGCTCGATCGGCTTGGCCGAGCGGGTCTCGCCTCCGGTGTAGCGGGCGGCGGCGCAGTCCGGGCGGCGGCCGGCCGTCAGGCTGCCCAGCCGCTCCTCCGCCAGCCGCACGATGGCCGCGTGATCCACCTTGCCTGCGACAGCCAGCACCATGGACTCGGCGCGGTAGTGGCCGTCGAGCCAGTCGCGCACGTCCACCGGCTGGAGGGACTGGATGGTCTCCTCGGTGCCGAGAATCGAGCGGCCGAGCGGTTGCCCGGCGAAGGCGGTTTCCTGGAGATCATCGAAGATGATGTCGTCGGGCGTGTCCCGGGCCTGGCACAGCTCCTGAAGGATGACCTCCCGCTCCCGGTTCATTTCCTCCGCGTCGAGCGCGGGCTCGGTGATCAGGTCGGAGATGAGGTCCAGCCCCAGGGGGATGTCGTCCGCCAGCACCCGCGCATAGAAGGTGGTCTGGTCCCGGCCGGTGTAGGCGTTGAGCAGGCCGCCCACCGCCTCGATCTCCTCGGCGATCTGCCGGGCCGAGCGGCGGCGGGTGCCCTTGAACACCATATGCTCCAGCATGTGGGCGACGCCGTGGGCAGGGGCGGGCTCAAACCGGCTGCCGGTGTCGACGTAGAGGCCGACGGCGGCCGTCTCCAGCCCCGGCATGTCCAAACTGGCGATGCGCAGCCCGTTGGCCAGCCGCGAAATCTGCAACGTCATCCCTTGATCCGTTCGGCGATGAGGGCCTCGATCGCCTCAAGGGAATTCGGCAGAACGTCGTACCGTTCCTCGCGATCGAACAGTCCCTGCACGCGCGGCGGCAGCACCGGGCGCTGGCCGGTGGCCCGCTCCACCGCATCCCGGAACTTGGCGGGATGGGCGGTCGAGAGGGTGACGACGGGCGTGTTGCCCTCGGGCGCCTTCGCCCAGGCGGCGGCGACGCCGACCGCCGTGTGCGGGTCGAGCAGCAGGCCGCTCTTCGCCCACACCTCGCGCAGGGTGTAGGCGGTTTCGTCCTCGTCCGCGCGGAAGGAGGTGAACAGGGCGGCGGCGCGGGCGCGCTGCCCGGCCGTCAGTTCCATGCGGCGGGTCTTCTCGAAGCCTTCCATGGTGGCCTTCAGCGCCGCACCGTCCCGGTCGTGCAGGTCGAACAGCAGCCGCTCGAAATTGGAGGAGACCTGAATGTCCATGGAGGGCGAGGAGGTGGGCATCACCTTGCCCACCGAGTAGTCGCCCTGGCTCAGCGCGCGGTGCAGGATGTCGTTCACGTTGGTGGCAACGATCAGCCGCTCGACCGGCAGGCCCATGCGGCTGGCGATGTAGCCCGCGAACACGTCGCCGAAGTTGCCGGTGGGCACGGAGAACGCCACCGGGCGGTCGGGCGCGCCGAGGCGCACGCCGGCGTAGAAGTAGTACACCACCTGCACCAGCAGGCGGGTCCAGTTGATCGAGTTCACCGCCGACAGCCGGAACCGGTCGCGGAACGGCTGGTCGTTGAACATGGCCTTCACCAGCGCCTGGCAGTCGTCGAACGTGCCCTCGATGGCCACGTTGTGGACGTTGTGCGCCATGACGGTGGTCATCTGGCGGCGCTGCACTTCCGACACCCGGCCCTGCGGGTGGAGCATGAAGATATCCACGTTGTCGCGGCCGGCCAGCGCGTGGATGGCGGCGGAGCCGGTGTCGCCCGAAGTGGCGCCGATCACGGTCATGTGCTGCCGGTCGTCGGCGAGGAAGCGCTCGAACAGGAGGCCGAGCACCTGGAGGGCGAAGTCCTTGAAGGCGAGCGTTGGCCCGTGGAACAGCTCGAGGATCCAGTGGCGGTGGTCCAGCTGCTTCAGCGGCGCGACCGCCGCATGGTCGAACTGGCCGTAGGCTTCCGTCAGCAGGGCGCGCAGGTCGGCCTCGCCGATGGAGTCGCCGAGGTACGGCATCAGGACGCGGACCGCGGTCTCCACATAGGAGAGCCCGGCCATGGCGCGGATGTCATCCGCCGTGAACTGGGGAATGGTCTCCGGGACGTACAAACCGCCGTCGCGCGCCAGCCCTGCCAGGGTTACATCCTTGAAGTTCAGGGCTTGAGCGCTGCCCCGCGTGCTGATGTATTTCACGTTACCGTCACCGAATCGGGATGCTTATGAGCGGCGGACTGTATCGTCCGAGCCTTGCCGCTGCAACCTGCGCCAATGACGCAAGTAAACCCCATAAATAATTAGCAATATTGTTGCGAAGGCGAACCACTGGATGGCGTAGGACCGGTGGTTGTTGGGGATCGCCTCCACCTGGAGGGGGCTCGGCTGCACGGCCGGGGCCGCCCCGCCCTCTGCGGGCAGGATCCGCTCCGCCTGCACGAAGACGGGTGCGACGGGACCGCCGGCGGTGAAGGAGGCGGGCGAGACCCGCCCCGAGCCGCTCAGGTTCTCAACGAAGGTGTGGCCGGTCCACGGGCGCACGATGCCCTCGATGCGGGCTTCGAACCCGTCGGTTGCGGGCGGCCCGGCCTGAAACGGCATCCAGCCGAGATCGACCGCCACCACGTCTTCCCGGCCGCTGTCCCGGCAGAGGGCATAGACATGCTGCCCCGCCTTGCCGGACGTGCTGCCGCCCGGCGACAGCACGGGCGCACCTTCGAATCGGCAGTCCAGCACCACCCGGCGGAAGGCGAGCGCCTCCGGGTTGTCCACCGTCGCGGGCAGCGGGGCGGGTGCGAGGCGGCTGTTCGCCTGGTACCGGGCGAGCAGGGCGTTCTTCTCGTGCATCCGGTCGATCTGCCAGAACCCAAGGCTGCACAGCACGGCGAGCATGACCGCAACCATGAGTGTCGGGACGAGCGGGACAACGCGCTGCATACGATGGTCTCCCAAAAGACAACGCCCCGGACACAGGGGCCGGGGCGCGTCTTGTGACAAGCCTGTCTGGGCGTCTTAGTGGCCGGCCACCACGGCGGCGCCGAAGTCGGAGCCCCAGATGTAGATGGCCAGGAACAGGAACAGCCACACCACGTCGACGAAGTGCCAGTACCAGGCGGCGGCTTCGAAACCGAAGTGGTGGTTCGGCTTGAAGTGCCCCGCGTAGGCGCGGGCCAGGCAGACGATCAGGAAGATGGTGCCGACGAACACGTGGAAGCCGTGGAAGCCGGTCGCCATGTAGAAGGTCGCGCCATAGACGTGGCCCGAGAACGAGAACGCCGCGTGGGCATACTCGTAGGCCTGGATGCAGGAGAAGATCGCGCCCAGGATGATGGTGCAGATCAGGCCGTTCTTCAGGCCCTTGCGGTCGCCGTGGATCAGGGCGTGGTGCGCCCAGGTCACGGTGGTGCCCGACAGCAGCAGGATCAGCGTGTTCAGCAGCGGGTACATGAACGGATCGAGGACCTGGATGTCCTTCGGCGGCCACACGCCCCCGGTGGCCGTGGAGATCGCGTCATACCCTTCCGGGAACAGCGAGAAGTTGAAGTACGCCCAGAACCAGGCGACGAAGAACATCACCTCCGAGGCGATGAACAGGATCACGCCATAGCGGTGGTGAAGCTGCACGACCGGGGTGTGGTGGCCGGTCTCGGCCTCCTGCACCACGTCCTTCCACCATTCGTACATGGTGTAGAGAATGCCCGCGATGCCCAGCGCGAACACAATCGGAGCCCACGATACATCGCGCATCCAGAAGATACCGCCAAACGCGGCGGCAAAGGCAGAGAACGAGCCTATGATCGGCCACGGACTCGGGTCGATAATATGGTAGTCGTGTTGTTTGGCAGCCGCCATTGCTGTCGGTCCTTCTCTCAGATTCGCGTCGCCCCAACGGCCTGGGCGGACGCTTCAGTCACCTGCTGCGGAGCCTCGGCCGGACTTTTCACCTTGTAGAAAGTATAGCTCAGCGTGATTTCGCTGATCTTCTTCGCCTGGGGATCGTCAAGGATCGCCGGGTCGATGAAATAGACCACCGGCATATCGATGCTTTCCCCGGGTTCGAGCCTCTGCTCGGTGAAGCAGAAGCATTCGATCTTGTTGAAATATGACCCGGCGATATCCGGGGTCACATTGAACGTGGCCGTCCCGGTCACCGGCTTGTCGCTGGTGTTGACGGCCCGGTAATAGGCCAGCCCCTGCTCACCGATCTTCAGCGTCTGGGTGATCTGGACTGGATGAAACTTCCACGGCAGCTCCTGGTTGACGTTACCGTCGAACCGCACCGTGATGGACGTGCCCTCGACCGCGCCCGCGGCGGCGGCCGCGCGCTGGGTGGTGCCGCCGTAGCCGGTGACCTGGCAGAACATCTGGTAGAGCGGCACGGCCGCGTAGGCCAGGCCGACCATGCCCGCGACCACGCCGGCGGCGATCAGGGCCACCCGGCGGTTGCTGCGGTTCAGGTCGTTGGTGTCCCGGGTCATGACGCGCCTCCCATCCGGGCGATCGAGACCAGGTAGACGATCACCACGAAGGCGAACAGGGCCAGCCCGAGCGCGATGTTGCGCCCGCGCAGGTTCTTCTTCGGATCGGGCGTGTTGCTCACAGGCTCCTCCCGAGGAAACAATCGGCCACCAGCGCGCCAAACAGCACGAACAGGTACAGAACCGAATAGGCGAACAGGTGCTTGGCGGCCTTGGTGTCGTCGCTGCGCCACACGCGGAACGCGCCCAGGAGGAACAGGGCGCCGAGACCGCAGGCCATCAGGCCATAGACCGGGCCGGCAAGGCCCAGCGGCCAGGGCGCGATCGAGGCGGCAACCAATGCCCAGGTGTAGAGCCAGATCTGCAGCCGGGTTGCGGCTTCACCCGCGACCACCGGCAGCATGGGGATCCCCGCACGCTCGTAATCGCCCTTCACGAACAGGGAGAGCGCCCAGAAGTGCGGCGGGGTCCACAGGAAAATGATGGCGAACAGCAGGATCGGCATCAGGCTCACGTCACCGGTCACGGCTGCCCAGCCAATGACCGGCGGAAAGGCGCCCGCGCCGCCGCCGATGACGATGTTCTGAGGCGTGCGCCGCTTCAGCCACACCGTGTAGATATGGGTGTAATAGAAAATCGAGGCCAGCAGCAGGCTGGCGGCCACCCAGTTGGTGGCAAGGCCCATCAGGACCACGGAAGCGCCCGCCAGCGTGACCGCGAAGGCCAGCGCCTCGGGCTTTTCGATCTTGCCGGCCGGGATCGGCCGGTTGGCGGTCCGGCGCATCAGGGCGTCGGAGTCCGCTTCGTACCACATGTTGAACGCGCCCGCTGCGCCCGCCCCGACGGCGATGCACAGGATGGCGACGGCGGCCAGGATCGGGTTGATCGATCCCGGCGCCACGAGCAGGCCGCAGAAGCCGGTGAAGACCACCAGGCTGACGACCCGGGGTTTGAGCAACTCGAAATAATCCCGCCACGTGGCGAGCTGCCCGCTTTGGACAAGGCCCAGCCAGTCGGCCTCGGCGCCGTGCGCCGAGGCCGTCATGGTAGCGGAATGGACGGACTTGTTCACCGTCTCGGGTTCCCTTTTCCCAGACCTGCTTACTTGATCTTCGGCAGGACTTCGAACTGGTGGAACGGCGGCGGCGAGGACAGGGTCCACTCCAGCGTCGTCGCGCCTTCGCCCCACTGGTTGTCACCCACGCGGCGGCCAGCCACCAGCGTGTAGATGACGTTCAGGAAGAAGAACACCATGCCGACGATGGCGATGCGGTAACCCCAGCTCGACACCATGTTCCAGTGTTCGAACGCATCCGGGTAGTCCGGGATACGGCGCGGCATGCCCTGCAGACCCAGGAAGTGCTGCGGGAAGAAGATCATGTTCACGCCGATGAACATCAGCCAGAAGTGCAGGTGACCCAGCACGTTGCTGTACTGACGGCCCGAGATCTTGCCGATCCAGTAGTACCAGCCGGCGAAGATGGCGAACACGGCGCCCAGCGACAGCACGTAGTGGAAGTGCGCGACCACGTAGTAGGTATCGTGCAGCGCCACGTCGACGCCCGCGTTGGAGAGCACCACGCCGGTCACGCCGCCGACGGTGAACAGGAAGATGAAGCCGATCGCCCAGATCATCGGCAGCTCGAAGCGGATCGAGCCGCCCCACATGGTGGCGATCCAGGAGAAGATCTTCACGCCCGTCGGCACCGCGATGATCATGGTCGCGGCGGTGAAGTAGGCCTTGGTGTCCACATCGAGACCGGCGGTGTACATGTGGTGTGCCCACACGACGAAGCCGACGACGCCGATGGCGACCATGGCGTAGGCCATGCCGAGGTAGCCGAACACCGGCTTGCGCGAGAAGGTCGAGATGATGTGGCTGATGATGCCGAAGGCCGGCAGGATCATGATGTACACTTCGGGGTGACCGAAGAACCAGAACAGGTGCTGGTAGAGGATCGGGTCACCGCCGCCGGCCGGATCGAAGAAGGTGGTGCCGAAGTTGCGGTCGGTCAGCAGCATGGTGATGGCGCCCGCCAGAACCGGCAGCGAGATCAGCAGCAGGAAGGCGGTCACCAGCATGCCCCAGGCGAACAGCGGCATCTTGTGCAGCGTCATGCCCGGCGCGCGCATGTTGAAGATGGTGGTGATGAAGTTGATCGCGCCCAGAATCGACGACGCGCCCGACAGGTGCAGCGACAGGATGATGAAGTCCGTCGCCGGGCCGGCGTGGCCGGTGGTCGAGAGCGGCGGGTAGACGGTCCAGCCGCCACCGTAGCCGAGCTGGCCGGCCGGGCCTTCGACGAACATGGAGCAGAGCGCCAGGATCAGCGAGGGCGGCAGCAGCCAGAACGAGATGTTGTTGAGGCGCGGGAACGCCATGTCCGGCGCGCCGATCATGATGGGCACGAAGTAGTTGCCGAAACCGCCGATGAGGGCGGGCATCACCATGAAGAACACCATGATCACGCCGTGGGCGGAGATCATCATGTTCCACATGTGGTAGGCGCGGTCCGCGTCACCGTCGGTCAGGCTGGTGAGAACCTGCATGCCCGGCTGCATCAGCTCTTCGCGCATGAAGCCCGAGAGCGCGCCGCCGACGATGCCGGCGACGATCGCGAAAATCAGATAGAGAATGCCGATGTCTTTGTGGTTGGTGGACATCAGCCAGCGCCGCCAGCCGGTCGGCAGGTCGTGCGCGTGCTCGTCGTGAGCGTGTGCTGTGGCGTTTGCCATCATGTACTCCGTATCTCGAACTTACTGCCGCGCAATCAGGTCGGCTGAAGCAAACTGCGTCGACGCAGAGGCGGAGGCGAACTGGGCCTTGGCTTCCTCGAGCCACGCAGCGAACTGCTCCTCGGTCACCACTTCAACCATGATGGGCATGAAGCCGTGACGGATGCCGCACAGCTCGGAGCACTGTCCGTAGTAGATGCCGGGCTTGTCGGCCTTGAAATAGGTTTCGTTGATGCGACCCGGGACCGCGTCCATCTTCACGAAGAAGGACGGAATGGCCCAGGAGTGGATCACGTCGGAGGAGGTGATCAGCAGCTTCACGGTCTTGCCGACCGGCACAACCACGCGGTTGTCGGTCGCCAGCAGACGCGGAAGCTCGGCCTTCGCCGCATCCTCGTCGGACAGCATGATGGCGTCGAACGCCAGGTTGTCGTGATCCGGGTACTCGTAGGACCAGTACCACTGGTGACCCGTGACCTTGATGGTCAGGTCAACACTGGGCGGATTGTACTGCGAGTAGAGCAGCTTGAACGACGGGACCGCGATAAACACCAGAATGACGACCGGCAGGACCGTCCAGATCACCTCGATCAGGGTGTTGTGCGAGGTCTTGGAAGGCTCCGGGTTAGCGCCCGCGCGATAACGGATAACGACAATCGCCAGCAGGACCGTCACCAACGCCGTGATGGCGATAATGATCGGAAGCAGCCAGCCGTTGTACATCCAGTGACCGAATTCAGCGACCTCGGTAACCGGCACCTGGAGACCCAGCCCTTCGGGCACCGGGCGACCGGCCACGCTTTCCGCGGCCTGGGCACCAGCACTCCAGGTCACTGCTGCCCCCGCGGCCAGCATCTGAATCGTGCTTGTGATCTTTCTCATTGCGACCCCGCCATTACTCGCCGCCAGAAGGCGGCCATAATCGCCCGCGTTATAGGGGGGAGATCTTGTCCCGACAAGCGGCCAAGGTGACGCATTGACGGAAATCAAGGCGGTTTGAGGATTTTTCCGCTAGCCTTGGAATTTCCCGAGGCTTTGCAACACCTTGCAAAGGGCGCTTCGCCGCACTTTTTTTATCGCCCAGGGCCCTTGGGGCGGGGAAATACCCGTCACAGGCGAGGCGCGCCGCGTTTATGCCACTGGCAGCCGCATCCGGATTGCCGCGGGCGGCCCCCTCGGCCAGACCCCTCGCATCCTCTCGGCGCGGCTTTCGTCCGCGCCCCGAATATGCTTTTTAAGGCATGTGTAACAAAAGAGGTTTTCATGCCCAAGATCGTCCTCAACGGACGGCTGACCGAATTCGACGTTGACCCGGAGATGCCGCTTCTCTGGGTGCTGCGGGATGTCGCCAACCTGACCGGCACCAAGTACGGCTGCGGCGCGGGGCTGTGCGGCGCCTGCACCGTGCAGGTGGAAGGCGTTGCCACCCGCGCCTGTCAGACGCCGATCAGCGCCATCGAGGGCGCGCGGGTGCTGACGATCGAAGGCCTGTCGTCCGATCGCAAGCATCCGTTGCAGCAGGCGTGGATCGAGCACCAGGTTCCCCAGTGCGGCTATTGCCAGTCGGGAATGCTGATGGCGGCGGCTGCGCTTCTTCAGGAAATTCCCGAGCCGACGCCCGAGGATATCGCCCGCCACATGACCAATCTGTGCCGGTGCGGCACCTATCCGCGCGTCGAGAAGGCGATTCTCCGCGCCGCCGAGCTGACCAAGATCGCCGCGCTCAAGGCGCTGGAAGCCTCCAATCCGTTCCTTCAGGCCGCCCCGGCGGCGGAGGATGAGGGGAACAAGGCTCCCGAGCCCGCCCGGTAACCGGGCCGCCGGGCCGCGAGTCTAGCAGTGGAACGCGAAGCGGCGGCCCGAGTCGCCGCCGTGGGCGTGGTCGCGGGCAAGGCCGGCGTCCGCGCGCCGCCAGGCGCGCTCGTGAAAGAAGAACACGACCGCATTGGCCATCGGCTCCACCAGCGCAATGGCGCTGGAGACGCCCGCCTGCCCGGTGAAGGCATAGGCGACCGAAAAGCCCACCACGAAGTGCAGCGAGAGAAAGCTCAGGGTCTTGGCAAGGTCGCGTTTCATCGGGAACTCCATACACCGCACCGGGGCGGATGAGCCTCATGTAACGCAACTAAGAATGATTTGCAATATCGGCATTCACATTTCGCCTGCCGATTGCCCACGGTTCACCGCTGATCGGGCGCCCCGCGAGTCCCGAGGCCCCGCTGAGTCCTGAGACCCCACTGAGTCCCGAGGCCCCGATTCCGGCGCGTCCCCACGCACAGCGCTCCGCAACGGTAAAACGGAAAACGGCGGCTCCCGCGAAGGAAGCCGCCGCCCAGTGTCGGCCCTGCCAGGGAATCGACTCCGGTGTATGCGCCGCGCGCCGTCAGGCGCGGCGCCGGCGTCCCGCAAATCCTAGGCCGGCAAGCCCCACGCCCAGCAGCGCCAGCGGCGCGGGCTCGGGCACTTCCGTCGTCCTTGGCGCGAGCCAGAAGCTGATGTGAGACAGGCCCGGCGTCTTGCCGCCGCCATTGACGAGCGCCGCCGTCGAGAAGGTGCCCGAATTGGCGCCGCCGCCGGCAAGTTCGTAAAGGATGTAGGAGTTGGCCGCCTTGATCGTGATGTATTTGACGAAGACGTTCGGATCGAGAATGCGCCACTCGCCGGTCAGGATGCCGCCGCCGTCCTTCGTGGTGATCGGCGTGATCTCGAACAGGCTCGAGTCGACGCCCGCCTCGTACTTGCCATACAGCGAGATATCCACCGCGACGCCCGTCGCCACCCGGATGGCGTTCTCGACGGCCACTTCCTTGTCGTTGGAGGTGTAGACGTCAAACGGGTCGTTCTTGGAGGCAACGCACCCGTCGATGACGAGGTTGATGCTTGTGGTGTTGTTTCCACCAGGGCCCTCGATGCAATTCACCGCCCCAGCGTCCGCCTCACCGGCCGGCGTGAGGAAGGCGCAGGCTGCAAGCAAAGCCGATCCGGCGAGCTTCCGCAAACCTGACGACATCATAGGTTCCTCCTGGTTGTACCCGCTTGTACACCGCTTACGCATTCGCGACACTTGCACCCAAGCGACGCTTGCCGATATGTGATGCTTACAAGCAAGCAACAACTGTGCCACCGGCTGTTTTCCGCCGATTCCCGCATGTTTCGCACACGAAACTAGCATCAAATTGTTAAAACTTCCGACTCTTGCGCCGGAAATCCGCCGGTGGCACGCCCGCGCCCCTATTTGCCGAGAATCGACAGGGCGGCCGCCGTCATGGCCTCGACGCCGGTGGCGAGCGTCGGCTGCGGATCGGGGGCGAAGAAGGGCGAATGCAGCGACGGCAGCGTCTTGCCCGATTTCTGCGCCTCGTCCCAGGTGGACTGCTTGACCGCGCCCAGCCAGAAAAGCGTGCTCTCCAGCGAGCGGTCGGCCCGCCAGTACCGGGCGAAATCCTCGCCGCCCATGACCGGCGTGGTCTCCACCACCCGGTCCGCGCCGAAGCGGGCCTTGAACACCTCGGCCAGCCGGGTGCTCTGGGTCTCGGTGTTGAAGACGGCCGGGGTGTTCTCGTTTTTCACCTCGACCACCGGCCACAGCTCCTGCGGCAGCCCGAAGGAGGCAGCCTGCCCTTCGGCGATTCGCCGGATGCCCGAGAGCAGCTGCTCGCGCACTTCGTCGGTGTAGGAGCGCACGGTGAGCTGCAACTTCACGGTGTCGGGGATGATGTTGTGCTTGGTGCCGCCATGGATGGAGCCCACCGTCACCACCGCCGGATCGGCCGGATTGGTGTTGCGGCTGACCAGGGTCTGGAGGGCGTTGACGATCTGCGCGGCCAGCACCACCGGATCCTTCGTGGTGTGCGGATAGGCACCGTGGCCGCCGATGCCGCGGATGGTCACGTCCACCGAATCGACGTTCGCCATGGCGAAGCCCGCGTGAACCCCGACCGAGCCCGCCGGAATCCCCGCATTCACGTGCAGGGCGACCACATGGTCGGGCTTGGGAAAGCGCTCGTAGAGCCCGTCCTCCAGCATGGCGCTGGCGCCGCTGCCCCGCTCCTCGGCGGGCTGGGCGATCATCACCAGCGTGCCGCGCCACTGGTCCTTCAGGGCGGCGAGTCGGCGGGCCGTGCCCACCCAGGCGCTCATGTGGATGTCGTGGCCGCAGGCGTGCATCACCGGCACCGTGGCGCCCGAGTCGTCCTTGACCGTCACGGTCGAAGCGTAGGGCAGGCCGGTCTGCTCCTGCACCGGCAGCGCGTCCATGTCCGCGCGAATCAGCAGGGTCGGCCCCTCGCCGTTCTTCAGCACGCCGACAACGCCATGTCCGCCGACGCCGGTGGTCACCGAGGTGAAACCGGCCTTCTTCAGCTCCGCCGCCATGCGGGCGGAGGACTTCACCTCATGAAACGACAGTTCGGGGGACTTGTGCAGGTCAACGTAGAGGTTCTGCAGGTAAGGCAGGTCCGCCGCGATCGCGTCCCGCAACGGATCGGCGCTGGCAGGCGTGGCAAGAAGCATGGCCGCAAGGCCGGCAACCCAAGTACGCATGGTCTTTCCCCCGTTTGAAGCCCTGAATTCTGGAAGGCCCCGGTCATATGAGCCCAGATCGCGCCCATCTTCGCGGCGGAAGCGGGCGCAGCGCAACCGTGTTTCCGCCCTGCCCGCGCAGGATTTCCCTGCGGCGGAACGCGATTTGATACGATCTCGCAACGATTTAATCAATTCGTCGCAAACGATCGAACTCTTAGTTGACACTCATTCGCAAAATCAGTTACTTCAAGGCAACCGAGAAACAGACAACCGGGCTCGCCGCATGTACGTGTGCATTTGCAATGGCTTACGGGAATCGGATGTCCGCGCTGCCGCGCGCACCACGGGCGAACAGAAACCCCACGCGGTTTATGCCCACCTGGGATGCCGGTTCGAATGCGGGCAGTGCGCCAGCTTCGCCCGGTCGGTGATCTCGGAGGAGCACAAGGTCGGCCAGCCCCAGTGGCCGGCTGAATAGGGCCGGCCCCGCCAAGGCGGCTCAGGCGCGCAACGATCGAGCCACCGGCGCCCTGCGGGACGCCCGGTTTTTTTGGCGTTCTCCCATTCGCCCCCTCACCCTTTCCGGCCTTCGGTGATAAGGTGGCCCGATATTTCCTGTGTTTTTTCAGCCGTCACGGCAATGCGGTCAGAAGGAGTTGAAAATGAAGGGCGATCCCGAGGTCATCAAGCACCTGAACAAGATCCTCAAGAACGAGCTGACCGCGATCAACCAGTACTTCCTTCATGCCCGCATGTTGCAGAACTGGGGCCTCGATCGGCTGGGCGACTACGAGTACAAGGAATCCATTGACGAGATGAAACACGCGGACCGCCTGACCAAGCGGATCCTGTTCCTCGATGGCCTGCCCAACCTCCAGTCGCTGAACCGCCTGCGCATCGGCGAGACCGTGCCGGAGCTGCTGGAAGCAGACCTGGCACTGGAGATGGAGGCCATGCTCGACCTGCGCACCGCCATCGCCTACTGCGAGTCGATCCAGGACTATGTGAGCCGCGAGCTGCTTGAGGACATCCTCGACTCCGAGGAGGAGCACGTGGATTTCATCGAGACCCAGCTCAACCTCATCCGCACCGTGGGTCTGGAAAACTACCTGCAAAAGCAGATGAAGGCCGCCGACGAGGCCTGATCGCCGCGCCGAAAGGCCCCTCAGGCCGCCGGCATGTCGTGGTCCCGGATCTCCGGCAGGAAGATCCGGGTCTCCGGCGGCGTTTCGGTGTCAGGGAACACCGCGAATCCGCCAAGGCGCGCCGCCAGGGCGCTCACAGCCGCCTGACGCAGGCGCGCCGGGGTCGCCCCCTCCTCCGGCCGCGATGCCACCGCCAGCTCCAGCCAGTGCGCGCAGGGCCGGTCCGGCCGGGCGCCGGGTGCGTCGCGCCCCGTGCGGGAGACGCGCAGCAGCACCTCGCCCTCCCCCTCCAGCCGGTCGCCCGCATCGAGGATCAGGGCGAGCAGCAGTTGCAGCAGCGCCGCCCGGTGTGCCGCCACCTGGCCGTCCGGCGCGGCAACATCCGCCGACAGTGCGATTCGGGGCGGCAGAACCAGCCGGGCCGCCCGCAGCGCGTCCCGCACGAGCGCGTCCATGGCGATGCGGCCCGCCACTTCACCCCGAGCCGCCCCCGCGCCGAGGACGGCGCGAACGATGTCCATCACGTCCCCGATCTGCAAGGCGGCATCCCGGATGAACGCGAGGGAGCGCGCCCGCATGGCGGGGGCCATATCCCCCTCCATGTGGCGGGCAAGGGTCAGAATCGGCTGCAAGTAGTTGTTGAGGGCATGGCCGCCGCCCGTCACCAGACGCGCCGCCACATCAAGCCCCTGCCCATGCGCGCACGCCCCGGCGCAGGCGGCACTACCGGGCGCAAGGTCCGCCCCGCCCTCGCCCACGGCAACAACGGTGCTGATCACCCCGGCTCCGGCCCCGGCTTCGGACCCGGCCCCGGCGAACGGGCGATGGCGGAACCGCAGCCAGTGCGCCCCGTCCGCAAGACCCGCGATATGCTCGGTCGCAACCTCCCGCTGCCCGCCAAGGCATTGCCCGACGGCCCGCTCCACCTCCTCGGCGACGGCGCGGGGCAGCAGGTCGGCCAGCCGCCCTTCCGGCGAAGGGGCGTTCAGGCCGAACAGGCGGCAGGCGTCATCGTTCGCGGCAATGACGACGATGCCGCCGTCTGGCGCCCGCCGGGATGCCAGCGCCGGCACGCCGATGGCCTGAACAATGGCCCGCATGTGAACCTCGCCCTCCGCCCGTCCCCGGCCGCGCGGGCCGGACCTGCACCGGCCCCGCGCCCGATAGAACGCACCGGGGGCGGAAAGGCTGGCATCGGAGGCTGGGGAAATTGGTCTGTAAGACCATTGCGGCCCCGGCTTGCCCGCTCTCCTCCCCGCCAGCGCAGCCGCGCGCAGGAGGCAGGGCCATGGGCGCAAACGCAAACCGGGCCGGAGCAGATCTGCTCCGGCCCGGTGCGCAAGGTTTCGTCCGGCCGCTGGCCCGGAGGGTGCCCCTCCGGCGCCCCGTCAGGCCGCGGCGCGGCCCGCCAGTTCCTGTTGCAGCCCCTCGGCGATCAGGAACGCCAGTTCCAGCGCCTGCGCCGCGTTCAGGCGCGGGTCGCAGTGGGTGTGGTAGCGGTCGCCCAGGGTTTCGTCGGTGATCGCCACTGCGCCGCCCGTGCACTCGGTCACGTTCTGGCCGGTCATCTCCGTGTGGATGCCGCCCGCGTGCGTGCCCTCGGCCCGGTGGATGGCGAAGAACGAGCGCACTTCCATCATGATCCGGTCGAACGGCCGGGTCTTGTAGCCGGTGCCGGTCTTGATGGTGTTGCCGTGCATCGGGTCGCACGACCACACGACCGAGCGGCCTTCCTTCTTCACCGCCCGCACCAGCTGGGGCAGGTGCGCCTCGATCTTCTCCGCGCCGTAGCGGGCGATGAGGGTCAGGCGGCCCGGCTCGTTGTCGGGGTTCAGCATATCGATGAGTCGCAGCAGCGTGTCCGCGTCCAGCGACGGGCCCACCTTCATGCCGATGGGGTTGCCAATGCCCCGCAGGAACTCCACGTGGGCCGAGCCCGGGAAGCGGGTGCGGTCGCCGATCCACAGCATGTGGGCCGAGGTGTCGTACCACTGGCCGGTCAGCGAATCCTGACGGGTCATGGACTGCTCATAGCCCAGCAGCAGCGCCTCGTGGCTGGTGTAGAACTCGGTGCCGCTCAGCTGCGGCGCGGTCTCCGGGCTGACGCCGCAGGCTTCCATGAAGCTCAGCGCCTCGCCGATCCGGTCCGCCAGCTCGCGGTAACGCTTGGTCACCGGCGAGGAGCCGACGAAATCCAGCGTCCACTTGTGCACCTGGCGCAGGTTGGCATAGCCGCCCTGGGCGAAGGCGCGCAGCAGGTTCAGCGTGGCCGCCGCCTGCATGTAGGCGCGCAGCATGCGCTTGGGGTCCGGCTCGCGCGCCTCGGGCGTGAACTGGATGTCGTTGACGATGTCGCCGCGATAGCTCGGCAGGCTGACGCCGCCCACGGTCTCCATCGGCTCGGAGCGCGGCTTGGCGAACTGGCCGGCCATGCGGCCAACCTTCACCACCGGCATCCGCCCGGCGAAGGTGAGCACCACGGCCATCTGCAGCAGCACGCGGAAGGTGTCGCGGATGTTGTTCGGGTGGAACTCCGCAAAGCTTTCGGCGCAGTCGCCGCCCTGAAGCAGGAACGCACGGCCCGACGCCACCTCGGCCAGCTCGTTCTTCAGGCGACGCGCCTCGCCCGCAAAAACCAGCGGAGGATAGGTTTGCAGTTCCTTCTCCACATCCGCCAGCGCCTGTGCATCCGTATAGACAGGCATCTGACGGGCTTCAAAATTCCGCCAGCTGTCCGGGGTCCAGGGGGTGGACGTTCCCATCTCAGCCATGATGCACCTCGCCTTTCTTACGCCCGCAACTCCGGGCAACATTCTTACATATCCGGCTTTCCGGATATCAGGTTAATGCGTTGCTTGCGCGACAATGGCAAGCCTTAGCGCATGAGCACGAATTCTTCCGCCGCCGTGGGGTGCACGGCGACCGTCTGGTCGA
The DNA here is from genome assembly GCF_051304405.1 of Pedomonas sp. V897. Taxonomy (NCBI): domain Bacteria; kingdom Pseudomonadati; phylum Pseudomonadota; class Alphaproteobacteria; order Sphingomonadales; family Pedomonadaceae; genus Pedomonas; species Pedomonas sp. V897. The sequence continues at coordinate 745,291 of NZ_JBPPGG010000001.1, forward strand.
ACTGGGCCTTGGTCGCGCCCATCTTCACGGCGATGGCAATCGCCTGAATGATTTCCGGCGCATCCGGCCCCAGCATGTGGGCGCCCAGCACGCGGTCGGTCTTTGCATCGACCACCAGCTTGCACAGCGTCCGCTCCTGCCGTCCGCCAAGGGTAAATTTCATCGGACGGAACTCGGAACGGAATACGCGTATTTCGTGCCCCTCTTTTCGGGCAGTGTCCTCGTCCATGCCGACCGCCGCCAGCGGCGGCTGGCTGAACACGGCCGACGGCACCTTGTGGTGGTCCGCCCGCCAGTGCTTGCCGCCGAACACTGTATCAGAAAACGCGTGGCCTTCCTTGATCGCCACGGGGGTCAGCTGAATCCGGTCGGTCACGTCGCCCACCGCGTAGATGTGGGGGCAGCTGGTCTGCGAATCGGCATCCACGATGATCGCACCGTTCTCCGCCGTCTTCACGCCTGCGTTCTCCAGCCCCAGGCCGTCGACGTTCGGGCGGCGGCCGATGGCATACATCACCGCGTCGGTCTCGATGATCGCGCCGTCGGTCATGGTGGCGCGAATCGTCCCGCCCTGCCGCTCCAGCCGGGCGATGGAGGCGCCGCCGCGCATGTGGATGCCCTTCTGGGCGTAGATGTCCTGAAGCCGGGTCCGCAGCTCGTCGTCCCAGCCGCGCAGGATGGTGGGCGCGCGGAACGCCTGCGTCACCTCGACGCCGAGCCCGTGGAAGATCCCGGCGAACTCGGTGGCGATGTAGCCGCCGCCATAGACCAGAATCCGTTTCGGCAGCTGCTCCAGATGGAACGCCTCGTTGGAGGTGAAGCCCAGCTCCGCCCCGGGGAAGTCGGGGATGACCGGGGTTGCCCCGGTCGCGATCAGAATCTTGCGCGCCGTGATCCGCTGGCCGCCCACGTCCAGCGTGTGCGGGTCGAGGAAGGTGGCGCGGGCGTCGTAGACCGTCACGCCCGCCCGGGCCAGCGTCTGGCCGTACAGCCCCTGGAGGCGGGAGACCTCCCGCTGCACGTTGTCCCGCAGCGTCGGCCAGTCGAAGCGGGCGCCCTCCACGGTCCAGCCGAACCCGGCGGCATCCTCCAGTTCCTCGGCGAAGTGGGCGGCGTAGACGAACAGCTTCTTCGGCACGCAGCCACGGATGACGCAGGTGCCGCCAACGCGATACTCCTCCGCAATGGCCACCTTCGCGCCGTGCCCGCCTGCAATCCGCGCCGCGCGAACGCCTCCCGAACCGGCGCCGATGACGAAAAGATCATAGTCGTACTGGGCCATTGCGCTTATCCCGGCAAACCAATGTCAGGGTGGAGGTAAGATGCTCCGCCGGCGGAAGCAAACAGAAAGTCGCGATTAAACCGTTCGCAACTCTCGTTAAATGGCCGTGCCGGAAGGCCGTTTTCCCGCCCGGGCGGGGGAGGCCGGGGAGAAGATTGAACTGCCCCCGAGGCATCCCCAGCTTCCGGGGGGAAACGGGGGCAGCACTCTGGACCCACAGGAGCGGGCACATGGGCCGAATTCTCGTCATTACCGGCGTCGTCCTGCTGATCCTGGGCCTCGCCTGGCCGCTGGTCGCGAAGCTGGGGCTGGGCCGCCTGCCGGGCGACATCATCTGGGAGCGGGGCAACACCCGCGTCTACTTCCCCATCGTCACCAGCCTCGTCCTCAGCGTGGTGCTGAGCGTGGTGTTCTACCTGTTCAGCCGCTGGCGGGGATGATGTGAGGCTTTCTGTCCCAAGGGGGACTCGTCCCCCTTGGGGATCCCCCCTTCGTGAAACAGACCGTGTTTCCGTGCCCACCCCCCGGCAACAGAAAAGGGCCGCGCCCTTTCTCAAGAGCACGGCCCTTTGAAACGAAGGGGTGCAGGGGTCCAAGACCCCTGCAAGAACCTGATCAAACCACCCTCGTCACTCCACCGTCACCGACTTGGCGAGGTTGCGCGGCTGGTCCACGTCCGTGCCCTTGGCGACGGCCACGTGGTAGGCCAGCAGCTGCACCGGCACGGCGTAGACGAGCGGGGCGATGATGCCGTCCACCTTCGGCATTTCGATGGTGGCCAAAAGGCCGCTGTCCTGATGGGCGAGGCCCTCCTTGTCGGAGATGAGGATGACCTGCCCGCCGCGGGCGATCACCTCCTGCATGTTGGAGATGGTCTTCTCGAACAGCGGGCCGGACGGGGCGACGACCACCACCGGCACGGTCTCGTCGATGAGGGCGATGGGGCCGTGCTTCATCTCGCCGGCAGCATAGCCTTCGGCGTGAATGTAGCTGATTTCCTTGAGCTTCAGCGCGCCCTCGAGCGCGATCGGGTAGTCCGGGCCCCGGCCGAGGTAGAGCACGTCCGTCGCCTTGGCGACCGAGGTGGCCAGCCGGGCGATCTCCTCATCGTGGGACAGGGCGTCGTTCATGTACGCCGGGATCTCGGTGAGGCATTGCACCAGCGCCGCCTCCCGTTCCGCGTCGATGCGGCCCTTGGCGCGCGCCATGGCGATGGCGAAGGCCGACAGCGTCGCCAGCTGGCAGGTGAAGGCCTTGGTGGAGGCAACGCCGATCTCCGGCCCGGCATGGGTTGGCAGCACCGCATGGGCCTCGCGCGCCATGCTTGAGGTGGGCACGTTGACCACGGCGACGGTGTGCTGGCCGTTGTCCTTGCAGTGGCGCAGGGCCGCCAGCGTGTCCGCCGTCTCGCCGGACTGGGAGATGAAAATGGCGAGGCCGCCGGGGGTCAGCACCGGATCGCGGTAGCGGAACTCGGAGGCGATATCCAGTTCCACCGGCACGCGGGCCATCTGCTCCAGCCAGTACTTGCCGACCATGCCCGCGTAGTAGCTGGTGCCGCAGGCGATGATGGAGACGCGCTCCACGCCCGCCAGGTCGAACGGCAGCTCGGGCAGGGCGATCCGCCCTTCGAGCGGCCGGATGTAGGTGCCGAGCGTCTGCGCGACCACGGTCGGCTGCTCGTAGATTTCCTTCTGCATGTAGTGGCGGTGGTTGCCCTTGTCGATCAGGCCGCCCGTCACCGTGGAGAGGGTGACCGGGCGATCCACCGGCCGGTCGTCGGCATCGTACACCTGGATGGAGGTGCGGCTCAGCACCACCCAGTCGCCCTCGTCCAGATAGGAGATGCGGCTGGTCAGGTCCGACAGCGCGATGGCGTCCGAGCCCAGGTACATCTCGCCCTCGCCATAACCCACCACCAGCGGGCTGCCGCGCCGCGCGCCGATCAGGAGATCGTCGTGGCCGGTGAAGATGATCGCCAGCGCGAAGGCACCGTGCAGGCGCTTCAGCGTGCGCCGCACCGCCTCCACCGGGGTCGCGCCCTGCTCCACCTCGGTGGAGATGAGGTGCACCACCACTTCCGTGTCGGTTTCCGACTCGAAGGCGCAGCCCTTCTCCACCAGTTCCTGGCGCAGCTGCTTGAAGTTCTCGATGATGCCGTTGTGCACCACCGCCACATGGCGGCTGGCGTGCGGATGGGCGTTGTTGACGGTCGGCGCGCCGTGGGTTGCCCACCGGGTGTGGGCGATGCCCAGCGTGCCTTCCAGCGGCGTCTCGATCAGCTTGCGCTCGAGGTTCTTCAGCTTGCCCTCGGCGCGGCTGCGCTGGAGCGTGCCGTCCACGAGGGTGCAGATGCCGGCCGAGTCATAGCCCCGATATTCCAGCCGCCGCAGCCCGTCCAGAAGGCGATCCGCAACCGGCGCCTGTCCGATAATGCCAATGATTCCGCACATAACCGCCTGTTACCCTGCCTTCTTCCTGGTCTGCATGGCCGCCCGGAAGCGGGCCGCCCATCCCTGCTTCTCGGCCTGCTGGCCGCGCGCCACGGCGAGCGCGTCGGCGCTCACGTCCTTGGTCACCACGCTGCCCGCGCCCACGATCGCGCCGTCGCCGATGGTCACCGGCGCGACCAGCGACGAGTTGGAGCCGATGAACGCCCCCGCGCCGATCTGCGTCTGGTACTTGAAGTAGCCGTCGTAGTTGCAGGTGATGGTGCCCGCGCCGATGTTGGCCTTCGCGCCCACGTGGGCGTCGCCGATGTAGGTGAGGTGATTGGCCTTGGCGCCGGCTTCCAGCACCGACTTCTTGATCTCGACGAAGTTGCCGACCTTGGCCTTTTCCTTCAGCACCGCGCCGGGGCGCAGGCGGGCGTAGGGGCCGACCTCGCAGCCGCGGGCGACGCTTGCGCCCTCGAGGTGGGAGAAGGCGCGGATCACCGCGCCGGACTCCACCGTGACCCCGGGGCCGAACACCACATGGGGCTCGATCACCACGTCGCGGCCGATCACCGTGTCGTGGCTGAAGTAGACCGTCTCCGGCGCGATGAGGGTCACGCCCTCCAGCATCATCTCGCGGCGGCGGCGCGTCTGGAACACCTGCTCGACGGCCGCCAGCTCGACGCGGGAGTTGACGCCCGCCACCTCGTCCTCGCCGGTCTCGACCACCACCGAGGGCTGGCCGTCCTTGCGCGCCAGCATCACGATGTCCGGCAGGTAGTATTCCCCCGCCGCGTTGTTGTTGTCGACGCGGGAGAGCAGTTCCCACAGCCGCTCGCTGCGGACGGCCATGACGCCGGAGTTGCACAGGTTGATGGCGCGCTGCTCGGGGGTCGCGTCCTTGTACTCGACCATGGTCTCGATGACGCCGCCGTCGCCGGTGACGATGCGGCCATAGGCCGCCGGGTCGGCCGGGCGGAACGCCAGCACCACGCAGGCGGGATGGGTTCCGCCCACCGGCGTGTTCAGCCGCTCCAGCATCGTGCGCAGCGTCTCGGGGCGGATGAGCGGCACGTCGCCATAGAGAATGAGGATATCACCCTCGAAATCCGCCAGCTGGCCCTGCGCCGCCTGCACCGCATGGGCCGTGCCCAGTTGCGGCTCCTGCACGGCGATGGCCGCTTCGTGGCCGAAGGCTGCTTCCACCTGTTCCTTGAGCGAGCCCACCACCAGAACGGAGCGCCGCGCCTCGAGGGCCTTTGCCGTCTTCAGCACGTGGCCCACCATGGGCAAGCCGCCGATGGGGTGGAGCACCTTGTGCTTGTCCGACTTCATTCGCGTGCCCTTGCCGGCCGCGAGAATAATGACGGCCACAGGCCGCGTCGTCATAGGCGGGTCCCCCTCATGTCTCAGACGTGCTTGCTCTGATCCCGTGGCGTGTGCCACAGAAGGCTTGGCTTTTCCAGCTTTGCCGCGTTCGTAAACCCTTCTGTGAAGCCACGCCATGACCTTTATTGTTAATGATAATAATATGCCGCGCTGCGTTGTTTTCGACCTGGATGGTACGCTGGTTGACTCAGGGCCGGACCTGACCGCCGCCACCAACCACGTGCTGGCCCTTGCCGGGCGCCCTCCCGTCACCCTTGCGGAGGTTCGCGACATGGTCGGCCTCGGCGCGCGCAAGCTGATCGAGCGCGGCCTTGCCCATACCGGCGGCGGAACGCCCGAACAGGCGGAAAGTCTCCTCCGCCCGTTTCTGGACTATTACGCCGCAAACGTGTGTGTAGCCTCCCAACCCTTTCCAGGAGTTGAACAAACCCTGACCCGTCTGCAAGAGGCCGGTATTCTCATCGGCATCTGCACCAACAAGTTCGAGTCCCTCAGCCGGGCGCTCATCGCGGCGCTGGGGTGGGAGCGCTTCTTCCCGGTGATCCTCGGCGGCGACAGCCTGCCCTTCCGCAAGCCGGACGGCCGGCACATCCTCGCCGTGGTGGAGCAGCTCGGCGGCGATCCCGCGCACACCGTGATGGTGGGCGACAGCGCGGTGGATGTGGGCGCGGCCCGCAGTGCCGGCGTGCCGGTTGTTGCCGTCTCCTTCGGCTTCTCCAGCGTCCCGGCGGAGGAGCTGGAAGCCGACGCGGTCATCGACCACTACGACCAGCTTTTCGACGCGCTTGCCGCCGTCCACAAGGCGCGGACTGCCTGACGCCACAAAAAAACGCGCGTCCCTGTCACACGGACGGGCGCTCCATCGTCTCTCCCGCAGTGAACCCCGTTCAATGCAGGAGAGGTACGATGCAAGCCCGTCTCGACCATTTCAAAGCCGCCCCCCAGCTGATGCAGGCCATGCTCCAGTTCGAGAAGACCGTGTCGTCCGCCGGACTCGAGATGAGCCTGATGGAGCTGGTCAAGATTCGCGCGTCGCAGATCAACGGCTGCGCCTTCTGCCTGCACATGCACACCCGCGATGCCCGCGCGGCGGGCGAGAGCGAGGAGCGGATCCATCTTCTCCCGGCCTGGCGCGAGTCTTCCTACTACACCCCGCGCGAGCGGGCCGCGCTGGCATGGACCGAGGCCCTGACGCTGGTCGCCGAGACGCAGGCCCCGGACAGCGTTTATGAAGAGCTGTGCCGGCATTTCAGCGAGGAGGAGATCGTGAAGCTCACCTGCCTGATCGGGACCATCAATGTCTGGAACCGCTTTGCCGTCGGCTTCCGCGCGCAGCACCCGGCCGAGTATGCCGTCAAGGCGGCCTGAGGAGGCCCATACCCATCGCACGGTGGCGTTCGAGACCGAGCGCCGCCGGCTGACGGGCCTTGCCTACCGCCTGCTCGGCACGCTCAGCGACGCGGAGGACGTGGTGCAGGATGCCTGGCTGCGCTGGCAGAGTCTGCCCGTGGACGAGATCCGCCAGCCCTCCGCCTATCTCTCGACCATCGTGACGCGCCTGTGCCTGGACCGGCTGAAGCAGCTGCGCCGTCACCGGGAGGTCTACGTGGGGCCATGGCTGCCCGAGCCGCTGCTGGAGGACCCGGCCGCCGCCGTCTTGCCGCAGGAGGCCATTGCCAGCGACATCTCCTTCGCCCTGATGCTGGCGCTGGAGCGGCTCTCGCCGCTGGAGCGGGCGGCCTTCGTCCTCCATGACGTCTTCGAGATGGGCTTCGCCGAGATCGCGACCACGCTTGGCCGCAGCGAGGCCGCCTGCCGCCAGCTGGCCAAACGGGCGCGGGAGCACATCCGCGCCGCCCGCCCCCGCTTTTCGGTCAGCGAGGGGGAGAGCGAGCGGGTGGCGGAGGCCTTCTTCGCCGCCTCGCGCAGCGGCGACGCGGCGGCCCTCGGCCGCCTGCTGGCCGCCGGCATCGCCCTCCACACCGACGGCGGCGGGCGCATCCTGGCGGCGCGCAACATCATCCGCAGCGCGGAGAAGGTGGCGCGCTTCTTCGTGGGGCTGGCGCGCAAGCCGCAGAGTGCCCCGCCCCTCTGGTCCTGCCGGATCACGGTGAACGGTCTGCCCACGCACCTGACGCTGGAAGCGAATGGCGTCCGGCAGCTGACGGCGGTCGAGATCCGCGGCGGGCAGGTCTGCAACGTCTATATCATCCGCAATCCCGAGAAACTGGAGCAGCTCTGGGCCGCACTGGCGCGCGAGAACGCCCGGCCAGGATAAGCGGAACGGGAGCCAATCCTACGCCGGCTTGCGCGACCGGAGAGCGCTCTGCGCCCCGCCGGAAGGCGCGATCCGCCGCCGGCCCTTGGTCCACAGGTGCCGCACCAGAAGGGGCAGCGGCATCTTCAGCCAGTGGGAGCGCAGCAGCAGCAGACGGTCCGCCAGCCGCGCGCCTGGCCCCTTCGCCGCCGCGCCCGCCGTGTGGAAGACCGCAAGGAACAGCCGGTCCATCAGCCACAGCAGCGGCCGGGCGGGCAGGAAAGCGGCCACCTCCCGCGCCGTCGCCGCCGGCACGGCGGTGCCGAACAGCCGCACCGCATAGCGCAGGCCGTAGGCAAGGGGCCGCGTCAGTTCATGGTGGCGCGCCCGCGCAACGAGCGCTGGCCAGAAGGCGGCATCCCGCCCGAACTCGGTGAGCAGGGCATGAATGTCCCACAGGTTGCGCAGCGGCTTGATGAAGTCGCCGCCGTGGAACAGGTGCGCGGCGCTGTGCAGCACCATGTCCGCCGGAGCCAGCACGGCAAGGCCCTCCTGCGGCAGCGGACGCGCGTCGCGGATCAGCGCCTTCGCATCCGGCGTCGCCCGCGCCGTCAGCGGCAGGATGGTGTGGTGCACGTCCAGCTCCGTGCCGCGGGTCTCGTGGACCATGGGCGGAAGCTCGTGCATCCAGGCGCGGTAGTAGTGGAAATCGTAGGGGTCGGTGTGGACGTAGTCCCACCCCGCCTGCCGCAGCTGCGTCTCCGCCGCGCCGAGCCAGGAGCGGGGCACGAGGATATCGAGATCGCCCGCCGCGCGGCCCTTGCCCGCATCCAGCCCGGCCAGCGCGTAGGCGGAGCCTTTGAGCAGGATGACCGGGCAGCCTGCCGGTTTCAGGGCCGCCAGCACCTGCCGGGCCTCCCATGCCGCCACAACGTGGCTGCGGGCGACGGCAACCTCCGCATCCTCCAGAATCGCCCGGACCCGCTCCGGCAGGCTGCTCCACAGCCCCTCGGCCCGCAACCGGTGGGCGAGAATGCCCGCCAGTCCCTCGCGCCGGGCGCAGCGCAGCGCGTCGGACCACCGGGCGGGCGACACGCCGGAGGCCTCCTGCGGCTGCCGCAGCAGCCGGCACAGCAGCCGCGCCGGGGACTCAGCCATGGGCGGCCCCTGCCGCGCGCTGCGCCGCCGTGTCCTGCCAGAGGCGTTCAACCAGTTGCGCTGCCGCGTCCAGCGACGGGTAGGTGATGGCGTAGGCCGGGCAGGCATCCAGCAAGTTTGCCATGGCGAGGAACCCCGCCTCGCCGAGCGTCCGGTAATTGGTGGAGCTGGCCACCAGCAGGATGTGTGCTTCCGCCAGCGGCACCCGGCGGACCGAGGGGGTGCCGCCCGCCTCGAACCGGGGAAACACCACGCAGCGCGGCCGGGCGGGCTCGTGCATGCGCGCGATCGCGTCCGGCGGCGGCAGCAGGTAGCCCAGCGTCCCCTTGGGCGTGCCCGGATAGCGGCGGCTGAAGCGTTCGGCGGGCGCGCGCTCCGCCATCAGGTCGATCGACTGGTTCTTGAGCGAGATCGGGCGGGGAAACGGCCACGCCAGCCCGGTGCCGGGCTCGATGAGCGCGAACTCGTCCCCCAGCAGCCGCCAGCCGGCATAGGCCAGACCCGCCGCCAGCGTGCTTTTTCCCGAGCCGGAATCGGCGGAGAACAGGATGCACCCCCCGTCCCGCGCCACCGCCGAGGCATGGAGGATCAGCAGCCGGTTGAGCCCCATGGCCACCTGGTAGTTCATGCCCATCTCGAAGGCGACTTGGCCGAGGCTGGCTGGCAGCGGCGCGAACGGGCCCATGATGTCGGCGTACAGCCCCACCTGCGGCCGCACGAAGCGCCGCCACAGGCTGGTGGGCCGAACGGACACCTCGTATTCCGGGCAGTGTGCGGGGTCGTCGCGGGGGTATTCGGCATAAAGGGCCGCCAGTTCCCGCCACACGGAGGCCAGCGGCGTCGTCAGCCGATAATCGATCGGGCCGATCCGCACGGTCATCTCATGCCAGCCCCTGGCAGAGGGCACTGCGCCTCGCTCCATTACGTGACGGCCTCGACCAGACCCACCGCTTCCAGCTCCCGCAACTTCTGCTCCAGGACAGCTTCGACGCCGACCTCCGGCTCCAGATCGTAGCGCGCGGCGAGGGCCGAGGGAATCTCCTCGATGCCGAGGCCGTTGCCGTCCAGCAGTTCGAGCAGGGCATAGGACTGCACCGGCAGCAGATGGGTCTGGCCGGAGGGGCGGAAGTAGATCAGGAACAGGTCATCAACCGGCCGAACAACGCAATCCCGGCTGAGCGAGGAGCGGTACCTCACGTCCATTCAACACAGCATGGCATGGGAAACTGCATGGCCCGAATTGCGTCATCCGCGATCGTCACCCGATCGCCGTCCGATTGTCGGAGGTGCGCCGCCTGCCGCCGCACCTCCGCCTTCGGATCAGCTTCCCTTGGGTGACTCGTAGTTGAGGCTCATGAGGCACGAAGCGCCCTGGAGGTTCTCCGCCTTCACCCGATCGAGGTAATTGACGAAGGCGTTGTAGCTGTCCATGTCGCCGCCGCCGATACCCTCGCTCCCGAAGCCGTTGCTGATCTGCTCGGAGTTGAGCACGCCGCCATCGGGTGCGAAGCAGAGTTCCTCGGACTTCGGAGTGGGACCGGGCCCCGGAGGATTGGGACCACCCGGCGGATTCGGGCCGCCCGGAGGATTGGGGCCACCCGGGGGATTGGGACCGCCCGGAGGATTCGGACCACCCGGGGGATTGGGGCCGCCCGGAGGATTCGGACCGCCCGGAGGATTGGGGCCGCCCGGAGGATTCGGACCGCCCGGAGGATTGGGGCCGCCCGGAGGATTGGGGCCGCTGGGGCCGCCGGGCGTGCTGCTGTCGCACGGAACGCCCTCTGCGGTGACGCCCCTCTCCGGGAACGGAACATAGCACAGAACCGAACTGGCCGCCCGGGCACTGGCCGGAGCCAAGGTGATCACAGCCGGCGCAGCCATCGCACCCAATTTCAGAAGGTGGCGCCGGGACGCCACGTCAGCATTGGATTTCCGCTCGCTCATTCTTCACCTTCTAATTTGCTTCGGCGTTCTGCTGATATGCCTGTCCTGCTGATTTGCCTGTCGGCCTGCTCCGCCTGCTCGGCCTGCCAATCAGCCGCCCGTCACACCGACTCACGATCTTGGCCCCTAGTATCAAAGACTTATCACAGCACACGGACAACTCCGAGCAAGATCTGTACCACGTCCATAACTATCTGAATCCGGGCATGAATTTTTTTCCGTTGAGATCCGCCTGCTTCGTGATTGTAAAAAATACCGACGAATATGGCCGACCGGCACAAGTGAGAGAACCATGGACCCCATTACCAAGCGCTTGCTTCAACGTTTGTGTGCGGCAAGCGCTGCAGCCCTGGCAGTCTTTCTGATCGTCACGCTTCTGGCGGGCGATGAAACGGCGGCGGCCGCCTGCGCGGTGATTGCCGGGATTGTCGTCATTGCCGTTGCCTATGACGGCGAGGCGCGGGACCGGGAAGGCGCGCTTGAGCGCGAGCGCGCCCTCAACGCCGAACTTCAGGCCCGGCTGGCGCGGGATCAGGTCCGCCAGATCCTGGAGGCCATCAACCAGCCGCTTCTGATCGTGGACCATGAACTGACCGTCCACCGCGTCAACCACCGGGCGCGCGACCTGCTGGGCGGCGTGACGGAAGGCGAGGCCCTCACCCTGTTCCTGCGCCAGCCGGGCGCGGTGGACGCGATTCGCAGCGTCGTCGCCAGCGGCACGTCCGTCGAGCGCGAGGTGCAGTTCTTCACCCCCGTGGAGGCGGTCTACATGGTGGGCGCGCACCCCATCGGCGGCCAGCAGGGGCTGCTGCTGGTGTGGATGCGCGATGTTACCAAGGACCGGCTGACCGACCGGATGCGGGTGGATTTCGTGGCCAACGCCAGCCACGAGCTGCGCACGCCGCTCGCCACGCTCATCGGCTTCATCGAGACGCTTCAGGGCCCGGCCGCCAGCGACGAGGCCGCCCGCACCCGCTTCCTCGGCATCATGGCCGCCGAGGCCGCCCGCATGGCCCGGCTCATCGACGACCTCCTGTCCCTCTCCCGCATCGAGATGGACAAGCACGTGCGGCCATCCACCCTCATCGACATGCGGCCGCTGCTGGGCCAGGTGGAGCAGATCCACGCGGTGCAGCTGGAGGCGGACCGGCGGCGCATCGACCTGCGCCTGTCCGAGCCCCTGCCCCGGGTGATCGCGGACCGGGATCAGGTTCTCCAGGTGCTTCACAATCTCGTCTCCAACGCCATCAAGTACGGCCGCACCGGCACCCCGATCACGCTGGAGGCAACGCCGGTCGTGGACGCCCGCACCGGGCAGCCGACCCAGCTGCGAATCGCCGTCACCGACCAGGGCGAGGGCATTGCGCCGGAACACCTGCCCCGCCTCACCGAACGCTTCTTCCGCGTGGATACGGCCCGCTCGCGCAAGCTGGGCGGCACGGGACTGGGCCTGGCGATCGTCAAGCACATCGTCGAGAAGCACCGGGGCGAGCTGACCATCCAGAGCCGGCCGGGCACCGGCACCACCGTTGCCTTCACCCTCCCGGCGGAGCCCGCCCAGACCGCCTGAGCGGCCATGCGCCTCAGTTCATGCGCCAATTCATACGGCTGTCATAAAACTGTAACAAAGCCTTGTCACAGAGCTGCAACACAAAAGCCATAGAGGGGTTCCTGTCGAAAGGCAGCGTCAGAACCGGCAAAACAGGGGTGTACGCGCAACGGCGCCCTTTGGTTCAGATGCCACCACGAAAAGATATGGTGCGGGCGCGCCCGGCCAAATGAGGAGATCCGAAAGTGCTTAAACAGAGCCTGATGATCGCAGCCGCCACTGCGACGTTGACGGCCGCTTGCGCCGACACGGCGGAAGCGCGCGACCAGATCCGCGTGGTCGGCTCGTCGACGGTCTATCCGTTCACGACCGCCGTGGCCGAGCAGTTTGCTCGCGCCAACCCCAAGTTCAAGGCGCCGATCGTGGAATCCACCGGCACCGGCGGCGGCATCAAGCTGTTCTGCTCCGGCATCGGCCCGAACACCCCGGACATCGTCAACGCCTCGCGCCGCATCAAGGCTTCTGAAGTGAAGCAGTGCGCCCAGAATGGCGTGACCAAGATCGTCGAGATCCAGGTCGGCCTCGACGGGCTGGTTCTGGCCCAGGCCAAGAATGGCCCGGCCATGGAGCTGACCCGCGCCGACGTCTACAAGGCGATCGCCGCCCAGCCGCTGGGCAAGAAGAACACCGCCCGCACCTGGAAGGACGTGAACGCCAAGCTGCCGGCCAACAAGATCGAGCTGATCGGCCCGCCGCCGACCTCCGGCACCCGCGATTCGCTGAACGAGCTGATGGTCGGCGCCGGCTGCAAGACCTTCCCTGAGATGAAGGCAATGGAAAAGGCCGACAAGAAGAAGGCCGAGGCCATCTGCACCACGCTGCGCGAGGACGGCGCCTTCATCGAGGCCGGCGAGAACGACAACCTGATCGTCCAGAAGCTGGTTGCCAACCCGAACGCCGTGGGCGCCTTCGGCTACAGCTTCCTCGAGGAGAATCAGGACAAGCTGCGCGGCATCAAGATCGACGGTGTTGAGCCCACCTACGCCAACATCCAGTCGTTCAAGTATCCGGCGGCCCGCTCCCTTTACATCTACGTGAAGGCGCAGCACGTCGGCACGATCCCGGGCATCAAGGAATTCCTCGGCGAATACGCCAAGGAAAGCACCTGGGGTCCGCGCGGCTACCTGGCCCGCCGCGGCCTCGTCGCCTCTCCGGACAAGGCCCGCGCCGAAGCCGCCCAGGCGGCAAAGACGCTCAAGCCGCTTGACCCGGCGAGCGTGAAGTAAAATACACACGCAAAGGGAGCGATCTCACGAGGATCGCTCCCTTTGTCCTTACGCTGAACTGGTGGTTGGTATGCCTTCATCCGCACTCGTGCTTTTGCTCCTTGGCCTTGCAACCATCGGATTCCTGGTTTCACGCGGTCGCGCCACCCAGTTCCAGACCGATCACCGCACAGTCCATTCCCGGCCCAATTATCACGGCTGGTTCAGTTTCATCTGGGTGTTCCTGCCCGCCGCCCTGCTTGTGGTGGCGTGGAGCATCTTCGCCCCCAGCTACATCGGCCCGGCGGTCATCAGCAGCCTGCCGGCGGACATGCGCCCCGAGCCGGGCATGGCCCGCGAGATGTTCCTGAGCGAGGTGCAAAGCCTGGCCACCGGCGAGAGCGAATACGCCTTCAGCCCCGGGGCCGAGGATGCCGCCGTCCTGTACAAAGCCATGTCGACCCGCGCGAACTGGATCGTCGCCGCCCTTGCCGGGGCCCTTGCGCTCCTTGGCTTCTTCTATGCCTTCACCCAGGTGAAGCCCGATTTCCGCGCCCGCAGCCGCGTCGAGCGTTTCGTCATGGGGCTGCTGATCCTGGCCTCCATCGTCGCCATCATGACGACGCTGGGCATCGTGTTCTCGCTGGTGTTCGAGAGCCTGCGCTTCTTCGACAAGGTGTCGCCCGTCGAGTTCCTGTTCGGCACCCACTGGAGCCCGCAGCAGGCGATCCGCGCCGATCAGGTGGGCTCCTCGGGGGCGTTCGGCGCCGTGCCGCTGTTCTGGGGCACCGCCTTCATCACCATCATCGCCATGCTGGTGGCCGTGCCCATCGGCCTGTTGTCGGCGATCTACCTGACCCAGTACGCCAGCTCCCGCTTCCGCAAGTGGATGAAGCCGATTCTCGAGATCCTGGCGGGCGTGCCCACGGTGGTCTACGGCTACTTCGCGGCGCTGACCGTCGCGCCCATGGTGCGCCAGTTCGGCTACATGATCGGCCTGTCCGATCCCTCTTCCGAGAGCGCGCTGGCCGCGGGCCTCGTGATGGGCGTGATGATCATCCCCTTCATGTCGTCCCTGTCGGACGACGCCATCACCGCGGTTCCGCAGGCGATGAAGGACGGCTCGCTGGCGCTGGGCGCCACCCCGTCCGAGACCATCCGCAAGGTGCTGATCCCGGCTGCCCTTCCGGGCATCGTCGGCGGCTTCCTGCTGGCGGTCTCCCGCGCCATCGGCGAGACCATGATCGTGGTGATGGCCGCCGGCCTCGCCGCGAACCTCACCCTCAATCCTTTCGAGTCGGTCACCACCGTGACGACGCAGATCGTCGCGCTGCTCACCGGCGACCAGGAGTTCGACTCCGCCAAGACCCTCTCCGCCTTCGCGCTGGGTCTGGTGCTGTTCCTTGTCACCTTGGCGCTCAATGTCTACGCCCTCCGGGTCGTGAAGAAGTATCGGGAAGCCTATGAATAACGCCTCTGAGACCTTCCGCCCGGCAGGAGAGACGAACATGCAGCGCCCGACGGACTGGAAATCGCCGGAAATGGTCGCGCGGATCCGCAAGCGCTACCGCTCGGAGAAGCTGTTCCGCACCCTGGGCCTGGTGGCCCTCACCTTTGCGGGGCTGTTCTTGGCCTTCCTGCTGTTCACGATGATCCGCAACGGCCTGCCCGGCTTCCAGGCAACCGAGATCCGGCTGAACGTGGCCTTCACCGAGCAGTCGCTGGGCATCAGCGCCGAGGATGTGCGTGGTCCGAACGGGCAGGAGGTGCTGGAAGCGGCCGACTATGGCCTGCTGGCGGGCGACGCGCTGGCCGCGAAGCTGGGCCTCTCCGACCCCGACCAGATCATGCGCGCCGAGCGCATGGTGAGCCATGCGACCGCCGCCATCCTGCGCCAGCGCCTGATGGAGAACCCGCAGCTGTTCGGCCGGACCGTGCCGGTGTGGGTGCCCGCCGCTTCGGACATCGACATGCTCAACAAGGGCCGCGTCAAGCGCGATGCGCCGGAGGTCGAGCGCCGGGTGCCGGACGATGTGCTGGGCTGGTTCGAGCGGCTGGAAGCATCGGGCGACGTGCGCACCGCCTTCAACACCCGCTTCTTCACCGCCGCGGACAGCCGCGACCCCGAACTGGCCTCGGTGTGGGGCGCGACGGTCGGCTCGCTGCTCACCCTGTTCGTCACGCTGCTCATCTCCTTCCCCATCGGCGTGCTGACCGCCGTCTACCTGGAGGAGTTCGCGCCGAAGAACCGGATCACCGACTTCATCGAGGTCAACATCAACAACCTGGCCGCCGTGCCGTCCATCATCTACGGCCTGCTCGGCCTTGCGGTGTTCCTCGGCACGTTCGGCATGCCGCGTTCGGCCCCGCTGGTCGGCGGCCTGACGCTGGCGCTGATGACCCTGCCCACCATCGTGATCGCCGGCCGCGTCGCCATCCGCGCCGTGCCGCCGTCGATCCGCGACGCCGCCCGCGGCATCGGCGCCTCGCCGCTTCAGGTGGTGTTCCACCACGTGGTGCCGCTGGCCATGCCGGGCATCCTGACGGGCACCATCATCGGCATGGCCCGCGCGCTCGGCGAGACCGCGCCGCTGCTGATGATCGGCATGCGCGCCTTCATCGTCGACGTGCCCGCCGCCCTTGACGACCCTGCAACGGTTCTGCCGGTTCAGGTGTTCCTGTGGTCGGACAGCATCGAGCGCGGCTTCGTGGAAAAGACTTCCGCAGCCATCCTGGTGCTCCTCGTCTTCCTGATGCTGATGAATGGCCTCGCCATTTACCTGCGCCAGAAGTTCGAGCGCCGCTGGTAACCGGCTCGCAGCACGGAGCTGACTGCCATGTATGCAAACAACGAGACGCCCATGACCCAAGCCACCAACAGCGCCATCAAGATGACGGCCCGCGACGTGAACGTTTACTACGGCGAGAAGCACGCCCTCAAAGGCGTCTCCATCGACGTGCGCGCCGATGAGGTGACGGCGTTCATCGGCCCCTCGGGCTGCGGCAAGTCCACCTTCCTGCGCTGCCTCAACCGCATGAACGACACCGTGGCCAATGCCCGGGTGGTGGGCGATATCCGCCTCGACGGCGAAGACATCTACGGCCGCCAGATGGATGTGGTGCAGCTGCGCGCCCGCGTCGGCATGGTGTTCCAGAAGCCCAATCCGTTCCCCAAGTCGATCTACGAGAACATCGCCTACGGCCCGCGCATCCACGGCCTGGCCAAGACCAAGGCGGAGATGGACGAGATCGTGGCCACCAGCCTCCAGAAGGCGGGCCTGTGGGACGAGGTGAAGGACCGGCTGAACGACAGCGGCACCGCGCTCTCCGGCGGCCAGCAGCAGCGCCTGTGCATCGCCCGTGCCATCGCCGTGAACCCGGAGGTGATCCTGATGGACGAGCCCTGCTCGGCGCTCGACCCCATCGCCACCGCCAAGATCGAGGAGCTGATCGAGGATCTGCGCGGCCGCTACGCCATCGTCATCGTGACGCACAACATGCAGCAGGCCGCCCGCGTCAGCCAGAAGACCGCTTTCTTCCACCTGGGCGATCTGGTGGAATATGGTCCCACTTCGGAGATCTTCACCAATCCGAAGAAGGACAAGACCAAGGACTACATCACCGGCCGTTACGGCTGAGCTGTCGCAAGGGATTTAGGGAGAAGGGCGTCATGGGCACCATGCACACCGTCAAGTCGTTCGACGAGGATCTGCGTCAGCTCCGGTCGTACATCTCGCAGATGGGCGGTCTGGCCGAGGCCCAGATCATGGGCGCCATCGAGGCGCTGGCCACCCGCAATCCGGAAATGGCCCGCAAGGTGGTGGAGGGCGACCGCGCCCTCGATGATCTGGAAGTGGCGGCCGAGCGCAACGCCATCCAGACCATCGCCCGCCGCCAGCCGCTGGCGGACGACCTGCGCGAGGTCATCTCCGCGCTGAAGATCGCCGCGCTCCTCGAGCGCATCGGCGACTACGCCAAGAACATCGCCAAGCGCGCGACCGTGCTCTCCCAGGTGGAGCCGATCGAGCCGCTGGTCATCATCCCGGAGATGGGTCGCACGGTCACCCACATGCTGAAGGACGTGCTGGACGCCTACGGCTCCCGCGACGCCGAGAAGGCCCGGGCGGTGTGGTCGCGCGACAAGAGCGTGGACGACTTCTACAACAGCCTGTTCCGCTCGCTGCTCACCTACATGATGGAAAACCCGCAGCAGATCACGCCCTCCACCCACGTGATGTTCATCGCGAAGAACCTGGAGCGGATCGGCGACCATGCCACCAACATCGCCGAGATCATCTACTTCAACGTGACCGGCGAATACATGGATATCGACCGTCCGAAGGGGGATGAGACCGCCTACGCCCTGATCGACAAGTCAGCGGAGTAAACCCCGTGAAGCCCAAGGTTCTCCTGGCCGAAGACGACATCAGCCTGACCGAGCTGCTCACCTACAACCTGGAGCAGGAGGGGTTTGAGGTCATCCACGCGGCGGACGGCGAGGAGGCCATGGCGCTGGCGCAGGAGCGCCAGCCGGATATTGCCATCCTCGACTGGATGATCCCCTACCTTTCCGGCATCGAGGTGTGCCGCCGCCTGCGCCGCATGCCCGAGACCGCGAACATGCCGATCCTCATGCTCACCGCCCGCTCGGAGGAAGGGGACCGCATTCGCGGGCTGGAGACGGGGGCGGACGACTACATCACCAAGCCCTTCTCGCCGCGCGAGCTGATCGCGCGCATCAAGGCGGTGCTGCGGCGCCTGCGCCCGGCGCTCACCGGCGCGCCGCTGTCCTACGGTGGCATCGAGCTGGACACCACCACCCACCGGGTGGTGCGCGAGGGCAGGACCATCGTGCTTGGGCCCACCGAATTCCGCCTGCTGCGCCACTTCATGGAACACCCCCGCCGGGTGTTCTCCCGCGAGCAGCTCTTGGATGCGGTCTGGGGTCACGACGTGGAGGTGGAGCTGCGGACGGTGGACGTGCACATCCGCCGTCTCCGCAAGGCGCTCAACGTCGATGACCTGCCGGACGTGATCCGCACCGTGCGCTCGGCCGGCTACGCGCTCGACACCGAGGCGGCAACCGAGGCCTCCCGCTAGCGCCCCGCCCCTGCCTTTCCTGTCCCCCGGGAGCCAAGACGTCGATAGATTTTACATCTCTACCGTAACGTTTCGTTACGCTCATCGCCTTCACATTGATTTCCCTATATTTTTTAGTCATTCCAACAAGCTGGCCCGAAAATTGCTTTTAGATCACACCGGGTGCAGTGCTGCTCTGGGCGGGTAGCGGCGCCCCGTGGTGACCGGATGCGGATTGCATCCAGCTTCCAATGAACTCAGGGGTCGAAGCCGAGGCTGGAGAATGCCAGCCAGAGGCTTGGGAGATAGACATGGCACGTCTTGATCAGGGCACAGGCCGCCTCTCCTTACGGAATTCCATTCTCGTATGGGTCGCAGGCATTGTGATTGGGTGGGGATGCGCAGTCGTCCTGTTTTACCAGTTGATCCGGGATTCCAGCGAAGATCGTGGTATGCACACCCGGGCCCTGATGGCGGAATCAAGCGAGGCTGTGGGTGTGGCCGATATTGCACCGGCAGCCGGCGGCGAGGAGGCCCTCGCATCCACGGAAGAGGCCGGGCCGGAGGCCGATGAGGCGCAGATGGAGGCCCGGGCAATACCCATCGACGACGTCAGGACCACGGCCACCAACTGACACCAGCGCTCGACACCGGCATCCACCCGGAGCGGGCATCCCTCATCAACGGGCCTCATCAACCGGCGCCATCAACCGGCGCCATCAACCGGCACTGTCAACGGGGCCGGGACTCGCCGGGGCCGAGACTCGCCACCGGGCGGCCCCTACGGCCGCCCTACGGCTTCAGCCCGTTGGCCAGCAGCAGCTGGCGGATGAACCCGGCCGGAATGGCATAGGCGATGCCGCTGGGTTCGGAGATCACCTTCTCCCGGGTGGTCTTGATGAAGGTGGCGTTGAGAATGCCCACCACCTCGCCGTTCCCCGCGTCATAGAGCGGGCTGCCGCTGTGGCCGGGATAGGCCACCAGATCCAGCTGATACACCTCGTAGCGCGGCGCGGCGACAAAGGCCGCGTCGAGAAAACGGCTGTCCGGCTGCGGGCTGATGTTGGGCGGCCGGGCGGAGACAATCCCCGCCTGCGTCGCCGGATACAGCCCCAGCACGGTGCCGATGGGAAAGCCGGTGACGGCAATGGCGGAGCCCTCCGGCAGCAGCTCCGGGTCGGAGCGCAGCCGCACGGCGGGCAGCGGATCGCCGGACATGCGCAGCAGGGCCAGATCATGCGCCGGGTCCTGCGCCACGATGGAGAGCTGGCGGCGGTCCACGTCGCTGCCGTTGCGCACCAGCGCGAACAGCGCCTGCTGCCCCTTGGACGGATCGGAGCGGATGACGTGGGCATTGGTGACGACGTGGCGGCCATCGCCCACCACGAAGCCCGTGCCCGCCAGATGGGAGGCCAGCGGCCGCGTCACCTGAAAGGTGGTGATGCCGACAACCGACGGCTGCACCTTGCGCACCGCTTCCACCAGATTGGCGGCGGCCGGGCCGCTCGCCAGCGCGCACAGCGCCGCCAGCGCGAACAGGAAGAGACTCTGGAACGTGACCGTCAGGGGCGGCAGCGCGATCGCCGCGGTCCGTATGGGTGGCATGCTCACACTCCGGCAGCTGCGGGTTGATTCACCAGATGTCTCAAACTTTGGTCGAACATGAGCAATTGCCAGAGCAGACGGCTGTTGTCGCGCACGCCTTTCACATGATCCTGCGCCGCCTGGGAGATGAAATCCGCATTGAACCAGCCTGTCTCGGTGACGGTCGCGCTGTGGGCCAGCGCCAGCGCCGTCTCTGCCAGCGGTCCCCGGAACCAGCGGTCGATGGGCACCACGAAGCCCATCTTGGGCCGGTAGAGCAGGTCGTGGGGCACGTAGGGCTCCAGCGCCTTCTTGAACAGCCACTTGCCCTGCCCGCCGCGAATGCGCATGGCCGTCGGGATGCCCGCCGCCCATTCCAGAAACTGGTGGTCGAGCAAGGGCTCGCGCGCCTCGAGGCTCACCGCCATGCTGGCCCGGTCCATCTTGGTGAGGATGTCGCCCGGCAGCCAGACCTTGATGTCCGCATACTGGGCCTGGCTCAGCGGATCATCCGCCGGGGCCTTCTCCATGACATCGCGATAGATGTCGTTGGCGCGATAGCCTTGCAGCGCGCGGCGGAAGGCATCGCTGAACAGGCGCTGCCGCTCCCCGTCCCGCACCACGGCGACGGAATTGAAGTAGGCCTCCGCCGTCGACAGGCCGAGGGACTGGAAGGTGGTCTTGGCCCGCAAGGGGCGCGGCGCCCAGTCCATCTTCGGCCAGGCGCGGCCCAGAAAGCCGAACAGCGAGCGGCGCAGCCCGAGCGGCAGGAGGGCGCGCACCCGCTCCTCGTGGGCGTGGAAGCGGTGGCGGCGGTAGCCCGCCAGAATCTCGTCGCCGCCGTCGCCGGAGAGGGCGACGGTGACGGTCTCCCGCGCCAGCTCGCACACCCGGTAGGTCGGCAGGGCCGAGGCGTCGGCAAAGGGCTCGTCATAGGCGAGCGCCAGCCGTTCGATGAGGCCGAAGTCGTTGGAGGACACCACCCGGCTGCGGTGACGGGTGGCGTAGCGCTGGGCCAGCCGCTCCGCATAGCCGGACTCGTCGTATCCGGCCGCGTCGAAGCCGATGGAGCAGGTGTTCACCGGCTCGCCCGACAACCCCGCCATCATGGCAACGACGGCGCTGGAGTCGACGCCGCCCGAAAGGAAGGCCCCCAGCGGCACCTCCGCGACCATGCGGATCTTCACCGCCTCGCGCAGGCGGTCGATCAGCTCCTCCCCCAGCTCCTCCGCGCTGCCCGGATGGGTGGTGTGGAAGGAGATGTCCCAATACGGCTTCGGCGCGGGGATCGAGCGGCCGCGCCGCAGCGTCAGGCTGTGCCCGGCCGGCAGCTTGTAGACGCCGCGCAGGATGGAGCGCGGGTCCGGCACATAGCCGTAGGCGAAGTAGTCCTCCACCGCCTGCTCGTCGATGGTGCGGGAGACGCCCGGATAGGGCAGCAGCGCCTTCAGCTCCGAGCCGAACACCACCACGCCGTCGGGCAGCACGCTGTAGTACAGCGGCTTCACCCCGAGGCGGTCGCGGGCGAGGAACAGGGTCTCGGTGCGCCGGTCGTAGAGGGCGAAGGCAAACATGCCCCGGAAGTGCTGGAGGCAGGCCTCGCCCCATTCCATCCAGGCGTACAGGATCACCTCGGTGTCGCAGTTAGTGCGGAACCTGTAGCCGCAGTCCGCCAGCAGGGCGCGGGTTTCCTGGAAGTTGTAGATCTCGCCGTTGAAGCAGACCACCACCTGCCCGTCGGCCGTGGCCATGGGCTGCTGGCCGCTGGTCAGGTCGATGATCGCGAGACGGCGGTGACCGAAGCCGACCCCCGGGTCGCACCACAACCCCGCCTCGTCGGGGCCGCGGTGGGCGATGACGTCCGTCATGCGCCGCAGCAGGTTGCGGTCGATGCGGCGATGCCCGCGCGTGTCAAAGATGCCGCTGATGCCACACATGGCTGCTATTGCCCCTTCGCGCCGGCGCTCAGGATGGCGCGAAGGCTCGCTTCGATCGGGCCCAGGTCATCCGCAAACGCCTGCAAATCTTCCGTGGAACGGACCGTCACATCAACCCGCTCCGCAGAGAGAACGAGCGTCGCCGCCACGAGGTCCCCGCCGAACAGCTTGGCTTTCAATCCCTCGATCTTGGCGACATAGGGGTTGCCGGTCAGCTTGCCGTTGACCCAGTACCACTGCCACACGTCGCGCACCTTGCCGCGCGCGTTGATCTGCATGGCCTGCGCCTCCGTCGCCTTGCCGCCGATGGTCAGCCGCCCGGGCAGGCTGGCCGCCCAGGTCCAGGTGTCGCTTGGCGCGACCGCCGTCTGCCCGTAGGCGACCAGCTCGTGCTCGTCGGTCTGGCGGCTGAAGGCGGCGACATAGAGGCTCACCGTGCGCGTGCCGTCCGTATAGGCATGGAACAGCTCCGCATCCGCCCCGGCGAAGTGCGGTTTCCAGTCCGCCGGCAGGGCGGCGCTCTGCCAGCCCGCCACCTCGGGCGGGGTCAGCTCCGCAAAGGAGATGCTGGCAGCGCGGTGGTCCATCCAGCTGCCGTAGGCCGCGCCCAGCAGCGCGATGCCCGCCACCGCCGATACGGCGAGCCAGGCCTGCCGGGCCGTGCCCGCACCGGCGCGGGTGAGGCCCTTGGCCTCCACGTCCATGGCCGGGTCGTCGATCCAGCGGTCGGAGAACAGGCGGCCGATGAGCAACACCGCGATCATCACGATGGAGAAGAACACCCAGCCGTAGACGATGTGATCGACGCCGACCGCATATTCGCTGTCGGTCAGGTGGGCGATGTAGATGATGCCGAAGGCCCGGAAGCCGTTGGCGATGACCGGCACGACAAGCGAGAGGCCGATGATGGCCGCGCGCCGCCACGGGCTCGCGAAGGCCACGTTGGCATAGAGGCTGCCCACCGCCAGCATGGCGATGACGAAGCGCACGCCCGAGCAGGCCTGCGCCACCTCGAAGTCGCCGGTCGGGATCGAGATGAAGATGCCGTCGTGGTAGGTGGGAACGTTCAGCCATTCCAGCAGCGACACCGAGAAGCGCGCGGTGAAGTCCTGGAGCATGGGCACGATCTGGTCGCCGAAGGGCACCAGGAACAGCAGGTAGAACAGCGGGAACAGCAGTGTGCGCGTCACCGCCAGTCCAAGGACGGTGAGCACGCTCGCCTGAATCATGAAGACGAGGGCAAACTGCTCGACAAAGGCCACCCGCGCCACGTCGCCGACCACCCACAGCAGCGCCGCGCCCGCCATGGGCACGAGGCCCCACCAGAACGGCCTGGGGTTCACCCGGGCGAGAAGGCCCCGCCGCATCCACACCAGCCACAGCACGATGGGCAGGATGAGCCAGGCATGGCCGAAGGTTTCGTCATTCTCCCATTTCTCGACCATCGAGATGGCCTCGGCGCGAAACAGGACCAGAATGACGGCCAGCACGGCCAGCCATGCCAGCGCATAGGGGCGCCAGACGGGCGCGAACCGGGCCGGTGCCCGGTCCCGGGCGGCGTCCGCCTTCGGGGGTGTCGAGCGCTCTTCTTCTGCGGTCGTCTCCAGTGTCACGCCGCGTCTCCTCCGGTTGCTCGGCTCAGGGGGACAACGGCAGACTCGCCCTGCCGCTGTGGCGTCAGGTCAAGCAAATCATCAAGCAACGACAGGGACCGGCCCCAGTCATACCGGTTGAGCACCAGACGGCGCGCCGCCTGGCCCAGCGCCGCCGCCCGCCCCGGGTCGCGCGCCAGGCCAATCACCGCGTCGGCCATCTCCTGCGGGCCGGCCTCCACCAGAAACTCCTTGCCCGGCGTCGCGGCGATGCCCTGCGCCGCCGCGGGGGTGGTCACCACCGCCTTGGCCATGGCCATCGCCTCGAGCACCTTGTTCTGCACGCCCCGGGCGATGCGGAGCGGCGCGACCGCCACGTCGGCGGCGGCGATGTAGGGGCGCACGTCGTCCACCGTGCCGGTGACCGTAATGCCCGGCCGCCGCCCCAGCCGCTGCACCTCCGGCGACGGACGCGCGCCGACGATGGTGAAGTGCGTCTCCGGCAGCGCCGCGCACACCTTCGGCAGCACCTCGTCCGCGAACCAGACAACCGCATCCACATTGGCCCAGTAGTCCATGGCCCCGGTGAACACCAGGTTGGGCTTGCCCGGCAGCGTCATCGGCTCGAACCGGGCGCCCGGCGAGAAGGTCTCGTGATCGACGCCGTTGAACATGGCGCGCACGTCATGGGCGGCGGAGCCCGCCACCGCCTTGAAGCTGGCCACTTCCGCATCGGTGACGAACAGCGACACGTCCGAGCGGTAGGCGGCCTCGCGCTCCAGCCCCAGCACCTTCACCGCCTCGCGCCGGTAGAGGGCGGACATGGGCCAGCGCTTGCTCTCGGCATACTGGCGCCACTTGTCCGAATCCATGTCGACGAAATCCATCACCACCCGCCGGCTGGGGCTGAGGATGCGATGGGCAAAGGGATACATGGCGGAGGAATAGAGGAACACCCGCTCCACCTTGTGGCGGGCAACCACCTGCGACACCCACCCGGCGAGCGGCTCGCGCGGGTAGTAGCTGGCGGTGATCGACTGGCCGTCCAGCAGCCCCTTCAGCCCCCGCAGCCGCGAGGACAGCGGCGTGATCGGCACGAAGCAGCACTCGCCCCCGACAACGGCGCGCAGGGTTTCCTGATGCTGCATGTCGGCGGGATCGTCGATGAAGCAGCCCAGATGCACCCGCGCCCGCTCCGCCAGGTGCTTGAGAATGTGCCAGGACCGGATCTTGTCCCCCTTGTTGGGGGGATAGGGGATGCGGTGGGCGAGAAACAGCACGTCCATCGTCAAGCAAGGCCTCGCGCAATGAGGGGACCGAAGGTGTTGGCAACCGGCAGCGGCAGGCGGCTCCACACCTCCGTCATCAGCCTGTATTTCGGGTTCAGCGGGTTGAGGTCGGGCATGGTGTGACCGTCCGCCAGCCGGTACTCGTAGACCAGCGGCTCCGGCTCGAACCCCCAGTTCTTCTTGAACGCGGCCGCCCCGGTGCCGACCTTGGACCGCCCGAAGTCGAACAGGGTGCAACCGCGCGCCGCCGCATGGAGCATCAGCTTCCAGTACATGTGATCGTTCGCCCGCCAGGTGCGCGCGTCGGCGACGCCGCCGCCATAGTAGGGCGCCACCTCGCCGTTGAAGTAGAGCGACAGCACGGAGGACAGCGGCCGGCCGTCCTTGGCAACGGTGAGGATGTCCGCATCCTCGCCGAAGGCGTCGAGGATCGCCGCGAACCAGCGCTTGGGGAACACGGGCGTGCCCAGGTTCCGCACGCTTTCGGCATAGACGGCGAAGTGCCGGTCCACATTGCGGTCGACCAGCGTCTCCAGATCGAAGGTGAGGCTGCGCCGCACCTCCGCCCGCTGCTTGCGGGGGATGGCCTTGAGGTTGTCGTCCTCCCGTTCGTACAGCGGCCGGCGGAAGGTCACGTAAGTCTCCGCCTTGGCCGGCCAGTCGGGGCGCAGCCGCTGCCGGTTGCGGTATTCGAGCGTCGGAACCCCGGCCTTCTGCGCCAGCGACCACGCCGCCGCGTCGAGGGCGGCATGGGCCTCCGCGTCCTCCGCCAGCGGGCCACCATAGACCGCGAAGGCGTTGGAGATGAACGACTTGCCGAACAGGGCCGAGCGCACGTGGGTGAGCGGCAGCACGCCCGCGATGTCCTGCCCGCGCCGGGCGCGCAGGTAGGGCGTCTCGTAGCCGTAGGCGCCCTGGATGGCCCGCCCCCAGTGGGTCAGGTGAAACGGCGTGCCGCCCGCATGGGCGCGCACATAGGCGTTCCAGCCCTCGGCGGCGCGCTGGTCCCAGATATCGATCAGATCCACCTGCACCATGGCTTACTCCGCCGCCGGAAGGGACGAGGCCTGGGGCAGGAACACGGCGTCCATCCGGTCCCACGCGAAGTCGTCGGCGAGGCGGGCAAGCTTTCCGTACATGCGGGACAGGTTGGTGTAATGCCGGAAGCGGGAGCGCAGGGGCGCTCCGGCCACGCGCGGCTGGTCCGGATCCACCTCCCAGGGATGGAAGTAGAACACGGCCGCCTGCCCGTCCTCCCGGTTCACCTTGCGGATGGCCCAGCGGGCAACGCCGTAGGGCAGCAGCCGGAAGAAGCCGCCGCCGAACGAGAGGGTGCGCCCCGCCACCGGCACGGTGGTGATGGGCACCTCGATGAGCGGGAACTGCGCGAACGGCCGGTAGGCGAAGCGCGGCGCGTCCGGCCAGCCGTAATGGTCGTGACGGATGGGTGCGACGGAGGAGGAATAGGCGTAGCCCAGCTCCGCCAGCACTTCGAGCGCCCAGGCGTTGGCCTTGCCGATGGAGAAGCTGGGCGCGCGGTAGCCGCACACGGCGACGCCCCCCGCATCTTCCAGCAGCTTCTTGGCCCGCTCCAGGTCCGCGCGGAACTGCGGCGCGGTGAAGCGGGTCACCCGGTCGTGCGCGTAGCCGTGGGAGGCCAGCTCGTGCCCTTCCGCCACGATGCGGCGGATGAGCTGCGGCTGACGCTCCGCCACCCAGCCCAGCGAAAAGAAGGTGGCGCGGATGCCCTTCTCGGCGAACAGGTCGAGCACGCGGCCGGTGTTGTCCGCCACCCGGCTGGCGTAGCTGTCCCAGTCCTCACGCCGGATGCAGCGCTCGAACGCACCGACCTGAAAATACTCCTCCACGTCCACCGTCATGGCGTTGCGCACGCGCCCGCCCGCCGCGGGCGCGGTGCCGAGGGTCCGCCGGTCGGGACTGTCGGTGACGGCGTTACTGTGCATCGGTTCCTGTCTTTGGATAGCCTTCCGAGGCGTTTTCCGCCCAGTCGGAGAGGATGTTCAGCATCTCGCGGATGGCCCGGTCGTGATGGCGCACATACTGCTCCAGCACTTCGAGGCGCCGCAGAATCTGCGCTTCCGCGCCGTTCAGATAGACCTCGGACGCGACGGCGGCCAGCTCCGCCCGCACCTTGGGCGGAATGTTGGAGCGCATGGGGCCGACGCCGGACAGCGCCTCCACCTGCGGCACGTGCTTCGGCCCGGTGGTGGGCGTCTGGTCCTTCTTCAGGTCGTCGATGACCTCCCGCACCACCTTCTCGTCGATCTCGTGCAGCTCCTCGAGCGCGCCGAACAGCAGGACGCGGGAGCACAGGTTGTTCAGCC
Source organism: Pedomonas sp. V897 (assembly GCF_051304405.1). Lineage (NCBI taxonomy): Bacteria > Pseudomonadati > Pseudomonadota > Alphaproteobacteria > Sphingomonadales > Pedomonadaceae > Pedomonas > Pedomonas sp. V897. Next base: position 772,396 of record NZ_JBPPGG010000001.1, read on the forward strand.
GCCGCGGCACGCCGCCCGAGTATTCATACATCAGCGCGAAGGCTTCCGGCGTGAACACCGGGTCGTCCTGCCAGCCGCACAGCTTGAGGCGGTGGTAGATGTAACCCGGCACCTCCTCCTCCTGCATCGGCTCCAGGTGGTGGGTGGCGATGACGCGCTGGCGCAGCTGCTCCAGCTCGGGCGAGAGGGCGAGCTTGTCGCGGAACTCCGGCTGGCCGAGCAGGAAGATCTGGAGCAGCGCCCGGTTGCCCTCCTGGAAGTTGGAGAGCATGCGCAGCTCCTCCAGCGCCGAGACCGGCAGGTTCTGCACCTCGTCCACGATCAGGAGCACCCGCCGCCCTTCCCGGTGCTGGAGGCGCAGGAACTCCTCGATGCGCCGCAGGATGGCGGACTTGTCCATGCCGTCGGTGGCGATGCCGAAGGCATTGGCCACCATCTTCAGCGTGTTGTCCGCGTCCAGCTGGGTGCTGACGATCTTGGCCAGCAGAAACCGGGTCTTGTCCAGCGCATCGAACAGGTGGCCGACCAGGGTGGTCTTGCCCGCTCCGATATCCCCCGTGATGATGATGAACCCCTCCCCCTGGTTGATGCCATAGGTGAGGTAGGCCATCGCCTTCTTGTGGGTCCGCGTGTCGAAGTAGAAGCGCGGGTCGGGGGTGAGCTGGAACGGGCGGCCGTTCAGCTTGTAGAATTCCATGTACATGGCGCGCTTCCTCCCGCGTTTGATGCCTTCGCCAGAACGGAGCGCCGTTCCGCGGAACCGCGCCCGGTTCTGAAACCTGTCTATGCTTGCACGGCCCTGCGCGAAAGACTGCCGTATCTCCGTTGCCGCTGCATCGCGTCCCCGTTCTAGAAGGTCGCCCGCAGCGTGAATGTCAGGGTGTTGTCGTGCTGGCTCGTGCCGTACCCGTCCACACTGCGTTGCAGCGTGTAGAAGGTGGCCGAGCCCGTCAGATTGTTCGTGAACCGCATATGGTAGCCGATGGATCCCCCGAACACGTTGTCCCGCCGCTGACGCGACAGCGCATATTTCAGGTTGGAATAAAAAACGTTTCCGCTGAGGGACCGGCCGCCGGACATCTCGTGCGAGAACCCGCCGGACACGCCCCAGGTCACGTCCGAACGCCCGGCCAGATCGCTTTCCGGCGCCGGCGTATCCGCCGCCACGGACGCGCCAATGTTCAGATAGTTCCTCCGGTCATAAAAGGCCGCGATCTGCGCGGTGTTCCGCCCCGACTGGTAGCTGAGTTGCACCTGGCCAAGGCGGGACTTGAACGTGGCGTTGGTGACCACGCCCGACACCGGCAGCAGGCCGAACTCGGTCGGCACCATGATCAGGCCCGGGCCGAGGCGGTAATTCCGGTCCACCATGAAGGAGAAGGGCTGGCCCGCCAGCTGGCCGCTGAACAGCCGCCCGAAGGTGTTGAGCGATTCCGAATACCGGGCGGTGAGCGTGATGCCCTCGCGGATCTGGTAGGACAGGTCGCCATTGAACACCGTGCCGCCGTACTGGCGGCCGCCGCGCAGGGTGAGCTGGGTGCGGCGCGACGGCGTCAGGCGCACGCCCACGTCCCAGATGACGCCTTGCCGGTCCATCACCACCTGGCGCGGCTCGTCGGGATCGAACTGGAACCGGCCCTCGTCATCCAGAATGGGCAGGCCGGTCTCGGGATCGACCAGCAGTTTGTCCTGCTCGTCGTAGATGTCCTCGTAGCCGATGCTGCCCAGCAGCGCGATCTTGCGGTTGAGGGAGTAGCTCACGTCGAACACGCCCGACTTGATCCGCAATTCCTCGTTGAGGTCATCGCGGTCATCGGCGCTGTAGGTGCCGCGCAGCGTCCAGATGAGGCGCGCCCCCTGGTTGTTCCGGTTCGAGAGGGTCGCCACCGCGTCGTGCATGGTGGCGTCCGACGCCGGCGCGACGCTGTAGGCCGTGCCCGGCGGGGCTTCCTCACCCGCCCGGAACAGACGCCCGGCGTTGTCCACGTCGCTGTAGGCGAAGCGGTAGTAGGCGTCGAACACGGCGAAGCTGCCCAGCTCCTCCTGGAGGCGCGGCTGCACGTAGTAGTAGGAGACGGTGGACTGGTTGGGGTTGTCCTGCTCCGGCCCGGTGGACAGCGGGCCGCGCCAGTCCCGGAAGGTCTGGGTGACCACACCGCCCGCCTGCACGGACAAGAGATCGCGGATCAGCTCCGCATTGCCGTTGGCGTTGAGGCGGTGCTGTCCCTTGTCATAGAGGGAGTCGCCCCAAGCGGTGCGGCGGGAGAACTCGTAATCCAGCTGCCCCTTGATCCGCTTGGTATCGGCCCGCACATGCACGCCCGGCGCAATGGCGGTGATCATGCGGAAATCATCGTATGCGGTGTCGGAGAAACTGTGCCGCAACACCACGCGGGGCGTCACCTGAATGTCGGCCCGCGCCGCGGACGGCAGGGCCAGAGCCGAAACCGTTGCCAGCAGCAGCGCCGTTCCCCCGGTCAGTGGACGCCGAAACCCAAGCTTACTGCGCACGTGACTGCTTCCCCCCTGTGCAGCAACCATTCCCACCCCCCTGATCTGTACGGTCAGGAGCCGTACGTATAACCGTACCCGTATCCGTAGCCGTAATAGGCGCCGAACTTGCGGCCCGTCGTGCTGAACCGGGTCTTGTTCAACAACAGATGCGTGTGCTCGCACGCTGCGACCATGGCCAGCCCCTCACGGAGCTGCTGCTCGCGCGTGCGCTCCGCCTCCACGACGAACATGGTCTGCCCCACATGCAGCGCCAGCACGCCGGCCGCGGACGAGGCCAGCGCCGGAGGCGAATCGAAAATGATGATGCGGTCGCGGTAGCGCTGGGCGATTTCCTCGATCATCTCGCCCATGCGCTCGGAGGCCAGCAGCTCGGTGGTGAGGTGATGCTGGCGTCCCGCCGGCAGCACCGACAGGTTCTCGATGTTGGTGCGGATCAGGCAGTCGGCGAGGTCGATGTTCGGATCGGCGATCACGTCGATCAGGCCCTTGCCGCCCTCCAGCCCCAGGGTGGAGAGCACCTCGGGCTTGGCGAAGTCCGCATCCACCAGCAGCACGGTCACATCCCGCTCGGAGGCAATGGAGAGCGCCAGGTTGATGGCGCAGAAGGTCTTGCCCTCGTTGGGCTGGGACGAGCACACCAGAATGAGATTGCCGTTCTTGATCGCCGCGTCGCCCTTGGCGAAGGCGTTCAGCAGCAGCTGGCGCTTGACCAGGCGGAACTCCTCGGCCGTCAGCGTCGAGGGGCTGTCCGGCACCACGAACCCGGCCTCGCGCAGCGATTGCAGGTCGATCTCGCCCCGCCGGCTCTGCCGGCCTCCGCCGCGCCGGGCGGCGGGCCGCGCCGCGCCCTGCGTCGGGGCAGCCGGAGCCGCGGCCGCAGCAGCCGTCGCCGTCGCGGCTGCCGTCGTCGCCGCCGCTGCTGGCGCAGGCGTGGACACCTCCATCACCGGCGCCGGGCCTGGTACCGGCTCCAGCGGAATGGCGTTCGCCGCCCCGCCCTGGGACGCCTGCGCCTTTTCCAGACGCCGGGCCGCGCGCTCGAGCAGGGAGATGCCTTCGTCGCGGCGTGTGGTCTTGGGGTTTTCCTCACTCATCCCGTGTGCCTTTCAAATCCACGTCGCAGGAGGGCAGGCTAGATGGTCGGCACCTGCCGGCTGAGCTCGAGCACCAGCAGCGCCACGAAGACGCCGGCAAGGCCGAGGCAGCAGAAGGCAAAGACACCGAGCCGAAGCCGCGCCTGGGCGCGCTGCTGCTCGTTGGTGATGGCGCTGATCGAGCCGAGGACCGGCATGTTGGCGAAGCTGCTCTTCAGGTTGGCCACCGTCACGTACACCGTGTGAATCTGGCTCAGCACGAAGGCCAGGCCCACGCCCACGCCCAGACCCACGGCCATCACCGCCGCCAGCAGCAGCGGGCGGTTGGGCGCAACCGGCTTGGAGGGCACCTGCGGCGGATCGACGATGCGGAACTGCACCTTGTCCGTCTTGCTCTCCAGATCGGAGGCGACGCGGGTTTCCTCGCGGGAGCGCAGCAGCTCCTCGTACTTGGCCTTGAGCACGTTGTAGTCGCGGTTCAGCTTGGCCCGCTCCGCTTCCACGCCCGGCATGGTGGAGGCGCGGCTTTCCAGCTCGTTCAGCTCCATCTGCTGCTGGCTGCGCTGGGCCCGCAGGCTGGCGATCTGGCTGTCCATGTCGAACAGGCGGCTGCGCAGGTCCACGTAGACCGGGTTGGCCGTGCCGTGCTCGTCTTCGGCCTGACCGGAGCCGCCGCCCGCCTTCAGCTCTTCCTGATGCTGCTTCTTCAGCCGCTCGATGGTCTGGCGCGCCGAGACGATGTCCGGGTGCTGCTCCGTGTAGCCGCGGGCAAGGGAATCGGTGATCTGCCGCTCCAGCACCTCGATGCGGCCGAGGGTGGTGGAGGGGTCGAACCGGGGCGCGCCCGCCGGAGAGGACAGCATCGGGCCGGGGATGGTCTTGGGCACGCTGGCCAGCTGGGCCGCGAGCGCGTTGCGGGCGCTCTGCGCCTGCTGGATCTTGAAGTCGATCTCGCGCAGGCCGCGCTGGGCCGAGAGCAGGCGCTGGCTGTAGTTCACGTCGCCCGGCAGCAGGCCCAGATACTGGCGCTCGAACTCGGCCCGGCGCATCTCGGCTTCTTCCAGCTGCTTTTCGTATTCCTGGATCTGGCGGTCGAGGAACTGCCGCGTCTCGTTGTAGCTTTCGCGGCTGCCCTCCATGTTCCCCTCAACGAAGATGTTGATGAGGTTGGTCACCACCCGCTTGGCGACCGCCGCGTTCTGGGCGTCGGTCAGGTCCGGGTCGCCGGAGGTGTAGGAGAGGGTGAACAGGTCGCCGCCCTGCTGGTTCACCTTGATGTTCTTCATCATGGTGGAGATCAGGCGCTCCATGTCCGCCTCGTCCTGCACCGTCAGGTCCAGGTCGGAGCGGCGGATCACCTTCTCCAGGTTGGGGCGGCTGATGAGCGTGCGCCGCACGATATCCACCTGCCGGTAGATATTGGCGTTCACCGTGCCCACCAGGCGGGGCAACACGGTGTTGGTGTCCACGAACACGCGGGCGGTGGCCTGATACTGGTTGGGAATGGCGGCGACGATGCCCCAGCCGATGAGGCATACGATCCACATGGCCGCCAGTCCATACCACCGTTTGCGCCAGACCATGTAAAGCATCGTCATGATCTGGTCGTAGATCGATGTCATCGCCTACTCCTCAGCTTTCTGCCGGCGTCCCGCGCCAACCCCCGAAACCAACCGCCAAACCCTGTCGCCGAAACCTGTTGCCGAAACCTGTTGCCGGCCTGTGCCGGTTCCGTCCGGGCCGGTTCCGTCTGGCGGCGCCGCCTGAGCGGGTATCGCCAGGCGCCAGCTTACGCCGTGACTGTAAACGCCTTGTGTACGCAACAGGCAGGCGAGACTGCCCCCTGTCTCCCTGCCATTCTCCGGCCTGTCCCCGCGCGGGCGGCGAACCGGTCGGCTATGCCCCGGGTCCGGGATGGCGACCGGATCCTTCCGGCCGCCCGCCCCGACCCCGCTGGATCATACCCGGCGGATCAGAAGAAGCTTTCCGGGATGATGATCACGTCGCCCGGCTCGATCCGCACGTTTGCCGCGGTATCGCCGTCCTTGATGAGGCTTTCGATCTTCACCCGGTATTCCCGCTGCTGGCCCGTCTCCTTGTCGAAGCGGATCAGCCGCGCCCGGTTGCCCGATGCATAGTCGGTCAGACCGCCCACGGCGATCATCACATCGAGCAGGGTCATGTTCGCGCGGTAGGGAATGGCCTGCGGGTTGGCCGCCTCGCCCACCACGCGCACCTGCTGGGCGAACGGACCCTGGAAGCCGGTGACGATGACGGAGACCAGCGGATTCTGGATATAGTTCTTCAGCTGCTCCTCGATGTCCTTGGCCAGCTGGGTCGGCGTCTTGCCGGTGGCCGGAAGGTCATTGATGAGCGGCACGGTGATGCGCCCGTCCGGCCGGACGGTCACGCCCGTCGACAACTCGGGGTTGCGCCACACGAAGATGCTGAGGGAGTCCATCGGGCCGATGATGTAATCCGGCCCCGGCCCCTCGGCCGGCGACACGAACTGGGCGGACGGCAGCTGGGCCGAAGGTCCTGAAGAGCAGCCCGCCAGGGCCAACGCGAGACACGACACGACACCAGCAAACTTGAGATAGGATGACATCACGGCTGTTACCCCCTTGCAAACAGCAACCGTCCCGATGGCCTGCCACTATGCCGATGCAGAGCCTGCGCTGTTGTTCGACCTGAAACTCCAGTGCTGCAAACTATGGGTTCGGCGCGCCAGGCGCAACGGGAATCACCTAGTTGGATAGCATGGCATGACTTAATAAAAGCATAGCGCCCCTGGCTTTGCTCCAAAGAAGGACCTGCACGGTTACGGGCAATTCTCAAACCAACCGCTCCGCAGGCTCCGGGTGCCCGAGGAAGCGCACCGGGCTTGCTGTCAAGCCATAGGCACCCGCCAGAAAAACGCCAATGACCTCACCGGGTTCCAATTTCGGAACCGTAATCTTCTCCGCCAGACGGTCCAGCGGCGTGCACAGGCAGCCGACGACCGTGGCCGTCTCCTCGCCGGGTGAAGCGAAGCGCGTCGCCACCGCCACCGGGTAGTTCCGGCGGATGACCTGGCCGAAGTTGCCGCTGGCGGCCAGCTGGTGATGCAGCCCGCCGTCCGTCAGCAGGAACACCTCGCCATGGGACACCTTCCGGTCGATCACCTGCGTCAGATAGACCCCCGCTTCCCCAACGATGTAGCGGCCGAGCTCTAGGATGATCTCGCTGTCCACGATTTCCATTTCCAGTCGGTCGAGACGTGCAGAAAGAGCGACGCCCACCGCCTCCAGGTCGAGCGGCTTGTCCGCCGGGGCGTACGGGATGCCGAAGCCGCCGCCGATGTTGACGAAGCGCGGCGGCCGGGGCGCGTGCCGGGCCAGCGCCGCCGCCAGGGCGAGCGCCTTGTCCTGCGCCTCGATGAGCGCGGCGGCCGAGAGATTCTGCGACCCGGTGAAGATGTGGAAGCCCTCGAAGTGGAGGCCCAGCGCCCCCAGCTCCTCCAGCATGGCGGGCACCCGCTCCGCATCGACGCCGAACGGCTTGGCCCCGCCGCCCATGCGCATGCCCGAGCCCTTCAGCTCGAAGTCCGGGTTCACCCGCACGGCGACGAAGGCGGGACGGCCCGCCTCCTGCGCCAGCCGGGCGAGGCGGCGCATCTCGCCCTCCGATTCCAGATTGACCACCACCCCGGCCAGCACGGCAGCCAGCAGTTCCGAATCGCGCTTGGCGGGACCGGCAAAGCTGATGTGGCGCGGCTCCATGCCCGAGGCGAGGGCGATCTCCAGCTCCCCGGCGGAGGCGATGTCGAGCCCGTCCACCAGCGGCGCGACGAAGTTCACCACGTCCGGCATGGGGTTGGCCTTGATGGCATAGTGCAGGTGAACCCGGTCCGGCAGGGCGGCGCGCAGCTGCTCGATGCGCCGGGCGATCAGCGCGCTGTCATAGAGAAACAGCGGCGTGCCCCCTGCCTCGCGAATCCAGTGGGTGACCGGGCGGCCGCCGACGGTCAGCACCCCGCCGGGCGTGACGCCAAACCCTTCCGGCCAGTAGCGCTGCTCGCCATGGGCGGGCACCGCCCCCTGATGAGGAAGCGCGCCTTCGTGTTGCACCGGAGCAGTCATGCCTCGATCTCCTTCACACGCGACCTCGTACCCTCCGCCAGACCGGCGGCGAGCCCCGCCCGGTCCAGCTTGCCATTGGCGTTGCGCGGCAGCGACTCCCGCCAGACGATCCGGGACGGCACCATGTAGCCCGGCAGTTCGCGCCGGCAGTACGCCAGCACCGCATCGGTGGGCTCGGACGCCTCCCCCGCCGGCGCGGCGATGACCACGATGGCCTGGCCCAGCGTCTCGTCCGGCACGCCGACCGCCACCGCCTCGGCCACGAGGCCGGAGGCATAGAGCGCCTCCTCCACCTCCGTCGGGCTCACCCGGTAGCCGGACGTTTTTATCATCTCGTCATTGCGGCCCACGAAGGTGAGAAAGCCCTCCGCATCCCGCACCACCATGTCGCCGGACCACACCGCCAGCTCGCCTGGCCTCGCCGTGCGGGAGCAGGCCGGTGCAGGCTTGAAACGCTGGGCCGTGCGCTCCGGGTCTCCCCAGTAGCCGAGGGCCACGAACGGGCCAACGTGCACCAGCTCGCCCGGCTCGCCGGGCGCGGTTTCCTGCCCGTCCGGCCGCACCGCCAGCACTTCCGCATAGGGCACGGCCTTGCCGATGGAGTCAGGGCGCCGGTCCACCTCCGCCGGGTCGAGGTAGGTGGAGCGGAACGCCTCTGTCAGCCCATACATCAGATAGGGTGTGGCGTTCGGCAGCAACGCCCGCAGCTTCTCCAGCAACGGCCGGGGCATGCGCCCGCCCGAGTTGGTGAAGAAGCGCAGCGACTCCCGCGCGTCCTCCGGCCAAGGCACGCCCGCCAGCTGCATCCACAGCGGCGGCACGCCCGCAAGGCCGGTGATGCGGTGCTTCGCCACCGCCTTGGCCACATCCTGCGGGAACAGGTAGTCCAGCAGCACCACGCTGGCCCCCGCCCGCAGCGCCGAGGTGATCTGGTTGAGACCGTAGTCGAAGCTCAGCGGCAGCACCGCCAGCAGCCGGTCGTCCGGCGTCAGGCCCAGATAGTCCGCCACGCTTGCCGCGCCCGTCACCAGACTGCGGTGGGGCAGCACCACGCCCTTCGGGTTGCCGGTGGAGCCCGACGTATAGAGAATCGCCGCCATATCCTCGGCCGTGCGCGGCGCGGCTGTCGCTGCGGCATCCCCGAGCCCGGCCCCGGCCCCCGCCCCGGTCCCGGCCCCGGCGGCGAGCATGGCCTCCCAGCCGATCAGCCGCCCGTCCTCGCCGGCGGAGGACGCGGCCTCCCCCGGCCCGGCGCCGGTCAGCACCACGCGGCGCACCGTCTCCGGCACCGCGTCGCCCTCCGTCAGCGCGCGCCAGCGCTCGGGCGAGGTGACCAGCATGTCCACCGCGCAGTCCGCCAGAATGTAGCGCACCTGCCGGCCCTTCAGCACCGGGTTGACCGGCACGAACACGCCCCCGGCGCGCGCGGCCCCGAGCATGGCGGCAACCGCCTCCACATCCTTGCCAAGGTAGACGGCGACGCGGGCGCCCGCCTCCAGCCCCTGCGCGGCAAGGCCCCGTGCGACCGCGCTCACCAGCGCGTCGAACCCGGCATGGGAGAGGGCGCACCTGCGGCCGGTCAGCGCGGGCCGCTCCGGGTGGCGGCGCGCGGACTCGGTGAGGAGGCCGTCGACGGTGGCGGGCAGTCCGCCCGTATCTTCCCGGCCGGTCATATCGCCCTCAGCGGCGGACTCAGCCGAATGACCGGGGCGTTGCCGCCGATCCGGTGCCAGTGCAGACGTTCGAGAAGCGTTGATCCGGTCAATTGCCATTGCCCCATGCTGATGGCCCAGGCCGTTCCCAGCTTCCAGCCCTGCAAGCGGGCGTGGGCGGAAAGCGACGCTGCGTTATAATCGGTTATCCTGCTGAACGACCAGCCCAATCCCCGCGCGTCCAGCCACGCCCCGGCCCCGGCCCACAGGGCGGCGAAGGCGCGGGTGGCCCGGTGCTCGGGCGGCACGTACAGCCCCAGATCCCAGGCGCCCAGCCCCTGGGTGTCGTACCAGAGGTCGATCTCGTCCTCCCGGAAGGGCCTCTCGGTCAACCAGAACACGCCGACCGCGTCCCCCTTGCGGTTGAAGGCGACCAGCGCCTCGCAGCCCATCTCCAGCCGGTAGGCCACCGCCTCGGGGGGCGCGCCCATGTCGATCGTCGCATTGCGGGCGGCACATTGGGCGGCGCTCAACGTTTCCACCGTGTAGCCGCGCGGCATGGCGGGCATGGCATGCCGGGGAATGGCGGTGAAGATGTAACGGTGAAAGCCCATGCCGGGCACCAGGCCCAGCACCCGGGTGGTGCGCCAGGAGAATGTCGCCCAGCGGTCCGGCTGACCGCTGAGGCGGGCATCGGCGGGCCGTTTCTGGACGCGAGACGGCGGGACCGGGGATGTCACTGGGTCTCAATCTCCGCTCAGGCGCCCCAGAGACGGGCTCTGTGTTGCGCTATTGCTGTTGTGCATTGCACCATCGTGCGAGTATAACCGCGCGGTTTCGTGGCGAGAAAGAATTCGAGGGCAAGTATCCCCATGGCTCAGGTTATCGCAAAGTCCGACGCCGCCGTCGAGGCACGCCTGCGCGAACTGCTCGGCAGCGTGCTCAATCTGGGCGCACGGGCGGACGAGCTGGAACGCGACACGCCGCTGCTGGGAGCCTTGCCCGAGCTGGACTCCATGGCCATCGCCACGCTGCTGACGGCCCTCGAGGAGCGCTTCGACATTCTCATCGACGATGAGGACGTGAGCGCGGACATCTTCGAGACCTTCGGCAACCTGACCGAATTCCTCAGCGCGAAGGTGGCGGCTTGAGCCGTCCCGGCTGGCCAGAGGCACTGCTTCTTCCCGGCCCGGCCGGCGCGATCCCGGCCATTTGGCGCGCTCCCGCGCCCCCCGCGCCCAACGTCTCCCGCCAGCCCTGGGCGGCGCTGTTCGTCCCGCCCTTCGCGGAGGAGATGAACCGCACCCGCCGCCTCATGGCGCTCACCGGCATGATTCTGGCCGGGCACGGCGTGCCCTCCCTGTTGCCCGACCTGCCGGGCACCGGCGACAGCCCGCTGCCCTTCAGCGACGCCACGTGGGAGAGCTGGATCGACTCCCTGCACCTCTGCGCCGGGCATCTCGCCGCGCAAGGGCTCAGCGTGCGCCTTGTCGGCATCCGGCTTGGCGGCCTCCTCGCCGCCGACGCGCTGGCGCAGGGACTTGCGGCCGAGAGTCTGGCCCTGCTGGACCCGGTGGAGGACGGCCGGCTGCACATGCGCCACTGGCTGCGCATCCGCTCCGCCGCGTCGCTGGAGATTGGCCCCCGCATCACCCTGAGCTACCTTCAGACCCGGCTCGACAATGGGCAGGCTGTGGATGTGGCAGGGTATGACATGAGCCCGGCGCTCGTGAACCGCATCAGCGCGCTGAAACTCGCGCCGCTGCTGGAGGGGCTTCCCCTGCCGGTGCGGCGGCTGGATGTGTGCGCCCCCGGCACGGACGGGGAACCGTCCGCCAGCCGCCATGCCATCGCGGCGGAGGCGCCGTGGACCACGTCCGAGCCCGGCGAGCCGACGGTGCTGGCCGAGGCGCTGGCAGCCTTGGTGCTGGACTAGGGAGCTGGCGCCATGACCCTCCCGTTCTCCACCACGCCGCCTGCCTGCAAGCCTCTGGTGTTCCCCTGCGAGGACGCACCGCTGGTTGGCGCGCTGCATCCTGCCGAATCCGCCGCGCGCCTTGGCGTCGTCATCGCGGCCGGCGGGGTTCAGGTGCGCGCCGGCCCCCACCGCAGCCATGTGGATCTGGCGCAGTTCTTTGCCGCCGAAGGACTGCCCACCCTGCGCTTCGACCGGCGCGGCATCGGCGACAGCGGCGGCACCGACCCCGGCTTCGAGATGTCGGGGCCGGACATCAGCGCCGCCATCACCGCGCTCTGCACCGAAACCGGCGTCGAGGGCGTCATCGGCTACGGCCTGTGCGACGGCGCGACGGCGCTGGGGCTGCTGGCGCCCTACGAGCCGCGACTTGCAGGCCTCATCCTCACCAACCCCTGGACGATCGACGAGGCGGATCAGGCCAACAGCCTCGTCATGCACCACTACCGCCGCCGCATGCGCGACCCGCGCCAGCTCGGGCGGCTCCTGCGCGGCGAGATCGCGCTGGGCCCGGCCATCCGGTCGCTGGGCCGCTCGCTCAGCCGGGTGGCGCTCGACCGGCTGCGGGCCCGCCCGCGCCCGGCGATCCTGCCGCTCGGCCACCGCCTCGCCAAGGCGCTCGGCGCGTTCACGGGGCCGATTCACATCATCCTCTCGGACCACGACCGCACGGCGGCCGCCTTCGAGGCAGGGCTCCGCCTGCCCGCCTGGAAGGCGGTGCTCGAACGGCCGAACGTGACGGTGCAGCATATCGGCGGGGCGGATCACACCTTCAGCCCGACAACGGCCCGGGCCGCGCTGCTGGCGGAATGCCGCGCCGCCATCCGGGCCATGGCCAAGCGCGAGTCCGAACCGGCCTGACCGGCCGGGGCCGGGAACGAACGGGAATGTCCCGCCGCGCTACGGCAGTGCTCGACGCCGGGCCTTCGACTTCTATGTCTTATTTCTCGTTTTCGGGCGTGTCCGGCTTGTCTTCCCGAATCGCCCAGACAAACAGGACATACAAGCCGATGCAGGTCAGCGCGATGGCAATAGTGGTCAACACGTTTCCGGTTCCTCCCCTGTCCGCGCGCCGCAAGCGCCCTGCGGATGTCCGGCAGCCAATCTAGGATCGAAACTCCGCTGTTGCAGCCAAAACAATGATAGCATACCTGCAAAAGAGGGGGCGCGCGAACAGGTTCAAGCGCGAGGAGCGCCCGGCGGCAGCCGGCGGCTCCAATCGGCGCGCGGTCAGGCCGGACGGCCTGTTCGCTGCCGGGAGACGAACCGCGACCCGGCGCACGCCGCTGCGGCTCCAGGGGGAGAGGGCCTTTGGGTAGTCTGTTCGTAGCCTTGGTGGTGATGGCGGTTGTGCCGCTGATCTTCAAGCGGGCCTTCATCGGGGTGCTCGCCTGGTCGTGGCTGTCGTACATGTACCCGCACCGGCTGGTCTACGGCTTTGCCACCCGCTTTCCCTTCCTCGACGTGGTGGCGGGGTCCACCATCCTCTCCGCCCTGTTCTCGCGGGACCAGAAGCGCGCGCCGCTGCATCCGGTGATGGTGCCGTTCGTCCTCTATGCCCTCTGGGTGAGCATCACCACCCTCTTCGCCCAAGACACGGTCCTGGCGGTGGAGAAATTCTCCACCGTGATGAAGGCCATGCTGCTGGGCCTGTTCGTGCCCATTCTCATCACCACCCGCCACCGCATGATCGCGCTGATGATGGCGATCGGCGGCTCGTTCGGTTTCTACGCGGTCAAGGGCGGCGCGTTCACGCTGGCCACCGGCGGCCAGTTCAACGTCATGGGGCCAATTGGCACCTTCATTCAGGACCGCAACGACCTGGCGCTGGCGCTGGTGATGTGCATCCCGCTGTTCCGCTTCCTCAACCTGCATGCGCCGCACAGGCTGCTGCGCCTCGGCTCGGCGGGCCTCATCCTGGGGGCCGCCGTCTCGGTGATCGGCTCCCAGTCCCGCGGCGGGCTCATCGCCCTTGTGCTGGTCGGCCTGTGGCTCATTCTCACGTCCCGCCACCGGTTCGGCCTGCTGGTCGCGGCGGGCATCATCGCCACGTTCACCGTCACCTTCATGCCTACCTCGTGGCGGGAGCGCATGCAGACGGTGGAGTCCTACAACGAGGACGGCTCGGCCATGGGCCGCCTCCAGATGTGGCGCTACGGCATCGTGCTCGCCGACAACCACCCCCTCGGCATCGGCTTTCGCGCCTACAAGAACCGGGCCGTCTCCGCGGCCTACCTGCCGCCCGGCATCAAGCTGCGCGCCTCCCACTCCATCTATTTCGAGGTGCTGGGCGAACACGGCTATGTGGGACTGTTCCTGTTCCTGTTCCTCTATGCCGCCGCCTTCTTCAGCTTCTGGGAGACACGCCGGATCGCACACAGGAACGGCCTCGACTGGGCGGCGGATCTGGCCAGCATGATGCAGGCCAGTATCGTGGCCTACGCCATTGGCGGCGCGTTCCTGGAGGTCGCCAGCTTCGACCTGTCGTTCCAGATCGTCGGCATCTCCATGGCGCTCGGCATGATCGTGAAGGATATCCTGCAACAGCGGGAGGCCGCCACCGCGCCTCCGCCCGCGCCATACGGCATCCACCGGCCCCAGCCGACCGCCGGACGGCTGGCCGCCAACCACCGGGAGCCGGCGGCGTGATCCGGCTCAGGCCGCGCCGGTGCGGCGTCCCGTGTTTTTCTGCCCGTTACGGATTTGCTTCCAAGAGGTGTTCATGCCTGCAACCGTTCATCTGATCGCCGCCGCCCGGCCCAACTTCATGAAGGTGGCCCCGCTTTATCACGCGCTGAAGGCCAGCGGCGACTTCACGCCCAGGATCGTCCACACTGGGCAGCATTACGACTTCAACATGTCCGACGCCTTCTTCGTCGACCTCGGCCTGCCCGAGCCGGACTACCACCTGAACGTGGGCGGCGGCACCCATGCCGAGCAGGTGGGCAACGTCATGATTGCCTACGAAAAGGTGGCGATGGCGGACCGGCCCGACTGGCTCGTGGTGGTGGGCGACGTCAACTCCACCGTCGCCTGCGCCATGGTGGGCGCCAAGCTGTGGATTCCGGTGGTGCATCTGGAAGCGGGCCTCAGGAGCCGCGACCGCCGCATGCCGGAGGAGATCAACCGCCTGGCCACCGACGTGCTCGCCGACGTGCTCTGGACCCCCTCGCCCGACGGCGACGAGAATCTGGCGAACGAGGGCATCCCGGCCGAGCGCATCACCCGCGTCGGCAACATCATGCTGGACAGCTACGAGCTGCTGCGCGAGCGCATCGAGGCGGAGAACGCCCCGGCCCGGTTTGGTCTGGAGCCCGGCACCTACGGCATCGTCACCCTTCACCGCCCCTCCAACGTGGACCAGAAGGAGATGCTCGAGCCGCTGGTCGCCCAGCTGGAGAAGGCGGCCGCCCGCCTGCCGCTCATCTTCCCGGTGCATCCGCGCACCCGCAAGAAGCTGCACGACTTCGGCCTGTGGGCGCGGCTGGAAGCGGCGGGGCTCACGCTGGTGGAACCGGTGAGCTACCGCCCGTTCATGAGCCTCGTCAGCAACGCCCGGCTCTGCATCACCGACTCCGGCGGCATTCAGGAGGAGACCACCTACCTCGACATCCCCTGCCTGACGCTGCGCGAGAACACCGAGCGGCCCATCACCATTCTGGAAGGCACCAACCGTCTGGTGAAGCCCGAGCGGCTGGTGGAAGCGGTGGAAACCGTGCTCGGCGGCCAATGGCCTTCCGGCCGCCGCCCGGACCTGTGGGACGGCAAGACCGCCCAGCGCTGCGTCGAGGACCTGCGCCGCCGCACCGCCCTGCGCCACGCGGCCGAGTAGGGCGCCAGGCAGAACAGGGGGACAGGAACCGGAGGGAGCAACCAGGGAGCAATCAAGGGGGTCCGGGCGGCGTCCGGCCCGTCCCCCGCCGACGGATCAGTCCCTGCCGCGACGCTCAAGCGACTGCCCGAAACGGACAGCGGCAATGAGCAACGCAAGCAGCGCGATGACAACCGCCAGCATTTCCAGAGTCATCATGCGAAAAGCCCTCCTTTCCAGCCCGCGGATTTCCACGGAAGCACGCGGATCCTGACGGTTGTCGGCAGACGCGCTGCCGCCCTATCAACCAGTCAGCCGGGCAGGCTCATGGGAGCAGGCGAAGCGAGGCTTCGCAAGTCTGTCATGGTCTTATGTCATTGTAATTAAATGGGTTTAATCCGCGTTCGTTGCCACAGAAGCAACGGATATTCGACCATTGAGGCCATTGCGCGGAGAGAGCCGTGGTTTATCATGGCAGCGCTTCCAGGCTTCATGAGAAAGCCCTTTTCCATCAAGACCCCGCAATCCCTATCCTGCGGGGTCTTTTCATGTGCGCCGTCATTCTGCGCCGATGACGGGGTCGCGTGCCCCTAGAGATCGCTCCGGCCGGACCACCAGGCGCGGTAGGCGGCGGCGGCATCGAGCAGATAGGCCAGCTTGCTGTGCCCCAGCCGGGTGAACCAGTAGGCCGCCAGTTCCATCTCGGGCCGCACGAACGGCGGGCGCTCCGTTCCCGCCTTCCGCACCGCATGATAGCGGGCGAGCGCCGTGCGCCGCTGCTGGGCATGGTATTCGGCGCTGAGCGGCTTCCACTGGATGTCGGCGTCCGGCAGCGGCAGGGGCGAGGCGATATGGCCGGCATAGGCCTGCCACGGCACGGAGCGCACCACGGCGGGGAAGCGGTCCATCCACCTGTCGTAGAGCTTGTGCCCCACGCATTCGTCCAGCGGAAAGCGCTGGAAGGCGGCGGCGAGCCAGGCGTCGAACAGCGGCATCACATATTCGATGCGGCGCAGGTCGATGTTCTCGTAGAGGCCGGAGACCTGATAGCGCTCCTGCGTCGTCATCATGAACCATTGCAGCGCCCGGCCGGGGTCGCGCCCGCCGTAACTGCGCAGGATGTCCGCGATGCGGGTCTCGAAATAGCCGGCGAAGCGCTCCCGCTCCTCCCGCCTGAGCAGTTTGGCGCGCAGGCGCAGGAACTTGCGCTCCACATGGATGCGCGCGGCCTCGTCGTAGCGCCCGGCCCGCAGCGCCTCCACCAGCGGCGGGGTGGTGTTGACGAAGCCGAGGCAGACGCTGCCCCCGTCCCCCGCCCACACGAGGCCGGGCCGCGCGCCGGGCACCTCGCGGTAGTCCGCCTCCGCGCGCAGGAATTTTTCGGTGTAGTGGCTGATGTCGTATTCCAGCGGGCGCGGCACGTCCGCCATGAAGTGGCGGGTGCCGATCGCCGCCGCGTACTGCTCCGCCAGCACCGCGTCGAGCGAGCGCGGCCAGGTCAGGGTGAGGGTGCGCACCTCCAGGCCCCGGCGCCGCAGTTCGGTGACGATCATGCGGGAGTCGAGGCCGCCCGAGAGCAGCGCCCGCGCCGCCGTATCGCCCTTCAGGCGCAGATCGACGGCTTCAACGAACAGCTGGTAAAGCTCCTCCACCGCCTCCGGCGTCACCGGCCGGTCGTCGGGAACGGAGGCCCAGTCCCAGTCCACCGTCAGGCGGGCGCCGTCCGCGTCGGCCAGCAGCCGCTCGCCGCCGCGCAGCATGAAGACGCCCTCGTAGGGCGTGCGGTTCTCGAAGCAGTATTCGGCCGTCACCCACTCGTGGAGCGCCGCGTTGTCCACCCGCTTCGGCACGAACGGCAGGGCGTCGAGGATGCGCCGGGCGGTGGCGAACACCACGCAGTCGCCCAGCCGCGCGTAATAGAGCGTCCGCACCCCGAGCCGGTCGTTGGCGAGGCACAGCCGGTGGCCGGCCAGATCATAGAAGGCGGCGGCGTAGGTGCCCCGCGCCTGGAGGAACGCCTCCACGCCCTCGCCCGCCACATGGGCGCGCAGCAGGGTCTTCAGATCCTGCTGGCGGGTGGAGGCGGCAGACGACCCGCCGAGCAGCGGCTCGCCCGCGCCGATGGCGGCGTTGCCGTCATCGATGAAGGCAGGCGCGCCAAGGACGCCCACGTCCACCTTGGCCATGAGCAGGCCCGGCCGGTCGATGACTTGCGGCACGTCCCTCGGGTCGCGCGACAGCGCGCCGACGAGCGAGCGCCGCCAGCCCTCGTCGACCGGCTGTCGATCGTGACGGAACACGCCAGCAAGGATGGTCATGCAGGTTTAACCCCCGAACAGGCCGCGCCAAGGGCGGCGATCCCCCCTAAAAGATGTTCTCGGAGACGAACTGCTCCAGCAGATCGAACTGGCCGCTGCGGGTATAGCGCGCCTTGTGCGGGCTTTTCACATCGGGCAGGCGCGGCTCGATCTCCTTGCGGGCGATCCACTCCCGCAACTGGGCCGCCAGCACGTCGGGATCGTTGGAGACGACGCCGAAGCCCCCCTGCCGCACGATGTCCGCCGCCTCGCCGGTTTCCGAACCGATGGCGAGGATCGGCCGCTCCGCCCCGATGTACTCGAACAGCTTGCCCGGAATGACGCCATCGTCCGCCGGGTTGGCCCAGCGGCACAGCAGCAGCACATCGGACTGACGTTCCAGCTCCAGCACCCGGTTGCGCGGGATCGGCGGCGAGATGGTCACCTGCGCCTCCACCCCGTGCTGGCGGGCGAGGCTTTGCAGCGAATCCGCCTGTTCGCCGTAGAACATGAGGTTCACCCGGTCCTTGAGCGCGCCCAGCCGTGCGGTCGCCGCGAACAGGGCGGAGGGGTCGCGCTTGCCGATGTAGATGGACCCGGCGTGCATGATGGTGAGCTTGTGCGGATCGAGCGGCGGCACCGACTCCAGCCCCTCGAAGTCCGCCGGGTCGTAGCCGTTCATCGACAGGATGGTCGGCTTGCCGTAGGCGTCGCTCAGCGTCTGCCGGGTGGTGGCGGTGAGCGCCACCAGCGCCTGCGCCTGCCCCAGAACCCGCTGTTCCAGCCGCTTCTCGATGAAGGCGCGCAGCCAGCTCTCGAGGCCGTAGGGGTTGCCGGCCCATTCGTCCCGCAGCTCCGCCACCCACGGCGCGCCCCGCGCCTCGGCAAGGCGCGCGGCGATGAGATGCCCGGAGTGGGGCGGGCCGCTGGAATAGATGAGGTCCGGTTTCCACGTCTTCGTCCATTCCAGCCCGGCGCGGGTGCCGGTCTCCACCCAGAAAAGGTGCTTGTCCGGAATGAACATCAGGTCCCAGTAGAGGTCCGCCAGACGCTGACGGAACGGCAGGCGGGAATAGCGCCGCCCCGGCTTCGCCTTGCCGGAGGCGTCGGCAGCCCGGGCGTTCTGCCCGTCCATGTCGCCAACGGGCGGGATGCGCCCGGCCAGATGATAGGCCAGCACATCGCGCAGCGCCTTCACCTCGGGATAGGGGACGAACTGCACCGCGCTGTCCGGCAGGTCATGGCTGAGGACCTGCGGCTTGCCCGGATTGTGGGCCGCCAGCACGCGCACATCGTAACCCCGGTCCATCCAGTAACGCGCCAGCGTTGGCGCGCGGGTGGAGGCGGTGGGCGCAAGCGGCGGAAAGAAGCCGGTGACCAGCAGGATGCGACGGCGTGCAGTCTCGAACGGCGGCGCCGGCCCCGCTTCGGTGGTGTCTAGGATGGCGTCGTTTTCCACCTGATACCGCACTCGTAAAATTTTCTCCGGCACTACGGATCCTTATCAATCCCTGCTCGGGTCGATCAAGTCCGCAGCCAGACATATCCCTCAAAAAGCTCAGGGCAACTTTGGAATAAAATCTTGTAAGGCCCTGAACGCATAAGGAACCATGCGCTATCTTTCTGTGCGATGAACCATGAGCTACAACGGGCGAGATGCCCAAGCCAGAGGTCGCCGCTGCCCATCATGCGTATTCTGCACGTCTTTGATCACTCCCTTCCGCTGCACAGCGGCTACACGTTTCGCAGCCGCTCCATCCTGCGGGAGCAGAATCGCCGGGGGTGGCAGACCGTGCACCTCACCACGCCCCGGCATGTGCGCCCCGGTCCCGACCCGGAGGAGGCGGACGGCCTGCTGTTCCATCGCACGCCGCCGGTGGGCGCGGCCTCCCGGCTGCCGGTGCTGCGGGAAGTGGCGGAGGTGAACGCCACCACCCGGCGTCTGGCGGCGCTGGTGGAGCAGACCCGGCCGGACATTCTCCACGCCCATTCGCCCGTGCTGAACGCCATTCCGGTGCAGCGGGTGGCCGCGCGTTTCGGCCTGCCCTGGGTTTACGAAATTCGCGCCTTCTGGGAGGACGCCGCCGCCTCCCACGGCACCACGCGGGAGGGCAGCCTGCGCTACCGGGCGACGCGCTGGCTCGAGACCCGCGCCGCCCGCCAGGCCGATGCGGTGGGGGCCATCTGCCACGGCCTGCTGGATGACCTGCGCGCCCGGGGCATCGCGCCGGACAAGCTGTTCCACGTGCCCAATGCGGTGGACGCGGAGCAGTTCGCCTTCGGCCGCCCGCGCGACGACCGGCTGGCCGCCGAGCTTGGCCTCGAGGATGCGGATATTCTTGGGTTTATCGGCTCGTTCTATGACTATGAAGGGCTGGATGTGCTGCTGGCCGCCATGCCAGAAATGATCGCGGCCCGGCCCAGGCTCCACCTTCTGCTGGTGGGCGGCGGGCCGATGGACGCCAGCCTGCGCGCCCAGACCAGGGCGCTGGGGCTGGAGGGGCATGTGCATTTCACCGGCCGGGTGCCGCATGGGGAGGTGGACCGCTATTACAGCCTCGTCGATGTGCTGGTTTACCCGCGCAAGCGTATGCGTCTGACCGAACTGGTCACACCGCTCAAGCCGCTGGAGGCCATGGCCGAGGGCAAGCTGGTCGCCGCGTCGGACGTGGGCGGCCACCGCGAGCTGATCGAGGACGGCAGGACCGGCACCCTGTTCCGGGCGGACGACCCGAAGGCGCTGGCCGCCAGCGTGCTCGACCTGCTCGCCCACCCGGAGATGTGGGCGGAGCGCAGGGAGGTGGCGCGGCGTTACGTGGCGCAGGAGAAAAGCTGGGCCCGCACGGTGGACAACTACGTGCCGGTCTACGAACGGCTGGCGGCACGCACGCGCCGTTCGCTGGCCGCCTGAGCGGCGGGGGACCGGATCGCGCACCGGCCATTGCGCCGGTGCGGTAGTGCGGCAATGCGGTTGTGCAGCATTGCGTTTGTACAGCATTGCGTTTGTACAGCAGTGCGTTGATGCAGCATTGCGTTGGTATGGTGGCGCGTTGATATGGCCATGTGTTGGTATGGCAGTGCGTTGGTGACATCGGAACATCGGGATTTGTGAGCAGCACAGCGAGGGTGAGGGGCTGAACCATGGTGAACAGGGTTGCATTCTGGATCGGCTTCCTGGCCGCGGCGCTCATCGTCGCGCTGGCTCTTGGCGTGGGCGACCGGCTCGCCGCCCTGTCCTCGGAGGCGGGACTGACCCCCGCCTTCCTCGGCGCACCGCTCACCGAACCGCTGGTGATGGCAAGCCTCGGCGTCGCGCTGGGCGCCCTGATGTGGATGCTGATCGGCTGGTCCATCCCGCTGATCGTGCTCGACACCCGCATCGGCATGGTGATCGAGGACGGCCTCGAGCCCGGCAATACGGAATTCGACGCGCTCAACGAGCGGCTGGGCGGCAACCTTGTGCCCCTGCCCGCCAGCGACAGCGCGCTGGCGCCTGCCCTGCCCGAGCGGGAGCGCGGCCACGCCCTGCTCAACCAGTACGCCGATGCCTGGTTCTTCCGCCTGCTGCCGCTGGCGGCGCTGGGACTGGGCGGCCTCATCGCCGGGATCGCCCTTCTCAACGGGCCGAGCAACGCGGCCAGCCTCTCGGGCGGCATCGAGAGCGCGCTCTATGAGGCGCTGGAGCTGCCCGCCCCCACCAACGGTACGCTGGCGCTGGGCTGCCTTGTCATCACGGCGGCGGGTGCGTTCTTCTCCGCCCTGCTCTACTGGCTCACCGGCGGGGCGGTCACCGCCCGGCTGGACCGGCTGATGGCCACCACCCGCGCCCGGATGCTCGGCGACGCCGCCCACCGGCTGGAACACCGGCTGGCCGAGGCGCTCGCGCCCGTGGCCGACGCGCTCACCGCCACGGCGGAAAAGCTGGCCGCCGCCCAGGCCAACACCACCCAGGCGGCGCTGGAGGATGCCTGCACCCGCTTCCTCGAACAGCTGGAGGCGGCGAGCGGCACCCGCACGGCCGGCCTCGCCCACACCCTGGCGGCGATGGAAGGCAGCGCCGCCGCCCTCCTCAGCGCGCTGACCCAGACCGAGGCACAGCTGGCGGCCGCGCAGGAGAAGCAGGCCGCGCAGATCTCGGACGCCTACGCCACGACCCTGCAAACCCTCCGCCAGCAGCAGTCCGAGCAGCTGGAGACGGTGCTGGGCGAATTCCGCGCCCTGTCGGCCGAACTGCGGGACCTCACCCGAACGGCGGTGGAGAGCATTACCGAACAGGTGAACCAGACCCGGGACGCGACCCGGCAGGCGCTCGACCTGCTCAGCGCGCACGTGGGCGATACGAAGGCGGTTGGTCAGGCGGCGGACCAGATGGCCGAGGCCGCCCGCGCCAGCCGCGAAACGGTGGAACGGTTCATTGCGCTGGCCGAGCGGATGCGCGACCTCAGCCAGGCCATCACCTCGCCGCTGGCCGGGGTGCCGGACCCGGCCGCCGTAGGCCCGGCAAACGCGCCTTCCAGCCTCAAGCGGATCGATCCCGCGCTGACCAGCCCGGAGACCGCCAAGCGGCTCTCCTCCGCCATCCGCACGCTCAAGCAGGCGGTCGAGGAACCCTTGCCGGAGCTATGAGGCCGCGCCGAAGCCCGGCGCCTCGCCCTGCGGCGGCTGGTCCGCAAGGACGGCGCGGGCAAGGCCGAGCACGACCTCCCGGTCCTCGGGGAAGCCCGCATCGATCCAGCGTTCACGCACGATCCCGAGGGTGCGGGCGATGTCCGGCCCCCTGGGCACCCCCAGCGCCATCAGGTCATTGCCGGAGAGGGGCAGGCGCGGCGGAACATAGCTGCGGGCAACGGCCGCCCAGTTCGCCACCACATGCAGCAGGCTGTCCGCCCCTTGCGCGGCGGCCTCGGTTTCCGCGGCGGGCGTCGCCGCCGCGCCGATCGCGCCCACCTGCACCGCCAGTTGCAGCACCATGCGGTCGATGAAGGTCTCGGCGCCCAGCCGGTAGATGGCGGCTTCCGCCTGCTGCCGGGTCGTCGGGATATGGAACCGGCGCTCGGCCATGGCCACCAGCCGCTTGCGCTCCGCGTTGGAGAGGCGCAGGCGGCGGCCGATGTCGTCCAGCACCTCCGCGTCGGCGGGCAGCAATCGGGCGAGGCGGCGCAGGGCGCAGACATCGCCCAGCGAGCGCTCCACCGCCACCAGGCTGGCGAGCCCCGCCAGCCCCTCCGCCGTCAGCTCGGGCAGCACGGGGGCGAACACGCCGTGGCGGACCATCAGCGCCACCGTCGGCGCTGGATCGGCAGTGCCGAGCAGGCGCAGGATTTCCTCCCGGATGCGCTCGCGCGACAGGGCCATGAGGTCATTGGCGCGGGCGACGCACGCCTCGAAGCTCTCCGGGTCCGGCGCGCCGCGCCCGAAGCGGGCGTGGAAGCGGAAGAAGCGCAGGATCCGCAGGTGATCCTCGGCGATGCGCTCCAGCGGCCGGCCGATGAAGCGGACACGCCGCGCCTCCAGATCCTCCAGCCCGCCGAAATAGTCGAAGATCTCGCCCGTCAGCGGGTTGGCGTAGAGGGCGTTGATGGTGAAGTCCCGCCGGGCGGCGTCTTCCTTCCAGTCCTCGGTGAAGGCGACCGTGGCGCGGCGACCGTCGGTCGAGACGTCCCGGCGCAGGGTGGTGATCTCGAACGACTGGTGGTCCGACACCGCCGTGACGGTGCCGTGGTCGATGCCGGTGGGAATGGCCCTGATGCCTGCCGCTTCCAGGCGGCGGATCACCTCCTGCGGCGGAAAGCGGGTGGCCAGGTCCACATCCTGCACCGGCAGGCCGAGCAGGCTGTCGCGCACCGCGCCGCCGACGAGGCGGGTGGCCCCGGCCTCCGCCTCCATCGCCTGGAGCACGCGCCTGAGTCCCCGGCTGTCCTGCCAGGGCTGATGCGGCAGTCGGGTCATGGGTCTTACTCGTTCCCGGGTTTCTCGAAACGGCCCTCGATGATCCTGCCGTCCTGCTCATAGGCGGGAATGTACCGGTCCCCCGGCGCGCCGGACTGGGTGAGGCTTGCGGCAAGGCCAAGGCCGAGCAGCGTCGCCACCAGCAGGCCGGCGACGAGGGCGAACAGGCCGATCCTGCGCGGGCCGACCAGCCGGCCACTCCAGCGCAGCCACGCCCAGAACAGCAGGAAGGGCAGGAAAAACAGGCAAAGGCGGATAACCCAGATCACAAAGTCACTCCCTGCTCCGTCTGTTCGGCCCCGGTCCTGCCGGCGTCCCCCTGTCCGCATCCCGACAGGGCGTCGGCCAGATTGACGATCATACCGGCGGTCGCGCCCCAGATGTAACGCTCCCCATAGGGGATCGCATAGAAGAATCGGGGCGCCCCCAGATAAACCCGCGAGTCGCGCACCCGGCGGGCAGGGTCGACGAGAAACGACAGCGGCACCTCGAAGGCCTCCGCCACTTCCCGCGCGTGCAGGGACAGCGTGAAGCCCGGCTGCACGATGCCCACCACCGGCGTGATGATGTAGCCGGTGCGGGTGCGGTAGCAGTCGAGCGTGGCGATGACCTCCACCTGGTGCGGCTCCAGCCCCACCTCCTCCTGCGCCTCGCGCAGGGCGGCGGCTTGCGGCGTCTCGTGCGGCCCGTCCAGCTGACCGCCCGGGAAGGCGATCTGCCCGGCGTGGGCGCGCAGTGTCGCCACCCGCTGGGTGAGCAGCACGCTCGGCCCCTCCGGCCGGTCGATGATGGGAATGAGCACCGCCGCGGGCTTGAGCGCCGCCTCCGGCATCGGGAAGGGCATACCGGGGTTGAGATCGTCATCGCTGCGGAACCCGGAGTCGCGCCCCCCGGCCCGGTAGCCGGCCAGACGCTGGCGCACCATGTCGATGGTCAGGGCGTGGACGTCCAGGCAGGATGCTGGCTGGCTGGAAGAAGGCGGGGTCACGCGGCCTCCCCTTCCAGCTCCCCGAGCGGGAAGAACACGCCGTCGCTCCACAGGCCGAGCGTGCCCGTCTCGCCGCATTCCTCCAGGGCGAGCTGCACCAGCTCGTAGAAAACGGGGCGGTTGATGCGCGCCTCAAGGCCGCGCCGCACGTGCAGATAGGGGCGCGGCTCGCCGGTTTTTCCGTCCACCTCGACCCGCAGGCGGTTGTTCTCGCCCGCAATGACGTAATCATCGGTGTTGAGGCGGAAGCCGAGGCGACGCTGCGCGCCCGCGCCCTCGCTGATGAGTTCGACCACAACGAAGGGAGCATCCTCAACGGTGATGCCCAGCTTCTCCACCGGCGTGACCAGATAGTGCCGGCCATCCTCGTCGCGGCGCAGGACGGTGGAGAACAGCTTCACCATGGCATGGCGGCCGATGGGCGAGCCCTGGTACATCCAGGTGCCGTCGCGCTTGATCACCATGTCGATGTCGCCACAGAAGGCCGGATTCCAGCGTTCCACGGGCGGCAGGCGCTTGTCCGCCAGAAGGCGGGCAATATCTGCAAGGGATTGCCCCGGCTGCCGGACCTGAGGGTTCTCCATGGTTTGCCTCACGCTGCTGGGTTGTGGCCAGTGATTAACATCGCTCTTATATAAGAGCTTGTCCTCTTGTTGGAACCGCGTGGATGCTCAATCAGTTCGCCCAGGGAACACCGAACGCCGACGCGCAGGCACAGCGCAGGCTCGCCGAGCTGGCGGACCGCATGCTGGCGGCCCGGCAGGCGGTGGAGTCGGTCATCATCGGCCAGCGCAAGGTGGTGGACCTGACGCTCGTCACCCTGCTGGCAGGCGGCCACGCGCTGCTGGTGGGCGTGCCCGGCCTCGCCAAGACCCGGCTGGTCAAGACGCTGGGCACGGTGCTGGGGCTGGACACCCGGCGCGTGCAGTTCACGCCCGACCTGATGCCGACGGACATCCTCGGCTCGGAAGTGCTGGAGACAGCCAGTGACGGCAGCCGCGCCTTCCGGTTCGTGAAGGGGCCTGTGTTCTGCCAGCTGCTGATGGCGGACGAGATCAACCGCGCCAGCCCGCGCACCCAGTCCGCGCTGCTGGAGGCCATGCAGGAGATGCAGGTGACGGTGGCGGGCCAGCGCTATGCGCTGCCCCAGCCCTACCACGTGCTGGCGACCCAGAACCCCATCGAGCAGGAAGGCACCTACCCCCTGCCCGAGGCCCAGCTGGACCGCTTCCTGTTCGAGATCCGCATCGATTACCCGGAGCTGGATGACGAGCGGGCCATTCTGCTTGCCACCACGGGCGCGCCGCAGGCGGAGCCGCCGGTGCTGTTCTCGCCCGAGGAGCTGGCGGAGGCGCAGCAGCTGATCCGCCGCATTCCCGTGCCCGAGCAGGTGGTGGAGAGCATCCTGCGGGTGGTGCGCGCCACCCGTCCCGGCCCCGACCGGCCCGACATCGCCTGGGGCGCGGGCCCCCGCGCCGCGCAGGCGCTGCTGGCGGGCGCCAAGGCGCGGGCCTTCCTGATGGGCCGCGCCGTGCCCCTGCTGGAAGATGTGGAGGCGCTGCTGCATCCGGCGCTCGGCCACCGCATCGCGCTCACCTACGCCGGGCGGGCCCGGGGCCGGACGACGGCGGATGTCATTGACAGCGTCCTGCCGCTGCTGGACGCCTGACCGGCCCTCATGGAAACGGACCAGCCCCGGCATCCCCCTCAACTGGACGCCTTCTGGCCCGAGGCCGAACGGGCGGCGCGCCTGCTCGGCCCGCTGCCCCTGGCGCGCCCCGAGCTGGGTCGCCCCAGCTGGCAGCAGGGATCGCACCCCCGCCGGCGCGCGGGGCAAGGCAGCGAGTTCTGGCAGTACCGCCCGCTGGAGCCGGGCGAAGCGGTGGACCGGGTGGACTGGCGGCGCTCCGGGCGCAGTGATTCCCTGTTCGTCCGCACCCATGAGCGGGAGCTGCCCGCCCGCCTGTCCCTGTGGGCCGACCCTTCCGCCACCATGGACTACGCCAGCGCCGCCCAGTACCCCTACAAGCAGCATCCCAACAGGCAGCACCCCACCAAGCGGCATCGGGCACTGGTGCTGGCCGCCGCCCTCGCGCTGAGCGCCGAGGAGGCCGGCGAGGCCTGCACCGCGCTCACCGCCGCGCGCCCGGCCCGCGCCCGCGCCATCGCCGAACAGCTCGCCGCCGAAACCGCAGGGGCAATGCACAGCGCCCCCGCCGCGCCGGGGGATACGGTGCTGATTCTCAGCGATTTTCTGGAGCCGGACCGGCTCGACGCCATCGCATCGCTGGCGGCACAGGGGGCGGGCGGCCTTGTCGTACACATCGCCGACCCGGCCGAGATCGACTTTCCCTTCGAGGGGCGGGTCGAGCTTCTGGACGTCGCGCCCGAGGCAGCGCCGCGCCTCATCGACGCGAGCGAGGACACCCGCGCCCGCTACCGTGCGGCGTGGGACGCCCACGTCGCCGCCGTGGCGGACGCCGCCCGCACCGCCGGGTGGCAGTATCTCCTCCACCGCACCGACACGCCGGTGCAGGACGGGCTGGCCACCATCGCCGCCTGCATCGGCGCCGCGCGGCTGGGTGCCACGCGGCTGGACGCTCCACCTGCTGAAGGAGGCCCGCCCCGGCGATGATCTCCTTCGGTCCCCTGACGCTTGCCGCGCCTGCGGTGCTGGCCGGGCTGGCCGCCCTGCCGCTGCTGTGGTGGCTGATCCGCCGCCTGCCGCCGCCGACCAGGCAGGTGGTGTTTCCCGCGGTGCGTCTGCTGGGGCCGGTCGTCGAACAGCCGCCGCCGCAGGCCCGCCCGCCGTGGTGGCTGCTGCTGATCCGGCTGGGCGCGCTGACCCTGCTGCTGCTGGGTCTGGCCGGGCCGCGCTGGGACCCGACGCCGGATGCCCCCAGCCCCCGGCGTCTGCTGCTCGTGCTGGACAACGGCTGGGAGTCCGCCCCCGGCTGGCAGGAGATGCTGTCGGCCGCGCGCAACCGCATCGAGGCGCTGCGCGCGGAGGATGCCCGCGTCGCGCTGGTCACGACCGCCCCGCCGTCCGGCGGCTGGCCGGGCAACGCGGCCCCTGTCCCCGGCTGGGTGACGCCGCGCACGGCGCTGGCGCTGCTGGAGCAGCACGCGCCCCGCCCCTGGCCCGCCGACCGGGAGGGCGCGGCCCGCGCCATCGCCCGCCTTGCCCCCGGCAGCGCGGACGAAGCCTTGTGGATCACCACCGGCTGGGGTGCGCAGGGGGCCGAGCCGCTGGGCAAGGCGCTCAAGGCCGTGGGCCCGGCGCGGCTGCTGCCGGTGCCCGCGCGCATGATCGCCATCCGCCAGTTCGGCGGCACGGCGGGCGGCTGGCGCGTGCAGCTGGTGCGCCCCGAGGGGCTGCCGGCCGAGACCGTGCGGCTGACGGCCATCGACACCGCCGGACGCCCCCGCGCCGAGACCGCCGTGCGCTTTGACGCCAACGAAACCAGCGCCACCGTGCAGCTGGGCGTGGCGGTGGGGGATCTGGCCCGCATCAGCCGCCTGACGATTGCCGAGAGCCGGTCCGCCGCCACCACCGCGCTGATCGATGCCGCCGCCCTGCATCCACGCGTCGCCATTTTCTCCGGGGAGCGGCGGGGCGAGCCGCGCCCGCTGCAATCGGCCGCCTTCTACGTGCGCCGGGCGCTGGAACCCTACGCCAGCGTGGACACCGTGGCGGCGGAGTCGATGACGAGCACCGAGGCGAACATCCGGGTGTTCCTCGACCTGCCGGTCAACGGCCGCGACCAGGCCGAGGCGATGTTGCGCTGGGTGCGCGAGGGCGGCATCGCCATCACCTTCGCCGGGCCGCGCATCGCCCAGAACGGCACCCGGCTTGCGCCGGGGCCGCTGCTCACCGCCACCCGCGCTGTCGGCACCCGCCTCTCCTGGGAGAAGCCGCAGAAACTGGGAGGCTTCGCCGCCGACGGGCCGCTGGCGGGCCTTCCCAACGACCCCGACGTGACCGTCACCCGGCAGGTGCTGGTGGCGGACCCCTCCGCGCCCAGCCTGATGCGCTGGGCCTGGCTGGAAGACGGCACGCCGCTGGTCACCGCCCGCACAGAGGGGGCGGGCGCACTGGTGATGGTTCACGCCAACGCCGACCCGCGCTGGACCAGCCTGCCGCTCTCGGGCCTGTTCGAGCAGATGCTGCGCCGCTTCCTGCCGCTGGTGGGGCGCGCCACCCGGCCCGCAGGCGCACCCGAGGGCAGCTTCATGCTGGAAGCCGCGCTCGACGGGGACGGCCTTCTGACCGACCCGGCCCAGCCCCGGCAGATCAGCCCGGAGGCGTGGGAGAGCGCCGCCGCCAGCCCGGCCACCCCGCCGGGGCTCTACCGCGCCGGGAGCGTCACCCGCGCGCTCAACCTGATGCAGGGCAACGGGCCGATTTCGCCCCGCTTCCGCTTCGAGCCGCTCACCAAGGCCGCCGGGCTGCCGGTCGTCAGCCGCGAGGGCCTGCGCGCCCCGGTCGAGCTGGCGCCGCCGCTGCTGATCCTCGGCCTCCTGCTGGCGATCCTCGACGGCGTCCTCAGCCTCGGCCGGCCCGGTGCCTTCCGCTGGCCGCTGCGGCGCGCGGGCGCCAGCGCCGCCGTCGCCGTGCTCGCGCTGCTGGCGGGGCTCGTGGCCGCGCCCCGGCCCGGCCACGCCCAGCTTTTCCCTGGCCTCGTGCCGCGCGAGCCGCCCGCCAGCCAGGCCCCCGCAACCACCGTGGAGCCGGTGCTGCTGGGCTATGTGACAACCGGCAACCCCGCCGCCGACAGCCGCGCCCGCGACGGGCTCGACATGCTCACCCGGATTCTGCGCACCCGCACCGCCGTGCGCGCGGGCAGCCCGCAGGCGGTCAATCTGGAGCGGGACGAGCTGGGCACGCTTGCCCTCCTCTACTGGCCGCTGACCAGCCCCCGCCCCCTCTCGCCGGAAGCGGCGGCGCGCCTCAGCGCCTATCTCGCCAGCGGTGGCCTGCTGGTGGTGGATCTGGGCCCCGCCCCGCTGCCGCCCGAGGTGGTGCGCGAGGTGCTCCAGCCGCTCGGCCTGCCGCGCCTCGCCCCGCTCAACAGCGACCACGTGCTCGCCCGCAGCTTCTACCTCCTCGACCGCTATCCCGGCCGGGTGCAGGGGCAGACCGTCTGGGTGGAGGCGGGCACGGAAGGGGGCAGCGACGGCGCGGTGGCCGGAGTCGTCATGGGCAGCGCCGACTGGGCCGGGGCCTGGGCCAGCCATGAAAACATCAACGCCCGCCAGCGGGAATGGGCGCTGCGCTTTGGCGTCAATCTGGTGATGTATGCCCTCACCGGCACCTACAAGGCGGATCAGGTGCATGTGAAGGCCATTCTCGACCGCCTGCCGGAGCGCAACCGATGACCGCGCTGGCGATCGATCCGCTGGTCCCCGTCTGGGCGCTGTGGCTGCTGGTCCTGCTGCTGGCCGCGCCCGGCCTCGCTGCCCTGTGGCGGCGGCACTGGCTGGCGGGTGCGGCGCGGCTGGCGGCGGCGGTGGTGGCCTTCGCCATTCTCGCCCGCCCCGTCACCCGCATCGAGGAGCGCCGCGCCGAGCCCGACATCGCCGTCGCGGTGGTCGATACTTCCGGCAGCATGGCCATCGGCAATCGCCGGGCGGAGGTGGAGGCCGCGCTCAAGGCGCTGCGCACCGCCAGCGGCCCGGACCTGCACTGGCGCGTGGTGGAGACCGAAGGCCAGCCCGGCGCCACCGGCGGCACGGCGCTGATGGACGAGATCGGCCGCGCCATCGGCCAGACCCCCGCCGACCGGCTGGCCGGGGCAGTGATCCTCAGCGACGGCATCGTGACGAGGGAGCATCCGCCCGTCCTGCCCGAGGGCAAGCCGGTGCATGTGCTGCTGGCCGGGGACCGCGCCATGGTCGACCGGCGCATGGTGGTGCAGGCCGCCCCGCCCTACGCCGTCGTCGGCCAGACGGCGCAGGTGACCATGCGGGTGGACGGCGGCGTGGCGGGCCTGCCGGTCAACTGGAGCATCGACGGTCAGCCCCAGCCGCCGGTGACGATCGACGCGCAGGGTCTTGCCCGCCTGCCGGTGAAGGTGGCGCGGCGCGGCCCGGCCGTCGTTACCGCCAGCGTCCCCCCGGCTCCCGGCGAGCTGGTGACCTCCAACAACGCGGCGCTGGTGCGCCTCAACGGCGTGCGCGACCGGCTGGCGGTGCTGCTGGTCTCCGGCGCGCCGAGCCTCTCGACCCGCTCCTGGCGTGATATCCTGACGCTGGACGCGGCGCTGGACACCGTGCACTTCACCATCCTGCGCCTGCCCTCCTCCTTCGATCCCACCCCGACGGAGGAGCTGTCGCTCATCCCCTTCCCGGTCGAGCAGCTGTTCGAGGAACGGCTGCCCCGGTTCGACCTCATCGTGCTTGACCGCTTCGACCAGCTCGACCTGCTGTCCGCCGCCTACTTCGACGCCATCAGCGACTATGTGCGCAACGGCGGCGCGCTGCTGGTGGTGGCGGGGCCGGAGCACCAGCAACCCTTCGGCCTCAGCGGCACGTCCGTGGGCCGGATGCTGCCCGCCAAACCCACCGGCGACTGGGAGACCACGCCCTACCGCGCCGTCGTCACCGACAGCGGCAGACGCCACCCCATCACCGCGACGCTGGAGGAGGAATGGGGTCCCGGCCGGCCGTGGGGCCGCTGGCGCACCCACCTGCCCGCCACGGCCGTCAGCGGCCGCACCCTGCTCTCCGGTCCCGGCGGCTCGCCGCTGCTGGTGGTGGACCGGCAGGGGCGCGGGCGCATCGGGCAGTTGATGACGCTGGACGTGTGGCGCTGGGGCCGGGGAGTCGATGGCGGCGGCCCGCGCGACACCCTGCTCACCCGCCTTGTCCACTGGCTGATGCGCGAGCCGGATCTGGAGGAGGAGCAACTCTCCGCCCGTCCCTTGGGCGATGACCGGATCGCGGTGAGCGTGCGCACCATGACCGAGCCGGAGCCGGTGGTCATCACCCCGCCCCAGGGCCAGCCGCAGCGCTTCACCCTGCAAGCGGACACACGCGGCGAGGCCCGGCTCGCCGTGCCCGCCCCCGTCCCCGGGCTCTATCGCATCGAAAGCGGCAACCGGCGCACCTTCGCCCTCGTCGGCGCGGGGCCGGAGCGGCAGGAGGTGCGCCCCCGGGCCGAGCCGCTGGCGGAGCTGGCCAAGCGCACCGGCGGCGGCGTCTTCTGGCTGGCGGACGGCGTGCCCTCCCTGCGCCGCACGGCGGCGGACCGCCCGCAGGCCGGCAACGGCTGGCTGGGCCTCGTGCGCAACGACTCCGGCGCCCTGCTCGGCGTGCACGAAGAGCCGCTGCTGCCACCGCTGCTGCTGTGGAGCCTTCTGGCCGCCGCGCTCGGGCTGGCATGGGTGGCCGAGCGGCGTGCGCCCTCGCGTCTGGTCTGAAATCCGGCCGGGATTATTCCGCCGCGGCGCGCAGCGGCTTGCGCACCTCGGCCTCGACAGGCAGCGCCAGTGCCGAGTCGGAGACCCGCGCCATCAGGCGGCGCTGCTCGACCGGGCCGGGCAGGCTCCAGCCGCCGGTCGCCGCATTGGAGAAGCCGAAGCGGCTGTAATATTCCGGGTCGCCCACCAGAATGACGAGGGGGTAGCCGAGTCGTTCGGCCGTCTCCAGCCCGCGCTGGATCAACTGGCCGCCGA
Organism: Pedomonas sp. V897; assembly: GCF_051304405.1. Classification (NCBI taxonomy): domain Bacteria; kingdom Pseudomonadati; phylum Pseudomonadota; class Alphaproteobacteria; order Sphingomonadales; family Pedomonadaceae; genus Pedomonas; species Pedomonas sp. V897. Next base: position 804,473 of record NZ_JBPPGG010000001.1, read on the forward strand.
GCCCCTGGCCCCGGCATTCCTCGGCCACCGCGATCGGGCCGAGCAGCAGGGCCGTCAGCACCCGGCCGCTGGTCCGGCAGGCAACTTCGATCGGCCAGAATTCGATGGAGCCGCACAGGTGACCGCCGCACTGGCCATCCTCGCGGCGGGCGACGAAGCACAGCTCCGCCACCGGCACCGAGCCCTCGCGCAGCCGGTAGGCGGTGCGGGTGTGGCGATCCGGCCCAAAGGCGGCGTCCAGCAGGGTCTCGATCTCCGGCCGGTCGTCGGCCGTCGTCTGGCGAATGTTCATCGAGGGTTTGATCTTTCTGGCAAGCGGAGAACAGGGCGTGACGCACCGCAGCCGAACAGGGACTGCGGAGAGGGGACGACTTACTGTCGTCGGAGCGCCAGACGCGGGCCAGCCAGATGGATCATCAACGTTTATCCCAAAGGGGCATCAATTTTCGCGGCGCTTATCACGAACCCAACCGGCGCGCCAGAGCATTTTCAGCAGCGGCTGTCTGGCGAAAATCCGCCCCCCGAAAAATCACACCCAATAACTGCATATACATGCTTTTATCCGGCACGCGATCAGGCTAAGCTCACGGCCATCGGAGAAGGAGATGCACACCGATGATACTCTATGACTTTGAAAAAGCGCCCAACGCGCGGCGCGTGCGCTGGTTTCTGGCGGAGAAGGGCATCACGGTCGAAACCCGTCAGGTCGACCTGCTGGGCGGCGAGAACATCGGGCCCGAATATCTGGCCATGAATCCGCGCGGGCTGATTCCCACCCTCAAGCTGGACGACGGCACGGTCATCGACGAATCAGTCTCCATTTGCCGCTACTTCGAGGAGCTGCACCCCGAGCCCAACCTGCTGGGGCGCGACGCCAAGGAAAAGGCCGTCATCGACTGCTGGCAGCGGCGGGCGGAACTGGACGGCCTCTATTCCGCGGCGCTGGCGTTCCGCAACAGCACGCCGGTGTTCGCCAACCGGGCGGTGCCGGGCTGCGCCGAGCCCACCGAACAGCTGCCGGTGCTGGTGGAGCGCGGCGTCATGCTCACCCGCCGCTTCTTCAACCTGCTCGACACGCGCCTGGGCGAGACCGAGTACGTGGCGGGCGACCGCTTCACCATCGCGGACATCACCGCCTTCGTGGCGTTGAACTTTGCCCGCTGGATCAAGCTGAGCCCGGACGAGAAGCACACCAACATCGCCCGCTGGTTCGAGGCTGTCTCTGCGCGCCCGGCCTCGCGGGCGTAAGCGCTGGAAGATCGAAGCACGCGAGGGGAGCGCTCCGCCAGCGGCCGCGCCCCCTCCGCGAGTCCGATTTTCTGATTTATTCTGATTTTTATGCGCGGCTTTCCGCGCAGTCGGGTTCTTCTGCGCATTCCCCCGGGCCTTCACGGACCACGCCGGGCAGAAGGCAGGTCGCCTTCAAAATGCATAGGCCCCGCAGGACAGGACACCCACGGGGCCTTATAGAAAGGAGGTTCAATGTTCAGCATTGGACCGGGCCAGCATAGTCCATACCCAACCCGGCGCAACCTCCTCATGGTCGAATATTCCGCTGCCGATACCGCGCCGCACACTGCCCGGCCTCCCTTGGCCCAACAAACCTGGGGCCCAACAAACCTTGGGCCCGGCAAAACTTAGCCCAACAAAAAAGGGCGGCGCCAGGGCCGCCCTTTTTTTGTGTCTGGTCGGTTGCCCGCTCAGGCGAGGTTGCTCTCCAGCCACTCCTTGAGAGCAGTCTTGGGCGCCGCACCCACCTTGGTGGCGTAGGGCTTGCCGTCGCGGAACAGGATCAGGGTCGGGATGCCACGGATGCCGAAGCGGGTCGGCACTTCCGGGTTGGCGTCCGTATCGATCTTGGCGACGGTGACCTTTCCGGCCATTTCGTCTGCCAGTTCCTCGAGAATCGGCGCGACCTGCCGGCACGGGCCGCACCAGGTCGCCCAGAAGTCCACCAGCACGGGCTTCGAGGACTTCAGAACATCATTTTCGAACGAATCGTCGGTAACTTGGATCGACGGCATGGAAACTCTCCTGGGCAATCCCGGTACGATAACCAGTTCCTATCGGTGACTCAGCCGCAACGTAGGAAGCGGCCGGGAGCCGGTCAAGCGACGCGCTGTATGGAAGCTGCGTTCTTAGTCACGAACCGATGGCCGCGAACGCCTGTTCCATCAGAGGGCCGGGAAGCGGCATGAGCGTGGGGCCCGCCGTCCACAGCAACGCCGCCTCGATGGTCTTGTCCGGGAACATGCGGGCGAGCGCCGCCCGGTAGGCGCCCATCTGCTGGAGATAGGCAAGCGGCGTCTGCTCCGGGCTGGCGGGCACCTGCGCGCCGGTCTTGATATCGACCACCAGCACCGTGTCGTCCGTCACGATCAGCCGGTCCACCTGACCGGAGAGCACCTGCCCGTTGATGACCGCCGAGAGCGGAATTTCCGCCAGCGCCTCCGGGCCGAACAGGGTGCCGATCTCCGGGTCATGCAGGGTGCGCAGCACGGTGCCGATGATTTCCTCCCGCGCTTCCCATGCCAGATCGGCCGCGCAGCGCTCGAGCCAGCGGCGGGCCACGTCTTCGCGCGCGTCCTCGGGCGTTGCCGGCAGACGCTCCAGCAGCCGGTGGATGAGCGTGCCGCGCCGGGCGGCGGGCGTGCTTGCCTCCAGCGGCGAGCCGGCGGGCGGCTCCGGCACCGTCGCCACCTGGCTGGGGGCGAGCGGACGCGGCGGGCGCGGCTCGGCCCCGGCGGGCGCGCGGGCCCAGCGGGGCAGGTCCAGCACGGGCTCCACGTCGCCCTCGCCCGGCCGGTCGAGGAAGGTAACCGGCCCTTCGACGCGGAAGCAGCGCACCTCGCCCCAGAGCGGATCGGAGAGGGTCTCTGCCCCCAGTTCGTCGAGCGCGGTCGCCACGGTTTCATACCAGGGCGTCAGGGTGCGGGCGATCTGGCGGCGCGGCTTCCACCCGGCCACATAGAGCCGGTCCTCCGCGCGGGTGAGCGCCACGTAAAGGAGGCGGGCATGTTCCTGCGCCTGCTTCTCGCGAATGGCCGCGATGGACTGGCTGACCGGCCCCACCGCATAGGCCTTGCCGCCGTACCAGACAGGCACCGTCCCTTCCTGCGCCGGAACGGGCACCATGGCATTCCTGTCATCCGGCAGCGCGTAGGCATCGGCGAGAATGACGATGGGCGCTTGCAGGCCCTTCGCGCCGTGCACGGTCATCACCCGCACCTCGTCGCGGGCGGCCTCGGGGTCGCGCTTCACCTCGATGTCGCCGCGCTCCAGCCAGTCGAGGAAGCCCTGAAGCGAGGGCGGGAAGTCCCGCTCGTAGGCGAGCGCCGCCTCCATCAGCATGTCGAGCGGATCGCGCGCCTGCGGGCCGAAGCGGGCGAGCGCCCGCGCCCGGCCGCCCAGATCGCTGAGCACGATTTCCAGAAACTCGTATGGGGGCGCCCAGTCCGCCACGGCCAGCACGTCGTGCAGCAGCTGGCTGGCCTGCGCCGCTTCGGTGTGGCCGGTGTCGGCCCAGCGCTTCAGTTCGGTCCACAGCGAGGCATCGCCCCGGCCGTGGGCGAGGTCGAAGAGTTGATCTTCGTCCCAGCCGATGAAGGGCGACTTGAGCACTTCCGCCAGCGTCAGGTCATCATCGGGCAGCAGGGCGAAGCGGATCAGCGAGAGGATGTCGCGCACCGCCAGCGGCACCGCCAGCATCATGCGGTCAACGCCCGCCACCGGCACGCCGAGGTGGGCCAGCTCCGCCACCAGGGCACGCACGAACTCGCTGCGCTTGCGCACCAGCACGAGGATATCGCCCGGGCGCACCGGGCGGCGGCGCGCTTCGAGCGGCTCGCCCCGGCGCAGCCAGTCGGCGATCTGGCGGGCGATCTTCTCGGCCAGCAGGCGCTCGGCGGGCGGCTGCCAGCCCATCTCGGCGGCGGCGCCGTTGGCGCTCTCCGCTTCCTCCTCCTCCGCTGCCGTCGACTCGATGGCGGGCCAGAGGGCAACGAGCCCGGTCTGCCCGGCGCGGGAGGCCACATGCGGATGCGCCTCCCGGATGCCCAGCGCCTGCGGGCCCAGCTGGTTGATGACCGCATCCACCAGCCGCAGCACCGCCTCGACGGAGCGGAACGAGCGGTCCAGCGGCACGCGGCGCAGCTCCGCTCCCACCGCCTCGGCCTCGGCGGCGTAGCGCTTCTCTGCCTCGATGAAGGTGGCGGGGTCCGACCCCTGAAAGCCGAAGATCGCCTGCTTGAGGTCACCCACGGCGAACACGGTGCGCCCCGGCTCGTGCGTGCCGATGCCGGCGAAGAACTCCTCGGTCAGCGCCCGCACGATGGCCCACTGGTCGGCGTTGGTGTCCTGCGCCTCGTCCACCAGCACGTGGTCGATGGACATGTCCAGCTTGTAACGCACCCACTGGGCCGCGCCCTCGGCGGTGAGCAGTCGGGCGGCGCGGGCGATCAGGTCGTCGAAGCCGAGCGCGCCGACGCGGGCCTTGTAGGCCTCCATCGCCGCCGCCAGCGTGAAGCCGAAGCGCAGGTAGCAGGCGGCGGTCTCGACGGCGCGGAAACGGGCCACCGTATCCTGCAATTCCGCCACCCGGTTCAGCGCCTGCTCCGCCACGGTGACGATGTCGGGGTCGAAGGTGATCGCGCCCTTGCTGGCCAGCTTGGCGAAAGCCTTGCCCGACGATTCGCTGAAGAACAGGCCGCGCAGCTCCTCGAAGGTGTCGGCGCGGTCGTGGGCCTCGCGCGCCAGCCACAGGCGCAGCCTGGCCGCCTTGTCCTGATCGCCCGATGCGCCGTGCGTCCACGCCTCGGCGAGACGCGGCAGCTCCAGCCAGCGGAGGCGCTCGTCCGTCAGCTGCTCCGCCAGCCAGTCGGCGACGGAGCCCTCGCGCGGCAGGTTGAACAGCGCCCGCAGACGCGGCTCGATGCCCTGCGTGCCGCCCGTGCCCGCGAAGGCGAGGATGTTCGGCCCCTGCCGGATCAGCTCGTTGATGATGGACCGGAATTTCTGATCGCCCGCCGCCACGGAGATGCAGGCCACATCCTCCAGCAGGCGGCGGTCTCCGTGGCGCGCGGCGCGGGAGAGTTCCGCCTCCACCACGGTGCGGATGGCCACCGCCGCCGTGCGATCATCGAGGGTGGAGAAGCCCGGCGCGATCCCCGCCTCCAGCGGAAAGCTGGCGAGCAGGGACTGGGCGAAGGCGTGGAGTGTCTGGATCTTGAGCCCGCCCTCGGCGTCGAGGCAGCGGGCGAACAGGGTGCGGGCGCGGGCCAGCCGCTCCGGGCTGGGGATTTCCCCCAACCCCTCGAACTCGGCGCGCAGCTGGTCATCGCTCGCCCGGGCCCAGGCGCCCAGCACCTTGAACACGCGGGTCGCCATTTCGGCGGCCGCCGCCTTGGTGAAGGTGATGCAGAGGATGGACTCCGGCCGGACATCCTGAAGCAGCAGGCGCAGCACGCGGGCGGTCAGCACCTGCGTCTTGCCGGAGCCGGCCGAGGCCGACACCCACACCGGCGCGTGGGGATCCGCGGCCGACGCCTGCTCGGGCGTGAGACGGAAACTGGCGCGCGTTGTGGTCATGGCTTTTTCCGCAGGCGGGACTCAGTCCCTCCTGCCCCTCCCGTTCGTTGATCGGGCCGCGCCGGGCAAAGACGGCGGAGTCGTCCGGCAGCGCCTGCAAGCGTGCTTCTGCGTGAAGGACGGGCGCGGCCCTTTGAAACACGATCCCGTTGGCTCGGCCCTTTCCCGCCGCACGACCGGTAAAGGGAAAGGGAGGTGCGGCCGCGTCCAAGACCCTCCTGCACGCAAGAAAATCCCCGGCAAACAGCCTCAGCCATGGTCGCCCCCGTTCTCGCGGCCGAGCCATTCGTCGACCCGGGCGAGCACGTCATAGTCCTGCCCGCGCGCGTATTCCGGGTGCAGCTTGGCGACGAACGGCGCGGTGCCGTCGAGGTAGTCCTTCACCGCCTCCTTGAGGCGCACGACCGACATCGCCACCCAGTCCTCCACCGAGATCCAGGGCTTGGCGCGATAGAGCAACGCGTCCGTATCCTTGCCCTCGGTGGCGCCGCCGCTCAGCTTCCAGTAGCGCAGTTCCGCCGCCCTGGCCGCACCCAGTTCCTTGAAGCCGCCCTGCTCGGCGATGAGCGCCAGCAGCGGCAGCTGGGGCGCGTAGCCCGCCTCGCGCTGGGCATGGGACGGCGGGTTGCCGGTCTTGTAGTCGATGATGGCGAGCTGCCCCTCGTGGTTGCGCTCGATGCGGTCCGCCTTGCCCGTGAGCGTGACGCCCGCCACCTCGATGTGGCCGCTGATTTCGATGCCCGCCTGCGTCCAGTTGTTCGCCATGCGCTCGTGGACCCGCTCCGTCACCCAGCGGGCGATGCGCTCCAGACGCGGCCGCCACAGGTTGGCGATAAGGGGCTGGCGGAAGAGATCGCCGTGCACCGCCTCGATTTCCGCCAGCAGACGCTCGGCGGAGAACACCTTCTTGTTCGCCCATTCCTCCAGCGCCTTGTGCAGCAGCGTGCCCCGCTCGGCGGCGTCCGGGTCCGCCTCCAGCGGGTCGAGCGGGCGCAGGCCCAGAATCTTGCGGGCATAGAACACGTAAGGGTCGGTGAGCAGCGTCTCCACTTCCGTCACCGAGAGCTTGCGCGGCCGGGCGGAGACGGGCGGGGCCGGGCGCGGCCGCGCGGCGGGCGTCACGGCGCGGGGATGGTCGAGCCCGCGGGCGTAGGCCAGCAGTTCCCGGTCGTGCGGCAGGCCGCCGACGGTTGCCTCCAGCCGCAGCCAGAATCGGGAGGGCACGGTCGGGGCCGAGCCGTCCTTGCGGGCGCGCGTCAGGATCACGTGGGGGCTGCCGAACAACTGGGCGAAGTCGTGCGCGCTCTGGCCGACGCGCCGCTCCGCCGTCCACAGGCCGAGCTGGCGGCGGATGGCGGGGCTGAGCCACGGGTCCGGCGCGGGCAGGCCCGGCCACACGCCCTCATTGAGACCGGCAAGGATCATCAAGTCCATGCGCTGGAGCCGCGCCTCCATCAGGCCCCAGATGGCAAGGCGCGGATGGGTGCGGTAGCGCGGGCGCACCACCACGTCGTCGAGCCAGGCGGTGAACAGGGCGGGGTAATCCTCCGGCGCGAAGCGGCCGAGGCGGTCGCCGCAGCGCTTGAGGTCGCCGAGGCGGGCGGACAGCTCCCGGCCCGCATCGCCCAGCCACAGGTCGCCATTGCCCACCAGCCGCTGCGCCGCCTCGATGTGGGCGTCGAGCATGGCCTCGCCGTCCACCTCCTCGGCGTGCATCAGGTCGCTGAACGGCTGGAGGATTTCGGCAATGCCCTTCCACCAGCGGGCGAGATTGCGGCCGATCCGGGCCAGATCCTTGCTCCGGCCCTGCAGGCTGTCGATGGCGCGGGAAATGCCGTCCAGCCCCGGCGCGGCGCGCAGGCGGCGCAGCACGTGGCGGTCCAGCTCGCGCACGGAGTCGCGGTGGGCGGCGCGGTTGCCCTGGGAGCAGGCGAGCGGGTGCTTGAGCAGCGCCAGCAGCGAAACGGCGGAGAACTCCCGCAGGCAGGCGGTGGCCAGGAGGCGCATGAACACGGCGGGCGGCGTGTTGACGAGCGGGCGGCCAGCGGAGTCGTCCACGTCCACGCCATAGCGGCGCATGAGGGCGGCGACGCGGCGGGCCAGGTTGCGATCCGGCGTCACCAGTGCGGCAGTCTTGCCCGGCTCCTCCAGCACCTGGCGGAGCGCCAGCGCAATCGCCTGCGCTTCCTCGGCCGGATTGGCGGCCTCGATCACTTTCACGCCCTCCAGCGCCTTGTCCGCCGGGGGAAGCTGGCGCCAGCGGGTGGTGACGCTCGCGGGCAGCATGGCGATGCGGACGGCCTCCACCCGGTGCGGCTCGGCCTTGCCGTCCCACGGCCAGGGCTCCACTTCCTCGCGGGCGACGCCGAGGGTGTCCAGCAGCTGTTTCAGATCCCACTGGGGATGGCGCGGATCGACCGCCTCCCAGGCCTCGTCGTCGAGGTCGAGGTCGAGGCCCGGCAGCACCACCATGCCGTTTGGCAGGCGGGCGATGACGCGCAGCAGGTCGGCGGCGGCGGGAACCGCGCCGATGGAGCCGACACCGATCACCAGATGCCCGGGCGGGCGGTCCATCCAGCGGCGGGTGAGCGCCTCCAGCAGACGGTTGCGCCGGTCGGTCGCGTCGATCAGCCCGCGCTCGGCCAGATGCTTCGGCCAGGCGTCGAGCACGATGGAGAGGAAGCCCAGCGTCATCTGCCAGTGCTCGGCAAGCGTGTCCGGCACGGTGTCGCGGAGCTTTGCCGGGTCCACCCGCTCGATGATGAGCTGGTCGAGCGTGCGGGTGAGCGCCGCCGCCAGCCGGTACACCTCGGCGGCGGGCGTGTCGCCCCGCCCCTGCGTGACCAGCCACGCCCGGACCAGCCGCGACAGCTCCACCTGCCGCTCCACCGTGCCGATGGAGGGGGGAATGTCGGTCTCCGCCGCGAAGTCGTCGAGGAAGCTGCCGAGCGCCTCGTCCTCGTCGATATCGCCGAAGGGGGTGAGGCGGGGCAGCAACGTCGCCCGCGCCTCGCTCTGGCGGATCAGCGCCTCACCCATGGCGCGGGTGGAGCGGCGGTTGGGCAGGAAGATCTGGGCGCGGGCCAGCTGGAGCGGGTCGCGCCCGGTCAGGGCATAGACGCCGCGCGCGACCGAATCGACGAACGCCTCGTGCGGAGCGAGCGTGTAGACCCGTGGCCGTCCGCCCTGTTGTTCCGCCATGCCCCTACCCCTGCGTCAGCCGCCGCGCGGCCTCGTCCACCGCCTCCGGCGTGCCCACATGATGCCACAGCCCGTCGTGCACCAGCCCGTAAAGCCGCTCCGCCGCCAGCGCCCGGTTGTAGAGCAGGTTCAGGGAGAACGGCCCCTGCGGCACATCGGCGAACAGGCGGCGGGAGAGCAGCTGCACGCCGGAGAATACGTAGTTGGCCGTCAGGTCATGGCCGCGCCGGTGAAGCCGGCCGGACGGCTCGCGGTGGAAATCCCCTGCGCCGTCGTAGCCCTTCGCCTCCTCCCGGTCGATGAGCAGCAGCAGCGCGTCCATGCGCGCCGGATCCCACGCGGCGGCAAGGCGGGCGATGGTGTTCTCGCGCCCGTCCCGCCACAGGTTGTCGGCGTTGGCAACGAGCAGCGGGTCCGCCTCCCCCAGAAGCGGCAGGGCCCTGGCGACGCCGCCGCCGGTCTCCAGCAGTTCGTCCCGCTCGTCCGAGATCACATACCGCGCCGCGCCGCCTTCGGCCGCGCGTGCGGCGAGGCGGGCCTCGATCTGGTCGGCCAGGTAGTGGACGTTGACAACGATGGTCCCGACTCCCGCCGCCTCGAAATTGTCGAGTGCCCGGTCCAGCAGGGTGCGCCCCGCCACCTCGATGAGCGGCTTGGGGCGCGTGTCGGTGAGCGGGCGCATGCGGGTGCCAAGCCCCGCCGCCAGCACCATGCCGGTTGCCGGAACAGCCGCCATCACGCCGCGTCCCGCCAGCGGGCCGCGCGCCAGCCCTCCGGCATGTGGGCATCGAACCAGGCCTTCACCGGCGCGAGGGCCGGGTGTTCCAGATTACGGGAGAGCAGCGCCCACACCCGCGGCTGGTGCCGCAGGTAGCCGGGCTTGCCGTCCCGCTGCCACAGGCGCACGAACACGCCGAGAATCCGGCTGGCGCGCTGCGCACCCAGCACCGCGTAGGCGGTGCGGAAGGCATCGGCGTCCACCTCCGGCCGGGCGGCCAGATACCGCTCGATCAGCACCGGCTCCAGCCCGGCGCGCACGTCCCGGCGCGGGTCCTGAATGACGGAGACCACGTCATAGGCGGCGGGCGCGTGGAGCGAGTCCTGGAAGTCGAGCACGCCGACGCGGCGCAGCCCGTCCCGCTCCGGCAGCCACAGGAGATTCGGCGAGTGGTAGTCGAACTGCACCAGCACCGGCGTGTCGTGCCAGGCGAGCGGCCAGACCGACTCCCACGCCGCGCGCCATTCGGCGGCGATGCTCTCCGGCACCGGGCCGCCGGCGACAGCAGGCCAGTACCACTCCAGCACCAGATCCACCTCCCGCTGCATCCGCGCGTCCGAGTAGCGCGGCAGGGTGTGGACGGCGTCGCCCGCAGGCAGGCTGTCCGGCGCCGGTTCGCGGTGCACCCGCGCCAGCACATCGGTGGCGGCGGCGTACAGCTCCGCCTCGTCATGGCCCGCGTTGAGAGCGGCAACGAAGCTGAGGTCGCCCAGGTCTTCCAGCAGCACGAGGCCGAGGGCGGCGTCCACGCCCCGGATGGCGGGCACGGACAGGCCCAGCCCCGCCAGATACCGGCCGACCGCCACGAACGGCTCCACCAGTTCCAGCCCCGGCGGGGCGATCATCAGCACCGCCGTCTCCGCCCCCCGGTGCAGGCGCATGTAGCGGCGGTGGGAGGCATCACCCGCCAGCGGCAGGGCGTCTGCCCCGTCCCAGCCGTGGGCAGCAAGAAAGGCGGTGATTTCGCGCGGCAACGTCATCGGGCTCTACTCGGCGGAGAGGAAGGGTTGGAACAGGCGCTTGGCCCGCTCTTCCCAAGCGGGCGGAACATCCACTGTCAAGGTGCGCCCCGCGCCGCCCGTCGCAGGGGCGAGCGCCAGCCACAGGCGATCGGCGGGCAGGAAGCCGCCCATGCGCTCGGGCCATTCGATGAGGGAGAGGGCGGTCTCGAACGCCTCCTCCAGCCCCAGCTCCACCGTTTCCTCCGGTTCCTCAAGGCGATAGAGGTCCACGTGCCAGACCGGCAGGCGCAACGGCGGCGCGTCGTAGGTCACGACGATGGTGAAGGTGGGGCTGGGCGCTTCCTCGGCGAGGCCGAGGTGCGTCAGAATCGCCCGCGCCAGCGTGGTCTTGCCCGCGCCCAGATCCCCCGACAGCGCGAGGATGTCGCCCACCCGCGCCTCCCGGGCGATGGCCTGGCCGAGGGCGGCGACGGAGTCGAGGTCGGGCAGCGCGATGCGATAGGTGGTGGTCTGGCTCATACGGGGTGTCACATTCGGTCAGCGGGGCGACATGCGGCGGCCATAGTCGTCGCCGCCGCCGCCCGGTGCAAGGTCCATTCCGGCCCCGGACTCCGGCAAGGCTCATGCGGCGCGGGGCTCATTCGTTGACGGGCGGCAGCTCGCCGGGTGCCTTGCGGGCGAGGTGGGCGACAACCCGGGTGCCTTCCTGATCGGTGAACAGCTCGACCGTGCCGCCATGCATGGCGACGAACCGGCGCACCAGCGACAGGCCCAGCCCCACACCCGCGCCGCCGTCGCCATCGGTGCCGCGGCGGAACTGGTCGAAGTCGGAGATGCCGACGACAGCGCTGGCGGTGCCGGTGTCCGCCACTTCCAGCGTGATGCCGTTCTCGTCGCCCCAGGCTGAGACTCGCACCGAGCCGCCCGGCGGGGTGAAGCGGATGGCATTGGAGAGCAGATTGTAGAGCACCTGCTTGAGGCGGCGCTCGTCGCCCTCGATCACCCCGGTGGAGGGCTCCACGCGCTGGGTGAGGTGCAGGGTGCGGGCCCGGGCCTGTTCCTCCACCATCTGCACCACCGAGGCGACCATCGGCTCCACCTGCACCGGGCCGATGTCCAGCACCAGCGCCCCCGCCTCCGACACCGCCAGGTCGAGCATGTCGTTGATGAGCACCATCAGGCGGTTGGACGAGGTGAGGATGGAGCGCACGTAATCCCGCTGCCGGTCGCTGAGCGTGCCGAAATAGCCCTGATCCAGCATCTCGCCGAAGCCGATGATGGAGGTGAGCGGCGTGCGCAGTTCGTAGGAGACGTTGGCGACGAACTGGGACTTGAGCCGGTCCGCCGCCTCCAGCGCCTCGTTGCGCTCGCGCAGCGCCTTTTCCATGTTGGTGGAGGCGGTGACGTCGATGAAGGTGACGAGCGCGTTGCCATCCGGCAGCGGCACGGCGGCGTAGTCGATGACCCGGTGCTTGACGAGGCGGAAGCGGCCGCTGGAGGGCTGGCGGCCCTCGGTGGCCTGCAGCACGGCCTCGCGCAGCAGCTGGCCCTCCCCCGACTGCTCCAGCTGGCCGGCCACATGGGCGGCGAGCCGGTCCACGTGCGGCTGCTCGGCGAGCAGGTCGTCCGGGCACTGCCACAGGGCGCTGAAGCGGGTGTTGTGCAGCTCCAGCCGGCCGGAGGGACCGAACACCGCCACCGCTTCGTAGAGGTTGTTGAGGGTGGCCGCCTGCACCTTGATGAGCGTGTCGCGGGTGGAGCGCAGGCTCAGTTCTTCCGTGTAGTCCTCGAACGCCAGCAGCAGGCCGCCGATGGGGTGCGGCTGGGCGATGACGCGCAGCACGGTCTCGTCCGGCAGCACCCAGGTTTCCTCCAGCGGCTCGAGCGCGGTGGTGAACCAGCCGAGGTGGCGGCGCTTCCATTCGGGGAAGTCGCGCTGCTCGGGCAGGCGGTGCTTCTCGCGCATCCGCTCCAGCACCTCGCCCATGGTGGGGCGCTCCTCCAGCCATTCGGGCTCCAGCGCGAACAGGGTGGCGAAGGCCTTGTTGTGGAAGAACAGGGTGGTGTCGGGCCCGAAGATGACCACGCCCGAGGACAGGCGGTCCAGCGTTTCGTTCTGCGCCTGGGTGTAGCGGGCAAGCTCGGCCCGGGCCTCCTCCCGCTCGGTGATGTCGAGCGCGAAGCCGCCCACGCCCGCCTCGCCCAGCGGCACGTCGTAGATCTGGAGCGTGCGCCGGTGGCCGTAGAGAATGACATTGGCCTGATGCATCTGCGCGGTGTCCAGATCCCGCGCCCGCTCGGCGAACTGGGTCGGCGACATGCCCGGCGCGTTGCCGGTCAGCTCGATGCCCTGCTCGATGACCTCCTGCGCGCTGGAAGCCTCCACCGCATCCACATAGGCCGCGTTCACGTGCACCAGCTTCAGGTCCGCCCCGCGCCGCCACATGGGCAGGGGCGCGGCCCGGATCAGCGCCTGCGTCGCCGCCAGTTCGGCGCGGGTGGCTTCCAGCTCGCCATTGAGCTGGTCCAGCGCCTGCTGGGTCGCGGTGGCGTCGAAGAACCACACCACCACGCCCGTATCCCCCGCCACGTCGATGGGCGCGGCCCGCCCCTCGGCCACCAGCTGCCGGTCGCCCCGGGCGCTGGAGACCAGACGCCGGAACGGCCGGGCGGAGAGGGAAAGGGCGTCGATGTCGCGCACCAGCTGGGCATAGTCGGCCGCGTCGAGGCCGCTGACGCCGCGCCCGCCGTCCAGCTCCTCCAGCCGGGAGACCTGGCGGTCGATCCCGAGCCAGCTGCGCAGCGTATCGGAACAGGTGGCCGCCCCCCGGGCATCCACCACCAGATAGGCAGCGGGCGACGTGGCCAGCAGCCCGTGCAGGCGGCGTCCCCACCGGGTGGAGGCGCGCGCCGTCATGATGGCGTTGCTGCCGCGGATGACCGCCCACACGGCCATGGCCAGCCAGGCCGCCGCCACCGTGGCCGCCAGCGCCACACGCCAGGGTTCGGGAGTCTCGATCACCGCGTCACCGGGAAGCACGGGCCCGCACAGGCGTCAGGGCGCACGCCGGCAGGTGCAGTCAGACCCATGCTTCTTCCCCCCAAGTTCGACAGCACAATCCCAAGCCCAGCCCCCAAGCCAGCCTGATGACCCCAGTGTCAGAGACGCGCGGCGCAACCGGAGCGCCGCCTGGCATTTGTGCCGGAACCGCACGCTGTCAGCAAGAGGGGCCGGAACCGCAGGACGGTCCGGCCCCCACATGTCTGTGCCCGGTCAGGGAACGCAGGCCCCGGCCGCTCCGGCGGGCCGGGACGCAGCGCGCGCCCCGCGCCTCAATACCGGTAGTGCTCCGGCTTGAACGGGCCCTGCTGCGGCACGCCGATGTAGGCCGCCTGCTTCTCGGTGAGTTTGGTCAGCTTCACGCCCAGCTTGTCCAGGTGCAGCGCCGCCACCTTCTCGTCCAGGTGCTTGGGCAGGGTGTAGACCTTGTTCTCGTAGGCCGCGTTGTTGGTCCACAGCTCGATCTGGGCCAGCGTCTGGTTGGTGAAGCTGGCGGACATGACAAAGCTCGGGTGGCCGGTGGCGCAGCCCAGGTTCACGAGGCGGCCTTCGGCCAGCAGGATGATGCGCTTGCCGTCCGGGAACTCGATCTCGTCCACCTGCGGCTTGATGTTGTGCCACTTGTAATTGCGCAGCGCCGCCACCTGGATCTCGCTGTCGAAGTGGCCGATGTTGCAGACGATGGCCCGGTCCTTCATCGCCCGCATGTGGTCGAGCGTGATGACGTCCACGTTGCCGGTGGCGGTGACGAAGATGTCGCCGCGCGGCGCGGCCTCCTCCATGGTGACCACTTCATAGCCTTCCATCGCCGCCTGGAGGGCGCAGATGGGGTCGATCTCGGTGACGAGCACGCGCGCGCCGCCCGAGCGCAGCGAGGCGGCCGAGCCCTTGCCCACGTCGCCATAGCCGGCCACGACCGCGACCTTGCCCGCCAGCATCACGTCCGTCGCGCGGCGGATGCCGTCGACGAGGCTCTCGCGGCAGCCGTAGAGGTTGTCGAACTTGGACTTGGTGACGCTGTCGTTCACGTTGATCGCCGGGAACGGCAGGCGGCCGTCGCGCGCCATCTGGTAGAGGCGGTGCACGCCGGTGGTGGTCTCCTCCGACACGCCCTTGATAGCCTCGCGGCAGCGGGCGAAGAAGCCGGGGCGCTCCGCGTTCACCCGGCGGATCAGGGAGAACAGAACCTCCTCCTCCTCATTGGAGGGATTGGCGATCCGGGAGGGGTCCTTCTCGGCCTCGGCGCCCAGAATCACCAGCACGGTGGCGTCGCCGCCATCGTCCAGAATGAGGTTCGGCGTGCCGCCGTCGCCCCACTCCATGATCTTCAGCACGAATTCCCAGTATTCCTTCAGGCTCTCGCCCTTGAAGGCGAACACCGGAATGCCCGCCTCGGCAATGGCGGCGGCGGCGTGATCCTGGGTCGAGAAGATGTTGCACGAGGCCCAGCGGATGTCCGCGCCCAGCGCCTTCAGCGTCTCGATGAGCACGGCGGTCTGGATGGTCATGTGCAGGCAGCCGGCGATGCGCGCGCCCTTCAGCGGCTGGGACGGACCATATTCCTGGCGCAGCGCCATGAGGCCCGGCATCTCGGTTTCGGCGATGGCGATTTCCTTGCGCCCCCAGCCGGCAAGGCTGATGTCTTTGACCACGTAATCGGTGAAGGCCACGGTTGAACTCCCTCGTGCTGATGAGCGCCGGGCAGCGCGCAGGGCGGATCCCGCCGCGCCCCGCACCTTCCGGGCAACTTTGTTGCCCTTGTGGCAGCACGCCCTCCGCCATGCAAGCGCAAATATAAAGATGTCTTTATGTTCGGGGCCGGATGTTCGGGAGACCGATGTTCAAAAGGCACCGTGCCGCACCCGCCGCAGCGGAGCGCCGCACGCGCGCGATCCGGAGCGGAACCCCGGCAGAATGACCGCGCTGTCCGGCAGATGGGGAGAAAAGACGGCTGTGCGTCGGCAGTTTCGCTCTGGTGGCCGTCCGATTTTTCCCATCATAGTTGGTTCAGACTTCAGGATTCCTCTGGGAAGGCAGCTTCATGACATACGAGACCTATCACAAGCAGAAGGTGGGTCAGCACACCCTCCACCCGGAAACCCAGATGATGGGTTACGGCTACGACCCGCATCTGTCGGAAGGGGCGCTGAAGCCGCCGGTGTTCCTCACCTCCACCTTCGTGTTCCGCAACGCACAGGAGGGGAAGGACTTCTTCGACTACGCCTCCGGCCGCCGCGAGCCGCCCGCGGGCACCTCGCCCGGGCTGGTCTATTCCCGCTTCAACAACCCGAACCTCGAAGTGCTGGAGGACCGGCTGGCCCTGTGGGACGGGGCAGAGACGGCCGCCGTGTTCTCCTCGGGCATGTCCGCCATTTCGACGACCCTGCTGGCCTATCTGCGGCCGGGCGATTCCATCCTCACCAGCCGCCCGCTCTACGGCGGCACCGAGACGCTGGTGGACAAGGTGATGCCCCAGTTCGGGATCAAGGTGTTCAGCTTCGCCGACGGCTGCTCGGCGGAGGCGGTGCGCACGGCGGCGGACGCGGCCCGGGCCAGCGGGCGCGTCGGCCTCATTCTGGTGGAGACGCCCGCCAACCCCACCAACAGCCTGGTTGACCTCCAGCTGATGGCGGCGGTTGCCGACGAGCTGGGGCAGGCCCAAGGCCATCGCCCGGCGGTGGCGGTGGACAACACCTTCCTCGGCCCGGTCTACCAGCAGCCGCTCCGGCTGGGGGCGGATCTGGTGCTCTACAGCCTCACCAAATACGCGGGCGGCCACTCGGACCTGGTGGCGGGCGCGGTCACCGGCCCCAAGGCGTGGGTCGGGCCGGTGAAGGCGCTGCGCGGCGCGCTCGGCACCCAGGCCGACCCCAACACCGCCTGGATGCTCATGCGCTCGCTGGAAACCCTGACGCTGCGCATGGAAAAGGCCAACGCCAACGCGGGCACCATCGCCCACTACCTGAAGGATCACCCCAAGGTGGCGGCGGTGAACTACCTCGGCTTCCTGCCGGAGGGCGACCCGCGCCGCGCGGTCTACGAGCGGCAGTGCAAGGCGCCCGGCTCCACCTTCTCCTTCTATGTGAAGGGGGGCGAGGCGGAGGCCTTCCGCTTCCTCGACGCGCTTCAGGTCATCAAGCTGGCGGTGTCGCTGGGCGGCACGGAGTCGCTGTGCTCCCACCCGGCCTCCACCACCCACTCCGGCATCCCGAAGGAGCAGCGCGACCGCAGCGGCGTCACCGACGCCATGATCCGTCTCTCCGTCGGCATCGAGCACCCGGACGACCTGATCGCCGATCTGGAGCAGGCGCTGGCGGCCGTCTGACGCCATCCCGCGCGCGCCCGCCCCGCTCCGGCCCCCATGCCGGCGACCGGGACGGGCGGGCCGGGACGGGTGGTCCGGGGCGGGGGCCGGTGCCCCCCGGGACAGGCCACCCCTTCCCTATCAAATGGGACTATGACATAGATCATAACAGCGCCCGCAACCTGAGAGAGGGGAACCACCGATGCTTCTCGGACCCATGCTCGAATCCTTTGCGAACAGGGAAACGACCGCCAAGACGCGCACGCGATTGCTGCTGGCCGCGATGGAGGTGTTCGCCGAGCACGGAGTGGAGGGAGCATCACTCCGCCGGATCAACGAGCTGGCGGACTGCCGCAACTCCAGCGCCGTTCACTATCATTTCGGCGGCCGGGACAAGCTGGCCGGGGCCGTGCTGGAATTCATCGGCAACCAGTGGGACATGGGGCTGAAGGCCGCGCCGGAGTCCGAGTCCACCGACGCGCTGCTCCAGCTGGCCGGCCAGTCCCTGCTCCAGCTGCGCAACACCGATCCCTGGGGCCGTCACGCCATCCGCTTCATGCAGCGCCTGACGATCGAGCGCGACCCCAAGATGCAGCTGCTCTGGCGGATCTACTTCGGCAAGCATCTGGAGCCGCTGGCGGAAGCGCTGAGCCGGGACAACCCGCAGCTGTCGCCGGACATCCTGCGCCTGCGGCTGGTCCTCATCGTCGGCTCGCTGATCCACAGCATCGCCAGCCTCGACGCCTTCCACCGCACGGCCCTTGGCGACGTGCGCCAGACCCGCACGGAAGCGCAGATCGTGGCGGAGATCGTCTCCTACGCCGCCGCCGGGCTGACAGCGCCGCAGGCCGAGGCGGCCTGAGCCCTGCTCAGCCCGCCTTTCAGGCCGCTTTTCAGTCCGCCTTGAAGCCGGCCTTCTCCAGGCCCATGTCGATCAGCTCGTCGGTCACGCGCAGGGTCTGGCCGATCTCGATGTGCGCCATCTCGCGGAACAGCACCCGGGCGCGCTCCAGATTGACCGTCGTTTTCGACGGGAAGATCTTCATCGGCTCGTTCGGGCTGATGCCGAGCGCCGAGGCGATGCGGTGGGCGTACTTGTCCACCAGCCCCCACATGTGGGTGCACTTGGCGGTGTTCGGGCCGCTCTTCAGGCAATCCGGGCTGAGAATGTAGCGGCTCATCACCTCGCGCGGCGTGCGCAGATTGTACTTGAACCGGTAGGCGTGCAGCGTGATCGCCACCGCCCGCGCGGCATAGACCGGGTCCTGGAAGACGGCGAGGCGCTGCTCGCCCACCTGATCCTGCCCTTCCCATTTGGTGCCCTTGAGGCACCAGTAGTTGTTGTACTTGTAGCAGGGCTGCCGGGTCACCGCGTCCGGGAGGGCCGCTTCGTCGGCCTCCACATAGCGGCCGTCTTGCCCGCGCATGAGCAGCAGCGAGCCGGGCTGACCGGCCCGCACTGCCGCCGACGCGTCGGCGGAACCCGCAGCGGTTGCTGCATCTTCGGTTGCCTCGGCGGACCGGGGGGTGTCCGTGCCTGCCCGTGCGGACAGGGGCATGGAGGCGAGGATGAAAGCCAGACCGGCCGAAAGGGTAATCGGCCTTAGGGCTGACGGCAGAGGCCGCATGGGTCTCTCCTTCCTGGTTGATCCCTCTCCCGCTGCTGACGCGGCGGGGTACAGACAACAGGCAAGCGCGAAGCCCGCTTCGTTCCGGTCCTGGACGCAGAACAGGGCCCGGTTTGTGACGGAAAAAGCCGTCTGGCGCAACCCACTTACGAAAAAGCCCGGATTTCCGGGCCACACGAAGGGCCTAAACCCATCGGAGGATCATCGGTTCCTGCCGGGACTCCGGGTTTTTGCGCGCCTGTGACCGGCCCTGTAACCGGCCCCTGTAACCGGCCCCTGTGACCGGCACCTGTGACCGGCATGGCGCAGCCGTGCGGCGCCGGGAGTCCGGAACCGGTGGCGGAGCGGGGTAGAGCGGGGCGGGGCGGGGCAGCCAAGTTGCGGCGGCCCCTGTTTTCGGGCCCGATGCTTTTTTCGGCCCTATTCTTCCTGGAACTTGTCCTCGACCAGCGCCACGAGCGCGGCGAGCGCCTCCCCCGCCTGGCGGCCGGAGGCGTTGATGGTGATTTCCTCACCCAGACCGGCGGCCAGCATCATCAGCCCCATGATGGAGGTGCCGGTGACATGGGCGCCGTCCTTGCTGACCTGCACGGTGGCGTCGAACTGGGAGGCAAGCGTGACGAACTTGGCCGAGGCGCGGGCATGAAGGCCGCGCTTGTTGCGGATCGTCACGGTCTTGGATAACGCCAACGTCTCCATCAGGACACACCTGCCAGAATCTTCGAAGCAACCGAGATATATTTACGCCCGGCCTCCTGCGCCGCTTCAACCGCCGCCGTCACGTCGCAGGTGCGCCGCACGGTCGCCAGCTTGATGAGCATGGGCAGGTTGATGCCCGCGATCACCTCCACATTCGGCGTTCCCATGAGGGAAATGGCCAGATTCGACGGCGTACCGCCGAACATGTCGGTCAGGAGGATGACGCCGGAGCCGGACTCCACCGCCTCCACGGCCTCGGCAATGTCCTGCCGGCGGGCCTCCATGTCATCTTCCGGGCCAATGCAGATGGCCTTCACGGCCTCCTGCGGCCCGACGACATGTTCCATCGCCGAGACGAATTCGGCCGCAAGCCGGCCGTGGGTGACCAGCACCAGTCCGATCATACGCTGATACTCTCTGCTTTGTCGGTCAAGGTTTGCTCCGCGCCGGAGGTCTGGGCCCTCAGGTCGCGGTGGACGATGGAGAGGGTATGCCCCTCTCCTCTCAGAACGGCCGCCATGCGCTCCGTCACGAAGACCGAACGGTGCTTGCCGCCGGTGCAGCCGAAGGCGACGGTCAGGTAAGCCTTCCCCTCCTTCCGGTAGAGCGGAATGAGGTAGGAAATCACATCATGCAGCTTGGCGAAGGCCGGGGCGAAGTTGGGGTCCGTCTCGATATAGTGGCCCACGCCCTCGTCCAGCCCGGTGAGCGGGCGCAGATCGTCCACCCAGTGCGGGTTGGAGAGGAAGCGCATGTCGAACACCAGGTCGGCGTCGCGCGGAATGCCCCGGGCGTAGCCGAAGGACATGAGCGTCAGCGTCATGCTGCTGGAGCGGCTCAGGGCGAACCGGCTGGCCAGCGCGTGCTGCAACTGACGCGAGGAATACTGGGTGGTGTCCAGCACCACGTCGGCCCAGCGGCGCAGCGGGGCGAGCAGCTCGCGCTCGCGGGCGATGCCGTCCTGCACCGGGCGGTCCAGCGCCAGCGGATGGCGGCGGCGCGTCTCGGAAAAGCGGCGGCTGAGCTCCTCGCCCGAGCAATCGAGGAACAGCACGCTGACCTCGATGTTCTGCTTGTCGCGCAGATCCTTCAGCGTCTGGACGATCTGTTCCGCATCGAAGGCGCGGGTGCGGCTGTCGATGCCAAGGGCGATGGGCCGGTCCGCGTCCTGCTCCGAGGCGGTGTCCTCGGTCGCCAGCAGCTTGGTGAGCAGGCCAATGGGGAGGTTGTCGACCGCCTCGTAGCCCAGATCCTCGAGCACCTTGAGGGCCGACGATTTTCCGGCGCCCGACATCCCGGTGACCAGCAGCAGCCGGGTATGCGGTTGGCGATCGCCTCCCTGGGCAGGGCTGGCCTGGACAGGGCTCTGGGGCTGTTGAGACATATCCCTCACTTATAGCGGAATGGGCCCGCCGCTCAAAGCCATCTCCACCTTGAGCGGTGAGTCATCACGCAACGCATCCATTACGATCAACGGTACAGCAACGCCCAACATCTCCCATTCTTTGGGCTCTGGCAACCGCTCGTCCTCACCGCCCAGCCTGACCGAGAGGGCAATGGGCGCCTCCAGCCGGTAAGGCAGACGGAAGATGCCCATTCCCCGCACCTCGATGAGGCCGGCGATTCGCGCGGGCGGACGCGCCACAAGGCCGCCCGCGCCCCGGGTGATCAGGGCGTAGTCGTCCGCCACCAGCATGGCGCCCCGGTCGATCAGACGCAGCGCCAGGGTGGATTTGCCCGAGCCGGCGGACCCCATGATGAGAATGCCGCGTCCGTTCAAGGCAACACAGGTGGCATGCTGGAGCACGCCCCCGGCACCGGACTCCGCGCCGCCGGACTCTCCGTCCCCCGGCCCCGGCGCTTCAAGCCGTGGGCCGGTCATGTCACCGCACCCTGGCCGGGAGGCGCCACCGCCGGCAGCTCCACCGTGAAGCGCGCGCCCAGAACGGAGGTGCCCTGGATGCGGTTGGCGGCGGTGATGCGCCCGCCGTGGGCCTCCACCACCTGCTTGGAGATGGCAAGGCCCAGGCCGGAGTGCTGGCCGAAGTCCTCTCCCTCCGGGCGCTCGGAATAGAAGCGCTTGAAGATGTTCTCCTCGGTGCCTTCCGGGATGCCGGGGCCGTCATCGTCCACCATGAGCCGCACCGTCCGTTCGTCCACGGTGAGCATAACGCGCACACTGCCCCCCGAGGGCGAGAAGGAGACCGCATTGTCGATGAGATTGCGCGCCACCTGGCCAAGCCGCGTCTCCAGCCCCATCACCAGCGCCGTGCCCGGGCGCGGCCCGGCGTAGGCGATGGTGACATTGCGCCGGGAGGCGTTCAGCCGCTGCACCTCGATGAGCGTCGCCATCATCTGCCCCACGTCGACGGGCTCGAAGCGGGCGCGGGACAGCTCCGCATCCATGCGCGAGGCGTCCGAGATGTCGGTGATGAGGCGGTCGAGCCGGGTGACGTCGCCCCGGATGATCTCCAGGAGCTGGGTCTGGAGCGCCGGGTCCTTCACCCGCTCCAGCGTCTCGACGGCGCTGCGCAGCGAACTCAGCGGGTTCTTGATCTCGTGGGACACGTCCGCCGCGAAGGACTCGATGGCGTCCATCCGCAGGTGCAGCGCCTGGGTCATGTCCGAGAGCGCGCGGGCGAGCTGGCCGATCTCGTCGGTGCGCTTCGGCAGGCGCGGCACAATCACATCCCGCGCCCGGCCCTGCCGCACCCGGTCCGCCGCCCGGGCCAGCCGCCGAATCGGCCGCACGATGGTGCGGGCAAGGAAGAACGACATCAGCGCCGTCAGCGCCAGCACCAGGCAGAAGATGTTGAACGAGGCCAGCCGCTCGGCCCGCACCACCTTGGTGATGTCGCGGGTATCGGCGGTCAGCACGACGACGCCCATCACCCGCTGCGCGCGCTGGACCGGCTTGGCAACCCGTACCACCACCGTGCCCGCCTCGCTCACGCTCAACTGGCTTGCCGCGTGCCCCGCCGCGGCGGCGGCGACCTCCGGCAGGCGGATGACGTCATGGGGCGGCAGGTCCACATAGGGCTCCAGCCGGGGCGCGGCGGCCAGCTTCTCCGTCACCCGGTCGAGCCAGAGCGCGACCTTCCGCCGCCAGCCCGGCTTCAGCTCGGTGCGGATGAGCTCCTGGTCCACCAGCGTCTGGCTGTCGATCAACAACTGACCCTCGGGCGTGAGCACCTGGATGCGCGCCTGCGTCGCCTCCGCCAGCCGGTTGACGAGGGCACGCACCCGCTGCGGGTCGAGCCGCGCGCTCTCCGGCGCCGGCACCGCCAGTTCGGAGAGGCTGCCCGCCATCAGCGCGGCCTGGGTCATCATCTCGTCCCGCCGCTGTTCGATCAGCCGGTTGCGGAACTCGTCGAGGTAGAAGATGCCGCCCGCCAGCATGAGCACGGCGAACAGGTTGACCGCGAGAATCCGCACCGTCAGCGGCGAGATGGACCGCCGGCGCGCAGGCGAGAGAAAGGCGAGGGCCGGTTTCATTCGTTGAACCGGTAGCCTACGCCATAGAGGGTCTCGATGCTCTTGAAGTCGCTGTCCACGGCGCGGAACTTCTTGCGCAGGCGCTTGATGTGGCTGTCGATGGTGCGGTCATCCACATACACATCGTCGCTGTAGGCGGCGTCCATCAGCTGGTCGCGGGACTTCACGAAGCCGGGGCGCTGGGCCAGCGCCTGAAGAATCAGGAACTCGGTGACGGTGAGCGAGACCTCCTTGCCGTCCCACGTGACCTCGTGCTTGGCCGGATACATGGCGAGGCGGCCGCGAATCATCGCCTGCTCCTCGGGCTCCGGCACCAGATCGGGATCGTTGCGGTTGGCGGTGCGGCGCAGCACGGCGCGGATGCGCTCGATCAGCAGACGCTGGGAGAAGGGCTTGCCGATGTAGTCGTCCGCGCCCATGGCGAGGCCCAGCGCCTCGTCGATCTCGTCGTCCTTGGAGGTGAGGAAGATCACCGGCAGCCGGGACTTCTCCCGCAGGCGCCGCAGCAGTTCCATGCCGTCCATGCGCGGCATCTTGATGTCGAGCACCGCAAGATCCGGCGGATTGTCCAGCAGCGCCTTCAGCGCCGACGCGCCGTCGGAGTAGACCCGCACGGTAAAGCCTTCCGCCTGCAATGCGATGCTCACCGAGGTGAGAATGTTGCGGTCGTCATCAACCAGGGCAATGGTGGCGTTCACGCGGTCACATCCTTAACGCTCGAGGTCCGAAGTCCCGCACCCCGCCGCCCGAAGGCCCGCGGGGGTTTCCACCTCCTATTTGCCCGCTCGGGCCCGCCGTCGCAAGGCCGCGCCCCCGCCCGGGGGCCGTGCCCTTCCTGCCGCGCACGTCCCGATAAAGGAACGGGAGGGTGCCAGGAGGGTCCGCGACCCTCCTGCAAAACCCTGCCTGCCCCCCTCCAGGCACCCTCAGTGCGTGAGGGCGCGGTCCAGCGTGCGGGCGATGGTGCGGACCTGTTCGTCGCTCAGCTTGTACAGCTGCACAAGCGCGGGCAGCGCGGGGTCGTACCCGGCGATGGTGCCCTGGTTCTGTTCCATCCACGCCACGACCTGTTCGATGAGGCGTTTGTTGGCGGTGCCGTGGCCGGTGCCGTCGCCGAAGGCCGGGATGTAGACGTTGGCGAGGGCGAGGCGCGGCGTGTTGCTGAGGCCGACTTCCGACAGCTTGGCCCGGTATTCCAGTTCGGCCGAGGAGAGGGCGGCCTCGCCGGTGAAGCTCGCCTGATCCAGCACGTGGCGGCCTTCGTGCAGGGTGATGGAGTTGCGGTTCACCTCGTTCCAGAAGGCGCGGCGGAAGGCGGTGTCGAAGTCCGCCTCGTCCGCGAGGGTGCGGGCGAGGCTGTCCAGCGCCGCCAGGCGCAGCCGCTGCCGCACGCCCTTCAGGTACACCACGCCCTCCGTGCGGGCGCGGGCGATTTCCGCCGCTTCGTCGGCTGCGATGCCGGCAAGGTAGCGGTCGCGCACCGGGCCGGGCTTCACCAGCGCGGGCAGCCCGTCGATGGTGGCGACGTAGGGGCCGCGCACCTGCACGATGGTCTGGCCGTCCTCGGCCCAGCCGCCGGGGGCGGAGTCGCCGTCCATCAGCCAGCCGAAGAAGCTGTTGGAGATCATGTTGTCGAGCACGATCAGCCGCACCTCGCCGCGGCGGCCGTCCTGCTCCACCGGCTGGCGCTCGTCGGTGATGATGTGGCCAAGGTGCAGGCTCATCACGCCGTTGGTCTCGCCGATCACGCCCCACAGGTTGTAGGCCCGGGAGAGCACGGCCATGGGGTTGGCGTCATCGCCCGCGCCGATGCCGGTCGCGCGCGCCGCCTCCGCAAGAATGGTCTCCAGGCGCTGCTTGTAGCCCTCCTCGTCGCCCGCGCCGTGGCGGGCGTAGGCGCGGTCGTGGGGGAGGATTTCCGCCTCCAGCCGGTCGAACAGGCTCAGGTAGTCCTCGATCCGCGCCCAGCGCTGGGCAACGGCGGAGCGGTTGGGCAGATCCCGGTCGGTCGCCAGCTGGCTCAGCTCGTCCGCAAAGCCCGCGCGCATCAGCAGCTCGGCGAGCGCCATGGCGTCCTGCGGCGCGGCGTTGCCGCGCGCGCCCTTGAGGAAGGCCGCTTCCACCGCCGCGTCGGCAAGGCCGAGGCCTTGCGGCGCGGCCTGCGGGGCGTCCATCCAGAAGAAGGCGCGCCAGCCCGCCAGCGCTTCGGCGCCGTCGCCTGCGGCAAGGCCGATGGCCAGGCGCAGCCGGGCGGCCGTCACGCTCTGCTTCGGCACCGCCGGCAGGGCGTGCCAGGCAGCCTTTGCCGCCGCGATGGCGGAGGCGCGCTTCGCGAACGGCAGCCTGATCGCCGCGAGGTACAGACCGCGCACCCCCTCCACCGCCACACCGGGTTCGATGTCGGCGCACGCGGCAGCGTAGGGCGCGAGCTTGTCCATGGTGGCGGCGGGGTCATCGCCGGTGTTCAGCACCCGGCCATAGAGCAGCGCGGCAGGGTACGGGTCCGGGTCCGAGGGCAGGCTGGCGGCGAGCCGGTCGGCGGCGTCCGACTGGCGGTTGTCCACCAGCCAGGCGATGCGCGCCAGCTCGCGCTGCGCGGCGGCGCGGTCCGCCGCCGGGGCGTCGGGCGCCTCGGCCACGGCCTGATACAGCCGCTCCGCCGCGTTCACGTCGTAACGGGCGTAGGCGGCCTGCGCCTCGGCAAGGGTTGCGGCAGACACCGGCGCGCTGACTGCGGCCAGTGCGGTGAGACCTAAAAAGGGTGTGAAAAACGTCTTCATGGCCGCGCTCATTGCCATATCGGAACGCAGCTGTATCGAGCCATTCGCTTCAGCAGGCCGCACATCCGGCACATTCCGGCGATGGAAAGAAGCGCATCTGGTTACGCCGCACGCGTCCCCGATCGCGCCCCCGATCGCGCTTATGCCAGCAGGCGCGCGAGGAACGCGTCGATGGCCGCGCGGGAGTCCTCCTCCTCCAGCGACGGCGCGTGGCCGACGCCCGGCACGGTCACGCCCGTCACGTGCGGCCCCCGCGCCAGCATGCGATCGAGCGTTTCGACGCTGAGGATGTCCGAGGTCTCGCCCCGCACCACCGTCACCGGCAGTCCGGCCAGCGCGTCGAAGGCGGGCCACAGGTCAACGCCCGCCGAGCCATTGGGCAGCTTGAATGGCACCGCCAGGTTGGGGTCATAGTCGGGGACGATGCGCCCGTTGGAGTGCAGGTAGCAGGTGCGCTTGGCCATGCGCAGCCAGTCGTCCATGGAGTAGTGGGGGTAGATCGCGGCGTTGAGGTCCCGCAGCGCCCAGGCGGCGTGCATCCAGGTGGGCCAGGGGCCCATCTTGCCCACGTAGCCGCGAATCCGCTCCAGCCCCGCTTCCATGATCTCGGGGCCGATGTCGTTGAGCAGCACGCCCGCCAGATGCTGCTTGAGGGTGCCCGCCATCAGCATGGCGATGATCCCGCCGAGCGAGGTGCCGATGACGGCGATCTTCCCCGGCTTTTCCGCCGCGATCAGCGCTTCCACGTCGCGCAGGTAGGTGAGCGGCGCGTAGGTGAGCGGGTCCTTGGCGTAGGCCGAATCCCCGCGCCCGCGCAGGTCGAGGCACCAGAGGCGCCACCGGCCCGCCAGCCGGTCCGCCACGCCTTCGTAGTCGCGGGCGTTGCGGGTGAGGCCGGGGATGCACAGGAGGATCGGCCTGTCGTCAGGCCCGGCGTAATCGCGGAAATGCAGCCTCAGCCCGTCGTGGGACCAGTAGTAGCGATCCTCGAAAGCGGCCATGTCCTCCCCCAAAGGTCTTGCGGCGGCGGCTTGAGACGGCAGCCGGCAACCGCGCGTCCAGTCCTGCCCCATGGTTTAGCCCCGGCCCGCCGCCCGCCGAAAGCCTTTTTGCATCCGGCGGCATCGACCCCGCCCGGGGGAACCGGAGAGGCACCGCCCGCGCTCCCTCTGCAGGGCCGCCAAAGGGACGGTCGCAAGACAGCGCGCATGGCGCTATGCAAGGGCGCAGCAACCCGCCGGCGGATGAAGGATTTCCATGGACAAGGCCGCGTATCAGCCCGCGCAGGACATACTCGCCCTGGGCGATGCCTTTTATGATGTGGTGGAGGCGGCCCGCTTCCCCGAACACAGGCTGCGCTTCCGCAACCAGCGCTGGGCGGAACGGGTGGGGCTGGGCGACCTCACCGACGCGGAATGGATCGACCACTTCGGCCGGTTCCGGCCGCTGCCGGGCTCGCTGGAGCAGCCGCTGGCGCTGCGCTACCACGGCCACCAGTTCCGCGTGTACAACCCGGACATCGGCGACGGGCGCGGCTTCCTGTTCGCCCAGGTGCGGGACCTGAAGGACAACCGCCTGCTCGACCTGGGCACCAAGGGCTCGGGCCAGACGCCCTACAGCCGCTTCGGCGACGGCAAGCTCACCCTCAAGGGCGGCGTGCGCGAGGTGCTGGCGACCGAACAGCTGGAGGCGCTGGGGGTCGAGACCTCCAAATCCTTCTCGCTGATCGAGACCGGCGAGGCGCTTGACCGCCACGACGAGCCCTCGCCCACCCGGTCGTCCGTGCTGGTGCGCCTGTCCCACAGCCACATCCGCTACGGCACCTTCCAGCGGCTCGCCTACTTCGGCCTCGCCGACGAGATGACCGCGCTCACCGATTACGTCCTTGCCCGCTACGTGCCCGGCGCGCCGGGGCCGGAGGCACCGCTGGAGGAGCGGGTCGCGGCGATGCTCGATCACGCGGTCCGGGGCGCGGCGCGGCTGGCCGCCAGCTACATGGCGGCCGGGTTCGTCCACGGCGTCCTCAACACGGACAACATCAACATCACCGCCGAGAGCTTCGACTACGGCCCCTGGCGCTTCGCGCCCACCTATGACCTCGCCTTCACCGCCGCCTATTTCGACGAATACGGCCTCTATGCCTTCGGACGGCAGGCGGAGGCGCTGCACTGGAACGTCTACCAGCTCGCCAAGGCGCTGCTCACCATCGTGCCGAAGGAGGCCATGGTGCCGGTGCTGGAGACCTTCCCCGAGCATTTCGAGAACGCGCTGGTGGCGGCCATCTTCGCCCGGCTGGGGCTGCAACCGGCCGGGGACGAGCAGGCCAACCTGGCGCTGTTGCAGGCGATGGAGCGATTCCTCATCGACACCGGCATGGGGCTGGAGCGTTTCTACTTCGACTGGTACGGCGGCATTTTGTCCGAGGCGCGGCGGGAGAAATCCCCGGCGGCCAACACCTACGCGGGCGAGAAGGCCGCACCCCTGCGCGCGCTGCTGCCCCGCTTCCAGCCCGACGCGGCGGCGCGGGAAAACCTGAATCACCCGTATTTTGCGGATGATGCACCCTGCACCCTGCTCATCGACGAGGTGGAGGAGATCTGGTCCGCCATCGACGAACGGGATGACTGGGGCCCCTTCAACGACAAGATCGCCCGCATCCGCCGCATGGGCGAAGCCTACGGCCGCACGTTCAGCTAACCAAAAACGCATTGCATGCTGCGGGTGCGAAGCGCTATCCCCGCGCGCGTGTCGTTTTCCCGTTGAAGGACGTTCCGCATGGATATTCGTTACATCCCGGTCGGCAAGAACCCTCCCGAAGAAATCAACGTCGTGATCGAAATCCCGGCAGGCGGCGCGCCTGTTAAGTACGAGATCGACAAGAAGTCGGGCGCGCTGTTCGTCGACCGCTTCGTCAACACCGCCATGGTGTACCCGGCCAACTACGGCTTTGTGCCCCACACCCTGTCGGAAGACGGCGACCCCGTCGACGTGCTGGTGCTGACCGATACCCCTGTGGTTCCGGGTTGCGTCATCCCGGCCCGTCCCATCGGCATCCTTCACATGGAAGACGAGGCCGGCAACGACGAGAAGATCCTCGCCGTGCCCGTCGCCAAGCTGAACCCGGTCTACGCCAACGTGCAGTCGCACGACGAGCTGCCGCCGATCCTGCTGGAGCGCATCGCCCACTTCTTCCAGCACTACAAGGATCTGGAAAAGGGCAAGTGGGTGAAGGTCGTGAAGTGGGAAGGCCCCGAGGCCGCCCGCAAGGCGATCGAGGCGGGCGTCGAGCGCGCCGGCGGCAAGCTCTCCGCCGCGTAAGCCCGCACTGTATATTCAACATTTGAATGCAGGAGGGGCCCCGTGCGCGCAGGCGCGGCGCGGAGGCGCACAAACGGCAGGCGCCCCTCCTGCACCTCCCTTCTTCCAGAGGGCCGCACCCTTCCTCAAGGACGCGGCCCTTTGAAACGAAAGGGGGATCACAAGGGGGTCACAGACCCCCTTATTTATGTCTTGAAACAACGTTTCGCTGCGCGGTCTGGCGGAATGCCCGGCGGCGGCCCGGCGGCGCGCCAGTCTGCCGATTGACTCCGGCATAGCGGCATCGCACCACCGCCCTATGGCCGAAACTGTCCGCACCGCTGCGCAACGACTGGTCGACTGCCTCATCGCCCAGGGCGCAACCCATGCCTTCTGCGTGCCCGGCGAGAGCTACCTTGCCGTGCTGGACGCGCTCCACGACGTTCAGGACCGCATCCGTCTCATCACCTGCCGTCACGAGGCGGGCGCGGCCAACATGGCCGGCGCCTATGGCACCCTGACGGGGCGGCCCGGCATCTGCTTCGTCACCCGGGGCCCGGGCGCGACCCAGGCCGCCATCGGCGTGCACACCGCCCGGCAGGACTCCATGCCGATGATCCTGTTCATCGGCCAGGTGGCCCGGCGCGACCGGGACCGGGAAGCCTTTCAGGAGGTGGACTACCGGCAGATGTTCACCCCGCTCGCCAAGTGGGTGGCGGAGGTGGACGATCCCGACCGCATGGCCGAGTATGTGGACCGCGCCTATGCGGTCGCCATGAACGGCCGCCCCGGCCCGGTGGTGCTCGCCCTGCCCGAGGACATGCTGACCGAGCCGAGCGCCGGCACCGCCATCGGCCGGGTGGAGCCTGCCGTCGCCGCGCCCGCCCCTGCCTCCATCGAGCGGCTGCGGGTGCTGCTGGCGGAGAGCCGCCGCCCGCTGGTGCTGCTGGGCGGCAGCGGCTGGAGCGAGGAAGGCCTCGCCAGCCTCAAGATTTTCGTGGAGGCGAACCGGCTGCCGGTTGCCACCACCTTCCGGCGCAAGTCCCTGTTCGACAACACGCACCCCAACTACGCGGGGGACCTGGGCATCGGCCCCAACCCGAAGCTCGCCGAGCGGGTGCGGCAGGCGGACCTCCTGCTGGTGGTCGGCTCGCGCCTCTCCGAGATGACCACCAGCGGCTATACCCTCATCGAGCCGCCGGTGCCGCGGCAGCGGCTGATCCACATCCACGCGGACCCGAACGAGCTGGGCAAGGTCTACCAGCCGACCCTCGGCATCGCCGCCAGCCTCAATGAGGCTGCCCATGCGCTGGCGGCCGTGCGTGTTGTCAGCGCCCTCTGGGCGGAGGAGACCATGCGCGCCCACGCGGACTATCTGGAGTGGGTGAAGCCGGTGGCGGTCGAGGAGGGCGTGAACCTCGCCGAGGTGATGGCGCACCTCGACCGGGTTCTGCCGCCCGACGCCATTCTCACCAACGGCGCGGGCAACTTCGCCGCCTGGCTGCACCGGTTCTACCAGCACCGGCGATACCGCACCCAGCTTGCGCCCACCAGCGGGGCCATGGGCTACGGCGTGCCGGCGGCCGTTGCCGCCCGCATCGTGCACCCGGAGCGCACCGTCGTCTGCATCGCGGGCGACGGCGACTTCCTCATGTCCGGGCAGGAGCTGGCCACCGCCGCCCAG
Source organism: Pedomonas sp. V897 (assembly GCF_051304405.1). Taxonomy (NCBI): domain Bacteria; kingdom Pseudomonadati; phylum Pseudomonadota; class Alphaproteobacteria; order Sphingomonadales; family Pedomonadaceae; genus Pedomonas; species Pedomonas sp. V897. The sequence goes on from NZ_JBPPGG010000001.1 coordinate 834,948, forward strand.
TATGGCGCCAACATCATCGTCATCATCGCCAACAACGGCGTTTACGGCACCATCCGCATGCATCAGGCGCGGGAGTATCCCGGCCGGGTCTCGGGCACGGTCATCGCCAACCCGGATTTCGTCGCGCTGGGGGCCAGCTTCGGCTGCCACGCGACGCGGGTGGAGCGCACCGAGGACTTCCCAGCCGCCTTCGAGGCCGCCCGGGCCAGCAACCGCCCGGCGCTCGTCGAGCTGATGGTGAGCCCGCGCCACATCGCGCCCAACAAGATCCTCACCGACCTTTGAATTTTCCCGCGATCTTTGCTTCCCTAGGCAGCAACAGATCCCTGTCAGATCCCAGCCAGATCCCGGAAGGAGCAGACAACCATGGTGGACGTGACCGGTTACCTCGATGCGATGGGCGTGCCGCGCAGCCTCTATGCCGAGGGCGATCTCGTCGCCCGCTCGCCCATCGACGGCAGCGAGACCGGCCGCCTGAAGATGGACACGCCCGCCGCCGTTGCCGGGAAGATCGGCCAGAGCGTCGAGGCCTTCCGCGCCTGGTCGCGGGTGCCGGGCCCGGTGCGCGGCGAGCTGGTGCGCCGCCTGGGTGACGCCCTGCGCCGCCACAAGGAGGCGCTCGGCCGCCTCGTCACCGCCGAGAGCGGCAAGCCCCTCTCCGAAGGGCTGGGCGAGGTGCAGGAGATGATCGACATCTGCGACTTCGCCGTCGGCCTCTCCCGCCAGCTTTACGGCCTCACCATCGCCTCGGAGCGCGCCAACCACCACCTGCGGGAGATGTGGCACCCGCTGGGGCCGGTGGGCATCATCTCGGCGTTCAACTTCCCCGTCGCCGTGTGGTCGTGGAACGCGGCGCTGGCGCTGGTGTGCGGCGATTCCATCCTGTGGAAGCCCTCGGAGAAAACCCCGCTGACCGCGCTGGCCGTGCAGCACCTCATGGAGACCGTGGCGAGCGATTTCGAGCACGCCCCGAAGGGCCTCTCCCAGCTCCTCATCGGCCGGGCGGACGTGGGCGAGGCGCTCACCTCCGATCCGCGCGTGCCGCTCATCTCCGCCACCGGCAGCACCCGCATGGGCCGGGCCGTGGCGCAGACTGTCGCCGCCCGCCTCGGCCGCACGCTGCTGGAGCTGGGCGGCAACGCCGCCACCATTGTCTGCCCGTCGGCGGATCTGGAGCTGGCGGTGCGGGCCGTGGCCTTCGGCGCGGCGGGCACCGCCGGCCAGCGCTGCACCACCCTGCGCCGCCTCATCGTGCATGAGAGCGTCTACGACGCGCTGGTGCCGCGCCTGAAGACGGCGTTTGCCTCGCTCCCCATCGGCGATCCGCTCGACGCGAAGAACCTCATCGGCCCGCTCATCGACGAGGCGGCGAGGGAGGCGATGAAGCGCGCGCTCGACCAGGCGAAGGCCGAGGGCGGCGTGGTAACCGGCGGCGAGCGCCTCGATCGGGTTGCGGGCGGCGTCTATGTCGCCCCGGCGCTGGTGGAGATGCCCGCCCAGACCGCAATCGTGCGGGAGGAGACGTTCGCGCCCATCCTCTACGTGCTGCGCTACACCGACTTCGAGGAGGCGATCCGCCTCCAGCGCGACGTGCCGCAGGGCCTCTCCTCCTCCATCCTGACGACGGACATGCGCGAGGCGGAATACTTCCTCTCGGCGCAGGGCAGCGACTGCGGCATCGCCAACGTCAACATGGGCACGAGCGGGGCCGAGATCGGCGGCGCGTTCGGCGGCGAGAAGGAGACCGGCGGCGGCCGCGAATCCGGCTCGGACGCCTGGAAGGCCTACATGCGCCGCCAGACCCAGACCATCAACTACGGCCGCGACCTGCCGCTGGCGCAGGGCGTGAAGTTCGAGATCGACGCCTAAGGCCGGGGCTTCGCCTTCGGGGCCGGGGCTTTGCTTTTAACGCCAAGGGGGGCTTACCCCCCTTGGCAATCCCCCTTTCGTGTTTCCCCCTTTCATTCCCTCTTGCCCGGCGTGCCGCCCTCGATCGGATAGCCGGTGAACCGCTTCACCTCGGCCATGCGGATGAGAGAGGTGATCTTGGCGACGCCGTAGTCGCCCGCCAGCAGCGCATCCGCCAGCCGGCGCCAGGCGTTGATGTCCGGCACCGCCACCTTCAGCAGATAGTCGAAATGGCCCGAGACCTGCGCGGCCTCCACCACCGCCGGCAGCGACTCCATCGCCTGCTCGAAGCGGGCGAAATCCTGCGGGTGGTGGCTGGAGAGGGTCACCTCCGCAAACACCACGACGGTCGGCGCAACCCGCTCGATGTCGATGGCGGCATGGGCACCGAGGATCAGCCCTGCCGCCTCCAGCCGCCGCACCCGGGCGAGGCAGGCGCTGGGCGACAGATTCACCGCTTCCGCCAGCGCCTGGTTGGTGATCCGGGCGTTCTGCTGGAGGGTCTGGAGAATCCGGCGGTCGAGGGCATCCAGCGCCAGGCCGTGGTGGGCCGGGCCATGGTGGGAAGATCGGGTCATATTATTACTCATACACCGAATTTTCTGCGGCGAGAAGCGCAGCCTTTCGTAACCCTTGCGGCAGCAGGCGTGACATTATCCAAGCCGAAAGGACTATGACCATGACACGCCCGATCCCGGACTCGACGATCACCGAACCGACGATCCCGGACTCGACGATCCCGGACTCGACGATCACTGGCTCGACGATCACTGGCTCCCCGGTCTCCGGCACGACCGCGCGCCTCGACGCCCGGGAGCAGGCCGCGCTGGACTGGATCGACCGCCAGGGCGACGCCATGCTCGACACCGTGCGCCAGTGGAGCGCCCTCAACTCCGGCAGCCGCAACCTGCCCGGCCTTGCCCGCATGGCGGAGGAGCTGACGCGCGCCTTCGCGCCGCTGGGGGGCGACCTGCGGCTGGTGGACCCCGCTCCGGCCCACGCGGTCACCGCCGACGGCCAGCTAGCGCCGCTGGAGCATGGCCGCATCCTGCGCCTCACCAAACGGCCGGACGCGCCGGTGCGGGTTCTGCTCGCCGGGCACATGGACACGGTGTTCGCGCCCGACCACCCGTTCCAGACGCCGCGCGCGCTGCGCCCCGGCATCCTCAACGGGCCGGGGGTCGCCGACATGAAGGGCGGCCTCCTTGTCATGCTCCATGCCCTCCTCGCCTTCGAGCGCAGCCCGTGGGCCGACCGGCTGGGCTACGAGATCGTCATCAACGCGGACGAGGAAATCTCCTCCCTCGGCTCCGCCCCCGTGCTGGCGGAGGCGGCGCGCTCGGCGGACCTCGGCCTTGTCTACGAGCCCGCCATGGAGGACGGGCGGCTGGCGGGCGCGCGCAAGGGCATCGGCACCTTCAGCATCGTGGCGGAGGGACGCTCCGCCCACGCCGGGCGCAACCCCGGGGAGGGGCGCAACGCCGTGCTCGCCGTGGCGGACGCCTTCGTGCGGCTGGCCGGCCTCACCGGCACGCGCGAGGGGCTGACCGTGAACGTCGCCCGCATGGAGGGCGGCGCGCCCACCAATGTGGTGCCCTCGGGAGCCGTCGGCCGGTTCGAGATCCGCGTCGCCACCCACGCGGACATGCACTGGGCGCAAGCGGAGGCGGAGCGCATTCTGGCCGACGTCGCCGCCGCCCGGGAGGTGACGCTGACGCTCCACGGCCGCTTCAACCGCCCGCCCAAGCCGATGGACGAGCGGCAGGCCGCCCTGTTCGCGGCCGTGCGCCTGTGCGGCGAGGATCTGGGCCTGCCGATCCAGTGGGCGGCAACCGGCGGCTGCTGCGACGGCAACAACCTCGCTGCCGAGGGACTGGCGGTGGTGGACACGCTCGGCGTGCGCGGCGGTGCGATCCACTCGGCCGACGAGTATCTCGTCACCGAAAGCCTGGTCGAGCGCGCCCGGCTGTCCGCGCTGCTGCTGATGCGGCTGGCCTCCGGCGCGCTGCCGGTGCCGCCCCGGGGCGAGCGGGCGGGAGGGCGCCCATGACCGTCACGCCGCGCGAAAGACGGACCGCGCCCGGCACCGGGCAGGTGCATAACGGGGACGCCGGGGACACCGCCCTGCGCGTGCGCATGGCCCGCCTGGAGGATGTGGACGCCCTCTACCAGCTCTCGCTCAAGACCGGCGGCGGCTTCACCAACCTGCCGCCCAACCGGGAGGACCTCGCCCGCCGGGTCAACGCCAGCGTCTCGGGCCTGTCGCGCCGGGACGCCGGGGAGGCGCCGGCCGGCGAGCTGTTCATGCTGGTGCTGGAGGACGCCGCCAGCGGCTCGGTGTTCGGCACCGCCAGCCTGTTCACCCGGCTGGGGGTGGAGTGGCCGTTCTACAGCTACCGCATCAACCGCCTGTCCCAGACCTGCAAGGAGCTGGGCAAGTCCCTCACCTCCGACGTGCTGCATCTGGTCAACGACTTCGACGGCTGCTCGGAGGTGGGCGGGCTGTTCCTGGAGCCGGAGCGGCGCGCCGCCGGAGCCGGGCGGCTGATCGCCCGCAGCCGCTACCTGTTCATCGCCGCCCACCGCGACCGCTTCGCCGCCAGGATCATCGCCGACCTGCGCGGCTACCAGGCGGAGGACGGCAGCTGGCCGTTCTGGGAGGGGCTGGGCCGCCACTTCTTCGACATGGAGTTCGAGGACGCGGACCGGTTCAACAGCCTGCACGGCAACCAGTTCATCGCCGACCTCATGCCCAAGTATCCCATCTACGCCCGCCTGCTGCCGCCCGCCGCGCAGGCCGCCATCGGCCGCCCGCACCGGGACGGGGAGCGGGCCTTCGCCCTGCTGGCGGAGGAAGGCTTCCGCTACGAGGGCTACGTGGACATCTTCGACGGCGGGCCGACCGTCGTCGCCTACGTCGATGACCTCAAGGCGGTGAAGGACCACCACCGCTCGGAGGTGGCGGACGTGCGGCCGCTGGACGGGGAGACCTGCCTCGACTGCCTCGTCGCCGTCGGCCGGGGGCCGGACTTCCGCGCCGCGCGCGGGCGGCTGGAACTTCTGCCCCACAACGCCGTGATGGTGGACAACGCCCTTGCCGCCGCCCTCGACCTCACCCCAGGCATGGAGATCCTGCATGTCACCTTTTGACAAGACCGGCGCGCCCGCCCCCCGGGCCGACCAGGCGGGCCTTGACGCCGGCGAGATCCTCGTCTCCACCAACCCCGCCACCGGCGAGGCGGTGTGGCGCGGCACGGCCGCGACCGGCGCGCAGGTCTCCGCCGCCATCGCGGCGGCCCGCAGCGCCTTTCCCGACTGGGCCCGCCGCCCGTTCGAGGAGCGGGCCGCCATCGCCACCACCTACGCCGAGCGCATGCGCGAGCGGAAGGAGGAGCTGGCCCGCCTGATCGCGCAGGAAACCGGCAAGCCGTTCTGGGAGGCGCTGACGGAGATCGACAGCGTGGCGGCCAAGGTGGACATCTCCATCCGCGCCTATCACGAGCGCACCGGCACCCGGGTGCAGGAGACGGGCGGGATGCGCCAGCGCGTCGCCCACAAGCCCCACGGCGTGCTGGCGGTGCTGGGGCCGTACAACTTCCCCATGCATCTGGCCAACGGGCACATCGTCCCCGCCCTGCTGGCGGGCAACACCGTGGTGTTCAAGCCGAGCGAGGAGACTCCCGCCTGCGGCCTCGCCATGGCCGAGGTGTGGCAGGAGGCCGGCCTGCCGGAGGACGTGCTGAACGTGGTCGTCGGCGCGGCGGCCACCGGCCGGGCGCTCGCCGGGCACCCGGACATCGACGGCCTGCTGTTCACCGGCTCCATGCCGACGGGGCTGGCGCTGCACCGCCAGTTCGCCGAGACGCCGCACAAGATCCTGGCGCTGGAGATGGGCGGCAACAACCCGCTCGTCGTGTGGGGAACGGGCGACGCGGAGGCGGCGGCCCATGTCATCGCCCAGTCCGCCTTCCTGTCGGCGGGCCAGCGCTGCACCTGCGCCCGCCGCCTGATCCTGCCCGCGGGCGAAGAGGGCAACCGGGTGCTGGACGCGCTGGTGGCGGTCACCGAGCGGCTGATCGTCGGCGCGCCGTTCGACGAGCCCCAGCCGTTCATGGGCCCGGTCATCAACCGCAACGCCGCCCGCCGCCTGCTGGCGGCGCAGGACGGCCTGCTGGCCGCCGGCGGCAAGCCGGTGAAGCTGATGACCCGCCCGGTCGAGGCGCGGCCGTTCCTCACCCCCGGCATCATCGACATCACCCACGTCTCCACCCGGGCGGACGAGGAGCACTTCGGCCCGCTGCTTCAGGTGATCCGCGTCACCGACTTCAGCGCCGCGCTCGACGAGGCCAACGCCACCCGCTACGGCCTGGCGGCCGGGCTGATCAGCGACGACGAGGCCCTCTACACCCGCTTCTGGGCCGAGACCCGCGCCGGGGTGCTGGCGTGGAACCGGCCGACCACCGGGGCCGCCTCCGCCTCGCCCTTCGGCGGGGTGGGCCTCTCCGGCAACCACCGGCCGAGCGCCTGGTACGCGGCCGACTACTGCGCCTTCCCCGTCGCCAGCCTGGAGCAGGACACGCCGGGCGCTCCCATCCGCACCGGGCTGAGGTCCACCTAGGATGCGGTTTTCTCTTCCTGCAGGGGGCGCGGCCCCCTGCACCCCGTTCGTTTTTCCGGCCGTGTTTCCGGAGAGCCCTTGAGGACGGACGCGGCCCTTCGAATCGAAAGGGAAGTTGCCAGGAGGGTCTGCAACCCTCCTGCCTTGGAAACCCGGGAAACTGACCACCAACACGCGAGCGCACCATGACCACGGTCGAGATCAACTTCGACGGCCTCATCGGCCCCACCCACAATTACGCCGGTCTCAGCCTCGGCAACGTGGCCTCCGCCGCCAATGCGGGCGAGGTCTCCGCGCCCCGGCAGGCCGCGCTCCAGGGGCTGGCCAAGATGAAGCGGCTGATGGATCTGGGGATTCCCCAGGGGGTTCTGCCGCCGCAGGAGCGCCCGCACGTGCCGGTGCTGCGCGCGCTCGGCTTCGACGGTTCGGACTCCGCCGTGTGCGCCGCCGCCTGGGCGGCGGACCCGGCCCTGTTCCGCAACGCCTTCGCGGCCTCCGCCATGTGGACCGCCAACGCCGCCACCGTCTCGCCCAAGCCGGACACGGCGGACGGGCGCATCCATCTGACCGTCGCCAACCTGGCCTCCATGGCCCACCGCTCGCTGGAAGCGCCGGAGACGGAGCAGTGGCTGCGCCTGGCCTTTTCCGACGAGGCCCACTTCTGCGTGCACCCGCCGCTGCGTTTCGGCGTCCATTTCGGGGACGAGGGCGCGGCCAACCACATGCGCCTGGCGCCCGCCCACGGCGCGCCGGGCGTCGAGGTGTTCGTCTATGGCGAGGACCGGGGCGGCCGCTTCCCCGCGCGCCAGCGCCGGCGGGCGAGCGAGGCGGTGGCACGGCTGCACGGGCTGGACCCGAAGCGCACCCTGTTCGTCGCCCAGTCCGACGCGGCGATCCAGGCGGGGGCCTTCCACAACGACGTGGTGGCCGTGGCCAACGAGCATGTGCTGTTCGCCCACGAGCACGCCTTCGAGGACAAGGGCGCGTTCTACGCCGCGCTGGAGGAGGCGCTGCCGGGCGTGGTCATCATCGAGGTGCCGGCGAACGAGGTGGGGCTGGAGGATGCCATCCGCACCTACCTGTTCAACTCCCAGCTGATCAGCCTGCCGCCCGAGGGCCGCGAGCCGGGCAGCATGGCGCTGGTGATGCCGCAGGAGTGCCGGGAGAACCAGCGCGTGTGGAGCTACGTGGAGAAGCTGCTGGCCGCCGACAACCCGATCCGCGAGGCCATTGTCATCGACGTGCGCGAGAGCATGCGCAATGGCGGCGGCCCCGCCTGCCTGCGTCTGCGGGTGCAGGCGGACGCGGCGGCCTTCGCCGCCATCGACCGCCGCTTCCTGCTGGACGAGGCGCTGTGGGAGCGGCTGTGCCGCGTGGTGGAGCGGCACTGGCCCGAGCGCATCACCGCCAGCGACATTGGCAACCCCGCCCTGTGGGACGAGGTCCGCGCCGCCCGCCGCGCCCTCCTCACCGAAATGCGCCTGGCGTGAGGGGTCTCGTTTTCCAGGCGGAAGGGCTCAGGCCGTGACGCACGGAAACACGGCCCGATGCCTCGCCTTGATTCTGAAAAGGCCGACAGGCGCGCACAGCCTGTTAAAAAAATCGGGAGTGCAGAGGGTCCGAGACCCTCTGCGAAAAAAATCTTCCCCCCTCAGTGGGAGAGGAGGATGGGGATGGTGGCGTTGGCGAGGACGTCGCGGGTGGCGCCGCCCAGCAGCATTTCCCACATGCGCGAGTGGCCGTAGGCGCCCATCACCAGAAGGTGCGCGCCCCGGTCGCGCGCGAAGCCTTGCAGCACCTCGCCGATGGAGCGGCCTTGGCTGTCCAGCCGGTGGACGCTGACGTTGCGCACATGGCGGGAGAGGTGCGCCGCCAGCCCCGCGCCCGGCTCCTCGCCGTGGCCGTCGTCGCTGGGCACGGCGTCCACGGTCACGATGTCCACCTGGGCGGCGGCGGTGATCAGGTCCATGGCGTCGTGCACCGCCCGCACCGCCTCGCGGCTGGCGTTCCAGCCGACCGCCACCTTCTCCAGCGGCAGGTGCGCGTGCTCCGGCACGATGAGGATCGGCCGCCCCGACTGGAACACCACGTTCTGCACGATGCGGTCCCACAGGCGCCCGTCGCCGAAGGCGCTGCGGTGGCCGATCAGCACCAGATCGGCGTAGCGGGCGTGCACCACCGCATCCATGGGCAGGATGTCCATGTCGACGATGATGGTGCGTACCTCGAAGGCGATGCCCGCCGTCTCCAGCCGCCTGCGCACCCGGGCGCAGACCGCCTCCGCCGCCTCGGTCTGGCGGCCCACCTCGGTCTGGTAGGCCTCGTAGATGACCGTGCCGAGCAGATATTCCTGATACAGCGGCACGCCCGCGCACACCACGGCGGTGAGGTGGGCGCTGCTGGCCCGGGCCAGTTCGACGGCAAATTCGAGGGCAGGCGACTCCGCTCCGTTTTCGCCCAGCAGAATGAGAATATCCTTCGGCACGGCTGACTCCCTGTCTGTCTGGCCCTGTCTGTCTGGCCTGTTGGCGCGGCCCGTCCGGCGGCCGGGGCAGGTCACGCTGCGCTCCTCAAGGTAACGCACCAGCCCCCGTGGCAGGCCAACGATTTTCGCCCTTTCGCATCCCAAGTTGGACTACGGCAGGGCCAAGAAAACCTCGTTTGCGATCAGACCCGCTTGAAGCCAGTTTACGCCCCACGAATTCAGGAGAGAACCATGGAGCGGTGGCTGGGCCCTGCGGCTAACCGTCACTTCGGCGTATCGAAATCCCCGCCGCGCAGAGAGGCGCCGGCGCAGGGCCGTGTCGTTCTTGTGGGCGGCGGCCCGGGCGACCCGGACCTGCTGACCGTGAAGGCGGTGAAGGCGCTGCGCGATGCCGAGGTGGTGGTCTACGACGGCCTGATCGCCCCCCGCATTCTCGAACTCGCCAATCCGCTGGCCGAGCGCATCTGCGTCGCCAAGGCCCGCTCCCGCCACACCATGCGGCAGGAGGACATCAACGCGCTGCTCGTCGCCAAGGCCCGCGCCGGCTACCGGGTGGCGCGGCTGAAGGGCGGCGACCCGTTCGTGTTCGGCCGGGGCGGCGAGGAGGTGGAAGCCTGCCGCGAGGCCGGCATCGACGTGGAGGTGATCCCCGGCATCACCGCCGCGCTCGGCTGCGCGGCCGAGAGCCTGCTGCCGCTGACCCATCGCAACCACGCCAGCGCCGTCACCTTCGTGGCGGGCCAGTGCAAGGGCCTCTCCGACCAGGACTGGCGGGGCCTTGCCGCCCCGGGGCGCACGCTGGTGATCTACATGGGGCTGGCCGCCGCGCCCGCGATCGCCGCCAAGCTGATGGAGGACGGCCTCGCGCCGGACACCCCCGCCGCCGTGCTGGAAGGCGGCACCCGGCTGGACGCCCGCACCTTCCGCACCACCCTTGCGGACCTGCCCGGCACCCTCGCCCGGCACGGGGTGCGCAGCCCTGCCCTGCTGGTGGTGGGGGAAGTGGCGGCGCTGGCGGTGGAGCGGCCCGAGGCCCTCGCCCCCTTTGTTCCCGAAAATCTCGACCTGCTGATTCCCGCGGAGTGAGTTGTATGCCGCAAGTGCTGACCGCCTATCATGTTTCCACCGGCGACGTGGTGTACTGGGCCGGCAACGAGGCTGGCCGCCCGCGCTGGACCCGCGACGTGCGCGAGGCCCTCGTGTTCGAGGACGCGACGGAAGCGGAGGCGGCGGGCGCGCGCGACACCGCCGCGCAGATCGTGATGGACCACTACCCCATCGATGTGGAGCTGAGGGACGGCAAGCCCTGGCCGGTGCGCTACCGCGAGGTGGTGCGCGCCACCGGCCCTTCGGTGCGCCCCGACCTCGGCAAGCAGGCGGAGTTCTGAGCCATGTACCAGTATGACAATTTCGACCAGGCGATGCTGGACGCCCGCATCGAGGAGTTCAGCGATCAGGTCGCCCGCCGCCTCTCCGGCGAGCTGACGGAGGAGCAGTTCAAGCCGCTCCGGCTGATGAACGGCATCTACCTCCAGATGCACGCCTACATGCTGCGCGTGGCCATTCCCTACGGCACGCTGGATGCGCAGAAGCTGCGCGGCCTGGCCCACGTGGCCCGCGCCTACGACAAGGGCTACGGTCACTTCACCACCCGCACCAACATCCAGTTCCACTGGCTGAAGCTGGAGCAGGCGCCGGACGCCCTGCGCGCGCTGGCGCAGGTGGGGCTGCACAGCATCCAGACCTCGGGCAACTGCATCCGCAACATCACGACGGACCAGTTCGCCGGCGCCAGCGCCGACGAGGTGTGCGACCCGCGCATCTGGGGCGAGGTGCTGCGCCAGTGGTCCACCTTCCACCCCGAGTATTCGTTCCTGCCGCGCAAGTTCAAGATCGCCATCAGCGCCTCGGCGCAGGACCGCGCCGCCGTGCAGTGGCACGACGTGGGGCTCTACATCGTCCGCAACGAAGCGGGCGAGACCGGCTTTCGCGTGCTGGCGGGCGGCGGCATGGGCCGCACGCCGATTCTGGGCAAGACGGTGCGCGAGTTCCTGCCGCAGGAGCACCTGCTGACCTATCTGGAAGCGCTGCTGCGCGTCTACAACCGCTACGGCCGCCGCGACAACGCCTTCAAGGCCCGCATCAAGATCCTCGTCCACGAGATCGGCATCGAGACCTTCCGCGCCGAAGTGGAGGCCGAGTGGCAGGAGGTGCTCAAGGTCTGGCAGCCGCTCGACCTGCGCGAGGTGGAGCGCATCGCCCGCCACTTCGCGCCGCCGCCGTTCGAGGCCCTTCCCTGGCAGGATGCGGGCTTCGAGGCGGCGCGCGCGTCCGACCCCGACTTCGCCGCGTGGGTGGAGACGAACGTGCACCCGCACAAGGCCCCGGGCTATGCCATCGCCACCATCAGCCTGAAGGCGACGGGCGAGACGCCGGGCGACATGTCCGCCGACCAGATGGACGCGGTCGCCGACATCGCCGAGCACTTCTCCTTCGGCGACGTGCGCGTGACCCATGAGCAGAACCTGGTGCTGCCGCACGTGAAGAAGGCCGATCTCCACACGGTCTACACCCGGCTGAAGGCGCTGGGTCTGGCGACGCCCAACCACGGGCTCATCACCGACATCATCGCCTGCCCCGGCCTCGACTACTGCTCGCTGGCCAACACCCGCTCCATCCCGGTGGCGATGGACCTGCAACGGCGCTTCGCCGACATCGCGCGCCAGCGGGACATCGGCGAGCTGAAGATCAAGATCTCCGGCTGCATCAACGCCTGCGGCCACCACCATGCGGGGCACATCGGCATTCTCGGCGTCGACAAGCGCGGCGAGGAGAATTTCCAGATCACGCTGGGCGGCTCGGGCGCGCAAGACGCCTCGCTCGGCAAGATCATCGGCCCGGGCTTCGACTACGAGGGCGTCATCAACGCCGTCGAGACCATCGTCGACACCTACCTGGCGATCCGCGCGCCGGGCGAGCGGTTCCTCGACACCTGCCGCCGGGTCGGCATCCAGCCCTTCAAGGAGGCGGTCTATGGCCAGAATTGAGATCAAGCGGCAGGTCCAGCACGAGACGACCGCCGGCGTTCTGGAGGTCGAGGGCCAGCTGGAAATCCGCCTGCGGGACGACGAGGCGCTCACCTGGTCCCTGGTGGCGGACGACGCCCCGCTGCCCGAGGGCGGCAACGTGGTCGTCAGCCTCAGCCGCCTGCCCGAGGCGGCGGCGGACCCGCGCGTCGCCCACCTCGGCGTGCGCATCCAGGCGGGCGAGGACGTGCGCAAACTCGCGCCCTACCTCTCCCGCATCCGCCTCGTCGAGCTGGAGTTCCCCAAGTTCCGCGACGGGCGCAACTATTCCTCCGCGTCCATCCTGCGCCAGCAGTTGAAATACACGGGCGAGATCAAGGCGGTGGGCGACGTGCTCGCCGACCAGCTGTTCTTCATGGTCCGCTGCGGCATCGACTGTCTGGTGCTGCACCCGAGCGTCCGGGAGGAGACCGCGCGCCGGGCGCTGGAGCGGTACCCCTATGTCTATCAGCAGGCCAGCGACGGACGCCGGCCGATCTGGTCCCTCAGGAATGGATGAGGTGGAAATGACCGACTTCACCGCGCTGAACGATGCCGACACCGGCACCGACAGCCTGGACAGCGTGGCCGCGCCGCGCTTCACGCAAGCCTTCGCCGACGCGCTGAACCAGCGCTTCGACCGGGTGCCCGCCGCGCAGATGCTGCGCGAGGTGCTGACCGAGGTGCTGCCGGGTCAGGTGTCGATGGTGTCGTCCTTCGGCACGGAGTCGTCCGTGCTGCTGCATCTGGTGGCCGGGGCGGACCCGACCGTGCCGGTGATCTTCATCGACACGCTGCGCCTGTTCCCCGAGACCCTGCGCTACCGCGACCAGCTGGTGCAGCTGCTGGGCCTGACCGACGTGCGGACCTACGAGCCGCTGCCCGAGAAGCTGAAGGAGGCGGACCCCAAGTTCCTGCTGTGGTCGCACGACCCGGACGCCTGCTGCGCCGTGCGCAAGGTGGAGCCGCTGGCGCGGGCGCTGGTGGGCGTGGAGGCATGGATTTCCGGCCGCAAGGCGTTCCAGGCCAGCACGCGCGCCAACATCCCGCTGTTCGAGATCGCCGACGGCCGCCTCAAGATCAACCCGCTCGCCCGCTGGACCCGCGAGGATCTGCTGGCCTACATGGACCAGTACAACCTGCCGCGCCATCCGCTGGAGAAGGACGGCTACCTCTCCATCGGCTGCATGCCCTGCACCACCCCGGTGCGCCCCGGCGAGGACCCGCGCGCGGGCCGCTGGCGCGGCTGGGACAAGACGGAATGCGGCATCCACCTGCCGCTGAAGCCGGGCTCGGAACCGGTGTTCTGAGACACGCTGGCCGGGCGGGGACGCAGCGGAGGCGGCGGACGGACACCAGCCGTCAGGAGCCGCCGGACCCTCCCCGCCCCGCCGGAAAGCGGGCGGCAACGCCCGCGACCACATCCTCGATGATCTCCTGCAGCTCCGCCGGCGTCGCCCCGTCCCGCGCCTGAATGGACATTCCCTGAAGGACGGCCGCCAGATGCCGCGCAAGCCTGTCGAGAACGCGCGGCCCGGCATGGGGGCGCAGCGCCTCGGCAATCCGCTCGCGCATGGCATTGCGCCGCAAGGCCGCGTCGCGGGCCAGCGCCGTGTGATCGGGATGGCAGGCCACGAGGCCGCTGGAGATCATGCATCCGCGCTCCCGCCCGGGATGCGTCACGGCCCGCATCGCCCCCTCCAGCAGCACCCGCACTCCCTCGGCCAGCGATGCCGCCGACTGGATGGCCGCCACGTCGATCGCGCCGAAGTGCTTCTCGTAGTGGTCGAGCACCTCGGCATAGAGCCCGGCCTTGCTGCCAAAGGCCGCATAGAGGCTCGGCGGCGCGATGCCGATCGCCCTGGTGAGGTCGCCGATCGACACCCCCTCGTACCCATGCCGCCAGAACAGCCGCATCGCCGTCTCGACCGCCTGCCGGCGGTCGAAGCTCCAGGGCCGGCCGCCACGGGATTTCCGCTCGTGTTCCATACCGATCACTAAACAACCTTGACAGGCCAAGTCAAGGCGGGATTATTAGTGATCACTAAACAACCGGATGCGAACCATGGACCAGACGAGACGCACCTTCCTCACCGGTGTTGCCGGCTGCGCCGCCCTTGCCGCAGCGGGCACCCCCGCGATGGCTCGCGCGCCGTCCGCCTCCCCCGCCCCGGCCGGCCACGGCACGCCCCGGCCCGCGCGCGAGCCGTTCCGCGCCCGCTCGGCGGACGGAACCCTGCTGACGGGCGAGGCTCAGGGCCCCGCCGGCGCGCCGGAGATCCTTTTCATTCACGGCCTGCGGCAGAGCCGCATGAGCTGGGAGAAGCAGTTCGCCGATCCGGCGCTGGCAGGCTTCCGCCTCGTCGCCTTCGACCTGCGCGGCCACGGGGATTCCGACAAGCCCTCCGGCCCCGACGCCTACGCGGACCCGGACCGCTGGGCGGACGACATCGCCGCCGTGCTCGACGCCGCGGCGCTGCGCCGGCCGGTCCTCGTGGGCTGGTCGCTCGGCGGTTATGTGGCCGGGGCCTATCTCCGCAGGTACGGCGGCGACCGGGTTGCGGGCATCAATCTGGTTGCCGCCGTCACGCGCCTGGCACCGGATCTGTTCACCGAGGAATCGGCGGCGTTCACGCGCACCACCACCTCGCACGACCTTGCCGAGCGCACCACGGCGACGGCGGAGTTCCTGGCCGCCTGCTTCCACCGGCCGCCGGGCGAGGCGGAGATGCAGCGCATGCTGGTCATCAACGGCATGACGGCCCGCGCCGTGAACGAGGGCCTCAACCAGACCCGGACCACGGACCTCGAGCCGGTCTTCCGGGCCTATGCGGGGCCGATCCTGCTGACGCACGGCGCGCACGACCGGCTGGTCCGCCTGGCGATGTCGGAGCGGATCAAGGCCATTCACCCGAACAGCCGGCTTTCGCTGTTCTCCGGCAGCGGCCACAGCCCCTTCTACGAGGAGCCGGAGCGCTACGGGCAGGAACTCGCCGCGTTCGCGGCCTCGGCCTCGGCCTCGGCTGTCAGGGGCTGAGCCGCTCCGCACCCGCGTGCGGGACGGGAGCACATCAGCCGGCGGGGCATGCAGCGGGAGATCCGGCCGCCACATGCCCCGCAATCGCCCGTAGAGGCACCCTGGAGCGCCGAAACGGACCTGGGCGGTATCTACTAGCCGAAATAGGCAAAAACCTCTCTTTGGGCGTTTAAACCCCCGTAGCGTCGATTTCACGTTCTGCGGGAAATCGCGCCCGGACGTTCAATTTCTTGTCAGGGCTTGCTTCTTGTCAGGGCTTTCCGGGCGGCCCGGCGCTACCGGTCCTACCAGCGCTCCATCCGCTCCACCCGGTCGAGGTGGCCGAAGTAATCCGACCCGCCGAAGCTGCCGCGCCAGTCGCTGTAGCGGGAGGGGGCGTAGCCATAGCCATAGGGGCCATAGCCGTAAGGGGCATAGCCGTAGGGGGCATAGTAGGGATCGTAGCGGTTCATGTTCCGCTCGTAGAGGATCGACGCGCCCACCGTGGCGGACTTGCCCACCGGCGCGATGACGGACGTGGCCACGCCCCGCGCGCCGCCCGTTCCCACCATCATCGAGGCCTCGCCCCGGATGCGCCGCTCCCCGTCCCCGGGCGCCAGCCCGCTGAGGCCGAGAAACGCGCGCCGGTCGCCCTCCGCCTCGATCGCGGCCTTGTCCTCCGGCGTCAGGGTGTAGACGGTGCCGCCATCTGTTGCCTCATCCGCCGCTGCCTCGTCCGCCGCCAGCGCCGCAGGGGTGCCAAGCGGCGCGGCCAGACCGCACAGCAGCAGAAGCGGAAGCCGGAGCAGGGCCGTGCGGGCGTCGATCATGGAATGTCTCCGGCTGGGGGTTGGAGGGCTGGGGGTTGGAGGGCTGGGGGTTTGGACTGGGGCTTGGCCCGCAAGGCTGGGCCCGCCCCGCGCTAATGTCAACGAATTGGTGCGAACCGCCTCCGGCCGGGCGCTTGCTCCGCGACCCGGGATTTTGTTACACTGACGTTATATTTAATCAAAACATCTTATAATTTCTATTTCAAATCAGGATCTTGAACTTGACCGTCGAAACCCATCCGCTGCCGGGGACCATCGTGCGCGTGGACCTGAACGAGGGCTTTCGCCCGCCGGAAATGTGCAAGCGGCGGCCGTGCATCGTCCTGTCGCCGCCGCTGCCTGACCGCCCGCAGCCCTGCACCGTGGTGCCGCTGAGCACGACCGCACCGAAGCGCGTCCATGCCCACCACATGAAGATTCAGTTCGCCCCTTGCCTGCCGCCGCCTTACGACAGCCCGGAAATGTGGGTGAAAGGCGACATCGTGCTCACCGTTGCCTTTCACAGACTAAGACTGCTCTTTACGCGCAAAGTTGATGGCAGACGTGTCTATGATATACGCGTATTAGAACCTCAAGTATTTCAATCCGTTAAAGCGCGCGTCAGGGCGGGCCTCGGCCTGTAATACTTGACGCAACAGGCAAAGAGCACTACCAATGTCCTGTCGCCGGTTCGTCCGGCATTTAAGTCCAGCGAATGCTGGCCGCTACTTCGAGGTGATGACAAACCTGTTGTAGTGTCTGAGAAGCCCCGCTCCGGCGGGGTTTTTCTTTTGGATGCAGCGTGCGCCGGGCTTCGCTAGAGTGCGGGTCATGCGCGTTCTGCCTCTCAGCTTCGACATTCAAGACAAGCCGGTGCTCGTGGTGGGCGCGGGCGACATGGCCGAGGCCCGGGCGCGGCTGGTGGCGGCGGCGGGCGGCCGCCCGGTGCGCCTCGACCCCGATGCGCCCGATGCCCCCGATGCGCCCGATGCCCCCGATACACTGGAGGGCGCCCTGTCCCGCACCCCTGCCGCCGGCCATGCGCCCATCGCCTTCGTGGCGGTGGCGGAGCGCGATCAGGCCGGGGCGTGGGCGGCGCGGCTGCGCGCACGCGGGTTCGCGGTCAACGTGATGGACCGGCCGGAGCTGTGCGACTTTCAGGTGCCCGCCCTCATCGACCGGGGGACGGTCAGCATCGCCATCGCCACCGGCGGCCGCTCCGCCTCGCTCGCCAAGGCGCTGCGGGAGCGGCTGGAGGCGTGGCTGCCGCCCCGGCTGGGCGCGCTCGCCGACGCCATCGCCCGCAAGCGCGCCGACGTGGCCCGCTGCCTCCCGGCGACGGAGGCCCGGCGCGCCTTCTGGGACCGGCTGCTCGCCCCCGGCGGCGCGCTCGACCCCTTCGGCGACGCGCCGGACCCGGACTCGGCCATCGACGCCGCCCTTGCGGAGACCACCGCCCCCGCCGCCGAGCAGCGCGAGCTGGTGCTCGCCAGCCCCGACCCGGAGGACCTGACCCTGCGCCAGCTCCGCCTTCTCCAGCGCGCGGATTACATCCTGCACGACCCGGCCCTGCCGCCCGCCCTGCTCGACCGGGCGCGGCGGGACGCCGTGCGCCTGCCGCTGCCCGGCGACGCGCCCGCACCCGCCGGCATTTCGGGCGTGGTGCTGCGGATCAGGCTCGCCGGTTTCTGACTGTCCTTCTGATGTCGACATGTTCTTGCAGGAGGGACTTGGTCCCTCCTGCACCTCCCGTTCGATTGACAGGGCCGTGGTTCCGGAGCGCACGGGAAACGCGGCCCGAAAACGAACGGGGGATTCAAGGGGGTCCGAGACCCCCTTGAGCCTCTGAAATGCGTGAAATGCCCCGCTCCCCTGGAACCGGGATCCCCTAGAACTGGCGGGGCGGCAGCGGCTCGCCCCGGATGAGCGTGACGAGGTGGGCCCCCAGCACGAACAGCACGATCAGGCCCAGCAGCTGGATGACATCGGCCGAGACGAGGGGCACCCGCCCCAGCGTGCGCGGGCGGCGCGTGGCGATGTTGGCCCAGAGCGTGATGACCGCCGCAATCACCAGCCCCGCGACGGTGGTCTGCCAATCCATGGTTTGCGCCTTCGCCTCGATCCGTTACCTTACCCCCAAGCCAACAGCATGTTCCGCGGCGCCTGGCAACAGGCGCGCGGCGGAAACCAGAGGGGAAACACGCCAGCCGCGCCGCTGCACGATTGAGGGGGCGAGCGCGCGCCCGGCGTCAAGGGGAGAAGTTGTGCCAATGCGTCAGACAGCCATCACGGTGCTGCTTGCAGCAGCGTTCCTCGGTGCCGCAGCGCCGGTTCAGGCCGGAGCAGCCCAGAACGGAGCGGCCCAGAACGGAGCGGCCCAGACCGCCGCGACCAGCGCCAGCGTGAGCGCGGCGCTCGATGCCGCCATCGCCGGGGCGCACCGCAGCCCGGAGAACCGGGGGCGTGACGCCCATCGCCACCCGAAGGAGACGCTCACCTTCTTCGGCCTGCAACCGGGCATGACGGTGGTGGAGATCACGCCCGGCTCGGGCTGGTACACCGAGATCCTCGCGCCGGTGCTGAAGGCCCAGGGCCGGCTCATCGCCGCCCACGGCGACCCCAACGGCGGCACCTACAGCCGCCGCGCGCTCGGCGGCTTTCTGCTGAAGCTGGCCTCCAACCCGGAGGTCTACGAGAAGGTGGAGGTGGCCACCTTCAACCCGGCCAAGGGCATTCTCGACGTTGCCCCGGGCAGCGCCGACATGGTGCTCACCTTCCGCAATGTCCACAACTGGGTGGGCGCCGGCACGGCCGAGACCGCCTTCAAGCTGTTCTTCGCGGCGCTGAAGCCGGGCGGCGTGCTGGGCGTGGTGGACCACCGCTGGCCGGAGGACCGGGAGTCCAACCCGGCCTCGGGCTACCTGAAGGAATCCGAGGTGATCCGCCTTGCCGAAAGCGCGGGCTTCAAGCTGGCGGCGAAGTCGGAGATCAACGCCAACCCGAAGGACACCCGGGACTATCCCCAGGGCGTGTGGACCCTGCCGCCCACCTTCCGCGAGGGCAACGTCAACCGCGGCCGCTACGCCGCCATCGGCGAATCCGACCGCATGACCCTCAAGTTCGTGAAGCCGTAAGGCGCGCGCGGGGCTGCCGGCCAGGCCGCCCCGCCGCTTTATGCGCCAGATCCGATATCCCGATTTTATCGGACTTGGCGCATAAACCATATTTATGCGCTCATTCCGATATTGACGATTTATCGGAAATAGCGCATAAGACGGGCCATGATGGATCTAACCCGCACACCGCAGCACCTCGGCACGCTGATCCGCCGCGCCCGCAAGAAACAGGGGCTCAGCCAGGCGGAGCTGGGCGCGCGCTGCGGCTTCCGGCAGGAGACCATTTCCCTCGTCGAGAACGGCAGCCCCGCCACCCGACTCGATACCCTGCTCGCCATCCTGGCCGCGCTGGAGCTGGACCTGTTCGTCGGCGGGCGCCCGGAGACCTCCAGCTTCGACATCGAGGATCTGCTCGGCTGATGGCCCGCCGCCGCCAGAGCATCGACCTGTGGGTCTACCTTGGCAACCGGCTTGTCGGCACGCTGCACAAGGCCGCCAGCGGTGCGGTCTCGTTCCGCTACGACGGAGCATGGCTGGCAACGGAGGATGCGCTGCCGGTCTCCCTCTCCCTGCCCCTGCGCGAGGAGCCATGGCGCGGCGAGCCCGTGACCGCCGTATTCGAGAACCTGCTGCCGGACTCCATCGACCTGCGCCGTCAGGTCGCCGAGCGGGTGGGGGCGAGGGGCACGGATGCGGTCAGCCTGCTGGCGGCCATCGGGCATGACTGCGTCGGCGCGCTGCGGTTTCTCCCGGCGGACACGCCGCCGGCCGATCCGGCGGGCATCACCGGCGAGCCGCTGACGGAAGACGCCATCGCGCGCCTGCTGAACGGCCTTGCCCGCGCCCCGCTGGGGCTGGGGCCCGATGACCCCTTCCGCATTTCCATCGCGGGCGCGCAGGAGAAGACCGCGCTGCTATGGCACGAGGGGCGCTGGTGGAAGCCGCACGGCGCCACGCCCACCACCCACATCCTCAAGCCGCCCATCGGCCTGCTGCCGGACGGACGCGACCTTTCGGACAGCGTGGAGAACGAGTTCTACTGCCTGAGGCTCTGCGCCGCCTTCGGCCTGCCGGTGGCGCGGGCGGAAATACACGCCTTCGGCAACACCAAAGCGCTGGTGGTGGAGCGGTTCGACCGGCGCTGGAGCCCGGACGGCCGCCGCCTGCTGCGCCTGCCGCAGGAGGACTGCTGCCAGGCGCTCGGCACGCCGCCCGGGCGCAAATACCAGAATATGGGCGGGCCGGGGCTGGTGGACATCCTCACCCTGCTGCGCGGCAGCGAAACCCCCGCCGAGGACCAGAAAACCGTGCTCAAGGCGCAGTTTCTGTTCTGGCTGATGGGCGCGACGGACGGCCACGCCAAGAACTTCAGCCTCCACCTCGGCCGACGCGGCCGCTTCCGCCTGACCCCACTCTACGACATTCTCTCGACCCAGCCCCTGCATGACGCAGGGCAGCTTTCACGCCGCGAGATGCAGCTCGCGCTCTCGGTCGGGAACAACACCCATTACCGGCTGGACGAAATCTGCGGGCGGCACTTCCTGCAAACCGCAACAGCGGCGCGGGTGCCCGCGCACCTGATGCAGGAGGCGATGGACGAAGTCATCGCCGCTGCGAAGCGGGCGCTCGACGAGACCGCCGCCCGACTGCCGCCGGGATTCCCGGCGCGCATTCCCGATTCCATCAGCCGCGCCCTGCGCGCCCGCCTCGGCCGGCTCTGAGCCGGAGAGGCCGCCGCTTTGCCCCTCGACGGCCGCAATTCTCCGGTTTAAGTCAGCAGAGCGGGGTAGGGGTTGGAACAGCCGAGATGGATATTTATCTGCCCATTGCCGAAATGTCGGTGAATGCCTTCGTCATTATCGGCTTCGGCGCGGTGGTGGGCTTCCTCTCGGGCATGTTCGGCGTGGGCGGCGGATTCCTCACAACACCGCTGCTCATCTTCTACGGCATCCCCCCCTCCGTCGCGGTGGCCTCCGCCGCCACCCAGATCGCAGGCTCCTCCGTCTCCGGCGTGCGCTCCCACTGGCGGCGCGGCGGCGTCGACCCCAAGATGGGCGGCGTGCTCATCGTCGGCGGCCTCGTCGGCTCCACGCTCGGCTCCTTCATCTTCAAGGCGCTGAAGGCGGTCGGCCAGATCGACTTCATCATCCAGCTGCTCTACGTGCTGATCCTCGGCGTCATCGGCGGGCTCATGCTCATCGAATCCGTGGGCGCCCTCGTGCGCGCCCGCAGCGGCGAGGCGCCGCCCCCGGCGCGCAAGCGGCACCACGGCCTGCTCCACCGCCTGCCCTGGCGCATGCGCTTCCCCCGCTCCGGCCTCTACATCAGCCCGCTGGCGCCGCTGGCGCTGGGCGCGGGCGTGGGCATGCTCACCGCCATCATGGGCGTGGGCGGCGGCTTCATCCTCGTGCCCGCCATGATCTACCTGCTGGGCGTCTCCACCAGCGTGGTGGTGGGCACCTCGCTGTTCCAGATCATCTTCATCTCGGCGGCCGTTACCGTGCTGCACGCCATCAACACCCAGAGCGTGGACATCCTGCTCGCCATCCTGCTGCTGGTGGGCGGCACGGTCGGCGCGCAGCTGGGCGCGCAGTTCGCCCAGCGGCTCGGCGGCGAGAAGCTGCGCGTGGCGCTCGGCCTGCTGGTGTTCCTCGTCTCGGCGCGGCTGGCGGTGGAGCTGATGATCCGCCCGAGCGAGCTGTTCACCGTGGTGGAGGGCCTGGCGTGATGCGGCGGCTGGCGGCCCTTCTCCTGCTGCTCACGGCGCTCGGGGCCGGGCTCGCCGCGCTTCCCGGCGCGGCGGTGGCCCAGCAGCGCTCAGGGCCGCGCCTCATCACCGACCTCTCCCAGAGCCGGGTGGACATCGAGTACACCTTCGCCGGGGCGGACATCCTGCTGTTCGGCGCCATCGACCGCGCCTCCGCCCTGCGCGACCGGCCGCTCGACCTAATCGTCGTGGTGCGCGGCCCCTCCTACCCGCTCACCGTGCGCAAGAAGGAGCGGGTGGCGGGCGTGTGGCTCAACACCCGCTCGGTGCGGTTCCTCACCGCGCCCAGCTACTACGCCCTCGCCAGCACCCGGCCGGTGGAGGAGCTGGTGGACGAAAAAACAGCGGCCATCTACGAGTTCGGCATCGCCAACCTGCACTTCTCGCCCGCCTCCACCGAGCGCAGCGCCCGCGAGATCCAGGAATTCCAGCAGGGGCTGGTGGATCTGCGCCAGCGCGGCGGCCTCTACGTGGAAGATCCCGGCAGCATCAAGGTGGTGGAAGGGGTGCTGTTCCGCGCCCGCGCCCAGCTGCCCGGCGACGCGCCGGTGGGCGAATACATCGCCTCGGTGTTCCTGGTCTCGGAAGGCAAGGTGCTCGCCACCACCTCGGTGCCGCTGACGGTCGGCAAGACCGGCTTCGAGCAGGCGGTCTACACCTTCGCCGTCAACCACGGCCTCGCCTACGGCCTGCTGGCGGTGGTCATCGCGCTCGCCTTCGGCTGGGGCGTCGCCGCCATCATGAAGCGCTGAGGCCGGTCGCGGGGAATCACGGCGGCTTGACCGGCCGGAAGGGGCTTAACCGACTGGAAGGAACTGGCGGCCTACGCTCACGGCCCGGATCTTCCGCCGCGAGAAGGATGCCGCCATGACCTACGCCACCTCCGATTTCCCCGCCGCGGAGCCCCCGGCAGGAGCGCGCCACACGGCGATCGGCCGGGTCATCAGCGTCTCCGGCGACACCGCGACGGCCGCGCTGGACCGCCGCGCCCTCGCCCGCCTCGCCGCCAGCGACGACATCACCCTGCAAACCGCCGGACAGGTGGGCGCCCCGGTCAAGATGCCGGTGCGCGGCCACTGGGTGGTGGCCAACATCCGCGCCATCCGCCTCAGCGACCGGCGGCTCCAGGACGACGCCGACCTCCCCTTCGTCGCCGAACTGGACTTCCTCGGCGAGGCCGTCGCCGACTCCCCCGACCCGGAGGAGGGCGGGATGCGCGATTTCCGGCGCGGCGTCAGCCACCATCCGGCGCCGGGGAGCGCGATCCACCCGGTCCGCGCCGCCGACCTCGAGGCCATCTACGCCGCCCACGACCGGGCCCATGTGGTGCTGGGCGCGGTCTACCCCACCGACCACGTGCGGGCGGCGCTGTTCATCGATCCGCTGCTCTCCCGCCACTTCGCGCTGCTTGGCTCCACCGGCACCGGCAAATCCACCGCCGCCGCCCTGCTCCTGCGGCGCATCATCGAGCAGACCCCCCACGGCCACATCCTGATGCTCGACCCCCACGGCGAATACGCCGCCGCCTTCGCCGACGTGGGGCAGGTCTACGACGTCTCCAACCTGCACCTGCCCTACTGGCTGATGAACTTCGAGGAACATGTGGAAGTGCTGGTGGGCCCGCGCACGCCCGAGCGCGAGGCGGACGTGGACGTGCTCGGCCGCTGCCTGCTGGCGGCGCGGCAGAAATCCCGCCTCGCCGCCACCGGCGCGCGCGTGACCGTGGACACGCCCGTGCCCTATCCGCTCGCCGAGCTGCTCAACCAGCTTACGGTGCAGATGGGCAAGCTGGACAAGCCCGAGAAGATCACCCCCTTCCTCCGCCTCAAGACCAAGCTGGAGGAGTTGAAGGCGGACCCGCGCTACAGCTTCATGTTCTCCGGCCTCCAGGTGAACGACACGCTGGCGGCCCTGCTCTCCGAGATGCTGCGCATGCCCGCGCACGGCCGGCCCGTCTCCATCCTCGACCTCTCCGGCGTGCCCTCGGACATCACCAACGTGGTGGTCGCCCTCATCGCCCGCCTCGTCTTCGACTTCGCCGTGTGGACGCCCCAGACGGACCGCCGCCCGATCCTGCTCGTCTGCGAGGAAGCCCACCGCTACGTGCCCGCCGAACGGCTCGACACCTTCGGCTCTGCCCGCAAGAACCTGGAGCGCATCGCCAAGGAGGGCCGCAAGTACGGCGTCGCGCTCGGGCTGATCTCGCAGCGGCCGTCCGACCTCTCCGAGGCCGTGCTCTCCCAGTGCGGCACCATCATCTCCATGCGCCTCAACAACGAGCGCGACCAGACCTTCGTGCGCTCCGCCATGTCGGAAGGCGGACGCGGCCTGCTCGACACCATCCCCGCCCTGCGCAACCGGGAATGCATCATCTGCGGCGAAGGCGCCGCCGTGCCCATGCGCGTGCAGATCGACACCCTCGCGCCCGAACACCGCCCCGCCTCCGACGACCCGGTGTTCTCCGCCAGCTGGAGCACGCCCGGCCTCGGCCTCGCCACCATCGAGCCCACCGTCACCCGCTGGCGCAGCCAGCGGCGGTAGGGGGGGTTATTCTGACGGGAGGTTTTTTGCAGGGGTCTCGGACCCCCCTGCAAAGACTCCCTTAAAGTCCCTTCCCCCTACTTCGCGGAGGGGAACTCGGCCTCTGCCTGCGGGGTGAAGATGATTTTCGACGTGTCGAAGCCGCGCTGGTGGGCGAAGCCGAGCCATTCGGTGCGTTTGGCGGCTGGCATGGTCGGCGTGCGGGAGAGCAGCCAGAGGTATTTGCGGTCGGGCGTGCCGACGAGGGAGGTGGTGTAGTCCGGGTCGAGGCGGAGGACCCAGTAGTCGCCCTTGGTGAAGGGGATCCAGCGCAGTCCGGCGGGCAGGAAGCTGACTTTCAGTCGGGCGTTGGTGGCATCGACCGGCCGCGCCTCGCCGACGGCTTCCTCCGCCTCGCCCTTTTCGTTGATGTTGCGGTTGACGACGCGCAGGGAGCCGTCCTCGTTCAGCGCGTAGTGGGCGGTGACGTTGCGCGCGCCCGGGTCTTCATGCTCGAACGGCAGGCGGGCGATCTCGTACCAGGTGCCGAGATAGCGCCGGATGTCCACGTGCTCGACCGTTGCCAGTCCGGTGTCCTGCGCTGCGTCCATGTCGTCTCTCCCTGAGTGTTCAGGGAGAGAACGATCAGGCGCCGCGATGGTTGAACGGGCAGGCGCTGCCCGCGCCGCCGCCGGCGGCGTTGGGACGGGCGATGCTGTCGCGCACGCGGCCGTAGGCGGCGCCCCAGCGGTCGGTCATCTGCGAGCGGATGGACCACAGCTCGGGGAAGAACTGGTGCCGCGCGCCCGCTTCCAGCAGCTCGACCGGGCGGCCCTTGAGCGAGGCCGCGCCCATGCCGATCGAGCGGTGGATGAGAAGGATGTGGCGGGCGCGGAACGTCTGGAAGCGCTCGTCGAACTCCACCAGGCCTTCCGCCACGGCGTAGGCTTCGTCGTGGGCGTACTGGCTGTCGTAGATGCTCTCGACCGTGCGGCCCTCCGCCTCCAGGTAGTGGGTCTTGAAGGTGCGCCACAGGTGCGGGGCCATCCGCAGCAGCACGCGAAAGCCCGGGCTTTCCTGCCCGCTGCCGTTGCCCAGCTGGAGGCGGATGGTCTGGTAATCCTTGGGCGACATGGTCTCGAGCAGGCTCAGCTGCTCGGTCATCAGCGTGAGGATGCGGTTGACCCGCTCGAACAGGGTGAGCACGCGGAAGCTCTGCCGGGCGGCCATCTGCTCGTCGATTTCGAGGAGGGTGTAGGCCGCCAGCTTCATCCACAACTCTTCCACCTGGTGGACGATCTGGAACTGAAGCTCGTCGCGGTTGGAGAGCTGGTCGAACGGCTTCTGGCAGCTGAGCAGCCGGGCGCAGCTGAGATACGCCTCGTAATCCAGCGACTCGTCGCTCTGCATCTGCGCGTAGAACTGCTCGCGGTTCATCGGCCTCACGCTCCCCATTGTCCAAGCGGTGTCATGAGCCTCCATGGTAGCCGGAGCAGTCGGAAACATTGTCCCCTGCGCATTGCATCCTTCGCCAAAATTCAGGACAATGTTCTTCTCTAATCGCCCTTGGGAGAACAGACGTGCCCCTCGACCGCATCGACCGCGCCCTGCTGACCGAACTGGAGCGGGACGCCCGCCAGTCCTTCGCCCAGCTTGGGGAGACGGTGGGCCTGTCCAAGACGCCAGCCTGGAAGCGGGTGCAGGCGCTGGAGGCGGCGGGCGTGATCGAGGGCTACCGGGCGCTGGTGAACCCGCAGGCGGTGGGGCTGGAGATCCACGCCTTCGTGCAGGTGGAGGTGGCGTTCGAGCGGCACGACGCCTTCGAGGCCGCCGTGAGACGCCACCCGGCCGTGCTCGCCTGCTACGCCACCGCGGGCGACGCCGACTACGTGCTGGAGGTGCGCGCCCGCACCATGTCCGACCTCGACCAGCTGCTGCGGCAGGAGCTGTGCATGCTCCCCGGCGTCAAACGCTTCTCCACCACCATCGGCATGAAAACCATCAAGGCCCACGGAAGCGTGATGGGGGTGACGGCGGGGTGACTGGTGTTTTTCGTGGGGGTCTGTGACCCCCACACCCCCTTCGTTTTTTGGGCCGTGGTTCCGGTGCGCACCTGAGACGCGGCCGTTTCAGATCGCACCTCGCCCCGCCACGCGCACAGCCTCGCAAGGAAGGGGGTGCAGGGGGTCCGCGACCCCCTGCAATTCAAAAAATCAAAAATCCGGCCCCCGCCCCTACCGCTGCCAGGGCATCAGGCCCCGGGCGAGGGCGGCTTCGGCGTCGCCCACGGCGATGAAGGGGATGTTCTCGAAGCCGGGCTTGGCGTAGCGCAGGGGCGCGCCTGTGGAGGCGTCGAACACCTGCCCGCCCGCGCCGACGAGGAGGCCGTGGCCGGCGGCGGTGTCCCATTCGGAGCAGGCGAACCAGCGGGGGTAGAGGTCCGCCGCGCCTTCGGCGAGCAGGGCGAACTTGATGCTGCTGCCGCGCCCGGTGACCTTCGCCTCGGGCAGGGTTTCGAGATAGCGCCGGGTCTCGGCGTCGCGGTTGCGGTAGCTGGCCAGCACGATCAGCGGGCGCTGGCCGAGGGGCCGGGTGGTGATGGCCCGGCGCGTGCCGTCCGCGTCCAGCCGGAAGGCGCCGACGCCCGCCGCGCCAGCCCACAGCGTACCCTCCGGCGGGGACATGATGACCCCCAGCACCGCCTCGAAATCGACGATGAGGCCGACGTTGACGGTGTAGTCCCGCCCGCCGCGCACGAAATCGCGGGTGCCGTCGACGGGGTCGATGAGCCAGAAGGTGCCGCTGCCCGTGCCGCCCGCCACGTCCCGGGGCGCGACGCCCGCCGCGTAGGCTTCCTCGCCGACGATGGGGATGTGGGGCGTCAGCTTCCGGAGCGCGGCGGTGAGGATGTCCTCGGCGGCTTCGTCGGCGGCGGTGACGGGGGACTTGTCCGCCTTCTCGCGGGCGCTGATGCCGCCCTTGCGCACCGCCTCGATGGCGTCAGCCGCCGCGCGGACGGGGGCGATGAGCGCTTCCAGAAGGTCAAGGCGAAAACCGGGCATGTTCAGGCCCCCTGCTCCCGTCTTGCCGCTTCCTGCCGTCATGATGCACCGGATTTTAGAGCGTTTTGTTCCTGTTCTGGAAGAGACCCGCACGCGCAGGCGTGCCATCGAGGAGAGGCGAGGGTCCATGACCCCCGTGCTCCCGTTCGTTTGACAGGGCCGCGTCCCTCATCCGCCGCAGTGCCACGGGATGCGTGGCGCTCCGGCAGATGAGAGAACGCGCTAGAGGATGCCGCGCTTCTCCAGTTCCTCGACGATCCGCCCGGCGGCGGCGTCCGGCCCGCCATTGGACGGGCGCACCACCACCTCGGCCGCGTCCGGCGCCTCGTAGGGGCTGTCGATGCCGGTGAAGTTCTTGATCTGCCCGGCCTTCGCCTTGGCGTAGAGGCCCTTGGGGTCGCGCTTCATGCACTCCTCAAGGGGCGTATCCACGTAGATTTCGAGGAATTCGCCCTCGCCCAGGCGCTCGCGCACCATCTGGCGCTCCGCCTTGAACGGCGAGATGAAGCTGCACAGCACCACCAGCCCCGCGTCAACGAACAGCCGCGCCACCTCGCCGACGCGGCGGATGTTCTCCACCCGGTCGGCGTCGGTGAAGCCGAGGTCGCCATTGAGGCCGTGGCGCACGTTGTCGCCGTCCAGCAGGTAGGTGTGGATGCCGCGCTGGTTCAGCCGCTGCTCGACGATGTTGGCGATGGTGGACTTGCCCGCGCCCGAGAGCCCGGTGAACCACAGCACGGCGGCGCGATGGCCCTTGATGCGCGCGCGGGCCTCCCGGTCCACCAGCAGGTCCTGGCGGTGGATGTTGGTGGCGCGGCGCAGGCCGAAGCTGATGAGCCCCGCCCCCACCGTCGCGTTGGTGAAGCGGTCGATGAGGATGAACGCGCCGGTCTCCCGGTTCTCCGCGTAGGGGTCGATGGCGACGGGCGCGGCGGTCGCCACGTTGCAGAAGCCGATGCCGTTCAGCTCCAGCGTCTTGCCCGCCAGGTGCTGGAGGGTGTTGACGCAGACCTTGTGCTTCAGCTCGGTGATGCGGGCGGGAACGTAGCGGGTGCCGATGCGCAGCAGATACTGCCGCTCGGGCAGCAGCGCCTCCTCGCCCATCCACAGGATGTGGGCGGCGAACTGGTCCGTCACCTCGGGACGCGCGGTGGCCAGCGCCAGCACGTCGCCGCGGGCGATGTCGATCTCGTCCGCCAGCACGAGGGTGACGGCATCGCCGGCCGCCGCCTCGTCCATATCGCCGTCGGCGGTGACGATGCGCGCGATGGTCGACTCCTTGGCGGAGGCGGCGACGACGACGCGGTCGCCCACCCGCACCCGGCCGGAGGCGACGGTGCCGGAGAAGCCGCGGAAATCGAGATTCGGGCGGTTGACCCACTGCACGTAGAAGCGGAACGGCCGGGCGGCGAGGCTGGAGTCCACATCCACCGTCTCCAGCCACTCGATCAGGCTCGGCCCCTCATACCAGGGCATGTTGGCGGAGCGCACCGTCACGTTGTCGCCATAGCGGGCGGAGAGCGGAATCGGCGTGATGCTCTCGAAGCCGAGCTGGTCGGCGAACGCCCGGTAGTCGGCGACGATCCGCTCGAACGTCTCCTGCGAGAAGCCGACGAGGTCGATCTTGTTGATGGCGACGACCACGTGCCGGATGCCCAGCAGCGAGCAGATGAAGCTGTGGCGGCGGGTCTGGGTCAGCACGCCCTTGCGGGCATCCACCAGGATGATGGCGGCGTCCGAGTTGGAGGCGCCGGTCGCCATGTTGCGGGTGTACTGCTCGTGGCCGGGCGTGTCCGCCACGATGAAGGAGCGGCGCTGGGTGCTGAAGAAGCGGTAGGCCACATCGATGGTGATGCCCTGCTCGCGCTCGGCCTCGAGGCCGTCCACCAGCAGGGCGAAGTCGATGTGCTCGCCCGCGGTGCCGTGCTTTTTCGAATCGCGTTCGAGGGCGGCAAGCTGGTCCTCGAGGATCAGCTTGGAATCATACAGCAGGCGGCCGATGAGGGTGGACTTGCCGTCGTCCACCGAGCCGCAGGTGAGGAACCGCAGCAGGCTTTTCGGCGCGGCGTCGCCGGAGGGCAGGGTGTGCAACTCGGGGCGCATCAGAAATATCCCTCGCGCTTCTTCTTTTCCATGGAGGCGGCCTCGTCGCTGTCGATGAGGCGGCCCTGACGCTCGGAGGTGCGCGAGGCGCGCATCTCGGCGATGATGTCGTCGATGGTGGCGGCGTCGGATTCGATGGCCGCGCTCAACGGGTAGCAGCCGAGCGAGCGGAAGCGCACCATGCGGATTTCTTCCGTCTCGCCGGGCAGCAGCGGCAGCCGCTCGTCGTCGCGCATGATGAGCATGCCGTTGCGCCGGACCACCGGGCGGGGCGCGGCGAAATAGAGCGGCACCACGGGGATGTTCTCGGCGCGGGTGTATTCCCAGATGTCCAGCTCGGTCCAGTTGGAGAGCGGGAAGACGCGGATGGTCTCGCCCTGCCGGATTTTCGTGTTGTAGAGCTGCCAGAGCTCGGGGCGCTGGTTGCGCGGATCCCAGACGTGTCCCGCCGAGCGGAACGAGAACACCCGCTCCTTGGCGCGGGATTTTTCCTCGTCGCGCCGCGCGCCGCCGAAGGCCGCGTCGAAGCCGTATTTGTCGAGCGCCTGCTTGAGCGCCTCGGTCTTCATCACCTGGGTGTGCAGCGACGAGCCCGAGGTGACGGGGTTGATGCCCCGGCGCACGCCCTCCTCGTTGCGGTACACCAGCAGCTCCATGCCGTACCGGGTGCCCACCGTGTCGCGGTGGCGGATCATGTCGGCGAATTTCCAGCCGGTGTCCACGTGCAGCAGGGGGAACGGCGGGCGCGAGGGATAAAAGGCCTTGCGGGCCAGATGCAGCATCACGCCCGAATCCTTGCCGATGGAATAGAGCATCACCGGGTTTTCGAACTCGGCGGCCACTTCGCGCATGATGGCGATGGATTCCGCCTCCAGACGCCGCAGATGTTCGGAGAGGCCGGCACGGGCGCCGGCGGACGAGCGCGCGCGGTTCAGCGCGGCATCATGTGCATCGGCGATGGCAACGGAAGACGCGGCGGCAAAAGTCTCGGACATGGCTTCCTGAACTCGAAATGGCGCTCAAATTCAGCGCAAGGGCACGCACGGTAATGCCCCATCGGTTCAGGCCGAGACAAAGCAGTTTTTCTTGAATTAACGATAGCGGGACATGGGATGGGAGCCGGAATTGCAGGGGGAGCCCGGCTCCCATCGCCATCAGGGGCGCAGGGTCAGGAGGGGATTGACCCTTGCGCCCCAAGCCGGGGCGGCATGGCCTGGCGTCAGACCGCCAGGTCGTCCGCCAGAGCCAGCAGCGACGTGTTGCCGCCGGCCGAGGTGGTGTCGATGGAGACGGTGCGCTCCGCCGCGAACCGCAGCAGGTAGTGCGGACCGCCCGCCTTCGGACCGGTGCCCGACAGGCCCTCGCCGCCGAACGGCTGCACGCCGACCACCGCGCCGATCATGGAGCGGTTGACGTAGAGGTTGCCCACGTGCGCCGTCTGGGCCACCGCCTGGGCGGCCTCGCCAAGGCGGCTGTGCAGGCCCATGGTGAGGCCGTAGCCGGAGGCATTGATGCGCTCGACGAGCTGGGTCAGCTCGCCCGCCTTCCAGGTGGTGACATGCAGGACCGGGCCGAAGATTTCCTCCTTGAGGTCCTCCGGCTGGTCGAGCCGCACGATGGCCGGGCCGACGAAGGTGCCGTTCGACAGGTGCGCCGGCACGTCGAGGCGGTAGAGAACGCGGTCCGCGTAGCGCGCGAGGTGCGCCTCGATGCGGGCGCGCGCCGCCTCGTCGATCACCGGGCCGACGTCGGTGGACAGGTCGCCCGGATCACCCAGACGCAGCTCCTTCATGGCGCCCTGGAGCATCTCGAGGATGCGCGGGGCCACGTCTTCCTGCACGCAGAGCAGGCGCGCCGCCGAGCAGCGCTGGCCCGCGCTCTGGAAGGCGGAGATGATGAGGTCGCGCACCACCTGCTCCGGCAGGGCGGTCGAGTCGACGATCATGGCGTTGAGGCCGCCGGTCTCGGCGATGAGCGGCACGATCGGGCGGGTATCGTCCTCAAGCAGGGTGCGGGCGATGCGCTTGGCGGTGCCGGTGGAGCCGGTGAAGGCCACGCCCATCACGCGCGGATCGGCGGTCATGGCCGCGCCCACCTCCGGGCCGCCCGGCAGCAGGTGGAACACGTCCGCCGGGATGCCCGCTTCCAGAATGAGGCGGGAGGCGTAGGCGCCGATGAGCGGCGTCTGCGGCGCGGGCTTGGCGACAACCGCGTTGCCCGCCACCAGCGCCGCCGTGATCTGGCCGAGGAAAATGGCCAGCGGGAAGTTCCACGGCGCGATGCAGGCAAAGACGCCGCGGCCGGTGAGGCGCAGCACGTTGCTCTCGCCGGTGGGTCCGGGCAGCGGCATGTCCTGGAACAGCTTGCGGGCCTGGACGGCGTAGTAGCGGCAGAAGTCCACCGCCTCGCGCACTTCGGCGAGGGCGTCGGGGATGGTCTTGCCCGCCTCGCGCACCGCCAGCGCCATCAGGATGGAGCGGTCGCGCTCCAGCAGGTCGCCGAGCTTCTCGAGGCACTGGGCGCGCACTTCCACGTCGGTAGCGCTCCAGCGCTTGGCCGCCGTGGCCGCCAGGCCAATGGCGCGGGCCACGTCCGCCGGGGTCGCCTCGACCACGGTGCCCACGGTGCGGGTGCGGTCCGCCGGGTCGGTGACGGGCCGGGCCTCGCCCGTGACGAGCTGGCCGCCGATCAGCGGGGCGGCGGTGTGGGTCTGTGCCCAGACCTTCTGCATTTCTTCAAGCAACGCGGCGTTGGTAGCCTCGTCAGACATGTCGATTCCTTCCGAATTGCGGCGCTCGTCGCCATAGATGTCGAGGGGCAGCGGGATCGCCGGGTGCGGCGTCCGGTTGAGCCGTTCGATCGCGGCGGCGGGATCCTTCAGCAGTTCATCCGCGTCCACCGTGGGATCGGCCAGCTGGTGCACGAAGCTGGAGTTCGCCCCGTTCTCCAGCAGGCGGCGGACCAGATAGGCGAGCAGGTCGCTGTGACCGCCCACCGGCGCGTAGACGCGGCAGTGGTAGCCCTCGTTCTCCACCAGCGGGTCGTGCATGCCGTTGCCCATGCCGTGCAGGCGCTGCAGCTCGAAGTCGCGCCGCGCGCCCGCCCAGGTGAGGATGGTCGCCACGGTGTGGGCGTTGTGGCTGGCGAAGGCCGGGTAGAGGTTCTTCTTCTCCAGCATGGCCTTGGCGCAGGCGAGATAGCTCACGTCCGTCGCCACCTTGCGGGTGTAGACCGGATAGCCCTTCAGGCCCTGCTCCTGGGCGCGCTTGATCTCGGCGTCCCAGTAGGCGCCCTTCACCAGACGCACGGTGAGCTTGCGCCCGGTCTCGGCGGCGAGCGTGTCGGCCCAGTCGATGACGGCGCGGGCGCGCTTCTGGTAGGCCTGCACCGCCATGCCGAGGCCGTCCCAGCCCTTCAGCTCGGGGGCGCGGGCGATGGCCTCGATGATGTCGAGCGACATCTCCAGGCGGTCCGCTTCCTCGGCGTCGATGGTGAGGCCGATGCCGGCCTGCCGCGCCTCGACGCAGAGGCGGATCATCATGTCGGTCAGCTCGGGCACGCAGCGGTCGGCGTGGGCCACCTCATAGCGCGGATGCAGGGCCGACAGCTTCACTGAGACGGTGTTGCGCTCCCAGAAGTCCGGCTCGCGGGCGGCGTCCGCGCCCACCGCGCGGATGGCATCCGTGTAGGACTTGAAGTAGCGCTGGGCGTCCGCGGCGGTGCGGGCGGCCTCGCCCAGCATGTCGAACGAGTAGCGGAACAGCTTGTAGCCCGGCTTGGCGGCGCGGGCGAGCGCTTCCTCGATGGTGCGCCCCATCACGAACTGCTCGCCCATCACGCGCATGGCGGCAGCAACGCCGGTGCGGATGAAGGGCTCGCCCATGCGGGCGATCAGCTTCTTGAGAACGCTGGCGGTCTCGTCGTTCTTCACCAGCGCCTTGGTCAGCACCAGGCCCAGCGTCGCGCTGTTGACCAGCATGGAGCTGGCCTTGCCCTTGTGGGCCTCCCAGTCGGCCGACGTCAGCTTGTCCCGGATGAGGGCATCGGCCGTCGTGACGTCAGGCACGCGCAGGTAGGCCTCGGCGAGCGTCAGCAGCGCCAGGCCCTCGGCCGTGTTGAGCCGGTACTCGTGCAGGAAGCTGTCGATCATCCCGCCGCGGCCGCGGCCGCGCACGTGACCAATCAGCTGACGGCCCTTTTCCAGCACGGCTGCCCGCTCGCTCGCACTGGGCGAGGCCTGTGACACGAGACCGGCAAGAACGTCGGGCTCGGGCGCGCGATAGAGATCCGGCATGCGGGACCGTATCGCGGCTAGGGATGCAGTTGTGTTTTTCATTGTGTCCGCATTCTCGATACGAAATATCATCGGTTATCATCGAAAAACTGACAAATGTGCTTTTAATTTTTCGGGGTTCAGCCGATCAATCATCGACAGAATGACCCGTTTCTGACAGAAAATTCGGCGAGGGAATGGGAGGAGCGCATGGACGAGATCGACAGAAGGCTTTTGCGTGATTTGCAGGCCAACGGCCGCATCACGAATCAGGAGCTGGCGCAGCGCAACAGCCTGTCGCCGGCGGCCTGCCACGAGCGGGTGCGCCGTCTGAAAGAGCAAGGCTACATCAAGGGTTACGCGGCGATTCTGGACCCGCACAAGCTGGACCGGTCCCTGCTGATCTTCGTCGAGATCCATCTCGACCGCACGACGGCGGACGTGTTCGACGACTTCGCCGCCGCCATCCGCCGCATGCCCGACGTGCTGGAGTGCCACATGGTGGCGGGCGGTTTCGATTATCTGGTCAAGGCGCGGGTGGCGGACATGGAGGCCTACCGCCGCTTCCTCGGCGACACGCTGGTGCGCCTGCCCGGCGTGCGCGAGACCCGCACCTATGCGGTGCTGGAGGAAGTGAAAAGCTCCCTCGCGATTCCGCTCTAGAGAAGTCGGTTCTTTTGATTCGGTTCCTGTCATGCGGGAGGGCCCCGGCCCCTCCTGCATGAAGCCAAGTCGGCCCCGGCGCGCAAACGCCCGGGGGACTCTCAGTGGGTGGAGGCCTGAGGGGCCTCGATGTCCGGGCCGAGTCGCCGGCCGAGCAGCTGGCGCGCGGCGCCGGCAGGCACGGGCGGGGAGAAGTAGTAGCCCTGGGCGGTCGCGCAGCCCAGCTTGAGCAGCGTGCGGGCCTCGGCGGCGGTCTCGATGCCCTCGGCGATGACGGGGAGGCCGAGGCTGCGCCCGAGGCCGATGATCGACTTGACGATGGTGGCGCTCTGTCCGCGCTCCTGCATGGTGC
Source organism: Pedomonas sp. V897 (assembly GCF_051304405.1). Classification (NCBI taxonomy): domain Bacteria; kingdom Pseudomonadati; phylum Pseudomonadota; class Alphaproteobacteria; order Sphingomonadales; family Pedomonadaceae; genus Pedomonas; species Pedomonas sp. V897. Next base: position 869,705 of record NZ_JBPPGG010000001.1, read on the forward strand.
GGGTGAAGGAGCTGTCGATCTTGATCTTGTCCACCGGCAGGTGCGCCAGGTGCCCGAGGCACGAGTAGCCGGTGCCGAAGTCGTCGAGGGAGACGCACACGCCCCGGCTCTTGAGGCGGTGCAGGATGTACTTTGCCGTGCGGATGTCCGACGCCAGCGCGTTCTCGGTCACCTCCACCTCGAAGCGGTGCGGCGGGAAGCCGGTTTCGGCGAGGAGGTTCAGGAGCTTGTCCGCCAGCTGGGGATCGACCAGCTGCTTCTGCGAGATGTTGACCGCGATGGTGGGATCGCCCGACCAGTTGCGCGCCGTCTGGAGGGCGGAGCGGACGATGGCGAAGGTGAGATCGCCGATCAGGCCGCTGTCCTCGGCAAAGGAGATGAAGGTGACCGGCGGAATGACGCCGCGCGTCGGATGATGCCAGCGGGCCAACACCTCGAAGCCGCGAATGTTGCCCGTGGCCAGATCGACCACCGGCTGGAAGTAGGGCACGATCTGGTCGTTGGCGATGGCCTGCTTCAGCTCGTTCTGGAGGAGCGAGCGCTCGCGCAGGTCCGCGTCCATCACCGGCTGGAAGAAGCGCACATCGCCCCGGCTCTCCGCCTTGGCCCGGGCCAGCGCCACGTCCGCCTTGCGGAGCAGCTCATCCACCAGCGCCGAATCCTCCGGCCACAGCGAGATGCCCGCCGTCGCCCCCACGGTGACGGTCAGCCCGTCGAAGCAGAACGGCTGCTGGAGCGCCTCGATGATTCGCCGCGCCACCCGCAGGGGCGCCTCGTGGGTGTTGCGGCAGGTGATGGCGATGACGAACTCGTCGTCGCCCAGCCGCGCGGCGATCTCGTCCTTGCGCACGGACGCGGCGATTCGCCGGCCGGCCTCCCGCAGCACCCGGTCGCCGAGATCGTGGCCGAACTGGTCGTTGAGGGCACGGAAGCCGTCGATGTCCAGGGCGATGACGGCAATACAGTGGTCCGAGCGCTCCGCCCGGACCATCATCTGCTGCAATTCCTCGATCAGGCGCTGGCGGTTGGGCAGGCCCGTGAGCGGGTCGAAGCTGACCAGATGCTCCAGCCTGGCCTCCGTCAGGGCGAAGGCCGCCTCCGATTCCACCATATCCCGGTTGAGTCGCCGCCAGATCATGGCAAACGACAGGATGCCCCCGATGGCAAGGCAGGAGAACATGATCCACGAGCGCCGCTGCGCCTCGGCGACGCGCTGGTCCATGTAGCGGCGCGCACTGTCGCGCAGGGCCGTCAGCGCCTGCGACAGCGACAGGCTGATGTTGCGGTAGGCATCGGACGCCACCAGGTCCAGCGCGGCCTGACGGTCGCCGGCGCGCACCAGCGCCAGCACCTTCTGGTCCGCCAGCCGGCGCGCCTCGCAGATGGCGGCAAGCCGCCCCTGATCCACATCCCGGATCTCCGGGGGCAGCCGGTAGAAGGCGTCCCGCACCATCGGGACCACCTTTTCCTGAATCTCGTCGTGCAGGGCGATCCACTGCTGCGCGCCGGTGGCGGCGGCAAGGTGGGTGGTGGTGACCAGCCGCGTATCGAGCTTCCCCACCTCCGCCGCCAGGTCGATGGCCGCGCGGGTGTCGATGAGCAGGACCGGGTAGCGGTAGTGAAACAGCGCCCGCTCGGTCAGCAGAAAACCAATGACAAACATCAGTCCGCAAAAGGCGAACAGCACCATGCGGCGCGCGGTCCGCGTGGCTTTTCGAACGCTCAAGCTACTGATGCTATTCAGGCGATCCCCCCCCATATGCCCTGGCGAACTCCCTGCTTGCGCCAGAGACCACATCCGAACTCAACGGGCAGGGACTCTCTCTGGGCAAATCAAACGCATTAAATATCAGTATAATTTAAGGAAAACGTTAACGAAATAGAGAAATGACATGCAGGGTGCACCAGATTTCGCCAGTGTGGTGCAAATGTGTACAATTCCTGATCCAGACTATTCATTCGGACAGGGGGCCCCCGCTCGGTTGGACAGGGGCCGCTGCCGTCCTCTGGTCACTCCGCGGCCGCGCGCGCGTCCGTTTTCCGCGCCTGCGGGGCGAGCGCCAGCACCACAAGGCCGACGAGCGAGGAGATGAGCGAGCCGGTCAGAATGCCCAGCCGCACCTCGTTCTGGTAAAAGTCCGTCGAGAACGCCAGCCCCCCGATAAACAGGCTCATGGTGAAGCCGACGCCGCACAGGATCGCCATGCCGTAGAGGCTCATCCACCCCGCGCCGTAGGGCATGCGCACCCACTTCATCTTGATCAGCAGCCAGCAGCTGCCGAAGATGCCGACCTGCTTGCCGAGGAACAGACCGGCGGCGATGCCGAGGGGAATGGGGTCGAGCAGCATGGCGAGCGACAGGCCCTGGAGGTCAACGCCCGCGTTGGCGAAGGCGAAGACAGGCAGGATGCCGAACGCCACCCACGGATGCAGGAGATGCTCCAGCCGCTTGAGCGGCGAGCCCGCCGTCTCGGTGCGGGTGCGCAGCGGGATGGTGAGCGCGGTCAGCACGCCCGCGATGGTGGCGTGCAGGCCGGACTTGAACACGAAGAACCACAGGAAGGCGCCGACCAGCAGGTAGGGCCACAGCCGCAGCTGGCCCGAGCGGTTGAGCACCAGCAGGATGGCGAGCGACACCGCCGCGCCGGCCAGGTACATCAGGCTCAGCTCTGCCGTATAGAACAGGGCGATGATGACGATCGCCCCCATGTCGTCCACCACCGCGATGGCGGTGAGCAGCACCTTGAGCGACAAGGGCGCGCGCCGGCCCACCAGCGAGAACAGGCAGATGGCGAAGGCGATGTCGGTGGCGGAGGGAATGGCCCAGCCGCGCAGGGTCTCCGGCGTGTGCAGGTTGAACCCGATGTAGACCAGCGCCGGCGCGGCCATGCCGGCGATGGCGGCCACCACCGGCAGGGTGATCTGATCGCGGCTGGAGAGCTGGCCTTCCAGGATCTCCCGCTTGATCTCGAGCCCCACCAGCAGGAAGAACACAGCCATCAGCGCGTCGTTGATCCACAGCTCCAGCGGCTTGGTGAGGCTGTAGGGGCTGAGGCCCACCGTGACGGGGAAGTGCCGGAAGCCCTCGTACATCGGGGCGAAATCCGAATTCCGCATGAGAATGGCGATGGCTGCCGCCACCAGCAGCAGCAACCCGCCAGCGAACTCGAGACGGAAGAAATTCACCAGCATCTGCGCCGGACTTCTGTGCGCCGGGTGCGCCATTCAACATCTCCACGGAACAAACCGAACGTCCTGAAAGCGGCGGGCAGCATAGAAACCGCTTTCCCGGGCGACAACAGAAACCGGTTACCGGCGGGACGGAAAAGGACGAGACGCGGTGCCTCAGGGCGCGGGCGGCGGCTGGTCGGGCCCGGCGGCAAGCGGGCCGGGCGCGACCAGCGGCAGCTCGATTTCGAGCACGGGGCGGGCCCCGCCGGGCGCGCCGACGAAGCGGGCCTGCCCCCCGGACTGGCGGACGAAACTGGCCACGAGGCTGAGGCCGAACCCGCCGCCAGCAACCGAGGAGGTGCCCGCGCTGTAGGGCTGCTCCAGCAGCCGCCGGGCGTCCTCCAGCGGCAGCGGCACGCCGGACCGGGTCATGGCGAGCACCACCGTATCGGGCGGCGCGCCTTCGGCGCGGGAGAGGCGCAGGAAGCGGGTGCCCAGCTCCACCCGTCCCCCGTCGGGCAGCACGCCCCGGTAATAGGTGAGCACGGTCCGCAGCGCCGCCTGCATCCGCTCCGCGTCGAGCATGACCGGGCAATCGCCGTCCGCCAGATCGTAGTGCAGCTCCACCGCGGGCCCGAGGATGGTCTTGAACGCAACGGCGCTGTCCCGCAGCAGGTTGTGGAGGTCCACCACCTCCTCCACCAGGTCGAGCCGACCGGCGAAGGCGCGCAGCTGCTCGGTGAGATCGGCGCCGCGCTCGGCCGCGCCGTGCATGCGCTCGATGCGGCGGCGCAAGGGCGGCGGCAGGGTCTCATCCATCAGCAGCACCTCGCTGGCGGTGAGAATGACGGTCAGCACATTGCTGAAATCGTGGGCGAGCCCCGCCGCCAGCCGGGTGGCGGCCGCCTCGCTGCCGGGCTGCAACGGCTCGAGCGCGGCCTCCTCCGCCTCGACAGAGGCTGCGAACGCCGCCTCGACCGCAGGCGGCGCCTCCGGCACCGGCAGGGCGGGGCGGTAGCGCAGCACCCCGGCCAGCACGAAGCCGCCGGCGATGAGGCCCACCGTCTCGATGGCGATGCGGTCGGGCGAGAGCGCGCCCCGGTGCAGGGCGGTGAGCGCCGCGCCGATGAGAAAGCCCGCGCCGAGGACCGCAACGCCGGCCAGCATCAGCCGCATCCCTCGGGGCGAGGCGCGCCAGACCGGGCGGCGGATCGCCAGCGCGATGAGCACGGCCAGCCAGACGGCGCAGGCAAGGCCGCGCAGGAAGACGGGGCTCAGCGTGAACAGGGTCATGCCCGGGCGCTTTCCTGACGGAACAATCAATCGCTTCCTTCCCCTCAACGCTTGTCCCGGCCAGTTGCCGCACGCGGGCGGCCCGGATGCGGCACAAAATGGCGGGAAAGGCGCAGGGCGCGGCCGCGCGGCCACAGACTCGCTTGCCCCGGACCATGAAAAAAACCCCGGCTCGGGCGGGCCGAACCGGGGTTTTTCGCGTCTTGCCGGCGAGGGCCGGCGAGCGCCCGTCAGCGGGCCTCGTAGTGGTCCCGCACCAGCTGGTCGAGCAGGCGCACGCCGAAGGCAGTGGCGCCGGCCGGCTTGGTGGGCTGGGCGATGTCCAGCCAGGCGACGCTGGCGATGTCCAGATGCACCCAGGGCGTCTCCTCGGCGACGAAGGTGCCGATCACCTGCGCGCCAATGCCCGCGCCCGGATAGGCGCGGCCGTCCGCGCCGCCCTTGAGGTCGGCGATGGTGGAGGCGATGCCCTTGGCGTAGTCCGGGTGCAGCGGCAGACGCCACACGTCCTCGCCCGCCTTCTTGCCCGCGCTCGAGACTTGCTCGGCCAGCGCGTCGTGACGGGTGAACAGACCCGCATAGTCGTCGCCCAGCGCGCTCCGCACCGCGCCGGTCAGCGTGGCCAGATCCACCAGCAGGCGCGGCCGGAAGCGGGCCTGCGCGTAGGTGACGGCATCCGCCAGCACCAGGCGGCCCTCCGCGTCCGTGCTGATGACCTCGATGGTCTTGCCGGACATGGTCTTGAGCACGTCGCCCGGGCGAATGGCGTTGCCGTCCGGCATGTTCTCCGCCAGCGCGGCGATGGCGACGGCGTTCACCTTCGCCTCGCGCTTGGCCAGCGCCAGCACGGCGCCGGTGGCGGAGGCCGCGCCGGTCATGTCGTACTTCATCTGGCCCATGCCCGCGCCCGGCTTCAGCGAAATGCCGCCGGAATCAAAGGTGATGCCCTTGCCCGCGAACACCACCGGCGCGTCGTCCGCGCCCGCGCCCTGATAGCGCACCACCAGAAGGCGCGGCGGGCGCTTGCTGCCCTGGCCGACGCCCAGCAGCGCCCCCATGCCCAGCTTCTCCATCGCCGGCACGTCCAGCGCCTCGATGGTGACGCCCTTCACGCCCTTGAACGCGGCGCGGGTGCGCTCCACGAACTCCTCGGGCCACAGGGCGTTGGCCGGTTCGTTGACCAGCGTGCGGGCGAAAGCCACGCCCTCTGCCACCGGCTGCCACGACTGGCGATAGCGCTGCGCGGCCGCATCCGGCGCGGCGGTGTGCACCACCAGCGTGCGGGCCGCCGCGGGTTCCTTCGTGCGGTACTTGTCGAAGCTGTAGCTGCCCAGCAGCGCGCCGTTGGCCACATGGGACGGTGCATCGGCCTCCGCGCTCTCGGGCACCACCACGTGCACCCGCTCGCCGGTCGCCCGGGTCGCGGCCCGCGCGCCGTAGTCCTCCAGCGCCACGCGGGTCAGCGCGTCGCGGCCAACGCCCACCAGCAGCAGCGCCCGATAGCCGGCGACGCCATAAAGCGGCAGAACCTCGCCCGCCTTGCCCTTGAAACCGGCCGCCTGCATGGCCTGCTCAACCGCCCCTTGCGCCTCGGCGTTGATGGCGGCGACGGGGCCGGTGAGGCCGCCCTCGGCCACCGGCAGGGCAACCGTCTCATCGCGCGGCAGATCGGGACCGGCGAACTCCACAGCAAGCGGCGCGGCCGAAACCGGCGCGGCGCTCAAGGCAAAGGCAGCCGCAACCGACAGGGCCGCCATGCGGAACATGGACATTTGAGGCATCTCCCCCCTGGCCGGGATGAACACACACCACAACACCGCACCGTCGCCCGGCCCGCCTACGGAGCGCAAGATTGTTGCCGAAACAGACCGGACATGAGGGAAACTGTCAAGCTGGGGAGATTAGCGACAGGGTGTTTTGCGACGTTCACGAAATCCCCAGCCGGGCGGCGAGGTGCTCCAGCGTCGCGATGCGGCGGTAGTGGGTGAGATCGGCCAGCCGGTCCATGCGGAAGTAGCGGCGCATCACCGGGAAGGTGAGGTCGATCACCCGCCCGAGGTATTCGGGGGCCATGAAGCCGGTGGGGGTGAGCGCGGGCCGGCCCCTGACCGCCTGCTTCATGCGCCAGCCGTAGCGGCGCAGCCACGGCGGGCGGTAGAGGCTGACCGCCTCCGACAGGCGGTGGGACAGGCTGGCGGGCTCCAGGAAGCTGTGGCCGTAGGCGGACATGTAGCCTGCCAGGCGCGGATGGATGGTGGCGAGAAGCTGGCTCTGGAACGCGCCGTGGTTGCGGGCCGAGACCGGCAGGCGGATGCTCTCCCGCACCATCCGGTATTCGAAGAAGGGCATGAAGTAGGCCCCGAAGCGGCCGACCATGCTGATCTCCCGCCCGAAGAAGGCCGGGCAGCGGAACAGGGGGTAGGCGCTTTCCACCTCGGCGCGGGTAAGGGTGCCGGAGGCGTTGCCCAGCGCCCGGCGCAGCTTGGCGTCCATGGCGTCGAAGTAGGCGGCCTCGTCGAATGCGTCCGTGCAGTCGCGGGGATCGAAGCCGGAATAGAAGGCGTAGAGGATGTCCCGGCTCCGGAAGGGCCGGTCGCGCAGGTAGAAGTAGTTGCGGAAGATCTCCCCCGCCGCGCCGGAGACGGCGAGCGCACCGCCCCTCGCCCGGTTGTGGCGGGCGGCCGAGTTGCCGCCGTTGTCGAACAGGCCGCCGTCGATGGGCACGCCGTCCATCTCGTGGAAGTTGTGGGCGACGATCTCGGCGAACTGGTCCGGGTCCACCCGGGCGTAGGCGGCCTTGTCGAACACCTCGACCGCGAAGCCCTCGGCCTTGCCGATGGCGGTGGCGACCGCCACGTCCTCGTCCCCCGGCGCGCCGTAAACATAGACGTGGGGCTTCACCCCCGCGTCCAGCAGCAGCGCCAGGACCAGGCGGCTGTCGAACCCGCCCGAGAGCGGGCACTGGATGGCGTCGCCGAAGGTGCGGACCGGCCCGGCGGCGAGCGCGCGCAGCCGGTCCGCCATCTGCTTCGCGTCGGCGGCTTCGGGGTCGAAGCGGGCGTCCAGCCCCTTGCGGACGGGATGCACCGTCACGCCCTCGCCCAGCGTCCACTGCTCGAAGGCAGAGAGCTTGCGGATCTCGCCGAGCACGGTGGACTCGCCAAGCGGCGTTGCGTTGAACACGAACTCGTAGAGCCCCTGCGGGTCGAACGTCACCCGCGGCAGGGACCGGGCGGCGGCGAGGAACGAGGTGGTGACCACCTCCTGCCCTGGCGTCGCATAGACGTGAAACGCGCCGAAATAATCGTTGAGGACGAACAGCCGGCCGCCCTTGCACGCCAGCAGGGCGAAGTGGCCGGTGACGCGGTCCCACCCGTCGAACGGCAGGGCAAGGTCCGCCAGCAGGCGCAGGAGCGCCGCTGCGCTTGCCTCCCCGTCGTAGAACAGGGTGCCCGCCACGGCGATGAAGTCCTCGCCTTGCGCCGCGAAGGTCGCCGCCGGGCCGGGGTGGATGTGCCCCGCCAGCAGCCCGGCATGGGTGGCGGTCTCGAACCGGCGCACGTCCCTGAAGCCGTGGGCCGCGAGTTGCGACTCCGCCGCTGTCAGCCGCGCTTCGGCCGCGTCATTCTTCCGGCAAACGTACCAGCCGCCCATAACCCCCCTCGCCCCCCCGGCGTTTCTGCCATCCTCATATAGAGGGCGGGGGCCGTCCTGCCTACCTCGGCTGCGCGATCCGCCAGGCGTTGCCAATCCGCCGCAGGAGGCAATGTTGCAGGATGGATTGCAACTCCTGTCCGGTAGGGCTACGTCCTCCCCATGACTTCCGATGAAAACGAACCAAAAATCTTCCTCGCCCGCAACATCAAGCCTGCAAGCGTTCGCGGGCGGCCCTGGGTGTTCTCCAACCAGATCCAGTTCTCGGCGGACGTGCGCGCCATCGCGCCCGGCACGGTGGTGCGCCTTGCCGAACCGGACGGCCGCCTGCTCGGCCTCTACCACTTCAACCCGCACTCGCTGATCGCGGCGCGCCTGCTCACCCGCAACCACAGCCGCGCCATCGACGCCCGCTTCTTCCGCGAGCGGATCGAGAAGGCGCTCCTGCTGCGCGAGCGGCTGTTCGAGCGGCCGTTCTACCGGCTGGTCCACGGCGAGGGCGACTTCCTGCCCGGCCTTGTCATCGACCGCTACGGCGACGCGGTGGTCGTGCAGCCCAACACGGCGGGCATGGACGCGCACAGGGACCTTATCCTCGAAGCCGTGCAGGCGGTGCTGAAGCCCCGCACCATCGCGCTCGTCTCCAGCGGCGCGGCCCGGGTGCTGGAGGGCCTGCCGCCGCTGAACGAGGTGCCGGTGGGCACCCTCGACGGCGCGGTGCCGCTGGAGGAAAACGGCCTCACCTACTTCGCCGACCTGACCGGCGGCCAGAAGACCGGCTGGTTCTTCGACCACCGCCTCAACCGCGCCTTTGTCTCCCGCCTCGCCAAGGGGCAGGACGTGCTCGACCTCTACACCTACGCCGGGGCGTTCGCGCTGGCGGCGGCCTCGGGCGGCGCGGCCAGCGTGACGGCGGTTGACCGCTCGGAAGGCGCGCTCCAGCTCGCCGCCCGGGCCGCCGAGGCCAACGGCCTTGCGGACCGCGTGACCACCGTGGCGGCGGACGTGTTCGAGCATCTCCAGAACGACACCCGCCACTACGGCGTGGTGGTGGCCGACCCGCCCGCCTTCGCCAAGAGCCGCAAGGACATCCCCTCCGCCCTGAAGGGGTACGAGAAGCTGGCGCGGCTGGCGGTGCAGCGGGTCGCGCCCGATGGCCTGCTGTGCATCGCCTCGTGCAGCCATCACGTCTCGGCGGAGGCGTTCCAGGAGGCGACCAGCGCGGGCATCCGCACCGGCGGGCGCGCGGCGCGGCTGATCCATTCGGCCGCCGCCGGGCCGGACCATCCGGTCCACCCGCTGCTGCCGCAGACCGCGTACCTCAAGTTCCTCGTCTACGCACTGGACTGACGGCGGAATGCGGACGCGGCCCCGCTGGCTCCACATCATGCCCACCTTCAACCTGGGCGGGGCGGAAACCCGCACCGCCCGGTTGATGAACGCCTTCGGGGACCGGGTGGAGCATGTGGTGGTGCCGACCCTGCCGGGCCAGACCGCCGCGCAAAAACTGCTGGAGCCGGGGGTGCCGGTGACCTTCCCGGACGCCCCCTGCCGCTTCAAGGGGCCGCCGCTGCCGGTGCGCCTGTGGGAGATCGGCCGCTTCCTGCGGTCGGGGCCGTTCGATCTGGTGCTCACCTACAACTGGGGTGCCATCGAGGTGGCCATGGCCAACCGGCTGTTCGCCCGCCGCCCCCTCGTGCATCATGAGGACGGCTTCGGGCCGGAGGAGGCGCACACCACCCTCCCCCGCCGCGACCATTTCCGCCGCCTCGCCCTGCCGGGGGCGCACGCGGTGGTCGCCTGCTCCCGCCGCATCGAAAGCCTGGCGCTGAACCAGTGGGGGCAGCCGCGCGCCCGCGTGCGCTTCATCCCCAATGGCGTCGAGATCGCCCCCTTCGACACCCCGCCCGCGCCCGACGCCATTCCGGGCTTCGTGAAAAAACCGGGCGACCGGGTGGTCGGAACGCTGGCGGGCCTGCGCGACGTGAAGAACCTGCCGCGGCTGGTGCGCGCCTTCGCCGCCGCCGCGCGGGGCCGCGAGAACTGCTGGCTTGTCATCGGCGGGCAGGGGCCGGAGGAAGCGGCCATCCGGGCCGAGGCCGCCGCCTGCGGCATCGCCGGCCGGCTCGTCATGCCCGGCTATCTCAAGGACCCCGCCCGCTACGTCGGGCTGTTCGATGTGTACGCCATCTCGTCGGACACCGAGCAGTTCCCCATCAGCCTCGTCGAGGCCATGGCCGCGCGCCTGCCCGCCGTCTGCACGGACGTGGGCGACATCGCCCGGATCATCGCGCCAGAGAACGCGCCCTTCGTGGTGCCCGCCCCGGATGAGGCCGCCTTCGCCGCCGCCCTCGCCACCCTGCTGGACGACAGCACCTTGCGCGCCCGCATCGGCGCCGCCAACCGGGCGCGCGTCGAGGCCGAGTTCACGCAGGAGAAGATGGTCAGCGCCTACGCCCGCCTCTACGCCGAAGCGCAAGGGCGGGCGTTCTAGCGTCTTTCGGAAGCGGCCCCTGCGCGGGCCGGCGCCGCCGGGCCATGCCCACACCGGCAAGACCGGGGCCGTCGATGGTAAAACCGATGGTCTCGAACGCCTTGCCGTCCAGCGAGCCCTGCCCCTGGCCGGTATGGATGAAAGGATCGCCCCTATCGCAGATGCCTGCCGAACCAGCTGAGGGTTTCCTTCCATGCCTCGACCGCCGCCTCGCGGTGGTAGCTGGGCCGGTAGTCCGCCAGGAAGCCGTGGTCCGCCTCCGGGTAGACGATGATCTGCGAGGGCGAATGGGCCTGGGCCAGCGCCACGCGCATCGCCTCCACATCCTCCAGCGGAATGCCCCGGTCCTGCCCGCCGTAGAGGCCGAGCACCGGCGCCTTGAGCTGGCCCGCCAGATCCACCGGATGGGTGGGTTGCAGGCTGTTGGCATCGCCGAGCAGGCGGCCGTACCAGGCGACGCCCGCCTTCAGCTTCGGGTTGTGCGCCGCGTAGAGCCAGACGATGCGCCCGCCCCAGCAGAAGCCGGTGACGCCGGGCAGGTCCGCGTTGCCGCCATCCCGGCCCGCGAAGGCGAGGGTGGCGTCGAGGTCGCTCATCACCTGCGCGTCCGGCACCTTCGAGACGATGGTGCGGATGAGCGTCGGGATGTCCGTCACCTTGGTGGGGTCACCCTGCCGCACGTAGAGATCGGGCGCGATGGCGTAGTAGCCCGCCTTGGCGAAGCGGCGCACGATGTCCTGAAGCCAGGCGTGGAGGCCGAACACCTCCTGCACCACGAGGATCACCGGGCGCGGCCCGCCGCCCGCCGGCTTTGCCCGGTAGGCAGGAAGGGCGCGGTCGTGCACCGGCACCTTCACCCAGCCGGCGTCCAGCCCCTCGCTGTCGGTGGTGATGGCGGTGGCCGCAACCGGCCCGGCCGCCACGGCGAACCCGGCGGCAGCCGCCGCGCCAAGGGCCTGACGGCGGGACCATTGGGTGGTGGAAATCCAGTTTTGATCCTCGGGCAATCGGCGAGTCATGATCGGATCTTTCTGCCTCTTGGCCTGTCCTTCAGCATCGCTTCGGCGGCAATTGAAACGTTTAATCGAAACGTTTCAGACCGTTAAAAGCAGCGATGAGATTAGCCGCAACCGCACAGGGAGGAAACATGTCAGATCGTCTGGAGGTCATCATCGGCGACATCACGACCCTTGCGGTCGATGCCATCGTCAACGCCGCCAACGAATCCCTCCTGGGCGGCGGCGGGGTGGACGGGGCGATCCACCGCGCCGCCGGACCCGAGCTGCTGGCGGAATGCCGCACGCTGGGCGGCTGCCCGACGGGCGAGGCGCGCATCACCGGAGGCTATCGCCTGCCCGCCCGCCATGTGATCCACACCGTCGGCCCGGTCTGGCGCGGCGGCGACCGGGGCGAGCCCGCGCTGCTGGCCAACTGCTACCGCAACAGCCTGGACCTCGCCTTGCAACACGGCCTGCGCACCATCGCCTTTCCCGCCATCTCCACCGGCGTCTACGGCTATCCGGCGGACGCGGCGGCCCGCGTCGCCGCCCGCGCGACGCGCGACTGGCTCGCCGCCCACCCCGGCGCCCTCGACCGGGTGATCTTCGTCTGCTTCAGCGCGCCCTCGGCGGCGGCCTATCGGGAGGCGGTGGCGGCGCTGGACGGCCCCGCCTGACGCCGCCCGCCGCCCGGCTGCGGCGCTAATTCCTTCGATTTGAAATTGATACGCCGGGGAAAATACCTAATATTCAGAAAGTTGAGTACCCGTTCCGCTCGTTGAGGAGCCGGAATTTCGGGGCTGGATTGTCCGATTGGCAAGGTTGTTGTTGCTGAAGATGTTAAGGTAACCTTAGCATTCAGCATTGTAGCAAGTTGTTCCGCACAAGAGCACGGCCTCATAGCGCGTTCCCTGGGGTTCCGCGGCAAATTCGGGAGTTCAGTATCCAGCATGTCGGTTGCATCTGGTAGCCAACACGACTTGCGCCCTGGTGATGGCGAGCGGTCCCGGGCAGGGCTGGTGGACATGCAGTTGCTCCTCCCCACCCCCGAAACCCTCGTCATTCTGCGCCACGACCAGGACAGCGGCACCGGATTCCTGACCCGCATGCCCCGAATCGCGAGCCTCACCTTCGGCGTGTGCAGCGCCTTGTGGATTCTGGGCTCGGACGTGGTTGTCGAGCTGTTGGCCGACGATCCGGTGCAGCTCGCCAAGATCCAGACCCTCAAGGGCTTTGCCTTCATCATCGTCAGCGCGCTGCTGCTTTATGTGCTGCTGCGGCAGGTCACCCGGCGCACGCTCAGCCAGCAGGCCCGCGCCCAGCAGAATTCGGAGCGCCTGAGCATTGCGCTCGCCGCGACCCGCAGCGGCGTGTGGGAATGGCACATCCCCACCCGGACCTTCCACATGTCCGCGGACATGACGGACCTGATCGGCGCGCGGGCCGACTCGATCGGCACCTGGGCCGATCTGGCGGCGCGCATCCACCCCGATGACCGGAGCATCTTCGGCAATGTGGTGAAGAACTGCATGCAGCAGCCGGACGTGGAGCACTCCAGCCAGTACCGCATCGTGCGGGACGACGGCTCGGCTGCCTGGTTCGAGGCGCGCGGGCGCCTGCTGGCCGACGACCAGGGCCAGCCGATGCGGGTGGTCGGCGTCCTCACGGACATCACCCGCACCAAGGAAATGGACCGCCACATCGAGCGGCTGACCTATTACGACACCCTCACCGGCCTTCCCAACCGGGCGCAGTTCATGCGGCTGCTGGAGGGCCGGATCGAGCAGCGGCGGGCCTCGAACAGCGTGCTGCTGGTGGCGCGGCTCGACATCAACCGCTTCCAGGACATCAACAGCATGCTCGGCACGCAGGCGGGCGACGAGGTGCTGGCCATTCTGGGCCACCGGCTGGAGGATGCCTGCCCGCCGTCCAGCCTGGCGGCGCGCTTCGCCGGGGATGACTTCGCCGTCGCCATCTCCAGCATCGAGAGTCTGGAGGCGGCGCAGGAGCTGGCGGAGGAGCTGGTCCAGACGCTGAACGTGCCGATCGAGCTGCGGGGCGAGACCCTGTCCCTCAGCATCGCCCTCGGGGCAAGCGTCGCCCCGAACGACGGCGACGACGCCGAGACGCTGATCTCCAACGCCGAGCTGGCCATGGTGCGCGCCCGCCGCGACGGCGCGCCGCTCGGCTTCTACGAGACGGGCATGAACGAGGCGTTCCGCGAACGGGCGTTCATGGAGCAGGAGCTGCGCGCGGCGCTGCGGGACGGCGGCCTTTCCCTCGTCTACCAGCCCATCGTGAAGGCCAGCGACCACAGCCTGGTGGGCTTCGAGGCACTGGCGCGGTGGTCGCACCCCAAGCTGGGCGTGGTGCCGCCCTCCGTCTTCATCCCGCTGGCGGAGGCGACGGACCTGATCGGCGAACTGGGCCGCTTCGTCCTGCATACGGCCTGCGCGCAGGCGGCCGCCTGGAACAGCACCCTGCGCCGGCAGCTGCGCATGGCCGTCAACGTGTCGCCCCGGCAGATGGAAAGCGACAGCTTCGTCGATGAGGTGGACCGGGTGCTGACCGAGACCGGCCTCGCGGCGGACTGCCTGGAGCTGGAGGTCACCGAGTCCCTCATCATGCAGAACCCCCAGGCGATCAGCGACCGGCTGCGCCGCCTGCGCGCGCTCGGGGTGCATGTGGCGATCGACGACTTCGGCACCGGCTATTCCTCGCTGGCGGTGCTGCGGCACCTGCCGGTCAGCAAACTGAAGATCGACCGCTCCTTCGTGCAGGATCTGGGCAACGACCAGGGCGGCGACGCCATCATCGCGGCCATTCTGGAGCTGGCCCAGTCCCTGGGGCTGGCCGTCACCGCCGAAGGGGTGGAGACCAGCGACCAGCTGGAAATCCTGCGCCATCACCAGTGCGAGACCGTGCAGGGCTATCTCATCGGCCGGCCGCTGCCGCCCGACGCCCTCGTGCCGTTCATCAGCAACACCGCCGTGGCCGCCACCGCCCGCTGATCTGCGCGAAAACCCGCAGTTTTCCGCAACTCCGGCTCGTTTGTTCGCATTACGCCAATTGTGAGTTGCCAAATTAAGGGGTATTCGAAACGATCTGGAGGCGTATTACAGGCCCCGGCGCGTCTCCCCCCCGAAGTGCTGCCGGTTCCGCCTCCTCCCACAGGGTCCGGTAGCCACGCGCCACCCCCCTCTCTCTTTCAGAGACAGACCAGAAACGCCCCGGGGCGCAGGCCCCGGCTTGCGGCGGCCGCCCGGGCCGCGCCGCGTCATCCAGCGGCGTCATACAAACGAAATGGTAGAAATATATCCGGACAACCGGACCAAAATCTCCCCTCCGGTGTTGAGGCGGATGGAGGCAGGGCCGCGGGTTTCCCACGGGTCTCCCGAGAGTTCCTGTGGCACTTTGGGACGGAAGCGTATTATTGATAGAGGTCCCTTTGCCCAAGTATAAAATCACCTCCACACGTTCCGATTCAAATAAATGAGGCCATCACCGGCCCCACGAGATAAATATAATAAATTAATATAGATTACAGAGCCGCCCTGTTCGTCGCGTTCGCAACCTGTACACTTCCTCCATCCTGAACTTTTCTTTCGTCCGTCGCGTTCCTTTTCCCGCTTTTCACACCCTTATTCATTCAATTTATTTTACCAACAAAGAGGTCAATATGATCGACGTGACAGCAAGTTCTGCCCCCTATTATGGCCAGTACCCCTACGGCATTCTGGACGGCGCGGGGCAATTCGCGCCGCAGGGTCTGGGCGGCGGCTTCCTCGGCGGCACCCTCGGCGGCCTCGCCGGCCGCGCCATCGGCGGGATCTTCGGCAATCAGGGCACGGGCCAGACCGTCGGCAGCACCCTGGGCGGCGTGCTCGGCGGCCTTCTGCCGTTCCAGGCCGCGCCCCAGATACAGCAGCCGTTCCAGCAACAGTTCCAGCAACCCTACCAGCCGCAATTCGCCACGCCGTATGAGCAGCAGTTCGCGCCGCAGGGCTTCTTCGGCAATCTTCTGCGGCAGGTCGGCGCGCCCATCGGCGGGGCGATCGGTGGGGCCTTCGGCAATCAGGGGCTGGGCCAGACCATCGGCGGCCTTGCCGGACAGCTGGGCAACCTCCTGCCCTTCCAGTCCGCACCCCAGATGCAGCAGCCGTTCCAGCAGCCCTTCCAGCAACAGTTCCAGCAGCCGTATCAACAACCGTATCAGCAGCAGTTCGCGCCGCAGGGCTTCTTCGGCAATCTGCTGCGGCAGGTCGGCGCGCCCATCGGCGGGGCGATCGGCGGGGCCTTCGGCAATCAGGGGCTGGGCCAGACCATCGGCGGCCTTGCCGGGCAGCTTGGCAACCTCCTGCCCTTCCAGTCCGCACCCCAGATGCAGCAGCCGTTCCAACAGCCCTTCCAGCAACAGTTCCAGCAGCCGTATCAGCAGCAGTTCGCACCGCAGGGATTCTTCGGTGACCTGCTCAAGCAGTACGGCGCGCCGGTGGGCAGCACGATCGGCAGCGCCTTCGGCAATCAGGGGTTGGGCCAGACCCTCGGCGGGCTTGCCGGGCAGCTCGGCAGCTTCCTGCCGTTCCAGGCTGCGCCCCAGATGCAGCAGCCCTTCCAGCAGCCGTTCCAGCAACAGTTCCAGCAGCCGTATCAGCAGCCATTCGCGGGCCAGCAGTTCGCGCCGCAGGGCTTCTTCGGTGACCTGCTCAAGCAGTACGGCGCGCCGGTGGGCGGGGCGATCGGCGGCGCCTTCGGCAATCAGGGGCTGGGCCAGACCCTCGGCGGACTTGCCGGGCAGCTCGGCAGCTTCCTGCCGTTCCAGGCCGCGCCGCAGATGCAGCAGCCGTTCCAGCAGCCGACCCCGGCCGGCTACTACCCCATCCAGTTTGCCCAACAGCCGGGCATCTGCTGACGGGCGGCCGCCAGCGCTTTGACCCGAGGGGCCGGGACCCGGTTCGAGCCGGGTCCCGGCTGTTCCCTTCCGCACAGGGAGCCCGTCCGCACAAGGAGCAGGGATATGTCTGACGATCGCCGCAGCGACACCGGAGCCGCCGCCCCCGGCGGCGGACTGCGGGACGAAAACGCGGAGCCCTACATCATCGCCCCGCGCGACGCCCGCGACGAGGCCCAGCGGCAGGACCTCCAGCGGTGCCGGGAGGCCATCGAGCGGTCGCCCTCGGCGCAGGTCTCGGAGGCCCGCGGACTTCTGAAAGCCTGGCTTCCCTCGCCCCTTGCCCAACAGCTCCGGCGGGAGTTCGCGGACCGTCTCGTCATCGAGAAGGACAGTCCCCTGCCGGACCCGAGGGTCAAGCCGGACCTCAAGTTCTGATCCTTCCTGTCGCCGTCCTTCGCGTCATCCGCCGGTCCCCGGGGCCGGACATTCACGCCTTTCTTTTTTCCCCGTTTTTCATGGAGGTCATGATGCCGGAACAGAAGAATCCAGATCCCGAAGGCCACAAGAAAAAGGCCGGGCGGGAAGACCAGCCCCGCAGCGGGCAGGGCAACGCCCAGCAGGAGCAGTCCGCCGCGCCCCAGCAATCCGCCGGGCCTTCCCCGCGCGGCGCCTCCGCGCAACAATCCCAGTTCAGCAACGGCGAACGCGGCGAGCGCGGCGAGCGCGGCCCCGTCGGCCCGCGCAAGCGGCGCTATCTGATCGCCCAGCGTCCCCTTCCTCCGGGGATGCAGCCCATGGCCGCCGGCTTCCAGCCGATGAGCACCCAGCAGATCCAGGACGAACTGCGCAGTCTCGGCGCGGACATCGTCAAGGAAATCCACTCCCGCGCCCCGAACCTTGGCATGTTCGCCACGGAGGCCGGGCGGGCGCCCGTGACCACGCCCGGCATCGTGGTCGCCGAACTGGAGCCGGAGAAGGGCGAGCAGCTGCGCCTCTCCGCCGCGTCCCACATGATCGTCGAGCACGACGCGCTGCTGAAGCACTTCGGCTACGGCGCCAGCCTGGAGCTGACCCGCTCGGCGGTCGAGGCGGCGGTCTCGCCCCTTTCCCCCACCGCCTCGGTCAGCCTGTCGGTGCGGGTGGTCGGGCCGGACGGGGAGCCGGTGGGCAAGGCCAGCCTCTGCGCCTACGGGCGCGGCTTCCCGGCGCAATGCACCAGCGATGACAACGGCGTCGCCACGCTCACGCTCATGGGCGGCGGGCCGGAGTCGGTGCAGGCGATCTACGTGAAGCCGGAGGCGAACTACTGGGAGAAGTTCATCCTCCGGCCCTCGCTCAGCGAGCAGGGCGTCAACACCATCGCGCTGCGCCGGCTCGACGAGACCTACCCGGATCTGGAGACCACCGGCATGGTCGGCTGGGGGCAGCGGCTCATGGGCCTCGACCAGCTGGCCAAGGGCATGACCGGGCGCGGCGTGAAGGTGGCGATCATCGATTCCGGTTGCGACAACAGCCACCCGCAACTCGGCCACGTGCGGCAGGGCATGGACCTGACCACCGAGGACGGCGACACCAACGGCTGGACCCGAGACCAGATTTCCCATGGCACCCACTGCGCGGGCATCATCGGCGCGGCACCCGGGCCCGACGGGGCAGGCATCCGCGGCTTTGCGCCCGAGGCGGAGATCCATGCCCTCAAGGTGTTCCCCGGCGGGCGCTTCAGCGCGCTGATCGAGGCGCTGGACCTGTGCATCGAGCACGGAATCGACGTGGTCAACCTCAGCCTCGGCAGCGACGAGGTGTCGGAGCTGGTCACGCAGAAGATTCTGGAAGCCCAGAGCAAGGGCGTCGCCTGCATCGTGGCCGCGGGCAACTCGGGCGGGCCGGTGCAGTTCCCCGGCAACCTGCCGGGCGTGCTGACGGTGGGAGCCATCGGCAAGACCGGCGAATTCCCGGAGGACTCCTACCATGCCCAGACGCTGGACCCCGGCCTGCCGGTGAACAACGGCATCTTCCCGGCCAAGTTCAGCTGCTACGGACCGGCCCTCGACGTGTCCGCGCCGGGGGTGGCGATCCTCTCCTGCGTGGCGGGCGGCGGCTATGCCGCCTGGGATGGCACCTCCATGGCAACGCCCCACGTCACGGGCCTCGCCGCGCTCCTGCTGGCACATCACCCGCTGTTCCAGGGACCGCTCAAAGCCCGCTCGGCGGAACGGGTGGCGGCGCTCTACCAGCTCATCAAGGCAAGTGCGGTGCCGCTGGTGGCCGATATCCAGCGCGGCGGCGCGGGATTGCCGACCCTGCAACCGCTGCTCAGCCTCTCGACGGCCGCCTCGTCCCCGATCCTGCAACCGCCGCAGGCCCGCCTGGATGAGACGGGCGACGCGCGCCGGGCTCCGGGCGTCCTGGACAACATGCCGGGCCAGCTCGCCAACCGGGGCAGCTACGGCGCAGGCGCCTATCCGGGCGCGCAGTTCAGCGGCATTCCGCCGGTTGGCTACATGCCGCTGCCGCAGCTGCCCTATGGCGTCGGCGGCATACCGCAGATCCCGCTGGCAAATCTGCTCGCCGATCCGGCCGCCTTCCGCCTGATCTCCCAGATGCGGGCCGCCGGGCTGATCTAGGCACGGTTGCCAGCCGATCCTCCATCTTCCCGTCCCTTGCAGCCTGCCGGCCCGTCGGCAGGCTGCTTTTTTTCTCGCGCCGCCACAGCCCGAAAGACGGGCGGCAGGCAGCCGAAGCCCTGCTCCCGAGGCGGGAGTTTGCGAAGGATTTCCGTCTGTTGAAGGGGGAAGAAGGGTGGCGCGCCCGGAACGATTCGAACGTCCGACCCTCAGATTCGTAGTCTGATGCTCTATCCAGCTGAGCTACGGGCGCAACCTGCGTGTGGCCCTATACGGACTCCCCGCCGCTGTAAACAGAAAACTTGCCGCTTCCCTTCCTCACGCCCGCTTCCTCAGGCCCGCTTCCTCACGCCAGCGCCCGCGCGGCCATGTGCCCCTCGCGGATGGCGGTTTGCAGGTAGCGGGGGCTGAGGGCATCGCCCACCACCACCACCTGGCCCGCCCAATCCGACAGGGCGGCGGCCAGCGCGTCGTTGGTCCTGTTGTGCGACACCCAGACAACCGTATCGGCCTTCACCGCGAACTCTCCGCCGTAGCGGTAGGCGAGACGGGCCTCGCCCGGCTCCACCGCCAGCAGGCTGGCATAGGGAGAGAAGGCAAACCGGCCGCTCGCCGCCAGCCGCTCCAACGCGGGCTCGGCCGAGAGGCTGGGGTCGAGCTTCGGCGCAAAGCTGGCAAGGGAGGTGGCGAAGTGCACATGAACGCCCAGCTCCACCAGGTATTCCGCCGCCGCGATCGCCTCGTAATGGCCGGCGTCGTCGAAGACGAGGGCTGTCTGCCCCCAGTTCCGGCCCCGCCCCTGCGTCAGCACGTCGATGCTGGAGACCACATGGGGCAGGTCCATGCCCGTGGGCTGCAAGCCCGGCCGCAGGTGCTGCCGGCCATCCACGCGCGGCAGGGACCCGGTGGCAACGATCACCACATCCGGGTTCAGGCTGTGCACGTCCTCCGCCTCGATGTAGGTGTTCAGCCGGACATCGACGCCGAGACGGCGCACCTCCCGCTCCAGCCAGTGGACGATGTCGCCGATGCCCGTCCGGCGCGGCGCCAGGGCGGCCACGACGGCGCCGCCGCCCACATGGGGCATGGCCTCGGCGAGGGTGACCCTGTGCCCCCGCCTGGCGGCGATACGGGCGGCCTCCAGCCCGGCCGGACCGCCACCCACCACCAGCACGGATTTGGGAGCGGCCGCCGGTTCGATCAGATCCTCCGACAGGGTGGCCTCCAGGCCGACCGCCGGATTGACGGTGCAGCCGATCCGGCCCAGCGTCAGCAGGCCGCCGATGCAGCCATGGTTGCAGCCGATGCAGGGCCGCACGTCATCCGGGTCGCCCTCCAGGGTCTTGCGCACGATATGGGGGTCGGCGATGTGGGCGCGGGTCATGCCCACCAGATCGGCCTCCCCGCTGCGGATGATCTGCTCGGCCTCCGCCAGCGTGCGGATACGGCCCGTCACCAGGAGGGGCAGGCGGGTGATGCGCCGCGTCTCCCGGGCATAGGGCAGCTCGTAGCCCATGGGCTCGGACATGGGGCCGATGATCTTGTGCGGGTTGTAGTCGGTGCCGGTGGTGAGGTTGACGAAGTCGATCAGCCCGCGTTCCTCGAAGGCGGCGACCAGCCGCGCCACGTCGGCGGGGCCGAATCCGCCCGGGAGCAGCTCGGTGCCGAGGCGGACGCCCAGCGCCATGGTGTCGGGCAGCACCGCCCGCACCGCCTCCAGCAGCCGGAAGGCAAGGCGCGCCCGGTTCTCGAAAGAGCCGCCGTAGTCGTCCGTCCGGTGGTTGTGGAGGGGCGAGAGGAACTGCTGCACCAGATAGCCGTGGGCCATGTGCAGCTCGATTCCGTGCAGCCCGGCCTCCGCGCAATCGCGGGCGGCCGCTACATAGGCATCGACCAGCGCATCGATCTGGGCCAGCGTCATCGGCCGCGCCTGAATCCCGAGAAGCGCGCCCACCGTGTCCGAGGACGACCACGGCGGCGAGCCATCCAGCTCGGGAATCTCGTTGCCCAGGTGGCCGATCTGCTGGAATACCTTCATGCCATAGGGCCGGACCGCCTCGACCAGGCGGCGGTAGCCCTCCTTCAGCCCCGGCGCGCCCGCGACGAAAAACGGATAGGCCGAGGTGCCGACGCCCAGCGCCTCCAGGATCGTCAGGCCGACGCCGCCCCTGGCCCGCTCCACATGGTAGGCGATGAGCGCGTCGCTCATGGTGCCGCCGCCAAGCCCTGTGCCGTGGCCCGTGCGCACGACGCGATTGGGCAGCTCCACAGGCCCCACCTGCAAAGGACTCATCACATGGCGATAGGCGGACGGCACCTTCTGGTCCGGCATGTTTCTTCCTCCCCCGCCCCCGTGCGGCCCGCGCGCCTTCTGTGGCTTCTCCGGGATTTCTGTTTTTCGGCCGGTTTTCGCATCGGGGCAGGCAGAAGGCTAATGTCGAACACTGTTACAAATGACCTGATCTTTCTGACAGGGGTCCGGCCCGCGTGTTCCTGCTGCGATCAGCCGCACAACGGGATGATTTTGCGAGACAAAAACCAAAAACACCGCCTCCCCGTGCGGGCTCTTGCCGAATCGTTTTTTTTGAATATCGTATAAATTAAGCGATTAACGCTGACCGCCGCGACATCCACGGCTTTGCTCGACAGAGAAGGGCCTGAAGGAGTGAGGAGCGTGAACAAAACGCTGGTCTTGCGCAAGCGTCTGAACCGCCCGCTGAACCCCGGGCCTTTGGAAAGGATCAATGTCTCCCTGCCTCCGGTAACCGGCACCTCTCTCAGCGCCGGTTGCTGACGTCAGGACTTCTCCAGAGAGCACCTGAAGGGGAGGGCCGCTGCGGCGCTCCCCTTTTTTATTTTATGCCCGGCTTTTCCCCGCTTTTCGCTGGAGCCCGCCCCGGGAACGGCACCTATGGAATTGCTTCTAGATGAATCAGCAAATTTACCTAGAAGCAACGAAAGTATAGGTAGGGGCTCCCCGTTACTGAGAGGCGACTGTGCCCAGAATTGTTGATCACGAACGTCGGCGCCAGGACATCGCAAAGGTTGTCTCGAAGCTGGTCCTGGAAGGCGGGACGGAAGCTGTCACCCTGCGGCGGGTGGCGGAACTGTGCGGCTACAGCACCACCGTGATCTGCCACTACTTCGCCTCCAAGGTGGAGATGCTGACCTATACCCAGCGTCTCGCCTGGCAGAACGGGCTGAACAACGTGGTGAAGGCCAGCACGGCGGGCAAGGACCTGCTCGGGTGCCTGGAGATGTGCCTGCCCAATACGCCCAAACGGTGGGAGGACTGGCACTGCTGGCTGGCGTTCTGGGGCCTGTCGCACAAGGAAAAGGCCGTGAAGGCCGCCTGGCGCGAGGGCAAGGACGTGAGCCACGGCATCCTGGCGATGCTGGTGCGCAAGGCGCAGGAGGAGGGCGAGTTCGACCCCGCCTGCGACCCGGAGGAGACGGCCCTGCACCTGCAAATCGCCGTCAACGGCATTGCCACGCTGGTGGCGCAGGACCGGGAAGCCTGGCCCGCCCGCAGACAGCGCGAGGTGCTGGTGCAGCACATCCGCCGCCTCGGCTACATCCCCAAGGAAATCGGAACCCCCGCCGCCGCCTGATCCGCGCCGCCGCGCGGCACGCGGCAGCATCGCAGACAGGGGCATGACCCGGCGCACAAGGCGCAAACGGTCTGTGCATGCGGGAATTGTCCAGGCTTGCCCGGATTTTCGGGGCTTGCGGGACTGTTCGGAAATGCGGGGGAGAAATGGCGCGCCCGGAACGATTCGAACGTCCGACCCTCAGATTCGTAGTCTGATGCTCTATCCAGCTGAGCTACGGGCGCGCAAGCCTCATCGGCTGACGGGGGCGGAAACTATCCAGATCGCCCCCGCCATGCAAGGACTTTTGTTCAGCCTTCCTGCACTTTTTTCCGCCCGCCCTTTTTTCCGATGCGTGCCGCCCTTCCGGCGCTTTCCTGCTCAAAGCCCGTTTTCACGCGGTGGCCAAATGCATTAGGGTGCGCGCCATGATGAACCGCTTCCCTTCGCTTCTTGCCGCCGTGGCGTGCTTCATGCCGCTCTCCGCCTGCGCCAACATGGATGGGGACTGGCCCAGCCTGAAAACGCCCGCCGAGCAACGCGCCGGCACCTGTGACAACCTTCAGGTGGCCATGGCCGACCCCCGCAGCGTCGCTGCCCTGCAACAGGCAGGCGGGGCGCAGCCGCCCCAGGCGCCGCAGGGCGCGGCCGCGCCCGCCGTGGACGCCGCCGCCGTCGCTGCCCGGCTGGCCGAGGAAATCCGGGATTTCCAGGCCGCGCAGACCACCTGGTCCAGCCAGCGCACCGCCACCGAGGCGGCGGTGAACGCCGCGCGCACCGCCGCGCCCGCCTCCGAAGCGTGGGCAACGGCGCAGCTGGAGCTGACCCGCCTCAACCAGGCCGCCGCCCGGTTCGACCAGATTCGCGAGCGGGTCGCCCTCCTGACCGGGGATCTGGCCCGCCTCGCCGCAGACGGCGCGGACGTCTCGGCGCCGCTGGCGGAAGCGGGCCGCCTGCTCGCCCGGATCGACGAATCGGCCGCCACGCATCAGGCCACGGTGACGCCGCTTCAGGCCAGCATGCCGCGCTGACGGGGTGATGTGCTGAAGGCGTGCGGGAGGTGGAAACGCGCCCCGCGCGCCAGGCTCACGCCGCCAGTCCCGCCGCACGGCGCACGGCGCGCACCACGCAGTCCGCCGCCAGCGTGCCCAGCACCGCCAGATCGAGCGGCGCAACCGCCGCCTGCTCCGGCCCGGCGGTGGAGAGGGCGAACAGGGTGTCCCCGTCGAACGGCGTGTGAATCGGGCGAATGGCGCGGGCGAGGCCGTCCTGCGCCATCTGCGCCAGCTTCTGCGCCTGCGCCTTGGTGAGGGGCGCATCCGTCGCCACCGCGCCGATGGTGGTGTTGGTGCCCGGAATGGGCACCTTGGGCAGGGCGACGGCCGCCTCCACCGGCGGCTCGCCCGCGTAGACCTCGCCGAAACTGTTCACCGCGATGAGCGCCGCGACGCGCCAGCCGGTGCGGGGGCAGACGACGCTCGCCGAGCCGATGCCGCCGGGGCGCGAGCCCGCCCGGGCGCCGAACCCGGCCCCGACCGGTCCGTGCGGACACCCGGCGCCCGCCGATTCGCACGCCGTCAGCGCCAGCCGCCGATAGGGCGGCTCCAGGCCCCAGTTCTTGTCGCCGCCGTTGGAGAGGTCGAACAGAATCGCGGCGGGCACCACCGGCACCGGCCGGCCGCCGACCGGCAGGCCGATTCCCTTCTCGGACAGCCACGCCGCCACCATGTCCGCCGCGCCGAGGCCGAAGGCCGACCCGCCCGAGAGCACAAGGCCGTGGAAGCGCTCCACCAGCGTGTGCGGGGCAAGCGCGTCGGTCTCCCGCGTGCCGGGGCCGCCGCCGCGCACGTCAACGCCAATCACCACCGGCGCGTCCGGCAGGATGACGGTGACGCCCGTGCGCACCCGGTCGTCGTGGGCGTGGCCCACCTTCAGCCCGGCAACGTCGGTGAAACGATCCTCCGCCATGGCCGCATCCTTGCCTAGTGCGCCACGGCGCGCAACCGCGGGACCACCCGGCGCAGCAGCCAGGCGGCGGCGGCCGCCGCCACCAGAATGCCCAGCGCCATCGGCAGCGCCGTGCCGTTGTAGGCCGCGCCGGTGGCGGCGGCGAACAGCGCGCCCACGGTGAACTGGAGGCACCCCACCACCGACGAGACCGTGCCCGCGCGGGTGCGGTCCACCTCCATCGCCAGGGCGGAGGCGTTGGGCGTGGTGAAGCCGAGGGTGGCCATCACGAAGAACATGGGCACCAGCACGCCCCACATGCCGCCCCAGCCGGTGACGGCGGAGATCGCCATGAGAACGCCCAGCACCAGCATGGCCGCATTGGCCCGGCGCACGAGGGCGAGCGGGCCGAATCGCCCCAGCAGCACCCGGTTGACCTGGGTGGCGCCGATGAGCGCGGCGGCGTTGAGGCCGAACACCCAGCCGAAATGGGCGGGCGAAATGCCGTAGGTCTCGATGATGAGCCCGGCGGCGTTGCTGATGTAGGAGAACAGCGCCGCGCTGCCGAAGGCGGCGACCAGAGCATAGGCGATGACCGCCCGGTTGGTGATGACCTGCCGGTAGGCAGCGAGCGCCGGCTCGTGCGGGCGGCTCTTGCGGACGCTGGCGGGCAGGCTTTCGGGCAGGGCGAACACGGCCCACACCAGCGCCAGCGCGCCGAACCCGGCCAGAACCCAGAAGACCGCCCGCCAGCCGCCCGCCAGCAGCACGAAGCCCCCGAGCGTCGGCGCGAGGATGGGGGCGAGGCCCATGACCAGCATGAGGAACGAGAAGGTGCGCGCCGCCTCGATTCCCTTGCAGCGGTCCGCCACCACCGCGCGGGAGATGAGCGGCGCGGCCGCGGCCCCCAGCGCCTGCACGAACCGCAGCACGATCAGGATATCCATGCTGGCGGCAAAGGCGCAGCCCACCGAGGCGAGCACATAAAGGACGGCACCCGCCAGCAGCGGCGGCCGCCGGCCGAGCCGGTCCGACACCGGACCATAGATAAGCTGGCCGATGGCGAGCCCGGCAAAGAAGCTGGCGAGCGTGAGCTGACCGGCCGAGGCGGGCGCGCCCATGTCGCGGCTCATGGCGGGCAGGCTCGGCAGATACATGTCGATCGCCATGGGCGTGACGGCCGTCAGCACGCCGAGCAGCACGATGGTCATGGCGGGCAGGCCGTTTGCGTCCGACCGGTTGTCGGCGGCAAGGCGGGAGGAAGAATCAGACATGAACACGCACCGGGTACGAGGAGAACCTTGGCGCGGCAGAGGATCGGGCCGCCGCTCCGGGGGAAACGCATGATTCGGAGTCGCAGAACATTCCCCCCTGCGCCTTAGTGGCGCCGGTCCCCCGAAATGGCAATGTCTGGTTTGTCAGGGAGGCGGCAAGGAACCGCTCAGGCGACCACCCAGCGGGGCGCGGGCAGCGGCAGACGCTCGCGGTCCTGACTCAGCCGCACCACCTCCTCGGCGGCGAGCGGCCCGCTGAAGAAATAGCCCTGACCGGCGGTGCAGCCGCACACCGTCACCATCAGGGCGTTGCTTTCGGTCTCCACCCCTTCGGCGACCACGGGGACGCCGAGGCTGCGCCCGAGGGTGCCGAGTGCCGAGAGCACGGCGCGGGCGTTGTCGTTCCAGCCGGCGTGTTGCAGCAGGTCGGGGTCCAGCTTGATCTTCACGAAATGCTGATTCTTGAGGGAGGAGATGCCGTCGCGCTCGCCCCCGAAGCCGTCCAGCACCAGCCGCACGCCCAGCCCCGAGAGCACGGCCAGCGCGCCCCCGGCCTGGCCGCACTGGCCGCTGAACACCGCCTCGGGCAGCTCCAGCTCCAGCCGCCGGGCGGGCAGGCCGGTGCGGTTCAGCACCCCTTCCACCAGCGCGACGAAGCCGGGCTTGCGAATCTCGGAAAGCGACACGTTCACGCCCACCGGCACCTCGGCCCAGTCCTTCGCCTGGCGGCAGGCTTCCTCCAGCATCCATTCCGTGAGCTGGCCAAGGCAGCCGCTCTCCTCCGCCAGCGCCATCAACTCGTCGGAGGAAAGGCGCAAATGGCCGGGCTGATCCCAGAAAACCTGCGCCTCGACCGCGATCATGTGGCCATCCCGCAGCGACACCTGCGGCTGATAGACCAGGCTGAGCGCCTTGTTCTCCACGTCCGCGCGGAACGCCGCCATCTGGTCGCGGCGGCGGCGGCTCAGCTCCTCCAGCTCGTCCGAGTAGAAGCAGTGGCCGCCCCGGATCTTCTTGGCCTCGTACATGGCGATGTCGGCGCGGCGCAGCACGTCGGCGGCGTCACCCTCCTCCGGCCCAAGGAAGGCAATACCGATGCTCGCGCCGACGTTCACCTCCATGCCCGCGGCGGGCAGCGGCTCGGCCAGCGCCTCGCGCAGCGCCTCGCAGATGTCCTCCGCCGTTTCGGGCTGGGGCCTGCCGTGAATCAGAATGGCGAACTCGTCGCCGCCCAGCCGCGCCGCAACGGCGAGGCCTTTCGTCACCCGCTTCAGCACGCCGGCCACCTGGCGCAGCAGCTCGTCGCCCACCGTGTGGCCCAGCTTGTCGTTGACCGGCTTGAAGCCGTCCAGGTCGATGAACAGCACGCCGATGGGCGGATCGCTCGGGTGCAGACGCTGGTGCGCCTCCAGCAGCAGGGCCCGGAAGCGCGCGCGGTTCACCAGCCCGGTCAGGGCGTCGCGCTGGGCCATCCGCAGGGCGCGGGCCTCGCTGGCCGCCACCTGCTGCACGATGGCGCGGCTGTTCCGCAGAATGAAACCGGTGAGCACCATGAGGCCGACCAGCAGCACGGCCGCCAGCGCCCAGAACATGGGCGGCAGATCCTGCCCCGGGCTTTCCGCCGGCCAGTGGATCTGGCCCAGCACCTCGCCCCCGTTCGAGCGAAGGCTGATGGTGTTGTAGGCGGCATCCGTCTCCGGCTTCTCGAAGCCCAGGGACTGGAGGTGATAGGTGGCTGCGAGGCGCTTGAGCATGACGCCATCGAACGGCACCGCGATGATGAGGATATGCTGGGCGTCAGGAGTGGCCTCCCCCTCCATTTCCCGCGTGATGCGCCCGGCCGCCACCATGGCGGGCTGCCCGTCGAGCAGCATGCAGTCGGTCACGGTCAGCCCGTTGGGCGCGCGCCGCGCGGCGTCGATCAGGCCGGCAAACGCCGGGGAGAAGTGCGCGAACGGGTCCTCCCGGCCGATCTCGCCCGAGGTGATGGAATAGAGCGGGGCATTGTCCGGCCCGATGAGGAAGACGAACGGCTTGCCCGCTTCCGCCATCCACAGCCCCCAGTTGGTCTCGATCCAGGCCGGATTGTAGCGGGTGGTGACGTTTTCGTAGGCGTCGTCCCAGTAGGTCTGGAGGCGCAGGTTGCTGAGAAGGTTATCGCGTTCCAGCTCGATGCCGGTCTTCACCATGGTGATGGAAGACCGGCGGGCCTGCTCGTTTTGTGTGGTCACCGACCACATGAACAGCACGACGAAGCCGGCCAGCGCGAGGACCAGCAAGCCGACGATCGGCGCGGTGAAGTGGCGGCGGAACAGCGCAGGGGTATAGGAGGCTCCACGGAGAGGCTTCCTCGCCATCCGTCTCGAACGCCCCCTTACGCCGGCCTGCACGCTTTCCAGCAAAGCCGCCCCCCACAGTCATATGTCAGTCGCCAAGGATGGCGGCTACTCGTTTTTACCCCGAATCGATGTCGCTGGGAGCATAAAAATAATGGGTTAATCAAAATTTAGCCATAGGGTAGCGGCGGCCAGGCTGTCGCAGCCCCCCCAAACGCGCCCAGGCCTAGCGGAGACTCGTTCCGGGGGCGGCGTTGAGATGCCGTGGGCGATGCCATAGGCGATGCCATGGGCGATACCGTTGGCAATGCGGTGATGGACTGCGGGACAGGCTCCCTCGCCGGCGCTGCGGCCGGCGGCGGCCCATAAGCGTTGACTCCTCTGCCGGCCGCCGGTATAGCCCAGCGCTCATTCGCGAACCGAAGCTATTTGTCCTTGAGGACGTGTTATGAAGCGGACTTATCAACCGAGCCGTCTGGTGCGCAAGCGCCGTCATGGTTTCCGTGCCCGTATGGCCACTGCCGGTGGTCGCAAGGTTCTGGCTGCGCGCCGGGCCAAGGGCCGCAAGAAGCTGTCGGCCTGAGGGGGCCTGTCCCCCCATGCTGACGCCCGGCTGCTGACATTTCGGTGACGGCAAGGGCGGTACTGGCAAGGGTCGTACCGGCAAGGGGGGCCAAGACCTTGAAGCTGGAAAAGCTACGCAAGCGCCAGGATTTCCTGGCGGCGAACGGAGGGCGTCGCTGGTCGGCGCCCGGTTTCGTTTTGCTGGTGCGCGAACGCCGGAAGCCTGTCCCCCAGGGTTCCGCCATCCAGGATTCCGCCAACCGGGGCCCCGAGGAACGATCCCCCGCCCCGTCGCCGGTCGATCCGTCGGCCGCGAGGCCGGGTCTGGACGCGGGTCCGCCCCGGGTGGGCTTTACCGTGACCAAGAGGATCGGCACCGCGGTCGTTCGCAATCGTTTGAAACGGCGTCTGCGCGCCCTGGCCCGCGAGGTGCTTGCCCCCCGGGCGGCAGAGGGGACGGACTATGTGCTGATCGGCCGCAGCGGCGGCCTGACCCGGCCCTACGCCGACCTGGTCTCGGACCTGGAGCGCGCCTTGCGAAAACTGGCGCGGCATTGACATCGGGGGCGGGCGCGAGGATAGCCAGCCTATGGTCACGCGCTTTCTCGGCATGATTGTCCGGCTCTGGCAATGGTCGTTCTCGGCCGTGATGCCGCCGTCGTGCCGTTATCACCCCTCCTGCTCCGACTATGCGCTGGAAGCCCTGCGGCTGCACGGGCCCTGGCGCGGCAGCTGGCTGGCGGTCAAGCGCTTGAGCCGCTGCCACCCCTGGGGCGGACACGGGTTTGACCCGGTGCCGCCGCGCGAAGACATCCATCATCCACCCGTACAAAGGTAGTGACGTGGGCGATCAAAAGAACCTGATCCTGGCAATGGTGCTGTCCGTCCTGATTCTGGTCGGCTGGGACCATTTCTTTGTCAAACCCCAGGTTGAGCAACAGCGGGCGGCTGTTGTCGAGCAGGAAGGCGTCATCCCCGCGTCGCCGCAGGCCGACGGGTCCGAATCGCCCTCGCCGCAGGTGAGGCCGCGCGAGGCCGTGATCGCGGGCGTGCCCCGCGTCACCATCGAGACGCCCGAGCTGCGCGGCTCGATCTCGCTCAAGGGCGCGCGCATCGACGACCTGGTGCTGACCCAGTACCGCGAGACGGTGGACAAGGATTCGGCCAACATCACCCTGTTCTCGCCCTCCGGCTCGGCCCATCCCTACTATGCCGAATTCGGCTGGGCGGCCGCGGGCGGCGTGCCGCTGCCCACCAAGGACACGGTCTGGACCGCCGATGGCGACCAGCTGCGCCCCGGCCAGCCGGTCACCCTGTCGTGGGACAACGGCGCGGGCCTGATCTTCCGCCTGCGCTTCGAGGTGGACGAACACTTCCTGTTCTCCGTCACCCAGAGCGTGGAGAACCAGGCGGGCGCCCCGGTGGCGCTGAACGGCTATGGCCGCATCACCCGCGCCAATCTGCCGCACGGCAAGAGCTTCTACGTGCTGCACGAAGGCCCGCTCGGCGTGTTCAACGGCACGCTGGAGGAAGCCGACTACGAGGATCTGGTGGAAGACGGCCCGCAGCAGTTCCAGTCCACCGGCGGCTGGCTCGGCATCACCGACAAGTACTGGCTCGCCGCCATGGTGCCGGACCAGAAGCTGCCGTTCAACGGCGCCTTCCGCAGCTTCGGCCCCAGCAGCTTCCAGGCGGACTACATGACCAACCCCGTCAACATCGCCGCCGGAGAAACCCAGTCCCAGACCATCCGCCTGTTCGCGGGCGCCAAGGAAGTGGCGCTGATCGACAAGTATGAGGCGGAATACAACATTCCGCTGTTCGACCGCGCCATCGACTGGGGCTGGTTCTACTTCCTCACCCGCCCGATCTTCCGGGTGCTCGACTGGCTCTACAAGCTGTTCGGCAACTTCGGCGTCGCCATCATCGGCCTGACCGTCATCGTCAAGGCGGTGATGTTCCCGCTGGCCAACAAGTCCTACGCCAGCATGAACCGCCTGCGCGAGCTGCAGCCGAAGATGAAGGAGCTGCAGGAGCGCTACAAGGACGACAAGCAGCAGCAGCAGCGCGCCATCATGGAGCTGTACCAGAAGGAAAAGGTGAACCCGCTGGGCGGGTGCCTGCCGATCCTGCTCCAGATCCCGGTGTTCTTCGCGCTCTACAAGGTGCTGTTCGTCACCATTGAAATGCGCCACCAGCCGTTCGTGCTGTGGATCAAGGACCTCTCCGCGCCCGATCCGCTGACGCCGGTGAACCTGTTCGGCCTGCTGCCGTTCACGCCGCCGCCGATGATCGCCATCGGCATCCTGCCGATCATCATGGGCGTGACCATGTACCTCCAGCAGAAGCTGAACCCGCAGCCGGTCGATCCGGTGCAGCAGAAGGTCTTCGGCTTCATGCCGATCATCTTCACCTTCATCCTCGCGCCGTTCGCGGCGGGCCTGGTGCTGTACTGGACCGTGAACAACCTGCTCTCCATCCTCCAGCAGTGGGTGCTCCTGAAGCGCCACGACAAGGAGCGGGCAGCCGCGCAGGCCGCCAAGGCGCAGGCCAAGGCCCAGAAGCGCCGGAAGGACTGAGGAAGCAGGGTCCACCCGGCGCCCGATCCGCACAACAGACAGGAAAAATCATGACCGAGACCACCGCAGACATGCCGCTGAGCGCGCAGAACGACCCCGAGATGATCGAGGCCGGACGGCGGCTGTTTGCGGGGCCGGTCACCTTCCTGCTGTCCGCGCCGAAGGTGGAATTCCTGCCCGAGGCCATCTGCCCGGAGATCGCCTTCGCCGGGCGCTCCAACGTGGGCAAGTCCAGCCTCATCAACGCCGTGACCAACCGCAACGGCCTTGCCCGCACCTCGACGACGCCGGGGCGCACGCAGGAGCTGAACTTCTTCGACGTGGGCGACCCGGCAGGGCCGCAGCTGCGCCTCGTCGACATGCCCGGCTACGGCTATGCCGAAGCGCCCAGGCCCGTGGTCGAATCCTGGCAGCGCCAGATTCGCACCTACCTGCGCGGCCGCACCGTGCTGAAGCGGGTGTTCGTGCTGATCGACGCGCGCCACGGCGTGAAGGACGCCGACCTGCCGATCATGAAGCTGCTGGACGAATCGGCCGTCTCCTACCAGCTGGTGCTCACCAAGCTGGACAAGCTGAACAAGAACGAGGCCGAAAAGGCCATCGCCGCCGTCGAGACCGTCGCCCGCAAGCACACCGCCTGCCACCCGGAGCTGCTGGCCACCAGCTCGGCCAAGGGCTGGGGCATCGAGGGGGTCCGCGCCGTCATCGCCAGCCTGGCCCAGTCCGGCATCTGAGGGGCTGTGCGCCGGGCCCGCGCGCCCTCTGCCGGTGACTCCGATTCGCCTCCGGTTCGATCCACTGTCGCCCTGACGCCACGAAGACAGGCGGCCAAACGCGCGCAGCTTACGGAACTGCTGGCGTGGGGGACATTTCGGCGCTATGGCGCACGCAAAGCCGGGAGGCCGTTGGCCGAAGGGCTGTTGGGCCATTCAGGACAGGCCGCGGTGCCAGGAGAGCAGCGTTGACGGATAACACCAGCAATCACACCCCCGATCCGGTGGATCTCGGCAAGGTCGAAACCCTTATCGAGGCCCTGCCCTATCTCCGCAAATACGCCGGCAAGACGTTCGTGGTGAAGTACGGCGGCCATGCCATGGGCGAATCGCACCTCGCCGCTGCCTTCGCCAAGGACATCGTGCTCCTGAAGAAGGTGGGCATCCACCCGGTGGTCGTGCACGGCGGCGGGCCGCAGATCGGCAAGATGCTGGAACGGCTGGGCATCCGCTCCAACTTCATCGACGGCCTGCGCGTCACCGACGCCGAAACCGCCGCCATCGCCGAGATGGTGCTGGCCGGTTCCATCAACAAGGAAGTGGTGCACCACATCAACCGGGCAGGCGGCACCGCCGTCGGCCTGTCGGGCAAGGACGCCAACCTAGTCACCGCGCGCAAGGTCACCCGCACCAAGCGCGACCCCGACTCCAACATCGAGAAGGTGATCGACCTCGGCTTCGTCGGCGAGCCGGACGTGGTGGACGTGACCGTGCTCGACGTGTTCCGCCAATCCAACGTCATTCCGGTGATCGCACCCATCGGCGTCGATCACGAAGGCAACACCTACAACATCAACGCCGACACCATGGCGGGCGCCATCGCCGGGGCGCTGAAGGCAGCGCGCCTGTTCCTGCTGACGGACGTGCCGGGCGTGCTCGACAAGGAAAAGAACCTCCTTACCGACCTCACCCCGGCCAAGATCGACGACCTCATCGCCGACGGCACCATCCAGGGCGGCATGATCCCCAAGATCGAAACCTGCATCGACGCCCTGCGCAAGGGCGTGGACGCCGCCGTCATCCTGAACGGCCGCGTGCCCCATGCCATGCTGCTGGAAATCTTCACCCGCCGCGGCGCCGGTACGCTCGTCCGCCGGAGCTGAAGGGCCCCGCCGCGAGGATTCCGACGCGGGGGTTCTGACGCGGGGTTTCTGACGCGAAGTTTTGTTTGATTGCAGGAGGGGCTTGCCCCTCCTGCACCTCCCATTCGTTCAACGGGCCGTGTCCTTCCAGAAGGGCGCGGCCCTTTTCTTGTCAGAACGAAATACGGCCGTGTTTCCAGTGCGCTCCTGAAACGCGGCCGGATAAACTCAAGGGAGGTGCAGGAGGGTCCAAGACCCTCCTGCAAAAAAATGACCTTCGAAAAAATTACTTAAGATCCCACAAGTTAACCCTACCCCACCTGGCAGCGCACCCGCCGCAGGGTGCCTGCGGTCTCCAGTGCCCGGGCCATACGCAGGGCGGTGGCGGGCGTGAGGGTGGTTCCGACCGGCGCTGCCTGACCGGCGGCCGTGCTGAAGGTGACGGCGCGTTCCGCCTCCAGAAGGGCGGCGATGGCGTCCGGGTGGGCGGTGATGATGCGCCCGCGTCGTTCGCTGACGGCGATGTTGATTCCCACCAGTTCGCCGCGCCCGTTGAGCGCCGGGCCGCCGCTGATGCCGGCGAGCGAGCCGCTGAACGGCGGCAGGCGGCGCGCCTCCGCCCACACCAGCACCGGCGTGCGCTGGCGTGCGCCCACGGTCACTTCGCCCTCGCCCATGTAGTCGCTGACGACGACGGCGCGATGCCCGCGCGGGAAGCCCATGTGGTAACCGGCTTCGCCCTCCGCCGGCAGGCCAGTCGCCAGCGCCAGCGACTGGGGCACGTGCGCGGGCAGGCGGATGGCGGCCACGTCCGCCTCCGGCAGGCTGTGGCCGCGCTCGACCTCGGCCGCGTGGAACGGCCCCATCTCCACGCCCACCCGGTCGCACTGGCTCACCACGTGGTTGGCGGTCAGCCACAGGGTGCCGCCGCCCACCTTGAAGGCGGTGCCCAGCGCGTTGCCCGGCCGGGGGTCTGCCACCTCGAACAGCACGCCGGGCTGGTCGAGGCCGTTCTCCTCCCGGCGCGATGGCCGGCGGGGCGAGGCGTCGTCGTCCATCAGCTCCCCCGCCGCGCCCCGGGGGGCGAGGTGCCGCATCTCCGACATGACGCCGGGCGCAAGGTGATGGAGGGCCACCACGAGGACCAGGAAGAACACCACCAACCGCAAGATGCCGCCCACCAGACGGCCCAGAACCTCGGCCATACCCACTCACACAGCAACGGCGGCGGCCAGCAGCGCCGCCACGGATAGCTTGATGCCCGCCAGCAGCGCCGCCGCCGCCATGTCCCCCCGCGCGATGCGGCGCGGCAGGTTGGGCAGGATGACGATATCGACGATGACGACGGTGACGATCTGCACCGTCAGGATCAGGAGGCCCCACAGCAGGATGTCCCAGGCGTTGACCGCACCGGCGAGGCAGAAGGCCAGCGGAATGGCGAGGCTGAGCGCGGTTCCGCCCAGCAGCACCGCCGCTGCCGTGTTGCCCGCCCGGATGAGGGTGATTTCCTTGTGCGGGGTGATGGCGATGTAGATCATGAGCGCCACCGCCAGCACGGCCAGCGCGACGCCGAGGTGCAGCAGCAGAATCGGCACGCCGTGCAGCAGGCTCTCGACCACGGGCGTCATCGCGCCTCCCCTTCCCGCTTGGTCCGTCGCGGTCCGGCTCCCGCGTGGGGAACGGTTCCGTGACTAGAACGCGTGAAGGCGGCCCGAGGCCCCGGGGGTGCGTCAGGCAGCGGTGTCGGTTTGCTGGAAGCTGGCGAGGATTTCGGCCATCCGGGTGGCGGGCAACGGATAGAATCCGCTGCTTGTCTTGGCGATCTGGTCCTTCTCGGGGATGCGGGCGACCAGCCGTTGCAGCCCCTCCGCCGTGTCGGCGGAGAGCTGGGCGGCCCAGCACAGCGCCATCACCGCCTGGGCGGAGCCGCTGGCCATGATGCGCTGCGCCGCCGGGATCCCCACCTCGGAGGCGAGGCCCAGGACGGCGGTCACCAGCCCCAGCCGGCCCTCCACCACCATGCGGCGCACCCAGGCGTCGCTGAGGCACCCGGCATGGAGCACTGCCGCCGCCTGCACCGCCATGTCCTCCGCCTCGCTGAGGGCCCCGGCGTGGTCCAGCCGCCGCTGCACCCGCTTGAGCAGGTCGCTGGCGACGGACGGCTCGACGCCATGACGGGCGATCATCTTCTCGACCAGCGTCGCCGCGACGAACCCGGCGATGCGCCGCATGGCCGGCACCGGCAGTTCCGCCCGCAGCGCCAGCGGCTGGTGCCAGCTCTCCTGAGCGGGCGCGGCGTCCAGAATGGCGTCCAGCGTGTCCTCGCGGATCTGGGCGTTGGGGTTGGCCAGCAGCGCCGCCACCGCCGCCGCGTCGGCGGACTGCACGATGGCGTGGGAGAGGCGCTCGCTGACCGTCTGGCGCCTGGCGATTTCCGCCCGCGCGCCCGGCGCCGGGCAGGTGGCGACGATCGCCAGCAGATCTTCCTCGGTGAGCACGGGGGAGCAGGCCAGCATGGGGCCGCTCACCGCCAGCTCCACGTCCTGCGCCAGCCGCAGCGCCACGTGGTGGGGCACGTTGGGGTTGGACTTGAGCTCCTCCGCCAGAATCATCCGCACGCGCGGCGCCTGATCCTGTGCCAGCGCTTCGAGCACCGCCGTCACATGCTCCTGCGCGCGGCGGCTGTCGGCCTGGCTCGCCTCGGGCAGCAGGTGCGCCACCTTGCGGGCAAGCTGGGCGCGCACGGAGTCGGCCCGGTCGTGGACCAGCAGCCGGTTGGCGAGATGGGGCGTCGCCCTGTTGGCCGCCACCTTCTCCCGCACGCGCGGGCTGCCGCGCTCCGCCAGATAATAGAGCACCTCCGGCGGGGTCGCCGCCCCGGCGGCCAGACGCTCGTGCGCGGCCTCGTCGCCTTCGGTGAGAACGCGGATCGCCTGCCGGGTGAGCGGGTCTTCCGCCGGCGCGGCAGGCGCCGGGCGAGCGCTCTCGTCCCCCGCCTCCGTCGCCTTCTTCTTCGCAACCGTTGCAGCAAGGAACCGAAACACCCGGGGCGCCGGGTTAGCCATCCTCACCCTCCCTGGCTGCGGCATAACCGCCCCGGCCCCGGCCCTTCACCTTGTAGAGGGCGTCGTCCGCGCGCAGCATCAGCACGTGGAGCGTTTCGCCGCGCCCCCGGCTGGCCGCGTAGCCGACGGAGGCGCTGAGCTGCGGCGCGCCGACCAGTTGCCGGATCTCTTCCATGCCCGCCTGCACGGCGCGGGCCGTGGCCTCGCTGGCCGCCAGATCCGCCCCGTCCAGCCACAGGATGAACTCGTCACCGCCGAAGCGGCCCACCAGATCCTGCGGCCGCGCGAGCCGCCGCAGCAGGTCCGCCACCTGGCACAGGGCCGCGTCGCCCGCCGCATGGCCGCCCGTATCGTTGAGCTGCTTGAAGTGGTCGAGGTCGATGAGCATCAGCACGCCGTCGCCCTTGCCCGCCGCGCCGAGGCGCTGGCTCATCACTTCCTCGAAGGCGCGGCGGTTGAGCAGGCCGGTGAGCCCGTCGGTGCGGGCGAGCTGTTCCAGCATGCGCAGGTGATTGGCCTGGGCGATGGCCATGGCCACATGGACGGCCACCTGCCCGAGGAGAATCTGGTCGTCCTTGTCCCAGCTGGCGCTGCGCCGCTCCACTTCGAGCAGGCCCACGCTCT
Organism: Pedomonas sp. V897; assembly: GCF_051304405.1. NCBI lineage: Bacteria > Pseudomonadati > Pseudomonadota > Alphaproteobacteria > Sphingomonadales > Pedomonadaceae > Pedomonas > Pedomonas sp. V897. The sequence goes on from NZ_JBPPGG010000001.1 coordinate 906,667, forward strand.
CGCCCTGGAACCGGCACTCCGAGCACAGGCGATGGATCGTGCCCTTGCGCGGCCGGGAGGGGTCCACGTCTTCCACCGTCTCCGCCCCGTAGCGAATCCGGCAGGCGTCGGCCTTGAAGGCGGCCCGGGTGACACGGGCGGCGTTCTCCAGCATCGCGGCGGGGCCGGTGCCGGTGTGGATGCCGTCCAGCACCTGGCGCAGCAGGCGGTCGCGCCGGCGCGCTTCCTCCAGCATACGCTCGGCCCGGCGTTCCTCCGTCACGTTGCGGGCGACGCCCCGGGCGCCGACCCACTGGCTGCCGTTCATGATCGGCACCGCCGCCACCGACAGGCACACCGTGCGGCCCAGCGGCGTGCGGATGTTCACGTCGCGCAGCGGCGTGGGCGCGCGGGCCATGAAGCAGGCCGCCGCCTCATCGCCCAGATCGCTGACCAGCCGCCCGGTCAGATCCCAAGCCGCAAGCCCCGCGGAGGGGACGCCGCCGCTCACGTAGGCGAAGCGCCCCTCCGCATCCACCACCCAGGCAAAATCGCCCACCACCTCGGTGAGGCTCTTGAACATGGCGCGGGATTCGCGCAGCGCCTCGATCAGCTGATCCTTGACCGTGGTCTCCAGCGCCTGCATCCACACGGCCTGCTCCCCGCTGTCCAGCGCGAGAAGCCGCGCCCGCACGGCGAAGTAGCGCCGGGGCTCCCGGCCCGCCGTCACCTGCGTCTGCCCCGACCGGCCGGTGGCGAACACATCCGCCGTCAGGCGCTCCAGCTGCGGGATCGCCTCCGCGTCGCCCAGCAGGAGCGAGGAGGCATCGTTGCGCATCAGGAGCCGGCCGCGCTCGTCCACCGCCCACGACGGGCCCAGCGGATCGTCCACCAATGTCAACAGAACCGCCAACGGCAGCGCCGCGGCAGCTCCGCAAGGCGAGCAACCGGCCTTGAAGGCGACAAGGGGGACCGTTTCGATCATGAATCGCTTTTAGTCCCATCCGTCTTAACAGGTCGCTAAGCTCTCCAAACTGGAACAAAGAAGATGCTCGCACTTAACAGCCCGCTCCCCCCCTGCTAAACGGGCGGCAAGGCGGCGGCAGGCAGACCCTGGCGCAGCGCCGCAGGTCTCCGGGGCGTCCGGGCGGGCGAACCCGCCCCATGGCGGCGCGACCGGCAGAATCAGGACGGATGGAAGAACCCAAACCCATGACTGCCGCCCCAGGCCCTGTTTCCCTGCACGCCCCCGCTCCCTCGCTCGTGCCCGCCGCGGCGCTGGATCTCGGCCATATCACCACCTGGGTGTTCGATCTGGACAACACCCTCTACCATCCGCGCGCCAACCTGTTCGGCCAGATCGACCAGCGCATGACCGCGTTCATCATGCGGCTGCTGTCGCTGGATTTCGCCGCCGCGCGGGCGCTTCAGAAGCGCTACTTCCTGGAATACGGCACCACCCTGCGCGGACTGATGCACCACCATGGCGTGGAGCCGCGCGCCTTTCTCGACTTCGTGCACGACATCGACCTGACGGTGATCGCGGCGGACGCGGCGCTGGACGCGGCGCTCGCCGCCCTGCCGGGGCGCAAGCTCATCTTCACCAACGGCGACGCGCCCTACGCGGAGCGGGTGCTCACCCGCCTCGGCATTGCCCGCCATTTCACGGCCATTCACGACATCATCGCCACCGGCTTCGTGCCCAAGCCCCAGGAAGCCGCCTACGACCAGCTGCTGGCCGACCATGGCGTCGACCCCCGCCGCGCCGTGTTCGTGGAGGACATGGCCCGCAACCTTGCCCCCGCCAAGGCGCGGGGCATGGCGACCGTGTGGGTCAACAACGGCTCGGAGAAAGGCGGCTTCGACGCCAGCGCCGAGTTCATCGACCTGGAGATCGGCGACGTGACCGCCTGGCTGTCCGGCGTTGTGCCCGATGGCCCGCCCGCCGCGCCGTGATCCGCTTCATTTCTGACAGGAGACTATGCACGTGAGCGACATTCAATCCATCATCGAGGCCGCCTGGGAAGATCGCGCCAGCGTGAGCGCCGCGACCAGAGGCGAGGTGCGCGATGCCGTCGAGGCCGCCCTCAACGACCTGGACTCCGGCAAGCGCCGCGTGGCCGAGAAGGTGGACGGCCAGTGGGTGGTCAACCAGTGGCTGAAGAAGGCGGTGCTGCTCTCCTTCCGCCTCAACGACATGGCGCTGATCCCCGGCGGCCCGGGCGATGCGACGCCCTGGTGGGACAAGGTGCCCTCCAAGTTCGCGGGCTGGGGCGAGGCCGAGTTCAAGGCCGCCGGCTTCCGCGCGGTTCCCGGCGCGCTGGTGCGCCGCGGCGCGCACATCGCCCCCGGCGTGGTGCTGATGCCCAGCTTCGTCAACCTGGGTTCCTACGTGGGCGAGGGCACCATGGTGGACACCTGGGCGACCGTGGGCTCCTGCGCCCAGATCGGCCGGAACGTGCACCTCTCGGGCGGCGTCGGCATCGGCGGCGTGCTGGAGCCGCTTCAGGCCAACCCGGTCATCATCGAGGACAACTGCTTCATCGGCGCGCGCTCGGAAGTGGCCGAGGGCGTGATCGTGGAGGAAGGCGCGGTGCTCTCCATGGGCGTGTATCTAGGCGCGTCCACCAAGATCATCGACCGCGCGACGGGCGAGGTGTTCACCGGCCGCGTGCCCGCCTATTCGGTGGTGGTGCCGGGCACGCTCCCGGGCAAGCCGCTGCCGGACGGAACGCCCGGCCCCAACCTCTACTGCGCCGTCATCGTGAAGCGCGTGGACGCCCAGACCCGCTCCAAGACCAGCATCAACGATCTGCTGCGCGACTGAGCGCGGCGTCGGCGCCGCCCGCGCCGACCCGGAAATGGCCCGCCGGTGCGCTCACCGGCGGGCTTTTTCGCGGGGCGTGTGCGCCCCTCACCCCGTCCTTCACCCCGTCCGCTTCGGATAGGGCGTGCCGTCCTTGCGCAGGTAGCCGCCCCGGGCCGGGTCGTAATGCAGGTCCACATCCGGGTAGTGGCACACCCCTGCCGGGTTCCGCGTGCCCACCTCCAGATAGATGGCGGGCGCGGTGCTGCGGTTGATCATGTGGTGGCCGTTGGCGACCCCCTTGGGGAAGGCGGCGCAATCGCCCGCCCTGAGCAGCGTCTCGCCCTCGTCGGTGACGAGCACCAGCTCCCCCGCCAGGATGTAGACGAACTCGTCCTCCTCCTCGTGCCAGTGGCGCTGGCTCGACCAGCCGCCGGGCGGCAGCTCCACCAGATTGACCCCGAAGTCGCTGAGGTCGCCCGCGTCGCCCAGCTGCCACTTGGTGCGCCCGGCCGCCCGTTCATGAAACGGTGCGGGGTAACCGGACCCCTCCCGCATCGGTGCACTCGCCAGATCGATCTTTGCCATGGGAATACCCCCCTTCCCGGCTTCCGGCCCTCCCGGGCCCTCTCCGGCCGTCTTGCCCGGAGACGCCCGACATCCCGGCCGCAGCTTGATCGACATCCCGGCGCAAGGCAACGGACATGCGCGCGCCCCGCGCCGCGTCCCGCCCGGCCGGGCAGGCGTGCCCCCTCCCCCGCCGGGGCGTCCGCCGCACATTCCGCCCGCGCGGGCCCTTCCGTGCACCCGAACCCACCTCAGCCTTTGACGCCGGGCCGCCGCCCCGTTACCACTTGCTTCTGCTATGTCTGAGTATGCCCAGTCCCAAGACCCCGTCGCTCTCGCCCAGGAGCTGATTCGCTGTCCGTCCGTCACGCCGCTTGACGCGGGCGCGCTCGATATCGTCGAGCGAGAGCTGAAATCGCTGGGCTTTTCCACCTGGCGGCTGCCGTTCGGCGAAGCGCCGGACGGGCCGGTGGACAACCTCTACGCCCGCCTTGGCGCCGAAGGGCCCCATTTCTGCTACGCCGGCCACACCGACGTGGTCCCGGCCGGAGACAGCAACGGCTGGACGGTGGACCCCTTCGCCGGGGTTGTGGACCAGGGCTTTCTCATCGGCCGCGGCGCGGCGGACATGAAGGGCGGCATCGCCGCCTTCCTGGTGGCGCTGCGCCGGTATCTGGCCGCCGCCGACACCGCGGGCGGCTTCAAGGGGTCCATCTCGCTGCTCATCACCGGGGATGAGGAAGGCCCGGCCCGCCACGGCACCAACCAGGTGCTCGACTGGATGGAGGCGAACGGCCACCGCCCCGACCACTGCCTCGTGGGCGAGCCCACCAGCGCCCGCCGGCTCGGCGACATGCTCAAGGTGGGGCGGCGCGGCAGCCTCAACGCCACCATTACCGTGCACGGCATTCAGGGCCACGTGGCCTACCCGCACCGGGCAGACAACCCCATCACCCGCCTCGTGCGGATTCTCGACCGGCTGAAGGCCGAGCCGCTCGACACCGGCACCGAATTCTTCGACCCCTCCAACCTGGAGGTCACCAACCTCGACGTGGGCAACCCCACGGAGAACCTCATTCCGGCGCGGGCGACCGCCCGGCTCAACATCCGCTTCAACGACCGGCATACCGGCCAGTCCCTCTCCGACTGGCTGCGCGCCGTCGTCGCCGAGGAAGCGCCTCGGCACGACATCGCCATCCGCGTCTCGGGCGAGAGCTTCTTCACGCCGCCGGGGCGGCTCACCGAGCTGACGGTCGAGGCGATCCGCCAGCACACCGGCCTCTCGCCGGACCTCTCGACCACCGGCGGCACGTCGGACGCCCGCTTCATCCGCCGCCTGTGCCCGGTCATCGAGTTCGGCCTTGTCGGCGAGTCCATGCACAAGGCCGACGAGAAGGTGGCGGTGGACGACCTCCACCGCCTCACCGCCATCTACCAGACCCTGCTGGAGCGCTATTTCGCGCCGGCAGCGCCCGGGAGGGCTCCGGCGCCGTGACCAGCGTCTACCAGGCCGTCGCCCAGCCCCTCCTCGGGATTGCCGACCTGTGCCGCTTCCGCCGCGAGGGTCTGGCCCGGTTCGACTACAGCTGGCATGGCTTCTGGCAGTCCTGGGCGGCCTTGCCGTTCGCGGCGGCCCCGTTCGCCATCAACGCCCGCATGTTCGCCATTCTGGCCATGGGTCAGGGGGCCCAGAGCATCAGCCTGTGGAACGCCATTCTGGTGTTCGCGGCGGGCTGGATGGCCTATGTGGCGCTGTTCCTGGGGGTTGCCCGCTTCCTCCTGCTCCAGCGCGGCACGCTGGCAACGCTGATGGTGCTGAACTGGCTGCGGCTGTTCAAGCAGCTGGCCGCCCTGCCGCTGCTGGCGCTGGCAACGGGCGGTGCCCTGCCGCCCGGGCTGTTCACCGTGCTCTATCTGGCGCTGGGCCTCTACCTCATCAGCGTCGAGATCTTCATCCTGCGCCGGGCGCTGGGGGCAACCCTGGTGCAGGCCCTCGGCTTCGTCGTTCTCGACGAGCTGGTCAGCCGCCTGCTGGTGCACGGCTTCCAGCTGCTGCTGCGCTGAGCCGCCCGCGCCGCTGCCGCCGGGCGGTTGCAAGGGCGCCGGGGAACGTTCAGGCCAGATACAGGCTTATTCGGGTATCGCACGCGCAATCGCGCTGCCTCCCAGGGGTGGCATCCGGGGGCAGGCGCGCTGCCGCTGGGGTTAAGGCGATGTTTAACGGTGCGCGCCTATTCTGGGCGGCATATCGCGACTGAGGAGCCCCGGCGCGTCCCGAACGGTTCGATCTCTCGGAAAGGAAGCCCCCATGTTTCGTCATGCCATGATGGCGCTGACCGCCACCGTTGTTACCGTCGCCGCCGCGCCCGCCCTTTCCCAGACCGCCGAGGAGAAGGGCCGGGCCATCGCGGTGGAGGCGGACAAGCGCGACACCGGCTGGGTCGACAGCCGTGCCTCCCTGCGGATGATTCTCGGCACCCAATCGGGCGAGCAGCGCGCCGTGCGCGAGCTGGACAGCATGGCGCAGGAGCGCACGAAGGAGACGGACGGCGACAAGAGCCTCATCGTCTTCCGCGCGCCCAAGGACGTGCAGAACACGGCGCTGCTCACCTACAACCACGTCACCGGCAACGACGACCAGTGGATCTACCTGCCCGCGCTCAAGCGGGTAAAGCGCATCGCCTCGGCCAACCGCTCCGGCCCGTTCATGGGCTCCGAGTTCGCCTACGAGGACTTCACCGCCGCCGAGATCGAGAAGTTCACCTACAAGTGGCTGAAGGACGAGCCCTGCGGCCAGCTGACCTGCCATGTCATCGAGCGCGTGCCGACCTACGAGAACTCCGGCTACGCGCGGCAGGTGGCCTGGTTCGACACGCAGGAGCTGCGGGTGCAGCGCATCGACTACTACGACCGGCGCGACAAGCTGCTGAAAACCCTCACCGCCACCGCGTGGAAGAAGTACGCCAACAAGTTCTGGCGGTCGCACGACATGATGATGGTCAATCACCAGACCGGCAAGACCACCCGGCTGGTGTGGGGCCCCGTCACCATGAACACGGGGCTGAACGCCTCCCTGTTCACGCCCTCCGCCCTCGCCCGGGAGTAGCCCTAGCGGTCGCCGCCCTTGAGGCCGGCAGCGGAGTCGGGGCCGGGACCGGCGGCTTCGGGCGTGATCTCCGCGGAAGACGCGCCCGCCGCCGGCTGCTCCGGCCCACCGCGGCGGCGCAGACCGGGCAGGTGCGCGCGCACGGCGCTCCAGGCATGGCCGATCACGGTGGACAGGTTGACGCCACGCTTCAGGGCATGGCGCACGGGGCCGACCGTTTGGGGATGCCGCCGCTTCAGGCGGATGAAAAAGCGCCGCGCCCAGCGCGAATTCCGCAGCACGAGGACGAGACCGGCAGCAAAGCCGATGATGCCGAACGGACCGGGCAGCGGGCCGCCCACCAGAGGGCCGAGAATCAGGAGGAGCCAGCCCGCGCACAGCTGGGCCCAACGCCAGATTTCGACCAGGAGCAGCTTCGTCACCTGTGTCCCTTCACGTGCTGGAGCATCTGACATGCGAATACGTTGTGGCCTTTGCAAGTGCCACGACGTGTAATCTTGGGGCTTTACCAACTTTCAAGTGATATGAAGCCAAGCTAGACCCACACGAAGGCATTTTGGGGGCAAGGGGACATGGCGACTCATCGCTTGCTGAGAACCTGCGCGGGACTCGCTGTGCTGCTCCTGCTGGGGCTTGGCCGTCCCGCCGCTGCCGACAGCGCGGCGGAGGTTCTCCAGGTCCGGGCCGCCGTGCATCAGGATGCGGGCGAGGGCACGGCCGGGACCGTCGAGCGCAACCGCATCGTCTTCGATCTCGCCGCCCCCCGGCCGGGCACGGCACGGATGGTCCGCGTCGAACCGGTTGCGGGCGAGGCGGGGCGGGCGTGGACGGTGCATCTGAACGTGCCCCTGTCCGGCCGCGCCGAAGCCCAGATCCGCTCCCTGTCCAGCCGCCTTTCCGGCGTGGAAATCGATCTATATCAGTCTGGCGCGGGCGCTCCGCCCGTGCTCACGGTGCGGTTCAAGCGGCCGTCCGTGCTGGCTCGACAGTTTGTCCTTCCCGGCCTTCGCGGCCAGCAGGAGCGACTTGTGCTCGACTTTGTGCCCGATTCTGCCCCGGCCCTGACGGCGGTCGCCCAGACAGCGGCGGAGGCGAAACGCGCCCCCGTGGGTGCGCCGGGCCCGGACGCGCACCGGGCCGACACGCACCGGAAAGACCCGCCCGTGGCCGAGACGGCGCAACTGGCCGCCCAGGCGCAGCCGCGCGCCCATGCGCCGGCCTCCCAGAGCCTGACGGCCGGGAATCAGGCACAGGCTCAGCCTCAGCCTCAGCCTCAGCCTCAATCTCAGCCACAACCCCAGAGCCAGACTCAGGGCCAGCCGGGCACCCCGTCAGGGACCGAGCCCGGCGTGTTCGAACCCGGCGTGTTTGACACCAAGCCGCAGGCGCGCCCGGGCGAGAGCGGGCAGGCGGCGCCGGGCGCCCGCACGGAGTCCGCCCGGTCCTCGCCGCTGGGGGTGGATGACCGGTTCCCGCCGCCGCCCACGGGCAATTCGCCCCTGACGCTCTGGGGTTACTTCGAGGCGGAGGGGCGCTGGTTTCCGCAGGACAGCCGGGACGGCGTCTCCGAACACCTGATCGGCTCCATGGCGATGGAGCCCACCATCGAATATTCCTGGGCGGACGGCAGCCAGTTCCTGCGCTTCACCGGCTTTGCCCGGGTCGATACGGTGACCGAGAGCCGCACCCACGCCGACGTGCGCGAGGCCAAGTGGGTGGGCGTGTTCGGCCCGCTGGAGCTGACGGTGGGCGTTGACCGGCGCTTCTGGGGCGTCACGGAGTCGGTGCACCTCGTCAACATCATCAACCAGGTGGACACGCTCGAGGATGTGGACTTCGAGAACTTCCTCGGCCAGCCGCTGATCTCCGCCGCCTACACGACCCGCTTCGGCACCTTCAGCAGCTTCTTCATGCCCTATTTCCGCGAGCGGCGGTTCCCGGTGGGCAAGGACCGCCCCAACCTGCCGGTGCGGGTGGAGCGCGGCCTCACCCAGTATGAATCCGGGGACAACAACTGGCATGCGGACTGGGCCGTGCGCTGGTCGCTGCGCCGGGGGCCGATCGACCTCGGCATTTCCCACTTCTCCGGCTTTGCCCGCGAGCCGCGGCTGCTGCTCAACGTGGACGAGCGCGGCCAGCCTTTCCTGGTGCCGCGCTACGACCTGATCGACCAGACCGGCGTCGACCTGCAAGCCACCTTCGGCGCGCTGCTGCTCAAGTTCGAGGGCATCCACCAGTGGAACCCGGTGCGCAACTACGCGGCGTTTGCGGCGGGGTTCGAATACACCCTCTACGGCGTCAGCGCGGGCGGCGCGGATCTGGGCATTCTGGCCGAATACCTCTACGACGAGCGCGGCAAGGGCCGGCGGCCGGCCCCCGGCGTTCCGCCCTTCTCCAACGTCTCGCCCTATGACGACGACCTGTTCCTCGGCCTGCGCTGGAGCGGCAACGACATCGCCACCACGGAGATTCTAGCCGGGGCCATTCTGGATCTGGACACCAAATCCAAGGCGTTCATCGTGGAGGCGTCGCGCCGCCTCGGCTCCAACCTGCGGATCAGCCTGGACGGGCGCTTCTTCACCAGCGTCTCCTCCCGCGACGTGCTCTATCCGCTGGGCGACGACGACTTCATCCAGCTCAAGCTCCAGTGGCACTTCTGACGCGTGCCGGGGACCGGCCCGTAATTTCATCCGCCAGATCCGCCATGGAGCGGAACAGCGCATCCGGCTGGCAGCTCAGGAGAAAGTCCGGCGTGGCATAGCCCCACGTCACCGCGCCCGCGGCAATGCCGGTGCGGCGGGCGGCGTCCACATCCCGCCCCTCGTCGCCGATGGCGATGGCGGCCGACGCAGGGATGCCGGTGCGGCGCAGCACCCGCCGGAACCGGGCCGCCTTGCCGAACAGGGAGGCGCCGCACTCGTACACGTCGATGCGGGCCGCGAGCTCCTCCCCCAGCGCCTGCCGGATCGTCGCCTCGGCGTTCGAGCTGACGATCGCCAGGCGCACCCCGGCCCCATGCAGGCGGTGCAGCATCTCCCCGGTGCCGGGGAACAGCCGGATCGAGGCGGCCTCCGCCGCCGCCAGATGACGGAGATGGTTGGCGATCAGCGGCACCTTCCACAGGGGAACGCCCAGAAACCGGATGATCTCGCGGTTGCTGCACCCGCGCAGCATGGTCACGTCGGCGTCGGACAGGGTGCGGAACCCGAACCGCAGCGCCGCCTTGTTGAGCGCAGCGGCAAACCAGCTGAACGTATCGGCCAGGGTGCCGTCGAAATCGAAGATGACAAGCTGACAGGCCATAAGGCTCCTGAAGGGAAAAGTCCGGGCATCGCGCCGCCGCACCCGGGCACGTTTGCCCGTCTCGTTACCGGAAAGGTTCGTTGCAGAGAAGATATGAACCGGTCGCAGTCCGCCCGGCCGCCCGCAATCGGCCGCTCGCCCCGCATATTCGACCATGAGGTCGTTGCTTGAACGAATCCAGCCTTGCACAGTCGGCCCCGGCACGAACAAGCCTGCACGGGGGTCGGCATGGTTGCACATGCGACGACGGTTGCGTTTCTGGGACTGGAGGCGCGGACGGTTGACGTTCAGGTGCAGATCGCCCCGGGACTGCCCGCCTTCTCGATCGTCGGCCTGCCGGACAAGGCAGTCAACGAGAGCCGGGAGCGGGTGCGCGCCGCCCTCACCGCCATCGGCCTCGCCCTGCCGCCCAAGCGCATCACCGTGAACCTCTCCCCCGCCGACCTGCGGAAGGAAGGCAGCCACTTCGATCTGGCCATCGCCTGCGCCCTGCTGGCCGGCATGGGGCTGCTGGACGCGGAGTCGATCGCCCACCACGTCATCATCGGCGAGCTGGGGCTGGACGGCGGCATCGCCCCGGTCCCCGGCGTGCTGCTGGCGGCGCTCCACGCCTCGGCCAGCGATCTCGGCCTCATCTGCCCGCTCGCCCAGGGCAGCGAGGCCGCATGGGCGGGGGACGTGGAGGTGCTCGCCGCCCCCCACCTGCTGGCGCTCCTCAATCACCTGAAGGGCACCTGCCTGCTGCCGCCCCCGCCGCCCGGCGAGGCCGACGACGCCCCAGGCGGGCCGGACCTGCGGCAGATCAAGGGGCAGGAGAGCGCCAAGCGCGCGCTGGAAGTGGCGGCCGCCGGCAGCCACAACCTGCTGATGTGCGGGCCGCCCGGCGCGGGCAAGTCGCTGCTCGCCGCCTGCCTGCCCGGCATCCTGCCGCCGCTCGACCCGCTTGAGGCGCTGGAGGTGTCCATGGTCGCCTCCGCCGCCGGAACGCTCGACGGCGGGCGCATCCGCCGCGCCCGGCCCTTCCGCGCCCCGCACCACGCTGCCTCCATGGCGGCGCTGACCGGCGGCGGCTCCCGGGCCCGGCCGGGCGAGGTGAGCCTCGCCCACCTCGGCGTGCTGTTCCTCGACGAGCTGCCCGAGTTCCACCGCGCCGTGCTCGACGCCCTGCGCCAGCCGCTGGAGACCGGGCGCATCACCGTGGCCCGCGCCCAGGCCCACGTCACCTACCCGGCGCGGGTGCAGCTGGTGGCAGCGATGAACCCCTGCCGCTGCGGGCATCTGGGTGACGCGGGACGGGCCTGCCGCCGCGCGCCCCGCTGCGCGGAGGACTACCAGGCCCGCATCTCCGGCCCGCTGCTCGACCGCATTGATCTGCACATCGAGGTCGCCCCGGTTTCGGTGCATGATCTCACCCTGCCGCCCGCCGCCGAAAGCTCGGCGGAGGTGGCCGCGCGGGTCGCCGCCGCCCGCGCCCTCCAGCGGGAGCGCTACCGGGACCATGGCATCCGCACCAACGCCGAAGCCGATGGCCTGCTGCTGGAACAGGTGGCCACGCCCGATGACGCCGGGCGGCGGCTGCTGATGCAGGCCGCCGAGCGCTTCGGCCTGACCGCCCGGGGCTACCACCGGGTGCTGCGGGTGGCCCGCACGCTGGCGGATCTGGCGGGTGCCGAAACCATCTCCCGCAGCCACATCGCCGAGGCGCTGGGCTATCGCCCTGCCTTGCAGCGGGCGGGTTAGGAGGCCGCGCCCTGCGGCAGCCGAAGAGTCGACTGGATCAGCCAGGCTCGCACCGCCGCAGGAACAGGCGCGGCCGTAGCAAACGAACGGGAGCGCGAGGGCCTGAGGCCCTCGCACAAAATCACTTCAACTCCAGGCTGTTGCCCAAAAGACCCTCCAGCGTCTCGTGGAAGCGGGCCACATTCAGCTCCAGCCCGCCGAGAGTCACCCGGTCGATGCCCGCCGCCAGCCCCTGCTGGCTGAGGGCGGCGGCGCGGAAGTCCTCCGCGCCGAACACGCCGCTGTCCAGCAGCTCGAACGAGCGGCGCCAGTGATCCTCCGCCTTCTCGTCCTCGGGCGGCTCGGGGATGAGCATGAAGTCCTCCACCAGCGTGCGATCGACCGCGCGGGGGTAGAGCAGCATCACGTTGATGTAGTCCGGGCTGGCCACCACCACCGCGCCGGGCAGCAGGCTGTAGGAAAAGGTGAGCAGGTGGCGCAAATGGCTGAAGTCCTCCGCGTCCACCGAGTCGACGAAGTCCACCCGCCCCACCGCGTTGCGGAAGTGTGGGCCGATCCGGTCCGTCGCCGCCACCGCGTCGGCGAAGAAGGGGGCGATGGTGTTCCGGTGCAGCCGCTGGACGTGATAGGCCTCAAGGAAGGCGTCCATGATGAGCTTCCAGTTGGCGGCCACGTCATGGGTGCGCCGGGCATAGAGGTGGTGCGCGCCCAGCCCCAGCGCGTCCAGATCCGCCGCCACCTCGCCGAGGAAACCGTCGAAATCCGCCCGAGTCCCATCCGCCTCAGTCCCTTCCTGCGCTGCGGCGCTGTCCAGAACCGCCCAGATCAGGCCGCCCCGCTCCGTGGCGGGCAGCGCCTTGAGGCCGTAGTCCGCCTTGTCGAGGCCGGGGAAGGTCTCGGGGCGCGGCAGGCCGACCAGCCGCCCGTCGAGGCCGTAGGTCCAGGCATGATAGGGGCAGACGATGCGGGGGGCCGTCAGCACGCCCTCCGCCTCCACCAGCCGGGTGCCGCGATGACGGCAGACATTGAGGAACACCCGCGCCTCCCCCGCCTTGTCGCGGGTGAGGAGCAGCGGCACGCCATAGCCATCGTGCGCCGCCGCCATGCCGGGCTCCGGCAGCAGCGCCGACGGCGCCAGCGGCACCGGCAACCGGCGGAACAGGCGCACCTCCTTCTCGAAGCGGGCGGCATCAAGGTACACCCCCGCCTCAAGGGTGGCGAGCGCAGGCGCCTCCTCCTCCTCGCGCCGGGCGATCCTGCGCGCGAGCGCCAGCTGCCCGGCCGTGGGCCGGTGCGGATGAGAACACGCAGACACGGCCATGCCTTGCCCTCCTGCCTGCACCCCCTGCTGAGAACAGCCGCCAGTTTCACCCGGTCCGACCCGCCCCGCAAGCCCTGCTCCCCAAATGGGGGGCCTGAGACACAACCGGCCGGGATTTCTTATGCGGGGTTTGTTTATGCAGGGGTCTTGGACCCCTGCACCCCATTCGTTTTTCCGAAGGCGTCTCCAGCGCCCCCGGGAAACACGTCCGTTCGAAAAGAGATTGATCCGGCCGCGGTTCCCGAGCGCGCACGGACAGCGCGGCCGGTCAAACGAAGGGGAGCGCGAGGGTCCGAGACCCTCGCAATCCTGAGACCTGAATTTCCAGCCCCCTTCTTTCGCCCCCTTCCCCGCCCATTTGCGGCGAAGCGCGTCGCGGCCTCTTCCCCCGGGTGGCGGAGTCGCTAGGATGGCGGCCCATGACATCCCGTGCCGTGTCCTTCTCGCCCGTTGCCGCCGCCCGTGCGCTTGGGCTTTACCTGCGCCCCCGCCCGCTTGCCGCGTTCCTGCTCGGCATATCGAGCGGCTTTCCGCTCACCCTGCTGCTTGCCACCATGACCTACTGGCTGAGCAAGGTGGGGGTGGACAAGAAGACCATCGGCTTCGCGGTGGGGCTGACGACGCCCTACACCCTCAAGTTCCTGTGGTCCCCGCTCATCGACCGGCTGCGGCTGCCGGTGCTGGATGGCCTGCTCGGCCAGCGGCGCGCCTGGCTGTTCCTGGTGGGGCTTCTGCTGATGGGGGCGATCTGGCAGCTGGGCCACAGCGACCCCGTCACGCAACTGGGCCGCTTTGCTGCCTGGGCGATCATCGTCGCCTTCCTCAGCGCCACGCAGGACATCGTGATCGACGCCTACCGCATCGAGATCCTGCCGCCGGAGCAATTGGCCCACGGCACCGCGCTCAACCAGTTCGGCTATCGCACCGGCAACCTGCTGGCGGGCGCGGGGACGGTGTGGCTGGCCACCCAGCATGGCTGGGCCGCCGCCTACAGCCTCACCGGGCTGCTCGTGCTCTGCGGCCTTGTCGCTGCCCTGTGGGCGGGGGACACCGCCCACAGCAGAACCGTCGCCGACGCGCCGCGCTCGGGCGAGCCGGTGCCGGCCCGTCTGGCCCGCTGGCTGAACGACACGCTGGTCGGCCCCTTCGCCGAGTTCTTCCGGCGCAACGGCGTCAGCGGCGCGCTGCTCATCCTCGGCTTCGTGCTCATCTACAAGCTGGGCGACGCCATGGCGAACATCATGCTCAGCCCGCTCATCGTGGAGCTGGGCTTCACGGACGACCAGTACATCGCCGCCAACAAGCTGGTGGGCTTCTGGGCGCTCATCGCCGGCACGGCGCTGGCCGCCCCCTTCCTCAGCCTTGTCGGCATGGGGCGCGCTCTCATCATCACCGGCGTCCTGATGATGGTGACCAACCTGGGCTTTGCGGTCCTGGCGATGGTGGGCAACGACCCGGTGGTGCTGGGGCTTGTCATCGGCCTCGAGAACTTCACCAGCGGCCTCGGGCTGACGGTGTTCGTCACCTATCTCTCCGGGCTGTCGAACGTGGCCTACACCGCCACCCAGTTCGCCCTGCTCTCGTCGCTGGCGGCGGTGGGGCGCACCTGGCTGTCCGCCCCCTCGGGCATTCTGGCGGAAAACCTTGGCTGGGTCGGGTTTTACATCGTCACCACCCTTGTGGCCCTGCCGGGGCTGGTCCTGCTCTGGCTGATCTGGCGGCGAAGCAACACTGGTCCACAGTCTGTCTGACACCGGTCACGCTTCGCTTCGGCGGGGTTTGACAGAACTGTCATGTTTCGTGTTTAGATTCGCGCACGTAGGGTCCCGGGTCGGGTCCCGTGACTTGCATTTTCCGGCAGCCGGACCGCCGGCCGCCGCCATGAGAATGCCGTACCGACACTAGGCGACCAGGCAATTGCAAGAGGTTCCATGACCTACCAGGCCTTCGGCATGACGGCGGTGGCTCCGGCCACGCTGGCTGCCTCCCCGTACATCCACAAGGCAGGACAGCTGGATGTACGGCTCGCCACCTCCGAGGAGGAGATCGCGGCCGCCCAGGCGCTGCGATATCAGATCTTCTACGAGGAGATGGGTGCGCGTCCGACGCCGGAAATCCTCGCGGCCCGGCGCGATATCGACGCCTACGACAGCATCTGCGACCACCTGCTGGTGATCGACCACGGGCTGGACGGCACGCCCCATGTGGTGGGCACCTACCGGCTGCTGCGCCAGGTGGTGGCGGAGCAGCACCGCGGCTTCTACTCCAGCGGCGAGTTCGACCTGTCGCCCCTGCTCGGCTGCACCTTCCGCAACCGCATCGGCGCGGGCCGCCAGCTGCTGGAGCTGGGCCGCTCGTGCGTGGATGCCCGCTACCGCAACCCCGCCACCATCAACCTGCTGTGGCGCGGCATCGCCTCCTACCTCCAGACCCACAACATCGGCTACATGTTCGGCTGCGCCTCGCTCCACGGCACCGACCCGGAGGAACATGCGCTCGCCCTCTCCTACCTGCACCACCACCATCTGGTGCCGGAGGACCTGCACGTGCGCGCCCTGCCCGAGCACTACGTGCCGATGGACCGGGTGCCGCTGGGCAGCTACGACCCCCGCGCGGCGCAGCGGGCGCTGCCGCCGCTCATCAAGGGGTACCTGCGGCTGGGCTGCCTCATCGGGGACGGCGCGTTCATCGACCACCAGTTCAACACGGTGGACGTGTTCATCCTGCTGCCGGTGGAGCGCATCACCCGCCGCTACTCGACCCGCTACGCCGTGGGCGCGAACGATGCGGCTTGATGGGGGCGGCCTGATCGGGGCCGCCTGACAGGAACAGCCTGACGGGAACAGCCTGACGGGCCGGCCGGCCTCAGCCGGACGGCCCTCTCTCCCGCCGCCCCCTCTCCCGCCCCCATGTGACGACGCGGTAGAGGTAGAGCAGCACCATCGCACCGAGGATCACGTTGGCGACCGGGTTCAGGTATCCGGCGACTGCCTTGTAGTTGTCGCCGAGCAGATAGCCTGCGGTTGCAAGGGCCGCCGACCACAGCCCCGTCCCCAGCGCCGAGTAGAGCAGGAACGGGCCGGGCGGCATCTCGAACAACCCGGCCGGGATCGAGATGAGGGTGCGGATGGTCGGCAGCAGCCGCCCGAAGAACACGGCGGCGGCGTTGTGGCGGTCGAACCAGTCGTCGGCCCGGTCCACGTCCTCCGGGGTCAGGGTCAGCCAGCGGCCGTGGCGGCTGGCCCAGCGTTTCAGCCGGTTCTCCCCGGCATAGCGGCCCACCGCATACCAGAACAGCGCCCCGCACAGCGACCCGGCCGTGCCCGCCAGCATCACGCCCGCAAGGCTCAGGCTGCCCTGGCTCGCCTGAAACCCGGCAGAGGGCATGATGAGTTCGGAGGGGATCGGCGGGAACAGGTTTTCGAGGAACATGAGCGCGACGATGCCGAGGTAGCCGCCGCGCTCGATCAGCTCGATCATCCAGTCAAACATCAGGCATCCCCTTCGGATGCCGCCGCGCGTCCGACGCGCGTCCTCAGGCCGGAATCAGCCCGGACTCTTCCAGCACCCTGCCCGCAACATAGAGCGAACCGCAGATGAGCACCACGGGCGGGCGCTGGCGGTCTGCCCCGTTGGCGATGGCCTTGAGCGCCGCCGCCACGCTGTCGGCGGGGCGGCCGGGCAGGCCGATGGCCTCGGCCATGGCGGCAAGGTCGGTGGGGGTGAAATGCTCGTGGCCCTCGATCGGCACGGCATAGAGGGCCGTCGCCCGGCTGCCGAAGGGGCGCAGGAAACCGGCCGCATCCTTGGTGGTGAGCATGCCCGCCACCAGGTAGAACGGCCGCTCCTGAAGGTTATGGCCGCGGAACCGGTCCGCCAGCATGCGCCCGGCGAGCGGGTTGTGCCCGCCGTCCAGCCACAGCTCGCTGCCCTTGGGCAGCAGGTCGAACAAGGGGCCGGTCGCAATCCGCTGAAGGCGCGCGGGCCAGTCCGCCCAGCCGATGCCGGCGCGGAAGGCGGCCTCGGGCACCACCACCTGGTTCTGGTGCCGCAGCATGGCGATGGCGAGCCCGGCGTTGTCGATCTGGTGCGCGCCGACAAGGCGCGGCGGCGTCAGATCCAGCTTGCCGTGGTTGTCCCGGTAGTGGAACGTCTCGTTGTAGAGGGTGGCGTCCCAGTCCTGCCCGCGCAGCACCAGCCGCGCTCCGAGAGGTCCTGCCACCTCGCCGATGCGGGCGGTGACGGTGCGCGGGTAGCGGGAGAGCACCAGCGGCACCCCCGGCTTGGCGATGCCCGCCTTCTCCGCCGCGATGTCGAGAATGGTGGAGCCGAGGAAACTGGTGTGGTCCAGCCCCAGCTGGGCGATGCCGCAGGCGGCGGGCTGGCGCACCACGTTGGTGGCATCAAGCCGGCCGCCCATGCCCACCTCCAGCACGCAGGCATCGGCGGGCGTGCGCGAGAAGGCGAGGAAGGCGGCGGCCGTCAGGATCTCGAACACCGTGATCGGCGCGCCGTTGTTGATCTGGAGCACGTCGCGCAGGGTCGAGACCAGCGTATCGTCGTCGATCAGCTTGCCCGCCAGCCGGATGCGCTCGTTGTAGCGCACCAGATGCGGGGAGGTGAACACGTGCACCCGCTTGCCTGCCGCCTCCAGGCAGGCGCGCAGGAAGGCGACCGTCGAGCCCTTGCCGTTGGTGCCCGCCACATGGAACACCGGCGGCAGCCGGTCCTGCGGGTCGCCGAGCTTGGTCAGCAGCTGGCGCAGCCGATCCAGAGACAGATCGATTTCCTGCGGATGGAGCGTCCGCGCTTGCGACAGCAGGGCCTCGACGACCGTGTTGGACATTCAGCGCCTACGAGGCGGCCAGGGCCGATTGGCGGCCAACCGGCTTGGGCAGCATGAGAAGCCCGATGATCCGGGCGAGGGTTGCGCGCATGTCGCGGCGATGCACCACCGCGTCCACCATGCCGTGCTCGTAGAGGTACTCGGAGCGCTGGAAGCCCTCCGGCAGCTTCTCGCGGATGGTCTGCTCGATCACGCGCTGGCCCGCAAAGCCGATGAGCGCGCCCGGCTCGGCCAGCTGGATATCGCCCAGCATGGCGTAGGAGGCGGTGACGCCGCCGGTGGTCGGGTCGGTCAGCACCACGATGTAGGGCAGGCGGGCTTCCTTCAGCTCCTCGATGCCGACGGTGGTGCGCGGCATCTGCATGAGCGAGAGAATGCCTTCCTGCATGCGGGCGCCGCCCGCAGCCGTGAAGGCGATCATCGGGCAGCGGCGCTGGATGGCGGCGCGGGCGGCGGTGAGGAACGCCTCGCCCACGGCCAGACCCATGGAGCCGCCCATGAAGGAGAAGTCCTGCACGAACACCACGGCTTCGAGCCCGCCGATCTTGCCGACGGCCACGGCGACGGCCTCGTCCTGGCCGGTGGCGGCGCGGGCGGCCTTCAGCCGGTCCACGTACTTCTTCTGGTCCTTGAAGTTCAGCGGATCTTCCGGCACCGCGGGCAGGGGCAGGCGCTCGAACGCGCCGTCGTCGAACACCTGGGTCAGGCGCTCGCCGGCGGTGAGGCGCTCATGGTAGCCGCAGTTGTGGCACACGGAGAGATCAGCCAGGAAATCCTTGCGGTAGATCATCTTCCCGCAGCTCCGGCACTTGTGCCAGAGGTTGTCGGGCGTATCCCGCCGTTCAAGGAACTTGTTCAGCTTGGGGCGAAGCCGCGTAATCCAGCTCATGCCAATTCCTCCTCGGCGCGTGCCGTCCGGACCGCCTCGGCGAGGGATCGGACCAGCGTGGCGGCCTGTTCTGCAATGTTGGTGTCACCCCGCTCCGCCGCCGCGCCGATCAGCGAGACGATGGCGGAGCCGACCACGACACCATCGGCCTGCCGCGCCATGGCGGCGGCCTGTTCCGGCGTGCGGATGCCGAAGCCCACGGCCACGGGCAGGCCGCTGGCCTGCCGCAGCCGCTCGACAGCGGCGCCCACCGTCTGGATATCGCCTGCCTTGCCGCCGGTGATCCCGGCGACGGAGACGTAGTAGAGAAAGCCCGAAGCGCCGTTCAGCACGGCGGGCATGCGCCCGGCGTCCGTGGTCGGCGTCGCCAGGCGGATGATGTGAAGCCCGGCCGCCCGCGCAGGCGCGCCCAGCTCCTCGTCCTCCTCCGGCGGCACATCGACGACGATGAGGCCATCAACGCCCGCCGCGCGCGCGTCGCGCACGAACCGCTCGGTGCCGTAGGCGAAAATGGGGTTGAAGTAGCCCATCAGCACGATGGGGGTGTCGTTGTCCTTCTGGCGGAAGCCGCGCACCAGCTCCAGCACGCCGGGCAGCGTCATCCCCGCCGCCAGCGCCCGCAGGTTCGCCGCCTCGATCGCCGGGCCGTCGGCCATGGGATCGGTGAAGGGCATGCCCACCTCGATCACGTCCGCGCCCGCACCCGGCAGGGCGGCGAGAATCCCGGCGAAGGTGTCCGGGCTCGGGTCGCCCGCCGTCACGAAGGTGACGAGGCCCGCGCGACGCTCGGCCCGAAGCGCCTCGAAGCGCGCAGAGATGCGATCTGGCCCGGCCATTACAGCTTCACTCCCATGGCATTGGCGACCGTGTTGATGTCCTTGTCGCCCCGGCCGCTGAGGTTGACCACCATCAGGTGATCGCGCGGCTTGGTGGGGGCCAGCTTGGCGGCAAGCGCCAGCGCGTGGCTGCTCTCCAGCGCCGGGATGATGCCCTCATGCACGGAGCACAGCTTGAACGCCTCCAGCGCCTCGGAGTCGGTGATGGGCATGTACTGCACCCGCCCGACCGAATGGAGCCAGGCGTGCTCGGGCCCGATGCCGGGGTAGTCGAGACCGGCCGAGATCGAGTGCGCCTCGGTGATCTGCCCGTCCGCGTTCTGGAGCAGGTAGGTCTTGTTGCCGTGGAGCACGCCCGGGCGGCCGCCCGCCAGCGAGGCGGCGTGCTCGGCGGTGTCGAGGCCGTGGCCGCCCGCTTCAACGCCGTAGATCTCGATGTTCTGGTCGTCGAGGAACGGGTGGAACAGACCGATGGCATTGGAGCCGCCGCCCACCGCCGCCACCAGCGAATCCGGCAGACGGCCTTCCTGCGCCAGGATCTGCTCGCGCACCTCGTTGCCGATGACGGTCTGGAAGTCCCGCACCAGCTCGGGGTAGGGGTGCGGGCCCGCCGCGGTGCCGATGATGTAGAAGGTGTTGTGAACGTTGGTCACCCAGTCGCGCAGCGCCTCGTTCATGGCGTCCTTCAGCGTCTGGCTGCCGGAGGTGACGGCCCGCACTTCCGCGCCGAGAAGGCGCATGCGGAACACGTTGGGCTGCTGGCGCTCGATGTCGCGCGCGCCCATGTAGATCACGCAGGGCAGGCCGAAGCGGGCGGCGACGGTGGCCGTGGCCACGCCATGCTGGCCCGCGCCGGTCTCGGCGATGATGCGGGTCTTGCCCATGCGCAGGGCGAGCAGGATCTGGCCGATGCAGTTGTTGATCTTGTGCGCGCCGGTGTGGTTCAGGTCCTCGCGCTTGAAGAAGATCCGCGCGCCCTTGTCGCCGCCCGCCTGCGCGCGCAGGTGCTCGGTCATGCGCTCGGCGTAGTAGAGCGGGGAGGGGCGGCCGACATAGTGCTTGAGCAGGCCCTCGAACTGGGCCTTGAAGGCGGGGTCGTTCTTCGCCTCGCGGTAGGCCTTCTCCAGGTCGAGCACCAGCGGCATCAGGGTCTCGGCGACGTAACGCCCGCCGAATTCGCCGAAATGGCCGCGCTCGTCGGGTCCGGCGCGGTAGCTGTTGAGCTGAGCGGTCATGGGTTGCGCGCTGCCTTGATAAAGGCTTCGATCTTGGCCACCGATTTTACTCCCGGCGCGTCTTCGACGCCTGATGAAACATCCACAAGATGCGGCCGGGTGAGGCGGATGGCCTCGCCCACGCTGTGTGCATCCAGTCCGCCCGCCAGCCCCCAACGGGTGTCGAGCCGAAGGTTCTGCACCAGCCGCCAGTCGAAGCGAAGGCCGGTGCCGCCGGGCACGCAGGCCTCGCCTGCGGGCGGTGTAGGCGGTTTCGCATCGAACAGCAAGAGATCGGCCACCCCGGCGTAGCCTTGCGCGGCGGCCACATCGGCCGATGTGCGCACGCCCATGGCCTTCCAGGTTTCAACGCCGAAGCGCCGGCGGATGTCCGCCACCCGCGCCGGGTCTTCAGAGCCATGGACTTGCAGCACATCCGGGCGGACGGCCGCCATCACCCGGGCGATCTGCTCGTCCGGCGCATCCACCAGCAGCGCCACCGCCTTCACCCGCGACGGCAGAAGCCCCCGGAGGCTGGCCGCCGCGTCCAGGCTGATGTTGCGCGGACTCCTCGGGAAGAACACGAAGCCCACATGAGTCGCGCCGGCCGCAACGGCAGCCGTCACGCTCTCCCGCGTGGTCAGTCCGCAAATCTTGACGTCCGGCGTCATGTCGCTGCCGTCCCGGATCCTACCCGTTGATCGAGCGGGCAATGGCTTCGGCGGCCCCGGCCGGATCCGCCGCTTCAGTGATCGGCCGCCCGATCACCAGAACGCTTGCGCCCGCCTCCAGCGCCTCGCGCGGGCCCATCACCCGCTTCTGGTCGCCCACGTTGCTCCCGGCGGGGCGGATGCCCGGCACCACTGTGAACGCCTCGGGCCACACCTCCTTGACCAGCGCCACTTCCTTCGGCGAGCAGACCGTGCCGTCAAGGCCGCTGTCCCGCACCAGTTCGGCAAGGCGCACCACCTGATCGGCGGGCGCGACCGGCACACCCACGGCGTTGAGGTCGCTTGCGTCCATGCTGGTGAGCACGGTGACGGCCACCACCTTCGGCGGCGCGCAGCCCAGTTTCGCCGCTTCCTCGCGGGCGGCGTTGCCCGCCGCCTCCAGCATCGCCCGGCCGCCGCCGGCGTGCACGGTCAGAATGGCGGGCTTCAGGGTCATGACCGAGCGCACCGCGCCCGCCACCGTGTTAGGAATGTCGTGGAACTTGAGGTCGAGGAACACGGGCAGACCGGCTTCCTCGGCCACGCGGCGGATGCCCTCGGGCCCCACGGCGCAGAAGAACTCCAGCCCCAGCTTCAGGCCGCCCACATGGGGGGCGATGCGGCGGCCAAGAGCCAGCGCCGCGTCCACCCCGGGCACATCGAGGGCGCAGAAAATCGGATTACGCGTCATAAGTTCGCCGTTTCGCAGCGGATGAAAGGGTCCGGACGCCTCACCTCAGACGCCGGGCGGCAGCGGCACGGAACGCTTGGTGACCGGCTCGTCGTCCACATAGGCGGCGCCTGCGGCCGCAACGCGGGCCTTGAGCGCGGCCTCGGCTTCCTCCGGCTGCATCATGCGCTCGCGCTCGCCCTTGATCTCGGCCAGTTCAAGCGCCCGCTGGGTGGCGGCAGCCTCCGCCCGCTTCACCCGGCGGCCCCACCGCCAGCGATCGATCATGTGGGCGACCGTCGGGGGCAGCGCGCCCAGCGCCAGGGAAATCAGGACGAGAAGCGGCAGCGGCATCACGAGCTGGGTCGGCGGCACCAGGTTGATCGTCACCATCGACCAGTTCGTGGCGGCGAACCAGGCCAGCACGGCCGCGATGAGGAAGTAGAAGAACCAACGAAAGAACCGCATTCCGCGCCTCGAACTCCTGAAAGATGGTCAATCAATAACGAAGGCAGGGCCTCGACGCCAGCATCGTTAGCCATGGGAGGCGAGAGCGGCGGAAGGCAGACGGGCGCCCCGGAAAGTCCGCGGCGGGGACAGCCGGCCCCGGACCCGGCCCCGCCCGGGCGGTCCGATCCGGCCCGGCCGGGCCTATTCCTGGTTCAGCCGCTCGCGCAGCTCCTTGCCCGCCTTGAAGTAGGGGACGCGCTTGGCGTCCACCGCCACGGCCTCGCCGGTGCGCGGGTTGCGCCCGGTGCGCGCCATGCGCCCCCGGGTCGAGAAGGCACCAAATCCCCGCAGCTCCACGCGCTTGCCGTGCGCCAATGCCTCGACGATTTCATTGAAGATGGTCGTGACCACCCGCTCAACCACCTTGTGCTGCAGACCCGGGTTCTTTTCGGCCAGTTTCTGGACCAACTCCGACTTGATCATCGGCATTCCCTCTCGCTGGTTTGTGGCCTGCCCGGCCGCGAAAAATCAGCATGTCGTACCACAGCTTATATCAGATTCCGTGGTGCCAAACCTACATAACGCCCGTCAAGCGTCCGGGTCCATGGAAGTTTTCGCAATCGTGACCTTAACGCATGGACTGGACTGGCATTTTTCGCCCCGGAGCCGGTCTCCGGCCTCTGCCGCCCGCCTTTCCTGAACAAAAAGGGCCCCGCGGCGTGGCCGCGGAGCCCTTCCTGTGTCTGGTCCCGCCGGACAGTCCCGGCGGGGGAGCAACCGGATTAGCGGTTGTCCTTGGCCTTCGAGAGGGCCGCACCCAGAATGTCGCCGAGCGACGCGCCCGAGTCGGTCGAGCCGTACTGGGCAACCGCCTGCTGCTCTTCGGCGATCTGGAGCGCCTTGATCGACAGGTTCAGCTTCTTGGTCTGGCGATCGGTGCCCACCACGAGGGCGTCCACCTTCTGGCCGACCTGGAAGCGGTCCGGACGCTGCTCGTCGCGGTCGCGCGACAGGTCCGAGCGCTTGATGAAGGCGGTCGGGCCGCCGTCACCGATCTCGACCTCGATGCCGCCGTCCTTCACTTCGAGGACGGTGACGGTCACGATGTCGCCCTTGCGCTTGTCGGCAGCGGCCTGACCAGCCTGGTCAAGCTGCTTGATGCCGAGGGAGATGCGCTCTTTCTCGATGTCCACATCGAGAACGACGGCCTTGACCATCTCGCCGCGACGGAAGGAGGACAGAGCCTCTTCGCCCGACTTGCCCCAGGCGATGTCCGACATGTGAACCATGCCGTCCACGTCGCCCTCGAGACCAATGAACAGACCGAACTCGGTGGTGTTCTTGACCTCGCCCTCGACGACCGAACCCACCGGGTGCTTCTCGGCAAAGGACGCCCACGGGTTGTCCATGCACTGCTTCAGGCCGAGGGAGATGCGGCGCTTGTCCTCGTCGACCTCGAGCACCATCACTTCGACTTCCTGCGAGGTCGAAACGATCTTGCCCGGGTGGACGTTCTTCTTCACCCAGCTCATCTCGGAGACGTGCACCAGACCCTCGACGCCCGGCTCCAGCTCCACGAAGGCGCCGTAGTCGGTGATGTTGGTCACGCGGCCCGAGAACTTGGCGCCAACCGGGTACTTGGCGGCAGCGCCTTCCCACGGATCGGACTCAAGCTGCTTCATGCCCAGCGAGATGCGCTGGGTGTCGCGGTTGATGCGGATGATCTGAACGCGGACGGTGTCGCCGATGTTCAGGATCTCGGACGGGTGGCCGACGCGGCGGTAGGACATGTCGGTCACGTGCAGCAGACCGTCGATGCCGCCCAGGTCGATGAACGCACCGTAGTCGGTGATGTTCTTGACCACGCCCTCGATCACCTGGCCTTCGGTCAGGGTCTGGATCAGGCCCGAACGCTGCTCGGCGCGGGTCTCTTCCAGAACAGCGCGGCGGGAGACCACGATGTTGCCGCGGCGGCGGTCCATCTTCAGGATCTGGAACGGCTGCGGGATGTTCATCAGCGGGGTGATGTCGCGGATCGGACGGATGTCCACCTGCGAACCCGGCAGGAACGCCACGGCGCCCGACAGGTCGACGGTGAAGCCGCCCTTCACGCGGCCGAAGATCACGCCGTCAACGCGCACGCCTTCGGCGTACTGGGCTTCCAGCTTGTCCCACGCGGCTTCGCGGCGAGCGCGGTCGCGCGACAGCATGGCTTCGCCCGAAGCATTTTCGATGCGGTCAACGTAAACGTCGACCTCGTCGCCAACCTTGATTTCCGGCTTCTGGCCCGGAGCGGCGAATTCCTTCAGGGGAACGCGGCCTTCGGACTTCAGGCCCACATCGATCACCACCATGTCGTTTTCGATGGCGGTAACGGTGCCCTTTACAACGCGACCTTCAAAAGACTGCGCGGCGCCGAGAGAGCTCTCGAGCAGGGCCGCGAAATCGTCGCGGCTCGGGAGGGTATCTGACATATAAGTTACGTCCTTTCGCAAGTTCTTTCCGGCCAACCGGTTGGCTCCGGCGGTCTTCCGGTACGCACGCGGACCATCCGCTTGCGCCGGCATTGGGCTCCTGTTACATCACCCAAACGACGAACACCGGCGCGGCTCGAAGGGCCTGCCGGGAAGGTTGCAGGTGCTGGCACTCCGCCAGTTCCCGGGTCGCCCATACCTTGGAAAGCAAGGCATCAGGAGCGATTACGAACGGCGTGGGAGCCAAGTTTCAATTCGGCAAGACGCGAGTCAACCAAACTCCGGGCCTGCTGAACCGCAGCGTCTATATCCAAATCGCTGGTGTCGAGCAAGAGCGCGTCCGGCGCAGGCTTCAGCGGCGCCACAGCCCGGTTCATGTCCCGCGCGTCGCGCGCCTCGATATCGGCCAGAACCGTCTCGTAGGGCACGTCCACACCGTAGCTGGCCAGCTCCGCATGGCGCCGGCGCGCCCGCACATCCGCCCGGGCCACCACGAACAGCTTCACCTCCGCCTCGGGGCAAACCACCGTGCCGATATCCCGCCCGTCCAGCACCGCGCCGCCGTTTTCCCTGGCAAAATCCCGCTGGAACTGGAGCAGGGCCGCCCGCACGCCCGGCTGGGCCGCCACCTTGGACGCAGCGCTGCCGGTCGCCTCCGAGCGCAGATCGGGATGCTCCATGAGGCTGAGATCAAGCGCCCGCGCCGCCGCCAGCGCCGCCGCCTCATCCGCCGGATCCCCACCCGACTGGAGGACAGCCAGCCCCACCATCCTGTAGAGGGCGCCCGTGTCCAGATGGCGCAGACCATAGTGCTGCGCGAGTCGGCGGGCGAGCGTGCCCTTGCCCGAAGCGGACGGTCCATCAACCGCGATAATCATTCCCAGTCCTTACTTGTCTCTTGTGTCTTGCAGGAGGGGCTTGCCCCTCCTGCACCTCCCGTTCGATTCTAAAGGCCATTCGATTCAAAGGGACGTGCGCGTGATGACGGGCGCGTCCCTTTTTATATGCCAAGGATTATGCGGCCGTGTTTCCCGTGCGCATCGGAAACGCGGCCCGAAAAACGAAGGGAGTGCAGAGGGTCCGAGACCCTCTGCAAAAACATCACTTCTGTTCTTCCACCACGGCCAGCTCAGCGCCCAGGCCGGTCATCAGTGCCACGAAGCCGGGGAAGCTGGTGTTGATGGGGGAGGCGTCGTCCACTGTCACCGGAGCTTTGGCGTGCTGGCCCAGCACGGCGAAGCTCATGGCGATGCGGTGGTCGAGCTTTGCCGCGACGGTGGCGCCGCCCGGCACGGGCGCGCCGCCGGTGCCCTCGACGATCAGGCCTTCGGGCTCCTCGGTCACGCGGACGCCGCAGGCCGCAAGCCCTGCCGCCATCATGGCGATTCGGTCCGATTCCTTCACCCGCAGCTCGCCGATGCCGCGCATGATGGTGGTGCCTTCGGCGAAGGCCGCCGCCACGGCGAGAATCGGGTATTCGTCGATCATGCTCGGGGCGATCTCCGGCGGCACCTCGATGCCCTTGAGCGCGCTGCCGCGCACCCGGATGTCGGCCACCGGCTCGCCGCCCACCTCGCGCTCGTTCTCGTAGGCGAGGTCCGCGCCCATCTCCTTGAGAACGGTGAACAGCCCCGCGCGGGTGGGGTTGATGCCCACATTCTCCACCAGCACGTCCGAGCCCGGCAGAATCGCCGCGGCCACGACAGGGAAGGCGGCGGAGGAGGGGTCGCCCGGCACCACGATCCGGCCCGGCTTCAGCTCGGCCTCGCCGCGCACGTGGATGGCGGTGCCCTCCGGCGTCGTCTCGGTCCACAGATCCGCCCCGAAGCCTTTCAGCATCCGCTCGCTGTGGTCGCGGGTGGGCTCCTTCTCGATGACGGTGGTGATGCCCGGCGTGTTGAGGCCGGCCAGCAGAATGGCGGACTTCACCTGCGCCGAGGCAACCGGCAGCGTGTAGGTGATCGGCGTCGCCGGGGCGCGGCCGGTGATGGTCAGCGGCAGTCTCCCGCCGCTGCGGGAAACAAACGAGGCGCCCATCTGGCCGAGCGGGTCGATCACCCGCTGCATCGGGCGGCGGCGCAGCGAGGCGTCGCCGGTGAAAACGGCGGTGATGGGGTGGCTTGCCACCAGCCCCATGATGAGGCGGGTGGAGGTGCCGGAGTTCCCCATGTCGAGCACGTCCTCCGGCTCCAGCAGGCCGCCGACGCCGACGCCGTGGATGGTCCACGCGCCTTCGCCGGTGCGCTCCACCCGGGCGCCGAAGGCCCGCATGGCCGCGGCGGTGGCCAGCACATCCTCGCCTTCCAGCATACCCTCGACGCGCGTCTCGCCGACGGCGAGACACCCCAGCATCAGGGCACGGTGGGAGATGGACTTGTCCCCCGGGACTCGAACGCGTCCCTTGAGGGCGGAGGCTGATCGTGCGGTCAGTGGCAACATGAAACGGGCTCGGTCTTTCTACTGGTCGGAGCGAAGCGGTTCCGCTGGGGAATTTCCTTTTGACAGCGCCCAAGGGCTGTGGCAAGCACGCCGCCATCCCGTGGCCAGTGTGCGCTGGCCGCGCCCTTTTTTGTTCCTTGTCGCCCAGCTTGGGCGACCGTTCGGGGAGAACCAAGCGTGGTAAAGCCGGAGTGGGGTTCGAAGCGGACGTGCCCGCGCTGCAGCACGCGCTTCTACGATCTTGGCAATGACGATCCCGTGACCTGCATCAGCTGCGGCGTCACCTGGGTTCCCGAGCCGATTCTGAAGTCCAAGCAGCCGCTGCCGTTTGAAGAGACCGCCAAGGCCAAGGTGCGCGCCGAAGGCGACGACGTCGAGCTGGTGGATGATGAGGATCTGCTCGAGGCGGACGACCTGGACGGTGCGGACGATGCGGCTGACGCCGATCTGGACGACGATACCGACCTGGCCGAGGTCGTCGACCCGGACATGGAGGAAGAATAAAAAAATCGTGCAAGAAACACTTGCACGGTTCTCCGGCTTCCGCTAGAAGCCGCCCACCACACAGCGAGGCGCCCCCAAACGCCTCGCACTGGAAATAAAACGGGGCCGTAGCTCAGTTGGGAGAGCGCTACAATGGCATTGTAGAGGTCAGGGGTTCGACTCCCCTCGGCTCCACCAGGTTTCGCAAAACCCCGGCTCGGCGAGTGCCAAGCCGGGGTTTTGTCATTTCGACCTGGTCTCACGGCAGAAGGCCACCCAACCAGCCGTGGGTCGCGATCGTTGTTGCCTGATTCTCTTCGAATGCGATTTCGCGCTTTATAGGAATTAACGGTGTCGACTCCTCGGCGATCCCACGCTGTCAAACCGTTCCGCGGGAAAGCCAACAGTAGATTTCAAAAGAAGCAGAATCGGTGAGACCAGCGCCCGTAAAAACAGGCACTGCGCTCTCTTGCCTACCGCATGCAGACGTTAATAGTTGAGGTCCCCAGAAATTTGCATTTACATACAATAACCCGAGAAAGAAACGGGTCAGTTGTCCCAACCTTTGCCCCCCACATAGCGAAACACAGTTTGCCGAATTGGAGGCCCGCTGGTAAAAGCCGTGCCCTACCGGGACACGCTGACGTTCCCGTAGAGCTGTTAATCCGACATCCAACGGGACGCTCGATATGGTATCGCGTGCAATCGGTGTATTGATATCTGTGTATCACGCCGAAGATCCGAAGCTCTTCAGGCGAGCGATCGAGTCGATTCTAAACCAAGAGCTTCCATCAGACATCGAATTGCGCGTTTATCTGGGTGTAGATGGCCCCGTTCCGATTGCGTTGACCCATGAAATTCAGACGATGGAACCGCGGTTGCATCGCGTCGCTTGGTTTGAGCACAATCGCGGTCTCGTGCATGTTCTGAATGATCTTATCCGGATGGCGCAGGACGAGACCTACCTCTTTCGGATGGACACCGACGATGTTTCGCATCCGTTGCGGTTCGCCCGACAGATCGCCTTCATGGATACCCATCCGGAGATAGACATTCTTGGAACAGCAATCACGGAAGTTGACACCGAGACTGGTGCCCGAAGGATTGTACGCTACGCGCCCTCTCCTGAGGCGGCACGACGTGATATCGGGAGAAGAGTTCCCATTGCTCACGCAACAGCCTGCTTCCGGCGCACGGTGTTCGATCGACTGGGCGGCTACCCGGCCGTTCCCTTGAATGAGGACATTGCATTCTGGTTCGAATGCCTGAAGGCAGGCCTTGCCTTTGCCAACATCCACGAGCCTCTTTATGAGTGCACCGTGAGCCCGAATTTTTGGGGACGCCGTAGCTTTAAGAAGGCATGGTCAGAGTTCCGCGTTTACACGCGGGGCATTTGGGAGCTCCACGGACCGAGTTGGGAATTTGTTTTTCCCTTGGCTCGTCTTTGCTTGCGTTTGGCACCCACGAGTCTACAACGGCTTGCTTATTCCAGCCGGCTGCGCCGCGTAGAGAGCGTAGCTTAGCTTTATCAACATGGCTTGAGCATGACGCCGGACACACCAATTTCCTCTATTCCAGCAGATGCCGTTGTCGGAAATGTATGGCGGCAAAAATGGATTGTCATCGCAGCTTCTCTGTGCGGATTGCTGCTTGCCGTCATCTACAATCACACAGCAACGCCGCGTTACACAGTAGAGGCGCGCCTGGCGCCGGTTTCCCAAAATCAATTTGATGGCCGCATGGCCTCGATTGGTTTGGACTTCCCGAACCTCGGTGGATTGATCGGAGGTGGCAATACCGAGTTCAACCAGCTGGTTTCACGGTTGACATCCTTCGATGTGGCTGCCCGCGTGATGCAGGACCGCGCCCTTGTCGCGCGTCTCGCAGCCTCAAAAACTGCATTCCGTTCCGTGTTGGACAGCAGAAAGGAATGGGTGGAACCCGCTCCTTCCATGAGCCGGAAGGTAATGGTCGGGATTCAGAAACTGCTCGGCCAGAAACGGGGCTGGACTCCTCCTTCACCGGCTCAGTTGGCAAACTATTTGGACAAGAATCTCAAGGTAACAACTGATCGGGATTCAGGCCTGGCCACCCTCGAGATTGTCCATCCTGATCCCAAACTGGGCGAAGATCTCCTGAACGCCGTCATGCAGGCAGCTTTGGCGGTAACGCGTGAGCAGCGCCAGATCGTCATAGGTCAACAGCTTGACTATGTGCGGCAGCAGCTGGAAACCGAAGCAATTTCGGAAGTACGCAAGGGTTTGACCGCTAACCTCGAGCGCCTTTTAGCATCGGAAATCGATATCCGTTCAAAAGCGCCTGTGGTCGGGCAGGTCTTCCAGGCTGCCCGTGCAACTGAGCACCCAACGCACCCCAAACCGATTTTGAACGCGGCTCTAGGCTTAATTCTGGGGGCTCTTATTAGCTCGGCACTGATTGTTGCACATGATCTCGTCCGTCTCCGCGCCACCCACTGAGCAGACGCCGCTTGCGGCTACACTCAAGTTGTTAGCAGGGATCGCCCTGACAGTCTTGGTGCTCGCTCCAATTCAGCGGGTCGGAGGCCTCCCGGTCTCAAGCTTCCTGCTTTTCAGCCTCCTGGGGGTGTTGGTGGTTCAGAAAATACCGCGCACCCCGGCCCTCATCTGGGCATTTTCACTTCTGTTCGTTACGTTGCTATCTGCGCGCACCTATGTTGCTGCGGGTGGCTCAATCAAAGATGCCGCGTATTCTTATATCGTCTTCCAACAATTTGTTAGCTTCCTGTTTGTCTGGGTCATTCTCGAACATGACGGACATGACTTTATTGTTCGCTCATTGAAAGCCATGCTTATTGGGCAGTTGCTTCTCATGGCAGCGCAGACTGTCAATTTTCTGAATATTACTGACTTATTATCACCTTACTGGACGTGGCTTGCAACCAACGTAGCGGCCGACACCAACCAGGCCCTGAGGTTTATTAGTGGAGCGGAGAGTCGGCGGGTTCCGGGTACATTTGGAAACGCCACCTATGCAGCAATGCTCTGCTATTTCATGGCCCGAACCATTTATCTTTCCGATCCCAGGAAACGCTGGCTGATCTTGGGCTTTGTCGGCCTGCTGCTAGGCGGACATCGCATGGGCTTGCTCGCTTTCTTCCTCTTTGAATTTATTATTCGTTTTCTGATTGGCCACTCCCTTGCCAAGGGACTGCTCATTTCCTTCGCTGGACTATGTGTTTTTATGCTTTTTCTGGCCTGCATGACTTGGGCCGACTCATCCAAGACATATCCCAATCTTGTGGGATGGACCATTAATACCTTTGTGATCGAAAAGCGACTTAGCTGGCGCGATTTCGAATCCGTGTTTCACAGGTTGAACATGATCGATTGGGCGCTCAAGAGTCCCGAGCGGCTGCTGATAGGAGGTCTTTCCCTGACAGAGCTTCCGCCAAAAGCATATGTGGACTCCGAATTCGTATTGCGCTCCTTGCAATTCGGTCTGCCGGGATTCCTGATTCTCTTGGCTCCATATCTGTGGCCGCTCACCTTGCGCTGGGACCATCGAACGGTATTTCTGGCGTTTTTTATTACTTTCCTGTCCATCACGATCACGGTTTCAACAAACCCCGTATGCATTCCCTACACTTCTATTTACCTTGGTTTGCTTCTTTATAATCTCAACCAAAAGCCAACCAAGGCGGATGCTTCGGGGAAGCTACGCGAGAATGACTGATACGTTGGGTCACGACGCAGAGATGCTCAACATTTCCCAAACTGGATTCCGACAATTGCGGCTTTCTGACTTTCAATGAAAAATACTCTGCATACCTCTGTGTGGCTTTATGCACCGCATCATGATCTTAATGATGCGACCAACTACTACGTTGAGACGATTGGTCTTGCCTTGGCCCGTATCGGCTGGAGCCTTCGCCATGTCTCACGAATCGAGCAGGCCCCCCCTCAAGAGCCCATCCTGGTTCTGGACTGCAAGCGCGCTCTCATTGCAATGATGCAGCGTCGGGGGTCACCGATCTGGCTTTGGGTTCAAGGCGTCGTTCCGGAAGAAGCGGAATTGCAACGAGGCAGTAAGTTCCGCAAGTTCTACTGGTCAATCTTCGAACGTATTGTGCTGCCGCGCGTCAATGGAGTGTTCATGGTCTCCAAGGCCATGTCGGCTCATTACGAACAGAAATATGGTTTCCGCCAGCTTCCCGTATTCATCATGCCGTGTGTCAATCAGGCATTGGATGCGAGCGCATTTCTGATACCAGGAAAATATTCACGGCCCAGTTTTGTTTATGCCGGCAGTCTGCACAAATGGCAGTGCTTCGAAGCGACGCTCCAGACCTTCGCAGAAATAAAAAAAGCAAGGCCTGATGCGACCCTGACGGTTCTGACTGGCGACCAGGCGGCCGCCCGGCGAATGGCAGAAAACGTCGGGCTTTCCGACTTAGCGTATGACTATGTGCCAGCCCATCAATTGCAATCGACACTTAGAAACTTCAAGTATGGGTTTGTTCTACGCGAACATCATGTTGTAAACGCCGTGGCGACACCGACTAAGGTCAGCAGCTACATGGCCGCAGGTGTCATTCCTATCACGACAACAGCTGTACGGGATTACGCCGAAAAACTGTCAGGAATTGTTCCGGTAGTCATGGTGGACGAGCCGCAGCCTCGCATGGTGGCCGAAGCCATTCTGGCAGTCGAGAACAGGGCCCTTGAGCCATCTGCCATTTTGCAGGAATACACAAACCTGTTCGAGAACTATTTTGATCGGAAACTTTACATTCCTGCAATTGCTGATTTCTTCTGCAATACCGGATTGAGGCCTGTCGCTTGACCTTCGCAAGCACCCTGTTCCGTCGGTCCCTGATCCTTGGTGCAGGAAGTATTACTGGCCGCCTGCTTCCTCTTCTCGCGTTACTGGGAATTGGGCGCACCCAAGCTGCCGATAGCTACGCATCCGTCAGCGCGGCCTTTGCCTGGACGGCAGTTGCAGCAAGTCTCACGACCGGAGGCTTAGCGCAGGTCCTCGCGCAGCGACTCTCAGCCACTGATCAACCACTGCTGCAGTATCGTTTGATTTGGCGAGCTGCTATTGCAGCTTTGTTGTCCGTTACGGCGCTTGCCTGCATGATGTTTCTGGTTG
Source organism: Pedomonas sp. V897 (assembly GCF_051304405.1). Taxonomy (NCBI): domain Bacteria; kingdom Pseudomonadati; phylum Pseudomonadota; class Alphaproteobacteria; order Sphingomonadales; family Pedomonadaceae; genus Pedomonas; species Pedomonas sp. V897. Next base: position 939,633 of record NZ_JBPPGG010000001.1, read on the forward strand.
GCCCTGATCGCGCATCATCATTCTTCGGCAACGTCGTTGATGCCAGAGTGGTCGTTCCGGCCATTATCGCGGGCGCTTGCTGGTCCCTCGCTATGGTCGGAGTCAGTATCTGCAATGGATTGCATGCAACCCGATCTGCCGCGTTGATAACGGCGTTCGGAGGCCTGCTTCAAGGCCTGGGGATGGGGATCGGGGCTCTTGTCAACAGCACACCTCAGAGTGCTGTCAACGGACTGGCGGCCGGTGCTGCGGCAGCCCTTGGACTTGCAATCGTTCTTGTCATTCGCCATTCACCGCCTCGAGGCAAGGATGGTTCGCCTTCCCCCGAAGCATTTGATTATCCTTCATTGTTTCGCCCGGCTCTGTGGGCAACGCTTGCCAATATTTGCGTTATTCCGGTAACGTTCTTTGTCAGCAGTCTTGTCGTCAGTGGGCCGCGTGGAGCGCAAGAGCTCGCCATGTTCCACGCGCTCGAGCAAGTTCACATCGTTGCGGTTTATGTCTCTGGCATTGTCAGCCAGGCACTGCTCCCCCTGCTTTCCAGACATCTGAACAAGGACAACAACCCGCATCTTTTACGTCAGACCTTCATTATTGTGATGTTGATTGGGGTAGCTGGAACCGTTTTCGCTGCTTTGTTGGGTCTATTTCCACGCTGTCTGGAGATTTTGTTTGGAAACAACATCGTTCTAGATACCTGGGCCGTTCGTTTCATGCTTCTGAATGCAGGCATGGCAATGATGCTGGCTCTCACAGGCAGCATGTTGCACGCGCTGGGCAGGTTCCGGGCCGGCAGTCTGCTTAATGTGTTCTGGGCCTCCGCTCTTGTTGCATTGGCGCTTTTATGGAAGGAGCACGGGTGTACTGGCATTCAGGCGGCACGCTGGTCGGCGTCTGCAATGCTCATGGTTGTTACCGGCGGACTTCTGTACAAGGCGATATTTCTGCGGTCACAGGTGCGTTAGATGGCCAAAACTGTTCTTTCTGTTATCTCGACCCTGGCTCGGACTGGCCCGGTCAATGTGTTGCACGGCATCACGAGCAACTATGACCCCCAGCGTTATCGCGCGGTTATTGCCACCTTGTCACCGGAGCCAGAGCAGAGCCGGCTCAAGGATTTCCAGGCGAGAGGTATCGAAATCCACCAGCTGAACTTGTCTCGGCTGCGCTCGATGCTGGATGGGAAGCAGCAGCTTGCCACACTTATCGAGAAAATCGGTCCGTCCGTAATCCACACACACGGCGCCAGGGCGGATATTCTTGCATCGTCTATTCCCTGGGTGCGCGGGCACATCTTGAGCACCATACATGCAGACCTGCGCACTGATTATCGGATGGCCTACGGGGTTCTGCGCGGCACATTTCTAGCGACGCGGCACATTAAATCACTTCGCTGCGGCATCCGCCCGATCGCCGTATCACCCGCTGTTGCCGAAGCGCTTGGCCGGGAAAACGTTCATGCAGACATTATCCTGAATGGCATCGACACCGAACTGTTCAGGCCCCTTTCCTCCCGAGAGGAAGTTAAACACCTACGCGAGGCGTTGGGTTTTCCCGTTGATGCCACGATCTTTCTTCATACGGGAGTGTTGATCCCGCGCAAACGCCCACTCGATGTTATCAAAAGCTTCGTGGCAGCAGATCTCGGACCTTCCGCGTTTCTTGTCTTTGTAGGGGATGGCCCGCTCCGCCAGGAGTGCGAGGCTGCAGCCCGTGGAATGCCGTCAATTCGCTTTCTGGGGCCGCGAAGTGATGTGCCAAAGCTGCTCCAGGCATCGGATGCGTTGGTTTCCGCGTCCGTCTCAGAAGGCCTGCCCATGGCTCTCATCGAGGGCGCAGCAACTGGCACAAGAATTCTGGCGTCAGATATTCAGGCTCACCAGCTGGTCAGAAATCTTTTCCCTGCACAGGTTGACCTGTTCAATACCGAGCACACGGACTCCCTTACCAGTCTTTTTCGGCAGTTTTATTCTTCAGAAGGGAGCCCCTCCAAAGGAATGGCTTGTCCCAACCCGGAGGGCCTACATCAGATAAGCGCGACGACGATGTCGAAACTGTATCAGGACTGCTACGATGAAATTGGTACCTGAGGGGTGTGTACAGTCTTCTATATGGATTTGAAAATTTCCCTAGGGTAGGGAAGGCAACGCGCGAACACACATAAAACGGCCTTTCTAGGAGGCCTGGGAATACATTGAGGTTGGGGGAGTTTATATATTGAAAGAAACTGCCTAAGCGGGAAACCTTAGACAACCTTAACCTCGAGAGATAAATAGGCAGAGATAGTTTATTGAAAACAAGGCTTCAAAGAGAAGCAAAAATCATCAGCTTTCCTGGGTATTTTTTGCGATACAGATTGCATTTTACCAACTTACCCTAACAACCTGGTCTGCTTTTGGGGCAAGTAGCAGTTATGAAAGTTTTAACAGTTTTTGGAACTCGTCCTGAAGCCATTAAGATGGCGCCGTTAGTGCAGGCCTTGGAGTCGACGCCGGGCGTGATACATGCGGCCTGCGTCACGGGGCAGCATCGTCAGATGCTTGATTCAGTGCTTCAGCTTTTTAAGATCCAGCCTACATATGACCTCAATGTCATGAAGCCTGGGCAGGATCTGACTTATACAACGTCCGCCATCCTCGAGGGTGTTGGCAAGGTTATCGATGCCTTTCAGCCAGACTGGGTCGTTGTTCAGGGGGATACCACTACGGCGTTTGCCGGAGCCCTTGCGGCTTATTACAGAAAAGTCCGGGTCGCTCATATCGAAGCAGGGCTGCGTACAGGAAACTTGTATTCCCCGTGGCCGGAGGAGGGCAATCGAAAGCTGATCGGTCAGCTTACGAACTTGCATTTTCCGCCAACTCAAAAAGCGGCGGACAACCTGCGTCGGGAGAACATCCCTGCCAATGCCATGCTGGTGACCGGCAATACGGTTATTGATGCGCTGCAACTGGTCGCACGCCAGCTCGACACCGATTCCGATCTGAAGGGTGCATTGGCCGAACAATTCAACTATCTGGATCCCTCCAGAAAGCTCATTCTGGTAACGGGTCACCGCCGGGAGAATTTTGACGGCGGTCTTCGGCGGGTATGCGAGACATTAGCACGGATTAGTCGGCTTCGCACAGATGTCGAGTTCGTATACCCGGTGCATCTCAATCCCAATGTGCAAAACACTGCCATTGAAGTACTTGGTGGCTGCAAGTCTGTTCATCTGATCGAACCACTGGATTATCTTCCGTTCGTTTATCTGATGCAACGCGCCTATCTGATCGTCACCGACTCTGGCGGGATTCAGGAAGAGGCTCCGGGGCTGGGAAAACCTGTTCTGGTCACGCGTGATACCACCGAGCGGCCCGAGGCGATCGAGGCAGGAACGGCAAAGTTGGTCGGCACGTCGAGTGAAGGCTTGCAGGCCGCAATCGAGGAACTTTTGGATCGCCGTGATCTCTACGACGCCATGGCTCAAGCGAGAAACCCCTTTGGGGATGGGCGCGCCGCCCTGCGGATTGTGAAAAAACTTATGGAAACACAAACAGTCGGATAAGAATTCCCGATTATCTCGATCTGCTGACTCAAAAGGAGGGAGCTTCTCCGCATTCAGCAAAAAGCTCCCTCCGGCTAACTCCAGCTCTTTCACCAAGTGCAGACAGATCACCGTTTCATAACAAGATACTGGCTGCCCGCACCTCTTACGTGGATTCGCCGTTCTTCAGCTTCAGGATCACCATTGGCACTTGCCCGTCCACAAACAAATCGCGGGCATTCTTATCGATATAGGGCGGCGGATGATCACCCCAAACGAAAACCATGTCCGGCTTGACGGGGGCCTCATTAATAACTTGGGCGAGATCATGAAGAACCTTACCGAACCGCAGAACATACAGGCATGAATCCGCGTTCAGCTCCTTACAGTAAGCCTCTTCTTCTTTTGTCGCCTTCAATGGCAAATGGGTATCCAGAGAGATGACATGCACAAAGCTGCGCGGCGACGTTGCCATTTGAGCCAAACCACGCCGGAATACGACACGATCACACCATCCAGGAAAACCAACTGCTCGACAGGGCGTAGTTTCTGCCTTGTCCAATTCTTCACGGAACCAGACGTTTTCAAAGCCAATCGCTGGATAAATGCGACGTCGATCATAGAATAGGCCAGAGTTGCCATGCAAACCGTAGGTCTTCCAACCACGAGCCGCTAGAATATTTGGAAGGCAATGTTCGCGTACACTCGAAGCTTGTTCGGCCGAGGGCATACCCAAGAGCGTCAAGCCGCACAGATCCCGAAATTCCCCAACAATCGTTCCAACGCTCGACGGCCGGCTCTGGGTTTCAACGGTGTACAACCCTTCAACGCTTTTCAGGTTGGCCGTGATCTGACGATTGAGCGTGTCGTCCTTCATCACGCCCCATGATTCGACAGAAACCGACATGATGTGCGCCGGCGCTGCACGCTCCAGCAAATGCTGTTTCAACACGGATTGTGTTGGCACCGGCTCCCAGGGTGTCGGCTTCAGCAGCCTGGGCAAATGCCCAAGAACTTCATATGCCGTGCTTGTGGCAATATTTCCCTGAATGGGGCTGGCCTTGAACTTGATTGGGCTGACAGCTCCAAAGAAATCCAAACATACGACAATCAATAGAAGTGCCAGAGGAAACCACAGAGGCACCTCGCGATAGTTAATTCCACGCAATATGACAAAATATCCGACGTGGGCGGCAACGCCTGCCATAATTATTGGAGCGAACAACCTCCAAGGCCATTCACCTATAAATCCAAAATAATCGACGAGTGACCAAATATCGGGAACATAAAAGCCACCGATGTCTAATAGACCCCTGAAAAATACAACGCTCGATATCCCCAGGACACCAAGCAGAGCCGCCAGCCATCTGGAAACACCCCAGAACCGGCACATAAAGACCAGAACAAAAAGAATCAGAATAAAATCGACATTAAAATAGGCCGGAACCCAATTCCCAAGCGCGCGCAAACCAAAGTATAGCGCTACACTTGGCAAAAGAAATACAAATATAAATGATTTAACAGTATCGGCCTTGATCATAATTTATTCCGTTACGAATTCCACAACCAGCCCAGTAGTGCCTCCAGGACAACTGGCACCAAGCACGATTGGCACGCTTCGCTCCGATCCTCCCACCGTTAAGTCCCCAAAAAGTGGCGGCATGCCTCATTGCTGTCAGAGCGTTTCCGTGCTCACAACGAAACAGAACCGTTTCTGGGTGTCTCCCCGACTCTGCCGTCAGGTCATGCGCGAAGACCAAAGCAGAGGGAGCCATAACCGGTGATGCGAGTGATGACCACTGCGACCCTAAGGCACACAACGCCAATCTCACACGCCGGGAGCAGGTTCCCAACCGCACCTTCCAGGAAAAGTGCACCGAGCGCAATCGTCTGAAACGCAGTATTCCTCTTGGCAAAACGGCTCACCGGCAGCGAAACAGCGCCATTTGCCAGAAACGCGTGCAGCAGGCTGATGAGTCAGCTACCATATTTTATCTTGTTACCGATTGCCCAGTTAGCAACATGACGATGCCCCTAGTAACCATAAACTTGCCGGTCTTGGGCTCAAGGAATGGCCCGAACTTCGGAACTGCGTAACATGTACGGGCAAGATAGCTTTCTAAAAAGTCTCCAATCCCTGCGAGGCAAAAGATTGGCGATTCCCAGGTCTTTCCAGACCAAATTCAGGACTGGTCTTGTTGGACTAGATTTATGTTATTATTTCAGGAGTCAAATGTTTGGGAGCCTGTTACCTGCGGCTGAACGGGAGCAGACTTGTACCAGGCAGGGGTGGCCTGTTCCTGGACAGGCCCTGTTGTAGTCGCCCAGGCACCATTTCTCCATCGGCAACCGGCAAAGCCGGGATACGTAACAGTTCTAACCATCTCCGGCACCGCGAATTCGAGTGGAACGATCAATCCCCTGCCAATCACTGGCCGGGCCCCGCACCCCTCTTGAAACGCCTCCGCGGCCATCCTATCTCGCCGGCCGTTAGCACTCTCGGCAGGAGAGTGCTAAACCATCAAAGAACAATTCTGAATTTGCGGAGGACAAGAATGGGCTTCAAACCGCTGCACGATCGCGTGGTGGTTCGGCGCGTTGATCAGGACGAGCGCACGGCTGGCGGCATCATCATCCCCGACACCGCCAAGGAAAAGCCGCAGCAGGGCGAAGTCATCGCCGTCGGCCCGGGCGCGCGCAATGAAGCCGGTGAGCTCATCCCCCTGGATGTCCAGGTGGGCGACATGGTTCTCTTCGGCAAATGGTCCGGCACCGAGGTCAAGATCGACGGCGAGGAGCTGCTGATCATGAAGGAATCCGACATCCTCGGCATTCTGGAGAATTCGGCCGGCAGCCGTCGCAAGGCGGCCTGATCAACCGATCGATTGATTTGGAGGAAATCACATGGCTGCTAAGGAAGTAAAGTTTTCGGCCGAAGCCCGGCAGCGGATGCTGCGGGGTGTTGATATCCTTGCCGACGCCGTGAAGGTGACCCTGGGCCCGAAGGGCCGCAACGTGGTGATCGAGAAGTCCTTCGGCGCGCCGCGCACCACCAAGGACGGCGTGTCGGTCGCCAAGGAAATCGAGCTCGCCGACAAGTTCGAGAACATGGGCGCGCAGATGCTGCGCGAGGTGGCCTCCCGCACCAATGACCTGGCCGGCGACGGCACCACCACCGCCACCGTGCTGGCCCAGGCCATTGTCCGCGAGGGCGCGAAGGCCGTGGCCGCCGGCATGAACCCGATGGACCTGAAGCGCGGCATCGATCTTGCCGTGGCCAAGGTGGTCGAGACCCTGAAGGAGCGCTCGCGCCCGGTGAAGAACAACGCCGAGATCGCCCAGGTCGGCACCATCTCCGCCAACGGCGAGGCCGAGATCGGCAAGATGATCGCCGAGGCCATGGACAAGGTGGGCAAGGAAGGCGTCATCACCGTCGAGGAGGCCAAGAGCCTCGAGTCCCAGCTGGACGTGGTCGAGGGCATGCAGTTCGACCGCGGCTACCTCAGCCCCTACTTCATCACCGACACCGAGAAGATGAAGGTGGAGCTGGAGGATCCCTACATCCTCATTCACGAGAAGAAGCTCTCCTCCATCCAGGCGCTGGTGCCGGTGCTCGAGAAGGTGGTGCAGTCGGGCCGTCCGCTGCTCATCATCGCTGAGGACGTCGAGGGCGAGGCGCTGGCCACCCTCGTGGTCAACCGTCTGCGCGGCGGCCTGAAGGTTGCGGCCGTCAAGGCGCCGGGCTTTGGCGATCGCCGCAAGGCCATGCTGGAGGACATCGCCATCCTCACCAACGGCCAGGTCGTCTCCGAAGAGCTGGGCATCAAGCTGGAGAACGTCACCGTCGACATGCTGGGCCGCGCCAAGAAGGTCACGATCGACAAGGACAACACCACGATCGTCGGCGGCGCTGGCAAGAAGGCCGATGTGGCGGCCCGCTGCGACCAGATCCGCGCCCAGATCGAGACCACCACGTCCGACTATGACCGCGAGAAGCTCCAGGAGCGCCTCGCCAAGCTGTCGGGCGGCGTGGCCGTGATCAAGGTGGGCGGCGCGACCGAGGTCGAGGTGAAGGAGCGCAAGGACCGCGTGGACGACGCGCTCAACGCCACCCGCGCCGCGGTTGAGGAAGGCATCGTGCCGGGCGGCGGCACCGCGCTGCTCTATGCCACCAAGGCGCTGGACCGCCTGAAGGCGGCCAACGACGACCAGCGCGTCGGCATCGACATCATCCGCCGCGCGCTGCAGGCGCCGGTGCGCCAGATCGCCGAGAACGCCGGCTTCGACGGCGCGGTGATCGCCGGCAAGCTGCTGGAGCAGAACGACTTCGACTACGGCTTCGACGCCCAGGAAGGTTCGTACAAGAACCTGGTGAAGGCTGGCGTGATCGACCCGACCAAGGTGGTCCGCTCGGCCCTGCAGGACGCCGCGTCGGTGGCGGGCCTGCTCATCACCACCGAGGCCATGATCGCCGAGGCGCCGAAGAAGGAAACGCCGGCTCCGGCCATGCCGGGCGGCGGCATGGACTTCTAAGAAGTTCGGTTCCTCGCAAGACAAAGAGCCGGTCCGGGGCAACCCGGGCCGGCTTTTTCTTTGCCCCGGTTCGGCGAGGCGGGCCGGAAAACCCCGCGCGCACCCGCTTGGAACGCAGGGCGCAGGGCGCGAAACCCCCTCAACGATGCCTTAATTGATCAGCTTGTCCTGCGGGCCGGGCCAGGTCACGCGCACGGCAACAGTGCGCGGCTTGCGGTCCGGCGTCGGCGTGAACTGACCGATGCGGTCCAGCGCCCGCTCCGCTTCCCGGTCGAGAATCTCGGAGCCGGAAGAGCGGGCAATCTGATAGCCGGTAATGAGCCCGTTGCCATCCACCTGTAGGGAGACCACGGCCGTGCCGGCCTCCTTTCGAACCTGCGCCGAGCGCGGGTAAGTGCGGGTTGAAGCAAGCCGGTTCTCGGCCTCTCGCACCCACGCATCGGCTGCGTGGGCCGTGCCGGAGTGGAGGGCAAGAAACATCAGCCCAATCAGGAGAGGCTTCGTAGGGACCGTCATCATGACGCTAGACCTTTGCGCGACTGCACAGGACTGCCAGGCCGGGCCTGAGTGAACAACGCCGCCCAGCCGAGCCGCGCCGGCTATATAGACTCCGAGCATTGCAGTTTCATTGCAGGGCAGAGCTGAGCGGCGGCCCGTTCCCCCTCCAACCGGCGGGCGGCCTTAACAAAAAACCGAGATTCGACCATTTTCTTATTCAGAATGAGTTGCAGATGCAACGTATTCAGGCTAGATACAGCGCCCGAAACAGAGGGGTTAAGAATCATAATGCGTTGCAAGTACTCTTATTTGCTGGCGGGCGCGGCCTGGGTTGCCGCTCCGGCCGCTCAAGCCACCGAAGCTGAAGCCTTTGCCGCAGATGCCATTGTGGTGTCCGCGGCGCGGTCGGCCCTGCCGTCCAACGCCCTGCCGCTGACCATCGACGTCATCGATATGGAAAGCCTCGCCCAGCAGGCGGCCATCAGCGGCTCGGTGGTAGATGCGGTTGCAACGCTCATTCCCTCCTTCTCACCCACGCGGCAGAAACTCTCCGGCTCGGGCGAGACGCTGCGGGGCCGCTCGCCGCTGTTCGCCATCAACGGCATTCCCCAGTCCACGCCGCTGCGCGATGGCTCGCGCGACGGCTTCACCATCGACCCCTTCTTCGTCGAGCGGGTGGAGGTGATCTTCGGCTCCAACGCCCTCCAGGGTATCGGCGGCACCGGCGGCATCGTCAATCAGGTAACCGTGGGCGCGCCGAAGACCGATGGCGTATCGGGCCGCTTCCTCGCCCAAGGCACGGCGGACGACGGCTTCTCCAGCGATGGGCTGGGCGGCAAGACCGCCGGCCTCGTAGGCTACCGCTCGGGCCGGTTCGATGCCACGGTGGGCGCGGCCTATGAGAAGCGCGGCGCATTCTATGACGGCGAGGGGCGGCGCATCGGCGTCGATAGCACCCAAGGCGAGACGCAGGATTCGCAGAGCTGGTCGCTGTTCGGTCGCTTCGGCTACCAGCTGGACGACACGGCGCGGCTGGACCTCATCGCCAACCGCTTCGAGCTGGAAGGCGACGGCGATTATATCATTGTAGAGGGCAACCGCCTAACCGGCCTGCCCGCCAGCGCGACGAAGGGCAACCCGCCGGGCCAGCCGGCGACGAACCGCACCGAGAGCCTGTCGCTGTCCCTCACCGACACCGACCTTGCCGGCGGCGACTTCGTCAGCCAGCTGTTCTTCAACCGCTCCCGCGATACCTTCGGCGGCGATCCGACGCCCATCGCCACCTTCCAGGATCCGGCGATTGCCCCTGTCGGCACGCTGTTCGACCAGTCGCAGAACCGCTCGCGCAAGCTGGGCGGCAAGTTCACCTATGAGCGCGCCGTTCCCGGCTTCGAGGCGCTAACCGCCACGGTCGGCTTCGATGCCCTGTTCGACAAGACCGAGCAGCGGCTCATTGCCACCGGCCGCACTTGGGTGCCGCCCACCGATTTCCGCAGCCTTGCGCCGTTCACCCAGCTGAACCTCGCCCTGTTCGACGAGACGCTGCGCCTGGCGGGCGGTCTGCGCCACGAGATGGCGCGCATCAAGGTGGAGGACTACACCACGCTCGCGGCCTATGGCTCGCGCTTCGTGGAAGGCGGCGCGCCCAAGTTCAGCGACACGCTGTTCAACGGCGGCGTGATCGTGGAGCCGGTGGAGGGCATCCGCGCCTACGTCAGCTATGCCGAAGGCTATACGGTGCCGGACGTCGGCCGCATCACCCGCGCGGTCTCGGCAGAGGGCGTGCGGATTGATGACTTCCTTGATATCAGCCCCATCGTCTCCAACAACCGCGAGGTCGGGTTCGAGATCGCCAAGGGGCCGCTTGATGCCAGCGTTTCCTACTTCTGGTCCACCAGCAAGAAGGGGCAGCTGCTCACGCTGGTGGGCGGCGTCTATGAAGTGCAGCGCCAGCGCGTCGAGATCGAAGGGCTGGAGCTGAACGTTGCCGTTCGCACCCCCGTGCCGGGCCTCACCCTCTCCACCGGCTACGCCCATATCGTGGGCCGCACCGACAGCGATGGGGACGGGGAGGTGGACATCGACCTGGACGGCGCCAACATCTCACCGGACCGCCTGAACCTGGCCGCCGCCTACGCCTACGGGCCGGTGACGGCGCGGGTGCAGACGCAGGTCTACTTGTCCCGCACGTTCGAGGGCAGTGATCCGCGCAATGACTTCGGCGGCTACACCCTGACCGACGCCACCGTGCGGTACGTCACCCGGTTCGGCGGCATTTCGCTCAGCGTGCAGAACCTGTTCGACAAGCACTACATCACCTACAACAGCCAGGTGCAGCGCCCGGACGACAACTTCCGCTTCTACGCGGGTCGCGGCCGTGTCTGGACGCTGGGCTGGGATTACCAGTTCTGATGAAGGCTATCGACCTCCTGCACCGCTGGACAGGCGGTCTCATCGGCCTCCTGCTGGCGGTGCTGGGTCTGTCGGGCGCGATTCTCGTCCACAAGGACGCCTGGGTTTTGCTGCCCCACGCCGATGACCCGCAGGTGCAGGAGGTCTCCGTCCTTGCCGACACGGTAACCCGGCTGATGACCGGGCCCGAAAGGCCGCAGTCCATCCTGCTGTCGACCCGGAATTTCGGCCTCCATCGCCTGGGCTTCGGCGGGGAAGCGGGCGCCTATGCCAACCAGGCGGGCGAGATCGTCACCCGCTGGGACAGCAAGTGGGATCGCGTCGAGCTGTGGCTGTTCGACCTGCATCATTACCTGTGGTCGGGCGAGGTCGGCTCCGTTGTGGCGGGCTGCCTGGGCCTTGTCGGCCTCGGCTTTGTCGTCACCGGCGTCGTCCTGTGGTGGCGCACCCGCAAGACATTTGAGTTCCGCCTGTGGCCGGCGCGGATGAGCCGCCCGGCCATCATGCGCCAGCATCGGGACATTGGCGTCATCGTCGCGCCGCTGCTGTTCCTCTCCCTCTTGACCGGCGTGATGCTGACGCTGCGCCCGGTCGCCAACCTGTTGCTCAGCCCCCTCTCCGGCGGGCAGGATTTTCGCGCCGCCATGGCCCCGCCCGAGATCAAGGGCGGCGCGCTCAACCCCCAGCTTAACTGGGCCACCGTTCTCGGCGAGGCGCACCGCCGCTTTCCCGAGGCCGAGTTCCGCTCGCTTCGCCTGCCCGGCAAGCCTGGCGACCTGATCTCCCTCCGCATGAAGCAGCCGGAGGAATGGCTGCCCAACGGCCGCACCCTGCTGTGGTTCGACCCCGCCGACGGCCGCCTCGTCGAGGCGCGGGATGCGCTGGCCATGCCCGCCGCCACGCAAGTGTTCAATGCGGCCTACCCCCTGCACGCGGCCAAGGTGGGCGGCATCGCCTATCGCGTCGTCATGACCCTCTCCGGCCTGGGGCTGGGCTTGCTTGGCACGCTGTCGGTCTGGACCTTCTGGTTCCGCCGGCCGAAACCGCGCGCGCGTCCGGCTGTGCGCGTATCATCGGCGCGAACCTGAATCCGCAGCGCAGTTGGGCGTTTACGCCTGCTCGCCACTGGACGGCGAAAATTTCGGATATTAGGCTTGGCCGCATGAGAAAAAGCCTCTTCCGGTTGGGCGGCCGCGCCGTCCTTCTTGCCAGCGTTGCCGCCCTGGCAGGCTGTGCATCCTCCGCCACGAACACAGCAACTGCGCCCGCCCCCCAGACGGCGGCTCCGGCGGCCGCAACCGCGCCCGCAGCGGTGGCAAGCAAGCCGCTCGTCGACGTGGTTTATCGCAAGCTGGAGAACGGGCTGAAGGTGGTGCTCGCGCCCGATCCGTCCGTGCCGTCCACCACAATCGGCGTCTACTATGGCGTCGGCTGGCGCGTGGAGCCGAAGGACCGCACCGGCTATGCCCACCTGTTCGAGCACCTGATGTTCCAGGGCTCCGCCAACCTGGGCAAGGGCGAGTTCCTGAAGCTGATCGAGGGCAACGGCGGCGTGCTCAACGGCTCCACCCGCTGGGACTACACCAACTACTACGAGGTGGTGCCAAGCCACCTGACCGAGACGGTGCTGTGGGCCGAGGCGGACCGGATGAAAAGCCTCGCCCTCACCCCCGAGATGCTGAAGAACCAGCAGGATGTGGTGATCAACGAGGTGAAGGTGAACGTGCTGAACCAGCCCTACGGCGGGTTCATGTGGCTGGACATGCCGCAGGCGGCCTTCTCCAACTGGTACAACGCCCACAACTTCTACGGCGACCTCGACCACCTGCAAGCTGCCACGCTGGAGGAGGCCGAGACCTTCCGCCAGCAGTACTATGCCCCCGGCAACGCGGCGCTGGTGGTGGCGGGCGACATTGATGTCGAGAAAACCTGGGCCTGGGTGCAGAAGTACTTCGGCGACATCAAGGCCCGGCCCACCGGCCAGATGCCCGACATCTCCGAGCCGGAGCAGACGGCAGAGAAGGTCGTGCGCCGCACGGACCCGCTCGCGCCGCGCCCGGGTCTTGCCTTCGCCTACAAGGTGCCGCCGCGCGGCACGCCGGAGTGGTATGCCTTCGGCATGATCGAGAGCCTGCTGCAAGGCGGGGACGACGCCCGCCTCACCCAGAAACTGGTGCGGGAGAAGGGCTACACCGATGGCGTGATGGGTGGCATCAACCCGTTCCTGGGCGGCATGTTCACCTACAACGGCCCCATGCTGATGACCTTCGGCCTGGTGCACGACGCCAGCATCGCGCCTGAGACGATCATGCAGGACGTGGATGCGGTCATCAATCAGCTGCGGGAGCAGCCGGTGCCGCAATCCGAACTGGATCGCATCCGCACCCGCCTGCGCTCCGGCCTTTACGACATGGTAGGGTCGAGCACGCGGTTCTCGCTCATGGACCTGCTCGCCTCCTTTGCCCTGTTCGAGGACGACCCGGCGCAGGTGAACCGCATCGAGCAGGGCTTTGCCGCGGTCACGCCCGAACTCATTCAGGAGACCGCCCGCAAGTATCTGGCGCCCACCCAGCGCACGGTGCTGATTCTCGAACCCGGCGCGGCCGCTCCGGCCCCTTCACCGGTCCCCGCCAAGGGAGAGGCCCAATGATGCTGAGCCACCTTCTCCGTTCCGCAGCGCTTGCCGTTGCGCTTTCCGCCACCGCCGCAGCGCCGGCGCTTGCCCAGGCGCAGGAGGCAGCAAGTCCGGCGCGGGAAACCCCGCCACCGCCGGGCACGCCGCGCGAGCTGGAACTGCCCGCCATCGAGACCTATCGCCTCGCCAACGGCATGCAGGTGACGATGATCCCCTTCGGCTCCGTGCCCAAGGTGACGCTCTCCCTGCGGATCCGCGCCGGGGTGTTCGATCAGGAGAAGTACGGCACCGTCGACTTCACCGGCGCGCTGATGAACGAGGGCGCGGCCGGGCAGTCCGCCGTCGCCATAGCCCAGCGGGCGGGAGACATGGGCGGCTCGGTCGGCGTCGGCAGCGGGCAGGAGTTCTTCAGCGCCGGGATTTCGGTACTCTCCGAGTTCGGGCCGCAGGCGATGGCCCTGCTGGCTGACGTGGTGCGCCGCCCGAACCTGCCCGAAAGCGAGTTGCCCCGCATCAAGCAGGATGCGCTCCGCAACCTCGCCATCGCCAGAACCAACCCGCAATCGCTGGCGGGCGATGCCTTCACCAAGACCTTCCTCGCCGGGCATCCCTTCGGCCACGGCATGCTGACCGAGGAGGAGATCAACGCGGTCACCATCGAGGACATTCGCCGCTTCCACGCCGAGAAGCTGGGAGCCCGGCGCGCCCACCTTTACGTGGCCGGCCAGTTCGATGCCGCCGCCATGCGCCAGGCCATCGAAGCGGCCTTCGGCGACTGGCAGCAGGGGCCGGAGCCGATCATCCGTCCCGCCGACCCGGCGTCGAAAATCAATGTGGTGCTGATCGACCGGCCGGATGCGCCCCAGTCCACCATCTACATGGGCATGCCCCTGCCGGGTCCGGCCGAGTTCGCGGGCCGCATCCCCATGACCGTCGCCAACGACGTGCTGGGCGGCAGCTTCACCTCCCGCATCACGCTCAACCTGCGGGAAGACAAGGGCTACACCTACTCGCCTTCGTCCAGCGCCGCCTATGGCACGGGATATGGCCAGTGGGTGCTGGTGGCGGACGTCACCTCCGCCCACACCGGAGACAGCTTGCGCGAGGTGTTCAAGGAAATCCGCCAGCTGGCCGGCGAGCCGCCCGCGCAGGAGGAACTGCAAGCCAAGCAGAACGGCCTTGCGGGCATGTGGGTGCTGCGAACGGCAACGCGCAGCGGCCTCATCTCCAGCCTGGCCTACTACGACAGCTTCGGCCTGCCGCGCACCGAGCTGGAACACTACGTGGGCAAGGTGCGGGCCGTCGCGCCGCAGGACGTCTCCCGCCTGATCGGCCAGTATCTGAAGCCTGACGTCATGACGCTCGTTGTCGTTGGAGACCTCAAGACGGTGCGCCCCCAACTGCTGGAAGTGCCGGAGATAGCATCCGCCGTTCCGGGAGTGTAATCTGAGTGCATTCGACCTCAACGCGAAAGGCCGGCACACGCCATGGCAGAAAACCCGAACTACTCCCCGGAGGGCCGCAACCCCTCCTCCGGCTTCCTGCTCAACAATCCGACGATTGTGAGCCTGCTGTATCTGGGTGGCTTCATCACCGGCATCTCCGCGCTGGTGGGCCTCGTGCTCGCCTATGTGTGGAGCAGCGACAGCCCGGCCGAGTGGGAGCGCAGCCACTACCGCTACCACATCCGCACCTTCTGGCTGGCGGTGCTCCAGGGCATCGTCGCCGGGCTGCTGTGCCTCACCATCATCCTGATCCCGGTCGCGATCGCGTGGTTCTTCTGGATCGCGGTGTGGACCGCCGTGCGCACCATCAAGGCCCTGATGGCGGCGCAGAAGCCGCAGCCGATCGCCAACCCGGCCGCCTGGCTGTGGTGAGGGTTTCCTGAAGGGATTTTATTGCAGGGGACTCGGTCCCCTGCACCCTGTTCGATTTTCGGGCCGTGCCGCTCCCCAGGGGCGCGGCCCTTTGCTTTGCCGGAGTTGGCAAGGATTGCTCCCGGTCATTCCCGCGCACGGCCCGATAAACCGAAAGGGGGTTCCCAAGGGGGTTACAGACCCCCTTGGACTCTTCATTTTCACACCAATTTTCACTCCCCGGCGCGGAAGCCGCGCCAGCAGTAGGCGGCCATCACCAGGCTGAACCCGGCAAGCACCAGGCAGATGTGGGTGACACGCAGGCCCGCGCCCAGCAGGGCGGCGCTGACCCCGGTTGCCGCCACCATCCACACGGCGTTGAGCACGTTGTTGGCCGCAACCATGCGGGAGCGCGCGCCTTCCGCGCTGGCGGTCTGCATCAGGGCGTAGAGCGGCACGGAGTAGGCCCCGCCCGCCACGGCGAGGATCGTGAGGTCCGCAAGCACCCGCCACGCCCCCGCGCTGGCGAGGAAAGCGTGCGGCGACAGCGCCCCGGCGGCCTCTGCGGGCCGGAAGGCGTTCACCGCCAGCACCAGATCGAACAGCGCCAGGGCCACCACCGCCATGCTGGCGGCGCAGTAGCGGCCCGTCACCCGCCCGCGCAGCAGGCGGCCGATCAGCACCGAGCCCACGGCGATGCCCACCGAGAAGGCGGCAAGGCACAGCGTCGCCACCGTCTGCGACGCCCCAAGCTCCGCCTTTACCAGCGGGCCAAGCTGGGCGGTCATCACCGTGCCCAGCGCCCAGAACCACGACAGGGCGAGGATGGACCGCCACACCGTGCGGTTGGCGCGGGCGGTCTTCATGAGCTTGACCGTCTCGGCCGCCAGATTCCAGCTGAGGCGGCCGTTCGCCACCAGCGGCGGGGCCGGGGGAATGGCCCAGCTGGCGGCAAGGCCCAGCAGCGCCACCGCCACCACGCCCCAGGCCGCCTGCACCGGCGTGAACAGGCCCCCCAGAATCTGCCCGAACAGGATGGCAAGGAACGTGCCCGCCTCGACCAGCCCGGTGCCCGCCAGCAACTCACGCGCGACCAGATGCTGGGGCAGGATGGAATACTTCATCGGCCCGAAGAAGGCCGAGTGCACCCCCATCAGGAACAGGATGAACAGGAGGAGCGGGATGGAATCGTGGGTCAGCGCGAACGCGCCCGCAGCCATGATGGCCACCTCCGCCACCTTCACCATGCGGGCGACCCACGCCTTGTCCCGCACGTCCGCCAACTGCCCCGCCAGCGCCGAGAACAGGAAGTAGGGCAGGATGAACAAACCCGCCGCCACCGTCGCCAGCGCCGCACCCGCCGCCGGATCGCTCGCCTTCAGGTGAAAGACGATGAGAAACGTCATCGCCGTGCGATAGAGGTTGTCGTTGAACGCCCCCAAAAACTGGGTGGCAAACAACGGCGCAAACCGCCGCGCCCCCAGAAGCCGAACTGTCACCGGCGGCATCGCCACGCCCCCTTTTGAAATCACAGGCCAGTGTTAAGGGGGACTAGTCCCCCTTAACAATCCCCCATTCGTTTTTCCGGGGACGTGCGACGGGCAGGACTGGTGCCGTTCGTTTCATCGGGCCGTGTTTCCAGAGCCCTTCGGACACACGTCCCTATGACCTCGAAATCCAGCAGGCACGGCCGCATGACCGGGTGCGTCCGTTGAAACGAAAGGGAGCGCGAGGGACTGAGTCCCTCGCATCCTTTTGAACATCCAGAACAAACAGGCCCGGAGGGCATCCCCCTCCGGGCGTTTGCCCTCAGGCTGCGAAGTAGCGGTCGTAGGCAGGCAAGGTGAGGAATTCCGGGCATTCCTCGGCGAAGATCATCTCCCGCATCAGTTCGGCGGCGTCGAGGAAGCGGCCGGAGGCGAAGAAGTTGTCGCCCACCGCCTGTCGCCAGCCGTCGAGCTGCTGTTCGATCACGGTTTCGATGAGGGCGTCGTCCACCAGTTCGCCGCTGTCGAGGCGGGTTCTGGTCTTGCGCCATTGCCAGACCTGGGTGCGGCTGATCTCGGCGGTGGCGGCGTCCTCCATCAGGTTGTGGAGCGGGGCCGCGCCCTGGCCTCGCAGCCAGGAGGCGATGTAGCCCAGCCCCACGTTGATGTTCATGGCGAGGCCTTGCAGCGTCTTGGGCCCTTCGGAGGGCGTCAGCAGGTCAGCCGCTGTCACGTTCACGTCCGGGATCTTCGCCAGCTGGTTGGGGCCGGGCATGATGCGGTCGAACACCTCCATCGCCACCGGCACGAGGCCGGGGTGGGCGACCCAGGTGCCGTCGTGGCCGTCCGTCGCCTCGCGTTCCTTGTCCTTGCGCACCTGCTCGAAGGCCGCCGCGTTCTTCGCCTCGTCGTTCTTCACGGGGATGAAGGCGGACATGCCGCCCATGGCGTAGGCCCCGTGCAGGTGGCAGGTGCGGATGGTGTGCAGCGAGTAGTTGCGCATGAACGGCACGGTCATGGTGACGGCGGCGCGGTCCGGCAGCACGGCGGCCGGGTCAGTGCGCTGGCGCTTGATGTAGCTGAAGATGTAGTCCCACCGGCCGCAGTTGAGCGCGACGATGTGCTCGCGCAGCTCCCACAGGATTTCTTCCGTCTGGAAGGCGGCGGGCAGGGTTTCGATGAGCACGGTCGCCTTGATGGTGCCGGCCGGCAGGCCGAGCGCGGACTGGGCGTGGATGAACACGTCGTTCCACAGCCGCGCTTCCAGATAGTGTTCGAGCTTGGGCAGGTAGAAGTAGGGGCCGGAGCCCTTGGCCAGCAGCGCCCGGGCGTTGTGAAAGAAGTAGAGGCCGAAGTCGAACAGCGCGCCGGCGATGGGCTCCCCGTCCACGTAGACGTGTTTCTCGAGGAGGTGCCAGCCGCGCGGGCGGGCGATGAGGGTCGCCGTTTCCGTGTTGAGCCGGTATTCCTTGCCGGAGTTCTCGTCCGTCAGCTGGATGGTGCCGTTGACCGCGTCGCGCAGGTTGATCTGGCCCTCCACCATGATCTCCCACGCCGGGGTCGAGGCATCCTCGAAGCAGGCCATGTAGCACTTCGCGCCCGAGTTCAGCGCGTTGATGACCATCTTGCGGTCCACCGGCCCGGTGATTTCCACCCGGCGGTCGGTGAGATCGGCGGGAATGGCCCCGATCTTCCAGGGCGCGCCGCGCACGGCGGCGGTCTCCGGCAGGAAGCCGAGCTTCTCGCCCGCGTCCAGCCGCTGCTGCAGGGCGGCGCGGGCGGCGAGCCGCTCCCGGCGCGTCGCTTCGAACCGGCGGTGCAGACCGGCGAGGAAGGCGACGGCCTCGTCCGTCAGGATGGTTTCATAGCCCGGTTTCATGGGGCCGGTGATCTGGACGCCTGGCACGGACATCAAAGCCTCCTTCTTCTTCCGTACATGGTCTGGTGACGGCGCCCCCCGATCGGCGATCAGCGTCAGCGGGGCAGGGGCGCCGGCATTCCGGGTTCGGCGAAGCGATAGGGGGTCGCGCCCCGCGATCGCTCGTCGATGATGAGGGTTCTGGACAGCGGCGGCTGGCTGCGCTGGCGGCAGGCTTCGCGCTCGCACAGGGCGCAGTTGACGCCGATGGGCGTGGCGTTGGGGTTATCGAGGTCGATCCCCCGGCTGTAGACCAGCTGGCGGGCGTATTTCAGCTCGCAGCCGAGGCCGATGGCGAACTGGGGCTCGATGTTGCCCCAGCCGTTCACGTGGGTGCGCACCGTGCGGGCGATGGAGAAGTAGCGGGTGCCGTCGGGCATCTCCACCACTTCGGTGAGGATCTGGCCCGGCGCGCGGAAGGTGGCGTGCAGCGACCACAGCGGGCAGGTGCCGCCGAACTTGGAGAAGTGGAACCGCCCCGCCGAGTAGCGCTTGGAGACGTTGCCCGCCTGGTCCACCCGGATGAGGAAGAACGGCACGCCGCGCGCGCCCGGGCGCTGGAGGGTGGTGAGGCGGTGGCACACCTGCTCGTAGCTGGTGCCGAAGCGGGCGCACAGCAGGGTCAGGTCGTAGTTCAGCTGCTCCGCCGCCGCGAGGAAGCGCCCGTAGGGCATCATCACCGCCGCCGCGAAGTAGTTGGCGAGGTTCACCCGCAGCAGTTGCTGGGCGGGGCCGTCCTCCAGCCCGGCCCCGGCGATGATCCGGTCCATGTCCTGCCGCGCCTCGGCGTAGGCCAGCTGGTAGGCGGCGTGGAACGCCCGGCTGGCGGGCTCCAGCAGCTCGGAGAGCTGGAGCTGGCGGCGGTGGTAGTCATACCGGCGCAGCGACTCGGGGAGCACGTCCACCGGCAGGATCCGCACGCTGATGCCGTGCTTGGTCCGCAGCCGGTCCCGCAGCGCCGCGAACAGGTCCTCGCTGTGGAGGCGCAGCTCCTCGGCGATGGCCTCCGCCTTCTCGTCCAGCTCGGGGAAGTGGTTGCGCCGCTCCTGGATGATGTCGCGCACCCGCTCCAGCGGCCCGGCCGCATCCGCCTGGCCGCGCCCGTCCGATCCCGCGCCGCCCGCATCCGCCACCGCCGCGTCGGCGCGGTCGCGGTAGAGGCCGTAGAGGCGGGTGAGCGCCTGCGCCATGGCGGGGAAGCTCTGCACGAAGTCGCTCACCTCGTTGCGGCTCACCTCCAGATTGCGGAACAGCCCGTCCGCCAGCACCTCGCCCACGTCCGCGAGGGTGCGGTCGTCCGCGTCGCCGGTGAGCTGGCGCAGGTCCAGATTGAACACCTCCGCCAGCCGCAGCAGGAACTGGGCGGTCAGGGGCCGCTGGTTGCGCTCGATCAGGTTCAGGTAGCTGACCGAGACCCCCAGCTCTTCCGCCATGCGGCTTTGGGTGAGGCCGAGCTGGGCGCGCAGCCGCCGCAGGCGCGGGCCAGCAAAGAGTTTTCGTTCCGTTGAGACCGCCAGTGCCATTTTACAAATCTTTACAGTTTGACCAATTGAACTCACGCTCGTGAATACAAGGTCACACTTTTCGGCGACCCATCTGCTTGTAATTCGATACAGACTCACGCAAACCAAGGCAAGAACTTGTTTGACAGGCACACAAACATCAGCCCCGGCGCTGAGGAAGTCTGTCAAAGACTCGACGCGCAACTTGGGTCGAAAGCCTATTTTGTAAAAATTTACACACGCAGGGAAGGGACGCAACATGACTGCTACCAGCTTCGAGGAACTGGTCCCCTCGGCCCCGAAGGGCCGGTTTGACGGCATCAAGCGCAACTACACGCCCGCCGATGCGGAGCGGCTGCGCGGCTCGGTGCGGATTGCCCACACCCTGGCCGAGCGCACCTCGGTCAAGCTGTGGGAGCTGCTGCACACCGAGGATTACATCAACGCGCTGGGCGCCCTCTCCGGCAACCAGGCGATGCAGATGGTGCGCGCAGGGCTGAAGGCCATCTACCTCTCCGGCTGGCAGGTGGCGGCGGACAACAACACCGCCGGCCAGATGTACCCGGACCAGTCGCTCTACCCGGCCAACGCCGCGCCGGAGCTGGTGCGCCGCATCAACAGGACGCTCCAGCGCGCCGACCAGATCGAGCACGCCGAGGGCGGCGCGAAGCGGGACTGGTTCGCCCCCATCGTGGCCGATGCGGAAGCGGGCTTCGGCGGCCCGCTCAACGCGCACGAGATCATGAAGGCGTTCATCGAGGCGGGCGCGGCGGGCGTCCACTTCGAGGACCAGCTGGCCTCCGAGAAGAAGTGCGGCCATCTGGGCGGCAAGGTGCTGATCCCGACCCAGGCGCACATCCGCAACCTGAACGCGGCGCGTCTGGCGGCGGACATCTGCGGCGTGCCGACCGTGATCATTGCCCGCACCGATGCGGAATCGGCCCGGCTCATCACCTCGGACGTGGACGAGCGCGACCGCGAGTTCCTGACCGGCGAGCGCACGGCGGAGGGCTTCTTCCGCCTGAAGGAGGGCACCGGCCTCCAGCACTGCATCAAGCGCGGCCTCTCGTTCGCCGAGTACGCGGACCTGCTGTGGTGGGAGACCAGCCACCCGAACCTCGATGAGGCGCGCCAGTTCGCCGAGGCGGTGAAGAAGGAATATCCGAACAAGCTGCTGGCCTATAACTGCTCGCCCTCGTTCAACTGGGAGGCGAATCTGGACAAGGACACCATCGCGAAGTTCCAGCGCGAGCTGGGCGCGATGGGCTACAAGTTCCAGTTCGTGACGCTGGCGGGCTTCCACAGCCTCAACCACAGCATGTTCGAGCTGGCCCGCGGCTACCGCGACCGCGGCATGGCGGCCTATTCCGAGCTGCAACAGGCCGAGTTCGCCTCGGAGAAGTACGGCTACACCGCCACCCGCCACCAGCGCGAGGTGGGCACCGGCTACTTCGATCAGGTGGCCGTCGCCATCGCGGGCGGCGAATCGTCCACCACGGCACTGAAAGAGTCGACCGAGGCGGCCCAGTTCAAGCCCGCCGCCGAGTAACCGGACACCCCCGACCCCGAAAAGGGCCCTGAAAAGGGACGACAAAGCCGGCCGCGCCCCCGCGCGGCCGGTCTTTTTCGGGTCTTTTCCCGCCTGTTCCCCCGGTGTCTCGCGCCTGGCGCCTTTGCCTTCCCTCCGAGGCAGCGGTACCCTTTGTGCAACGCAATAAAAAATCAGGGGGAGCTGCGCGATGGAACGACTGCCCGGCATAACCGCCGACCTGTGCGACGCCCTTGGCGACAGGGCGCTGGTGCTGGCGCTCGACTGGCGGGACTATGGCGCGCTGCGGCGCTTCTCCGGCCCGGCGGTGACCGTTGCCACCCGCGATGACAACAGCCTTGTGCGCGCCCAGCTCGAACAGCCGGGCGAGGGGCGGGTGCTGGTGGTGGACAACGGCGGCGGGCGCCGCTGCGCCATGGTGGGCGGCAATCTCGCCGCCCTGGCCGCGCGCAACGGCTGGGCCGGTGTGGTTGTGTTCGGCGTGGTGCGCGATTCCGTCGAGATGGCCAGCCAGGCCGTGGGCATCAAGGCGCTCGGCACCTGCCCGCGCCCGCCCCTCAAGCGGGGCGAGGGCACCCTCAACGCCGAGGTGAACATCAACGGCGTCACCATCCGCCCCGGCGACCATGTGGTGGCGGACGAGGACGGCGTGGTGGTCGTCACCGCCTGAGCGGGCGCGGGGCCCTCAGGGAGCCGGAGCCGGAGCCGGGGCCGGGGCAGGCGCCAGCGCGGCGGCCGGGCAGCGCAGCAGCCGCTTGTCGCTGCCCGCCGAGATCTGGGGCTTGCCGTCCACCGCCGTCTCCAGCGGTTGCAGGGTGTTGGCGTCCAGCGCCAGGTAGCGCTCCTCGAAATGCCGCCCCGCCAGTTCGTACCGGACGGTGAGCAGCGGCCGGCCGTCCTGCACCTCCTCCTGCCGCCGGGCGTTGGTGACCTCCACCTTGGCCTCGCCGTCCTCGAACACCTGGATGCGCTGCCCGGCAAAGACGATGGTGTTCTCGTTGCCATAGCAGTTCAGCTCGCTCGCCCAGGCCCAGGTGCCGTCCAGCGCATAGCGCACCGGCGCGGGCTCGGGCGTGCGCTCGCAGCCGGCGAGCAGGGCCAGACCGGCAACCGGCAGGGACAACGTCAGGGGCAGGGACGGGAGCAGGGACGAAAGCCGCCAGTGGACGCGCACGGAGACAAACCTCGCTTGTTGGGCAGAGAGCCGAACGGTACACCAATGGCATGACCGACCCCAAGCCCGATCACGTCGCAGAGCCCCCGCCCGTCGCACGGGAGGAACAGATTCCCGAGGGGCGCGCCCTGCCGGTGCCGACCGCCGGGGGTACGGTGCTGCTCTACCGCTGGGAGGGAGAGATCCGCGCCTTCCGCAACGTCTGCCCCCATGTGGGCACGCCGCTCGATCTGGTGCCAGGCCGGGTGTTCACCACCGATGGGCGGCATCTCATCTGCGCCACCCACGGCGCGCTGTTCGACCCGGCGACCGGCCTGTGCACCGCCGGGCCCTGCCGGGGCCGGTCCCTGAAGGCGGTGCCTATTCGGCGGGCTGGCGGGCAGGTCTGGCTGGAAGCGACTGACTGAGCAGCGCCACCAGGATGAGGGCCGCGCCCACCATCTCCAGCGGCCCCATGATCTCGCCGAAGGCCAGCCAGCCGATAAGCGCCGCCAGCACCGGCTGGGAGAGAAGGCCGATGCCGCTGACCGAGGGCGACAGGTGCGCCAGCGCAAAGACGATGAGCCCCTGGCCGATCACCTGGCCGCCAAGGCCCAGCACCAGCAGCGGCACCCAGCCCTCAAGGGTGGCGGGGGCCAGCGGCTCGGGCGACAGCATCACCACCGGCAGGATGACAAGGGTGCCCGCGAGCGAGCTGCCCGCCAGCACGGCGGGGGCGGAGAGGGCGGCGCGCGCCTTGCCGATGGAGATGAGGTAGCCGGTGTAGAACACCGCCGCCATCAGGCACATCAGATCGCCCGTCAGGTGCCGCAGGGAAAGCTCGGCGCTGGCGCCGAACAGGCACAGCGCGCCGGTCACGGCCAGCGCCATGGCCGCCGCCTGCCGGCGCGTCGGCTTCAGGCTGAGCACGACGATGCCATAGGCCATCATCATGAAGCTGGCCATGTTGCCGAACAGGGAGGCGTTGGCGATGGTGGTGCGCACGATGCCCAGGTGCCAGACGATGAGGTCCGCCGCGAAGAACAGGCCCGCCACCGCCATGCCGCCCAGCATGGCCCGGGTGAGGGCCGCCGTCGCCGGCGCGCCGGACGTGCCGGATTCGCCAGCCCCCGAGCCGGCCCCCGAGCCGGCGTTGGAGCCGGGGTTGGACATCAGCCGCGCCAGCAGCAGCAGCGGAAGAACGGCAATGGCCAGCCGCCAGAAGGCGGACTGCAACGGGCCGACCGGGGCGAGACGGACCAGCATCGGCGCCAGCGCGAGAATGGCGCTGCCGAGCAGCAATGCGGGAAATGCCAGACGTACCGCCACCTTCGAGCCTCCGGGGACGCAGTGTTGAATTCGGCCCGGACCCCTTGCGGCGGCGCGCATACGGCCGCGCCGCGCCGGGGAACCTTTCCCCTCATGGCGAGCGGCCCTGCCCGGCGCAAGATCAACCGTTGACGCCCTGTGTTTTTTCGCGGGAAACTGGGGACAGCACTGCGTTTCAGACTACATCTGAGCGGTTCCACAACAACATCCGAGCGGGTTCCACAACAGCCTGAGCCGCGCCACGCGGGGGAAGAAAGAGAATGAGCGAGTCGCAAGTGTTTCCTGTACCTGACTGGGTCGCGGCGCAGACGCGCTGCACGGCGGAGCAATACGAGGCGATGTACCGCCGCTCCGTCGAGGATCCCGAGGGCTTCTGGGCGGAGCAGGCCCGCATGCTCACGTGGGAGACGTTTCCCACCCGCATCAAGAACACCCGGTTCGCGCCGGATGTCTCCATCAGATGGTTCGAGGACGGCGTCCTCAACGTCAGCGCCAACTGCATCGACCGGCACCTGCCGCGCAAGGCGCTGGACACGGCCATTCTCTGGGAAGGCGACAGCCCGGAGGAGGAGCGCCGCATCACCTATCAGCAGCTCCATGACGACGTGTGCCGCATGGCCAACGTCATCCGCGAGCTGGGCGTGAAGAAGGGCGACCGCGTCACCATCTACATGCCCATGATCCCCGAGGCCGCCTACGCCATGCTGGCCTGCGCCCGCATCGGGGCCATCCACTCGGTGGTGTTCGGCGGCTTCTCGCCCGAGGCGCTGGCCGGGCGCATCCAGGATTGCGACTCCCAGCTTGTCATCACCGCGGACGAAGGCCTGCGCGGCGGCAAGGTGATCCCGCTCAAGGCCAATGTGGACAAGGCGCTGGAGCACTGCCCGCAGGTCAAGAACGTGCTGGTGGTGCGCCGCACCGGCGGGCAGATCCCCTGGAACACGACCCGGGACCGCTGGTTCCACGACATGGCCGAGACCGTGCCCGCCACCTGCGCGCCCGAGCCGATGAACGCGGAGGACCCGCTGTTCATCCTCTACACCTCCGGCTCCACCGGCAAGCCGAAGGGCGTGCTGCACACCACGGGCGGCTATCTGCTGTGGGCCGCCATGACCCACCTCTACGTGTTCGACTACCGGGAGGGCGAGATCTTCTGGTGCACGGCGGACGTGGGCTGGGTGACCGGCCACAGCTACGTGGTCTACGGGCCGCTCGCCAACGGCGCGACCACGCTCATGTTCGAGGGTGTGCCCAACTATCCCGACTGCGACCGCTTCTGGCAGGTGGTGGACAAGCACAAGGTCAACATCTTCTACACCGCCCCCACCGCCATTCGCGCCCTGATGCGCGAAGGAGAGGAGCCGGTGAAGCGGCACAGCCGCAAGTCCCTGCGCCTGCTGGGCACGGTGGGCGAGCCCATCAACCCGGAGGCCTGGCTGTGGTACCACCGCGTGGTGGGCGAGGGGCGGCTGCCCATCGTCGATACCTGGTGGCAGACCGAAACCGGCGGCGCCATGATCACGCCGCTGCCGGGCGCCATGGCGCTCAAGCCCGGCTCGGCGACCAAGCCCTTCTTCGGCGTGAAGCCCGCGCTGGTGGACGGAGAGGGCAAGGTGCTGGAAGGGGCGGTGTCGGGCAACCTCATCCTCACCGACAGCTGGCCCGGCCAGATGCGCACGGTCTATGGCGACCACGCCCGCTTCGAGCAGACCTATTTCAGCACCTACAAGGGCGTCTACTTCACCGGCGACGGCTGCCGCCGCGACGAGGACGGCTACTACTGGATCACCGGGCGCGTCGATGACGTGCTCAATGTCTCCGGCCACCGCATGGGCACGGCGGAGATCGAATCCGCCCTGGTCAGCCACCCCAAGGTGGCGGAGGCGGCAGTGGTGGGCTTCCCGCACGACATCAAGGGCCAGGGCATCTACGCCTACGTGACGCTGGTGGCGGGGGTCGAGCCGTCCGACGCCCTGCTGGCCGACCTCAAGGCCCACGTGCGCCGCGAGATCGGCGCCATTGCCGTTCCCGACCAGCTCCAGTTCGCCCCCGGCCTGCCCAAGACCCGCTCGGGCAAGATCATGCGCCGCATCCTGCGCAAGATCGCGGAGAATGACCTCTCCAACCTGGGCGACACCTCGACGCTGGCCGACCCCGGCGTGGTGGACACGCTGGTGGCGGACCGGAAACGATCGTCCGCCGCCTGACGACGGGCCGGAAACCGCGTTCACAAGACACAGACGTGCGTCGCACAGGACACATATCTGCGTCGCACAGGACCGCCGCCCGCACTCCGGGCGGCGGTCTTCATTTGCGTCCGGATTGTCGGAATTTCCTACATTTTAGATATTCATTCTATATTTTTTCGTTTAATTCTAATGATGTAATTTTGGTCCGATTCTTGAATCCCTCCCTGCGGGCCGCTGCAGATGCGGTTCGGCTGATCAGGCCTGACAGCCTCTCCCGGCCCGGAAATGTGGAACACCGAACAGCTGGGGAGGGGAAAATTGAACATGAAGAAGCTTCTCGTTTCCCTTTGCACTGGAGCAAGCCTTGGTCTTGCCGCCATCGCAGGCAGTACGGTTGTGTTTACGTCCGAGGCGAACGCAGTTCCACTCAGCGCCGCCAACGCGCGGCTCCTTCTGAAGACGGCGGGACACTATCAGAACGCGCGTTACATTCCGACCGAGCAGCAGCGCAACGGCACGGTGGTGCTGCAATCGCCCATCCTGGGCACCGATCTGGCCCACTATTGCTCAGGCACTGTGGTCTCGCCGACCCAGATCGTCACCGCAGCCCACTGCGTGGAAAGCCAGGATCCCCGCAGCCCCGACTATGGCCTCACGGGCACCACCCGCGTCTATCTGGGTGGTCTCGGCGGCCAGATGATCACGGCCGCGAGCTACGAGATCCACCCGTTTTACTTCGACCCGGAAATCGGCACTCCGAAGTTGGGTGCATTCGCCGCCGGCGACATCGCCATCGTCACCCTGAGCGAACCGGTGCCCGCCGGCACGAAGATCTACGGCCTCTACAACGGCGACCCCATCGGCAAGGTGGCCACGCACATCAGCTATGGCACCACCGGCAACGGTGACGGCACCGAGGAAAGCTTCACCCCCGAGGACAGCCTGACACGGGGCCGCATCGGCCAGAACCTCTACGAGATCGACCTGTACAACGCCTTCGAGTTCGGCCTCGAAGGCGCGCATCTGATCTATGACTTCGATGACGGCACACCGGAGCACAACGCCCTGGCCTGGTGGCTGAGCCCGCTCGAGCGATCTCTTGGCGGCGGTCTCTACGAGGTGATCGTGGATCAGAGCCTGGCGCCGGACCTCGGCTTCGGCCTCGACGAGGTGATGATGGCCCACAACGATTCCGGCGGCGGCGCCTTCATCGACGGGTTGCTCGCCGGCGTTCACTCCTTCGGCATCTCTCTGGCCGAACAGTGGTGCGACGGAGACCCCAGGAACGGTGAATACGTCAACGCGCCCGACATGACCTGCGCTCTCGACTCCTCGTTCGGTGAGCTCGCCGGCGATACCAGCATCGCCTTCTTCTACGACTGGCTGATGGCCCGGCTGATCTTCCCCGTGGAGATCCCGGCTCCGGCCACGCTCGGCCTGATCGGCTTCGGCCTGCTGGGCCTTGGCCTCGGCCGGCGCCGCCGCGCCTGACCGGCGTTTCCCCTGTTGCGTCTTGCCCCGGCCCACGCCCTGGCGCGGGCCGGTTGCGTTCAGGCGTCAGATACGGGGCGTCAGAAATCGGTGCAGATGCCACCCCTCTCCCAGTCGCTATAGCGGGTGGGCTCGGGCCCCTTGCGCCCGCCGATCGCCTTGGGCAACACCGCCTCCGGCTTCGCCTCGATGGCCGCCGCTTCCTCCCCCGGAAGCGGCGATCTTTTTCAGCCCCCGGAGATCAAGAAAGGACACCGCAATCCACAGAACAAATTGCCACAGGCAATATATAATCCATTTAAAGAACATGAAATCTATAAAACATATATAGAATACATCCCGAATATACGTCGAGATTACTTACAGACTCGGAAACCATGACTCCATATATTGTTTCATTACAAAATCTTAAATTTTGGCGCGATTCTTGAATTCCTTCCTGCAGAAGAGGCCGCAGGGGTGCGGTCCTCCCGGGCAGGCCCGCCTGCCTGTTTCCTTTCGCAGGGGGTTTTTCATGAAAAACGTTCTCGCTTCCCTTTGCGTTGGCGTCAGTCTGGGTGTTGTCGCCATTGCCGGCAGCACCGTTGTTTCCACACCCGAGGCCCAGGCGCTTCCGCTGGCCGCCGCCAGCGCCAAGCCGCTGCTCAAGACGGCCGGCAATTACCTTGATCCGCGCTATCTCCCCAGTTCCGCCGAGCGCAACGGCACGGTGGTGCTGCAAACCCCGCTCAAGGACTCCAGCCTCGCCTACTACTGTTCGGGCACGGTGGTCTCGCCGACCCAGATCATCACCGCCGCCCACTGCGTGGACACCCATGATCCGCGCAGCGGCGAATACGGCACCACGGACCCGACCCGGGTCTATCTGGGCGGCTTTGGCGGATCACCGATCACCGCCGCCAGCTATGAAATCCACCCGCTCTACTTCGACCCGGTGGTGGGATCGCCCGCGCAAGGCGCCTTCGCCACCGGCGACATCGCCATCATCACCCTGAGCGAGCCGGTGCCGGCGGGAACCAAGATCTACGGCCTCTACAACGGCAACGCCATCGGCCAGGTGGCCACCCACATCAGCTACGGCACCACCGGCAACGGCGACGGCACCAACGACACCTTCGGCCTCGACAACCTGACCAACGGCCGCATCGGCAAGAACCTGTACGAGTTCGATCTGGAGACCCTGTTCGGCGTCGGCCTCGCGGGCGCACACCTGCTGTACGACTTCGACGACGGCACGCCGGAGCACAACGCCTTCGCCTGGTGGCTGAGCCCTGAAATCTATCTGGGCAACGGCCTCTACCAGATTCTGGTGGACCAGGGCCTGGCGCCGGACCTCGGCCTCGGCCTCGACGAGGTGCTGATCGCCGGCGGCGATTCCGGCGGCGGCGCCTTCATCGACGGCCTGCTGGCGGGCGTGCACTCCTTCGGCGTGACCCTCAGCACCCTCTGGTGCGACGGCATCGCCAGCCCCTCCAACCCGGAGATCGTCAATCCGGTGGACGTCACCTGCGGCGGCGACTCCTCGTTCGGTGAAATCGCCGGCGATACCAGCATCGCCTTCTTCTACGACTGGCTGATGGAACGCCTCATCTTCCCGCACAAGGTGCCCGCTCCGGCGACGCTCGGCCTGTTCGGCCTCGGCCTGCTGGGCCTTGGCCTCGGCCGGCGCCGCCGCGCCTGACCGGCGTTTCCCCTGTTGCGTCTTGCCCCGGCCCGCGCCCTGGCGCGGGCCGGTTGCGTTCGGGCGTCAGAGACGGGGCGTCAGAAGTCGGTGCAGATGCCGCCCTTCTCCCAGTCGCCATAGCGGGTGGGCTCGGGCCCCTTGCGCCCGCCGATCTCCCTGGGCAACACCGCCTCCGGCTTCGCCTCGCTGGCCTCGCTGCCGTCCGGGCGCGGCGGGGTGGTCTCCTGTTCGCGCGGCTTGTCGGTCATGGCACTCTCCTCAACCCTGATGTGCGCCCCCCTTACCATGCCGCACCCGCGCCCAAAACCCCGGCGCTCGCCGGACTGCCCCGGCAGCGGGCCGGAGCTCCCGCGCCGCCCCTTGATCCAATCCGGCAGCTGGGCCACATCTGAAACGTCACTTCAGGTTGGGTAAAACGCGATGAACTATTTCAAGACCGCGATGCTTCTGGCGGCCATGACGGCCCTGTTCATGGCCGCGGGCTTCATGATCGGCGGCGGGCAGGGGGCCTTCATCGCGCTGCTGTTCGCCGCGGGCATGAACGCCTTCGCCTACTGGAACGCCGACAAGATGGTGCTGAAGATGCACGGCGCGCGGCCCGTGGACGAGCGCAGCGCGCCCGAGTTCTACCAGCTGGTGCGCGAGCTGGCGCAGCGGGCGAACATGCCCATGCCCAAGGTCTATATCATCGATACGCCCCAGCCCAACGCCTTTGCCACCGGCCGCAACCCGGAAAACGCGGCCGTCGCCGCCACCACCGGCATCATGCAGATGCTCACCCGCGAGGAGCTGGCGGGCGTGATGGCCCACGAACTGGGCCACATCAAGAACCGCGACACGCTCATCATGACCATCACCGCCACCATCGCGGGCGCAATCTCCATGCTGGCCAACTTCGCCTTCCTGTTCGGCGGCAGCCGCGACGGCGAGGACCGGCCCAACCCCATCGCCATGCTGGCGCTGATGATCCTTGCGCCGCTGGCCGCCATGCTGGTGCAGATGGCCATCTCCCGCACCCGCGAATACGCGGCGGACCGCATGGGCGCGCAAATCTGCGGCAACCCGCACGCGCTGGCCTCGGCGCTGAACAAGATCCAGCACGGCGCCAGCCGCATTCCCAACCCGGCCGCCGAAGCCAACCCGGCAACCGCCCACCTGTTCATCATCAACCCGCTCACCAAGCGGGGCATGGACAACCTGTTCTCCACCCACCCCAACACCGCCAACCGCATCGCCGCACTCCAGGCCATGGCCGGAACCATGGGCGACCGCGCGGCCTGGTCCGCCGCCGCCGCCCGGCAGCACGAAACGCGGCCGCAGGGCAGCCGCTCCGCCCTCGACCCGCTGGGCACCACCGACCGATCGCAGCGCGGGCCGTGGGGGTGAGGGCGTCCGGGTCATTTCAGGAATGGTTTTATTGTGGGGGTCTGTGACCCCCACACCCCCTTTCGTTTGATCGGGCCGTGTTTCCCGCGCCCTGCCACAAGGACGATCTGAAAGGGCCGCGTCCGGCATGACCGGGTGCGGCCCGATGAATCGTCAGGGAGGTGCAGGAGGGTCCGCGACCCTCCTGCATAAAATCAAATCACAGACCCGCTCACCCCTTTCCCCGCCCTGCATGGCTGGTTTGCCTGAAATTCGGCTTACGACTCCCGGGCCGATGCGCTAAAGCCCCCCAATGACCGAGAACATCCCAGGCCTTGCCGCCCGCCGGGGCGCCTTCAAGTTGCTTGCTGCCGTGCTGTGGCAGCATCGCCCGCTCGACATGGCGCTGGACCGTGCGCTGTCGGGGCTGGAGGGGCCGGACCGCGCGCTGGCCCGCGCCATTGCCAGCCAGACGCTGCGCTGGATGGTGGATTTCGACCAGGCGATCGACGCCTGCACGCGCAAGCCGCTGCCGCACGATGCCCGGGCGCGGCTGGTGCTGCGCATGGCGCTGGCCCAGTTGTGGGTGCTGAAGACGCCGGCCCATGCGGTGGTCTCGACCGCGCTGCCGCTGGTGGAGGCGGGACCGCGCCGTCTGGTCCATGGCGTGCTGGGGCGTCTCATTCGGGAAGATCATGCGCTGCCCGCCGTGCCCCGGCTGCCCGCGCCCTATGCGGACCGCTGGCGGGAGGCCTACGGCGCCGACGCGGTGGCGGCGATTGCGCAGGCGGCCGTTGCGGAAGCGCCGCTGGACATCGTGTTCCGCAGCCCCGAGGACGAGGCCCGCTGGGCCCCCGCGCTGGGCGGCGAGCGCCTTGCCCCCGGCACGGTGCGCCTGACCGACTGGCAGGAGGTGGAGGCGCTGCCCGGCTACGGCGAGGGCGCGTGGTGGGTGCAGGATCTGGCGGCCCAGCTTCCCGCCCGCCTGCTGCAGGTGGCGGCGGGCGAGACGGTTGCCGACCTGTGCGCCGCCCCCGGCGGCAAGACGCTGCAACTGGCGGCGGCCGGCGCGCGGGTGACGGCGGTGGACGTGTCCGAGGCGCGCCTGCGCCGGGTGACGGAGAACCTGGAGCGCACCGGCCTTGCAGCCGAGACCATCGCCCGCGACGCCCGCAAGTGGAAGGCCCCGGCACCGCTGGATGCCCTTGTGCTCGACGCGCCGTGCTCCGCCACCGGCACCCTGCGCCGCCACCCGGACGTGCTGCACCTGAAGGGCGCGCGCACCCTGACGCCGCTCCTCGACCTGCAGGCCGAGCTGCTCGACCACGCGCTGGACCAGCTGAGGCCCGGCGGGCGGATGGTCTATGCCGTCTGCTCGCTGGAGCCGGAGGAAGGCGAGCGCCAGATCGAGGCCCTCCTGGCGCGCCGCGCCGACGTGGCGCTCGACCCCGTCGCGCCGGAGGAGATCGCCGGCATCGAGGCGCTGTTCGACCCCCGGGGCTGGGTCCGCACCCTGCCCGGCATGATGGCCGGGAAGGGGGGGCTGGACGGCTTCTTCATGGCCCGCCTGCTGCGCCGGACGGTCTGACGCCTTCCCTGAATTGCTCCTTCCCGCTCAACCTGCTAAGAGCCAAATTCATGCCACAGCAACCCGTTCGCATCGCCCCGTCGATCCTGTCCGCCGACTTCGCCAAGCTGGGCGAAGAGGTGCGCGCCATCGACGCCGCCGGCGCCGACTACATCCACATCGACGTGATGGACGGCCACTTCGTGCCCAACATCACCATCGGCCCGAGCGTGGTGAAGGCCCTGCGCCCGCACACCGCCAAGCCGTTCGACGTGCACCTGATGATCGCGCCGGTCGATCCCTACATCGAGGCGTTTGCCGAGGCGGGCGCGGACATCATCACCGTGCACCCGGAATCGGGGCCGCACCTGCACCGCACCGTCCAGAAGATCAAATCGCTGGGCAAGAAGGCGGGCGTGTCGCTGAACCCGGCAACCCCGGTCGAGGTTCTGGATTATATTCTGCCGGATCTGGATCTGGTGCTGGTCATGTCGGTCAACCCGGGCTTCGGCGGCCAGTCGTTCATCGACAGCCAGATCGAGAAGATCGCCCGCATCCGCCGCATGATCGACAAGCTCGGCAAGCAGATCGACCTCGAGGTGGACGGGGGCATCACCACCGCAACCATCGGCGCGGCCGTCGCCGCCGGGGCCGACGTGCTGGTGGCAGGCACCGCCAGCTTCAAGGGCGGGCCGGACGCCTATGCCGCCAACATCACGGCGCTGAAGGACGCGGCGCGCAAGGATACGGGCGGGAGCAACGCGTGAGCGACAAGGCAGACAAGGCCGCATCACCCCAGACCCCGGCTCACCGGCTGGTGCGCTACGGCGAGGACCGCGGCCTGTCGCTGACGGAGAAGATCGGCCACCGCCTGCGCCGGCTCCAGTACCGCTCGTTCCTGCACGGCCTGCGCCTGCGCGGGCGGTTCCCGCTCAAGCTGCTGGCCGCCCCGCCGGACCTGTGGCCGGGCGACCCGGCCGTGGGCCGCGCCCTGATGGAAGGGCGGCTGGAATACATGGGCATTTCCATCACCACCCACGGCATGCGCTTCTCCGCCATCCGCGCGCCCGCCGCCTGGCTGGAGTGGCTGCACAGCTTCCGCTGGCTGCGCGACCTCGCCGCCGAGGCGGACCACAAGAAGGGCGCGGCGTTCGTCGAGCCGCTGGTGCAGCGCTGGCTGAGCGAATACACCAAGTTCGACGAGCTGGCCTGGCGCGCCGATATCCTCGGCGAGCGGCTGATGCAGTGGATGACCCACGCGCCCTACATCCTCTCGTCGGAGGATCACGTCTACCGCTCGTCCGTGCTCAACGCTCTGGCGCGGCAGGGCCGCCACCTCGCCCAGACGGCGGAGAAGACGCCCGAGGGCCTCGCCCGCATCAAGGCAACCGCCGGGCTCATGATCAACGGCCTGCTGCTGCCCGGCGGCGAATCCCGCGCCCACAAGGGCGCGCAGGCGCTGGAGCGGGCGCTCGACCTGTTCATCCTGGCGGACGGCGGCGTCGCCTCCCGCTGCCCGGAGGAACAGCTGGAAATCCTCAAGCTGCTGCTCACCGTCCGCTCCGTCGTCACGGAGCGCCAGGCGGAGGAGCCGGCGGGCCTTACCCGCGCCATCGACCGGCTGGTGCCGAGCCTGCGCGGCATGGTGCTGGGCGACAACCACCTCTCCGCCGTCCACGGCGGCGGGCTGGCGGACAAGAACGTGCTGGAGCACGCGCTCAAGCTCTCCGGCGTCTCCGCCAAGCCGCTGAAGAACGGCATCTACAGCGGCTTCCAGCGGCTGGAAGGCGGCCGCAGCATCGTGGTGCTGGACGCCGGGCCGCCCCCGCCGGGCCGGGTGAGCCAGACCGCCCACGCCGGCACGCTGGCGTTCGAGTTCTCCGACGGCCTCAACCGCGTGGTCGTCAACTGCGGCGGCGGGCGCGGCACGGCGCTGGCGCTGATCCCCGATCTCCAGCAGGTGCTGCGGGCGTCGGCCGCCCACTCCACCCTCATCATCGACGACACCAACTCCACCCGCATCCGCGACGACGGCACGCTCGGCAAGGGCGTGAGCGAAGTGGTCGCGGTGCGGCAGGAAAGCGAGGAAGGCGTGGTGGTCGATGCCGTCCACGACGGCTATGTGCGCCGCTTCGGCTTCCAGCACCGCCGCCGCCTCTACCTCTCGGGAGACGGCATGGACTTCCGCGGCGAGGACCGGCTGGTCCCCGCCCGGCGGCGCGGCCTCAGCCTGCGCGGCTCGGGCAACGTGCCCTTCGACATCCGCTTCCACCTGGGGCTGGGCATCGAGGCCACCGCCACCGCCGACAACCAGGGCGCGCTGCTGAAGCTGCCGGGCGGCACCGTGTGGCAGTTCAAGGCGCGCGGGGCGAGCTTGTCCATTGCACCGTCCCTGTGGATTGATGCACAAGGGCGCCGCCGGAAGACGGAGCAGCTTGTGCTGAGCGGCGAGGCAACCGCGGAAGGTGCGGTGGTCAACTGGTCGTTCAAGCGTTCCGCCAAGCAGTAGATCCCGCGAGCAGAAAACCCCGTCCACACTCACCACGTTCTAGCGTTCAGGATAGTTTCGGAGAACACGTCATGGCCGATCCGCTGGTGCGCGTCACCCGCGCGCTTCTTTCCGTTTCCGACAAGTCGGGTCTGGTGCCCTTCGCCAGGGCGCTGGCCGCGCGCGGCGTCGAGCTGCTGTCGACCGGCGGCACCGCCCGCGCCCTGCGCGAGGCCGGCCTTGCCGTCAAGGACGTCTCCGAGCACACCGGCTTCCCCGAGATGATGGACGGCCGGGTCAAGACCCTGCACCCGATGATCCACGGCGGCCTGCTGGCGCTGCGCGACAACCCCGAGCACGCCAAGGCGATGGCGGACCACAACATCCCGCCCATCGACATGGTGGTGGTGAACCTCTACCCGTTCGAGGCGACCGTCGCCAAGGGCGCGGACTTCGAGACCTGCATCGAGAACATCGACATCGGCGGCCCCTCCATGGTGCGCTCCGCCGCCAAGAACCACGGCTACGTGACCATCGTCACCGACCCGGCCGACTACGACGCCGTGCTGGCCGAGCTGGAAGCCCACGACGGCGCCACCACCCTTGAGCTGCGCCGCCGCCTCGCCGGCAAGGCCTACGCCCGCACCGCCGCCTACGACGCCGCCATTGCGTCCTGGTTCTCGGGCACCGTGCACGGCGAGACCTTCCCCGAGACGCTGACGCTCTCCGCCCGGAAGGTGAGCGAGCTGCGCTACGGCGAGAACCCGCACCAGACCGCCGCCTTCTACCGCACCTCGGACGAGCCGGGCGTGGTCAATGCCCGCCAGCTCCAGGGCAAGGAGCTGTCGTTCAACAACCTGAACGATACCGACGCCGCCCTTGAGCTGATCGGCGAGTTCGACCCCGCAACCCCGGCCATCGCCATCATCAAGCACGCCAACCCCTGCGGCGTCGCCACCGGCGCGTCGCTGGAGGAAGCCTACCGCAAGGCGCTGCTGTGCGACCCGGTCTCGGCCTTCGGCGGCATCATCGCCGCCAACCGCCCGCTCGACGGCGCGACGGCACGCGCGATCACCGAGATCTTCACCGAAGTGGTTGTCGCGCCGGACGCGGACGAGGAAGCCATCGCCCTCTTCGCCGCCAAGAAGAACCTGCGCCTGCTGCTCACCAAGGGACTGCCGAACCCGGCCCGCGCCGGCTACAACATCCGCTCGATCGCCGGCGGCTATCTGGTGCAGGGCCGCGACAACGGCGTCACCACGGAAGCCGACCTCAAGGTCGTCACCAAGCGCGCCCCGACGCCCCAGGAAATGGCGGACCTGCTGTTCGCCTTCCGCGTCGCCAAGCACGTGAAGTCGAACGCCATCGTGTACGCGAAGAACGGCGCCACCGTGGGCGTCGGCGCCGGGCAGATGAGCCGCGTGGACAGCGCCCGCATCGCCGCCTGGAAATCGAAGGAAGCCGCCGAGAAGGCCGGTGAGGCCCAGCCGCTCACCATCGGCTCGGTGGTGGCCTCGGACGCCTTCTTCCCCTTCGCCGACGGCCTGCTCGCCGCCGCTGAAGCCGGCGCCACCGCCGTCATCCAGCCGGGCGGCTCCATCCGCGACGACGAAGTCATCGCCGCCGCCGACGAGAAGGGCCTCGCCATGGTGTTCAC
The DNA here is from genome assembly GCF_051304405.1 of Pedomonas sp. V897. NCBI lineage: Bacteria > Pseudomonadati > Pseudomonadota > Alphaproteobacteria > Sphingomonadales > Pedomonadaceae > Pedomonas > Pedomonas sp. V897. The sequence goes on from NZ_JBPPGG010000001.1 coordinate 976,469, forward strand.
CGGCAAGCGCCACTTCCGCCACTAAGCCGGTCTTTATGACCAGACAGAAGGGCGGGGCCTCACGGCTCCGCCCTTTTTGGTTTTGTGGGGCTTTCCTTGCAGAGGGGCTTGCCCCTCTGCACTCCCTTTCGATTTTCGGGCCATTCGATTTTCGGGACGTGTTTCCCCCGCACTTTACTTGTGCGCCAGCCCCCGACCAGACAGACCATCGCTGGTTCGAAATTCGCAACAAAATGGGCCATGAAAACAATTGAGATGAATTAAATATAAATAAAACCAGAAATGTCTTTTCCAAAATATAAATACAAGTTAAAAATCCATTTTTATCGCACAGATATTTAAAATCTCACTGAATTATTTTTGCATGGAAGCGACGGCAATCCCGGCACTCCCGGAATAGAAATCATAATACCGATTTAAAAAAACCCGCACCATGGCCCGAAAGAACAGCTGCCTGCCAGCGCCATTATATTTTGGCGACCTGCCTGTCTTGCAAATCAATCTGGCGTTGCAGCTGGAACTGGAACCTGGCGAAGCCGTTATGTCTGGCCATGCCCAACGGCATGCCAGCCGACGACATGGCGAAGACTTTTCCCGCGCACTTCCCCACGTTGCCAGTGTCATCGCCAATCCCCTCTATTTCGGGGATGACTTTCGCAACAAGGGCAAGATCGAGATTGTGGGAAGACCCCCGGGCTGGGACGAGCACCTTCTGGTGGCGGTTGCGATCGTTCGAGACGCCTCGGGGCGCTACAACGTAACCAGCATCTACCCGATCTCTGCGAAAAAGGTGGAGGCCCGGCGCGCCAAGAATCACCTTGTCAGCGCTCAAGTCATGAAACGTCACGTCATGAAAGGAAAAGGCTCCCTGGCCTGTTAGGTCGGGAGCCCCTTGACGATGGCTCTAGCCGGGGTGCCCACGCCCGGATCTCTTCACTCTGCCAGAGCAACTGTACTCTGTCAGAGCTACTGTACCACCTGCGCCACAGCGCCGGTGGTGTGTGGGGAGGCCGTTCCCACCTCTGAGAGCCTGTACAGAGCAGATGGTTACGCAGGTCCCGCCCCACTGTCAACCAAAGCAGGGTCGATATGGGCAGGGTCGATATGGGCAGGGTCGATATGGACCGTCAGGCGGCACAGACACCGCGACCATAGTCAACCTTGTCCGAGCGCTCTTTCAGAGGGTTGCAGATGGGCTTGCCCCTCTGCACTCCCTTTCGATTTTCGGGACATGCGCGCGGCCCGCCAAACGAATGGGGTGCAGGGGTCCAAGACCCCTGCAAAAAGTCCACCTGCAAAACTGACATACCTGCAATTACAAAAAATGTGGTACGCAAACAGGACACGCCCTAATATCCGGCCGCTGTCGATCCCTCGAGCCAGGACAGGGGACTGCCCATGACAGGCTTTGACCTTCTCCCGAACGACGTGCTTCCGCCCTTACCCCAGCTTGCAACCTTCGCCGTGGCGGCGCTGGCGCTCAACGTGACGCCGGGCGCGGACATGACCCTTGTGGGCATCTCCGCCGCGCGGAGCGGCGTGCGCGCCGGGTTCGCCGCCGCGCTGGGGGTGGCCGCCGGCTGCTGCGTCCACATCCTGTTCGCGGTGGCGGGGCTTTCGGCGCTGATCGCCGCCTCCCAGACCGCCTTCACCGTGCTCAAGTGGGCAGGCGCCGCCTACCTTCTCTACCTCGCCTGGGGGCTGATCCGCTCGGCCCCGGCCAAAGCCGATCCGAGCGAGGCTCCCGATACCGCCCACATACCCCAGGCTCCGGCGGATGCCCGGCGCGCCTTCCGGCAGGGCGCGCTGGTGAACGTGACCAATCCCAAGGTGGGGCTGTTCTTCCTCGCCTTCCTGCCCCAGTTCATCGACCCGGCCCACGGGCATCAGACGATACAGATCGCCGCGCTCGGCCTGTGGTTCACCACCAGCGGCACACTGGTGAACTTCGCCGTCGCCCTCGTCGCCGCCCGGCTCAAGGGCAGCGCCCGCCTCGGCCAGGCTATCCGCTGGGCAACCGCCAGCATCATGGGCGGACTGGCCGTGCGGCTGGCCCTCAGCGAGCGTTGAGGGGATCGGGGATTGTAAACTGGATTTGAGTTGCAGGGGTCCTGGACCCCTGCACCCCTTTCGTTTTTCGGGGCCGTGGTTCCGGCATTCCCTGGAAACGCGGCCGTTTGAAAATCTGATTTATCGGGCCGCGCCCCTGTCCACGCGCACGTCCCGGTTACGAAAGGGAGGTTGCCAGGAGGGTCCGAGACCCTCCTGCAAAAAACCGAAGAACAATCATCACTTATCGCGAAGGAACGAGCTCTTGCGTCCGCACCATGTGCAGGAGGGGGTAGGGGCGGCCGTCGTCGTCCGTGGGGGAGCGGCCGGTCTCGGTGAAGCCCATCTTCCGGTAGAAGCCGACGGCCTGGTCGTTCTGCTCGTTCACGTCCACCGTCACCACGCCGCAGAGGCGGGCGGCGTGTTCCACCAGCATCCTGCCGAGCCCCGCGCCGCGGTGGTCCGGGTCGATGAACAGGCTGTCGATATGGCTGCCGTTCAACCCCATGAACCCGAGCGGGTGGTCGCTGTCGTCTACGGCGACAACCAGTTGGGCGTGGGGCAGGTAGAGGGAGCCGACGACCCTGTCGATCTCGCGGAAGTCCGCCTCGGCGAGGAAGTGGTGGGTGGCGCGCACCGACCGGCGCCAGAGGGAGTGCAGGTGCGGCACGTCGGCGGGCGCGGACGGGCGAAGTGTTGTCATGGGCGGCACTTTCTGTCGTCTTCTGTCGTGACGGGCGGGCCGGCGGCAGGATCCCCCTTGTCGGGCCTAGCTGAAAAAATAGCCTTGGCCAAAAAAAGACGCATCCCACCCTCCCCCTTTTGCAAAAAGAGGTATAGCAGTGCCCCGGGGCGAACCAGCTGCGAAGCCCCCACGTTCTAGCGCCGGACAATGCAGACCGAAGTTCTCGAGTCGTATGAAAGGATGATGAAATGGCCAAATCCCCTCTCCGCGTAGCCGTCACGGGCGCCGCCGGGCAGATCTGCTACTCGCTGCTGTTCCGCATCGCGAATGGCGATGTCTTCGGCAAGGACCAGCCGGTTATCCTCCAGCTTCTCGACATTCCGCAGTCCCTCAACGCCGTGAAGGGCGTGGTGATGGAGCTTGAGGATTGCGCCTTCCCGCTGCTGGCTGGCGTCACCGTTTCCGACGACGCGAACGAGGCCTTCAAGGACATCGACGCCGCCTTCCTCGTGGGCGCGCGTCCGCGCTCGAAGGGCATGGAGCGCCGCGACCTGCTCGCCGCCAACGCCGCCATCTTCAAGGTACAGGGTGCGGCTCTCAACACCGTGGCCAAGAAGACCGCCAAGGTGATCGTGGTCGGCAACCCGGCCAACACCAACGCCTGGATTCTGGCCCACAACGCGCCGGACTTCCCGGCCGAGAACATCTCGGCGATGACCCGCCTCGACCACAACCGCGCCCTCGCCCAGCTGTCGGCCAAGACCGGCGTCTCCGTCGACTCGATCGAGAAGTTCGTGATCTGGGGCAACCACTCGCCCACCATGTTCGCCGACTACTTCCAGGCCTCCTCGGGCGGCAAGGCCCTGCCGGCGCTGGTGAATGACGAAGCCTGGTACAAGGACACCTTCATCCCGACGGTCGCCCAGCGCGGCACCGCCATCATCGAAGCCCGCGGCGCCTCCTCGGCCGCCTCGGCTGCCAACGCCGCCATCGACCACATGCGCGACTGGTTCCTCGGCTCCAACGGCAACTGGGTGTCCATGGCCATTCCGTCCGACGGCTCCTACGGCATCCCCGAGGGCCTGATGTGCTCGGTGCCGGTGATCACCACCGCCGGCGGCACCTTCGAGCGCGTGAAGGGTCTGGAGCTGAACGAATTCCAGCGCGCCAAGATCGACCGCTCCGTGCAGGAGCTGATCGAAGAGCGCGACGCCGTGCTGGAAATCCTCAACGGCTGATCTGGCACCGGAGCGTTCTGTCTTTCGATTTGCAGGAGGGTCTATGACCCTCCTGGCAACATCCCTTGTCGTTACAGGGACGCGCGCGCGATCAAAGGCGCAGCCTGGGAACGAGAAGGTAAGTGCGAACCGCTCCAAAGGTTACGCCGTCCTGCCCCCGGGCAGGGCGGCGTTTTCGTTTTGTAATACATTGTAAAATTTATATCTTTAAGCTCTCGGGCAAGCAGTCGACAGAGCAAAAAGCCTATGGAAGAAGAGAACGTAGAAAAAATACATATCAAAAACATATCCGAGTTTGTAAATGTAATAGAAAAAATACAATACGATCACGACACCCTAAGATGCTACCGAGGACAATCGTCCCATATATGGCCGTTCATACCCAGTATATACCGAAATGGATATTCTGAATTTGAGGACAAGATATTAATTGAACTTTTCACAGAAATACCAGACGAATTCTCAACAGATAAAACTGCATATCAAAGATTAGTAAGAGCTCAGCACTACGGCCTACCAACAAGACTTCTTGACGTCACAATGAATCCCCTTGTGGCATTATATTTCGCATGCAGCGAGGAAAACGGCAAAGATGGCAAGGTTGCAGTATTTAAATTCAACAGAACAGATTCAAAATTTCCCAATAGCGACACAATTAGCATAATATGCAATATGGCGTTACTAAATTATGAAGAGAAAGAAGAAATAAATAGTTATTTTTTATACTTATATTTCGAGTCCATCGCATCAAAAGAATCATACAGAAAAGTAAACGAAAGATCAAAAGACCTATTTACATCGTTAAAAGCGACTGAAAGACTTTTAAGTTTTATAAGAACAGAAAAACCATATTTTGAAAACAAACTCAAAATACTAGATTTAAATAGATACTATTTTATACACCCTCCTAAAAATAATAGGAGAATAATTGCCCAGTCCGGCGCTTTTATAGCGTCAGGCATACAGACCAGAATAAAATCGCCAGTTGAGCTTGAGATCATCGTGCCATCAACAGAAAAAATTAACATAATAAGGCAGCTTGAAAAACTAAATATAACTCGAAGGTCGCTTTTTCCAGACATTGAAAACATATGTCAAGACATTAAATTAAAATCAGAACACACACTTAATTATTCCAAATAGTCCAATTATTGAGTACAGTTGGGCCGAAGCGACCCAATGTTCCGGCCCTCAACTTTTCAAGATATACAGATTACTGATGTAAACGCAACACAATTCAAACCGGAAATTATTATCATTTTATTATTCATTTATCTTAAAATTACACAAACCCCTCGTTATGCCAAACGTTTTCCTTAAACAATCGATATTTTAAATCTAATTATTTTGGTTTTTAATACATATACTTCGACCCCCTGGTGTAGTTTTATGCTCACATCATGCATCGTTCTGGGATACTACTCCATTTTTTAGACATTAATTTCGAGAAACTGCGAGAAGCTGAAGGCGTTGGCGCAGATGACAGCAGATAACAATGGTTCGCGCGGTCTCCGATCCTGAGAAGGGGATTCTCACATGGATAAGAGAGTATTGGTAGCCGACAGCCATACGCTTCTGCGCCTTCTGGACCAAACCGAGGCCGCGCCGCGCGGGGCCCTGCTGGAATACAATTCCTGTGCGGCCCGCTGGGAGCTGTGGGTGCTGCCGGCGCGAAACGTGGACGCCCGCAGCTTCGACCGCCGGGTCTACGAAGCGCTCAGGCATCACCGCGAACAGTTTCTGGAGATGCGCCTGGGCCTGTCACCTGTCATCGTCCGGGTGCTCCCCGAGAGCCATTCCCTGGTTCCGGCGCTGAATGACCTGTACCGGCTGGAAGGTCTTGGCTGCCGGGTGCTTGGCACGCGCAGGCTGGGGGAATGGATCGTGGAAAACGCCATCCTGCTGCGCTGGGCGACGGAAGAGTCGGTGAACTCCCGCTGGCACCTGCAGGCAATCGCCTGAAAACGGCAAGGGCCGCACTCCGGTTGCCGGAGCACGGCCCTTTTAAACGAACGGGAGGTGCAGGAGGGGAGACCCTTGAATGTGCGCCTCCGCGCACGGGGCCCCTCCTGCAATCAAATCCCCATCCGGTCTCCGCTTACCGCGACAGCTGCTGGCGCACCTGCGAGGCGAGGTGGGTGAGCTTGGCGGTGGTGGCGGGCTTGGAGGCCCGGACGTTGGCGACGAGCGCGCGGATGCGGTCGGCGCAGGGCTCCTGCTCCGCCAGCCACCGCTCGACCGCCGCCTGGGCCGAGCCGCCGCCTGCCGTCTGGACGAGGCGGCGGATCAGCTCGAGGCGCACCCGCTCGAAGTCGTGGGCGGTGCCGGCCAGCAGCAGGCGCTCCCACGGATCGGCGGGCATGAGGCTGGAGGCCATGCCGGCCGCCCAGTCCAGGCCCAGCCGGTCGCCGAGCAGGGTGTAGGCGTGGGCCACGTCCGCTTCGTCCGCGCCCAGTTCCTCCGCCAGCAGCGCGACGCCGACGACGCCGTTGAGCACCACCAGCAGCAGGAGGGCCTCCTGCACGTCCGGCGGCGTGCCGCGTTCCACCAGCGTCTGCCGGTACTGCTCGACCATGGCGCGCGGCTCCGGCCGCAGCAGCTCGTTCACCTGCGGGATCAGCCGGTCGATGCCCGGCCGCAGGCGCACGATCATGGTGCTGGGCGACAGGCTCTCGCCGGAGAAGCGCAGCACGTCCTCGATCTGCCGCTTGAGCGCGCCCGCCGCTTCCCGGTGCAGGCGGATCTGGAGGTCCGCCGCGATGCGGTAGTCGTAGCTGTCGATGAGACGCCACAGGGCGCGGGTGTCGAACACCTCGCGGGCCACCACGAAGGCGCCCACCACCTGGTCGAGCCCGGCGCCGGTTTCCTCCGCCAGCTCGAAGGCGAGGGTGATGCCGCCCCGGTTGACGACGGCGTTGGACAGCTTGGTGGCGATCAGCTCCCGCCGCAGCGGGTGGTTGCGGATTTCCGCCGCGAACCGCTGTTGCAGCTGCTCCGGGAAGGCCTGGATGAGATCCTGCTCCATCACCGGATCATCGAGGATGGCCGAATCCAGCAGCGCCTCGTAGAGCCGCAGCTTGGCATACGCCAGCAGCACCGCCAGCTCGGGCCGGGTGAGACCTTCGCCCGCGGCGATGCGGCGCTCCAGCTCCTCGTCGGACGGCAGGCCCTCCACCGCGCGGTTGAGGTGGCCCGAGGCTTCCAGCGTCTGGATGAGCCGGGCATAGGCGGGCACGGCGTGCGCCCCGCCCACCTCGGCGACCGAGAGCGCCTGGGTCTGGAGGTAGTTGTCGCGCAGCACGAGGGCGGAGACGTTGTCGGTCATCTCCTCCAGCAGCTTGTCGCGCTCTGCCATGGGCAGGCGGCCGCTGGCCACGATCGGGTTGAGGAGAATCTTGATGTTCACCTCGTTGTCCGAGCAGTCCACGCCCGCCGAGTTGTCGATGAAGTCGGCGTTGACGCGGCCGCCCTTGCGGGCGAAGGCGATGCGCGCCGCCTGGGTGAAGCCCAGGTTGGCGCCTTCGCCCACCACCTTGACGCGCAGCTCCTCCGCGTCGATGCGGACCGGATCGTTGGCCTTGTCGCCGGCGGCCGAATGGGGCTCGCTGGCGGCCTTCACGTAGGTGCCGATGCCGCCCATCCACAGCAGGTCCGCCTCCATCTTCAGGATGGCGCGGATCAGCTCCACCGGGGTGAGGCTGGACTCGGCAACGCCGAGCATGGCCTGGATCTCCGGCGTCAGGTCGATGGACTTGGCCGTGCGCGGGAAGACGCCGCCGCCCGGCGAGATGAGCGCCGGGTCATAGTCCGCCCACGACGAGCGCGGCAGGTTGAACAGGCGCTCGCGCTCGCGGAAGCTGGCCTCCGGGTCCGGGTTCGGGTCGAGGAAGATGTGGCGGTGGTCGAACGCCGCCACCAGCTTGATCGCCCGGCTGCGGAGCATGCCGTTGCCGAACACGTCGCCGGACATGTCGCCCACGCCCACCACCCGCACCGGGTCGGTGGCCACGTTGATGCCCATTTCGCGGAAGTGCCGCTCCACGGAAATCCACGCGCCCTTGGCGGTGATGCCCATCGCCTTGTGGTCATAGCCGTGGCTGCCGCCCGAGGCGAAGGCGTCGCCCAGCCAGTGGCCGCGCTCCAGCGAGATGGCGTTGGCGATGTCGGAGAAGGTGGCCGTGCCCTTGTCGGCCGCCACCACCAGGTAGGGATCGTCGTCGTCGTGGCGCACCACGCGCACCGGCGGCACCACCTCGCCCTCCACCAGGTTGTCGGTCACCGACAGCAGGGCGCGGATGAAGATCTGGTACGCCGCCTTGCCCTCGGCCAGCCAGGCCTCGCGGTCGGAGGCGGGGGGCAGCTGCTTGGGATAGAAGCCGCCCTTGGCGCCCACCGGCACGATGACCGCATTCTTGACCATCTGCGCCTTCAGGAGGCTGAGCACCTCGGTGCGGAAGTCGTCGCGCCGGTCGGACCAGCGCAGGCCGCCGCGCGCCACCTTGCCGCCGCGCAGGTGGATGCCCTCCACCCGCGGCGAGTAGACGAAGATCTCGCGGAAGGGAACGGGCAGGGGCAGGCCCGGCACCTGGGAGGAGTTGATCTTGAACGCCAGCGCCTCGCGCTCCGGCTGGTAGGCGTTGGTGCGCACCGTCGCCAGGATCACCGAGCGGTAGAGCCGGAGGATGCGGTCGTCCGCCAGCGCCTCGACCTTGGCCAGCGCCTCGCCGATGCGGGCAAGGACGGCTTCCTCCAGCTTGGGATCGGCCCGGTCGGGGTCGAAGCGGGCAGCGAACAGGTCGGCCAGCGCCGCCGTCAGCTGCGGATAGGCGACAAGCGCCGCCTGCACCGTGTCCTGGCCGTAGGGCAGGCCGATCTGGCGCATGTAGCGGAAGTAGGCGCGGAACAGGCCGGCCTGCTCGACGCTGAGGTTGACCTTGATGACAAGGGCGTTGAAGCCGTCGTCCTCCTGCTCGCCGCCGAGGATGGCGCGCAGCGCCGGCTCCAGCGTCGGCTTCAGCCAGTCGAGGTCGAGCGGCTGGCCGTTGGGGTCCTCCAGCAGGAAGTCGTGAATCCAGCCGAGGCGGCCCTCGGCCAGATCGAACGGATATTCCTCGATCACCCGCAGGCCCAGATGCTCCAGCACCGGCACGCACTCGGAGAGCGGGATGATCTGCCCGAGGCGGAAGATCTTCAGGCGGATGCGGTGCGGGGCGTCGTCATTGCGGCGGTAGATGAGAACATCGCGGTCGTTCTCGTCGCGCAGGGCGATGAGGCGCTCGATGTCCGTCGCCGCTTCCTCCGGCGAGTACTGGGCGCGGTAGGAGGCGGAGAGCATGCGGCCGTGGCTGAGGCGCAGGCGCGCGGCGCGGGCCTCGCCGAGGATTTCGGCGAGCGCGGTCTCCAGCTGGTCGTCCCAGCCGAGCACGAGGGCGCGCAGGCGGCGGTCCAGATCATGCTCGTCCACCTGCGGCACCGAGCCGGGGGTGGTGCCGAGGATGAAGTGGATGCGGGCCACCGGGTCATCCCGCAGCTCCACCGAGAACAGGGACACCCGCGCCTGGAAGGCGGCGGAGAGCATACGGCCCACCGTCACCCGGATGTCGCTGCGGTAGAGGTCGCGCGGGATGCAGCACAGCACCGAGACATAGCGCTCGAACCGGTCGCGGCGCAGGAACAGCTTGGGCCGGGGCCGGTCGATGAGGGAGAGCAGGCCGAGCGCCACCTGGGTGAGCTGGTCGGGGTCGATCTGCACCATCTCGTCGCGCGGGAAGTTCTCCAGCACGTGCAGCAGCGCCTTGCCGGCGTGGCCCTTCGGGTCGAACCCGCAGGCTTCCAGCACCTTGTCCACCTTGCGGCGGAGCATGGGGATGCTGCGCGGGCTGACCGCGTAGGAGGCGGAGGTGAACAGGCCGATGAAGCGGTGCTCGCCCACCACCCGGCCGTCCCGGAACGCCTTCACGCCGACGTAATCCATGTGCACGCGGCGGTGGACGGTCGAGAGGGCGTTGGACTTGGTGACGAGAATCGGCTCCGGCGTCATCAGGAATTCGCGCAGCTGCGGCGACACCTGGGTGTAGCCCTCCGGGCCGCGCCAGACGGGGAAGTCCGGGTCGCGCAGGTAGCCAAGGCCGAGGTCCGACTTCGGCTCCAGGGTTTCGTCGCCGAGGTCGCCCTCGTAGCTGTAGTAGCGGTAGCCGAGGAAGGTGAAGTTGTCCTTCGCCAGCCATTCGAGGAAGGCGACGGCCTCGGCCTGCTCGTCCGCGCTCACCGGCGGCGGGTCGTTGCGCAGGCCGTCGGTGGCGGTCCTGAGCGCGCCCAGCATGGGCTTCCAGTCCTCCACCGCCGCGCGCACGTCGGCCAGCACGGCCTCAAGGGCGGTCAGCAGCTCCTGGCGATCCTTGGCGCCGACGCGCTCCAGCTCGATGTAGAGCACGGACTCGCGCACCAGCCCGTCGGCGGGCGAGGCCCCCTGGCGGGGACCGACGGTCTCCACCCGCACCCCCGCGCCGTCGCGGCGCACGTCCAGCACCGGGTGGATGATGCGGTCAACGGTCAACCCGCGCGAGGCGAGCGTGGCCGCCACGGAGTCGACAAGAAAAGGCATATCGTCGTTGACGATGCACAGAATGGTGCGCCGCGACCCCGGCGCGTCCGTGTCCATCTTGTGGGACTCGAGCCGGATGCCCGGCCGGCCGGGCTGGCGCTCCCGCGCCGCCTCCCACGCAAACCGGGCGATGCCCGCCATGTCCGCCGCATCGAGGCCGCGCAGCTCCTCGGGCAAGGCATCCCGGAAGAACGCGCTGGTAAACCTCTGTAAATCCGCCTTCGCTTCGCCCTCGACTCCCAGGTGCGAAACAACTTCCTCCGCATGTTTCTGCGCGAGGCCCAGAACTGACATGATTCGCTTCCCTCATGCTGTTGCGCAGCCTGGTCGACAGCGAACTGCCGTGGACGGGGCCGCGCTTGACATTCTAGCGCCGAACCCTAGGCCAACCAGTGCCAAGTGTCAGCCCTTGCCGACGATTCTCAGCGCATCGGCTCCGATGTGCAGCGATCTTCCGGTCACGTTGCGGGGGACTGACACATTTCGGCAACACATTCATACGAATGTCCAACAACGCCGAAAAACTTCGCGAAAATATTTCCAGTACATTTGTACGAAAGCAAAACGCGAGTTGCCAGCGGCCCGCAGAATCCCTCGAATAGTATAATTACGGACTGCATTAACGAGAGAGATGTATAACAAATGTTATAGTTCTTAAAGAATACTGGTTAATGATTGTGCGCGTAACGGAAAACTGTACTATGTGATAAATCGATAAATCGCCGAACTATCGTTATGATAGTGAAAATTAATATTGAACCATTTCATTCATGCGTCGTTCATCTGAAGGCGCTAGCAATGATAGCGTAACAATGACTGGTTCGGCGTGGCGTCGGAATTGTCCAGTTGGAGATTATTGCTATCGGCTAACTCTCCCGGACAGTCCAGGCACAGGGGGGTTCTATGAATTACATGAATGTTTCTCCCATTCTCAAAGACGATCAGACCGTCGCCCCGGTATCCGAACCAGCATTCCGTGAGACCGCACCTTCGGGCTCGCAGCGCAATCTCGTTGGCCTGGCCGTTTTGCTGGAACAGACTGTCCGGCTCATCTATCCGGAACGCTCGCCGCAGGCCATGCATCCGGGCCAGTGGGCAGCCCTGCGCTATCTGGCCCGCGCCAACCGGGAAGCGGCCACGGTGGCGGGTCTTGCCCGCTATCTGGGCGTGACGCTGGCGCCGGCCTCCCGCGCCATCTCGGCGCTGATCCGCAAGGGCTTCGTCAAGGGCACGCCCGACAGCCGCGACCGCCGCGTCATGCGCCTGTCGCTCACGGCGCAGGGCGAGGAGCTCATTCTTCAGGACCCGATCCTGCGCCTTGCCGAAATTCTCGGCAATCTGCCGGCGGACCAGCAGCATAACCTGACCGTCATGCTGGAGCACCTGTTCGAGCGGCTGGGCCAGAAGAAGGGCCAGAAGAAGGCCGCCAATCCGTTCATGGTTCACGCCTGAAGCCTGAAACAACGGCAGCGCCATCGGCGTTTACGGGCGGCGGCCTTGACCGGGCTGTCCGCCCGTTGCCTTTCCGGTGACAGGCGCCGGCCATCACTCCTTCCGACGTCACTCCTTCCGTAGCGGGCTGTAGCCGGGTGTTTTCCTTCCCATCCTGAGGCGGACACGCAGGAGCTTGCCGGTGCGCATCCTGTTGGCAGACGATCTGGACTCCGCGCGGGCCGCCATGCGCCTGGTGCTGGAAGCCGCCGGCCACGAGGTGGTGTGCGTGGAGGACGGCGCCGCGGCGATCGCGCACAGCGCCGACGACTCCCTCGACATGGCGGTGCTCGACATCTGGATGCCCCGGCTGAGCGGCCTTGAGGTGCTGAAGGCGCTGCGCAACCGGCCGCGGCCGCTGCCGGTGGTGCTGATCTCGGGCGGCGGGCCGGGGGCGAGCCTGGAGCAGGCCACCGCCCTTGCCGACCTCCACGGCGCGGCCGCCGTTCTCTACAAGCCGGCGGGCGACGAGGAATTGCTGGCGGCGGTCAACGCAGCGGCAGCGGCGGCAGCGGCGGCAGCCGCTACGGCCTGAGACGACCGGAATTCCCTATGCCCCGCGCGGCCCCCACAGGATGATCGCCGCGCCCAGCAGCGCAACCGCCGCGCCGGTCAGATCCCACCGGTCCGGCGCATGGCCTTCCACCGCCCACAGCCACAGGATCGAGGCGGTGATGTAGATGCCGCCGTAGGCCGCATAGGCCCGCCCGGCGAAATCGGCCTCCACCCGGGTGAGGGCGAAGGCAAAGGCGGCAAGGCTGGCGAGGCCCGGCAACAGCCACCAGACGGACTTGCCCAGCCGCGCCCACGCCCAGAAGGCAAAGCATCCGGCGATCTCGCCCGCTGCCGCCAGAATGTACCAGCCGATGGCGGCCATGCGCCCCTCCCGTCCCGCTGCGGTCCCGCCCACAGGCGTATCGCGGCGCAGGCCCCCGGGCAACCGCCGGCGCAGCCGCCCCTGTTACCGCCCCTGTTACCACCCATACGCCCGTCGGAGCCCCCCGCATTGGACCCGGGCGGAGCCGGGCGCTAGAGTGCCGGTTTTTGCGGCTTTGCGGAGGAAAGAGTCATGGCCAGCGGCGTCAGCCCCGAGGAAATCGTTCTGTCCGAAGGCGAGGTGCTCGCCCTTGCCCGGGCGTTCCTGATGGCCCACGGGCTGGGCGAGGCGCAGGCGGACGCCATGGCGCGCACCCTGTGCGCGGCCCAGCGCGACGGCTGCACCTCGCACGGCCTGCAACGCCTGCCCGGCACGCTGGACACCCTGGCGCACCCGGCCTTCAACCGCCACGCCGACCCGCGCCCGGAGGCGGTGACCCCCGCCGTCATCCGCGTCGATGCGGACTACGGCTTCTCCATTCTGGCAGCGGAGCGCGGCCTGCCGCTGCTCATCGACAGCGCCCGCACGCTGGGCGTTGCCCTGCTGGCGGTGAACAACGGCTTCCACTCCACCGCGCTCTGGCCGGTGGTGGAGGAGATCGCAACCCACGGCCTGGCCGCCCTCTCCATGAACCCCACCCACGACTGGGTGGCCCCGGCAGGCGGCACCCGGGGCGCGCTCGGCACCAACCCCATCGCCTTCGCCTGGCCGCGCCCGGGGCGCCCGCCCTATGTGTTCGATTTCGCCACCAGCGCCGGGGCGCGCGCCGAGATCGCGCAGCGCCGCCAGCGCGGGGAGACGCTGCCGCCCGGTTGGGGCCTCGACGCGCAAGGCCGCCCCAGCACCGACCCGGCCGCCGTGCTGGCCGGGTCCATGCTGCCGTTCGGCGGGCACAAGGGCTCGGCGCTCGCCACCATGGTGGAGCTGCTGGCAGGCCCCTTCATCGGCGATCGCACCAGCCGCCAGTCCGCCGCGTTCGACGGCGGCGTGAAGGCGGCCCCGTGCCACGGCGAGCTGATCGTCGCCTTCAACCCGGCGATTCTGGCCGCCGCCACCGGGGACTCAGAGGCAGCGGCGGAGGATCTGTTCGCCCGAATCACGGCACAGGGTGCGCGCCTGCCGGGCGACCGGCGCTACGCGGCGCGGGCAGCCGCCCGGCGCACCGGCATCCGGGTGCCGAAGGCGCTCTACGAGCGGATTCGCAGCCTGACGCCGCCGCAGACGTGAGGCCGGGCACATTGCTGCGCGATTCGGCGTGTCAGAGAAGGAACTGTCAGGGGCGGGGGTGGGGGTGGGGCGCGTGCCGATGCACCAGATCCGGAACCCGCCAGAAACAAAAAAACGCCCCGGAGGGCGCTTTCGAAATCTTGCAGTTCCCCGGAGGGAAAACTGGAGCGGGCGAAGGGATTCGAACCCTCGACCCCAACCTTGGCAAGGTTGTGCTCTACCCCTGAGCTACGCCCGCTCGGCGTTGTCGCTGCGGTGTGTCGCGTCGACGGGCGGGCTGATACTATGCCGGCACACAGTGCGCAAGGGCAAAGATGACATTTCTTGTGATTGATGATGAAAAAAAGCGTCTCGAAGCGCTCGTGCGAGACCGGCTGGACGCGCTGGGCATTCCCCACCGCACGGTGCACCACCCGCCCGCCCACACGGTGGAGGCGGCGAAGGAGCTGCGGGGCGACCTTCCGGGCGGACACGCCAAGAACCTGTTTTTGAAGTCAAAAAAGGACGAATACGTGCTCGGCGTGGTGCAGGAGGACGCGCCCGTCGATGTGCAGGCCATCGCCCGCACCTGCGGCGTCGGCCGCCTCAGCTTCGCCCGGCCCGAGCGGGTGTTCGAATGGCTGGGCGTGTGGCCCGGGGCGGTGACGCCCTTCGCGCTCCTCAACGCGCAGCGGCATCCGAATCGGGACCGGCTGCGAATCGTTCTGGACCAGACGCTGCTCGACGCGCCCACCGTGTGGTTCCATCCGCTGCACAATGAGGCAACCACCGGCATCTCCTCCGCCGACCTCGTGCGTTTCATCGAGGACTGCGGCTGGACCCCGATCGCGCACCGGTTCGCCTGACCCGCCGCGCCGGTCGATTCGGCCCTCGCCCGCCATGAGGACGGTTGGATTTTGTCGCGACAATCGTCACATAAGGCGGCAAGACATGTACTGGACTGATGTGTGGGATTTTCGGGAGGCGACCCCTATGGCTTTGGAATCGA
This sequence comes from Pedomonas sp. V897, assembly GCF_051304405.1. Classification (NCBI taxonomy): domain Bacteria; kingdom Pseudomonadati; phylum Pseudomonadota; class Alphaproteobacteria; order Sphingomonadales; family Pedomonadaceae; genus Pedomonas; species Pedomonas sp. V897. The sequence goes on from NZ_JBPPGG010000001.1 coordinate 991,628, forward strand.
TCAATGCGCCGGCAGCCCTCGTGACGGACGCCACTGCGGAGACCTTTCGCGAGCGGGTGATCGACGCCTCGATGCAGGCGCTGGTGCTGGTGGATTTCTGGGCCGAATGGTGCGGGCCGTGCAAGAGCCTGACCCCGCTCCTGGAAAAGGTGGTGGCGGAGTACCAGGGCCGGGTGCGGCTGGTGAAGATCGACGTGGACAAGAACCAGATGCTGGCGGGCCAGTTCCGGGTGCAGTCCATCCCCACGGTCTACGCCTTCGGCGGCGGCCGCCCGCTGGACGGCTTCATGGGCGCGCTGCCGGAGAGCCAGCTGCGCGCCTTCATCGACCGGCTGCTGGACGCCCTCGGCGGCGAGGTGCCGGCCGGGGACGAGCAGGACATGACCGCGCTGCTGGAAGCGGCCGAGGCGGCCGTCGCGGCCGGTGACCACGCTTCCGCCGAGACGCTGTTCGGCGAAATCCTCGACCTCGACCCGGACAACCTCAAGGCGCTCACCGGCCTTGCCCGCGCCCGCTGCGCGGCAGGCGACCTGCCGGGCGCCCGGGCGCTGCTCGACCGCATCCCCGAGGACAGCGCCGGCGACCCGGCGGTGGTGCAGGCGCGCGCCGTCGTCGCGCTGGCGGCGGAGGCCCGGCCGGTGGAGGATCTGGACGGGCTGCGGGCCTACGTGGAGGCCAACCCGGGCGACCACCAGAGGCGCTACGAGCTGGCCGGCGGCCTGATGGCCGTGGGCGACCGGGAAGGGGCCGCCGATCACCTGCTGGAGATCGTCCGCCGCGACCGGAACTGGAACGGCGGCGAGGCCAAGGCGCGCCTCCTGCGCATGTTCGACGCCATCGGCCTCGAAGACCCGTTCACGAAGGCGACCCGCCGCCGCCTCTCGTCGGTTCTGTTTTCCTGACGGCGTGGAACACCAGAGCAGCGGCAGGACGCAGAAAGAGAGCAGACCCATGGCTGTATCAGGGGGTGTTGGAAGCGCACAGGCAGACCCGCTGCCGGGCGTGATCCCGGTCTTTCCCCTGCCGGGGGCGCTGCTGCTGCCGCGCGCCCATCTGCCGCTGCACATCTTCGAGCCGCGCTACCTCGCCATGGTGCGCGACGCCATGAAGGGCGAGAAGATCATCGGCATGGTCCAGCCCTACGGGGTGCTGGACGATGGCCGCCCCGGCCTGTTCTCGGTGGGCTGCGCCGGGCAGATCGCCCAGTGCGAGGAAACGGAAGACGGCCGCCTGCTCATTGCCCTCAAGGGCGTGTGCCGCTTCCGCATCGCCCGCGAGCTGGCGGTGACTACACCCTACCGCCAGGTGCAGGCGGACTACGCCCCCTACGTGCAGGACCGGATGCCCGCCGCGCCGCTGCCCTCCACCCTGCGCGGCGAACTGCTCGACCAGCTGGTGCAGTACCTGGAAGCGCGCACCCTGAAGGCGGACTGGGACTCCATCCACAACGCCGATGACGAAATGCTGGTCAGCGCCATCTGCATGCTCTGCCCCTTCGGGGAGACGGAGAAACAGGCGCTGCTGGAAGCCGCGTCGCTGCCCGAGCGAACGGAGGCCGTCATCCTGCTGATGCGCTTCGCCGCCGGAGAGACCGGCCCAACCGATGTGAGGCATTGATGAGCGAGAACGAGAACAAGACCGGGAACGAGAACCGGGCCCTGGACCCGCGCCTCCTGGAAATTCTGGTCTGCCCCCTGACCAAGGGGCCGCTGGAATACGACCGGGAGGCAGGCGAGCTGATCAGCCGCTCGGCAGGCCTCGCCTACCCCATCCGCAACGGTATCCCCATCATGCTGGTGGACGAAGCCCGGCAGATCGAGGAAACCCGATGACCGCCGCCCCCTGGCCGCGCGACCTGACCTACAGCCGCAGCACCCGGCTGCTCACCGTCACCTTCGACTCCGGCGAAACCTTCACCCTGCCCGCCGAACTGCTGCGGGTGGAAAGCCCCTCGGCCGAAGTGCAAGGCCACGGACCCGGCCAGAAGCAGATCGTCGCCGGCAAGGCACAGGTGGAAATCGAACGCATCGAACCGGTGGGCCGCTACGCCGTGCGCATCGTGTTCAACGACGGCCACAACAGCGGCCTCTACACCTGGAACTACCTCCACAAGCTGGGCCGGGAAAAAGACCGGCTGTGGGACGACTACCTCGCCGCCCTGTCCGCCCGCGGCCTCAGCCGGACGTGAGGGGGGTGGTTTCAGGGGTTCGGTTTTGAAGGAGGGACTTGTCCCTCCTTCACCTCCCTGTCGTTTCGGGACGTGTTCCCCGCGCCCTGCTGGAAAGCGGGGTTTAAACGGGGCGCGCCAACGGCTGGGCCGGGTACGTCCCGGAAAATCCCCCTGCCAGACGCCAAACGGGGCGAGAGTGGCCTCGCGCATGGCCCGTAATCGCCCGTAAAGGCACCTTGCAGCGCCGAAACAGACCTGCCCGCTACCTCCCTAGCCAAAATAGGCAAAAACCTCTATACGAGCGTTTAAACCCCCGTAGCGTCGATTTGCCAGATCGGAAAAAGGCGCGGCCGTTCAATAACCAGTTTCAGGAAGAAATATTTTCAGGATGCAGGGGGATCTTGATCCCCCTGCGACCCCCGAGTGATCTTTCGGGCCGCACTTGGCCGTTCTGGCGCGCCCGCTGGAGAAAAGGCGCGGCCCGAAACGAAAGGGAGGTGCAGGAGGGTCCGCGACCCTCCTGCGAAAAAACAAAAAACAAGACGCTCCTGAAAACCCCTTACGCCCGCTCGCCCTGGAGGAGCCTTGGCAGCTTGCCGGTGGCGCCCATGGCCTCGCGCATGAAGAAGCCCTTGAGCGGCGGGATGCGGTTGACGAGGCCGATGCCGAAGCGCCGGGCGAAGGTGACGGTTTTCAGGTCGTTGGAGAACAGGCGCACCAGGCCGTCCATCACCGCGGCGGAGGAGACGTTGTCCGGCCGCCGCCACTGCTGGTAGCGGCGGAGCACGTCGGGCGAGCCGATGTCGAGGCCGATGCGGGCGGATTCCACCAACACCTGGGTGAAGGCGGCCACGTCGCGCAGGCCCATGTTGAGGCCCTGTCCCGCGATGGGGTGGATGCCGTGGGCGGAGTCGCCGATGAGGGCGAAGCGGTCGTCGATGTAGCGCTCCGCATGGATGAAGCCGAGCGGGTAGGACCAGCGCGGCGCGGCCAGCTCCACCTTGCCGAGGAAGTCGCCGAAGCGGCGCTGGAGTTCGGCGAGGAAGGCGCGGTCGCTGAGGCCCATGTAGGCGGGGCCGTCCTTGTCCGAGACGGTCCAGACGATGCCGCTGCGGTTGTGCTGGAGCGGCAGGATGGCGAAGGGGCCGTTGGGCAGGAAGCGCTCGTGCGCCACGTCGCCGTGGGGTTTCTCGTGGGCGACGGTGGTGACGATGCCGTGCTGGCGGTAGGACCACTGGGCGACGCGGATGCCCACCTGCTCGCGCAGGGAGGAGCGGCGCCCCTCGGCGGAGACGAGCAGCGGCGCGACCAGCCGGGTGCCGCTGGCGAGCACCGCCTCCACCCGGGCGCTGGAGCGGTTCCACGAGACCAGCCGGTCCGGCGCGTGGAGGCGGATGCCCTCGCTCTGCCGGTAGGCGGCCATGAGCCCGGCGCGCAGCAGGCGGTTCTCGAACATGTAGCCCAGCGGCTCGTCGCCGATGGCGGCGCTGTCGAACTGGAGGAAGCGGGGCGAGTCGCCGTCGGTCACCAGGATCTTGCGGATGGGCTGGGCCACGTCCGCCAGGTGCGGCCACACGCCGATGGCCTGGAACATCTTGGCCGAGGCGTTGGCGATGGCCGAGGCGCGCCCGTCGAAGCTGGCCTCGAGGGTGGCGTTGAGATCGGCGCTGTCCACCACCGCCACCTCCAGGCCATGGCTGGAGAGGGCCAGCGCCAGGGTCATGCCCACAAGGCCGCCGCCGATGATGATCGCGTCGACCGAAATCGCCCTGTTCTCGTCCGCCATGAACCTGTCCCTCGCTGTTGCTCCGGCACCCTTGTATGCCGCCTTATGCCCCCGGACGGTAGGAATTTCCATGATCGAGACCAATGCGCCGCGAACAGGCCGGGCACGGCGGGGTGCCCGGCTTGTTCGGGCTCCGGCAAACGGTTTATCGTGAGCCGGACCGCGCCGACTTGACGGTGGCGGGGGCTTCCGGCTCATAAGCGGTCCAAGGACAAGGTGCGATTCCGGCAGTACCGGCGCAAACTCTCGGCTAAGGCAGGACAAGGTATCAAAGCAGTGGCACGTGCGCGCTTCCCCAAGTTGCCCGGCTCCCTCAGCGAACGCATGGGCGCGATCGGCGAACCGGTCCTGCGCCTGGGCGGCGGACTGGGGCTGAGCCTGATCGGCCTGTGCCTGCTGACGGCGCTGCTGAGCTACGACCCGGCGGATCCGTCGCTCAACCACGCCACCGCCGCCGCCCCCAACAACTGGCTGGGCCGGCCGGGCGCGACGCTGGCGGATCTGGCCTATCAGGTGTTCGGCCTCGGCATCTGGTTCGTGGTGCTGCCGGTGCTGTGCTGGGCCTTCCGCGCCCTGCGCCGCCTGCCGACGCGCAACCTGCGCCGCTCGGTGATCTTCGCCTTCTGCGGCGCGATCGTGCTCAGCCTCGCCTGCGGCTGGGTGCCGGCCTGGCCCTCCTGGCCGGTGGACGCGGGCGTGGGCGGCGTGGTCGGCTTCCTCGGCGTCCGGGGCGTCACTGCCCTTGCCGAACAGTGGGGCTGGCAGCCGCTGGGCTGGGTGTTCTGCGTACCGCTGCTGCTGATCGGCCTTGTGCTGTTCGTCTTCAGCCTGGGGCTGGAGAGCAGCGACTGGGAGCGGCTCAAGGCCCTGTTCCAGCGGCCCGAGCGCTACGTGCCGCCCTATGAGCGGGAGGAGGAGGAGCCCCGGCCCCAGAGCATCCGCCGCGAGCCCAAGCTCATGGCACCCGACGCGCCCGCCCCGGCGATGGAGGAGGAGGAGGACGCCAGGCCCCGCCTGCGCGACCGCATCCTGCCGCCCAAGAAGAAGGAGCCGGCCGCCGCCCCCAAGACGCAGAGCCGCCAGGGCGACCTCAAGCTGGGCGACAAGTACGATCCGCCCTCGCTCGACCTGCTGGCGCCGGTGGTGAAATCGGACAACAAGGGCTTCGACCGGGCGGCGCTGGAGCAGAACGCCCGCCTGCTGGAATCCGTGCTCGAGGACTACGGCGTCAAGGGCCAGATCATCCAGGTGCGCCCGGGCCCGGTGGTCACCATGTACGAACTGGAGCCCGCGCCGGGCATCAAGTCGTCCCGCGTCATCGGCCTCGCCGACGACATCGCCCGCTCCATGAGCGCCATCTCGGCCCGCGTGGCGGTGGTGCCGGGACGCAATGTCATCGGCATCGAGCTGCCCAACGCCAAGCGCGACACCGTCTACCTGAAGGAGCTGCTGCTCTCCGACGCCTTCACCACGGACAAGAAGACCCTGCCCATGGTGCTGGGCAAGGACATCGCCGGCGACGCGGTGGTGGCGGACCTCGCCCCCATGCCGCACCTGCTGATCGCGGGCACCACCGGCTCGGGCAAGTCGGTCGGCCTCAACGCCATGATCGTCTCCCTGCTCTACCGCATGGGGCCGGACCGGCTGCGCTTCATCATGATCGACCCCAAGATGCTGGAGCTGTCCGTCTACGACGGCATCCCGCATCTGCTGGCCCCGGTCGTCACCGAGCCGAAGAAGGCCATCGCCGCCCTCAAGTGGGCCGTGCGCGAGATGGATGACCGCTACCGCAAGATGGCCAGCGTCAACGCCCGCTCGCTCGCCGGCTTCAACGAGAAGGTGATGGAGAGCAAGGCGCGCGGCCAGTCGCTGGTGCGCAAGGTCCACACCGGCTACGACCGCGAAACCGGCCAGCCCATCTACGAGGAGCAGACCTTCGACTTCGACCCGCTGCCGCTGATCGTGGTGGTGGTGGACGAGCTGGCCGACCTGATGATGGTGGCGGGCAAGGAAGTGGAAGTGCTCATCCAGCGCCTCGCCCAGAAGGCGCGCGCGGCGGGCATCCACCTCATCATGGCGACACAGCGGCCGTCGGTGGACGTCATCACCGGCGTCATCAAGGCCAACCTGCCGACCCGCATCTCCTTCGCCGTCACCTCCAAGATCGACAGCCGCACCATCCTCGGCGAGCAGGGCGCGGAGCAGCTGCTCGGCAAGGGCGACATGCTCTACATGGCGGGCGGCAAGCAGATCACCCGCGTGCACGGCCCGTTCGTCTCCGAGGAGGAGGTGGAGCGCGTCGCCGACCACTGGCGCAGCCAGGGGATGCCGGACTACGTGGAAGCTGTCACCGAGGAGCCGGACGAGAACGAGGACGTGGGCTTCGACGGCGAGGCGGGCGACGACGGCGGCGAGGGCGACATGTACCGCCGCGCCGTGCAGATCGTGGCGGAATCGCAGAAGGCCTCCACCAGCTACCTGCAACGCCAGCTGCGGATCGGCTACAACAGCGCCGCGCGCCTGATCGAACGCATGGAGAAGGAAGGCCTGGTGGGCCAGCCGGACCATGTGGGCCGCCGCGAGGTGTTCCTCGACCGCGACGGCACCCGGCTGTAGGAGGTATGTGGGATTTTTCGCAGGCGGGACCCGGTCCCTCCTGCACCTCCCTTTCGTTATCGGGACGTGCGCCTATGCAAGGGCGCGGCCCAATCAGGCAGGTTTTCATTCGGCCGCGTTTCCAGCGCACGCCTGAAACGCGGCCCGAAAAACGGACAGGGGGTGCAGGGGGATTACAGATCCCCCTGCTTGTCTCTTTTCCCCCTGCTTGTCTCTTTTTTTGCGCGCTTCCGCGCACCCTCGCTTTGTCTCTTGAAAGATGACATTAGAAATCAAACGGTTCAGCCGGAGTTCAGGCGAAACCGGCCACCTGAAGGTGAGATTTGGAGATTGTACGATGCGTTTTCTGACCGCCCTGATGCTCAGTCTCGCCGTGCCCGCCGCGGGCGCAGGGGTGATGGCAGGCCCGGCCGTGGCGCAGCAGTCTGCTTCCTCGGCCCTGACCCAGGTTGAAACCCACCTGCGCGAGGTGAAGAGCCTCCAGGCGGACTTTACCCAGACCGCCGACACCGGCGCCGTGGCCACAGGGCAGATGATCCTCGCCAAGCCGGGCAAAGTGCGGTTCGACTTCGGCAAGGACTCGCCGCTGCTCATCGTCTCCAACGGCAGCGTGCTGTCGATGGTGGACTACGAGGTGGCGCAGGTCACCCGCTGGCCGGTGAAGGAGACGCCGCTCGCCCTGCTGCTGGACGACAAGGTGTCGCTGGCCGGGCGGGCGCGGGTGCTCCCCGCCGACGAGACACCCCAGGGCTTCATCGCCGTGGAGGGCCGCGACCCCAAGCATCCCGAATACGGCACCATCACCCTGTTCTTCCAGAAGACGCCCAAGGGACCGGCCGGCCTCATGCTGATGGGCTGGCGCGTGCTGGATGGACAAGGGCGCACAACCATGGTTCAATTGTCCAATCAAAAATTGAACGAGGCGGTCTCCGACAGCGCCTTCCGCTTCAAGGATCCGCGCGGCCTGCGCACCGCCAGACCAGGCCGCCTTCGCTGAGCGACAAACCGTGCAGGAATGTCGCCTAGCTGCGTTGACCCGCGACATTCCTGCATCCTGCCGCGGTTGAAATGGGAAGGGGCCAATCCTATTTCTGATGAGGCAGCGGCACTCTTGTCGTCGGGATTTGCCCCCCTGTTGCCCGACCACTGTCGCTGCTTGCGTGACGAGCGCAGTCTGGACCCCGCCTCCTGCCCCCGAGGCGGGGTCCTTCGCGTTTGCGGACCCCCGGCACTGAACTCCGGCATAGAACCCCGGCATTGAACCCCGGCACTGATGCTCCTCTGAAGGACGGATTTGGCGTGTCTGCACGCATCTTCCGTTGCAGGGACGGCGTATGCGCGTAAAGCTTGTCCCGAGAGACCGTGTAGCTTAGTACAACCGCCAATGTCTGTTACTCTTCGCATCGCTTCCTGGAACATCAATTCCGTCCGCGCGCGTCTGGACCTGGTGGCCCGCTTCCTGAAGGAATATGCGCCCGACGTGCTGTGCCTTCAGGAAATCAAGGCCGCCAACGGCGACTTCCCCGCCGCCTTCTTCGCCGAGCATGGCTATACCCACATGCAGTTGCGCGGCCAGCGCATGCATCATGGCGTTGCCATCCTCTCGCGCGTGGAACTGACAGAGGCGGACAGCCACGACTGGCAGGGCAACGACGAGGCCCGCCACGTGGGCGCGACGCTCCCCGGCGGCATCCGGCTGGAGAATGTCTACATCCCGGCGGGCGGGGACATCCCCGACGCCAGGCTCAACCCCAAGTTCGGGCAGAAGCTGGACTACTACGACCGCATGACCCGCTGGTCGGAAAAGCTCCGGCGGCCTACCATCCTGCTTGGCGATTTCAACATCGCCCCGCTACCCTGTGACGTGTGGAACCACAAGCACATGCTCAAGGTGGTCAGCCACACGCCGGTGGAGGTGGAGAAGATGGAACAGCTTCGGCAGAGCCACGGCTGGGTGGACCTGGGACGGGTCGCCATTCCCGCACCGGAGCGGCAGTTCACCTGGTGGAGCTACCGCGCCAAGGACTGGCAGGTGACTGATCGCGGCCTGCGACTCGACCACATCTGGCTCTCGCCCGAGCTGGCCGGAACCCATATCGACTATCAGGTGCTGGAAGATGTCCGTGGCTGGGACAAGCCCTCGGACCACGCACCGATCATCGCGAGCTTCAACTGGTGACGGCGGACGCCCTCCTGGCGGTCGACCGGGCGGTCGACGAGCTGCGGCGGGGCCGCCCCGTCGTGGTGACGGACGGCACGACGCGCCTCGCCGCCATGGCGCTGGACCTTGCCACCGACGACACCGTCGCCGCCTTCGAGGCCCGCGCCGGGGGCACCGCCCATCTGCTCATCAGCGGCCGCCGCGCGCAGGTGCTCAAGATCACCGGTGATGCCCGCGCCGCCGGCCATCAGGTGGTGATGATCGAGCGCGAGCCCCGCGCCGACCTCGGCTTTTTGCTCAGCGTCGCCGACCCGGTGGAGGATCTGGCCGCGCCGCTCAAGGGGCCGTTCCGCCCGCTGGCGATGGGCGCGCACGAAACCGCCGGGCAGGCCGCCATCGAGCTGGCCAAGGCCGCCCGCCTGCTGCCCGCCTGTCTCGTCGTCCTCAACCCGGCGGCGCAGCCGGACTGGATCGAGGTCACCGCCCCGTCCGTACTGGGCTATGCGGAGGCCCGCGCCGCCCGCCTCAGGATCGTGGCGCAGGCCCGCGTGCCGCTGGAGGACGCGGAGAACGCCCGCATCGTCGCCTTCCGCGCCGACGATGGCGCGCTCGAACATCTGGCCATCGTCATCGGCGAGCCGTGCCGGCACGAGCCGGTGCTGACGCGCCTCCACTCCGAATGCTTCACCGGCGACCTGCTCGCCTCCCTCAAGTGCGACTGCGGCCCCCAGCTGCGCGGCGCGCTCAAGGCGATCTCGGAGCACGGCGCGGGCGTGCTGCTCTATCTGGCGCAGGAGGGGCGGGGCATCGGCCTCATCAACAAGCTGCGCGCCTACGCGCTTCAGGATCAGGGCTTCGACACGGTGGACGCCAACCACCGCCTCGGCTTCGAGACGGACGAGCGCGCCTTCTGGCCCGCCGCGCGCATGCTCACCCTCCTGGGCTTCACCGCCGTGCGGCTGATGACCAACAACCCGCAGAAGGTGGCGGGGCTTGAAGCCTGCGGCATCCGGGTGGCGGAGCGGGTGCCGCACAAGTTCCCCTCCAACCCGCACAACGCGGGCTACCTGCGCACCAAGCAGCAGCGCACCGGGCACCTGCTGTAACGGCGCCTGTCGCGCCGCGCGGCCGCCAACCCGGCAACTCCTGTCGGCCGCCCGCCGCCCGCACAGGGCAAACTCTGCCGGGCCGGCCCTGCCTCCGGCCCGCCACTACCGGCCAACCCCTTGAAATCGCGGAATTCCGCCAACTGGCACGGAGCTTGCTGGTCATCTGCCCGAGGAGACTGCCATGCCTGCCACCCGCGTTGACCTGCTGATGCCCCACATGCGCCAGGGCCCGGCGTCCACCATCCGGGTCGAGGCCGACGCACACCGCAACAACACGTCGCTGTTCGGCGAGCTGGTGGATACGGTCAATCCGCTCCAGCATGTGCCGGTCGTCTCGCAGGCGTACCGGGCAGTCACCAAGGACAAGATCTCCGACGGCGCCAAATTCGCGGGCCACGTGGGGCTGGGCGCGGCCGTCGCCGGGCCCGTGGGCGCGGCGGTGGGCGTCGGCGTCTATCTCATCGAGGGCCTGTTCGGCGCGCTGTTCGGCGGATCGAAGGGCAAGAAGGGCGGCGAGGATCTGGTGCAGGCGGGGAACGTCAAATCCGGCCCCACCGCCTTCAACGGCGATCAGGCGATCCATGCGGGCAAGACCCGCCCGGGCCTGCACCCCGCCGCAACACAATCGCCGAAGGGCGCGCAAGCCCCAAAGGACGCGCAAGCCCCCGTGGCAACCGGAGCGGCCAGCAGCCCGGCCCGGCCTGTCGCGCTGCCGGGCTCCGCGCCCGTCGAAATGAGCTCCGACCAGTTCGCCGCGCTCATGACCGCCTTTGGCGCCTCCGCGCCCGCGGCGATGCCCGCCCCGGCGCGCGGCAGCGAGGAGCGCCAGAACGAACGCCCGAACGAACGCCGGGCCGAGCGCCTGAACGAGCGCCTGCCCGAGCGCCCGCACCCGGTCGCGACTGCCCCTGCGCCTGCCATGGGCGACGCGGATTTCGCCGCCCGCATGGCCGCCAACCTGGACAAGCTGGACGCCCTCAAGCGCAGCCAGCAGCAGGGTCAGTAACGCCCGGCCGCGCCGCGCCTGTGGCCATGAGGGCGGGCCCGCGATAACATCGCCCACCCTCGCCGCTGGAGAAAGGCATCCGCCCGGACATGGTTGACCGACTGATTGTGGAAACCGCAGCCGGCGTGCTGCACTGGGGCAAGCAATCCACCCCCTGCGCCATCGGCAAGGGCGGGGCAAAACCGGCGGCGGACAAGCGGGAAGGGGACGGCGCAACCCCGCTTGGCACCTATCCGCTGCGCTGGGTCTACTACCGCCCCGACCGGGTGCCGCCGCCGGCCACCGATCTTCCCATCCGCGGCCTCTGCCGCCGCGACGGCTGGTGCGACGACCCGGCCCACCCGGCCTACAACCGGCCCATCCTGCTGCCGTGCGACGCCAGCGCCGAGTCCCTGTGGCGCGAGGACGGGCTCTACGACCTCATCGTCGTGCTCGGCCACAACGACGCGCCCGCCACGCCCGGCCTCGGCAGCGCCATCTACCTCCACTGCTGCAAATACGACGACACAGGCGCCATGAAGCCCACCCTCGGCTGCATCGCCGTGCCCCGCGCCACGCTCGCCGAAATCCTGAAAACCTGCACACCCCAGACGGTGATCGAGATCCGGGAGTAGGTTTTTGCAGGGGTCTTTTTTTTTGCAGAGGGTCTCGGACCCTCTGCACTCCCTGCCTTTATCGGCCGCGTGATCCGTGCGCGCTTTCGTGAGGCGCGGCCTGATGATCCCTTGAAGACACAGGGCCGCGACGGTCATCACCGGCACGGCCCTGAAAACGAACGGGGTGCAGGGGTCCGGGACCCCTGCAACAAACCCTCAAAAAATCCCTGTAAATCCAACCCGTCAGCGCGCGCCGAACAGGGCGGTGCCGATGCGGACTTCGGTTGCGCCGAGGGTAATTGCTGTCTCGAAATCGCCGGACATGCCCATGGAAAGGCGGGGCAGGCCGTGGCGCCGGGCGAGCTTGGCGAGCAGGGCGAAGTAGGGGGCGGGTTCCTTGTCGACCGGCGGCACGCACATCAGGCCGACCACCGGCAGGTTCAGCGCCCGGGTCTCCTCCAGCAGCGCGGGCAGGGCATCGAGGGCGACGCCGCCCTTCTGGTCCTCCTGCCCGATGTTCACCTGCACGTAGCAGGCGGGCCGCCTGCCGGTCTTCTCCATCGCCCGGGCGAGCGCCTGCGCCAGCGAGGAGCGGTCCAGGCTGTGGATGACGTCGAACAGCGTGACCGCATCGACCGCCTTGTTGGACTGGAGCTGGCCGACCAGGTGCAGCTCCACATCCGGGTATTTCTCCCGCAGCGCGGGCCACTTGGCCTGCGCCTCCTGCACCCGGTTCTCGCCGAACAGGCGCTGACCGGCCGCCAGCAGCGGCTCGATGGCCTCGGGCCCGAACGTCTTGGAGACGGCGATGAGGCGCGTCTCCTCCGGCTTGCGGTCGGCGAGGCGCGCGGCCTTCGCCATCCGGTCGCGGATGTCGGCAAGCCGCCGGGCGGCATCCTGAAGAAGCGTGTCTGTGGTATCCATGGCCTTGCGGTGTATAGAGGGAGAATCGCGAGCCGCCAATGACTTCCAGATCCCGCATCCTTCCCCGACGATGGTTCTTCACCGACAGCCGGTTGGGCGATGCGGTGCGGGAGGCAATCGCGCGGCTGCCAAAGGATGTGGGGGTGATCGTGCGGGTTCCAAGCCTGACGCGGGACCGGGACCTGGCGCGGCGCCTCGTTGCCGCCTGCCGCAGGCGCGGACTCGTCGTCCTGCTCGCCGGGCCGCCGGCCCTCGCGCTCCGGCTGGGGGCGGACGGCGCGCACCTGCCCGAGCGGGAGGCGCGCCGGGGCAGCGGCCGCCGCCCGAAGGCGGGGTTCCGCCTCACCGCCGCCGCCCATTCCCGCGCCGCGCTTGTCCGCGCCGGGCGGCTGGGGGTGGACGGGGCGTTTCTCTCCCCCGTGTTCCCCACCCGCAGCCACCCGGGCGCGCGCACGCTGGGGCCCTGCCGCTTCGGCCTGCTGACGCGGGGCTTGAGACCCGCGCTGCCGGTGCTGGCGCTGGGGGGCATGGACGCCCGCGCCGCCCGGCGCCTTGCCCCGCTGCGGCCTTACGGCTGGGGCGCGATCGACGCCTGGGTGAGGGGCTGAGCGCCCCCGGTCCTTCACGGACGCGCTGCCCGGACGCCGCGCACGCGAAAACAGCGGGGAAACCACCGTCTCCCCGCCGCTTCATAGTCCGTAAGGCTGAAACCTGGCGCCTGGGTTCGATCCGACCGGGCCGGATCAGAACTTCAGGTTGGTGCCGACGTAGACCGAGCCGCTGGCCTGATCGCCTTCGCCGATGCGCAGCTCTTCGCGCGGCGAGACAACCTGATACTTGATGCCGCCGGTCAGGCTGAGGCGCGGCGTCAGCAGGTAGGCACCGCCCAGCTCCACGCTGTAGCTCTTGTCCACGCCCAGCGCGGTAGCGGATTTGTCGTCGCTGTAGCGCTCGCCGGCGACCTGGAGGGTCGTCTTCCAGTCCTTGCCCCGGTAGGACAGGCCCAGATCCATGCCCCGGCTGCCGTTCAGGTGCGCATCCTCCACCCGGGTGTAGCCAGCCTCCACCGAGAAGCCGCGATACGCCACCGACAGGCCGACGTTGTAGCCGGACACGTCGATGCCCGCCGCTGCCTTTTCCGCTTCCTGATCGGTGATGTTGAGGGTGCGGGTGGTCACGCCGACGCTGAGCGCCTTGCGATCGTTGGCCTTGCCGGACGGCGTGAACAGGAACGTGCGCTCCGCCGATTTGGCCTTGCCATTGGCGCGCAGCGGCGCCACCACGGAACGGGCGGATTGCTTGGTTTCCAGAAGCGACGGCGTCAACGCCCCCGGGCTCTTGGGATCGAGCGTGGTGACGGAGCCCATGTCGCGGAAATACAGGTAACCGGAGTCGGAATCGGCATTCTGCCGCGCCGTGTCCTGACGCGCGGACTCGGCAGCCGCAGCCGAAGTGGCCGCCACTGCGAGAGCCAACGTCAATACTCGTGCGAACGCCGTCATTGTCCTCTGGTCCAATTTTTTTCCAGATATGACTACAGAAACTCTTGTTTTCCAGCAATTCTTCCGTCAGCCCGGACATTCCCTGGCGGAATGGGACGAAACTGTGGCGACGAATCCACAAACCTTATCCATTCAGGGGCGTGACGGGCCTTGGCCCGGCCCGGTACGCGTGTCTATAAGAGAGCAAGTCTCGCGGGGACAGGGTTCCCGAGTCGAATGAGGAAAACTATGACACTGCTCGTGCGGATAGGCTTGGGTTTGGGTGCAGCGCTCGGTCTGGCTGCCTGCGGCGGCGGCAACCACCCGGCGCCCGCGAAGTTGCCGCCCGCGAAGGTGACGACGCTCAGCATCAACACCTACCTGTGGCGCGCGGCGCTGGACGTGCTGTCGTTCATGCCCACAACCCAGGTGGATGCGGACAGCGGCGTCATTCTCACCGACTGGCAAGTCAACCCCAAGGCTCCCACCGAACGTTTCCGCGTCTCCGCCTATGTGCTGGACCGCGACCTGCGCGCCGACGCCGTGAAGGTGGCGGTGCATCGCCAGGTGCAGCAGAACGGCGCCTGGGTGGATGCCCCGGTTCAGGCCGGCACCGTCCAGAAGCTGGAAGACGCCATTCTCACCCGCGCCCGCCAGATCCGGCAGGGCACGGTTGGCTCGTCGAAGTAACCGTACAGAACTGATTCAGGTCCATGACTCGCTATAATCCGAAGGCCGCGGAGGCCAAGTGGCAGCGCATTTGGGAAGAGCGCAAGACCTTCCAGGCGCACGACCAGTCCGGCAAGCCCAAGGCCTACGTGCTTGAGATGTTCCCCTATCCCTCGGGGCGCATCCACATCGGCCATGTGCGCAACTACACCATGGGCGACGTGATCGCCCGGTTCCGCCGCGCGCAGGGGTACGAGGTGCTGCACCCCATGGGCTGGGACGCCTTCGGCATGCCCGCCGAGAACGCCGCCTTCGAGAAGAAGGTGCACCCGGCGAACTGGACCTACGCCAACATCGCCACCATGCGCGACCAGCTGAAGCTGCTGGGCTTCGCCATCGACTGGTCCCGCGAGTTCGCCACCTGCGATCCCGAATACTATGGGCAGGAGCAGGCGCTGTTCCTCGACCTGTTCAACGCCGGGCTGGTCTATCGCAAGGAAAGCTGGGTCAACTGGGACCCGGTGGACCACACCGTGCTCGCCAACGAGCAGGTGATCGACGGCCGCGGCTGGCGCTCGGGGGCGCTGGTGGAGCGGCGCAAGCTGAGCCAGTGGTTCTTCAAGATCACCGACTTCTCCGAGGATCTGCTGGAAGGGCTGAAAACGCTCGACCAGTGGCCGGAGAAGGTGCGCCTGATGCAGGAGAACTGGATCGGCAAGTCGACCGGTCTCAAGTTCCGCTTCCAGGTGAGCCAGCCCGCGCCGGTGGAGACCATCGAGGTGTTCACCACCCGGCCGGACACCCTGTTCGGCGCCAGCTTCTGCGCCATCGCCATCGACCACCCGCTGGCCGAGGCGCTGGTGCGGGACAACCCGGAAGCCGCCGCCTTCGTGGCGGAGTGCCGCAAGTCCGGCACCTCCACGGCCGATCTGGAAACCGCCGAGAAGCTGGGCTTCGATACCGGCATCCGCGTCAGGCACCCGCTCGATCCGAACTGGGAGCTGCCGGTCTACATCGCCAACTTCGTGCTGATGGAATACGGCACCGGCGCCATCTTCGGCTGCCCGGCGCACGACCAGCGCGACCTGGACTTCGCCCGCAAGTATAACCTGCCGGTAACGCCCGTGGTGGTGCCGGAAGGCGCCGACCCGGCCGAATTCGCGGTGGCGGACGAGGCCTACACGGGCCCGGGCCGCCTCGCCAACTCCCGCTTCCTCGATGGCCTCGGCGTGGACGAGGCCAAGAAGGCTGTCATCAGCCGCGCCGAAAGCGAGGGCTGGGGCGAGGGCACCACCACCTACCGCCTGCGCGACTGGGGCATCTCCCGCCAGCGCTACTGGGGCACGCCCATCCCCATCATCCACTGCGAGAGCTGCGGCCCGGTCGGCGTGCCGAAGGACCAGCTGCCGGTGAAGCTGCCGGAGGACGTGACCTTCGACGTGCCGGGCAACCCGCTCGACCGTCACCCCACCTGGAAGCACGTCAACTGCCCCACGTGCGGCAAGCCCGCCGTGCGCGAGACCGACACGCTCGACACCTTCGTCGACAGCTCCTGGTATTTCGTGCGCTTCGCCAGCCAGCCCAAGGACCAGCCGTTCGACAAGGGGACGGCGGAGTGGTGGCTGCCGGTGGACCAGTATATCGGCGGCGTCGAGCACGCCATTCTGCACCTGCTCTACAGCCGCTTCTTCATCCGCGCGCTGAACCGGGTGGGCCGCATCGACATCACCGAGCCGTTCCGGGGCCTGTTCACCCAGGGCATGGTGACCCACGAGACCTACAAGTCGCTGGACGGCCGCTGGCTTGAGCCGGGGCAGGTGGAGCGGCGCGACGACGGCGTCTTCGAGAAGGAAACCGGCCTTGCCGTGACGGTGGGCCGCTCCGAGAAGATGAGCAAGTCGAAGAAGAACACCGTGGATCCCACGGTGATCGTGGACCAGTACGGCGCGGACGCCGTGCGCTGGTTCATGCTCTCCGACAGCCCGCCGGAGCGCGACCTTTCCTGGACCGAGGCCGGCATCGAGGGCGCCTGGCGCTTCGCCAACCGGGTGTGGCGTCTGGTCGCCGAAAGCTGGCCGCAGGTCTCGGGCGCAACCGAGCCCGCCGACAACGCCGCGGCGAAGAAGCTGCGTCAGGCCACCCACAAGGCCATCGACGGCGTCACCGCCGACATCGCCGCCCTGCACTTCAACAAGGCCGTGGCGCGGCTCTACGAGTTCGTGAACACGCTCTCGGCCGCGAAGGACGATGAAAGCCTCGCCTTCGCCCGCCGCGAGGGCCTGATCGCGCTCGTCCAGATGGTCGCCCCCATGATGCCGCACCTGGCCGAGGAGGCCTGGGCCTTCATGGGCTTCGAGACGCTGGTGGCGGAAGCGCCCTGGCCCAAGGCCGACCCCGCCCTGCTGGTGGCCGACGAGGTCACCGTCGCGGTGCAGGTGAACGGCAAGCTCCGCGACACGCTGACCGTGGCCAAGGGCACGGACAAGGCCGCGCTGGAAGCCGCCGCCCTCGCGTCGGAGAAGGTGCAGCGGGCCCTGAACGGCGCTGCCCTGCGCAAGGTCATCGTGGTGCCCGATCGGCTGGTCAATCTGGTGATCTGATGCGCGCGCTCGCCCTCCCTCTGCTGCTGATCGGTCTCGGCCTGCCGCTGGCGGGCTGCGGCCTCCAACCCATCTACGCGGAGGGACGCGAGGGCGTCGCCGCCGAGCAGCTCTCCCTGGTCGCTGTGAGCCCGATCGCGGATCGCAGCGGCCAGATGCTGCGCGAGGAACTGTTGCGTCAGATCCAGCCCCAGGGCACGCCCGCCTACCGGCTGGACGTGACGCTTCAGGAGCGTATCGAGGGCTTCGGTATCCGCGGCGACGAATCCGTCGCCCGCGAACGCGTCTCCCTCACCGCCACCTACCGGCTGGTGAACGTGGAGACCGACGAGATCGTGCTGGAAGACGTGGCCCGGTCCGACGCCGGCATTGACGTGGTGCGCAGCGAATACGCGGTGGTCGCCGCCGAGCGCACCGCGTTCGAGCGCAACACCCGGGCCATCGCCAGCCGCATCATCACCCGTCTGGCGCTCTATTTCCGCACCCAGAGCCAGTGAAACCCGGTCCCGCCCAGATACAGGCCGCGCTGAAACGCCTCGACCCGGGCATCCGCCTCGTTCACATCTTCGGGCCCGATGAAGCCCTGGTGCGCGAACGCGCCCGCATCTTCGGCCGTCAGGTGGTTGAGGACCTGTCCGACCCGTTTCTGGTGGTCGATCTGGACGGCAAGCAGGTGGCGGACGACGACGCCGTGCTGGCGGACGAGGCCGCGAGCCTGCCCATGCTGGGCGGGCGCAAGCTGATCCGCGTCACCGGCCTCGCCGACAACGGCCTCAAGGCCGTGGAAGCCCTGCTGGACAGCCCGACCGCCGAGAACCTGGTGGTCGCCATCAGCGGTGACCTGCCCAAAACCTCCAAACTGCGCAAGGCGACCGAAGCCCACCCGCGCGCGCTCGCCATCGCCTGCTACGCGGAGGAGGGGGTGCGCCTCTCCTCCTTCCTCCAGCAGGAAGCGCAGGCCCGCGGCCTCCAGATGGATCAGGACGCCATCGAACTGCTCGCCCGCGCCGTAGGGCCGGAACGGGACATCGCCCGCAACGAACTGGACAAGCTGGCGCTCTATACGGGCGGCGGCCGGGTGCGCCTTGAGGACATGGAAGCCGTCGGCGCGGATTTCGGCCAGTCCAGCTACGACAAGCTCATCAACGCCGTGCTGGGCGGCAACGCGGTGGAAGCCGCCCGCCAGATCGACCGCATGGCCGAGGAGGGCGAGGCCGGCATCGCCCTGCTGCGCGCCGTCCTGCGCCGCCTGTGGCAGCTTCTGGAGGTCCGCACCGCCATGGCGGACGGACAGTCCCTCGACGCCGCCATCGGCGCGCTGCGCCCGCCCGTCTTCTGGAAGGAAAAGGACGCACTCGCGGCCCAGGCCCGCCGCTGGGGCCCGGAGCGGCTGCGCACCGCCCTCAACCGCCTGCTGACAGCCGAGCGGGACATCAAGTCCTCCGGCAGCGCCGGTGACGTCATCGCCCACCAGTGCCTCATGGCACTCGCCGCCGCGGGCAGCGCCCGGCGCTGAGCGGGGTTTCTCAAGAATATCATGCAGGGGACCCAGTCCCCTGCACCCCGTTCGTTTTCACGGCCGCGCCTGAGACAACGGTCTCGCAACGCCCTTGCGGGGGCCTCCCCCTTGCGTCAGCATGGCGCTTCGGAAGAGGCTGACAGGAGCCGCGCCCATGACGCAGGTCGATATCGTCCTGTCCACATCGCCCACGGCGGGCATGTACGACGCCATCGCCGCACCGCTGATCGATTACAATACCCGCACGGCAGGGCCGGCGCGGCGCGAGACCATCACCCTCCTGTTGCACGAGCCCGGCCAAAGGCGCGCCAGCGGCGGATTGTGGAGCCGGTTCAGCTACGACTGGCTGTTTGTCGAGCTGCTGGCCGTGCCCGAGCAGTTGCGGGGCAAAGGGCTGGGCACCCAACTGATGAAACGGGCCGAAGACATCGCCCGGCACCGGGGCGCAGCCGGAATTTGGCTGGACACATTCAGTTTCCAGGCGCGGGGCTTCTACGAGAAGTTGGGCTTCAGTGTGTTCGGCGAACTGCCGGGTCATCCGCGGGGCGGGGCCCGCTACTTCATGAGCAAGACGCTCTCCTGACCCGCGCGTGTTTCACGTGAAACATCGGGTTTGATGTTTTGCAGGGGGAACTTGTTCCCCCTGCGACCCCCTGTTCGTTTTTTTCGGGGCGCGCCCTCTAAAGAAAGGGTGCGCCCCAATAAACTTTTATTGGGCCGTGCATTCAGCGGCCTCTGGAAGCACGGCCGGATAGAAACGAAAGGGGGTGCAGGGGGTCCGAGACCCCCTGCAAATCATCCCTTCCCGAAAATTGCCGAAGAAAAACCGAACCTTACACCCTCTGGGCCGTCAGGCGCGCGCAGATCTCGTCCAGCTGGTCCAGGTTCTTGTAGCTGATGGTGAGCGTGCCCTGGCCGTTGCGGTCGTTGATGGTGACGGCCATGCCGATGGCGGCGGAGAGGTCGCGTTCCAGCGCCAGGGTGTCGGGGTCCTTGCCGGGCTTCAGCTTCGCCTCGGCCTTGGGCGCGGCGGCCGTGGCCGGGTTCTTGGCTTCCTGCGCCAGCAGTTCGGTCTGGCGGACGCTGAGGCCCTTTTCCACCACTTCGTCGGCGAGTTTGGCCGGGTCCGGCGTGTTGGCCAGGGCGCGGGCGTGGCCCATGGTGAGGGTGCCTTCCGCCACCAGCGCGCGGACGTAGGGCGGCAGGTCGAGGAGGCGCAGCAGGTTGGCGATGTGGCTGCGGCTCTTGCCCACCAGCTTGCCGATTTCTTCCTGCGTGTGGTGGAATTCGTCGATCAGGCGGCGGTAGCCTTCCGCTTCCTCGATGGGGTTGAGGTCCTGCCGCTGGATGTTCTCGATGAGGGCGATTTCGAGCGTGGTGCTGTCGTCCAGATCGCGAACGATAGCGGGCAGTTCGTGCAGCGGCACCCGCTGCGAGGCGCGCCAGCGGCGCTCGCCTGCCACGATCTCGTAGAACCCGGGCCGGTTGGGGGCGGGGCGCAGCAGCAGCGGCTGGAGCACGCCCTTTTCGCGGATGGAGCGGGCCAGTTCGTCAATGGCTTCGTCCGAGAAGCTGCGGCGCGGCTGCTTGGCGTTGGGGATGATCTTGTCGATGGCGATGCGTTGCGGTGCCTGGCGCGGCGCGGCTGCGGTTTCGGCGGCGGCCTCCACCAGATCTGCAGCGGCGGCCGAACGGGACGGCTGCGCCTTCACGCTGGCATTGAATTCCCCGAACAGGGCCTCCAGCCCCTTGCCCAGCCCCGACGGTCGTTTGGGAGTCGCCATGTTTCACCAGTCCTCAAGTCAAGGTCGCGTCAGGCCGCTTCCACGGCCGCTTCCATGCGCCGCAGGATTTCGGTCGCCAGTTTCATGTAGGCCTCCGAGCCGGGGCACCTGTGATCGTAGAGCAGCGCCGGCTTGCCGTGGGAGGGCGCTTCGGACAGGCGCACGTTGCGGGGGATGACCGTCTCGAATACCAGGTTGCCGAGGCAGCTGCGGACATCTTCCGCCACCTGGTCGGACAGCTTGTTGCGCTTGTCGTACATGGTGAGCACGACGCCGGAAATGCCCAGCATCGGGTTGAAGTTGCCGCGCACCCGATCGATGGTTTGCAGCAGCTGGCTCAGGCCTTCCAGCGCGAAGAACTCGCACTGAAGCGGCACCAGCACGCCTTCGGCGGCCACCAGGGCGTTGATCGTCAGCAGGCCGAGGGACGGCGGGCAATCGATGATGACGTAATCGTAATCCGCGCAGGCCTCGGCCAGCGCCGTCTTGAGGCGGAAGCTGCGCTGCTCCATGTCCACCAGCTCGATCTCGGCGCCCGAGAGGTCAATGGTGGAGGGGATGAGCCAGAGATTCGGCACCACGGTTTCCTGCCGCGCTTCGGCCACGGTGGCTTCGCCCAGCAACAGGTCGTAGGTGGAGAGGGCGCGATGGGCCCGGTCCACGCCCAGTCCGGTGGAGGCGTTGCCCTGCGGGTCCATGTCGATCACCAGCACCTTGCGGCCAACGGCCGCCATGCCGGTGGCAAGGTTGATCGCCGTGGTGGTCTTGCCCACGCCGCCCTTCTGGTTGGCGATGGCGATGATGCGACAATCAGGGGAATTACCCGTCATTTCCTGGCCTTTCGCGCCACGCCCCATGCCTCGACGACACGGCCGCGGGGGTCCGACAGACTGGCATGAAGGTGATACTCAAAGGCCCATTTCTGCTGGGCCTCAGCCAGTTCCGCTTCCACATCCTGGCCCTTGAGCATGAGCCAACGGGTGGATGATGCCGCGAAGGGGTGGCCCCAGTCAAACAGTTGCGCCAGCCTGGCGAGCGCACGGGCGGAGATGATGTCGGCCTTGAAGCGCGTCATCTTCTCCAGCCGCTCGTTGTGGACGATCACCCGGTCGTGGAGGGCGAGGGCGTCCACCACCGCCTCCAAAAAGCGGCACTTTTTCCCAATGGATTCAACGAGATGGACTTCGCCTACGCCCATGATCGCCATGACGAGGCCAGGAAAGCCCGCGCCGGAGCCCATGTCCATCCACACCTTGTCCTGCGGGTTTTCGACCAGCCGGAACAGCTGGGCCGAATCCAGGATATGCCGCCGCCAGGCGTCCGGCAGGGTGGCCGGGCCCACCAGATTGAGCCGGGTCTGCCAGTCCTTGAGCATGAGCACGTAGCGATTGAGGGCGCTCAGTGTTTCACGTGAAACATCGATCACGTCGGTCAACACCTCGGGACCGGACGTTTCCTGGACCATGTCGTTCATGCTGCGGACCGGCGGCTGGCGTGTTTCCTGACGTGGGCGAGAAGGGCCGTGAGCGCCGCCGGCGTGACGCCCGGCAGCCGGGCCGCCGCGCCTAGGGTCGCCGGACGGGCCACCGACAGCTTTTCCCGCAACTCGGCGGACAGGCCCATCACCGCGGCGTAATCCAGATCCTGCGGCAGGGTCAGGGCCTCATCGCGGCGGAACGCTTCGATATCTTCCCGCTGACGGTCGATGTAGGTGGCGTACTTGGCGTCGATCTCGATCTGCTCGGCCACCGCCGGGTCCACCTCGGCCAGCTCCGGCCACACCGTGCACAGCCGCGCCCAATCGATATCCGGGTAGCGCATCAGCTCGAACGCCGTGCGGACGATGCCGTCCTGATTGACGCTGAGACCATGCCGCGCCGCCTGCGTGGGAGAGAGGGCGCGGCCTTCCACCATCGCCCGCGCCTCCTGCAAGGCGTCCATCTTGCGGCGGAACGCAGCGGCGCGCTCGGCGCCGACGCATCCGGCGGCAATGCCCAGCGGGGTGAGGCGCTGATCGGCGTTGTCCGCCCGCAGCCGCAGGCGATACTCGGCGCGGGAGGTGAACATGCGGTAGGGCTCGCGCGTGCCCTGGGTCGTCAGGTCATCCACCATCACGCCAAGGTAGGCGTCGGCGCGGTCGATGAGGAACGGCTCGGCGCTGCCGCCCGCCACCCGGGCCGCATTGAGACCGGCCAGCAGACCCTGCGCTGCCGCTTCCTCGTAGCCAGTGGTACCGTTGATCTGCCCGGCGAAAAACAGGCCCTTCACCTTCAGCGTCTCGAGGCTGGGCTTCAGCTCCCGCGGATCGACGAAATCGTACTCGATGGCGTAACCGGGGCGCAGGATCTTCACCCGCTCCAGGCCCGGAATGGTGCGCAGGAAGGCGTCCTGGACTTCCTCCGGCAGGGAGGTGGAAATGCCATTGGGGTAGATGGTGGCGTCGTCCAGCCCCTCCGGTTCGAGGAAAATCTGGTGGCTGTCCTTGTCGGCAAAGCGCATCACCTTGTCCTCGATGGATGGGCAATAGCGCGGGCCGACGCCCTCGATCCGCCCCGCATACATGGGGGCACGGTGAATGTTGGCGCGGATGATCTCGTGCGTTTTCGCCGTGGTCCGCGTGATGTAGCAGGATACCTGAGGGGTTGTGATCGCCCCGGTCAGGAAGGAGAACGGCACCGCCGGGTCATCGCCCGGCTGGGCCTCCAGCCCGGCCCAGTCGATGGACCGCCCGTCGAGACGGGCCGGAGTGCCGGTCTTGAGCCGCCCGAGCGCGAAACCAAACCGCTTCAGGGTGTCGGACAGGCCAACGGACGGCTGTTCGCCCACACGGCCCGCCGGAATCTGCGTCTCGCCGATATGAATAACGCCACGCAGGAAGGTGCCGGTGGTCAGCACCACCGCGCCCGCCGCCAGCCGGGTGCCGTCCGCCAGCACCACACCGGAGATGACCGGGCCGGACTCCGTCTCGCTGTAGGTCAGGTCTTCCGCGGCTGCCGCAACCACCGTCAGATTGGGGTAGTTGAGCATCACGTCCTGCATCGCGCGGCGATACAGCTTGCGGTCCGCCTGCGCGCGCGGGCCCTGAACCGCCGGACCCTTGCGGCGGTTGAGCAGGCGGAACTGAATGCCCGCCGCGTCCGCCACCCGGCCCATCACTCCGTCCAGCGCGTCGATTTCGCGAACCAGATGCCCCTTGCCAAGCCCGCCAATGGCCGGGTTGCACGACATCTCGCCGATGGTCTCCACCCTGTGGGTGACAAGCGCAGTCCTCGCGCCCATGCGCGCGGCCGCCGCCGCGGCTTCGCAGCCGGCGTGACCCCCGCCGATAACGATAACGTCGTAGCTTGGCATGATCGCCCATCAGTATGGTTTTGCCAGGCGGAAGTCAAACAGGGAGGCAGTGTTCCACGTGAAACAGTGGGTGTGGTGCGCGGGGTGAGTGTTCCACGTGGAACATTGCCGCTGAGGGTTTCATTGCAGGAGGGTCGCGGACCCTTTTGGCAACCTCCCTTTATCTTATCGGGACGTGCGCGGTATCGAACGGGCGCGGCCCTTTGAAACGAAAGGGGGATCGAAAGGGGGTCCGAGACCCCCTTTCGTGGGAAAACGCCAACCTCACTTCCCGATGCAGAAATCCCGGAAGATGACGTCGAGCAGGTCTTCCACGTCGACGCGGCCGGTGATGCGCCCGAGCGCCCGGGCGGCGAGGCGCATGTCTTCCGCCATCAGAACAAGGTCGGGCTGGGTGAGGGCTGCTTCCAGGTGGGCGCGGCAGGCCTCAAGCGCGTGCCGGTGCCGCTCGCGGGTGAGGAGCACGGATTCGCCGCCGCCCAGGGCCTTGCCTGCCCAGACGGCGAGGTGGGCGACCAGTTCGGCAAGGCCCTGGCCGGTTACGACGGAGATGTGGAAGCGGCCGTCGTGCCAGCCGGGGGGCAGGCCGCCGAGGTCGATCTTGGTGATGACGGAGAGGCTTTCACCTTCCGCCGCCGTTGCGGCCGGTTCCTCGCCGCAGGGGGTGAGGTGGAGGCGCAGGTCGGCGGCCCGGGCACGGGCGCGGGCACGGGCGACGCCTTCGGCTTCGACGGGGTCGTCGGTCTCCCGCAGGCCCGCCGTATCGATCAGCGTGACCGGGTAGCCGCCGAGGTTGAGGTGGACCTCGATCACATCGCGGGTGGTGCCGGCGATGTTGGAGACGATGGCCACGTCCCGCTTGGCCAAGGCATTGAGAAGGCTTGATTTTCCCGCGTTCGGCCGGCCGATGATGGCGACGCTCAGCCCGTCGCGCAGGCGCTCGCCCCGGCTGCCGTCCGCCAGATGCCGGGCGATCTCGGCCGAGAGCCGGGCGATCTGATCCTTCACCTGCGCCGAGACGTGCTCGGGCACGTCATCCTCATCGGCGAAGTCGATGTCCGCCTCCACATAGGCCAGCGCCCGCACCAGCCGCTCGCGCCAGCCCTCGTAGAGGTCGGCGAGCACGCCCTGCATCTGGCGCAGCGCCTGCCGCCGCTGGGCTTCGGTTTCGGCGTTGATGAGGTCGGCGAGGCCCTCCACCTGGGTCAGATCCATCTTGCCCGCGAGGAAGGCGCGGCGGGTGAACTCGCCCGGCTCGGCAGGGCGCAGCCCCGGCTGCCGCCCGAGGGCCGCCAGCACCCCGGAGACCACCGCCGGGCCGCCGTGCACGTGCAGCTCCGCCACGTCCTCGCCGGTGAAGCTGTGGGGGGCGGGGAACCACAGCACGAGGGACTGGTCGATCACCTCGCCGTCCTGCGGGTCGCGCAGAAGGCGCAGCGCCGCCGTGCGGGGCGGGGGGAGCGGCCCGCCGGTCAGGAGCCGGACCGCCTCGCCCGCCTTCGCGCCCGAGACGCGCACCACCGCCACGCCCGCCGGGCCGCGCCCCGAGGACAGGGCGAAGATCGTCTCGCTCATCGGTCTGCCACCTTCCTTGCCGTTCGCCTGCGGGATACGCCGATCAGATCTTCCCCCGCAAGCACCTGTTCGTGCTAAGACTTCGGCCACTGTCGTTCTGTTCGCAGGAGGCCGCAATGCCCACCCTTTCGCTTCATACCCCCATCGGCGACATTACCCTGTGCGAGGACGAGGGCCAGATCGTCGCGGTCGAGTGGGGCTGGGGCAGCGCGCAGGAGGAAACGCCCCTGCTGCGGACGGCCCGGGAGCAGCTTGACGCCTACTTCGACGGCAAGCTCCGGCAGTTCACCCTGCCGCTGGCGCCCTGGGGCACGCCGCGCCGCCAGCAGATCTGGCAGGCCATGGCCGCCATCCCCTATGGGCAGACCAAAACATACGGACAAATCGCCAAGGAGTTGGGCACCTCGGCCCGCGCCGTGGGGCAGGCCTGCGCCAACAACCCGATCCCCATCCTCATTCCCTGCCACCGAGTGCTGAGCAGCACGCCCGGCTCCGATTACTACAGCTTCGGCGACGGCACGGAGACCAAGACCCTGTTGCTGCGCCTGGAAGGCGCCCTTGATCACTGATCGTTAGCCATTGACCGGGCGCTTTTCCGGCGTATCTGATTTTTTTCGAGCATTTTCAGAATCATAAGGAGAGATCAATGGGACGCGAGATCACTCTTACGGCAAGCGACGGCTCGGGCGAGTTTTCCGCCTATCTGGCTGAACCGGCCAGCGGCACCGGCCCCGGCATCGTGGTGATCCAGGAAATCTTCGGCGTGAACCATGACGTGCGCGCCAAGTGCGACGCCTGGGCCGAGAAGGGGTATTTCGCGCTCGCGCCGGACCTGTTCTGGCGGCAGGAACCGGGCGTCCAGATCACGGACAAGACCCAGGAGGAATGGAACAAGGCCTTCGCGCTGCTGAACGGGTTCGACGTGGACAAGGGCGTCGAAGACCTCCAGACGGCGATCGATACCCTGCGCCAGACCCACGGCTGCACCGGCAACGTGGGCACGGTCGGCTTCTGCCTTGGCGGGCGGATGGCCTACCTCTGCGCCACCCGCACCAACGCGGACGCCAACGTGAGCTACTATGGCGTCACCATCGAGTCGATGCTGGACGAGGCCGCCAGCATCACCAAGCCGCTGCTGATGCACATCGCCGAGGAAGACGAGTTCGTCAGCAAGGAGGCGCAGAAGCAGATCCACGCCGCGCTCGACGATCACCCGCTGGTGACCCTCTACGACTACCCGGGCGTGAACCACGCCTTCACCCGCATCAACGGCAAGCACTTCGACCGGCAGGCCACCGATCTGGCCCATGGCCGCACGGCGGAATTCTTCGCCGAACACCTGAAGTAACCGGTGAGCGTCGCCCCGGAGAGCGACGGCGCGGCGGAACGCGACGGCGCGTCGGCGGCCGCCTCGCCGGACGCCGACGCCCTAGCGGCTCCGGCCGACCTGACCGTGCAGCTCGACCGGCTGCGCGAGCGGAAGGCCGGCATCGCCGCCGCTCACCGGGGCCGGCCGGACCCCCATACGCTGGAGAATGCGCTCTCCGGCCTCCAGGCCGCGTGGGAGGCCGGTATCCAGCTGATGGAAGTGGATGTGGCCACCACGGCGGACGGAGCGCTGGTGCTGCTCCACGACGACCGGCTGGAGCGCACCACCACCGGCGAAGGCCCCGTCAGCGCCGCCACGCTGGCGCAGGTGCGCGCCTGCCGCCTCAAGGACCGGCACGGCAATCCGCTGGAGGAAACCGTACCCACCCTCGCCGAGGCGCTGCGCTGGGCACGGACGCGGGGCGCCTGGCTGCAACTCGACATCAAGCCCCGCACCCGGGTGGAGGCTGTCCTCCAGACGGTGGACGCGGAGCAGATGGCCGGGCAGGTCATCATCGTCACCTATCGCCTGTCGGACGCGCTCCGGGTGCACCGGCTCGACCCGAGGGTGATGGTCTCAACCCCGATCCGCTCGGTCAGGGACCTCAGGGACCTGCAACGCCGGGGCTTCGATCTCTCCCGGCTCATCGCCTGGACCGGCACGCAGAAGCCCAGCCCGTCGCTGTGGGAGGCGCTGCGCCGGCACGGGGTGGAGGCGGCCTTCGGCACCAACGGGCGCGCCCGCGTCCGGCTGGACGACCTATATCTGGCCGATGGTGACCCGGCCGAGTATAGTGATCTGGTGCGCCAGGGCGTCACTGTCATCGCCAGCGACAGGGCTGGGATCGTACAGCAGGCCATCAGCCACTCCCGGAACAGCAATACGAAGGACACGCCATGAAAGCCGTTCAGGTCTCCCGCACCGGCGGGCCGGAGGTTCTGGAACTCGTCGACCTGCCCACGCCCACACCCGCGCCCGGCGAAATCCTGGTGCGCCACACCGCCATCGGCCTCAATTTCATCGACACCTACCACCGCAGCGGGCTCTATCCGCTGCCGCTGCCGTTCACGCCGGGTCAGGAAGGCGCCGGCGTGGTCGAGGCCGTGGGCGAGGGGGTGACGCACCTCGCCAAGGGCGACCGCGTCGCCTACGCCTGGGGGCCGGTCGGCGCCTATGCCGAGTACCGCACCATCGCGGCGGACCGGGTGGTGAAGCTGCCCGAAGGGCTGGACGACCGCATTGCCGCTGCAAGCCTCCTGAAGGCCTGTACAGTCGAATATCTGGTCTGCCGCACCTACCCCGTCAAAGCAGGCGAGACGGTGCTGTGGCACGCCGCAGCGGGCGGCGTGGGGCTGCTGGCAGTGCAGTGGCTCAAGTCCATCGGCGCGACCGTCATCGGCACGGCAGGCAGCCCCGAGAAGGCAGCGCTGGCCCGCGCCCACGACTGCGACCATGTGATCCTCTACCGCGAGGAGGACGTGGCAACCCGCGTGAAGGAACTCACCGGCGGCCGGGGCGTGCCGGTGGTGTTCGATTCCGTCGGCAAGGACACCTTCGAGGCGTCCCTCAACTGCCTTCAGCCGCGCGGCCTGATGGTCTCCTTCGGCAACGCCTCCGGCCCGGTCACCGGCGTTGACCTCGGCATCCTCTCCACCAAAGGATCGCTCTACGTCACCCGGCCAACGCTCATCCACTACTACGCGACGCCGGAAGAACGGGAGCGCTACTGCGCACAGGTGTTCGGCAAGATCCTGAACGGCGAACTCAAGGTGGAAATCGAGCAAACCTTCAAACTCGCCGACATCGCCGAGGCCCACCGCGCCCTCGCCGCCCGCAAGACCACCGGGTGCACGATCATCGAGCCGTAGGGGCTGGTCCGGGAGTTCCTGATCCTGGATTGTCTTTATGCAGGGGGATTTTTTGCAGGAGGGTCTTGGACCCTCCTGCACCTCCCTTTTGTTTATCGGGCCGTGCGTGTGATGAAGAGCGCGGCCCTGTTCTTTCCGGGCGATGAAAGGGCCGTGCGTGTGGCGAAGGGCGCGGCCCCGTTCTTTCCGGGCGATGAAAGGGCTGTGCGCGTGATGAAGGGCACGGCCCTTTTCTTTCAAGGCGACGAAAGGGACGCACCGGAAACGCGGCCCTGAAAACGAATGGGGTGCAGGGGTCCAAGACCCCTGCAAAAAAAGACCCCTGCAAAGAAAAAATCAAATAAACCCAAACAGAACGGGCCCCCAAACAGAACGGGCGCCGGGATGGCTCCCGACGCCCGCTGTTTTCTGTCTGGCGCTGTGTCTTACCCGCCGACGTAGGGCGAGATCTGGTGCCAGCCGTCCCAGATCATGGAGAGGGCGACGTAGACGATCACGAGGAGGCCGATGTAGGCGAGCCAGCGGAACCGGTCGATGACGCGGGCGATGAACCCGGCGGCCACGCCCATCAGGGCCACGGACAGCACCAGGCCGAACACCATGACCCACGGATGCTCGTGCGACGCGCCGGCGACTGCCAGCACGTTGTCGAGGCTCATGGACACGTCCGCCAGCGCCACGGCCCAGGCGGCCTGGGCGAAGGACTTGGGCGTCTTGACGCCTTCGTCCACGGGGAACTCGTCCGATCCCTGCACCTTGTGCGGCGAGGCCGGGTTCAGTTCGCGCCACATCTTCCACGCCACCCACAGCAGCAGGATGCCGCCCGCCAGCAGGAGGCCGATGATCTCCAGCAGCTGGGAGGCCACCAGGGCGAAGAAGATGCGCAGCACCAGCGCCGCCAGGATGCCGATGAAGATGACCTTCTTCTGGTCCTGCTTCGGCAGGCCTGCCGCCAGCGCGCCGACCACGATGGCATTGTCGCCCGCCAGGGTGATGTCGATGAGCACCACCTGGAAGAAGGCAGCCAGGGCCGCCGGATCCGACAGGGCTTGGATGATTGACTCCACGATACCGTCCTCTGCTCGGCCGTAACCGGCCTGAAAGAACCCGCCGCAAAAGCCGACGGCACCCTTTTCGGGAAAGGACGCCGTCCGGCCTTACTGGTTCATCGCGGCGAAGAAATCCTCGTTGGTCTTGGAGTCCTTCATCTTGTCGAGCAGGAACTCCATGGCGTCCACGGTGCCCATCTGCATGAGGATGCGGCGCAGCACCCACATCTTGGACAGGGTGGCCTTGTCCACCAGCATTTCTTCCTTGCGGGTGCCGGACTTGCCCACGTCGATGGCCGGGAAGATGCGCTTGTCGGCCACCTTGCGGTCAAGGATGATTTCGGAGTTACCGGTACCCTTGAACTCTTCGAAGATCACTTCGTCCATGCGGCTGCCGGTATCGATCAGCGCGGTGGCGATGATGGAGAGCGAGCCGCCTTCCTCCACGTTGCGGGCCGCGCCGAAGAAGCGCTTCGGCCGCTGGAGGGCGTTGGCGTCCACACCGCCGGTCAGCACCTTGCCCGAGGAGGGCACCACGGTGTTGTAGGCGCGGGCGAGGCGGGTGATCGAGTCCAGCAGGATCACCACGTCGCGCTTGTGCTCGACGAGGCGCTTGGCCTTCTCGATGACCATCTCCGCCACCTGCACGTGGCGCGCCGCCGGTTCGTCGAAGGTGGAGGAGATGACCTCGCCGCGCACCGAGCGCTGCATGTCGGTCACTTCTTCCGGGCGCTCGTCGATCAGCAGAACGATGAGGTAGACTTCCGGGTGGTTGGCGGTGATGGCGTGGGCGATGTTCTGGAGCAGAACCGTCTTGCCGGTGCGCGGCGGGGCGACGATGAGGGCGCGCTGGCCCTTGCCCTGCGGCGAGATGATGTCGATGACGCGCGAGGACATGTCCTTGCGGGTCGGATCGTAGAGATCGAGGGTGAACTTCTCGTTCGGATAGAGCGGCGTCAGGTTGTCGAAGTTGACGCGGTGACGAACCACTTCCGGCTCGTCGAAGTTGATGGTCGAAACCTTGGTCAGGGCAAAGTAACGCTCACCTTCCTTGGGAGCGCGGATCTCGCCTTCAACCGTATCGCCCGTTCTCAGACCGAAGCGGCGAACCTGGGAGGGGGAGACGTAGATGTCGTCGGGACCGGCCAGATAGTTGGCCTCGGGCGACCGCAGAAAACCGAAGCCGTCCGGGAGGACTTCGATGACGCCGGCGCCCATGATCTGGACGTCGGTTTCGGCCATCTGCTTGAGGATGGAGAACATCAGGTCCTGCTTGCGCAGGGTGGACGCGTTCTCGACACCCAGCTCTTCGGCCATCGCCACAAGTTCGGCCGGCGTTTTCCGCTTCAGGTCATGCAAATGCATAGCTGTGCCTAATGGTAGGGGTCCGCGGTCTGTCTGTTTCGGTGCACGCGGAAGATGTAGGGAAGGGAGCCGCGCCAGGACGGCGCAGGGCTCCCGTGCACGTAAGCAGCACTGTGGAAGAAGTCAAGCGTCGCTTGACGACAAAACAGATCAGAACGGCTTTACGATCACCAGAATGACGATCAGCACAACCGCCAGAGTCGGTAGCTCGTTGACGACCCGGTAGAAGCGGGTCGAGCGCGGGTTGTTCCCGGCCGCAAAGGCCTTGCGCCAGCGGGAAAGGAAGCCGTGGTAGGCGGAAAGCAGCAGCACGATCACCAGCTTGGCGTGCAGCCAGCCGCCCTGCCAGCCCAGATCGAACGCCAGTGCAAGCCCCAGCAGCCAGGCGAGGATCATCGCCGGGTTGATGATGATCCGCATCAGGCGGCGCTCGCGCTCGCGCCAGGTCAGATCAGGGGCCGAGCCCACCCCGTGCGCCGCATTCTCCTCCGCATGATAGGCAAAGAAGCGCGGCATCATGAACATGCCCGCCATCCAGAAGATCACCGATATGAGATGAAATGCCTTCACCCACAGGTAGGCGCCGCCGAGAAACCCTTCCACGTTCACTGGTCTCCTGTTTTCCTCGCAAGGAGGGTCCCGGACCCTCCTTGCAACCTCCCTTTTGTTTCATGGGCCCGTGCGCGTGGACGGGGCGCGGCCCTGTCATGACAAGGGAGCGCGAGGGTCCGAGACCCTCGCAAAACGTATCAAATCCTAACCGCGCAAGCGGGACAACAGCTGCTCCACGTGCGCAACCGGAACGTCCGGCAGAATTCCGTGCCCGAGGTTGAAGATATGCGGGCGGCCGTCAAGGGCTTCCCGGATCGCGTCCACCGCGCGGTCCAGCGCCGCGCCGCCCGCGCGCAGGGCGAGCGGGTCGAGATTGCCCTGAACGGGAAGCCCTTTCGGCAGCGCCGCATTGGCCCACGCCGGGTCCACCGTCTCGTCGAGCCCGACGGCCGAGACGCCGGTCTCCCGCGCGTATTCCACCAGCTTGGCGCCCGCGCCCTTGGGGAAGCCGATGACGGGGAACCCGGGGTGCTTCTCGCGGATGGCATCGACGATGCGTCTGGTGGGCGCGATCACCCAGGCGCGGAACTGCTCGGGCGAGAGGGTACCGGACCAGCTGTCGAAGATCTGCACCACTTCCACGCCCGCCGCGATCTGGCCGAGGAGGTAGGAGATGGTCTGGTCAACGATGGCATCGATGAGCTGCCCGAACCGCTCCGGCTCCTGATAGGCCATGGAGCGGGCCGTCGCCTGATCGCGGCTGCCGCGCCCCTCCACCATGTAGGTGGCAACGGTCCAGGGCGCCCCGGCAAAGCCGATGAAGGTCACCTCCGGCGGCAGGGCCGCCTTCACCTGGCGCACGGTCTCCAGCACCGGCTCCAGCCGCTCGGGCGCGGGGGTGAGCGCCTCGAGCGCGGTCTCCGCCATGCGGGGCGCGAGCCGGGGGCCTTCGCCTTCCGCAAACCACAGCGTCTGCCCCAGCGCGTGCGGCACCACCAGGATGTCGCTGAACAGGATGGCCGCATCGAAGCCGAAGCGGCGGATCGGTTGCAGCGTTACCTCGGCCGCCAGATCCGGCGTGTAGCAGAGATCGAGGAAGGAGCCGGCGCGGGCGCGCACTTCGCGGTACTCGCCAAGGTAACGGCCGGCCTGGCGCATGAGCCAGACAGGTGGCGGATCGAGCCGCTCGCCGGCGAGCACACGTAACAGGGGCTTCGTCTCCACTACCTACTTCCTTCCTTTATGAATCTGAGAGTCTGTGGCTGTGGTTGTGCGGTGTGAATCGGGTTTATCCACTAATCCACAACGTGGCCATGGAACTTTCGGTCGCGTTTGCCAAGGGATTCCGCTTCTTCCCCCGAGTTATCCCCAATATCCCCAGGAAGCCTTAAATTTCATCCCCATGCGGACAATTTGGGGATAAGTTGGGCACGACTCACCGGCTGGCGTGGATGCCCGGGATACACCCTGTCCACCAAGGCGCGTTCCACACAGTTATCCACAGGCTTATGACCAGGCTTCATCTTCATCTCGTGTCGGACTCCACAGGCGAAACCCTCGAGTCCGTCGCCAAGGCGTGCCTTGCCCAGTTCGAGGGTGTGCAGGCCGTGAAACACTTCTGGCCGATGATCCGCTCCGAACGGCAGATCGAACGGGTGATGGAGGAAATCGCCCAGCGGCCGGGCCTGGTGCTCTACACGCTGGTCAATCCGGCCACGCGCGACCGCCTGCAAAGCCGGTGCCTGCAGCTGGGGCTGCCCGCCATTTCCGTGCTCGACCCGGTGTTGCAAGCGCTCAGCCAGACGCTGGGCCAGGCCGCGCGCGGTCTGCCCGGCCGCCAGCACGCGCTCGACGCGGCCTACTTCAACCGCATCGAGGCCATGCACTTCACCATGGCCCATGACGACGGCCAGTCGGCGGAAACGCTGAACGAGGCGGATATCGTGCTTCTCGGCGTCTCCCGCACCTCCAAGACGCCGACGAGCATCTATCTCGCCAACCGCGGCTACAAGACCGCCAACGTGCCGGTGGTGCCCGGCATTCCCCTGCCGCCGGAGGTGTTTCAGCTCAC
Source organism: Pedomonas sp. V897 (assembly GCF_051304405.1). Classification (NCBI taxonomy): domain Bacteria; kingdom Pseudomonadati; phylum Pseudomonadota; class Alphaproteobacteria; order Sphingomonadales; family Pedomonadaceae; genus Pedomonas; species Pedomonas sp. V897. Next base: position 1,025,249 of record NZ_JBPPGG010000001.1, read on the forward strand.
CCGGCCGCTGGTGGTGGGCCTCACCACCTCGCCCGAGCGTCTGGTGCAGATCCGCCGCAACCGACTGCTCACCCTCAACCAGCCCACCGACAGCGACTATGTGCGCGAGGACGAGGTGTCGGCCGAGATCACCTTCGCCCGCCGCCTGTTTACGCAGCACGGCTGGCCCGTTATCGATGTGACCCGCCGCTCGATCGAGGAAACGGCGGCGGCGATCCTCAACTATCTGGTCCAGCGCCAGGAAGCGCTGGGCGGGAACGGGAATGGAAACGGGAACGGGAACGGAAATGGCAACTGATCCGGCACCGGGCGGACCGGCCGCGCCCGCCTTGATCCTCGCCTCCACCAGCGCCAGCCGCCAGGCCATGCTGACGGCCGCAGGCGTGCCGTTCGAGGCGATCCCGCCCCGCGTCGACGAGGACGAACTGAAAGCCAGCCTCAAGGCGCAGAAGGCCAGCCCCCGCGCCATCGCCGACGCGCTGGCCGAAACCAAGGCGCTGAAGATCTCGAGCCGCATCCCCGGCGCGCTGGTGCTGGGGTGCGATCAGGTGCTCAGCTTCGGCAAGGCGGACATGCTCGACAAGCCGCGCTCGCTGGAGGAAGCCCGCCAGCATCTGGAAATGCTGCGGGGGCAGGAGCACAAGCTCATCTCCGCCGCCGTCATCGCCCAGAACGGCCAGGCGGTGTGGCGCTTCGTCGATACGGCGACCCTTACCATGCGCGCCTTCACGCCAGAGTTCCTGGACGACTACCTCGCCCACGAAGGCGAGGCGATCCTCGGCTGCGTGGGCTGCTACCGGCTGGAAGGGCGGGGCGCGCAGCTGTTCTCCCGCATCAACGGAGACTTCTTCACCATCCTCGGCCTGCCGCTGCTGGCGGTGCTGGACTACCTGCGGGAACGCAAGGTTTTGATTCGGTAAGTGTTTTTATGCAGGAGGGGCTTGCCCCTCCTGCACCTCCCTTTAGTTTACAGGGCCGTGTCTCCAGCGCACTCTGGACACACGTACCGCTAAAACGAAGGGGGTCGCAGGGGTCCATGACCCCTGCAAAGAAAAACAAAGAGAACAAAGAGAAACGGTCCTGTCGCTCATGTCCGCATCCCACACCCGGCCCAATCCGCCTGTAGCCGCTGTCATTGGCTGGCCGATCAGCCATTCCAAGTCTCCGGTCATCCATGGCTTCTGGCTGGAGGCTTTGGGGATGGACGGTCATTACGCGCGTTTTCCGGTGGCACCGGAAGGGTTGCAGACTGCCATTCGCGCCCTGCCGGCGCTGGGGCTGCGGGGGGTGAACGTCACCATTCCGCACAAGCAGGCGGTGATGGAAGCGCTGGACGAGATCACGCCCGAGGCGCGGGCCATCGGCGCGGTCAATACGGTGGTGGTGACGGCCGAGGGGCGGCTCGTCGGCTACAACACGGACGTGACCGGCTTTGCCGAGCCGCTGCGCGGTGCCGCGCTGGCGGGCCGCCCGGCCTGTGTGGTGGGGGCGGGCGGCGCGGCGCGGGCGGTGCTGGCGGCGCTGAAGGCGCTGGGCGTCTCCGAGGTGCGCCTCATCAACCGCTCGCGGGACAAGGCGGAGGCGCTGCGGGCCGAGTTCGGGCTTCCCGGCGCGGTCTACGGCTTCGAGGCGGCGGGGCAGGCGCTTGAGGGGGCGGCGCTCGTGGTCAACACGTCGAGCCTCGGCATGAAGGGCTATCCCCCGCTGGAGCTGGATCTTGCGCCGGTGGCGCAGGATGCGGTGGTCTATGACATCGTCTATGTCCCGCTGGAGACGGACCTGCTGCGGCAGGCGCGGGCGCGGGGGCTGCGCACGGTTGACGGCCTGTCCATGCTGGTGGGGCAGGCGGCGGATGCCTTCCGCCTGTTCTTCGACGCCGAGCCGCCGCGCGATCCGGTCAGCGAGGCGGACTTGAGGGCACGGCTGCTGGCATGATCATCCTCGGGCTCACTGGCTCCATCGGCATGGGCAAATCGACGGCGACGCGCATGTTTCGCCGTCACGGCGTGCCGGTGTTCGATGCGGATGCGGTGGTGCACCGGCTCCAGGGACCGGGCGGCAAGGCGCTGCCGCTCATCGAGGCGGCGTTCCCCGGCACCACCGGGCCGGAAGGGCTCAACCGCCAGAAGCTGGGGGCGATGGTGTTCGGCAACCCGGCCGCGCTGAAGAGGCTGGAGGCCATCATCCATCCCATGGTCCACGCCGCGCGGCAGAACTGGCTGGCGGCGCAGGCCCGCGCCCGCCGTCCGCTGGTGGTGCTGGACGTGCCCTTGCTGTTCGAGAGCGGCGGCTGGCGCGTCTGCGACGCAACGGCGGTGGTCACCGCGCCCTTCCATATCCAGCGCCAGCGGGTGCTCTCCCGCCCCGGCATGACGGAGGAGAAGTTCCGGCAGATCCTCGCCAAGCAGATGCCGGACCGGGAGAAGCGTTCGCGCGCCGACTTCATCATCCCCTCGGGCCTTGGCCTTGCGCCCGCCAACGCTGCGGTTGAGCGCATCATCCGTTGCCTTCGCGGCAGAAAAGCGAGACAGTGGCCGCCGCGCCAGCCGGGCTGGAAGGCCCGGCGTCGGATGCAGTGCCGTTAGGCGAAGAAAACAGACGTAAAAACCACCAAAAACAACAAGAACAACAGGCGGGACAACAGGCAGGATCATGCGCGAGGTCGTCTTCGATACGGAAACCACCGGCTTCGACCCGGACATGGGTGACCGGCTGATCGAAATCGGCTGCGTCGAGCTGTTCGACCGGCTGCCCACGGGCCGCACGCTGCACCTGCTCATCAATCCCCAGCGCGATGTGCCCGCGGCGGCGGTGGAGGTGCACGGCATCACCACCGAGATGCTGAAGGACAAGCCCATCTTCAGCGCCATCGTGGACGAGTTTCTGGATTTCATTGGCGATGCGCCCCTTGTCGCCCACAATGCGGAGTTCGACTTCCGCTTCATCAACTGGGAGCTGAGGAACAGCGGGCGGGACATCATCTCCGCCAGCCGCATGGTGGACACGCTGGAGATCGCCAAGCGCAGGTTCCCCGGCGCCAAGGCGACGCTCGACGCGCTCTGCACCCGCTTCGGCATCGACCGCTCGGCCCGCGTGAAGCACGGGGCGCTGCTCGACGCCCAGCTTCTGGCCGAGGTCTATCTGGAGCTGATGGGCGGGCGGCAGAACCGGCTGGAGCTGGTGTCCGAGACCACGCAGGTGGTGGAGCAGATCCGGATCGTGCGCAGCTGGCACGCGCCCCGGCCGCACGCGCCCACCGAGGAGGAGCTGGCCGCCCACGCCGCCTTCCTCGACCGCATGAAGAAACCGCCCCTCTGGCGCCAGGCGTAGTATCATCTATATGAATAGATGTTAGTGGCTCTTTGTGGGAGCACTCGGCAAATCCACATTCAAGACCTCTTCGGAGGCCAATGTGGCGAGCGGCGATACCAAGCCATGCTGCAGTGCGGTTAAAAAGCCCCGCTCAGGCGGGGCTTTTTTCATGCTGATGCACTGCCGATCCGCAGGGCTTGTCCTGTAAAGGAAACCGCAAAAAACTTTGCATGTCGGATGTGACGTATAAAGATTTTCGCGATTTCTTTACACGTTACTCCGTCTGTCATAGCCGATGAGGCGGGGGAAGCCCCCGTTCACTGTGCGGCGGCGATCTGGGCGGGGGTGACGGGGTCTTCCTCGCTGTCCTTGCCGTCGGCGGCGGCGATCAGGCGGCGCTCCAGCGCCTTGAGGCGGTTGGCGTTGGTGATCTTCGCACCCATCAGGTCGGTGATGTAGAACACGTCCACCGCGCGCTCGCCGTAGGTGGCGATGTGGGCGGAGTGGATGGTCACCTTGGCCTCGAAGAAGGCGGAGGTGAGGGAGAACAGCAGGGCCGGGCGGTCCGTCGCGTTGATCTCGATGACCGTGTAGCGGTTGGACGCCAGGTTATCGATGAGCACGCTGGTCTCCACATGGAACACCTCGGCGCGCGCCCGGATCAGCGGCTTGGCCGCCAGCCGGTCCTTCAGCTTCACCTTGCCCGCCAGCGTATCCGTGATGGTCTGGCGCAGCCGCTCCAGCTGGTCAGGCTCGTCGAACGCCCCGCCGGCGGCGCATTCGATGGTGATGTTGTCCAGCGCCATGCCGTCCCGCGTGGTGTGGATGCGCGCGCCCAGAATGTTGGCGCCCGCCAGCGAGATGGCGCCCGCCAGCCGGTAGAACAGGCCCGGGTGGTCGGCGGCGTAGAGAGAGACCAGCGTGGTTCCCGCCTCCTTGTCCACCACCGTCGCGATGGACATGGGCTGGCCGGCCTCGTCTGCCTCGTGCACCTGGGCAGCGTTGAGCGCCAGCACGTCCTCGGGCTCGGCGATCCAGTAGGCGTCGAAGAAGCGGGTGCGGTAGGCGTCGAAGACCGCCGCGTCCCAGCCCAGCTCGGCGGCAAGCGCCTTCTGCTTGGCCTCGATGCGCTCCTGCCGGCCGACGGTCTTGTGGCCGAGGCGCAGCACCTCCTCCGCCGAGGAGTAGAGTTCGCGCAGGAGCTGGGCCTTCCAGCCGTTCCACACCCCGGGCCCGACGGCGCGGATATCGACGCAGGTCAGCAGGAACAGCAGCTTCAGCCGCTCCGGGCTCTGCACTTGGTCGGCGAAGTCGAGGATGGTCTTGAAGTCGGCGAGGTCGCGCTTGAAGGCGGTGTCCGACATCAGCAGGTGATAGCGCACCAGCCAGGAGACGGTTTCGGTCTCGGCGGGCGTCAGGCCGAAGCGGGGGCACAGGCGCAGGGCCACCTCCGCGCCGAGGATGGAGTGGTCGCCCCGGCGGCCCTTGGCGATGTCGTGCAGCAGCACCGCCACGTAGAGCACCCGGCGCGAGACCATCTTTTCCATCAGCTTGGTGCCGAGCGGATGGTCGTCCTTCAGCTCGCCCTTCTCGATGCGGGAGAGCAGGCCGATGGCGCGGATGGTGTGCTCGTCCACCGTGTAGTGGTGGTACATGTCGTACTGCATCTGCGCCACCACCCGGCCGAAGTCGGGCACGAAGCGACCGAACACGCCCACCTCGTTCATCAGGCGCAGGGTGTTCTCCGGGTTGTTGCGCGAGGTGAGGATCTCGAGGAACAGCTGGTTCGCCTGCCGGTTCTCGCGCAGGGCGGTGCCGACGAGGGAGGCGTCCCGCGTCACCTGCCGCACGGTCTGGGGGTGGATCTGCACCCCGTGCTGGTCCGCCAGGTGGAACAGTTGCAGAAGCCGCACCGGGTCTTCGCGGAAGAAGGTCTCCCGCGGCGCGGAGATGCGCCCGTCCGCCAGCACGAAGCCGGAGAGCTTGCGCGAGCGCAGCTTGAGCGCGGGCATCCGCCACAGCGGCCGCTTCTTCTGGCTTTCCTCCAGATGCGCCAGGAACTGGCGGGTGAGGTCGCCCACCTGCTTGGCGACGAGGAAGTAGTGCTTCATGAACCGCTCGACGCCGGAGGCGCCGGGCCGGTCCGCATAGCGCAGGCGGGCGGCCAGCTCGCGCTGCACGTCGAAGGTGAGCCGCTCCTCGGCGCGGCCCACCAGATCATGCAGGTGGCAGCGCACGCTCCACAGGAACGCCTCGGCCTTCAGGAACTGGCGCAGCTCGTCGGCGGACAGCAGGCCCTTGTCCACCAGCTCGCTCACGTCCGCCGTGCGGTGGATGTACTTGCCGATCCAGAACAGGGTGTGCAGGTCGCGCAAGCCGCCCTTGCCCTCCTTCAGGTTGGGCTCCACCACGTAGCGGCTGTCGCCCATGCGCTTGTGGCGCATGTCGCGCTCCGCCAGCTTGTCGCGCACGAAGTCCTGCTCGGTGCCGGGGATGACGTCACGGTAGAAGGCGGTGCGGGCCTCGTCGTAGAGGGCTTCGTCCCCCCACAGGTAGCGGGCCTCCAGCAGCGCGGTGCGGATGGTCAGGTCCTCGCGGGAGTAGCGGATGATCTCGGGGATGGTGCGGCAGGCATGGCCCACCTTCAGCCGCAGATCCCACAGCATGTAGAGCGTGGCCTCGATGACCTGCTCGCTCCAGGGCGTCGCCTTGTAGGGGGTGATGAACAGGATATCGACGTCGGAGAACGGGGCCATTTCGCCCCGGCCGTAGCCGCCCACGGCGCACAGGCTGAGCCGCTCGCCCTCGGTGGGGTTGGCGCGGGGGTAGAGCACGCGCGCGGCGAAATCGAAGCTGAGACGCACGATCTGGTCGGTGAGGAAGGCGTAGGAGCGGGCCAGCAGCTTGCCCCGCGACTCGTCCTCCAGCATGCGCCGCCGCAGCTCCTTCCGGCCGGCGGTCAGCGCGTCCTTGAGCAGGACGACGCACTTTCGCCTCAGATCGCCCGGTTCGCCGCCCTCGGCCGCCAGCTCGGCGATCTGGTCGGCAAGCAGGGGCCGGTTGATGATGGCGCGGCGATTGGGGATCTGGGCGAACAGCTCTTTCATGGATGCCAGCCTACGAGGGATCGGGTTTCTCTGCCAACGTTTTCAGTTGGTACAGCAGGTCATGCGCCTGGCGCGGCGTCAGGTCGTCCGGCCGCACGGCGGATAACGCTTCGCGCAGCGGATCGGGCGTTTCCTCCCGCGCGGGGGCCGGCTCGGGCGCGGCGGCGAACAGCGGCAGGGATTCGAGCGCGGCCTTGGCCCCGCCGCGCGCCCTGCCGTTGCCGCCCGGGCTGCCCGGCTTCTCCAGCCGGTCGAGAATGGCCTGCGCCCGGCGGATGACCGGCGCGGGCAGGCCCGCCAGCTTGGCGACGGCAAGGCCGTAGGAGCGGTCCGCCGCGCCGGGGGCGATCTCGTGCAGGAACACCAGCTCGTCCTTCCACTGGCTCACCCGCACCGTATAGAGCGCCAGCGCGGGCAGGCGCTCCGCCAGGGCGGTCAGCTCGTGGTAGTGGGTGGCGAACAGGGTGCGGCAGCGGGTCTGCTCGTGCAGGTGCTCCAGCACCGCCCAGGCGATGGAGAGGCCGTCGTAGGTGGAGGTGCCGCGCCCCACCTCGTCGAGGATGACGAGGGAGCGGTCGGTCGCCTGGTTGAGAATGGCGGCGGTCTCGATCATCTCCACCATGAAGGTGGAGCGGCCCTGCGCCAGGTTGTCTGCCGCGCCAACGCGGCTGAACAGGCGGTCGACAACGCCGATGGCGGCGCTGCGGGCGGGGACGAACGAGCCCATCTGCGCGAGAATGGCAATGAGCGCGTTCTGGCGCAGGAAGGTGGACTTGCCCGCCATGTTGGGGCCGGTGATGAGCCACACCCGGCTCTCGGCCCGGAGATCGCAGTCGTTGGCGACGAACGGCTGGCCCTGTTTGCGCAGCGCCGCCTCTACCACCGGGTGGCGTCCGCCCTCGATGTGGAAGCCGCTGTCGGCGTGGACCTCCGGGCGGCACCAGTTGTCCCGGGCGGCGAGTTCGGCCAGCGCCGAGGCCACGTCCAGCCGGGCCAGCGCGGCGGCGGTGGCGGCGATGGCCTGCCCGTCGGCGAGCACGGCCGAGCGCAGGGCCTCGAAATGCTCCTTCTCCAGCGCCAGCGCCCGGTCCCCCGCCTGGGAGATGCGCAGCGCCAGATCCGCCAGCTCGCCGGTGGAGAAGCGCACCGCGCCCGCCATGGTCTGGCGGTGGACGTAGTCCGGGTGGGCAAGCAGGGCATCGGCGGCCCTGGCCGGCACCTCGATGTGGTAGCCGATCAGGTTGTTGTGCTTGATCTTGAGCGAGGCGATGCCGGTCTCCTCCCGGTAGCGCGCCTCCAGCGCCGCGATGGCGCGGCGGCCGTCGGCGGAGAGGCTGCGCAGCTCGTCGAGCGTGGGGTCGAACCCGGCGGCGATGGTGCCGCCGTCGGCCACGCTGATGGGCGGCTCGGCCACCACCGCGCGGGTGAGCAGGTCAAGGAGTTCCCCGTGCGCGCCGATGCGCCCCAGCTGGTCCTCCAGCAAGGTGCAGGCGGCGATGGGCTGGCCGTAGGCCTCCAGCAGCGCCGCTTTCAGCGCCAGCGCCTGGGCAAGGCCGCTGCGGATGGCGGCGAGATCGCGCGGGCCGCCGCGCCCCACCGAGAGGCGCGAGAGGGCGCGCTCGATGTCCGGCGTTTCCTTCAGGATGTCGCGCGTGCGGGTGCGGGCGATGGTGTCCTCGAAGAACCAGTTCACCAGATCGAGGCGCTGGCGGATGGCGTCGCAGTCGGTCAGCGGGGCGGCGAGATCGTCCGCCAGCAGGCGCGCGCCCGCGCCGGTGACGGTGAGGTCGATGGTGGAGAGCAGGCTCCCCTTGCGCTCGCCGCCGGTGGTGCGGGTCAGCTCCAGCGAGAACCGGGTGGCGGCGTCGATCGCCATGACGGTGGCCGCCTCCTCCCGCCGGGGGGCGGAGAGACGCGGCAGCGCGCCCTTCTGGGTCTCGTCGAGATAGTCCACCAATGCGCCCGCCGCGGCCAGTTCCGCCCGGGAAAATTCGCCGAAGCTGTCGAGACTGGCGACGCCGAACAGGCCCTTCAGGCGTTCCGCCCCCTTCTGGCTGTCGAACCGGTGGCGGGGCAGGATGGTGGTGGCGGTGCCGATCACCTCGCACACGGCGGGCGGCTGGAGGCTGTCGGGGTACAGCAGCTCGGCGGGCGCGAGGCGGGCGAGTTCGGCCTCCAGCCGGTCCGCGCCCACGGCCATGGTGCAGAACCGGCCCGTGGACATGTCGCACCAGCCAAGCGCCAGCGCGCCCTGCGCTTCGCCAAGGGCGGCGATATAGTTGCTGGCGCGGGTGTCGAGCAGGGACTCTTCCGTCAGGGTGCCGGGGGTGACGAGGCGCACGATCTCGCGGCGCACGACGGATTTGGAGCCGCGCTTCTTCGCCTCCGCCGGGTCTTCCATCTGCTCGGCGACGGCGACGCGGAAGCCCTGCTTGATGAGGCGCGCCAGATATCCTTCAGCGGCATGGATGGGCACGCCGCACATGGGTATATCCTCGCCCAGGTGCTTTCCCCGGTGGGTGAGGGCGATGTCGAGCGCGGCAGCCGCCTTGCGGGCGTCCTCGAAAAACAATTCGTAAAAGTCGCCCATGCGGTAGAACAGCAAACAGTCAGGGTACTCGGCCTTGACTGAAAGATACTGAGCCATCATGGGCGTTGCACCGGCCGTTGCGGTCATGTCGGCTTTGATAGACGTGTCGGATGAGTTTCTGTACATCAGGGCAGTTCTAGCGTTCCGCGTCGAGGAAAGGGAGAGGGAATGGCAGGCAACAAGGACGTGCAGTTCAGTGATCGTGAGGCGCTGCTGTTCCACTCGGCCAAGCGGCCGGGGAAGATCGAGATCGTGGCAAGCAAGCCCATGGCGACGCAGCGCGATCTGAGCCTTGCCTATTCTCCCGGCGTTGCGGTCCCGGTCAAGGCGATCGCCGCCGACCCGAACTCGGCCTACGACTACACCGCCAAGGGCAATCTGGTCGCGGTCATCTCCAACGGCACGGCCATTCTCGGCCTCGGCAACCTGGGTGCTCTCGCCTCCAAGCCGGTGATGGAAGGCAAGGCGGTGCTGTTCAAGCGCTTCGCCGATGTGGACTCCATCGACCTCGAGGTGGCGACGGAGGACGCGGACGCCTTCGTCAACGCGGTCAAGCTGCTGGAGCCCTCCTTCGGCGGCATCAACCTCGAGGACATCAAGGCGCCCGAGTGCTTCATCATCGAAAGCCGCCTCAAGGAGCTGATGAACATTCCGGTGTTCCATGACGACCAGCACGGCACCGCCATCATCGCGGCGGCGGGCCTGATCAACGCGCTGGAGATCACCGGCAAGAACATCAAGGACATCAAGATGGTGGTGAACGGCGCGGGCGCCGCCGCCATCGCCTGCACCGAGCTGGCCAAGGCGCTGGGCGTGCCGCACAACAACGTCATCATGTGCGACAGCAAGGGCGTCATCTACCAGGGCCGCACGGAGGGCATGAACCAGTGGAAGGCGGCCCACGCCGCCGCCACCGACGCCCGCACGCTGGAGGAGGCCCTGAAGGGGGCGGACGTGTTCCTGGGTCTCTCGGCCGCCGGCGCCGTGACCAAGGCCATGGTCAAGTCCATGGCCGACAAGCCCATCATCTTCGCCATGGCCAACCCGGACCCCGAGATCACGCCGGAGGAGGTGGCCGAGGTGCGTGACGACGCCATCGTGGCGACGGGCCGCTCGGACTACCCGAACCAGGTCAACAATGTCCTGTGCTTCCCCTATCTGTTCCGGGGCGCGCTCGACGTGCGCGCCACCACCATCAACGAGGAAATGAAGATCGCGGCGGCGCAGGCGCTGGCGGAGCTGGCCCGGCAGGACGTGCCCGACGAGGTGGCGGCGGCCTACGGCGGCGACCGGCGCTCGTTCGGTCCGAAGTACATCATCCCCGCGCCGTTTGATCCGCGCCTCATCGAGTGGGTGCCGAGCCGGGTGGCGCAGGCGGCGATGGACTCGGGCGTTGCCCGCCGTCCCATCCTCGACATGGATGCCTACCGCACCGAGCTGAAAACCCGCCTCAACCCCTCGACGGCGGTGCTGAACACCAGCTTCGATCTGGCGCGCCAGAACCCGAAGCGGGTGGTGTTCGCCGAGGCGGAGGAGGAGCGGGTGCTGCGCGCCGCCATCAGCTTCCGCAACGGCGGCTACGGCATTCCGCTGCTGGTGGGCCGCACCGAGCAGGTGCAGGCGGGCCTGCGCGCGCTGGGCGTCGAGAACCCGGAGGAGTTCGAGATCTTCAACGCCCGCGTCACCCCGGGCACGGCGAAGATGGTGGAGCTGCTCTACAGCCGCCTCCAGCGCAAGGGCTTTTTGCTCCGTGACTGCCAGCGCCTGGTGAACCAGGACCGCAACGTCTTCTCGTCCCTGCTGGTCTCCATGGGGCACGCGGACGCCATGATCACCGGCGTCACCCGCCACTTCCGCCAGAGCCTGGACAAGATCCTGCTCGCCGTCGATCCCAAGCCGGAGCACGTGCTGTTCGGCATGCACATCGTGGTGGGCCGCAGCCAGACCCTGTTCATCGCCGACACCACCGTGCACGAGCGCCCGGACGCGGAAACCCTGGCGGACATCGCCATCCAGTCGGCGGAAGTCGTGCGCAGCCTCGGCCATGAGCCGCGGGTGGCGTTCCTCAGCTACTCCAACTTCGGCAACCCGCGCGGCACCATCCCCAGTGTGGTGCGCGAGGCGGTGGCGCTGCTGGACGAGCGCCAGCCCGGTTTCGAGTACGAGGGCGAGGTCTCGGCCGATGTGGCGCTCAACCGGGAGCTGAAGGCGCTCTATCCCTTCAGCCGCCTGACGGGCCCCGCCAACGTTCTCATCATGCCGGGCTTGCATGCGGCCAACATCACCGCCAAGCTCCTGAAGGAAATCAACGGCGGCGTGATCGGCCCGCTGCTCATCGGCATGTCCAAGCCGATCCAGATCGTGCCCATGACCTCGAGCGCGACCGATCTGGTGAACATGGCGGTGCTGGCGGCGGCAGGCGCCCTGCGCTGAGCGCGGGGCCCGGCACGCACGCGATCCGAAGGGGGGACTGTCATGGCTGAAAAGCCGGTGCTGTACTTCATTCATGGCATGTGGGCCGGGCCGCGCGTTTGGGAGGCCTATCGCGCGCACTTCGAGGCGCAGGGGTACAAAACCCGTGCCCCGGCGCTGCCCGGCCATGACATCGAGCCCGGCGAGATGCCCCCGCCGGAGCTGGCCCATTACAGCATCGTGGACTATGTGGCCGCGCTGGAGGCGGAGCTGCGGGAGATCGAGGCGCCGGTGGTGCTTGTCGGCCATTCGCTCGGCGGCCTCATCGCCCAGATCCTGGCGGCCCGCCTGAAGCCGGCGGGGCTGGTGCTGCTCGCGCCCGCGCCGTCCGCCGACATCCTGCCGCTGGCGTGGGAGCCCATCCGCACCTGCTGGCCGCTCCTCAGCCGCTGGGGCTTCTGGGACGAAGCCCTCACGCTGCCGCGCGAGGTGGCGTTCTACGGCGTGTTCAACGGCGTGCCCGCCGACATCGCCGAGCAGGACTACGCGAAGGCGGTCTCCGAATCCGGCCGGGTTCTGGCCGAGGTCGCCTTCGGCGCGCTGGCGCCGTCGCGCCGCACCAAGGTGGATTACGCACTCGTGCGCTGCCCCGGGCTTGTGGTTGTCGGCACGGAAGACCGCATCACGCCGGTGACGGTGGCGCGCTCCACCGCGCGGCGTCTGCCCGGCCCGGTGCAGTACCGGGAGCTGGACAACGTGGGGCACTGGCTGTTCCACGCGCCCGTGCGCGACAAGGTGTTCGCGCACATGGAAGGGTTTCTTGCCCAGCTGGCGGCGGAGCGGGAGGTTGCCCCTCAGGCGTGAGGTTCAGGCCTGATGTTCGGGCCTGATGTTCAGGCTTGAGAGGCGAGTGCCCCGGCCCCGGGGGACGGGGCGAGGGGCCGCCGCCGGGCCTCAGCCCTCCATCGCCACCGGCTCCGCGACGGCGGGCCGGACGCGGATGATCACGTCGATCCGCTCGATCTCCGTTCCTTCCGGCGGCGGCGGCAACTGGGCGAACACGATCTCGTTCGAGTCGATGTCCCGGATGTCCGCGCTGTCCTCCAGAATCACATGCTGGTGCGGCTCCACATTGGTGTCGAAGTGGCAGCGCCCGGCCTCCAGCACCACCTGTTGCAGCAGCCCCGCCGCCGTGAACTGGCGCAGCGTGTTGTAGACCGTTGCCAGTGAAATCGGCACGCCGGCGGCGGTCGCCCCGGCGAACAGCTGCTCGGCGGTGACATGGCGCGGCTGCTCGCCCTGAAACAGCAGGGCGGCCAGGGCAATGCGCTGCTGCGTCGGCCGCAATCCGGCGGCCCGTAACCGGCTGACGAGGGCAGCCTGAGGCTGAATGCGCTGCGGTCGTCCCATATTGATGCGCCCCATGCGCGATCTCCCACGTGAATAAGGGGCGCGAACAGATCGTCCGGCGCCCGGAATCAGGAATGCAAGGGATGGAAAAAAGGGGGATATACTCGAGTAATCGGTAAAGGATCTGGGGGTTAACTCTCGCTTGTCTCCCGTCTCTTCAAATCATCACGTAATAATATGGGCGATAAAGGCTCGCGGAGGGTTCCGCATGGCTGTTTTTAAACGTTCAAAAATAATGGCATTCAAATCAGTGTGTTCATAATATTTCGTGTAAAAACTATAAATCGTTTTCTCCCGCCCCCGCAAGGGTGACATCGCCCGTCTACGACCTTTCGCCTCCGCGGAAGGCCCCGGATTCCGCGGCCTGCGTCCCCGTCAGGGGGTGCGGCAGGGGGCGCGGCAGGGGGGAGGGATTGCCCGTCCGCTGCCAACCCGCAACTCTGAGAGGTGGGCACGCGCCCCGGCACCGCTAGACAGGAGCGGGACAGGGGCGGAACCAACGGGAGGGCGAGGCGCATGAGCGGACCATCGGGAAGCGGCGGCGGCAGCAGCAGCAGCGGGGGCAGGCTGGCGGGCAAGATCGCCCTCGTGACCGGCGCGGGCTCGGGGCTGGGCCGCGCCATGGCGGCGCGATTCGCGGCCGAGGGGGCGCGGGTGGTGCTCACCGACATCAACGGCGCGGCGGCGGCGACAGCGGCGGCGGCGCTGGGCGCGCGCGCGGCGGCCATCGCCCATGACGTCACCGACCCGGCGCAGTGGGAGGCGGCGCTCGCCGAGGCGGAGCGGGTGTTCGGCGGCCTCCACATCCTCGTCAACAATGCGGGGATCGGCATCAACGGCACGGTGGAGGAGACCACGCTGGAAGACTGGCGGCGGGTTCACGCCGTCGATCTGGACAGCGTGTTCCTCGGCTGCAAGCTGGCCCTGCCGGTCATCAACCGCAGGGTGCGGGCCGATGGCGGGCGCGGCTCCATCCTCAACATCTCGTCCATTTCCGGGGTGGTGGCCGGGGCCAATCTGGCGGCCTACAACTCGGCCAAGGCGGCGGTGCGCCACCTCACCAAGTCGGTGGCGCTGCACTGCGCCCGGGCGGGCTACCCGATCACCTGCAATTCGGTGCATCCTGCCTTCATCGACACGCCCATTCTCGATGGCATCGGCCGGGGGCTGGAGCGGGAGGTGCTGCTCCAGAAGCTGGGCCGGCAGATCCCGCTCGGCCGGGTGGGGGAGCCGGACGACGTGGCCCATGCCGCTGTCTACCTGTGTTCGGACGAGGCCCGGTTCGTGACGGGCGCGGAGTTGTACATCGACGGCGGCCTGTCGGCGCAGTAGGCCGTCGCGGGGGCGCCGGCCTGCCGGATCAGCCGTGGCGGCGGGTGGAGGCGTCCAGCACCAGCGCGCGCACCCGGTTCTTGCCGTAGAGGCGGTTGGCGGTCGTCTCCAGCGCGCGGGCCAGCAGATCCACGTCGAGCGGGCGGTCCGGCCTCACGTGCAGCCGCCCCAGCCGCGACAGCTCGGCGTTGAAGGCGTCGATGAACCTGGGCCGCTGCGCCTCGATGGCGTCCTTGTCCTCAGGCGTCGGCACCTGAAGCGCCAGCGTCACCGACATCAGGCCGGTCACCCGGTTGCTGTCGAACAGGGTGACGATGATCGGCTCGAAGCGCACGAAATTGTAGGCCAGCCCGTCGTCCGTCCGGCGGGCGGCCTGGGCGGCGGGTGCAACCGGCGCAGCAGCCAGGAGGCCGAGCGCCGCTGCCGCCGCCAGCCGGAACAGGGAACGTCGGTTGCTCATGAGCCTCCGGTCAGGCGGGCCAGCGCGTCCTGGTAGGAGGCGATCTGCTTGGTCAGGTAGTCCGGCACCTTGCCGGCGAACCTGGCCTGCTGCTCCATCGCCATCTTGTTGGGGTCGTAATAGAGCGAGCGGTAGGCGCGCTTGATGGTCTCGACCGCGTCCGCCAGCACCTTGGCGACGTAGGCGGACGCCTTTTCGTTGGTGAGGGCGAGGCTCGAGTCCAGCTCCAGCGCGAAGCTGCCGCCGGGCTTGAGGGCGTTGCTGACGGTCTTGCCCTTGCTGTCCTTGCCCTGCGTGTCAATGCCGTACAGCACATCAGCGCTGTAGAGCTTGCCCGGCGCCAGGCCCAGCTTGCCGAGGGCGTCGTTGTCCGCGCCGCCCGCCGAGAAGGTGATCTCCTTGCCGGACTTGTTCTTGAACTGGAGCTTGGAGCCGCTCGACAGGCTGCTCACCGTCACCGTCAGGTCGCTGGGGAAGGCGGAGCGGATGCGGGCCGCCAGCCGCTCCAGCGTGTCGCCCTGCTGCACCGTCACCTTGCGGGTGGTGGAGCCGACGGAGATGTAGAAATGGTCGCCCGCCTTCAGGCCGGTGGCGCTGAACAGGTCATCCGACTGCGGCGGGTTGAGCACGCCGCTGCGCAGGCCCAGCTTCTCCAGCGTGCTGGAGTGGCCGACGGGGTTGAGCACCAGCGAGACGCCCGAGGTGGCCGTCTCCACCGCGCCGAACTGGATCGTATCCTCGATCGCGCCGGTGGCGGCGTCGAGGCGCGAGACAAAGGCATCCGTCGAGCCCTTCTTGCCCGTGCCCGCCAGCACGCCCGAGGTGGTGCCGGTCACATAAAATTCGCCGTTGCTGGCGATCACGTCGCTGATCCTGTCGACGCCCGCCGTGCCGAGGTAGGTGACGCCCTGCGCCGTCAGCGCGCTGTCCAGCCGGGCGAGGAAGCCGTCGGTTGCCCCGGCGAACGCGCCGGTGGCGGGGCCTGCGTTCAGCGCGCCGGTGGTCGTCGAGCCGACGACGGCGATGGCGCCGGTGGTCTCGTCAACGGCAATGCCGGTGAGGGTGGCGTTGCCCAGGTTCACCTGATCGAGCTGGCCGAGGGTCGTGGTGTCCAGCTTGCGGACGATGGCCTGGCCGTTCTCGGTGCCCGCGACCAGAAGCTGGCCGTCCGGGCCGATGGCGATGTCCGCCACCGTGTCCGCGCCGGAGGTGCCGAACTGGGTGACCGAGAGCACGCGGCTGGGGATGCCCTCCACCGCGCGCGGCCCGGCGTCGATCTTGGCGACGAAGATATCGCTGCTGCCCTGCGCGGTCTGGCCGCTCACCACCGGGCCCCGGGTGTTGCCCGCGATGTAGATGTCGCCGTTGGCGTCGGTGGTCACGGCGGTGGCCGCGTCCACGGAGACGCCGTCCAGCTGCACGGTGAAGTGCAGCGTGCCGTCGGAGCCGTAGCGGCGCACGAAGCTGTCCTGGCCGGAGAACACGTCCCGGTCCGTCAGCTTGCCGGTGGTGCTGCCGACGACGATCACATTGTCGTCCTTGTCGATGGCGATGCCATAGCCCTCGGTCTCGCCCTCGGCGATGAGCCGGGAGTAGACCATCGAGCCGTCCGGCGCGTACTTGGTGAGGAAAAGCCCGTTGCCGCCGTCGTTCTTCTGGGTGCCGAAGTCGCCGGAGGAGGTGCCGACCACGTAGACGAACCCCTTCGAGTCGACGGCGGTGCTGCGCACGGTGGTCGGAGCGTTGACCGTGGGGTCCTTGGCGTCGGTCTCGCCGGACTTTTTCTCGGTCGCGCCAGACGCCTTGGCGAGGGCGGTGGCGTTCGAGTCGATGCCCGCCACCACGGTGTTGCCGTAGTAGGGCGTCTTCAGCGTGCCGGTCGCGTCATCGATGCGCCGCAGCCCGCCGACGGCGGCCTCGCTGCCCTTCTGGTTGCCGGTCGCCACGTAGAGCGACGGGCCGACCGTCGGGTCGCCCAGCGTGATGGTCTCCACCGAGTTGCCGTTGAAGCGGATGCCCCACTTGCCGTCCTCGGTCTTGTAGGCCTCGGCGCGGGTGTCATAGAGCGGCATGGTCTTGCCGTTGCTGCTGATGACGGGGTCGCCGTTGGAGTCGGTCATCACCCTGGAGGTGATCTGGCGGTTGATGAGGTTGACCACCGCGTTCACGGAAATGGTCCCCTCGATCTCCGACAGGTCGATGGTGATGGTGTCGGAGCGGGTGCCGGTGGAGAGGGTGATGGTGAATTTCTCGTTGCCCTCCAGCCCCTTGATGGAGCCGGCGGCGGTTTCGGCCACCAGCCCCAGCCCGTCGTAGGTGCGGGCGGCCTTGGGGATGGTCACCGTCTCCAGCATGGCCTTCTTGCCGCCGTAGAGCATCTTCACCTGATCGGTGGGCGCGGTCAGCAGGTAGGACTGGAGTTCCGCCAGCCCCGCCTGGAAGCGGTCGTTGAGCTGGCGGCGGTAGGCGTCGGAGATGGTCTTGCTCGCGCCCTTCTCGGCCAGGGCGGTGAGGGTGTTCAGCGCCTGGTAGAGGCTGAACAGGGTCTTGAGATCCTTGTTGTCTCCGGCGGCGCTCAGGCCGGGCGCGTTGCGGTCGAACAGGCTCTTGCTGGCCAGCGCCTTGCGGACCAGCGCCTCGGTGGAGGTCTCGCCGCTCTTCGACGGGTCGGCCCACGGCGCGACGACGGCGGGGGCGGTGAAGTTCTTGAGGTCGCGGTTGGAGAGCAGCGGGGTCGTGTTGACCGGCGTCGCCAGCACGGAAAGATCCAGCTGGATGGGTTGCCAGCCGAAGGTTTTCGATGTGCCGCCGAAGAAATTGATCGCCATGACGCACGTCCTCCACTCTCTACCCTGCGACAGAGACGCTTACCAAGTTGTTAATGTCGCAACGCCGGGTTGATCGAGGCGCCATAGTCAAGCTACACCCCGGAAGGAACTGCCCCAAGGGAATCCGCAATGCTTGCGCTTTACTGGCTTATCGACACGGTCCTGAAGCTGCTGCTGTTCGCCATCATCATCAATGCGGTGGCGAGCTGGCTGGTCGCGTTCAACGTCATCAATCCGTACAACGCGTTCGTGCGGACCGTTCTGCACACGCTGAACCGGATCGTCGATCCGCTGTGCCGTCCGGTGCGGCGTATCCTGCCGGACCTGGGGGGTGTGGATTTCTCGCCGCTGGTGGTGGCGCTGGCCATCGAGTTCCTGCGCCGCCTGCTGCGCGAAATGATCCTGATGTAAGGAGACGCCCGCATCATGGCCCGCCCCGGCAAACCATCGGAAGGCGGCCTGCGCGTCTCGGTGCGGGTCACGCCGAAGGGCGGGCGGGATACGGTGGCCGGCGCAAGCCGGGACGAGGCGGGGCAATGCCGCCTTGCGGTCAAGGTGTCCGCGCCGCCGGCCGATGGCGCGGCCAATGCGGCGGTCGTGGCGTTGATTGCCAAGGCGTTCCAGGTGGCCCGCTCCCGCGTTTCGATTGTGCGCGGTGACACCGCCCGCGAAAAGCTGCTGTTGATTGAAGGCGACACGGAGGCCCTTCTGGCCCGGTTCGCCGAGTTGGAAAGGAGTACGTCGTGACGGCACAGGTAATCGATGGCAAGGCGTTCGCGGCCGGATTGCGTGCCCGCGTGGCCGACGTCGTGAAGGGGCTTGTGGCCGACCACGGCCTCCAGCCGGGCCTTGCGGTGGTGCTGGTGGGCGCTGATCCGGCGTCGGAAATCTACGTGCGCTCCAAGGCGAAGCAGACGGTCGAGGCGGGCATGGCCAGCTTCGAGTACCGCCTGCCCGAGACCACCACGCAGGAGGAGCTGCTGGCCCTTGTCGCGCAGCTCAACAACGATCCGAAGGTCCACGGCATCCTGGTGCAGCTGCCCTTGCCCAGGCAGATCTCCGAGGAAGCGGTCATCAACGCCATCGACCCGGCGAAGGATGTGGACGGCTTCCATGTCATCAACGCCGGGCGGCTGGCGACGGGCCAGAAGTCCATGGTGCCGTGCACGCCGTTCGGCTGCCTCCTGCTTGTCAAGGACGTGCTCGGCGACCTCTCGGGCAAGAGCGCCGTCGTCATCGGCCGCTCCAACATCGTCGGCAAGCCCATGGCCCAGCTGCTGCTGGCCGAGAACTGCACCGTCACCGTCGCCCACTCCCGCACGAAGGACCTGCCGGCGGTGGTCCGCCAGGCGGACATCGTGGTGGCGGCGGTCGGCCGCCCGCTCATGGTAAAGGGCGACTGGATCAAGCCGGGCGCGGTCGTCATCGACGTGGGCATCAACCGCATCCCCGCGCCCGAGAAGGGCGAGGGCGCAACCCGCGTGGTGGGTGACGTGGACTATGCCGAGGTCAGCCAGGTGGCCGGGGCGGTGACCCCGGTTCCGGGCGGCGTCGGCCCCATGACCATCGCCTGCCTGCTTCGCAACGCCACGGTGGCGGCCTGCCGTCAGGCAGGCCTGCCGGACCCGGAGGGACTGTGATCCTCGATATCTTCGTTCCGGCCTTCGTCACCCTGCTGGTCGCCATCGACCCGCCGGGGTGCGTGCCCATCTTCGCGAGCCTGACCGCGGGCACCTCGCGGGCGCACCAGCGCGCCATGGCGATCCGCTCGGTGCTCATCGCCGCCGCGCTGCTGCTCGCCTTCGCCTTCGTCGGCGACCCGCTGCTGGGCGCGCTCGGCATCAGCATGGACGCCTTCCGCACGGCGGGCGGCATTCTGCTGTTCCTGATCGCACTCGACATGGTGTTCGAGAAGCGCACCGAGCGCCGCGAAAACCGCGCCGAGAAGCTGGCGAAGGAAGCGGAGGACAAGCACCACCCGCTGGAGGAGGAAGACATCTCCGTCTTCCCCATGGCCATGCCCATGCTGGCCGGGCCGGGCTCCATCGCCTCCATCGTGCTGCTGATGACGCGGGCGGAAGGCAGCTGGGAGGCCCAGGCCGCCGTGCTGGCGGCGCTGGCGAGCGTCCTCGCCATCACCTTTGTCGGCCTGCTGGCGGCCGGTCCGCTGCTCCAGATGATGGGCAAGACCGTCTCCGCCGTCATCAGCCGCCTGCTCGGCGTCATTCTCGCCGCGCTGGCCGCCCAGTTCGTGTTCGACGGCATCCATAACGCCTTCCTGGGCTAGGCGCACCCGAGACGGGCGCAAACGCGCCAGTGAAAAAAGAAGGGCGGCCCGGCGGGCCGCCCTTTGCGGTTTGGGGTATTTGTCGGGCGGCGCTGCCGCTCAGGCGGCCTTGCGGCGGCGGCGGGCCAGGGCAACGCCCGCGAGACCGAAGCCGAGAAGGCCAACGGTTGCCGCCTCCGGCACCCTGACCGGGGCTTCCCCCTCCGCCCTTTTGGCCTTGAACCGGATCGCCCGGTCCAGCACGTCGTGCCACAGTACCGCATAGAGGGGAAACACGCAGCTGGCGCACATATCCCAGCCCAGAACAACCAGCTGCCCCTCGCCGAAGCCCAGGGCGAAAACCGAGGTGTAGCGGCCGTCGCTGTAGAGATTGAGCGCTTCAGCGGGCAGGGAGTCGGAGTTGACCGACGCGGTGCAGCTGACATCATGCAGCAAGGCGTGGCCGCCTTCGAACGTGGTGCCTGCGGCGGCGTCCTCGTTCAGGTAGTAGGTGTTGAGACCTGTGCAACCGTATGAGCCGAGCCACAGCGACAGGCCGAAGGTCTGGTTCAGAAAGGCCAGCGTGCCGTTGGTCGCTCCGATGGGATAATGGACAACGAGCGTGCCCCCGCTCTGAACGAAGCTGGTCACGGCCGCGCGGGTCGCGTCGCTGGTGTTGAGCTCCAGGTTCGAGATTTCGCCGATCAGAAACACGTCCGTGCCGGACAGGATGCTGGACCAGTCGGAGGTGGCGTAATCGTAGGCGGTGAAGCTGTAGCCCAGGTTGGTCAGGGCCTGATTATACTCCCCCTGATGGGCGTCATAAGTCAGGGAGATCACAGGTGCCGCCAGCGATGGTGTGGCCAGGGTGGTGGCGATCGCCAGGGCTGAAAGCAAAGTCTTCATGGGCATGCCCCCCGGAATAATCTTATCAGATTATTTTTCAGGCAAGATCCATGCCAGCAGCAGTTTTCAGCCGTTTTTGATCCGTAACGGGAAAGTTTTTGTAAAATTTCTGGACAGATACAACAGGCCGGAGACGTAAATATCCGAAGATCACGCCTGCCGCACCCGAGCAAAAAACCACAGTCATGCCCGCTGGACTCCCGCGCTTCGGTCCCGGCAGATCCTTGCTAGGAATAATGTCATTTCAATAGATCAATGAACGCGCTCAGGGCATCCTCGGGCTGAAGACAGACTGTCGGGAGGCGTGTAACCGTGAGCTTTTTCTCGCGTACCTTCGGCGCTCTGCGTCCGGCCTGGCTGGTGCGCGCCTACATCATCAGCGCCGCCCTCTTCGCCCTGGTGGCCTGGATGCAGTGGCAGGCGATCACCACCACCGGCTGGACTGGACAGCGCGTCCTCACCATGGGCTATTTCGTGCTGTGCCTGATCCTGTTTCCCTTCGCCAAGCTGGTCTGGGAAGAACTGCGGAACCTCATGCTGGGCGACAATCTGTTCATCCTGAATGCCATCGTCATGCTGTTCCTCAAGGCTGTGGTCACGGCGACGCTGTGGATGTTCGCGCCGTTCCTCGGCCTCATCGGCATGGCCTGGCTCTGGTTCCGCACCCGCGCGGCGTAGCCCGTTGGTGGTGTGAAAGAAAAAGAATGCGAGGGACTCAACGGCTTGTGCGCCTCCGCGCACGGGGACCCTCGCGCTCCCGTTCGTTTTATCGGGCCGCACCCTTCATCACGCGCACGGCCCTATTCTTCCTGTCAAAAAAAGGGCCGCGCCCTTCAATGCAGGACACGGCCCTTTTTATCGAATGGGAGGTGCAGGAGGGGTCCTGATGGTTTGTGCGCCTCCGCGCACGGGGCCCCTCCTGCCGTAAAAACTCCCTGGATCACACAGCCCTTACAGCGAACCGCGCTGGCCCAGCAGGCGCAGGCGCAGGGCGTTCAGCTTGATGAAGCCCGCGGCGTCGCGCTGGTCGTAGGCGCCGGCGTCTTCCTCGAAGGTGACGATGTTCGAGGAGTAGAGCGACTTGGGCGACTTGCGGCCGACCACGTTCACCGAGCCCTTGTAGAGCTTCAGGCGCACGGTGCCGGTGACGTTCTGCTGCGAGTGGTCGATGGCGGCCTGGAGCATCTCGCGCTCCGGCGAGAACCAGAAGCCGTTGTAGATCAGCTCCGCGTAGCGCGGCATCAGCTCGTCCTTCAGGTGGGCGGCGCCGCGGTCGAGGGTGATCTGCTCGATGCCGCGATGGGCGGCCAGCAGGATGGTGCCGCCCGGCGTTTCGTACATGCCGCGCGACTTCATGCCGACGAAGCGGTTTTCCACCAGGTCGAGGCGGCCGATGCCGTTGACGCGGCCCAGCTCATTGAGGTGCGCGAGGAGCGTCGCCGGGCTCATGGCCTGGCCGTCCACGGCGACCGCGTCGCCCTTCTCGAAGTCGATGGTGATGTAGGTCGGCTTGTCCGGCGCGTCCTCCGGGTTCACCGTGCGGGAGTAGACGTAATCGGGCACTTCCTCCCACGGATCCTCCAGCACCTTGCCCTCGGAGGAGGTGTGCAGCAGATTGGCGTCCACCGAGAACGGCGCCTCGCCGCGCTTGTCCTTGGCGATGGGGATCTGGTTCTGCTCGGCGAACTCCAGCAGCTTGGTGCGGGAGGTCAGGTCCCACTCGCGCCACGGGGCGATCACCTTGATGTTGGGCTCAAGGGCATAGTAGCCCAGCTCGAAGCGCACCTGGTCGTTGCCCTTGCCGGTCGCGCCGTGGCAGACCGCATCCGCGCCCACCTTGCGGGCGATCTCGATCTGCTTCTTGGCGATCAGCGGCCGGGCGATGGAGGTGCCCAGCAGGTAGAGGCCCTCGTACTGGGCGTTGGCGCGCATCATCGGGAACACGTAGTCCCGCACGAATTCCTCGCGCAGATCCTCGATGAAGATGTTCTCCGGCTTGATGCCCAGCATCTCGGCCTTCTTGCGGGCGGGCTCCAGCTCCTCGCCCTGGCCCAGGTCGGCCGTGAAGGTCACGACCTCGGCGTTGTATTCCGTCTGCAGCCACTTCAGGATGATCGACGTGTCCAGTCCGCCCGAATAGGCGAGAACCACTTTCTTGATATCGCGCGCCATTGTTACAGCCTCCCGTGAGTCTCGACGCGCGGCGTAACCGTGCGGGGGGGCCGCGTCAAGCGCAGGTGTGCACCTCCACCGTCACGTGCGACAAGGCGCCGAGCGGCTTCAGCCGTGCGTGGTAGACGTGGGAGGGCTGCGGCGCCTGCGAGACGATGGTCGCCATGGCCGCCAGATGCCCCGGCCCGACCCGCCAGATGTGCAGGTCCGTGACGTGATCGGTCTCGGTTTCCAGCAGCTTGCGCGCCCGCTCCACCAGCTGCGGGTCCGGCGTCATGTCGAGGAGGATGCCGGCGGTGGTGCGCATCAGCGAGACCGACCAGCGGCCGATGACCGCGGCGCCCACAAGGCCGATCACCGGGTCCAGCCATTGCCATCCGCCCCACATGCCGACGGCGAGTGCGCCGATCGCCAGCACAGAGGTGAGGGCGTCCGCCAGCACGTGCACGTAGGCGGCGGTGATGTTGTGGTCCTTGTGGTGGTCGGCGTGATCGTGGGCATGGTCGTGCTCATGCTCATGATCGTGGTGATCGTGGCCGTGATCGTGCCCGTGGTCATGGGCATGGCCATGGGCGTGGCCGTGGTGCTCGTGCCCGTGGTGCTCGTGCCCGTGGTCATGATCACCGCCCAGCAGCCAGGCGCACACCAGGTTCACCACCAGGCCGATGGCGGCCACGGTCATCGCCTCGCCGAAGTGGATCGGGCGCGGCTCGATCAGCCGGACCACGGACTCGACCGCGATCAGCAGCGCCACCAGCCCCAGCGCCACCGCGCTGGTGAAGGCGGCCAGGTCGCCCACCTTGCCGGTGCCGAACGAGAAGCGCGGATTGTGGGCGTGGCGGCGGGCGAAGGCATAGCCCATGGCGGAGATGGCCAGCGCGCCGGCGTGGCTCGCCATGTGCCAGCCGTCGGCCAGCAGCGCCATGGAGCCCCAGAGGAAGCCGCCGCCGATCTCGGCCACCATCATCACGACGGTGATGCCGATCACCAGCCACAGCCGCCGTTCGTTGCGGCTCTGCTGCTCCGAGAGGAACTGGTGGTTCTTCTCCCAGGCGCCGGGTGAGGGCTCCCGCGAGGTGTCTAGGGTACGGTTGACGCGACCTTTGGCCATGGCTCCGCCGATAGCAGCCTTGCTTCCGCCTGTCCCATGTAGTCGCGGGTGAGGGGTACGGAGTCCACCCGCCGGGCAAGCTGGATCTGGAATACCACATGCCCGGTGTGGCGGAAGGCGCAAAGCGCTCCGGCGAGGTAAAACATCCACATGCGCCAGAAACGCTCGTCATACAGCGCGACGATGGCCTGCTTCTGCGCCTTTGCCCGGTCGTACCAGTGCTGGAGGGTGTGCATGTAGTGCAGCCGCAGCACCTCGATGTCGGTGACATATAGCCCGGCCTTCTCGATGGCGGGCATGATCTCCGACAGCGCGGGGCAGTAGCCGCCGGGGAAGATGTACTTGCGGGTCCACGGGTCGGTGACGCCCGGCCCGTCCGCCCGGCCGATGGTGTGCAGCAGCATCACGCCGTCGTCCTCCAGCAGGTCGACGACCTTGCGGAAGTAGGTCTCGTAGAACGGCTTGCCCACGTGCTCGAACATGCCCACCGAGACGATGCGGTCGAACTTCCGGTTGATGGTGCGATAGTCCTGGAGGTGGAAGGTCACGTCCTCCGACACGCCTGCCGCTTCGGCCCGCTGGCGGGCGACGGCCAGCTGCTCCTCGGAGAGTGTGACGCCCATCACCCGGGCGCTCGCCACCTGGTTCAGATACAGCGCCAGGCCCCCCCAGCCGCAGCCGATGTCCAGCACCGAAAGGCCGGGCCGGTTCAGCAGCAGCTTGGCGGCGATGTGGGCCTTCTTGTCGAGCTGGGCCTGCTCCAGGCTGTTGCCCGGATCGCGGAAGTAGGCGCAGCTGTACTGCCGGTCCGGGTCGAGGAACAGGTCATACAGCTTGCCGGAGAGATCGTAGTGGTGGGCGACGTTCTTCTTCGCCGTGCGCTGGTTGTTCCATTGCTGGAGGGCGGTCCACCAGCCCGGCGTGCGCTTCAGCGGGTCGCGGAGCCGGTTGTCCGGGTGCCAGCGCAGGTTGCTGGTGAACAGGTCGATGAGATCAAGGATCTCGCCCTGCTCCAGAACGATGCGCCCGTCCATGTAACCCTCGCCGGTCGCCAGCGTGGGGTTGAGGGCGATGGCCCAGGGAATGCGCCGGTCCGTCAGGCGGATGACGCAGGACGTTCCCTGGCCGTCGCCGAAGCGATGGCGCGTGCCGGAAGCGTCGATCACCGTCAGGTCACCGTGGCGAACAACCCGACGCAGCAGTGCCGAGAGCGGGCCCATGAAAAACCCCTTCCTGTTAGCACTTCCAAAAACCAGACCTTCAATCTAGCACAGCTTGGCAGGAGAGCGATCCCCAACGTGATCTTTTCTGTCTATCTTCCGCCGGCGCTGGCCTCCGGTCCCGAGCCTGAAATCCAATAAAGGGCCGACAAGGCGCCAAGGCAAGGTTAGTAGAACATATGACGCGGTAAACGGTTTTGGAGGTTCCATGGACGCGGCGCTGGGGCTCAAACTGCGGAGCACGTTCAACTGGCCAAAACTGGTCGAGCATTTCCAGACCCACGGCTGGGTGCAGATCCCGAACATCCTGGCGCGGCAGGATGCGGAGGCCCTCCACCGCACGCTGGCGGGGCTGGAGGGCTGGCACACCTCCATCGGCGCGGGCGGCGAGAGCTGGTCGGTCCCGCCCGGCGCCGATACCGCCTTTGCCCTCGGCCGGGCGCACGCGGCGGCGCAGCAGGGCTTTGCCTATGCCTTCGAGCATATCCCGGCGATCGAGGCAGGGGCCGCTCCGGTGGCCGCGCCGGTGCTGGAGAGCGTGCGGGCGCTGGTGACGTCAGAGCCCTTCCTCGACATCGGCCGCCGCCTCTGCGACGACCCGGACATCTGCTTCGCCGACGCCCAGGCCTGCCGCTACGGCCCCGGAAACTTCCTGACCACCCACGACGACAAAATACCGGGCAAACACCGCCGCGCCGCCTACGTGCTGAACCTCACGCCCGCCTGGCGGCCGGACTGGGGCGGCCTGCTGCTGTTCCACGACGACTCCGGCGCGGTGACGCGCGGCCTCGTGCCCGCCTTCAACGTGCTCAACATCTTCCGGGTGCCAACCCCCCACTCGGTGAGCACGGTCGCACCCTTCGCCCCGGCCCGGCGCTATTCCATCACCGGCTGGCTGCGCACCCGGGGGGATGAGTAAGGTCGGGAATTCCTGTGTTCTGACAGGGATTTGTTTCTTTTTTGCAGGGGTCCTGGACCCCTGCACCCCGTTCGTTCTCCCAGCTGCGTTTCAGGCGCTTGCCGGACAGGCGGAACCGTCTGACCGGGTGCGTCCCTGAAATGAATGGGAGGTGCAGGAGGGTCCGAGACCCTCCTGCGAAAAGAAACCACAAGTGAAATCTCTTTTACATCAAGCCCAGTGCTTTAGCAGCACGTGTTCCGGTGACAGCGAGAAGGTGACGGGCGTGGTGCCGAAGGCATCGCCGTCCACCTGTGCGGCGACGGGCGTGGCGGCAGTGGCGTGGACCTGTTCGCAGGAAATGCGCACCACATGGCGCATACCGGTGTGGCGGCCAAGGGCGGCCATCACGGCGAAGTGGAGCAGGCGGGCGCGTCCGCCCTGGCGTACTACCAGCACGTTCAGCTCGTTGGCGAACGGGCGGGCGTTGGGGAACAGACGGTAGCGGCCGGCATAGAAGGGCACGCGGGAGACGATCATCTGCGTCACCTCGAAGTGGCGGCCGTTGGCGTGAACCTCGAAGCGGGGCGGCGGCGCGGCGAAGGCGGAGAGTCCAGCCGCGGCGTAGGCAAGCTTGCCCATTCGACGCTTCAGGGAAAGGCTGACGCGGTGCACCGCTTCGGCATCAAAGCCAACGCTTGCCACGCACAGGAATGGTGTGCCGTTGGCAAGGGCTGGACGGAATGGAACGACAGGGCCGTTCAGAATATACCGGGCCAGGGCGTCGGCGTCCCGGGGAAGACCAAGCGACAGTGCGGTTACATTGGCCGTGCCTGCGGGTAACACCGCGAAGGGAACAGGCGAGCCGATCAGCCCGGTCATTACTTCGCCGCAGGTGCCATCGCCGCCTGCTGCGACAACGATATCGGCCGTATGGGACAGGGCCGCCTGCAGGGCGATTTCCCTGGCATGCCCGGCGTATTCGGTGGGCGCAATGTCAGCCTGCGCGCCGTAGCGGGCGAGAAGCTCCGCCATGCGGTGGGCGGGTGCAAGGCCCTGACCTGCCGTGGGGTTGGCAATGATGAGAATGCGCTTCACGGCCGTCAGCTTAGCTCACCGTTTGGTCTTGCAAGATATTAATCTTGCAGATTTTTCCTTTTTCTTTCGCAGGAGGGTCGCGGACCCTCCTGCACCTCCCTTTAGTTTCAAAGGGCCGTGCATGGCCCTAGCCAAAGTGCAAGCTGGATAAAAGGGATGTGAGCAGCAGGTGCGTTTCCAGACGGCGCGGGAAACACGTCCGGAAAAAGGAATGGGAGGTGCAGGAGGGTTATAGACCCTCCTGCATTCAAACAACCCATTCTTTCAATTAACGGTTTCTTCCATGATCTGCGCCTGCTTCTCGGCGGCGATGCGGTCCAGCTCGGCGCGGCTGATCTTCTGGCTTTCGGACTTCAGCTGGCCGCAGGCGGCCATGATGTCGCGTCCGCGCGGGGTGCGGATGGGGGCGGAGATGCCGGCGCGGAACACGATGTCGGAGAAGCGTTCGATCCGGTCCCAGTCCGAGCATTCGTAGGGCGAGCCGGGCCAGGGGTTGAACGGAATGAGGTTCACCTTGGCCGGGATCCTGTACTTGCGCAGCAGGCGGACCAGTTCGTGGGCGTCCTCGTCCCGGTCGTTCTTGTCCTTCAGCATCACGTATTCGAAGGTGATGCGGCGGGCGTTGTTCGCGCCCGGGTAGGCGGCGCAGGCTTCCAGCAGCTGCTCGATGCCGTACTTGCGGTTGAGCGGCACGATTTCGTCCCGCACCTCCTTGGTGACGGCATGGAGGGAGACGGCCAGGTTCACGCCGATCTCCTCGCCGGCGCGGGCCATCATGGGGACGACGCCGCTGGTGGACAGGGTGATGCGGCGGCGGGAGAGCTGGATGCCCGCCTCGTCCATGATGATGTTGAGCGCCTTCTTCACATTGTCGAAGTTGTAGAGCGGCTCGCCCATGCCCATCATCACGATGTTGGTGAGCAGGCGGCCGTCCTGCGCCGAGGGCCATTCGCCCAGCGCGTCGCGGGCGAGCATCACCTGGCCGACGATCTCGCCCGGCGTCAGGTTGCGCACCAGCTTCATGGTGCCGGTGTAGCAGAAGCGGCAGTTGAGGGTGCAGCCCACCTGGCTGGAGACGCAGAGCGTGCCCCGGTCGGCGTCGGGAATGAACACCATCTCGAACTCGTTGCCGTCCGGCGCGCGCAGCAGCCACTTGCGGGTGCCGTCGCTGGAGACCTGGGCCGTCACCACCTCCGGGCGGCTCACCACGAAGTGTTCCTCCAGCAGCGCCCGGGTGTCCTTGGCGATGTTGGCCATGGCGGCGAAGTCGGTCACGCCCCGGTGGTAGACCCAGTGCCAGACCTGGCTGGCGCGCATCCGGGCCTGATTTTCGGGCACGCCCACCGCGATGAGCGCGGCCTTGAGTTCGTCCCGGTCGAGGCCGAGCACGTCCCGGCGGCCGTCGGCGCGCTGAACGGGCGCACGCGGGGTCACCACAGGGTCGATGTTGCCGGGAATCTGCATGGGCTTAAACTCTTGTCCGTGTCATGGGGGGCTGAAGCCGCTGATTTACGCGATTTCCCTCCGATTCACCAGTGTCAGCTGCCGCTTTTGGCGCTGCTTTTGCCCCGGCAGGCGTTTCGCGCGGCCTCGAGCGCGGCGGAGAAGCCCTTCAGCGCGTAGCGGTCCGTCACCTGCGTGCCGCGCCGGGAGGTGGCGACCACCTCCACCGCGCTGCCGCCGCGCAGGGCGGTGATGATGGCCGCGTCCGCCCCCGCGTTCTCCGCCCAGGCCGACTCTCCCTGCGGCAGCAGGGTGAAGCTGCGCGACCCCGCCTTCAAGGTGACGGGCGCGCCCGCGTCGATGGGAAAGCCGGTTTCCACATAGACCTGTCCGTCGATGCCCCGGTCCGGCCAGATGCCGACGCTCAGCGCCGCCGCCCCGCGCCGGATGCTGCCGCCGGCGCTGGTCCTGATCGAGGCGGGCGGGCTGACGATGTAGCAGCGCGGGGCACTTCCCTCCTCGCGGAAGGCGCCCCAGTCCCCATAGGCGCCGATCGCCTTCGGGGCCGCCGCTGCCGGGGTCCCAGGCATCATCACCGCGAGCGTGACGGCCGCCAGGCGCGCGCTAACTGATGTAAAAAGACCACGAGAACGGAGCATATGGCCCGGAGCTTCCCAAGAGCGGCAAAAAAAGTTGAATCGCGGTTCGGGATTGTGTTGCATTCGCCGTCCGAATTTCCGCGCTTCCAGCTATTCCAATCCCGATAGAGGAGGGGGAATAATGAGTAAAGTCTACTCTGACGCGGCCGCGGCCCTCGACGGGCTGTTGTTCGACGGCATGACCATCATGTCCGGCGGCTTCGGTCTGTGCGGCATTCCAGAGCACCTCATCGCCGCCCTGCGCGACAGTGGCGTGAAGAATCTGACGGTCATCTCCAACAACTGCGGCGTCGATGACTTCGGCCTTGGCCTGCTGCTCAAGACCCGCCAGATCCGGAAGATGATCTCGTCCTATGTGGGCGAGAACAAGGAGTTCGAGCGCCAGTACCTCTCGGGCGAGCTGGAGCTGGAGTTCAACCCGCAGGGCACGCTGGCCGAGCGCATCCGCGCCGGCGGCGCGGGCATTCCCGCCTTCTACACCGCCACCGGTTACGGGACGATCGTGGCCGAAGGCAAGGAGACGCGGGAGTTCAACGGCCGCCACTATGTGATGGAGACCGGCCTGACGGCGGATCTGGCCATCATCAAGGCGTGGAAGGCGGATACGGAAGGCAACCTGGTGTTCCGCAAGACCGCCCGCAACTTCAACCCCATGATGGCGATGGCGGGCAAGGTGACGGTTGTCGAGGTGGAGGAGCTGGTGCCCGTCGGCAGCCTGGACCCGGACCACATCCACACGCCTGGCATTTTCGTCCAGCGCATCGTCAAGGGCACGCATTTCGAGAAGCGCATCGAGCAGCGCACGGTTCGCAAGCGGGAGGTGGCGTAACATGGCCTGGACACGTGATGAACTGGCGGCCCGCGCCGCCCGGGAACTGAAGGACGGTTTCTACGTCAACCTGGGCATCGGCATTCCGACGCTGGTGGCCAACTACATCCCCGAGGGCATGCACGTGGTACTCCAGTCGGAGAACGGCATGCTGGGCATGGGGCCCTTCCCCTACGAGGGCGAGGAAGACCCGGACCTCATCAACGCCGGCAAGCAGACCATCACCGAGCTGCCCTACAGCAGCTATTTCTCCTCCGCCGACAGCTTCGCCATGATCCGCGGCGGCCACGTGGACCTCACCATCCTCGGGGCGATGGAAGTGAGCGAGGGCGGCGACCTTGCCAACTGGATGGTGCCCGGCAAGCTGGTGAAGGGCATGGGCGGCGCCATGGACCTGGTGGCGGGCGCGAAGCGGGTGGTTGTCGTCATGGAGCACACCGCCAGGGACGGCTCGCCCAAGTTCAAGCCCCGGTGCGAGCTGCCGCTGACCGGAGTTGACGTCGTTGATATGCTGATTACAGACATCGCCGTGTTCAACCGGCCCGCCAAGGGGCAGCGGTTCCAGCTGATCGAACTGGCCCCCGGCGTCACGGTGGACGAGGTGAAGGCGAAGACGACCGCCGCCTTCGAGGTGGCATTGGAGATGGCATGAGCATTACCCTTTGGCACAACCCCCGCTGCAGCACGTCCCGCAAGGCGCTCGGTTTTCTTCAGGAGAAGGGTGTGGAGCCGGTGCTGCGGCTCTACCTCGAGGACGCGCCGAGCCTTGAGGAGCTGAAGGCCGTCGCGGCCCTGCTGCCGGGGGGCGTGCAATCGCTGGTGCGCTGGAAGGAGCCGGAGGCGGCGGCGCTGAAGGGGGCGAGCGACGCGACGCTGCTCGCCGCCATGGCCGGGACGCCCCGGCTGATCGAGCGGCCGGTCGCCATCGGCAACGGCAAGGCCCGGGTGGGACGCCCGCCCGAGACGGTGCTGGAAACCCTCGCCGAATAGGGGCTCATGCGCGCAAACGCTTGACCAAAACGCCGTTTCGGTAGAAATATCCACAGCTTTATGGGGGGCAAATCCTATATTTAGGGTGTCTGCTGGCAGGGCCTCCGATATGCTGTGTCGGTATAGGAACCGGGCCGTAAAAATCGGCTTCGCAGAATGAGGGATCGATGAGAGTAACGGTCGAACGGGCGGCAGTTTTGAAGGCTCTCGCCCACGTTCAGTCGGTGGTTGAACGCCGTAACACCATTCCCATTCTGTCGAATGTGCTGATCGAAGCCGAGGACGACGGCCTGCGCCTGATGGCGACAGACCTCGACCTGCAGGTGGTCGAGATGGTGCCGGCCACCACGGTGCAGCGCGGCGCGACCACGGTGTCGGCCCACACCATCTTCGACATCGTCCGCAAGCTGCCGGACGGCTCGCAGATCGAGCTGACGCTGGCCGATGGCCGCCTGTCGGTTGCGGCCGGGCGCTCGCGCTTCCAGCTGGCGACGCTGCCGCGCGACGACTTCCCCATCTTCTCCGAAGGCGACCTGCCGTTCGGCTTCACCATTCCGGCGGCGACGCTGCGGCAGACCATCGACCGCACCCGCTTCGCCATTTCCACCGAAGAGACCCGCTACTACCTGAACGGCATCTTCATGCACGTGACGGATGAGGCGAAGCCCGCGCTGCGCGCCGTCGCCACCGACGGCCACCGCCTCGCCCGCGTCGCCATCGAGCGGCCGGAAGGCGCGGACGGCATGCCGGACGTGATCATCCCCCGCAAGGCGGTGGCGGAAATCCGCAAGCTGCTCGACGAAATGGACGGGGACGTGCGCGTCACCCTGTCCCAGTCCAAGATCCGCTTCGCCTTCGACAGCGCGGTGCTCACCTCCAAGCTGATCGACGGCACCTTCCCGGACTACAGCCGCGTCATCCCGACGGCGAACGACCGCCTGCTGCGCATCAACGCCAAGGAACTGGCGGCGGGCGTGGACCGCGTCTCCACCATCGCCACCGAAAAGACCCGGGCCGTGAAGCTGAGCCTCGACACCAACAAGGTAACCCTCTCCGTCACCTCGCCCGAGGCCGGCACGGCAGCGGAGGAAATCTCGGCCGAATACAGCGCCGGCCCGCTGGAAGTGGGCTTCAACTCCCGCTACCTGCTGGACATCCTCAGCCAGATCGAAACCGAAACCGTCGAGGTGCACCTGGCCGACGCCGCCTCGCCGACGCTCATCCGCGAAGCCGCGGACTCGCCCGCCATCTTCGTGCTGATGCCGATGCGGGTGTGAGTTCGGGGGCGTGCAAACTTCTATCGTTTAAAGGGTTTTCTTGCAGGGGGTCTTGACCCCCTGCACCCCCTTCGTCTCAAAGGGCCGTGTCCTTGCACAAAGGGCGCGGCCCTTTCCGTTTCCCGATTTTTGAAACAGGGCCGCACCCGGTCTCCGCCGACAGCCTTTCCCCGTGCCGCGTTCAGCGGGCTTGTTTGCTGCATGATTTCACGGAGCAGGTGCGGTGCGTTTCTCCGGCTTGCGCTGTGGCTGCGGCCGCGTGCGGCCGATTGAAGCCCTCCCGATTGCAGAGAAGGGCCGTGCGGCCGTGACCGGGTGCGTCCCGACAAACGAAGGGGGGATCGAAAGGGGGTCACAGACCCCCTTTCCACTCAGACGTCCACTCCAAACTCCGCGCAAAACCCCCGGTGCCACCCCCCGTCCTTGCCGCGTGGCGGCCGGGCGGCTAGAGAGCATGTCATCATGACTGCTCCTTCCGCCACCTGGGTATCGCGGCTGCTGCTGACCCGTTTCCGGTCCTATGCCGAGGCCAGCCTCGAGACGGGGCCGGAGCCTGTGGTGCTGGCCGGGCCGAACGGGGCGGGCAAGACCAACATTCTGGAGGCGGTGTCGCTGTTGTCGCCGGGGCGCGGGCTGCGCGGCGCCACCTATCGTGAGATGGAGCGGGAGGGGGATGCGCCCGGCTGGGCGGTTGCGGCCCGGCTGGCGGGCCGCCATGGCCAGACGGATGTGGGCACGGGCACCACGGCCGAGGCGCGGGACCGCCGCCAGCTGCGGATCGACGGCACGCCGGCCACCAATGCGGATCTGCTGTCGGTGGTCAACGTGCTGTGGCTGACGCCGGCGATGGACCGGCTGTTTGTCGAGGGGGCCTCCAACCGCCGCAAGTTCTTCGACCGGATGGTGCTGGCGCTGTACCCGGACCATGCGGGCCATGTGGCGCGCTATGAGGCGGCGATGCGCGAGCGCGGGCGTCTGCTGGCGGAGGGGCGGGCGGACCCGGCGTGGCTGTCGGCCTTGGAGCGCAAGATGGCCGAGCATGGCGTGGCGGCGGCGGCGGCGCGGCGCGATGCGCTGGGGGCGTTGCAGCGGCTGATCGCGGTGGACGGGCAGGACCCGTTCCCCAAGGCGGTGCTGGCGCTGGAGGGCGAGGTGGAGGCCCGTCTCGACACCGCCAAGGCGCTCGATGTGGAGGAATGGCTGGCCGAGGCGCTGGCCCAGCGGCGGGCGGCGGACCAGCTTTCCGGCCGGGCGGGTTGCGGCATTCACCGCACCGATCTGGTGGTGACGCATGCGGCCAAGGCGATGCCGGCCGGAAGATGCTCAACCGGCGAGCAAAAAGCACTGCTGATCGGTTTGGTCTTGGCCCAGACACGGCTTGTGGCAGAACTGACAGGGCGCTGGCCCCTTCTTTTATTGGATGAAGTCGCGGCACATCTGGACGCGGGGCGTCGTGGCGGGCTATTTGACATATTGATGAGCATGGGTGTGCAGGCGTGGATGACCGGAACCGACGCCGACGTATTCGTCGGGCTCAAGGGGCGTGCACAGCTCTGGACCATTGAAGCCGGTAAACCCACCCGGCTTGCATTCTAGTACGAGGAAGCATCGTGACTGATGAGACGCTGCCGTCGAACGACAGCTATGGCGCGGAATCCATCAAGGTTCTGAAAGGCCTGGATGCCGTTCGCAAGCGGCCGGGCATGTACATCGGCGATACCGAGGACGGCTCGGGCCTGCATCACATGGTCTTCGAGGTGACGGACAACGCCATCGACGAGGCCCTGGCGGGCTGGTGCGACCGGATCGACGTGATCCTCAACCCGGACGGCTCGGTCACGGTGCGCGACAACGGCCGCGGCATTCCGACGGACATCCACCCGGAGGAGGGCGTCTCGGCGGCCGAGGTCATCATGACCCAGCTGCACGCGGGCGGCAAGTTCGACCAGAACAGCTACAAGGTCTCGGGCGGTCTGCACGGCGTGGGCGTCTCGGTGGTGAACGCGCTCTCCGAGTGGCTGGAGCTGCGGATCTGGCGTGACGGCAAGGAGCATTTCATGCGCTTCCGTCACGGCGAGCCGGAGGCGCCGCTGGCCGTGGTGGGTGATGCGGGCGTGGACGAGCAGGGCCGCGAGCGGCGCGGCACCGAGGTGACGTTCCTGCCCTCGCCGGCCACCTTCAAGGTCACGGAGTTCGACTTCGCCCGGCTGGAGCACCGCTTCCGCGAGCTGGCGTTCCTCAACTCGGGCGTGCGCATTTACGTCACCGACGACCGCCACGCCGAGCCCAAGACGATCATGCTGCATTACGAGGGCGGCATTCAGGCCTTCGTGAAGTACATCGACCGGGCCAAGCAGGCGCTGCTGCCGAACCCCATCGCCATTCGCGGCGAGCGGGACGGCATCGGTGTGGACATCGCGCTCCAGTGGAACGACAGCTACTACGAGCAGGTGATGTGCTTCACCAACAACATCCCGCAGCGGGATGGCGGCACCCACCTGGCGGCGTTCCGCGCGGCGCTCACCCGCACGCTGAACAGCTACGCCGACTCCTCCGGCCTGATGAAGCGCGAGAAGGTGGACCTCTCGGGCGAGGACATGCGCGAGGGTCTCACCGCCATTGTCTCGGTCAAGGTGCCGGACCCCAAGTTCTCCAGCCAGACCAAGGACAAGCTGGTCTCCTCCGAGGTGCGCGCGCCGGTGGAGAGCCTGCTGTCGGAGAAGCTCGCCGAGTGGCTTGAGGAAAACCCGGCGCTTGCCCGCACCGTCGTTCAGAAGATCGTCGATGCGGCCGTCGCCCGCGAGGCCGCCCGCAAGGCGCGCGAGCTGACCCGGCGCAAGGGCGCGCTGGATGTCGCCTCGCTGCCCGGCAAGCTGGCGGACTGCCAGGAGCGCGACCCGGCCAAGTCCGAGCTGTTCCTGGTGGAGGGTGACTCCGCCGGCGGCTCGGCCAAGCAGGGCCGCAACCGCACCTTCCAGGCCATTCTGCCGCTGCGCGGCAAGATCCTGAACGTGGAGCGGGCGCGGTTCGACAAGATGCTGTCGTCGAAGGAAATCGGCACGATGATCTCGGCGCTCGGCACCGGCATCGGGCGGGAGGACTTCGACCTCTCCAAGCTGCGCTACCACAAGGTCGTCATCATGACCGACGCGGACGTGGACGGCGCGCACATCCGCACCCTGCTGCTCACCTTCTTCTACCGCCAGATGCGCGAGCTGATCGAGGCGGGCCACCTCTACATTGCCCAGCCGCCGCTCTACAAGGTGACCAAGGGCCGCTCCGAGGTGTACCTGAAGGACAACGCGGCGCTGGACAACTATCTGGTGGACGCCGGCCTTCAGGACGCGGTGCTGGTGACCGCAAACGGCCAGCGCGGCGGCGAGGACCTGCGCCATCTGGTGCAGCATGCCCGCCGCATCCGCACGCTGCTGGACTATGTGCCGACCCGCTACAACCTGCTTCTGGTCGAGGAGCTGGCGCTGACCGGCGGTCTCGACCCGGCGCTGGCGGGCAACACCGAACAGCAGGCGGCGCAGGCCCGCAAGGTGGCCGAGCGTCTCAACGCCTGGGATGAGGCGGAGTGGACCGGCGAGGCGGCCCACGGCGGCGGCTACCATTTCATCCGCACATCGCGGGGCGTGGCCGATCACTACGTCATCGACCGGGGCCTGCTCATCTCGGCCGAATCCCGCAAGCTGCACGCGGCGGCGCAGGAGGAGGCGGAGAGCTACGTCCAGCCCGCCATGCTGGGCGACGCCACCATCCGCCGCCCGACCGACCTGCTCAACCGCGTCATGGCGGTGGGCCGCAAGGGCCTCGCCATCCAGCGCTACAAGGGTCTGGGCGAGATGAACCCGGAACAGCTGTGGGAGACCACGCTCGACCCGGCCAACCGCTCCATGCTCCAGGTGAAGATCGACGATGCCAACGCGGCGGACGAGATGTTCACCAAGCTGATGGGCGACGTGGTGGAGCCGCGCCGCGAGTTCATCCAGGACAACGCGCTGACCGTGGCGAACCTGGACGTCTGATTTTGCGTCTTGCAGGAGGGTCGCGGACCCTCCGGGCAACCTCCCGTTCGATCAAAGGGCCGTGTCCTTCAGGAAGGGCGCGGCCCTTTTCCTTTGGCCGCGTTTCGGGAGGGCGCGGGAAACACGGCCCGAAAAACGAACAGGGGGGCGCAGGGGGAACAGGTTCCCCCTGCAGGTACCTTGCCCCCCCTTACGCCGCCGCGAGCCCCAGCTGGCGGCGGATGCGGTCCAGCATGGCGGCGAGGCTGCCGGTGCGGTCGCTGAGGCGGCAGAGGACGAGGGCGCCCTGGATGCGGGCGATGATGTCATCGGCTTCGTCCATGGCCTCCGCCTCGGGGCGGCCCAGTTCTTCCAGCGCGCGGGCGATGAGCTTTTGCCAGGCGTTGTGGGTGTTGCGGATGTCCCGGCCGAACAGGGGCAGGGCGTCGCCCAGCGTCAGGGTGTTCATCAGGCAGGCGGGCGACTCGGTGCCGTAGAAGGCGGCGACGCCGTCCAGCATGGCGACGAGGCGTTCGTGCGCGGAGGCGTCGGTTTGGAGGGGCTTGAGGATCAGGCTGGCGAAGCGCCGCCCGGCCTCGGCCAGCGCGGTGCGGCCCAGTTCGGGCTTGCCGCCCGGATAGCGGTGGTAGAGGCTGGCCTTGGCGATGCCGGTTGCTGCCGCCAGATCGGACAGCGAGGCGCCGTCGTAGCCCTTGTGTTTGAAAACCCGGATCAGGCCGTCCACGATGCTGGTATCGCGGGCGGCGGCGTCCTTGACGATTGGCCGCGCCATCTGCTTCTCCCCCCTGAAGCCTTTCTGGCCTGACCCGAACGGTCGGCCACGGAACTCACAGATCATCATAACCGAACGGTCGGTTATGGGGAAGGGGTGGGCGACGCACCCCCGGGCGACCGCCTTCATTTTGACCAATTCAAGGCGTTACGTGCCCCGGCAATCCAATTCATGGCCGGTTCAGCAGCACCATGAGATGGCGGGCCGGACTTGGGGCGGTGCCGGACTTGAGGCGGTGCCGGGATCGGGCCGGGGATGACGATGCTCAACTTGCCGACAGCGCGAATGCACGGTAGCGATTGTGCCGCATGACCAGAAATAACGACTCCCAGCGCGCCTCCGGGCGCGGACCGTCGGCGCAGCGCCGCAAGGGCCGGGGTTTCCTGAAAACCGCCCTGGCTGTCGTGTGCGGTATCGTGCTGCTTGCCGCGATCGGGCTCGGGGCGGCCGTCGGCATCGCCGTGCAGTCGCTGCCCAGCTTCGAGGCGCTGAAGACCCAGCCGCGCGGCCAGATGATCGTCATCAAGGCCATGGATGGCTCCACCATCGTCACCATCGGCCCGTCCTATGGCGAGTGGCTCACCTCCAGCCAGCTGCCGGACACCATCAAGACCGCCATGGTCGCGATCGAGGACCGCAAGTTCTACCGCCACGTGGGCATCGACCCCGAGGGCATTGTCCGCGCCATGGTGCGCAACCTTCAGGCCGGGCGCAGCGTGCAGGGCGGCTCCACCATCACCCAGCAGGTGGTCAAGAACCTGTTCCTCACCAACGAGCGCTCCTACGCCCGCAAGGTGCGCGAACTGGTGCTGGCGCTGGCGATGGAGTCGCGCTTCAGCAAGGACCAGATCCTGGAGCTTTACCTGAACCGGGTCTACTTCGGCGGCGGCGCCTATGGCGTCGATGCGGCCTCGCGCAAGTTCTTCGGTCATTCGGCCCGCAGCCTCAGCCTGACGGAGGCGTCCATCATCGCCGGTCTGGTCAAGGCCCCGACGCGCTACGCGCCTTCGTCCGACCCCGAGAGGGCGCGGGAGCGCGCCCGCATCGTGGTGGCGGCGATGGTGGACAACGGCGACATCACCCCCGCCGCGGCGGAGCGGATTGATCTGGCCGCGGTGCGCTTCGCCCGCCAGCCGCGCGAGAACAACGTGCGCTACTTCACCGACTGGGTGCTGGAGCAGCTCGACACCCTCACCGACGAGACCGTGGAGCCGCTGGAGATCGAGACCACGCTCGACCCCAAGGCCCAGCGCGCGGCGGAGCGGGCGCTGGCGGAGAACGCGCCCGAGGGCGTGCAGGGCGCGCTGGTGGCGCTCGGCCACGACGGCGCGGTGCGGGCCATGGTGGGCGGCCGCGACTATGTGTCGAGCACCTACAACCGGGCGACCGTGGCCCGCCGTCAGCCGGGCTCGGCGTTCAAGCTGTTCGTCTACCTGGCGGCGCTGGAGGCGGGCGTGCGCCCCACGGACGTCTACATGGACGAGCCCGTCACCATCAACGGCTGGTCCCCCTCCAACAGCACCCGCACCTTCAGGGGGCCGGTGACGGTGGAGCAGGCCTTCGCCCAGTCGCTCAACACCGTGGCGGTGCGCATCGCCGACGAGGTGGGCTTCGACCGGGTGGCCTCCATGGCCCGCCGCTTCGGCATCACCACGCCCGTCGCCACCACCCCCGCCATGGCGCTGGGCACGTCGGAGGTGCGGGTGATCGACCTGACCACCGCTTTTGCCGCCGTGGCGCGCGGCGGTGTCGAGGTGCGCCCCTACGGCATCCGCACGGTCAAGACCATGAAGGGCAAGGTGCTCTACCAGTACCAGCCCGAGGCCCCGCGCGAGCTGGTCTCGCCCGAGGTGGCCGCCAACATGACCCGCCTGCTCCAGGCGGCGGTGCAGACCGGCACGGCCCGCCGCGCCGACATCGGCCGCCCGGCGGCGGGCAAGACCGGCACCACCCAGTCCAACCGCGACGGCTGGTTCCTCGGCTTCACGGCGGACCTGACGGCGGGCGTGTGGCTGGGCCGCGACGACAACAAGGCCGTGCGCGGCATGGCGGGCGGCGCGGCACCGGCAAAGGTGTGGGCGGCGTTCATGCGCGAGGCGACGGAAGGCCTGCCGGTGCAGCCGCTGTTCGTGGACGCCTCCGGCGTCGACGGGGGCGAGCCCGATGCGGAAGCCTACGGTCTCGTGGAGGCGGGCGAGCTGATCGCCTCGCCGGGCGAGGAGGGCTACACCCTGCCGGACGGCACGCCGGTTCCGGCGCCCGACGGCGCGGTGGCGGAAGCGCCCCGGAACGAGCCCCAGGCGCCGGGCCAGCAGACATCCGACGCGAGCGCCGCATCCGCTCCGGTCGCGGCCTCGGCCCCGGCGCCGCAGCAGGCCGCGCCGCGCCTCGACGACGCCTGGCTCAGGAGCGTGCTGGAGGACAACACCCGGGCCGGCCGCGCGGCGACCGCCGGTGCGGCCAGCGCCGCCTCAAACGCCAATCCGATGTAGCGAACTGCCGTGCGCGCGCAGCCAGGCGCGCGCCGGGGCGACCGGGCCGCCGTAGAGCTCGGCGTTGAAGGCCCAGAACGCGGCGCTGTGGTCCATGTGGCGCAGGTGGGCGACCTCGTGCGCCACCACATACTGGCGCACGAACGCGGGCGCGCAGATCAGCCGCCAGGAAAAGCGGATCTTCTTCTGCCACGAACAGCTGCCCCAGCGCGCGCCGGGGTCGCCGATGGAGACGTCCGCCACCGTGAGCTGGTGCCGGGCCGCCAGCGCGAGGGTGCGCTCGGTCAGGTCCTTCAGCGCCGCGTCCTTGAGGAAGCGGGCGACGCGCACCGGCACATGCGCCTCCGGCCCGCCGACGATCAGCCTGTTGCCCACGCGCACCGCGCGCCGGCCCGCCTTTTCCTCCCATTCCACCACCAGCTCCTCCCCGTCGAAGGGGATGCGGCTGCCGTGGCCCACCGTCTGGACGGCGGGCCAGCGGGCCAGCGCCTCGGCGATCCAGTCGTGGCGCTCGTCGACGAACGCCATGCCCCGGGCCAGCGAGACCCGCTTGGGCAGGCTGAGGCGGAACACGCCCTTGTGGGGCAGGGAGGTGAGGATGATGCGGCGGGCGCGCGGCACCCGGTGGATCTCCAGCGGGATGGTGCGCCCGGCGACGGTGAGTTCGCGGCGTTCGACGGTCACGGTTCCTCGTCGAGGATATGGTCCTCAAGCGGCCCGGCGAACCGTTCGGAGACGGTCCAGCCGCACACCGACGCGCCGCTTTTCACCGTGGAGAGCGGGTCGCCCGTCACCAGCGGATGCCACGGCGGCAGATCCTCGCCCCGCGCCACCAGCCGGTAGGCGCAGGTCCGCGGCAGCCACGGAAGCCGCCGCACGTCCCGCGGGGTCAGCTTGAGGCAGTCCGGCACCAGCCGCTTGCGCTGGGCGTAGTTGCTGCACCGGCCGGTGTCCAGGTCGAGGAGGCGGCAGGCCACGTTGGTGTGGGCGATCTCGCCGGTGTCCTCGTACTCCAGCTTGTGCAGGCAGCATTTGGCGCAGCCGTCGCAGAGGGACTCCCACTCCTCGGTGGACATGTCCTCAAGGCGCTTGCGCTTCCAGAAGGGACTTTGTTCGGTCATCCGGCCAGTTCGCCCAGCCGCCGGGCGATCTCCGCCGGCGGCGTGTTGGAGGTAAAGTGAGCCTCGTATGCCCCCTCGGGGCTGATGAGGTATATAAGCGCCGTGTGGTCCATCAGGTAATCGCTGGACCCGTCGTCCTCACGCTTGACCGCATACACCCGGTAGGCCTGCTTGGCTGCCTCGATCTGACCGGGCGTGCCGGTGAGGCCCACCAGCCTGGGGTGGAACAGGCTGACGTAGTCCTTGAGGGCGGCCACGGTGTCCCGCTCCGGGTCGATGGTGATGAACAGCGGCTGGATGGCCGCCGCCGCCTTCGGGTTCTGCTCCTCCAGCGTGGTCAGCGCCAGCGACAGGTTCTGCAGGTCGCCGGGGCACACGTCCGGGCAGTAGGTGTAGCCGAAGTAGACCAGCAGGTGCTTGCCCGGCCAGCTCTTCTCGGTCACCGGCTGGCCGTCCTGGTTGACCAGGCTGAACGGCCCGCCGATGGGCACCCGGCCGTCGGCGCCCGGCTGGCCCGCGCGCCAGGTCTGCCAGACCAGTATGCCCGCCACCATGCACAGCCCCGCCAGTGCGGCGACGATGATGGGAAAGGAAATGGTGCGCTTCGCTGCCATGGCGGCCCCGTTCTGCCTGACTGGGATGGATCGAGGGGTATACCGCCCCTTCTCCACCCGATATATAAAATCCAGGATGTCACGGAGAGGATAAAATGACGCGTATGTTGGGGCGACTGCTTCCGGTCGTTGCGGCTACCGTGCTGGGAGCGGTTGCGCTCTCGTCACCGGCGATGGCGGAAATTGGTGGACCGTCCTTCCAGTTCATGAAGGCGGTGAAGGACAAGGACCTGTTCAAGGCCAACACCCTGCTGAACGAGCCGGGCGCCGCAATCATCGACTACCGCGACCCCGACACGGGCGACGGCGCGCTCCACATGGTGGTGAAGCGGCGCGACCTCCAGTGGGTGAACTACCTGCTCTCCCGCGGGGCCAACCCCAACATTGAAGACCGGGACGGCAACACGCCGCTCATTCTGGCCGCCTCGCAGGGGTTCACCGACGGCGTGCGGACGCTCATCGAGTTCAAGGCGGACGTCAACTACCGCAACCGCGCGGGCGAGACGGCGCTCATCAAGGCAGTGCAGGCGCTGAACGCGCCGGTGGTGCGCCAGCTTCTGGAAGCAGGGGCCAAGCCGGAGCTGACGGACCACGTGACAGGCTATTCGGCCATCGACTATGCGGAGCGCAACCGCCGGGCCGGTGCGATCCTGCGCCTCCTGAAATCGCCGCCCAAGGCCGCGGAGTAGGGCGGCGGGGCAAGGCCGCGCGGGAGGCGGCAGGCCGCCTTCCGCGGGTCGAAGCGTTACAGCCCGGGGGTGCCTCTCCGTGCCCG
Source organism: Pedomonas sp. V897 (assembly GCF_051304405.1). Classification (NCBI taxonomy): domain Bacteria; kingdom Pseudomonadati; phylum Pseudomonadota; class Alphaproteobacteria; order Sphingomonadales; family Pedomonadaceae; genus Pedomonas; species Pedomonas sp. V897. The sequence continues at coordinate 1,067,374 of NZ_JBPPGG010000001.1, forward strand.
CGGGGAACAAAATGTCGCAACGGCGGCTTAACGACTGAAATGGCGGAGCGTTCTCCTGTAGTTACCCATATCGAGAGAAGGCATTGATGGCGTATAGCGGAGCTGTGACGCACGACCGAGACCAGACCGAGACGGCAACCGGACCACTGGTGCTGGGACTGCCGGGCGTGCGGGTCCGCACCCTGCTGACGATCCGCTGGATCGCCATTGCCGGCCAGTTCGTCACCCTCGTCATCGTCGGGCTGGTCCTCCAGTACCCCCTGCCGTTATGGCCCACGCTGGCGGCGCTGGCGGCGAGCGTCGCCGTCAACCTCGGCTCCTCGCTGCTGCACCCGGCCAAGGCCTACCTCACCGGGCGGGAGGCGACGGTCCACCTGGCGTTCGACGTGCTCCAGCTTTCCGTGCTGCTGTACCTGACCGGCGGCCTTACCAACCCCTTCGCCATGCTCATTCTGGTGCCGGTCACCATCTCCTCGACGCTGCTGTCGCTGCGGAACACGGTGTTCCTGTTCCTGCTGGCCACGGTGTGCCTCACCGTGCTGGCCTTCACCTCGCTGCCGCTGCCCTGGCCGGGCGAGCCGCTGACGCTGCCCGTCCCCTACCGGGTGGGCCAGTGGATGGCGCTGGTGTTCGGCATGGGCTTCCTCGCCGCCTATGCCTGGCAGGTCTCGGCGGAAGGGCGGCGGCGGCAGCTGGCGCTGGTCGCCACCCAGACGGCGCTGGCGCGGGAGCAGAAGATGTCGGCGCTGGGCTCGCTGGCGGCGGCGGCCGCGCACGAGCTGGGCGGGCCGCTCGGCACCATCACCCTCATCGCGCGGGAGCTGGACGACCAGCTGGGCAACGACCCGGACTTCGGCTCCGACGTGCGCCTGCTCCGGGACGAGGCGGCGCGCTGCCGGGAAATCCTCGTCGGCATCGCCCGCCGCGCCGAGGCGGAGCAGCCCTTCCCCGAGCTGCCGCTGGACGCGGTGGCGCAGGAGGTGTTCCAGCCGTTCGAGGGGCGGGGCATCACGCTGTCGGTCACCTACGCCAGCCGCGATCCGGCCCGGCGGCCGGTCTCCGTCGCCCGCTCGCCCGAGCTGATCCACGGCCTCAACAATCTGGTGTCCAACGCCGTCCGCCACGCCCGCAGCCGGGTGGAGGCGGAGATCACCGACGACCGCGACGTCGTCTGCCTGACGATCCGGGACGATGGAGACGGCTTCGATCCCGTGCTCCTGCCCCGGCTGGGCGAACCCTACCTCGGCCCGTCCCAGTCCGGCTCGGGCGGAACCGGCCTCGGCATTTTCATTGCCACAACCCTGCTGGAGCGCACCGGCGCGACGCTCACCTTCTCCAACCGTCCCGAAGGGGGCGCGCGGGTGGACGTCTGCTGGCCGCGCCACGCCTTCAGCGCAGAGGAGACCCAATCATGACTTCGGTTGCCAAGGACGACATGAGCCTCTTGCTGGTGGACGACGACGCGGCATTCCGGCAGCGCCTGGCGGTCACCCTGGAGCGGCGCGGGTTCGCGGTGAACACGGCCACCGGCGTCGCCGAGGCCCGCAAGCTGGCGGCCCAGCTCAAACCCGCCTTCGCGGTCGTCGACATGCGGCTGGAAGACGGCAACGGCCTCGACGTGGTCTCCGACCTGCGCCAGCTGCGCCCGGACATCCGCGCCATCATCCTCACCGGCTACGGCAACCTCGCCACCGCCGTCGCCGCGGTCAAGACCGGCGCCGTCGACTACCTCGCCAAACCCGCCGACCCGGACGACATCGTCAAGGCCCTGCTGGCGGAAGAAGGCGAACGCCCCGCTCCGCCGGAGGAACCCATGTCCGCCGACCGCGTCCGGTGGGAACACATCCAGCGCGTCTACGAACTGTGCGGCCGCAACGTCTCGGAAACCGCCCGGCGGCTGAAGATGCACCGCCGCACCCTCCAGCGCATCCTCTCCAAACGCTCGCCCCGCTGAGGACGGAAAGCCGGGGGAGAAAAGAAGGGACCACACACCCTGCCGCTCCGCCACGCACCGAGAGCGTTTTCTGGAGCGTCTTTTGTTTTTTGTTTTCCCTATGCAGGAGGGTCTTGGACCCTCCTGCACCTCCCTTTCGTTTTTCGGGCCGTGCGTGGGTCAAGGGAGGTGCGAACGGGTGTTTGTTTGACAGGGACGCGCCTGTCTCTCCCGTCGATGCGGGCCTCCCGGCCATCCCGGCAGGCTCTTCTGCTTCTGCCAGGCGCGGCCCCTTGATGTGAAAAGATATCGGGCCGCGTTTCCAGCACGCACCGGAAACGAGTCCCGATAAACTCAAGGGAGGTGCAGGAGGGGCAAGCCCCTCCTGCAATCTTTCAATCCTTCAATCCTTCAATCCTGCAAGGCGACGCACCCCCTCACGGGCGGAGTGCGTCAGTCGGCGTTCTGGTGCAGCCACCAGTTCTGTTCGTTGATGGAGTAGATGGGCCGGTAGTGGACGATGGCCTTGTCCGGCATCACTTCCTTGATCTGGTTGTCGAGGATCAGCCAGCCGTTGCCTTCGCGCACGGCCAGCACCGCGTGGGGCACGCCGAGGTTGAGGTCCTGGAGCACGACGATGCGCATGTCTTCGGGCGGAACGCCTGCCGCTTTCAGTGCCATGTACTTGGCGATGGCGAAGTCCTCGCAGTCGCCCGCGCCCCGCGCCAGGAACTGGTCCACTGTGGCCCAGTAGTCGTTGACGCCCCAGTTTTCCCGGTCGGTCACGTAGCGCACGCGGTTCATGGTGTCGTTGACGAGGCGCAGCTGGGTGGCCCGGTCCTTGCCTTTGAGGCTTTCCATCAGTGCGGACCACGAGGGCCGGGCGCAGCCGGCGGGCGAGTCCGGGCGGCATGCGCCGCTGTTCGCCAGCGCCGCCGCGCCGGGGGCGGGGCCGGAGGTTTCGTCCGCTGCGGCCGGGCGGGCGTTGCGTGCCAGCATGTCGGTCCACTTGCGGAAGGTGCCGATGTTGGAGTGGCGCGTCTCGCTGCTGCCGAAAATGCCCGAGGGCGCTGCCAGGGCCTGGAACGGCATAGCCCCCAGCAGTACAGCGGCGAGGATGACCTTACGCATGGTTCCGTTCATCGAGCAAAGTGGTTTATACTCCGTCAACATATGGGAGGCGGGGCGTGGCATTATCCAAGCTGAATAGCGAAAACGATGGTCTCGGGCGCCAGGTCTGGGTGTGGCTGGCGGGTGTGGCGGTTCTCTTTGTCGTGGGGCTGATCCTCGCTTTCCTGGTGGCGGGCCGTGACCGGGACCGCCAGATCCAGCTTCTCGAACAGGAGATGGCGCTTGCCGCCAGCGGCCGCGCGCAGGCGGTCAGTGTCTGGCTGAACGAGCAGCGGGGCGTTGTGGACCGTCTCGCGGCCAATCCGGCTGTCGCCATCTACGCCATGGGGGCGCAGGAGCCCGCCGCCGTGCGGGGCGCCGCCGTGGGCGCGGGGCAGGCGGAATATCTGGCGCGCCTCCTGGAGACCACCGTCGCCCAGACCGGGTTTGCCGAGGCGACGCCGCCGCGCCGCGCCAATGTGGAGCTTCCGGTTGCGCCGGGCCTTGCCATTCTCGGGCGCGACGGCCGCGAGATCGCCAGTTTCGGCGGCCCGCTGCCGGAGGCGCAGGCGGCCCTGCCGCGGGCGGCGGAGGGCGTCACGGTCACCGATTACGGCGTCCGGCTGGGCGAGCAGTATGCCCTCTCTTTCCTGGCGCCGGTGCCCGAGCCGCAGGGCGGCGAGCCTGTCGCCTATGTCTACGGCGTGCGCGCCCTTGCCGATGTGGAGCGGGTGCTGACCACTGCGTCCGAGCGGTTCCAGTCCGTCCGCGCGGGGCTCTATGTCCGAGGCGGCGCGGATGGGGCGGACGGGGCCCTCGTCCGGGGCAACCCGGACCGGTTGCCGACGCCTGCCCAGCTTGCCGCCATGGCTGCCGCGCCCGGCCGCCTGCACGACTATGGCAACACGCTGGTCATGGTGCAGCCGGTGGCGGGCACGCCGCTGTTTCTGGTGCGCGCCATCGATTCCGGGGAAGCGCTGGGGCCGGTCAACCTCCAGTGGCGGCTGCGCCTTCTCGCGCTGCTGGCGCTGGTGGCGCTGGTGACGGCGCTGATCCTGCTCGCCTGGCGGCACGGGGCCTCCAAGCGGGCGGCCCAGTCGGCGGCTGTCGCGCGCGAGACCGCCGAGCGCGAGGCGCGGCTGCGCGCCTTCCTCTCCACCGTTGCCGACCGCCAGCCGACGCTCATCGCCGTGGTGGATCAGGACGGGTTGCTGCGTTTCTCCAACGCCCGCCTGCGCGCCTGGCTGAACGCGGGCGAGGACGCCCACGGCGTGCCGCTCGCCCGCCTGTTCGGCGAGGCCGGGCCGGCCATTGCCGACCTGCTCGCCCAGGCACGCACGGCGGAGGCGGCCGAGGCGCTGGTGGACCTGAAGGACGCCGACGGCGCGGTGCGCCGCCATCAGGTGGAGGCGGTCGCCATGCCCGAGGGCGAGACGCTGCTCGTCGCCCATGACATCACCGAGCTGCTGGCCGAGCGCGCGCGGCGGGAGGCCAACATGGCGGCGCTGGTGCTGGCGCTGACCGGCCTCATCGACGCCCGCGACCCCGGCAGCCGCCACCACTCCGAGAAGGTGTCGGCCGTGGCGGCGGCGGTGGCGGCGGAGCTGGGCCTCGATGCGCAGGCGGTCGAGACCGTGCGGCTGGCGGGCCAGCTCATGAACCTCGGCAAGATCATGGTGCCGCGCCGCATCCTCACCAAGGAAGGGCCGCTCACCGAGGAGGAGCGGGCCATCGTGCGCGCCTCGCTGGCGCAGAGCGCGGGCATCCTCGCCAACGTGCCGTTCGACGGGCCGGTGGCCGAAACCGTGGCCGGGGTGGACTCCCCGTCGCCCTCGCCGCTCTCCCGCGTGCTGCGCCTCGCCAACGCGCTGGTGGGCATGGTCAGCCCCCGCGCCTTCCGCAACGCCCTGCCGCTGGACGAAGCCCTCGCCCTGCTGCGCCGGGACGCCCAGCCGGAAGACGCCCAGATCCTCTCCGCCATGGCCCACGTGATCGACAACCGCGGCGGCCGCGAGATCCTGGAGGTGTGATTGGTTTTTGCAGGAGGGTCTCGGACCCTCTGCAAAAAATCATGAAAACACCGGACTCCTACCCCTCGAACCCGGGGTTCATCTGGAAGAACAGCCGGTGGGCGGCGTGGCGGGCGAAGCGCAGGGTTTCGGCCTTGCGGCGGGCGGCGCTGAGGGGTGTGCAGGCGGCGGGGCGCAGGATGGCGGCCTCGAAGCGGTCGGCGACGATGAGCCCGGCGCGTTCGGGCAGGAAGGCGGGGGTGTGGAAGTCGTCGAGGGGGAAGCCGGCCGGCACGGCGAAGTAGAAGTCGTCGCAATAGTCCAGGTATTCCGGCCACTTGGCGTCGCCGCGCAGGTCGGCGAGCGAGACCTTGATTTCCACGAGCGTGATTTGGCCCTTGCGGGAGAGGCCGGCCACGTCGGCGCGGCGGCCGTTGCCCAGCGGGAATTCCGTCAGGGCGGCGCATCCCATGCGGTAGAGCAGGCGGCTGACGCCCCGCGCCACGTCACGGGCGTCGAGGAGCCGGGCGGCGGGAGAAGGGGCGTCGGGCATGGGCCCAGTGTATCAGATCAAACCGGGAACAAAAGCCCGGTTCAGGCTTCGATCTCGCTCAGGCCCGTCAGGCGGTGCAGCGGCGCGATGAACTGCGCGTGGGTGATGTTGTCGTGGGGCACCGGCCCGAGTGCAAGGATGCGGTCCAGGCTCTCCACGTGGGCCTCCACCACCGGCAGTTCGTCCGGCGCGCCGGCCTTGAGGCGCAGGTAGGCGCACAGCGAGCGGCCGGCCTCGGTCATCAGCGGGTGGCCGAAGCTGGAGCCCATGCCCTTGATGTTGTGGGCGATTTCCAGAATCCGCTGGCGGGCGTCGTCCCCCGGGCAGCGCTCCTGCCGCCAGGAGTCCACCAGATGGCGCAGCTGGGCCACGGCGTCCGCGGTCCACGCCTTGTAGCTGTTCACCAGCTCGGCGCTGGCGTAGCTGGCGGCGGTTCGGTCAGACATCGGTTTCCACGCTGGTTTCTGGACGCATGTCCTGTTCTGCCTGCTGGAGGATGGTCGGCGCAACCGGGAATAGAGCGAAACGGATCATGAAGCGATCACCGCTTCGTCGAGAAAGTTTTCGGGCCGGTCCGTCTCCAGCTCCACGACCCACAGGTCCGGGTCGAACCGGCGCTGCTTCTCGATCAACGCATCAGCCTCGGGCGGGTTGACCGGCTCGGCTCCGGTGAGGGCGAGCCAGGCCTTGTCGCCATTCTGCCGAAGGGTCGCGCCGAACAGGCGGCACCGGCCGTCGCGGTGGTGGGCCAGCAACAGCACGGCCCCGGCCTCGTCATAGCCGTGGCGGATCACCGTTGCGGGTACGCCTTCCGCATTGCACCGCCGCACCAGCGCGGAGACCCAGAAGCGAGTCGTCAGGCGCGGCAGCATCATCATGCCCGGGCTTCCCGGGGCGCCGGGAAACCGAGGGAGGCGGCCCGCCTGCCGAGTGCGGCCAGCACGTCGTCTTCCGGGTCCGTGAAGGCGAGGCCGTGGGCCGGGCCCGATGACCAGGCGATCCGCGCCGCCAGCGGCCGGCTGTCGGGCAGCACCACCCGCAGCGCCGCCCCTGCGGCCAGCGGCAGGTCCAGCTCCACCAGCATTCCGGCGGGCGTCACGTTTTTCACCAGGCATTCCAGCTTGTGGCGGGCGATTTCCACAGTCCCCTTCCACAGCACCGGCCGCCGGCGATAGCGACGCTGATCGCTGCCGCTTCCCGGCGAGGAAGAAGTCTTGTTCGTCGCGTTCATTTTCAAACCCCTGCTGGGGGGAGAATAGGACATTTTGTTGCCGAATGCCACTCGCCCCGGATTGACACCCGTTCGACGGCACGAGATAGTCTGAACCATCCAAGGGGTGCCCCGGCAGGGGGCTGAGATACCGCCAAACCGGCAACCATCAGGCCAGCGGAACGCTGGTGCGAATGACAGACCGGGGCGCGGGAACCCTTAGAACCTGATCCGGATCATACCGGCGGAGGGATGGAGCAAACCGGGGGGCGTCGTTCGTTCTCCCCCGGCCTCATACCCGGCAATGGGGTCCGGATCTCTCGGCATCGCCAAGGAGAGGTCCCCGATGAACAAGCCTGTATCACCCAGGGAGTTGAGTGTTACCACCGGCCCGATCGCCGGTTCGCGCAAGATCTACGTGAGCGGCGAGAACTGCGCCGCCATGCGGGTGCCCATGCGCGAGATCGCGCTGCACCCGAGCGCCAACGAGCCGCCGGTCGTGGTCTACGATACCTCCGGCCCCTACACCGACCCGAACGTCGAGATCGACATCACCAAGGGCCTGCCGCGCATCCGCACGCCCTGGATCGAGGGGCGCGACGACGTGGAAGCCTATGACGGCCGCCACATCAAGCCGGAAGACAACGGCTTCGCCGAGGGCAAGCATCTGGTGCCCGAGTTCCCGGTGCGCCACCGGCCGCTGCGGGCCAAGCCGGGCAAGGTGGTCACCCAGCTGGCCTATGCCCGCGCCGGCATCGTCACGCCCGAGATGGAGTTCATCGCCATCCGCGAGAACCTGGGCCGCCAGAAGCTGAAGGAACAGCTCCAGCGCGACGGCAACCCGATGGGCGCGCAGATCCCCGACTACATCACGCCCGAATTCGTGCGCGACGAGGTGGCGCGCGGCCGGGCCATCATCCCGGCCAACATCAACCACCCGGAAACCGAGCCGATGATCATTGGCCGCAACTTCCTGGTGAAGATCAACGCCAACATCGGCAATTCGGCCGTCACCTCGTCGGTGGCGGAAGAGGTGGACAAGCTGGTCTGGGCCATCCGCTGGGGCGCGGACACGGTGATGGACCTCTCCACCGGCCGCAACATCCACAACATCCGCGACTGGATCATCCGCAACTCGCCGGTGCCCATCGGCACCGTGCCCATCTACCAGGCGCTGGAGAAGGTGGGCGGCATCGCCGAGGAACTGACGTGGGAGATCTTCCGCGACACCCTCATCGAGCAGTGCGAGCAGGGCGTGGACTACTTCACCATCCACGCGGGCGTGCGCCTCGCCTACGTGCCGCTGACCGCCGAGCGCACCACCGGCATCGTCAGCCGCGGCGGCTCGATCATGGCCAAGTGGTGCCTCGCCCACCACAAGGAGAATTTCCTCTACGAAGCGTTCGAGGAAATCTGCGACATCATGCGGGCGTATGATGTCTCCTTCTCGCTGGGCGACGGCCTGCGCCCCGGCTCCATCGCCGACGCCAACGACGCCGCCCAGTTCGGCGAGCTGGAAACGCTCGGCGAGCTGACGAAGATTGCCTGGGCCAAGGACTGCCAGGTGATGATCGAAGGGCCGGGCCACGTGCCCATGCACAAGATCAAGGAAAACATGGACAAGCAGCTGGCGTGCTGCGGCGAGGCCCCGTTCTACACGCTCGGGCCGCTCACCACGGACATCGCGCCGGGCTACGACCACATCACCTCCGCCATCGGCGCGGCGATGATCGGCTGGTTCGGCACCGCCATGCTCTGCTACGTCACGCCCAAGGAACACCTAGGCCTGCCCGACCGCAACGACGTGAAGGACGGCGTCATCACCTACAAGATCGCCGCCCACGCGGCCGACCTCGCCAAGGGACACCCCGCCGCCCGCCTGCGCGACGACGCCATCAGCCGCGCCCGCTTCGAGTTCCGCTGGGAGGACCAGTTCAACCTCTCGCTGGACCCGGATACGGCCCGCGAGTTCCACGACGAAACCCTGCCGAAGGAAGCACACAAGGTCGCCCACTTCTGCTCCATGTGCGGACCCAAGTTCTGCTCCATGAAGATCAGCCACGACATCCGCGAGGCCGCCAAGGGCCAGAACGACGTGGCCACAGGCGGCACAGGCCTCGACCCGCTCGCCGGCATGGAGGAAAAGTCCCGCGAATTCCGCGAGAAAGGCGCGGAAATCTACCAGCCGGTGCCGTAAGGGGCTCCTCGGAAGGGGGCTCGAAAGGGAGCTCGAAAGGGAGATCGAAAGGGGAAAGTTACGCAGGGGGATCTTGATCCCCCTGCACCCCCAATTCGTTTTTAAGGGCCGTGTCCTGCAGAAAGGGCGCGGCCCTTTTTTGTATCGGGGTCAGGGAATGAGCCGGGTACGGGCAGGCGGGCGCACGTGTTCCATGGGCCCTTTATTGGAACGCGCCCTGCCGGAAGCGTTGCGCCTGCTCCTTAAAATCATTCAAGGGCTTAGGCCTTCGGCACGCGGGTTGCCGCTGGCGGAGGTGGCGACGGAGATAGCGACGGAGATGCGAGGGGCAGTAGGGCGCCTGCGCTGGCCGCCTGCACGTCCGTATTGCCCCCTGTGGCTTCGGGCGCACCCAGCAGGAGAGGCCCGGTAGCCCCCTTCGGTCGGCGGGCGCATCGGCTGCGGCCGGGTGCGGCGCGAAAAACGAATGGGGTGCAGGGGACTGAGTCCCCCTGCAATCCTGAATTGCACGCCTCCGCGTGCTGGGGACCAAGTCCCCTGCATTTTTGAACTGCGCGCCTCCGCGCGCGGGGGGTCCAAGTCCCCTGCAAAAAAAGACAGAAAAAACAAACTATTGGACAGAAGGCCCCTGGATACGATCAGGGCCCGGTTGGTGGACCGGGCCCTGCAAGGTTCTGCGTGTGGTTTTGTCTGCGGGCTTGTGTCAGGCGGCCTTTTGCTGCCCGTGTGCGGTGAGCAGGGCGTAGAGGGCGTCGCTGGAGGACGAGCCTCGCAGTTTGGCCACGGCGGCCTGGTCCCGGAACAGGCGGGACACCCGGGCGAGGGCCTTGAGGTGTTCCGCGCCTGCGTCTTCCGGGGCCAGCAGGAGAAAGACCAGATCGACAGGCTTGCCGTCGAGCGAATCGAAATCGATGGGGGATTCGAGTTGCATGAACACGCCCATCACCGATTGCACCGAGGGCAGCTTGGCGTGCGGAATGGCAATGCCGCCGCCGAGCCCGGTGGAGCCGAGGCGTTCGCGTTCCAGGATGGCTTCCAGAACGCGGCGTTCGTCCAGTCCGGTCAGTTTGCTCGCTTGCGCCGCAAGGTGGCTCAGCAGTTGTTTTTTCGATGTCGCTTTGACACCGGCAAATACAGCGCCGGGGACAAGCAAATCCGCGAGTTCCATTTCGATCTTTCTCGCTCGTCAATCAAAACCGCCCCTCCGGGCGGGGTCCATGCATACGCGGCGCTCCGGTCAGGCCGGGGTCGCCTGGTGCTGCTTCTGGGCCTGTTGCTGCAACTGGGGTTCTACCCATCCAATATTACCGTCTGCGCGACGATAGACCATAGCCAGCTGGCCATTGCCAGCATTTCGGAACATGAGTGCGGGTGTCTGGCGCATATCGAGGATCATGACGGCGTCGGACACGGAGACTTCCGGGATCTGCTCCAGGGTTTCGGCCACGATGACCGGGTGGTCTTCGCCCGCGTCTTCCTCCTCCTCGGTGGCGGGCTGGAGAATGGTATAGGTGGCGTTGGCCAGGGCCGCGCCGTTGCGGTCCATGTTGTGGTCGTCCTTCAGCCGCCGCTTGTAGCGCCGCAGCTGCTTCTCGAGGCGTTCGCTGGTGAAGTTGAACGCGGCGTACGGATCAAAATCGGTCGCCTCGGCCTTCAGGAACACGCCCTGACGCAGGTACATCTGGCAGTCGAGGCGGAAGCCGTGGCCGCGCGCTTCCCGTGCCAGGGTGACAGTCGCGCTGATCGCCCGCGGGAAGTACTTTTCCGCCAGTTGGCTCAGGCGTTGTTCCACATGGGTACGGAAGGCATCGCCTACATCGACCTGATGACCAGAGACGCGAATGTCCATAGCACTCTCCTTGGTTGGTCCTTGGGGCAACGGCTTCCCGGGTGAAGGGGGAGCCGCGCCGTCGCAGAGGGCGAAAGGGACGGGTTCCGCTTCGCCCTCGATTGAGATGTCGTGTCGGCCGGAGAGTCTTGCAAGGCCGTCCCGCCGGGCCGTGGCTCCCGGGGGGTGTGCGTTGCGACGAACCGCTCCCTAGCGACCGTTCATCTTCTGACCTGCCTCGAGCATCTTGAGCCTGCGGCGTTGAACGCTTGAGGGGATTTTCAGTGCTTCGCGATATTTTGCCACCGTCCGGCGGGCGATGTCGAACTTTTCCGCAACAAGGATCTCCACCAGCTTGTCGTCGGACAGGATGGCGCCGGGCTTTTCCTGGTCGATCAGTTCCTTGATGCGCTGTTTGACCGCTTCGGCGGAGTGGGCGTCGCCGCCGTCGGCGGACTGGATGGCCGAGGTGAAGAAGTACTTCAGCTCGAACACGCCGCGATGGCAGGCGAGGAACTTGTTGGCCGTGACGCGCGAGACGGTCGACTCGTGCATGCCGATGGCCTCGGCGATGTGCTTGAGGTTGAGCGGCTTGAGCGCCCGCACGCCGTGCTCGAAGAAGTCCTCCTGCTGGCGCACCAGTTCGGTTGCCACCTTGAGGATGGTGCGGGCGCGCTGGTCCAGCGCCTTGACCAGCCAGTTGGCGGACTGGAGGCATTCGGAGAGGAACAGGCGCTCGGCCTTGGAGGCGCGGGCGCTCAGCTCGGCGTAGTAGGTGCGGTTGACGAGCACCCGGGGCAGGGTGGCGGCGTTCAGCTCCACGCCCCAGCCGCCCGAGGCCATCTTGCGCACGTAGATGTCCGGCACCACGGTCTGGGTGGTCACCGACCCGAAGGCGAGGCCGGGCTTGGGGTTGTAGCTGCGCAGTTCCTGGATCATGTCGGCCATGTCTTCCTGGTCGACGCCGCAGATGCGGCGCAGCGCGGCCAGGTCGCCGCGGGCCAGCAGGTCCAGGTTGTCGAGCAGGGCTTCCATGGCCGGGTCCAGCCGGTCCGCCTCCCGCGCCTGGATCTTCAGGCATTCGGAGAGGGAGCGGGCGCACACGCCGGCGGGGTCGAAGGTCTGGAGCACCGCCAGCACCTCCTCCGCCTGCGCCAGATCGATGCCCAGCCGCCGGGCCACCTCCTCCAGCGGCTCGCTGAGGTAGCCGGCTTCGTCCACCAGATCGATGAGGTAGGCGGCGATGGCGTGGGACCGGGGGTCGCGGAAGGCGGCGCGCGCCTGATCGTGCAGATGCTCGGCGAGGGTGGGCCGGTCGGCGGAGAGGCCGTCGATGCCCGGCAGGTCGTCGTCGCCCGCGCCGCCCGAGACCGCGCCCGCGCCGTTGAGGCTGAGCATGGAGCCCAGCTCGCCCTCGGGCGCGGTGCCGTCGGACATGCGGTCGGCCTCGCTGTCGTGGTGGTAGATCTCGGAGTCGATGTCCATGTCGAGCGGGGCATCGTCCCCGCCGGCCATGCCGCTGTCGAGGAGGGCATCGGTTGTCGGCACCTCGATGCCGCTGTCGAACAGGTCCGCGTCCGGGGCGGCTCCGTCGCCGTTCAGGGCCTCCCCGTTGAGGCCGTCACCATTGAGGCCATCGCCGTTCAGGCTGTCCCCGTCCGCGCTGTCGCCCCTGCCGTCCTCGTAGGCGGCGTGGTCCGGCGTCTCGTCCGGCCCGTCGGGGTCGGAGGCTTCGAGCAGCGGGTTCTTCTCCACCTCGGCGGCGACGAAGCTCTCCAGTTCCAGGTTCGTCAGCGCCAGGAGCTTGATCGCCTGCTGCAGCTGGGGAGTCATCACCAGCTGCTGGCCTTGGCGGAGATCGAGGCGGGGTCCCAGAACCATGGAGGCGCGGTTTCTCCCTTGCCCTAGAGCGAGAAGTGCTCGCCGAGATAGACCCGGCGAACCTGCGGATCGGCGACGAGGGCTGCGGGCGTCCCCTCGAACAGCACCTTGCCGTCATAGATAATGCAGGCGCGATCGACGATATCCAGGGTCTCGCGCACATTGTGGTCGGTGATGAGCACGCCGATGTCCCGGTCCTTGAGGTGGGCGACCAGTTCGCGGATGTCGGCGATGGAGATGGGGTCGATGCCGGCGAAGGGCTCGTCCAGCAGCATGATGGAGGGGGCGGCCGCCAGCGCCCGGGCGATTTCCACGCGCCGCCGCTCGCCGCCCGACAGCGCCAGGGCGGGCGACTTGCGCAGGCGGGTGATGGAGAACTCCTCCAGAAGCTGGTCGAGCCGGGCCATGCGCTCGTCCCGGTCCTTCACCACCACCTCCAGCACGGCGAGGATGTTTTCCTCGACGCTGAGGCCCCGGAAGATGGAAGTCTCCTGCGGCAGGTAGCCGAGGCCGAGCCCGGCGCGGCGGTACATGGGCAGGCGGGTGATGTCGAGCCCGTTCAGCATGATGCGGCCGTGGTCCGGCAGCACCAGGCCCATGATCGAATAGAAGCAGGTGGTCTTGCCCGCGCCGTTGGGGCCGAGCAGGCCCACCACCTCGCCGCGATGGACGGAGAGGGAGACGTCGCGCAGGACGGCGCGGCTGTCGTAGGACTTGGCGATGGAGACGACATGCAGCCCGGCCTGCTCCGCCGTGGCGGTGTCTGCCGGTTCGGTCTGGATGTCCCTGCCGAGAGTGCCGTCTGTCATGGTTCACCGTCGCCTTGAGTCGTGGCTAAAGCATTACGTTTAACAAATAGTGTTCCACCCCCGCGAGCTGGCCCAGAATATGCATGTGCCCGCGGGATGAAAAGCCGGCAAAGGGTGCCATGCACGCGCTGCGCCTGATTCAGGAGGGCGCCTGTTGAAGAGGTGCGCCTAGGGCTGCTGCTCGTCGCGCGGCGGCACCACGAAGCGGCCGGAGACGCGGTTGCGACTCTCGCCGGCCTGGGTCTGGGTCGGCGTGCCGTCGAGGCGCATGATGCCGGTGTCCAGATTGACCTGGAGGCGGTCGCCGTTGAGCACGGACTCGCCCTTGAACAGCCGCACGTTGCCGACCAGCGTGATCTGGCGCTGCTTGACGTCGTAGATGCCGTAGTTGCCCCGGGCCTGTTCCGAGGGGGAGTTGAGCCGCACGTTGCCGTTGGCGTCGATGCGCAGGATGGCCAGGTTCTCGCCCTCGGCGCGCTGGTAGTAGACGCGCACCGTCTCGGCCTGGAGCGTCAGGTTGGCCTGATCCACCCGCACGTTGCCCTGAAAGACGGCCAGGTTTTCCTTGTCGCGCACCTCGATGCGGTCGGCGTCCACGTCGATGGTGGCGCCTGTGTCGTGGCGGCGCAGGGCGGAGATGTCCTGTGCGGCCACATCCCGCGGGGTTCCGACCCCCAGTGCGGCCATTGCGGCCAAACCTGCCAGCCACCAGCGCATGTCTGCCCTCTTTCCTTGTCGAGCGCCCCTCAGGACCGGGGCGTGATCCGCATTTTGGTGCGGCCTTCGAAAACCACCGTTTCGGCGCTGATGTCGGCGCGGAAGCGCTGCGCCCGGAACGTGCCGAGGGGGCCGTTCCCCTCCACGCCGTCCGATCCGTAAGCGGTCTTGGAGGCCAAGTCCACGATAGCGTTTCGTGTGGTGAACCGATAGCCCCGGTCGGTTGTCAGCACCAGGGGCCCGGTCGCCTTGAGCTGCTTGCGGTCCAGGTCATAGCTGCCGGTCTCAGCCTTCACCCGCACCACGTCGTTGGCCATGGCCATCTGGGCGGAGACCTCCTCCAGCTCCACCACCGGCGTTGCGGAGGTGCGCTGCACGGCGCGGCGGGCGGTGATCTCGAAGGGGCGGCCCCGCTCGTCCGTGCCCCGGTAGCGCGGCGATTCCATGCGCAGCCGCTCCGGGCTCACCTCCACCCGGTCCTTGGACAGCACGAACGACATCTCCTGCCCGCTCACCAGCGGCCACACCAGCACGGTCAGCAGCAGCAGCACCGAGGCGCCCGGCATGAGCACCCGCATCAGCCGGACGAACCGGTCGTAGCCGCCGCCCACCCGGGGGCCGCGCAGGGCGCCGGCGCGCCAGTCGGGGAGAGGGGGCGATTTCGGCGTCACGCGTGTGCAAAGATGTCGGTGTCGGGCCAGCCAAGCAGGTCCAGCTCGGCCCGGTAGGGCAGGAAGTCGAAGCAGGCCTGCGCCAGGGCGGTGCGGCCCTCGCGGGCCAGCCGCTCGTCCAGCACGGCCTTCATGCGGTGCAGGTAGCGCACGTCTCCGGCGGCGTACTCCTTCTGCGCGTCGGTGAGCACGTCCGCGCCCCAGTCGGAGGACTGCTGCTGCTTGGAGATGTCCACGCCCAGCAGCTCCTTGGCCAGGTCCTTGAGGCCGTGGCGGTCGGTGTAGGTGCGGACCAGCTTGGAGGCGATCTTGGTGCAGTAGACCGGGCGCACCGTGACGCCCAGATAGTGCTTCAGCACCGCCAGATCGAAGCGGGCGAAGTGAAACAGCTTCAGCTGATTCGGGTTCTCCAGCACACGCTTCAGGTTCGGCGCGTCGTACTGTCCCGGACGGAACCGCACCAGATGCTCGTCGCCCTGGCCGTCGGACAGCTGCACGACGCACAGCCGGTCGCGCGAGGGGACCAGCCCCAGGGTTTCGGTATCAACTGCAATCGTGCCCTCGGTCAGAACGCCGGCCGGCAGATCGCCCTCGTGAAGATAGATTGCCATGGCGGAGGCTTAGCGATTTCAGAGGCGCAGGCCAATGGTGAAACGCGCCGCAGTGGGGGCTGTTCGGCAATTTTTTTGCAGCATTCGGCGCGAAGGCGGGGAGAGGCAACCAAAAGAAAGGCGGGACGGCCGGGTGGCCGCCCCGCTGCTGCCGGGATTTGTCCGGGATTTGTCCGGTCCATCTCCCGGCCTCTCTGACCTTCGGGAGCGGGCGCTCCGCCCGTCGGCCGATCAGCCGAACAGGCGGTTGGCCACCTCGGCCACGTGGCGGCCCTGATGGCGGGCGCCTTCCAGTTCGGTCTCGCTCGGCCAGCGGGAGCCGTCGCCGCCGGTGATGGTGGTGGCGCCGTAGGGGCTGCACCCGGTCATCTCGTCGATGCGGGCCTGGGCCTGGAAGGAGTAGGGCAGGCCCACCACCACCATGCCGAAGTGCAGCATGTTGGTGATGAGGGAGAACAGGGTGGTCTCCTGGCCGCCGTGCTGGCTGGCGGTGGCGGTGAAGGCCGCGCCCACCTTGCCGTTGAGCGCGCCGCGCGCCCACAGGCCGCCGCCCTGATCGAGGAAGTTGGCCATCTGCGAGGAGATGCGGCCGAACCGGGTGCCGGTGCCGATGATGATGGCGTCGTAGTTGGCCAGATCCTCGATGGAGGCGACGGGCGCTTCCTGATCCAGCTTGTAGTAGGCCTTGCGCGCCACCTCTTCCGGCACCAGCTCGGGCACGCGCTTGATGTCGACGGTTGCGCCCGCCTCGCGCGCGCCTTCGGCGACCGCCTGGGCCATCTTCTCGATATGGCCGTAGGACGAATAGTACAGAACCAGCACTTTGCTCATGTTGCTTTAATCCACCTGACTTAAACAAGGACAAACGAAGACGTTGCGGCCGCCCGCACCGGCCGGTCCGCGTCGATCGGACCGGAGGCGATACGGGAACCGAACGGGAGGGTCTAGCGGGAGGGGCGCTCCCCCGGCCCTGACCTTTTGATCAAGGGCCGGGGCGGGAGCGCTTTCAGGCCGCGTCCACCAGCACCAGTTCCGCGTCCTCCAGCGCGGAAATGCTGAGCGTGTGCTCGCCGGTGATCGCCGCGCCATCGCGGGTGTTGACGCGCACGCCGTTCACCGACACCGCGCCGACGGCGGGCACCAGATAGGCGTGGCGGTCGGGGGTGAGGGTGTATTCCACCGTCTCGCCCGCCTTCAGGGTGGCGCCCAGCACGCGGGCATGGGCGTTGATGTGCAGGGCGTCCGTGTCTTCCTCGTAGCCGCTGGCCAGCGCCACGAGGCGGCCGGAGCGATCGCCCTTGGGGAAGGGCTTGGCCCCCCACGAGGGCGGGGCGCCCGGCAGGTCGGTCTCGATCCAGATCTGGAACACGGTCGTCGGCTCCAGCTCCATGTTGTACTCGGCGTGGACGATGCCGCTGCCCGCCGCCATCACCTGCACGTCGCCCGCCTCGGTGCGGCCGATGTTGCCCTGGTTGTCCTGATGGGTGATCGCGCCGGAGCGGACATAGGTGATGATCTCCATGTCCTCGTGCGGGTGGGGCGGGAAGCCGCTGCGGGGCGCGATGGTGTCGTCGTTCCACACCAGGATCCGCCCCCAGCCCATGCGGGCCGGGTTGTAGTAGCTGGAGAAGGAGAAGTGGTAGCGCACCTGGAGCCAGCCGTGGTTGGCGTGGCCCAGACTGTCAAACGGGCGAAGATCAATCATGCTGGCCTCTCGGGGTGTATCAGCGTCTTGACCCCGAAAATAATGCGGCCACCATGTTGCGAAATCCGCGACAATCGAAATTCAGAGTTTCCGGTTTGGAGACTGGCGGGCGCACCCCGCAGCGGTGCAAGGCGTTGTTTCCCGCGAAAAACGGAAAGGAAAACCGCCCATGATCGACCTGGTGATCGAGACACGCTGCCGCAATCTGGGCGGCTTCGAGGTGGGGCGGGTGCTGCCCTATGCCAAGCGGCGCATGGTCGGGCCGTTCATCTTCTTCGACCGCATGGGGCCGGTCACCTTTCCCGCCGGGCTGCCGCGCAGTGTCGACGTGCGCCCGCACCCGCACATCGGCATCTCCACCATCACCTACCTGTTCGAGGGCGAGATCATGCACCGGGACAGCCTGGGCACGGAGCAGCCCATCCGCCCCGGCGAGGTGAACTGGATGACCGCCGGGCGCGGCATCACCCACAGCGAGCGGTTCGAGCGGGCGCGCCGCGAGGGCGGGCGGATGGACGGCATCCAGGCCTGGGTCGCCCTGCCGGAGGCGGACGAGGAAACCGACCCCGGCTTCGAGCATGTGAGCGGCGCGGCCCTGCCGGTGTGGGAGGATGACGGCGTCTGGGGCCGGGTGGTGGCGGGCGAGGCCTTCGGCCTCAAGGCCGGGGTGCGCACCTTCTCCCCCATGGCCTATGTGCATCTGGAAATGCAGGCGGGCCGCCGCGTCGCCGTGCCGGAGGCCTACACCGAGCGGGCAGCCTACATCGCCTCGGGCAGCGTGGAGGTGGGCGGCCGCCGCCATGAGGCGGGCCGGATGCTGGTGTTCACCCCGCGCCAGCCGGTCACGCTCGCGGCGGTGGAGCCGGCCTCGGTGATGCTGGTGGCAGGCGAGCCGCTCGGCCCGCGCTTCATCGACTGGAACTTCGTCTCCTCCTCGAAGGAGCGCATCGAGCAGGCCAAGGCGGACTGGCGCGCCGGGCGCATGAAGCTGCCGGACCTCGACAACAGCGAGTTCATTCCCCTGCCGGGCGAGCCCGTGCCGCCGCCCAACCCCATGTCCTGACCCCGAATCCTGCGAAATCCGGCTCCTGATCCGGGGAAATCGTGCCTGCGCGCGACGAATGGAGCGCGCAGGCGCTTTGCATTTGCCGCCGGAGTCGATACACCGCCGCAGAGAATAATATATGGTATACTATGGAGAGGCGGATGCGGCGGGCACTCATGCGGACGGAGCGCGCACTCGGGGCTGTGCTGGGCCTGGCGGCGGCCGCCTTGCCGCTGGCGGCGCAGGCGGAGGCGCTGAAGGTCGCGTCGCCAAACGGCCGCGTCGAGATCGTGTTCGACCTCGATGCCGCGCAGCAGGCCACCTATGCCATCTCCTTCAACGGGCAGACGGTCATCGCGCCCTCGCCGCTGGGGCTGAACCTGGACAAGGGCGGGCGGCTCGGCGCGGGGCTCACCGTCACCGGCGCGGTGCGGCGCACGGCGGATACCACCTACACCCTGCCCTTCGCCAAGGTCAGCACCGCCCGCGACCGCTACAACGAGCTGGCCGTCGATCTGCGCGAGACGGGCGCGTCGGGGCGGGCGCTGCAACTGGTGTTCCGCGCCTATGACGACGGCGCGGCCTTCCGCTACCGCCTGCCGCAGCAGCCCGAGCTGGAGGCGGTGGTCATCCGCAGCGAGCTGACCGAGTTCGACTTCCCCGCCGACTATGCCTGCTGGGGCCTCAACCTCGGCCGGTTCGATACCGCTCACGAGGGCGAGTACGACCCCGTCCGGGCCTCGCACATGCGCCCGCACCACCTTTATGAGGCGCCGCTGGTGTGCCGCACCGGCGCGGGCGAGACCACCTTCGCCATCGCCGAGGCGGATCTGAAGAACTACGCGGGCATGTACCTTCAAGGCCGGGCCGACGGCGGGCTGGGGGTGCAGGCGCGCCTCTCGCCCCGGCTGGAGGATCGCAAGGCGGCGGTGCGCACCCGCATCGGCTCGGACATCCTCTCGCCCTGGCGGGTGGTGATGCTGGGCGAGACGCCGGGCAGGCTGATCGAGTCGACCCTCATCACCAACCTCAACCCGGACCCCGACCCCGCCCTCGACTTCTCGTGGGTGAAGCCGGGCAAGGCGGCGTGGGACTGGTGGAACGGCCCCACCCTGGCCAGCGTGCCCGAAGCGGGCATGAACAACGAAACCCTCATGGCCTTCATCGACTTCGCCGCCGAGGCGGGGCTGGAGTACATGCTCATCGACGAGGGCTGGTACGCCGGCGCGGGCGGCGGCGGCACGGTGCGCCCGGGCGTGGACGTAACCCGCACCCGGCCGGAGATCGACCTGCCGTTCCTGGTGGACTACGCCCGCCGCAAGGGCGTGGGGCTGTGGCTGTGGCTCAACTGGCAGGCGCTGGACGCCCAGATGGAGGAGGCGCTCGCCTTCTACGCGAAGCTGGGCATCAAGGGCATCAAGGTGGATTTCATGGACCGGGACGACCAGGAGATGGTCGACTGGTTCCACAAGGTGCTGGCCGCCACTGCCCGCCACCGGCTGATGGTCAACCTGCACGGGGCCTACAAGCCGACCGGCCTCATCCGCACCTGGCCGCATTTCCTGACGCAGGAAGGCGTGCTGGGCGCGGAGTACAACAAGTGGACCCGGCGCATCACCGCCGGCCACAACGTGATGCTGGCCTACACCCGCCTGCTGCTGGGGCCGATGGACTACACCCCCGGCGGCTTCCTCAACGTGAAGCCGGAGGACTTCACCATCCGCCTCGCCCCGCCGTTCGTGCAGACGACCCGGGGGCAGGGCCTGGCCATGTATGTGGTCTATGACAGCCCCTTCGGCGTGGTGGCGGACAGCCCGGACAACCTGCGCGGCCAGCCGGGGCTGGACTTCATCTCGCTCGTGCCGACCACCTGGGACGAGACCCGCGTGGTGGGCGGCGCGTTCGGCGAGGCGATCATCATCGCCCGCCGCAAGGGGAAGGACTGGTTCGTCGGCGCCATGACCAACGAGGAGGGGCGCACGGTCGAGGTGCCGCTCGATTTCCTCGGCAAGGGCCGCTACCGGCTCACCATCTGGACCGATGGCGATACGCCCGCCGCGCTTGCCGTCGAGACGCGCCGCCTCGGCGCGAACGACCGCGCGCCGGTCCGCCTGACGCTCGCCCCCAGCGGCGGCGGCGTGCTGCACTTCAAGGCGGAGTAGGGCGCACCCGTCTGCTCAGGACTGCTGCTCAGGACTGCGGGCGCGACGGGCTCCACTTGCCGATCCCGGCATAGAGCGCGTCGCGCAGCGCTTTGACCTTGCGGTTGAGCGCGTGCAGATCCTCGGGCGGCTGGCCGGAGGCCGCCACCAGCGCCTCGCCCAGGCAGCCCGCCTGCGGCCGCAGGGCGCGGCCCGCGTCGGTCAGCGCGATGACCACCTGCCGCTCGTTGTCCGGGTTGCGGGTGCGGCGCACCAGCCCCGCCGCCTCCAGCCGCTTGAGCACCGGCGTGAGCGTGCTCGACTCGAGCGCGAGCTGCTCGGCGATTCCGCCCACGGTCTGCCCGTCCTCCCGCCACAGCACGTTCAGCACCAGATACTGCGGGTAGGTGAGCCCGAGCGTGTCCAGCAGGGGCTTGTAAAGGCGCTGGATGGCCATGCCGGCCGAATAGATGGCGTAGCAGAGCTGGTCATCCAGCGGCAGCGGCGGGTTGGGTTGGTCGGTCATGGCGAAGGCCTTGCTCCTGATGTTCGCCGCGGTCTGACGCATTGTTCTCGCCAAAATACATATCGCGATAAAAATTCGGTTGCAAACCTTTCCGTCGAGGCGTATGTGAATGGTTATCGCGATAACTGTTATCGCAGAATGATGCAGCCCGACCCGTTCCAACCGCACGGACCGTGCAGGCAGGACCAACAGACAGCACAAGGAGACCCCCGATGGACATTCTGTATCGCACCGAAGCCACCGCCACCGGCGGCCGCACTGGCCAGGCCCGCACCACCGACGGCGCGTTCAGCGTTGCGCTCGTCACCCCGAAGGAGCTGGGCGGCCCGGGCGGCGCGGGTGCCAACCCGGAGCAGCTGTTCGCCTCCGGCTACGCCGCCTGCTTCCTCGGCGCGCTCAAGTTCGTGGCGGCCCAGCGCAAGGTGCAGCTGCCGGAGGACAGCGCCGTCACCGCCGCCGTTGGTATCGGCAAGCGTGACGACGGCGAGGGCTTCGGCCTCGACGTGGCGCTGACCATCGCGCTGCCGGGCATCGACGCCGCGCTGGCCCGCGCGCTGGTCGATCAGGCCCACATCGTGTGCCCCTATTCGCACCTGGCGCGCCGCGGCCTCGACGTGCGGCTGGCGCTGGCGGACTAAGTCCGGTTCGCGTTTCGTTGCGTCGCGTTTCGTTGCGTCGCGTAGCGGCAGACGGGCACCCCCGGCCCGTCTGCCGTTTTGCGTTTGGGGGCGAATCGGCATGTGCCGCGACTGAGCCAGGGCGCACCTCAGCCAGGGCGCACCTCAGGGCGGGGCGATTTTTTTTGAGGGGAGCTTTTGCGCAGGCACAAAAAAACGGCAGGGTTCTGCCGTTGGCGTGCGTCCGCGCGCGTTCCTGAAACGGTTTTCAGGGCGCTTTGTTCTGCTCTCGTGATTTCTTGTGAGAGAGTTTCTTGGGTGTTCTCTGGGATAACTTTCTTGCGCGCTCTCGGGGAGAGAGCGGTGGTGCCCAGGAGAGGACTCGAACCTCCACGCCCGTGAAGGCGCTAGCACCTGAAGCTAGTGCGTCTACCAATTCCGCCACCTGGGCACGGGGCTAAGAAAGTCTTGATGCGTTCAAGTGCGAGGCGAGCGTTTAAGGGGGGCCGGGCAGCTTGTCAACAACATTGTCATCATAAATTTCATAGGGCAGAAGTGGCTCGCGTTTTCACAGTCTCGCCCGGAGGCATTACCCATGGCTTATGGTTTGTACACGGTGTTCGGCGGGTCGGGTTTCCTCGGCCGTCATGTGGTGCAGCGGCTGGCTGCCCAGGGGCACCGGGTGCGCGTTGCGGTCCGCCGGCCCGATCTGGCGGCCTTTCTGAAGCCCCTTGGCCACGTCGGCCAGATCCAGATTGTCACGGTGAACGTGCGCGATCCCGAATCGGTGGCGCGCGCCGTGGCCGGTGCGACGGGAGTGGTCAATCTGGTGGGGATTCTCTCGGAATCCGGCCAGCAGAAGTTCGAGAAGGTGCACGTGGACGGCGCGGCCAACGTGGCCCGCGCGGCGGCCGCGGCGGGGTGCCGGTCGCTGGTCCACGTCTCCGCCATCGGGGCGGACGCGGCGTCCGAGGTGGGCTATGCCCGCACCAAGGCGCTGGGCGAGGCGCGGGTGCGTGAGGCCTTCCCGCAGGCGACGATCCTTCGCCCCTCGGTGATGTTCGGCCCCGAGGACACCTTCCTCAACCGCTTCGCCGGTCTCATCAAGATGCTGCCCTTCGTGCCGGTGATCTGCGGCGCGACCCGGTTCCAGCCGGTCTACGTGGGCGACGTGGCCGAGGCGGCCGTCCGCTCGCTTCTGGACCCGGCCCGCTACGGCGGCCGCACCTTCGAACTGGGCGGCCCGGCCGTGCGCACCATGCGCGAGATTCTCGCCTATGTGCGCCAGGAGATCATGAGCAAGAAGGAACTGGTCACCATCCCCGACGCGCTGGCGCGGATTCAGGCCGCCGTGCTCGGCCTCCTGCCCAGGGCGCCGCTGACCACCGACCAGCTGCGGATGCTCCAGCGGGACAATGTGGCGGCCCCGGGCAGCGAAGGGCTGGACGCGTTCGGCATCGAGCCGACGCCGATGGAGGCGATCGCGCCCCGCTATCTGGTGCTCTATCGCCCCAAGGGCAGCTTCTCGCGGCCCATCGACACCCTTCCGTCCAGGGGCTGAGACCCGGACCATTCCAGCGCAGGCGCGCTGTTCGGCGGCACGGGGGACCGGCCGGCCGAATGGCGCGCCTCGTCTGTTTTTCCGGTGGGCCTTTTGTGCTCTAAGGGAGCCGAATCGCGACTGTTGCGAACGGGAGGCTCCGTGGAAGGCATCCAACTCATCAAGGTCATCGTTCTGGGTCTGCTCGAAGGGCTGACCGAGTTCATTCCGGTCTCGTCCACCGGCCATCTGGTGCTGGGCGGCCACTTCCTCGGCTTCGAGGACGCGGGCAACACCTTCAAGATCGCCATCCAGCTCGGCGCGATTCTCGCCATCTGCGTTGCCTACCGCGAAAAGCTGGCGTGGGTGACGCAAGGCCTCGTCCGCCGCGACCGGGAGGCCCTGCGCTTCACCACGGTGGTGCTGCTGGGCTTCCTGCCCGCCATGCTCGTGGGCGTCGTCGCCTACGACAACATCAAGGCGCTGCTGAACAACCCCTGGGGCGTCGCCTGGGCGCTGGTGATCGGCGGCATCGCCATCCTCGCCATCGAGCGGCGGGTGAAGCGGGTGCAATACGCCCGCGTCGAGGACTTCAGCGCGGGGCTGGCGCTGCGCATCGGCTTCGTCCAGTGCCTGGCCATGATCCCCGGCGTCTCCCGCTCGGGCGCGACCATCATGGGCTCCCTGCTCATGGGCGTCGATCGCAAGGCGGCGGCGGAATACTCCTTCTTCCTCGCGGTGCCGACCATGGCGGCGGCCACGGTCTACGACCTCTACAAGCAGTGGGACGTGCTGGACTTCAGCCAGGGCGCCTACATCGTCATCGGCTTCGTCCTCGCCTTCGCCTCGGCGCTGGCGGTGGTCAAGACGCTGGTGGCGTTCGTGGGCAAGCACGGCTTCGCGCCCTTCGCCTGGTATCGAATCGTCATCGGCGGACTCGCCCTCGCGCTGCTGTTCCTCGGTAAATAGGTCCGATCCGGTACTATCTCGGTCTGAAACCGACCGCGCCCACCGGAACCGGCGGGCTCCGGCTGGTCTTTTGTGTAAAATAATTGCGAATTTAGTCAGTATTGCTGTCATAACGCCCATTTTTCAGTGGAACGGCGGGCTGAGTTCCTGTAGTCACGCAATCACCTGACCCGAACGGAGCGTCGGGGTGAATTTTTATTGCTCAGCGAGAACAACAGGAGTCGCCCATGGCCAAGTCCAGGATGCTGCAATTCGTCAGCGTGGATCAGGCTTATCCGGAAAAACGCCCCGCCGACGTGCGCCGGAGCGACTTCCTGGAGATTTACGGCGGCTACATCGCGGAGAAGGCCACCGAGCAGGCCAGCCGCTGCTCCCAGTGCGGCGTGCCCTTCTGCTCGGTGCACTGCCCGCTGCACAACAACATCCCCGACTGGCTGAAGCTCACCGCCGAGGGGCGGCTGGAGGAAGCCTACGAGATTTCCTCCGCCACCTCGTCCATGCCGGAGATCTGCGGCCGCATCTGCCCGCAGGACCGTCTGTGCGAGGGCAACTGCGTCATCGAGAAGGGCTTCAACTCGGTCACCATCGGCTCGGTGGAGAAGTTCATCACCGATACCGCCTGGGAGAACGGCTGGGTCAAGCCGCTGCGCCCGCTGGCGGACCGCTCGTCCCAGTCGGTCGCCATCATCGGCGCGGGCCCGGCGGGCCTCTCCGCCGCCGAGCAGCTGCGCCTCAAGGGCTATGAGGTGCACGTCTACGACCGGCACGACCGCCCGGGCGGCCTGCTGATCTACGGCATCCCCGGCTTCAAGCTGGAGAAGCAGGTGGTGGAGCGCCGCACGAAGCGTCTGGCCGAGGGCGGCATCATCTTCCACACCAGCTTCGAGGTGGGCCGCGACGCAACGCTTGCCGAACTGCGCGAGAAGCATGATGCCGTGCTCATCGCCACCGGCGTCTACCGGGCGCGCGACCTCAAGGCCCCGGGCAGCGGCCTGGCCGGCATCGTGCCCGCGCTCGAGTATCTGACCGCCTCCAACCGCCTGTCGCTGGGCGACACCGTGCCCGAGTACGAGAACGGCACCCTCAACGCGGCGGGCAAGAACGTGGTGGTCATCGGCGGCGGCGACACCGCCATGGACTGCGTGCGCACCGCCGTCCGCCAGGGCGCGAAATCGGTGAAGTGCCTCTACCGCCGCGACCGGGAGAACATGCCCGGCTCCATGCGCGAGGTGAAGAACGCCGAGGAGGAGGGCGTCGAGTTCGTGTGGCTCTCCGCCCCCGAGGCGTTCCACGGCAAGGACGCGGTGGAGGCGGTGCAGGTCATCCGCATGCGCCTCGGCGCGCCGGACGCCACCGGCCGCCGCCTGCCCGAGCCGGAGCCCGAGTCCTCCTTCCTGCTGGAGGCGGATCTGGTCATCAAGGCACTGGGCTTCGAGCCGGAGGAGCTGCCGGTGCTGTTCCACGCGCCGGAGCTGAGCGTCACCCGCTGGGGCACGGTCCGCGTCGACCACCAGACCCAGATGACCAACCTCGACGGCGTGTTCGCCGCGGGCGACATCGTGCGGGGCGCGAGCCTCGTGGTGTGGGCCATCCGCGACGGCCGCGACGCCGCCCGCGCCATCCACGACTATCTGGCGGCGCGCGTGGCGGCCAAAGCCGCCTGAGCCCGGCCTGACCCCCGTCCGACCCTTTCAAGATTTCCGAGCGCACGAGGAGCGCCCCATGACCGAACAGACCAATATCGTTGCCTGGATGGAAGCCGAGCGTGAGCGGCTGGAGCGCGAGGGCCTCTACCGCCAGGACGAGGAGCACGACAGCTGCGGCGTCGGCTTCGTCGCGGCGGTGGACGGCAAGCCCTCCCGCCGCGTGGTGACGGCCGCCATCGAGGCGCTGAAGGCGGTGTGGCACCGCGGCGCGGTGGACGCCGACGGCAAGACCGGCGACGGCGCGGGCATCCATCTGGAACTGCCGCGCGGCTTCTTCGAGGAGCACATCGAGAACACCGGCCACACCCCGCGCCCCGGCCACTTCGCCGTGGGCATGATCTTCCTGCCGCGCGGCAACATGAGCGATCAGGAAACCTGCCGCCAGATCGTCGAGAGCGAGATCATCGACTTCGGCTACGGCATCTACGGCTGGCGTCAGGTGCCGGTGGACACCTCGGTCATCGGCGCCAAGGCGGCGCTGTCGCGCCCGGAGATCGAGCAGATCCTCATCTACAATGACCGCGAGGACGAGGATCAGGCCACCTTCGAGCGCCAGCTCTATCTGATCCGCCGCCGCATCGAGAAGAAGATCGTCGCCGCCCAGATCAACGGCTTCTACATCTGCTCGCTGTCGAGCCGGTCGATCATCTACAAGGGCCTGTTCCTGGCGGAAGAGCTGTCCGTGTTCTACCCGGACCTGACGGACGACCGCTTCGTCTCGCGCTTCGCCATCTATCACCAGCGCTATTCCACCAACACCTTCCCGCAGTGGTGGCTGGCGCAGCCGTTCCGCATGGTCGCCCACAACGGCGAGATCAACACCATCCGCGGCAACACCAACTGGATGAAGTCCCACGAGATCCGCATGGCGAGCCTCGCCTTCGGCGAATACTCGGAGGACATCAAGCCGGTGATCCCCTCGGGCGCGTCCGACACGGCGGCGTTCGACGCGGTGTTCGAGGCCATCGTGCGCGCCGGCCGCGATGCGCCCACCGCCAAGCTGATGATGGTGCCGGAGGCATGGTCCAACAAGCCGTCCATGCCGGAGACCCACCAGCACATGTACGCCTTCTTCAACTCGGTGATGGAGCCGTGGGACGGTCCGGCCGCGCTCGCCATGACCGACGGCCGCTGGGTGCTGGGCGGCATGGACCGCAACGCCCTGCGCCCGATGCGCTACACCCTGACCACCGACGGCCTGCTGATCGCGGGCTCGGAAGCGGGCATGGTGCTGGTGCCGGAGAACGCGGTGAAGGAGAAGGGCCGCCTCGGGCCGGGCCAGATGATCGCCGTCGATCTGGACGAGGGCAAGCTCTACCGCGACCGCGACATCAAGGACCGCATCGCCTCCGAACAGCCCTACGCCGAGTGGGTGAAGGACTTCCGCACCATGCAGGATATCCTGCCCCAGGGCGCGAGCGAGCCGGCGCAGCTGGACCGCGACCAGCTCCGCCAGCGCCAGGTGGCGGCCGGCCTCACCCTTGAGGATCTGGAGCTGATCCTGCACCCGATGGTGGAGGACGCCAAGGAAGCCATCGGCTCCATGGGCGACGACACGCCGCTGGCGGTCATCTCCGACAACCCGCGCTGCCTCAGCCACTTCTTCCGCCAGAACTTCTCGCAGGTCACCAACCCGCCGATCGACAGTCTGCGCGAAGTGGGCGTGATGAGCCTCAAGACCCGCTTCGGCAACTTCGCCAACGTGCTGGACCGCGACGCGCGCCAGCCGGACGTGATGGTGCTGGACAGCCCGGTCGTCACCAACGGCGAGTGGGATGCGCTGCTGCGCCACTTCGGCGACGCCGCGCAGGTGATCGACTGCACCTTCCCGGCGGGCTCCGGCCCCGAGGGGCTGAAGGAGGCCATCGCCCGCATCCGCGCCGAGGCGGAACGCGCCGTGCGCTCGGGCAAGAGCCAGCTGTTCCTGACGGACGAGAACATCTCGAAGGACCGCGTCGCCCTGCCGATGATCCTGGCGGCGGCGGGCGTGCACACCAGCCTCGTCCGCAAGGGCCTGCGCACCTTCGCCTCCATCAACGTGCGCTCGGCCGAGTGCATGGACACCCACTATTTCGCCGTGCTCATCGGCGTCGGCTCCACCACGGTCAACGCCTGGCTGGCGCAGGAAGCCATCGCCGACCGTCACCGGCGCGGCCTGTTCGGCAGCCTGTCCTATGAGGAGTGCGTCGCCCGCTTCCGCAAGGCGGTGAACGACGGCCTGCTCAAGATCATGGCCAAGATGGGCATCGCGGTGATCTCGTCCTACCGCGGCGGCTACAACTTCGAGGCGGTGGGCCTGTCCCGCGCCCTCGTCGCCGAGTTCTTCCCCGGCATGCCGACGAAGATCTCGGGCATGGGCCTCACCTCCATCTACCGCAACGTGATGGAGAAGCACGAGAAGGCGTTCAACGACGACGTGGTTACCCTGCCGGTGGGCGGTCTCTACCGCTATCGCGCCGGGGGCGAGCTGCACGCCTATCAGGGCCAGCTCATCCACCTGCTGCAAACGGCGGTGGCGACGGACAGCTACCAGACCTACCTCCAGTTCTCGCGCGGCGTGCGCGATCTGCCGCCGGTGTCGCTCCGCGACCTCCTGGAGTTCAACTGGGCCCGGGACCCGCTGCCGATCGAGGAGGTGGAATCCATCACCGAGATCCGCAAGCGCTTCATCACCCCGGGCATGTCGCTGGGTGCGCTCTCGCCGGAAGCGCACGAGACGCTCACCATCGCCATGAACCGCATCGGCGCCAAGTCGGTGTCGGGCGAGGGCGGCGAGGACTCCATCCGCTACAAGCCCTACGCCAACGGCGACAACGCCAACTCGCCGATCAAGCAGGTGGCCTCGGGCCGCTTCGGCGTGACCGCCGAGTACCTGAACGCCTGCGAGGAGCTGGAAATCAAGGTGGCCCAGGGCGCCAAGCCCGGCGAGGGCGGCCAGCTGCCCGGCTTCAAGGTGACCGAGATGATCGCCCGCCTGCGCCACTCGACGCCGGGCGTCACCCTCATCTCGCCGCCGCCGCACCACGACATCTACTCGATCGAGGATCTGGCCCAGCTCATCTACGACCTGAAGCAGATCAACCCGGATGCCCGGGTGTGCGTGAAGCTGGTCTCCTCGGCGGGCATCGGCACCGTGGCGGCGGGCGTCGCCAAGGCGCACGCGGACGCCATCCTGGTCTCCGGCCACGTGGGCGGCACCGGCGCCTCGCCGCTCACCTCCATCAAGTACGCAGGCACACCGTGGGAGATGGGCCTGGCCGAGGTCAACCAGGTGCTCACCCTCAACGGCCTGCGCCACCGGGTGAAGCTGCGCACCGACGGCGGCCTCAAGACCGGCCGCGACATCGTCATCGCCGCCATCCTCGGTGCGGAGGAGTTCGGCATCGGCACCCTGTCGCTGGTGGCCATGGGCTGCATCATGGTGCGCCAGTGCCACTCCAACACCTGCCCGGTCGGCATCTGCGTGCAGGATGAGGCGCTGCGCAAGAAGTTCGAGGGCACGCCGGAGAAGGTGGTCAACCTGTTCAGCTTCATCGCCGAGGAAGTGCGCGAGATCCTCGCCAAGCTCGGCGTGCGCTCGCTGGACGAGGTGATCGGCCGCACCGAGCTGCTGCGCCAGATCAGCCGCGGCGCGGAGCACCTGGACGACCTGGACCTCAACCCGATCCTCGCCAAGGTGGACGCGCCGCAGGAGCTGCGCCGCTTCAACATCCCCACCCACCGCAACCCGGTGCCGGACAGCCTGGACGCCCGGATGCTGGCCGACGCGCAGGCGGTGTTCACCCGGGGCGAGAAGATGCAGCTCACCTACATGGCGCGGAACACCATGCGCGCCATCGGCACCCGCTTCTCGTCGGAGATCGTGCGCAAGTTCGGCATGACCGGCCTGCAACCGGGCCACGTCACCGTGCGCCTGCGCGGCACCTGCGGCCAGTCGCTGGGCGCGTTCGCGGTGCAGGGCCTGAAGCTGGAAGTGTTCGGCGACGCCAACGACTACGTGGGCAAGGGCCTCTCCGGCGCGACCATCGTGATCCGGCCCATGGTCTCGAGCCCGCTCGACACGCAGGACAACACCATCCTCGGCAACACCGCCCTCTACGGTGCCACCTCGGGCAAGCTGTTCGCTGCCGGCCAGGCGGGCGAGCGCTTCGCGGTCCGCAACTCGGGCGCAACCGTGGTGGTGGAAGGCTGCGGCGCCAACGGCTGCGAGTACATGACCGGCGGCACGGCGGTCATCCTCGGCGGCGTCGGCGACAACTTCGCGGCGGGCATGACCGGCGGCATGGCCTTCGTCTACGACCGCTTCGACGACTTCGAAGGCCGGGTGAACCCCGAATCGGTGGTCTACCAGCGGCTCGCCTCGGCCCACTGGGAAGGCGTGCTAAAGGCCCTCATCGAGGAGCACGTGGCCGAAACCGGCTCCCGCTGGGCGTCGGACCTGCTCCACAACTGGAAGACCGAACGCAACCGCTTCTGGCAGGTGTGCCCGAAGGAAATGGTCTCGCGCATCCCGCACCCGCTCTCCGACGCGCCGCAAAACGTCGCGCTCGGCGTGCCGGCGGAGTAAGGCCGGGCAACGTCAGGGCCCGCGAAGGTCTGGGGTATTGTTTGCCAGGAGGGTCGCGGACCCTCCTGGCGACCTCCCTTCTCTTTTCAAACGGACGTGTTTCCAGCGTGCGCTGGAGACACCTTCGGAAAAACGAAGGGGGTGCAGGGGACAGAGTCCCCTGCATTCCTCTATTGCGCGCCGCCGCGCGCGGGGGGCCAAGACCCCTCCAAAAACATCACCCCCGCAATACTTGCGCGCGCGCCCTTCACGTTCAGGAACCGGGCGGCTATGGTGGCGGCCCTATGTGGCGGATCTATCACTATACCCTGTGTCCATTCTCCCGGAAGGTTCGGCTGGCGCTCGCCGAGAAGGGCGTAAGCTTTGAACTTGTGGAGGAATTCCCGTGGCAGGGGCGCGATGCCTTTCTGGAGATGAACCCGGCGGGGCAGACGCCGGTCGCCGTCTGGAAGGACAACGAGTGCGTGCTGTGCGACTCGACCGCCATCATCGAGTATTTCGAGGAGACGGTGCGGGAAAACCCGCTCCTCGGCTCGGGTCCGCTGGAGCGGGCGGAGGTGCGGCGCGTCGTTGCCTGGTTCGACCAGAAGTTCTTCGCCGAGGTGGGCGTCATCCTGCTCCAGGAGCGCATGTACAACCGGCTGGTCACGCGCCAGCCGCCCAACACGCATCTCCTGCGGCAGGCGCATCAGGCCATCGAGACTCACCTTGATTATATCGAGTACCTGCTGGACCATCGCCGCTGGCTGGGCGGCGCAACCTTCAGTCTGGCCGATATGACCGCCGCCGCGCACCTCTCCGTGGTAGACTATCTGGGCGGCATCGATTGGAAGACGCACGATCAGGCGAAGCAATGGTACTCGGCGATCAAGTCCCGCCCGAGCTTCCGCCCGTTCCTCGGGGAGCGGATGCCCGGCCTGGTGCCGCCGAGCTATTACGAGAAGCTGGACTTCTGACCCGCACCCTCACCGAAGCCCTGAAGGCCGAGGCCCGCGCCATCGGCTTCGATGCGGTCGGCATCGCCCCCGCCGACGCCTGCCCGGAGGCCGGCGCCCGCCTGCGCGCGTTCGTGGCCGAAGGCCGCCACGGCGACATGCTGTGGATGGAAGAGCGGCTGGACCACCGCAGCAGCCCCCGGGGGCTGTGGCCCGAGGTGCGCTCGGTCATCATGCTGGGCATGTCCTACGCGCCCGCGCTCGACCCGCTGCGCCACGCACGGAACCCGGAGGTGGGCGTCGTCTCCGTCTACGCGCAAGGGGCAGACTACCACGACCTCATCAAGCGCCGCCTCAAGCAACTGGCCCGCTGGTTCGTCGAGCGCACCGGAAAGCTGGGGGATCAGGCGGACGTGAAGGTGTTCGTCGATACCGCCCCCGTCATGGAAAAGCCGCTCGCCGCCGCCGCGGGCCTCGGCTGGCAGGGCAAGCACACCAACCTCGTCTCGCGCCAGCACGGCAGCTGGCTGTTCCTGGGCGCCATCTACACGACGGCCGAGCTTGCCTGCGACCAGCCCCACGCCGACCGCTGCGGCAGCTGTTCCGCCTGCCAGACCGCCTGCCCGACACAGGCCTTCCCCGCGCCCTACCAGCTCGACGCCCGCCGCTGCATCTCCTACCTCACCATCGAGCACAAGGGCCTCATCCCCGCGGACTTCCGCAAGGCCATCGGCAACCGCATCTACGGCTGCGACGACTGCCTCGCCGTCTGCCCCTGGAACAAGTTCGCCCGAACCGCGCGCGAAATGGCCTTCGCCCCCCGCGCCGAACTGACCGCACCCGCCCTCGCCGACCTGCTCCAGCTCGACGACGCCGCCTTCCGCCAGATCTTCTCCGGCTCCCCCATCAAGCGCGTCGGACGCAACCGCTTCACCCGCAACGCCCTCATCGCCGCCGGAAACAGCGGCCAGCCCGCCCTCCTCAAACACATCCGCCCGCTGCTCGACGACCCCGAACCCGTCGTCCGCGCAACCGCCGTCTGGGCCTTCCGCCAACTGGCTTCCCCGGAGGCCGTTGACGCGGAACGATCCGCCCGCCTGCCCGGCGAGCCCGACCCGGACGTTGCTCGCGAGTGGGTGGCCTGAGGTTCTCAGGGATTTTGATCTGGAAGGTTTTTTGCAGGGGTCCTGGACCCCTGCACCCCCTTCGTTTTTCCGAAGGCGTCTCCAGCGCGCACTGGAAACACGTCCGTTTGAAAAGAGAGTGATTGGCCGCGTTTCCCGCGTGTGCACGGATAGCGAGGCCCGAAAAACGAACGGGAGTGCAGAGGGACCAAGTCCCTCTGCAAGAAAATCCTTATTCTCCAAAATACCTGACCCCAGGCACTGCTCACACCGCAGGCGGGTTGGTGTCTTCCAGTTCCCGGTCGCGGACGCGGCGGTTGATGCAGGCGCTGGCGTCGGCGTCGCGGCCATCGAACATGCGGGCTTCGGCGAAGGTGGCGACGGCGGGTGTGCCGTTGTCGCCGGGGTAGAAGTAGACGTCGAGGATGCAGGGGCCGCCGCCGAACTGGAGGTGGCGGGCGGCGCCTTCGGTGCGGTCGAGGCTGGCAGGGCCGAGCAGCTGGGTGACGGCTTCCGGGGATTTGCCGAGCACGTCTTCCGTGCCGAGCGGGCGGGGCTGGGGTGTGTCGGCCGGGCTCGGGTCTGGCGCGGGTGTTTGCGGCGCGGGTGTGGGCGCGGGGGCGGTTGCGGGCCGGCTGGAGGTGGCGGCGGGGGTGCAGGCGGAGGTTGCCATCAGCAGCGGGGCCAGCAGCAGGGGAGCCAGCAGCGGGAGCGGGAGCCTCGGCATAGCGGGTTGTCCGTGGTTGGGGTTGTCGGGTGAGGGTGGCGGGGGTTGTCGGGTCAGGCGATGGGTGTTCAGGGCAGGGGTTTCTCGCCCCTTGCGCCGTGGAAGGCGTGGGTGGCCATGGCGGCGCCCATCAGCGGCGCGAACAGGTTGACGAAGGGCACGAGGAACAGCGCGGTGGTGACGAGGCCCAGCCGCAGGATCAGCCAGCCGTTCTGGCGGCGGAAGTCCTCGCGGGTGTGGCGGTCGAGGTGGCGGATGGTCACCATCTCGATCAGGTCCCGCCCGAGCAGCGCGCTGTTGAGGGCGAGGAACAGCACCAGCGGGCCGACGGCGGTGAACAGCAGCACCACGTAGAGCGGCAGGGCGAGCAGGTTCCAGACGATCAGCCGCAGGAACGAGCGCACGCCGAGCCAGGCGTTCTCCGCGAGGCTGGGGTCGCGCGGGGCCCGGGCGGCGGGGTAGTGGCGGTCCTCCACCGCATCGACCACGCTGTCGAGGAACAGGGCCATGATGCCAGTGGCGACGGCGGGGAACAGGAACCAGAGCGCGGCGAACAGGCCGAGCACGGCCAGAACGCTGTCGATCCAGTCCCAGGTGCGGGCCAGCCACCGGGGCCAGGTGGCGGTGTCGAGGGAGGTCAGCGTCCAGTTCGCGCCCCAGAACAGCAGGCCGAACAGCACCAGCGCGAGGGCGGTTGCGCCGAAGAACACGCGCAGGAACCGCTTGTCGTGCAGCTGGGCGGCGGAAAGGGCGAGAGCGCGGAGCATCGTCCGGGAGAGTGGCGAACCATGCCGCGGCCGTCAACCATATGGCGGCTGTCACCCCTGGCGATCGGTGACCGGTTGCCTGGGCCGCGCCATGCCGTTACGCAAGGAGTCTGCACTGGCTGAGAGAACCGCGAAAGGACGAGCGTGACGGATCGCCTGCAAGTACTTGCTATCGGCAATGCCATCGTTGACGTGCTGGCCCGCACCGACGACGCGTTCCTGCATGAGAAGGGCATGGTGAAGGGCGCCATGCGCCTCATCGACGAGGCGGAGGCGGAGGAGATCTACGGCCAGATGGGCCCGGCGACCGAAGTCTCGGGCGGCGCGGCGGCCAACACGGCGGCGGGCCTTGCGGCCCTCGGCGCGCGTGTCGGCTTCATCGGCCGGGTGCGCAACGACCAGCTGGGCGAGGTCTTCACCCACGACATCCGCGCCCAGGGGGTGGAGTACCGGACGGCTCCCGCCACCGACGGTCTGGCGACGGCCCGCTGCTTCATCTTCATCACGCCCGATGGCCAGCGGACGATGAACACCTTCCTCGGCGCGTCCACCCGCCTGACCTCCGGCGACCTGACGCCGGACCAGATCGCCCGGGCGGACGTGATCTACGTGGAGGGCTACCTGTGGGATGCGCCGGAGGCCAAGCAGGCCATCCGCGACGCCATCGGCATGGCGAAGGCGGCGGGCAACCGGGTGGCCTTCACCCTGTCCGACAGCTTCTGCGTTGATCGCCACCGGGCGGAGTTCCTGGCGCTGGTGCGCGACCACGTGGACATCCTGTTCGCCAACGAGGCGGAGATCAAATCCCTCTACCAGACGGACGACGCCGGGGCCGCCGCCGCGCAGGCCGCGCGCGACTGCGCCATCGTCGCCGTCACCCGCTCCGAACACGGCGCCTGGGTGCTGGCGGGCAACGATCGCCACGCGGTCCCCGCCGTCCCCGGCGTCACGGTGGTCGACACCACCGGCGCGGGCGACCTGTTCGCCGCCGGCTTCCTCCACGGCCTCACCAGCGGACGCAGCCTCGCCGACTGCGGCACCCTCGGCTGCCTCTGCGCCGCCGAGATCATCAGCCACGTGGGCGCCCGCCCGGAAGCGGACCTGAAGGCGCTGGCAGCCGCGCATCTGGGGTAGTTTTCTTTGACCAGGTAAGTTTTTTAGCAGGGGACTCAGTCCCCTGCACCCCTGCGTTTTTCAGAAGGCGTCTCCAGCGCACGCTGGAACCACGTCCGTTTCAAAAGAGCATGATCGGGCCGCGTTTCCCGGGCGAGCGCCTGATGCGCGGCCCGAAAAACGAAAGGGGGTGCAGGGGGTTACAGACCCCCTGCAAGAAAATTCCCTGAACAACAAAATTCCCTGAAACGAAGAAGGCCGGTGTGTTGCCACACCGGCCTTTTCTGTTTGCCCTTGGGTGGCAGCGCGTCAGGCGGCGGGTTCGCTTGCCGAGGCGCCGTCGCGCAGCGGGCTGCGGCGGTAGCCGTAGAGGGCGTAGACCACGGCGCCGATGGCGACCCAGATGAAGAAGCGCTCGATGGTGTGCAGCGGCAGGCTGATGAACAGGTAGAGGCAGCCGATCACCGATGCCGGGCCGACGACCCAGACGGCCGGGCAGTGGAACGGCCGGTGGCGTTCGGGCTGGGTGTAGCGCAGCACGACGACGCCGATGGACACGCAGATGAAGGCGAACAGGGTGCCGGTGTTGGACAGTTCGGCGATTTCGTCCACGCGGAAGAAGCCGGCCACGGCCGAGACGAACACGCAGGTCATCATGGTGACGATGTGCGGCGTCTTGAAGCGCGGGTGCACCTGGGCGAAGAAGTCCGGCAGCATGCGGTCGCGGGCCATCACGAAGAAGATGCGGGTCTGGCCGAACAGCATCATCAGGATGACGGTGGGCATGGCGATGATCGCGGCGGCGCCGATCAGCTGGGCGGCGCTGTTGTAGCCCAGCACGCGCATCACGTGGGCGAGCGGCTCGGCGTTGCCGATCAGCTGCTGCCAGGGCATGGCGCCCACGGCGCCGGCGGTGACCAGCACGTAGAACAGGGTGCACACCACCAGCGAGCCGATGAGGCCGATGGGCACGTTGCGGTTGGGGTCCTTGGTTTCCTCGGCGGCGGTGGAGACGGCATCGAAGCCCACGTAGGCGAAGAAGATCAGGGCGGCGGCGGCCATCACGCCGGAGAAGCCGAGCGGCATGAACGGCTGGAAGTTGGCCGGTTCGATGTGCGGACCGGCAAGCACGATGAAGGCCACCAGCGCGACGATCTTGAGCGCCACCAGCACGGCGTTGACGAAGGCGCTCTCGCGGGTGCCGATGATGAGGAGGGCGCTCACCACCACGGTGATGAACACGGCGGGCAGGTTGATGATGCCGCCGGCGTGCGGGCCGACGGTGAGGACGTGGGGCAGGCCCATCCCGACGGAATTGAGGAAGCCCACCGCATAGCCCGACCACCCGACGGCCACGGCGGCGGCGGCCACGGCGTATTCGAGTATGAGGCACCACCCCACCAGCCAGGCGACGATCTCGCCGAGCACGGCGTAGGAGTAGGTGTAGGCGCTGCCGGCCACCGGCACCATGGCGGCCAGTTCGGAGTAGGCGAGGGCGGCGAAGCCGCACACCGTGCCCGCGATGATGAAGGACAGCATCAGACCCGGCCCGGCGCGTTCCGCGCCGACGGCCGTCAGCACGAAGATACCGGTGCCGATGATGGCCCCGATGCCGAGCATGGTAAGCTGGAATGCGCCGAGCGACCGATGCAGGCTCTTGCGGCCCGCACCCTCGATGATCTGCTCAAGCGGTTTGACCCGCCAGTTCATGATGTTCGTCTCCTCCCCCTTGAGGGCGTGTTGACTTTGTGGGTTTCGTGTCGCCCAAGCTAGCGAGGTGAGCCGCCCCGTAAAGTCATAAAATTTCAACGACGGCTCGGTTCGACCGAAAAGCTGGCGGAACTCCGCCATTTTTCCGGTTCGGAATGTCGCGGTGGGGCTGTCGGGTGGGGCCGCCGGGGCGCCTGTTGCAGCGCCTGCCGGCGTGCGCTCAGCCGATCTTGCGGGCGAGCATGGGGCCGAGCGGCGCGCCCGCGAAGATGTGCACGTGCAGGTGCGGCACTTCCTGGTGCGCGTTGACGCCGGCGTTGGCGAGGATGCGGTAGCCGCCCTCCACCAGGCCCAGTTCCTCGGCCACCTTGCCGACGGCGCGGAAGAACCCGGCCACCAGCGCGTCCGGGGCGTTGGCGGTGAAGTCCGCCATGGAGACGTATTCGCCCTTGGGGATCACCAGCACGTGGGTCGGGGCTTGCGGGTTGATGTCGTGGAAGGCGAGGGCGAACGTGTCCTCGTAGACCTTCTTGCAGGGGATCTCGCCGCGCAGGATCTTGGCGAAGACGTTGTTGGGATCGTAGGTCGAACGCGCGTCAACGGCCATGGCCTCACTCCTTTCGGTTGGCTTTCTCGACAAGTCCCGACGTGCCCTTGCGCCGCTCCAGCTCCGCCGCCACGTCGGCGGGGTCGATGCCGCAGTCGGCCCACAGCACGGCAAGGTGGAACAGCAGGTCGGCGGACTCGGCGATCACCGCCGCGCGGTCCTGCCCGACGGCGGCGAGGGCCGTCTCCAGCCCTTCCTCGCCCACCTTCTGCGCGATCTTGGCCCGGCCTCTGGCGTAGAGCCTGGCCACGTAGCTGCTGTCCGGGTCCGCTCCCTTGCGGGACAGCGCGGTGGCGTAAAGCTCGGCGAGGAAGTCGGGCGTCTGTGTCATGGGGTCAGTCTCACCGGAATGCCGCGGGAGGCCATGTGCGCCTTGGCCTCGGCGATGGTGTAGGTGCCGAAGTGGAAGATGGAGGCGGCGAGCACGGCATCGGCCCCGCCCTCCAGCACGCCATCGGCCAGGTGGTCGAGCGTGCCGACCCCGCCCGAGGCGATGACCGGCACCGGCACGGCGCTGGAGACGGCGCGCACCAGCGCATTGTCGAAGCCGCTGCGGGTGCCGTCCCGGTCCATGCTGGTCAGGAGGATCTCGCCGGCACCCAGCGAGGCCACCTGTCTGGCGAAGGCCACGGCGTCGATGCCGGTTTCCTTCCGGCCGCCGTGGGTGAAGATCTCCCAGTGGTCGCCGACGCGCTTGGCGTCCACCGCCACCACGATGCACTGGCTGCCGAACTGCTCGGCCAGCTCCTTCACCACCTCCGGCCGGTTGACGGCGGCGGTGTTGAGCGAAACCTTGTCCGCGCCCGCCAGCAGCAGGCGGCGCACGTCCTCGGCGGTGCGCACGCCGCCGCCCACGGTCAGCGGCATGAAGCAGGCTTCCGCCGTGCGGGCCACCACGTCGAGGAGCGTGCCCCGGTTTTCGGCGGAGGCGGTGATGTCGAGGAAGCACAGCTCGTCCGCGCCGGCGGCGTCGTAGACCTTGGCCTGCTCGACGGGATCGCCCGCGTCGATGAGGTCGACGAACTGCACGCCCTTGACGACGCGGCCGTCCTTCACGTCGAGGCAGGGGATGATGCGCTTGGTCAGCATGGCCTACGCCGCCTTCGCCCGTTCGAGGGCCTCTTCCAGCCGGAGGCGGCCGTCATAGATCGCCCGGCCGGTGATGACGCCCTCGATCCGGCCCTTCACGGTGCCGGCCGCCGCGATCAGCGCCTCGATGTCCTCGATGCCCGCCACGCCGCCCGAGGCGATGACGGGCAGGGACGTGGCCTCGGCGAGCTGCACCGTCGCCTCCAGGTTCACGCCCTTGAGCAGGCCGTCCCGGCCCACGTCGGTGAACAGCACGGCGGCAACGCCCGCGTCCTCGAAGCGGTGGGCCAGCTCGGCGATGGAGACGTCCGAGACGGCGGCCCAGCCGTCGGTCGCCACCATGCCGTCGCGGGCGTCCACCGCCACCACGATGCGGCCCGGGTAGCGGCCGGCGGCGTCCTTCACCAGCGCCGGGTTCTTGAGCGCGGCGGTGCCGATGACAACGCGCTCGACGCCCAGCCCCAGCCAGCGCTCGATGCCCGCCATGTCGCGGATGCCGCCGCCCACCTGGGTCTTGCCCGGGAAGGCACGCAGGATGGCCTCAACCGCCTGCGCGTTGACCGCGTGGCCCGCGAACGCGCCGTCCAGATCGACGATGTGCAGCCACTCGGCCCCGGCCCGGGCGAAGTCGGCGGCGGGCAGGGCGGGGTCGTCGGCGAACACGGTCGCCTGGTCCATCAGCCCCTCGCGCAGGCGGACGACCTGGCCGCCCTTGAGGTCGATGGCGGGGAAGATGCGGAAGTTCGATACGCTCATGGACGCCACTCCAGAAAGGCACGCAGGAGGCCAAGGCCGTAGCCCTGGCTCTTTTCAGGATGGAACTGGGTGCCGATGATGGTGTCCCGGCTCACCAGCGCCGTCACGGGTCCGCCATAGTCGGTGCGGCCGAGCACGTGGGCGTCGTCCGCGGCGCGGAAGTGATAGCTGTGCACGAAATAGGCATAGCCCCCGTCCGGCAGCTTGCCGAACACCGGGTGACGGCGGCCCTCCTCGGTGAGGGTCACCGTGTTCCAGCCCATGTGCGGAATCTTGAGGGCCGGGTCGGCGGGCGCGAGCGGCTCCACGTCGCCCGGAATCCAGCCGAGGCCCCGGTGTTCGCCGTGCTCCAGCCCCCGGCTCGCCAGCAGCTGCATGCCGACGCAGATGCCGAAGAACGGGCGGCCGCGCGTCAGCACGGCCTGCTCCAGCGCCTCCACCAGGCCCGGCACGGCGCGCAGGGCCGCCGAGCACTGGCCGTAGGCGCCCACGCCCGGCAGCACGATGCGGTCCGCGGCCGCGATGTCCTCCGGCGCGCCGGAGACAGTCACCCGGGTGTCCAGCCCCAGGTCGCCCGCGGCGCGCTCGAACGCCTTGGCGGCGGAGCGCAGGTTGCCGGAGCCGTAATCGATGAGAACGAGGGTTTCGGCCACGCGCCCGCTACTCCTGCTCCGGGGTTACAGAGTGCCGCCCAGCGTGCCCTTGGTGGAGGGTACGCTGTCCGCCTTGCGCGGGTCGATGGTAACGGCCGTGCGCAGCGCCCGCGCCAGCGCCTTGTAGCTGCTCTCGATGATGTGGTGGTTGTTGACGCCGTAGAGGTTTTCCACGTGCAGCGTGATGCCCGCCGCGAACGCGAACGCCTGGAACCACTCGCGGAACAGCTCGGTGTCGAATTCGCCGAGCTTGTCGCGGGTGAACTCCACCTTCCACACCAGATAGGGGCGGCCGGAGATGTCCAGCGCCACCCGGGTCAGCGTCTCGTCCATGGGGATGAGCGCGTCGCCGTAGCGGGTGATGCCCTTGAGGTCGCCCAGCGCCCTGGCCACGGCCTGGCCGATGGCGATGCCCGTGTCCTCCACCGTGTGGTGGAAATCGATGTGGGTGTCGCCGTTGGCCTCCACCGTCAGGTCGATGAGCGAGTGGCGGGAGAGCTGCTCCAGCATGTGGTCGAGGAAACCGATTCCGGTAGAGACCTGATAGTGGCCGGTGCCATCCAGGTTCACCGTCACCTTGATCTGGGTTTCGTTCGTCTTGCGCTCGAGTGTTGCTGTCCGCATGGCCTTGCTCCCTTGTGCGCGGCTATAACCGCTCCCGGGCGAGACTCCAAATCTTTTGGCGGTCCTGTTTCTCCGCTCTATGTATCGGGCGCGCACCGGCGTTGCCGCCCCTGCCGCCGCGGCGGTCAGGCTTGCCGGGACGCAGCCCTTTTCAGGCCCGGATGCAGTTCCCATATCGCGGACTGAGCGGCCTGTTGGGGCGTTTCGCAACTGGTCCCGGTTGTTCGCCGTCATTCGTTGTTCGAAGCCATTCAAGGAGTTTGTCTTGTCCCAGCCCAGTCCGTTTGATGCGTCGCAGTGGCACGGAACCACGATTCTGGCCGTGCGCAAGGGGAACACGGTGGTGATCGCCGGCGACGGGCAGGTGTCGCTCGGGCAGACGGTCATCAAGAGCAACGCGCGCAAGGTGCGCCGCATCGGCGACGGCTCGGTGATCGCCGGGTTCGCGGGCGCGACGGCAGACGCCTTCACCCTGTTCGAGCGGCTGGAGCAGAAGCTGGAGCGCTTCCCCGGTCAGCTGACCCGCGCCGCCGTCGAGCTGGCGAAGGACTGGCGCACCGACCGCTACCTGCGCCGCCTGGAGGCGATGATGGCGGTGGCGGACAAGAGCGTGAGCCTGGTCATCACCGGCAACGGCGACGTGCTGGAGCCCTCGGACAACATCATCGGCATCGGCTCCGGCGGCAACTATGCGCTGGCCGCCGCCCGCGCCCTCATCGATACGGACATGGACGCCGAGGCCATCGTCCGCAAGGCCATGGCCATTGCGGCGGATATCTGCGTCTACACCAACAACAACCTGACCATTGAAAAGATTGAAGGCTAGTCATGTACGAGTCCCAGAATCCGGCCCAACCCGGGAGCAACGGCAGCGCCATGGCGGGGTCGGCGGAGGCGCGCGCCATGGCGGAGCTGACGCCGAGGCAGATCGTCGCCGAGCTGGACCGCTATATCATCGGCCAGCAGGAGGCGAAGAAGGCGGTGGCCATCGCCCTGCGCAACCGCTGGCGGCGTCAGCAGCTGCCCGCCGAGCTGCGTGACGAGGTTTCTCCCAAGAACATCCTGATGATCGGGCCGACCGGCTGCGGCAAGACCGAGATCAGCCGCCGTCTCGCCAAGCTGGCCAACGCGCCGTTCCTCAAGATCGAGGCCACCAAGTTCACCGAGGTGGGCTACGTGGGCCGCGATGTGGACTCGATCGTGCGCGATCTGGTGGAGGAGGCCATCCGCCTCGTCAAGGAAACCCGCCGGGCCGGGGTGCGCGAGGCCGCCGAGAAGGCCGCCGAGGAGCGGCTGCTCGACGCCCTTGTCGGCAAGGACGCCTCCAGCGCCACCCGCGAGCGCTTCCGCGAGATGGGCCGCAACGGCCAGCTCGGCGACAAGGAAGTGGAGATCGAGGTGGTCGATACCGGCGGCATGCCCACCTTCGACATCCCCGGCGTGCCCGGGGCCTCCGTCGGCATGATCAACATCGGCGACATGCTGGGCAAGGCGCTGGGCCCGCGCACCAAGCGGCGCAAGATGACGGTCGATCAGGCGTGGGACGTGCTGGTGGCCGAGGAATCGGACAAGCGGCTGGACCAGGAGGAAATCACCCGCGAGGCCATCCGCGCCACCGAGCAGAACGGCATCGTCTTCCTCGACGAGGTGGACAAGATCGCCGTCTCCAACGTGCAGGGCGGCTCGGTCTCCCGCGAGGGCGTGCAGCGCGACCTGTTGCCGCTGATCGAGGGCACCACCATCGCCACCAAGTACGGCCCGGTGAAGACGGACCACATCCTGTTCATCGCCAGCGGCGCGTTCCACGTGGCCAAGCCGTCGGACCTGCTGCCCGAACTCCAGGGCCGCCTGCC
This sequence comes from Pedomonas sp. V897, assembly GCF_051304405.1. Taxonomy (NCBI): domain Bacteria; kingdom Pseudomonadati; phylum Pseudomonadota; class Alphaproteobacteria; order Sphingomonadales; family Pedomonadaceae; genus Pedomonas; species Pedomonas sp. V897. The sequence continues at coordinate 1,109,677 of NZ_JBPPGG010000001.1, forward strand.
CATCCGCGTCGAGCTGAAGGGGCTGACCAAGGACGACTTCCGCCGCATCCTCACCGAGCCCACCAACTCGCTCATCCGTCAGTACCGCGAGCTGCTGGCCACAGAACAGGTGACGCTCGACTTCACCGACGACGGCATCGACGCCATCGCCCGCATCGCCTACGAGGTGAACGAAACGGTGGAGAACATCGGCGCCCGCCGCCTCCAGACGGTCATGGAACGCCTGCTGGAGGACATCAGCTTCGAGGCGACCGAAAAGCCCGGCGAGACCATCACCATCGACGGCGCCTACGTCGAGCGCCAGCTCTCCGGCCTCGCCAAGAACACCGACCTCAGCCGGTTCATCCTGTAGGGCGCTTGCCGGCTTCGCCTTTCATCGCAGGAGGGGCTTGCCCCTCCTGCACCTCCCTTTCATTGAAAGGGCCGCGTGAGGCACGGGGGTATGTTGAGTTGCAAGTAAGTGAGATTGGCGTGATGGTTGGTGTGAATTAAATCGGAATTTTATCTTCTCCAGCTTCCAGTAATCTTAGCTCATACGCCCATACGAAACTTGAGTATCCGTCAACTTGCAGTTGACTCTCTTCTGTAGAATCGGTTACACCATTAGTGCCATAAAGAGCATATCGGTTGAGCGTCATCTGGCATATTGGCTCAACCGTGTCGGATGGCAGGTTGGCCAGGGACCTGTGCGTGTGACACTTCGGGTGGTTTCCGACCCTTAAAGCTAAGGAAACGCTGCTAACACGCCGCAATAAAAGCCGCCCAAGGGCGGCTTTTATTTTAAAGTACCAACCAGAATGCCTTTTCCTGATCGGCCGACATAGGCAGTGACAACTCTCCAGTGTGGATTTGGGGTAAGGTAATATTCTAAAATACAATTGCCTGCGCCTAGGCGAATTGTGTTTATTCTTGTCTTTCTGTAATTTCCGCCCTCAAAATGTAAATTCACCTTTGGTTGGAGCACGTGGGCAACGAAACGAGGCACCTCCTCGAGGGTTGTCCAACCTTTCTGGGTCAACTCTTTTTGATGCTCTGCCCATATATGAACAGCACCGTAACCTCTGTTTGGGCCAGTGTGTTGTCCAAGAAGCAGGTGAATGTGACCTTCTTCGGTGTTTAGGTCTTTTCTTTTTAATGCTGGAACTGTGTCGAATATGACATCATTCGTTAATGGATTGATTAAAAACATGAGGAATATAGAAGTATTAATATAGAATACTTCGACTATAGCGTCATGTCGAATTCCTCGTCAACGGTGATGTCGTCCAACAGATGATATCCTGGGTTTTATACCACCCAATCAAAGCTTGAATGATAAGGCGGGAGTGGGTGTTGTATGTCATGAGTAATGATCAAGATTGAAGCACTTTTCGCCTCAATCAGGTGTATGAACGTCATTTAAAATCATGATACGGGCAGTTTCTCGGGGCTGCGTTGTTGACGTCACAAGACAATTTAGACACCACGCAGAGAAATGGTGATGCTCCTTCATCTGCTGGCCTTAACGCAGAGCAGCTCCTGATAGCCTCCTGTTTTGGCTCCCTCCCTACTCCCCCCGGTCGCCGCGCACCCGGCGCAGGATGGCGTAGAACGCGCCCATGCCGCCGTGGCGCTGATGGGCCGGGCGCAGGGCGGAGACGTAGGGGCGCAGGCCCGGCTCGTCGAGCCAGCGGGGCAGTTCTTCCTTGAGGATGCCGCGCGGGGTCTCGGGCCAGGGGGTGGTGGAGCGGCCCTTGCCGGTGACGATCAGCACCACCCGGGCGCGGCGTTCCCAGGCCTGGCGGAGGCGGCGTTCCAGCAGTTTGTAGGCGGCTTCGCGGGTGTAGCCGTGCAGGTCGACGACAAGGTCGGGCAGCACTTCGCCGGTGCGGATCTTGCGGTCCCACACGGCGTCGAGCGTGGCCTCGGTGACCGAGACGTCGGCGAGGTGGCGGGCGACGGCGGGCATCACCGGCTCGGCGCGCGGCCCCTTGGGCGGGCGCACGCGCGGCAGGGCGGGGGCGCTGGGCCGGTTGCCGAGCGGGCGCACCTGCGCGGCCACCTGTTCCCACAGCGCCGCTTCCTCCGGGCGCAGTTCGCGGGGCTTGCGCGGGGCTTTGTCCTGTTTGCCGACCTGCGCCGTCAAGGCCTCCCACGCCGCCTTTTCGTCCGGGCGCAGGCGGCGGGTCATGACGCGGCGGCGTTCCGGGCCGGGGCCGCAGCCGGAGCCGAGGCGATCGGGCGCGGCGGGGTGGCGAGTGCCCGCTCCACCGCCGGTTTGGGCAGCAGCAGGGTGGTGATGCCGCGCCAGGAGAGGCCGCCGGCGATGAGCGCGGCGCGCTCGCCCGCGCCCCAGAACAGGTCCAGCCGGTTTGCACCCTTGATGGCGCCGCCCGTGTCCTGCGCCACCATCAGCTTGGCGATCGGCAGCTGCTGCTGGTGGTTCTGCGGGTTGGGGTAGGCGGATTGCAGCCACAGCGGCGTGCCGAGCGGGATGAAGCGCGGGTCGGCGGCGACGGAGGTCTCCGGCGTCAGGGCGACGCCCATGGCGCCGAGCGGGCCGTCGCCGGTCAGCTCGCGGAAGAACACGAAGGAGCGGTTCTCGCGCATGATCTCCCGTGCCTTCGCCGGGTTGGCCCGCGCCCACTGGATGATGCCCTGCATGGTGGCCTGACCCGGCTGGAGCAGGCCCAGGTCGAGCAGGCGGCGGCCCATGCCCACGTACTGGTGGCCGTTCTGGCCGTCGTAGCCCACCCGCATGATGGAGCCGTCCGGCAGCCTGATGCGGCCCGATCCCTGGATGTGGAGGAAGAACGCTTCGTAGGGGTCCTTGACCCATGCCACTTCGAGGCCGCGGTTCTTGAGGGCGCCGTCCTCGATCTGGCCCCGGTCGTAGTAGGGGACGAGGCGGCTCGACTCCACCCGGCCCGCGATGCGCTGGCCGCGCAGGGAGACGCGGAACGCGCCCAGGTCCACGTCCACCAGCTCGGGCGGGCGCTTGTAGAGCGGCACGGAATACTCAACCGACCACGTGCGCGACCCCGCCAGTTCCGGCTCGTAGTAGCCGGTGTTGAGGCCGGTGCCGTCCCCCACCTGGAGGGTGGCAAACTGGGTTTCGAAGAAGCGGCGGGCCTCGGCGCTGGTGTCGGGCGTGGTGCGGGCGGCGGCGCAGGCCGCGCTCCAGTCGCCCGGCTGGGTGAGGCCGGAGATGTCCTGGCGCTTCTCCAGCGCGCGGCACGACTTGCGGAAGGCGATCAGCGCCGGCAGCGGGTCGGCCTGCTGCCAGCCGGGCAGCCGGGCGACTTCCGGGCCCCGGCTGCGCGGCAGCTCGGCCGCGCTCAGCGCTTCGGGCGCGGGCTCGCCGGGCTTGGGCTGAACCGGCGCGGGCGCGGGCGTGGGCGCGGGGGCCGGTGCAGGCTCGGGCGCCGGGGTGACCGGTTGTTTCGGGGTCGGGGTGCAGGCTGCGAGAACAGACAGGCTCACCGAGACGGCAATCGCCGTCCAATACGCTTTCGATGTCATGGGGTCAGGCAGCCGTATCGGTTGCGGTCAACAGCCAGTTGGGGTCCGGCGAGCGGGTATGGCGGCTGAAGGTCCATATGTCGTGGGTCTTGACCGCGTCGGTTTCCGAGCCGGCGATCACCTTGCCGTCCCGGTCCCGGGTCACGGCGGCGAGCGTTGCGTCGAAGCGCACCGTCACTTCCGCCATGGCGCCGGAGAGGGTGGCTTCCACCAGCGCGGCGCGGTCGATGCTGATGAGGCGGTTGTCGAGCGTCAGCCCCTCGGCCTTGCGGGCGTCGATGGCGCGGCGGAACTGGTCGAGCACGTGGTCGGCGATGAACGGCTTCACCGAGTCGAGGTCGTCGTTCCAGAAGGCCTCGAGGATCATGCGGTAGGCCGAGCGCGCCCCTTCCATGAAGTTGCGGGCATCGAACTGGCCGTCGGCCTCGGCGATCTGTTGCAGCCCCTCGCGGGTCTGGGGCGAGACGTCGGAGGGCAGGTGCAGCACGGTGCCGCGCGTATCGCCCTGGCCGCCGGCCTCGCCGTTGCGGCCGGAGGCATCCGAGCCCGCAACGCCATCGGTTGCCGGCTTTTCGTTGCCTGTGCGGCGGCCCAGCACGCTGACCAGCCGCAGTGCCACGAACCCGGCCAGCATTGCCAGGAAGACGATCTCGATGATTTGCGTGCTGTCAGACATTCGATCCGGCCCGGTTTCCACTCGCTAAAACGCTCATCCCACCAATTGATACCATAGCAACGGCGCAACGGACGGTCCATCTTTACACAAACTTTCAGTTAGGCGTTTCCGGCGACGCTGCAAGCCGTGCTTGGCGCATTCCCGGCACGGGGAAGCGCATTTTCCGGCTTCAGGCTGCGGGCGGAGCGCTTTGGCGGTGGCATTCGTTCTCTGCGGCGGGCAGAGGGGTGGCGCACTTGCTTCCCTTCGGCGGGCCATGCTAACGCCGGGGGCTGGACTGGCACGATTCGATAAAGCACAGACAAGAAAAGGTTATCCATGGCCGAGAATCAGCAAGACACCGCCGAGGCCACCACGGGCGCCGACGCTGCCCCGCAGGTTGGCATCATTGCCCAGTATGTGAAGGATCTCTCCTTCGAGAATCCGAACGCGCCGCACTCGCTGCAGAATGCCGCCGCGACCCAGCCGCGCATCGAGGTCAACGTGAACGTGGGCGTGCGCCGCATGGGCGAGGACGCCTACGAGGTGGACCTGCGCATCGAGGCGATTGCCCGTCAGGAGGCCCAGAAGGCGTTCCAGGTCGAGCTGCTCTACTCGGGCCTGTTCGCGCTGAAGAACGTGCCGGAGGAGGCGCTGGAGCCGTTCCTGCTGGTAGAAGCGCCGCGCATGCTCTTCCCGTTCGCGCGCCGCATCATCGCCGACAGCACCCGCGACGGCGGCTTCCCGCCGCTGCTGCTCGATCCCATCGACTTTGCCGCCCTCTACCTGCAGCAGCGTCAGCAGCAGGGCCCGGGCGCCGACCTCACGTCGGGCGATGTGGCCGGCAACGCCTGACGTCGGGCGTGATCGTGGCTGAAACGGGCGGTTCGGACCGGGGCCAATGACCCTGATCCGGGCCGCCAGTCTTATCGGGGGGCTGACACTGGTCAGCCGGCTTCTCGGCTTTGCGCGCGAGATGGTGATGGCGCGCCTGCTCGGGGCGGGCCTCGCGGCGGACGCCTTCAACCTGGCCTTCCGCCTGCCCAACATCTTCCGCCGCCTGTTCGCGGAAGGCGCGCTCTCCGCCGCCTTCGTGCCCCTGTTCAACCGGGAGAAGGCGGACGGCGGGCTGGACGCCGCCCGGCGCTTCGCCGAGGAGATTTTCTCCCTCCTCCTGCCGCTCATGCTGCTGGTGACGGCGCTGGCCGAGGCGGCCATGCCCGGCCTTGTCTGGCTGCTCAACGGCGGCGGCGGCTTCCGGGAGGTGCCGGGCAAGTTCGAGCTGGCGGTCACGCTGTCGCGCCTTGCCTTCCCCTACCTGTTCTTCATTGCGCTGACCGCGCTGCTGGGCGGCGTCCTCAACAGCCTCAGCCGCTTCGCCGCCGCCGCCGCCGCACCGGTGCTGCTCAACGTGGCGCTGCTCCTCGCCATGGCGGCGACATCCGGGGAGGGAGGCGCCGGGGAGGGAAGCGCCGGGGCCGAGATCCTCACCGCCACCGCGCTGGCCTGGGCCGTCTCCCTCGCCGGGCTGCTGCAATTCCTGTGGCTGCTGTGGGCCTGCCGCCGCGCCGGAATCCGGCTGCGCCTCCGGCGGCCCCGCTTCGGCCCCCGGGTGCGCCAGTTCGGGCGCACGGTGGTGCCGGCGGCGGTGGGCGCGGGCATCTACCAGCTGGGCCAGCTCATCGACATCGTCTTTGCCAGCCACCTGCCGCAGGGCGCCCTCAGCTACCTCAGCTATGCCGACCGGCTGAACCAGTTGCCGCTGGGCGTTGTCGGCATCGCGCTCGGCACGGCGCTGCTGCCCGCGCTCTCCCGCCATGTCGCCGAAGGAGATGCGGTGAAGGCGGCCAGCCTCCAGAACCGGGCGGCGGAGGTGGCGCTGTTCCTCGCGCTGCCCGCCATGGCGGCGCTGATGGTGATGAGCGGGCCGCTGGCCACCGCCTTCTATCTGGGCGGGCGCTTCGGGGCGGAGGACGCCGCCTGGACCGCCGCCGTGCTCGCCGGGCTGGCGGCGGGCTTGCCCGCCTATGTGCTCGTCAAGGTGCTCACCCCCGGCTTTTTCGCGCGCGGAGACACGGCAACGCCGGTCAAGACGGCGCTTGCCGCCATGGTGCTGAACGTCGCGGCGATCCTCCTGCTCATCGACCGCTTCCAGGTGGCGGCGCTCGCCTGGGCGACGGCCGCCTCCGCCTGGGCCAACGGCGCGCTGCTCTATGCCGTGCTGCGCCGCCAGGGCGCGTTCCGCTTCGATCGCCGCTTCCTGCGGCGCACGCTGGGCGCGGCGGCGGCCTCCGCCGTGATGGCGGCGGCGCTGGCGGCGCTCCTTCGCCTCTCCCCGCTGCGCTTCGACGGCACCGCGCCCGAGCGGGTGGCGGCGGTGGCGGCGGCGGTGGCGGCGGGCGGGGTGGTCTATTTTGCCGCCGCTGCCCTGTTCGGCGCGTTGCCCCTCGGCGAATTGCGAGCCCGTCTGCGGCGCGCGGGCGATTGACCGCACCGCCCTGAGTGCTATGACCCGGCACGGTTGAAGTGCGCCGTTCGGGCCGGAAGGCGGCCGGGCGGCAGGCGACAGGAACGAAAGCCATGACCAAGCGCGTGTTCTCCGGCATCCAGCCCACCGGCAATCTGCATCTCGGCAACTATCTGGGAGCGATTCGGAACTGGGTGCGCTGGCAGGACGAAGCCCCGTGCATCTTCTCCGTGGTCGACCTGCACGCCATTACCGTGCGCCAGAACCCGGCCGAGCTGCGGGCCCAGACCCGCGAGATGGCGGCGGCGATCCTGGCGGCGGGCGTTGATCCGGCGAAGGCGGTGCTGTTCAACCAGAGCGCGGTCCGGGCCCATGCCGAGCTGTGCTGGGTGCTGAACTGCGTCGCGCGCATCGGCTGGCTCAACCGCATGACCCAGTTCAAGGAGAAGGCGGGCAAGGACCGCGAGGGCGCGAGCGTCGGCCTCTACGTCTACCCCGTGCTCCAGGCGGCGGACATTCTCGTCTACCTCGCCACCCACGTGCCGGTGGGCGAGGACCAGAAGCAGCACATCGAGCTGGCCCGCGACATCGCGCAGAAGTTCAACAACGACTACGAGACCGAGCTGTTCGTGCTGCCCGAGCCGGTCATCACCGGCCCGGCGACGCGCGTCATGAGCCTGCGCGACGGCACCAAGAAGATGAGCAAGTCCGACCCCTCGGACATGAGCCGCATCAACCTCACCGACACGGCGGACGACATCGTCAGCAAGATCAAGAAGGCCAAGACCGACCCCGAGGTGCTGCCGGAATCCGTCGAGGGGCTGGAAGGCCGCCCCGAGGCGCAGAATCTGGTGGGCATCTACGCCGCGCTGGCCGAGACCACGCCCCAGGCGGTGCTGGCCGAGTTCGCGGGCAAGGGCTTCGGCGTGTTCAAGCCCGCGCTGGCGGAGCTGACCGTCTCCCGCCTCGCCCCCATCGCCACCCGCTTCCGGGAGCTGCTGGCCGACCCGGCCTATGTGGACTCGGTGCTGCGCGAGGGCGCGGAGAAGGCGGACGCCATCGCCCGCCCGGTGCTGGACAAGGTCTACGATACGGTTGGTTTCCTGCGTCCGTAAGGCGTAGCAGGGGGGCAACGGCCGCGCCTGGCTCAAGCCGGGCGCGTCTGCGCCTCTGTTCGGCTTAAAATATTGTTCTTCTAAAACAATCCCTTTGCGCTTGATCGGCGGGAGGGGCACAATACCTTTCGTGCGCTGCGGACGACGACCGGGATATGGCCCGAGCGCCATCACCGCAGTGGTTTGCGCTTGTTCAGACGGGGTTCACCCCCTGCTCCTTACCGTGGATTGCGGGAAGCCCCGAAACGAACGCGCCTGAAATGCGAGATGGGCCTTGGGAGTAAGGTTTATGCCCCATATCGGTAAGGTTGTTGCTGGCGTGATGCTGCTGTTCCTGGCGGCCTGTGCCAGCCAGATCAAAACGGACGTGGCCCGGTTCCACCGGATGCCCGCGCCGCAGGGCGAATCCTTCCGCGTTGTGGCGATGGATCCGAAGAAGCAGGACAGCCTGGAGTTCGCCACCTACGCCGAATACGTCGCGGCCGAGATGGTGAAGCAGGGCTACACCCGCGCGCAGGATGCGGGCTCCGCCACGCTGGAGGTGCGGGTGGACTATGCCGTCTCCCCCGGTCAGGAGAAGATCGCCACCCGGCCCGGCACCTCGATTGCTCCCTACTACTACAGCTGGCATCGCCGGGTGTTCTACCCCTGGGGTTGGGGCGCCTATGATCCCTTCTGGGGCGGTCCGTTCACCGAGCCCGAGATCTATTCCTACACCGTCTACACCCGGAGCATGACCATGGACATCGTGCGCCCGGGCGCCGAGGGCGGGAATACGGTGCCGCTGTTCGAGGGCCGCGTGGTGTCGGTGGGCAAGGACAATCGCCTGCCCGAAGTGATGCCCTATCTGGTTCAGGCCATGTTTACCGATTTCCCGGGAACCTCGGGCGTCACCAAGCAGGTGAAGATCGACCTGCCGAGCAAGTAAATTTTAATCTGGTTCGATCACCCTGATGGCGGAGCAAGTGCGTTTCCTTTCAGGGTGATCGGCCAAACCGCATTCGCAACAGCAAGGGGGAGCAATGCTGGGCTGGATGGACGGGATGAGACGGTGGGTTCATTCCACGGCCCTCCGGCAGGGTGCCGCCCCTGACGCCCAGGCTCCGGTTGCTCTCTCCTTTCGCACCCATCCCGTCCGGGCGACGCTGGCGCTGCTCAGCCGCTCCCGCGCCGGGTTCGCGGCGGCGCTGGTGGCGGGGTTCCTGCTGCTCTACTTCGGCCTTGGCGGCATTCTCGCCTCCACCATCGACGACAATCTGGCCTTCCGCCCCTCGGCGGCGGATCTTCCCCCCGGCGGCAGCGTCGCCGTGGCCATGGCCAGCGCCATTCTCGACCGCGAGGTGAACGAGCACGGCTGGGTGCCGGATGATCCCTGGTTCTATCCGTCGGCGCTGGCGGACAACATGCCCGCCTGGCAGAGCGGAATCCGCATGGGCGCGCTGCGCTTCACCGCCGCGCTGCTGGCCCGGCAGCCGCAGGATCCTGATCTCCTGAAGGCGAACGAGGCGCTGGAAGTCCGCCCGGACCGCTGGTGGATCGGGCCGGGTTGGCCGTGGCTCCGCGCCACCTCCGCCTCCACCTATGACGACGCCGTGGACGCGATCCGCGCCTACAACGCCCGCGTGGCGAAGGACGGCACGCTCCTGACCCGGGACGCGGCGACGCTGTCCGTGCTGCTGGACGATCTGGCTCGGGCGCTGGGCGAGGCCGGGGACAGGCTGGCGCTGCATCTGGAAGGTGGCGCGGCCGGCGGCGACGGCAAGCGCCTGGGCAACGACGAAATCTTCTATGCCGTGCGGGGGCAGGCCTACGTCACGTCCCTCATCCTCAACGGCCTGCGCGAGGATTTCGGCCCCCTCATCCGCCAGCGCCAGCTTGCGGCCCGCTGGGCGTCCATGGCCCGCAGCCTGGAGCAGGTGGTGGATCTGAACCCGCTGGTGGTCACCGCCGGCAGGCCGGGCAGCTTCCTCATCAAGAACCACCTGATGGAGCAGGGCTTCGCCCTCCAGCGCACCGAGGAGCAGTTGCGGGCGCTCGCCGCCGAGCTGCGGCGCGCCCCGGTGCCGCCCGCCGCGACGCCGCGCCGGTAGCCGGAGCAGTCCAACACGGGAAGAACGCGCGGGCATGCGGAGGGCGCGCGGTCCCCCGCACCCTTGCGGCTGTCAGAACCACGCCCTCACGCCCAGCACCAGCGCCCATCCGCCCGTGTCTTCATCGCGGGCGCGGGCAAGGTCGCGGGTGTCGCCGAACAGGCGCTGGTATTCCACGCCCACATACGGGGCGAACTCCGGCACGACCTCGTAGCGCAGGCGCACCCCGGCTTCGAGCGCGGACAGGCCCGCGCCGATGCCCAGTTCGGGCACGTCCTGCGCCGCCAGGTCCACTTCCGCGCGCGGCTGGAGGATCAGGCGGTTGGTGAGGCGCATGTCGTGCTCCGCCTCAAGCCGGGCGGTCAGGTCGCCCTTCTCCGAGAGGAACAGCGCCGCGTCCACCTCGAACCAGTAGGGGGCAAGGCCCTGCACGCCCAGCACCGCGTGGGCGCGGTCCGGCCCGGTGCGGCCGGAGTGGGGGCGGATGTCGTAGCGCACGCCCGTCTGCAGATCGAAGAACGGCGCGACCGCATGGCTCCACAGCGCCTGGAATTCGGCGCGCTCCAGCGCGTCGCCGAACGCGCCGTGGCCTTCGGTCTTGAGCCACAGCTTGTCGTAGTCGCCGCCCCACCAGCCCTGCGCGTCCCACACATAGCCGTCGTGGCCGTCGCGGACCCGGGCTTCCAGCCGGTCCGCCATCACCATGGCGCCCCGGAACCGCCCGTGCATGTCGATGAGCCCGGCCTTGCGTGCCCGCGCCATCGCCGCCGGGTCCCACACGGTGTCGGCGGCGTGCTCCGGCCCGGTCAGCGCCTCGGGCGGCGGGGGCGCGAGCGGCGGCAGCGCGCCGCGCGCGGGCATGGAATGCCCGGCGTGGGGGTCGGCCGGGGCGGCGGGGTGGCCGCCGCCATGGTGCCCGGCATGGGGGTCAGCCTGACGGGCCGCAACCGGCGCGGTCAGCGCCGCCAGCGCGCAGGCGGCAAGGAGGGCGCGGCGGATCATCACGGCTCTCCTCCGCCATGGTGGGCGTGGTGCCCGCCGTGATCCCCGCCGCCGTGATCCTCGCCGTGGCCCTGATGGTTCTGCGGCGGCGGTGGCGCGGCGGCGTCGTCCAGCGGGCGGATCTTCACCACGTTCATCATCCCGGCGTGCATGTGGTAGAGCAGGTGGCAGTGGAACGCCCAGTCGCCCGGCGCGTCCGCCGTCAGGTCGAAGCTGGCGATGCCGCCGGGCATCACGTTCACCGTGTGCTTGACCGGGTTCCCGCCCGGCATTCCCGTCACCACCTCGAAGAAGTGGCCGTGCAGGTGGATGGGGTGGTTCATCATGCTGTTGTTGATGAGGCGCACCCGCACCCGCTCGCCCCGCGCCAGCCGGATCGGCTCCAGCCCCTCGTTCAGCTTCTGCCCGTCGAACGACCACATGAACCGCTCCATGTTGCCGGTCAGGTGGATGTCGATGCGCCGCGCGGGCGGCCGCCTGTCGGGGAAGGGCACCAGCGGCGAGAGGTGGTGGTAGGTCAGCACCCGGTGCGGCGCGTTCTCCAGCCCCAGCGGGCGGTCCGCCGTGCGGTCCACCGGCATGGGGGAGACCATGTCCACACCCACGCCCGCCTTCACCGTCTCCGGCAGCCGGGAGGTGTCCCGCATGGCGTGGCCTCCGCCGTGGCTCCCACCGTGCTCCCCGCCGTGCTCCTCCATCCCGCCCATGCCCATGTCGCGCATGGAAAGGGTGGGGCGGGGGCGCAAGGGCGGCACCGGGGCTTCCATCCCCGGCCTTGGCGCCAGCGTCGCCCGGCCCAGCCCCGAGCGGTCGATGGACTCGGCCACCAGCGTGTAGGCCTTCGCCTCTGCGGGGGTGACGATCACGTCATAGGTCTCGGCGACGGAAATCTGGAACTCGTCCGTCTCCACCGGCTTCACGTTCTGCCCGTCCGCCTGCACCACCGTCATCGGCAGGCCGGGAATCCGCACGTTGAAGATGGTCATGGCCGAGGCGTTGATGATGCGCAGCCGCACCCGCTCGCCGGGCGTGAACAGGCCGGTCCAGTTCTCGCCCGGCCCGTGGCCGTTGATGAGGTAGGTGTAGAGGCTCCCGGTCACGTCCGCGATGTCGGTGGGGTCCATCCGCATCCGGCCCCAGGCGAGGCGCTCCATCGGCGTCATGCGCTCCTCGGGGTCGCCGCCCGCCAGCAGGCCCAGCACGGTCTGGCGCTGGCGGTTGAAGTAGCCTCCCTGCTGTTTCACCTTCTCGACGATCCGGTGCGGGTGCAGGTACGTCCAGTCGGAGAGCACGATCACGTGCTCCCGGTCACAGGCCACCGGGTCGGGCTCCGCCGGGTCGATGACGAGCGGGCCATAGTGGCCCTGCTGCTCCTGAAGGCCGGAGTGGCTGTGGTACCAGTAGGTGCCGTTCTGGCGGACCGGGAACTCGTAGGTGAAGGTGGCCCCGGGCGCGATGCCGGGGAAGCTGATGCCCGGCACGCCGTCCATGTGGAACGGCAGGATCAGCCCGTGCCAGTGGATGGAGGTGTCCTCGTCCGCCAGGTCATTCCGCACGTGGAGGCGGACGATCTGCCCCTCCCGCAGGCGAATGAGCGGGGCGGGCAGCACGCCGTTCACCGTCACCGCATGGCCGGTGCGGCCGCCCACGGTGAAATGGCTCGCGCCGATGCGCAGGTGAATGTCCTCGCCGGAGAGGGCTGTCCCCGCGGGCGCGAGACCGGCGGAGCCGCTGCGCGCCCAGGCCGGCAGCAGGGACGAAAGGCCGAGGCCCGCCAGGCCCAGCGCGCCCGCCCGCAACAACGTCCGGCGCTCGATAGAGAGGGTCATCATCCGGTCCTTGCTCGGCAACTGGAAGGAAGCGCCGCCAGTCTACGAGTTGACACCATGTGAAGGTCAAGGCCGTCCATGGGACATGCTCCCCGCTGCCCCGCGCAAGCGCCGCTTGCGGGCGGCCCCCGCCAATGGCAAAGTTGAGCCATGGCTGAACAGTCCAATCCTCCGCCATCCGGCGCTCCTCCCGAAGGGGGCCGTCCGGGCAGCGGCAGCGGCAACAATGGCGGGCGCACCCGCAAATATGTTGTGGTTGTCGACCAGACGCCGGAATGCCGGGTCGCCTTGCGCTATGCGGCCGGACGCGCCCGCCACACCCCGGGCGGCCGGGTCGTCATCCTCTACGTGCTGCCGCCGCTGGACTTCGTGCAGTGGGGCGGCGTCCAGAACGTCATGGAGCAGGAAGCCCGCGAGCAGGCCGAAGCCCTGCTGGAGGCCTTCGCGGTGGACGTGGCGAACATCTGCGGCTCTCCGCCCCAGCTGGAAATCCGGCGCGGCAAGGCGGCCGAACAGGTGCTCTCCATCATCCGCGACGACCCGGACGTGGTGCGCCTCATCCTCGCCTCCTCCGCCAAGGGAGACCCCGGCCCGCTGGTGAGCTTCTTCTCCGGCCAGATCTCCGGTTCCCTGCCGTGCCCCGTCACCATCGTGCCCGGCAGCCTCTCGCCCGAAGCCACCGACGCCATCGCGCAGATTGACTGATCCGGTTGGGGTTCAAGGATCTTTTGCAGGAGGGACTCGGTCCCTCCTGCACCTCCCGTCGTTTGCCGGGCCGCGTTTCCGGTGCGCCTTCTGATATGGGTCGCACGGTGGGAACCCCGACGAAAGAGAACTGGGCCGCGCCCTTTCTGCCGCGCACGTCCCGATAAATGAATGGGAGGTGCAGGAGGGTCTGCGACCCTCCTGCTTTATCCATTTGTTTGTCTCCGCAAACGGGAGGGTCTGCGACCCTCCTGCTTTATCCATTTGTTTGCCTCCGCAAACGGGAGGGTCTGCGCCCCTCCGGCAAGAGGAACCCTCTCGGTAAGACCCCGGAAAAACAAAAAAGCCCGGCGGGGTGCCGGGCTTTTCTGTTTGTGGAGCGCGGGTTCGGCTTACTTGCCGGAGACGATGCGCTCGATGAGTTGCTTCACCGTGGGGATGAAACCGTTGGAGTAGAACGGGTCCTTCTTGAAGCGGAAGGCGTTGTGGCCCGCGAACATGAGGTTCTGCTCCACGTCCTCGCCGTGGCCGATGGCCTGAAGCGTTTTCTGGATGCAGAAGGAGCGCGGGTCGGCCAGGTAGCCGGTCGAGTTCTTCTCGTTGTCCGCCCACGAGGAGAAGGAGCAGTGCGACAGGCAGCCCATGCAGTCCGACTGGTCCTTGCGGATCTGCGCCTTGCGTTCGGGCGTGACGAACACCAGCGTGGAGTCCGGCGTCTTCAGCGCTTCGGTGAAGCCCAGCGCCACCCATTCGCGGGCGCGGAACAGGTCGCCCTGGGTCACGAAGGCCTTCTGGCCGCGCGGCAGATTGCCCACGTCGAGCAGGAAGGTGTGCTCGCCCACTTCCTCGGTGGTGTAGGGAATCTGCCGTTCGGAGCGGGATTCCAGCTCGCGCAGGAACGGGTTGCGCACCGCCGAGGAGTAGAAGCCGGTCGGCGAGAAGCGGTGCAGCAGCACGTCGCCTTCCTCCAGGGTGAGGAGGCGCTGCTTCCACTGCTCGGGGATCGGGCTTTCCTTGGTGACGAGCGGCCGGGTGCCGAACTGGAAGGCGATGGCCCCCAGTTCCTTGTTGTCGATCCAGTGTTCCCACTCTTCCAGGTTCCAGACGCCGCCCGCCATGACGATGGGCACGTCGTCCGAGATGCCTTCCTGGCGCATCACGTCGCGGATGGCCTTGACGCGCGGATAGGGATCTTCCGGCTTCAGCGGGTCTTCGGCGTTGGAGAGGCCGTTGTGGCCGCCCGCCCGCCAGGGGTCTTCATAGACCACCGCGCCCAGCCATTCGGCCGCCTTGTGATAGGCGCGCTTCCACAGCGCGCGGAAGGCGCGGGCCGAGGAGACGATAGGGTAGTAGTGCACGCCGTGCTGTGCGGCGATTTCGGAAAGCCGGTAGGGCATGCCGGCGCCGCAGGTGACGCCGTTGACCAGCCCTTTGGTGCGCTCCAGCACGCCTTCGAGCACGCGCTGCGCGCCGCCCATTTCCCACAGGATGTTGATGTTGATGGCGCCCTTGCCGGAGGCGATTTCCCAGGCGCGGCGCACCTGCTCCACGCCGCCCTCGATGGCGTAGCGAATCAGCTCCTCATGGCGTTCGCGGCGGGTGCGGCCGTGGTAGATCTGGGGGATGGCGTTGCCGTTTTCATCATAGGAGTCGGCGTTGACCGCCGATACGGTGCCGATGCCACCGGCCAGCGCCCAGGCGCCAGAGGACATGTGGTTGGTGGCATTGATGCCCTTGCCGCCTTCGATGAGCGGCAGGACTTCACGTCCACCGATCCGAACGGCATTGAGCGATTTGAACATGGGCTTTCGCCTTTCCGGTACTTTCCAAAGTGTCTGCCATACAGGGTTCGGGAGATAAAGGCGAGTGGCAAGCCGCCGAAGCGGGGCACGCAACCTACCAATGCCCAGTTTACGCACGAATTGGTCGCTGGTGTCACGACTTCCCGCGCATTTTGCGCGCATCCGGCGTTTGGGCCCGGAACGGGGCGTGGCAGCAAACGACCACCCCGAGGATTTAGTTCCCTGCGTGTCCGGGACCAGCCTTTCCCGCTTCTCTTGGCGGCGGCAGGCAGGACATACGATAAAGGGCTCCGACTGGAGCCCTTTACCGCTTGTCATCAAGGGGGAAGATAGGAGGTTTTCGCTCCGGTTCAATCCCCTCTTTTCTGTCAGGGTCAGCCGTCGCTGCGCGGGCTGCGACGACGACGGCGGTCACGATCGCCGCCGCGCTCGCCGCGGCCTTCGCCGTCACCTTCGCCGCCCTCCGAACGCTCGCCGCGCTGTTCGCGGGCCGGGCGCTCGTCCGGCAGCTCCTCGCCGGTTTCCTGGTTCACCAGACGCATGGACAGGCGCACCTTGCCGCGGTCATCGATGCCGAGCACCTTGACCTTGACCATCTCGCCTTCCTTGAGGACGTCCGACACCTTGGCCACGCGCTCCGGCTTGATCTCGGAGATGTGGACGAGGCCGTCGCGGCTGCCGAGGAAGTTCACGAACGCGCCGAAGTCGACGATGGAGACGACCTTGCCCTCGTAGATCCGGCCCACTTCCGGCTCGGCCACGATGCCCTCGATCCACTTGAGGGCGGCCTTGATCTGCTCCTGGTTGGAGGAGGCAACCTTGACGGTGCCGTCGTCCTCGATGTCGATCTTCGCGCCGGTGACTTCCACGATCTCGCGGATGACCTTGCCGCCGGTGCCGATGACTTCGCGGATCTTGTCCTTCGGGATCTTGATGGTCTCGATGCGCGGCGCGTGCTGCGACATTTCCTGACGCACACCGCCGAGGGCCTTGTTCATGATGCCAAGGATGTGGGCGCGGCCCTCATGGGCCTGCTCCAGCGCCACGCGCATGATCTCCTCGGTGATGCCGGCCACCTTGATGTCCATCTGAAGGGCGGTGATGCCCTTCTCGGTGCCCGCCACCTTGAAGTCCATGTCGCCCAGGTGATCCTCGTCACCCAGGATGTCGGACAGGACGGCGAAGTCCTTGCCCTCGAGGATCAGGCCCATGGCGATGCCCGACACCGGGCGGACCAGCGGCACGCCCGCGTCCATCAGCGCCAGGGAGCCGCCGCAGACGGTGGCCATCGACGAGGAGCCGTTGGACTCGGTGATGTCCGACACCACGCGGATGGTGTACGGGAAGGTGTCCTTGGGCGGCAGCACCGGGCGCAGGGCGCGCCAGGCCAGCTTGCCGTGGCCGATTTCGCGGCGGCCCTGGAAGCCGAAGCGGCCCACTTCGCCGACCGAATAGGACGGGAAGTTGTAGTGCAGCATGAAATGCTCATGCCGGGTGCCGTCCAGGCTGTCGATCATCTGCTCGTCGTCGCCGGTGCCCAGCGTCGTGGTGACGATCGCCTGGGTCTCGCCGCGGGTGAACAGGGCCGAGCCGTGGGTGCGCGGCAGAACCTGGGTCTGCACGTCGATCGGGCGCACGGTCCTGGTGTCGCGGCCGTCGATGCGCTTGCCTTCCTTGAGGATGGCGGTGCGGACGATGTCCTGCTCCAGCTTCTTCAGCAGCTTGCCCACCAGCTGGGCGCCGTGCTCCTCGCCGAAGGTCTCGACCGCGCGGGTCTTGGCGGCGTCGATGAGGGCGCGGCGCTCGGACTTGGCGGTGATGGCGTAGGCCGAACGCAGGTCGGCTTCCACCAGTTCGCGGATCTTGCCGTACAGCTCGGAGGTGTCCGGCTGCTCCGGCAGCTCCCACGGTTCCTTGGCGGCCACTTCCGCCAGCTCGATGATGGCGTCGATCACCGGATGCGCGGCCTTCTGGCCGAACATCACCGCGCCCAGCATCACGTCTTCCGGCAGCTCCTTGGCTTCCGATTCGACCATCAGCACGGCGTCGCGGGTGCCGGAGACCACCAGGTCAAGCTCGGACTCCTGCATCTGCTCGATGGTCGGGTTCAGCACGTACTCGCCGTTGATGTAGCCAACGCGGGCCGCGCCGATGGGCCCCAGGAACGGAATGCCCGAGAGGGTGAGGGCGGCGGAGGCGCCGACCATCGCCACCACGTCCGGGTCGTTCTCGCCGTCGTAGGACATGGTCTGGCAGATCACGAGCACTTCGTTGTAGAACCCTTCCGGGAACAGCGGACGGATCGGGCGGTCGATCAGGCGGGAGATGAGGGTCTCACGCTCGCTCGGGCGACCCTCGCGCTTGAAGTAGCCGCCCGGAATCTTGCCGGCGGCGAAAAACTTTTCCTGGTAGTGGACGGTCAAGGGAAAGAAGTCCTGCCCTTCCTTGACGCTCTTGGCACCCACCACGGTGCAGAGAACGGCGGTTTCGCCGTAGGTGGCGAGCACGGCGCCATCGGCCTGACGGGCAATGCGGCCCGTCTCCAGAGTGAGCTTGCGCCCGCCCCAGATCACTTCTTTCTTCTGAATATCAAACATTGAGTGTCTTTCTCATCCGCAACCAAGCCCTATTGCCTGGCCGCACAGCTTGCCTGTTTGACGGGAGCAATTCCCGCAGGCGCTGCTGATCAACGCCTGCGATTGCTCCCGGTATCCGCCTTGTAAAACCTGTGGAGTCAGGGCGCGGCGGAGAAGCCCCGACACAGGACTGTGCCTCAGTACGCAACAAACACATAGACCCGTAAAGGGCTGAGAGACCAAAAAAATGTTCGGCCCATATGCAAAGCGGGGAGGAACACGGCCCCGGGCCGACTCCCTCCCCGCCTGCTAGAACTGTGTTTGGTCCGGCAGTCGCACTTAGCGACGCAGGCCCAGACGCTCGATCAGAGCCTGGTAGCGCGCAACGTCGCGCGACTTCACGTAGTCGAGCAGCTTGCGGCGCTTGTTGACCAGCATCAGAAGGCCGCGACGGGAGTGGTTGTCCTTCTTGTGGGTCTTGAAGTGCTCGGTGAGGTTGGCGATGCGCTCGGTGAGGATCGCGACCTGCACTTCTGGCGAACCGGTGTCGTTGCCCGTGCGGGCGAAGTCGGCAATGATCGCCTGCTTCTTTTCAGCCGTAATCGACATCATGGTCTCCTTATCACGTCAGGTTGAGTCCCCTCAGCACCCGGACCTGACCACCAACGGCCTCGACGATGGCCACGGGCGTTTGCCCATCCATCGCCATGTAGGTCCCGGGACGAAGGGAGGTCCCGTCGAGCCTCTGTCCCTGCCGCAGCAGGAGAGCCTCGCGGGGGTCGACCGCCAAAGCCGGGATGTCGTCCAGCCCGGCGGTCACAGGCAAAAGTGCCTGTTCTGGATGTTGGTCTTGAACGAGAAGTTCGAGATTGTCCAGTGGAATCGCGGTTTGCAGGTCAAAAGGCCCCGCCTTGGTGCGCCTGAGCACCGAGACATGGCCCACGGTTCCGAGGCTTTGCGCGATGTCCCGCGCCAGCGAGCGGATGTAGGTGCCCTTGGAACAGAGCACCGAGAATCGGGCCTCGGTGCCGCTCGCCCCCAGAAAATCAATCCGGTGGATGGTGACGCGCCGGGGCTTCAGCTCCACGGTCTCGCCGGCGCGGGCGAGGGCATAGGCGCGCGCGCCGTCCACCTTCAGGGCGGAGTAGACGGGCGGCACCTGCTCGATCTCGCCCGTGAACCGGGGCAGCACGGCGCGGATGGCGGCCTCGTCCGGGATCACGTCGGAGGTGGCAATGACCTCGCCCTCGCCGTCGTCGGTGGCGCGGGCCTCCCCGAAGCGGAGGGTGAAGTCATAGCCCTTGGTGGCGTCGAGGATGTAGCCGGTCAGCTTGGTCGCCTCGCCGAGCGCCACCGGCAGAACGCCGGTCGCCAGCGGATCCAGCGTGCCGCCGTGGCCGATCTTCCATCCCTTGGGCAGCGTCCCGCGCAGGATGCGCTTGCACGCCGCCACCACCTGGCCGCTGCTCATGCCGAGCGGCTTGTCGATGTTGAGCCAGCCGTGAAGGCGGGCGGAAGCGGGGCTGGGTTCGGTCATGGAGGCACTCATAGGAGGACGCAAACGGGGACGCAAACGGGGATGCTGACAGGTTCACAAACGGCGCAGTCCGCACTGCGCCGGGCGCGCCCCCATGTCACGGCTGGCGGGCCGTTTGACAAGCCCCTGCGTGCAGCCCCTTGCCGTTGCGCCTTGTCACGCCGCAAGCAGCAGGTGGACGGGATTTTCCTGGTAGAGCGCCGGGAAGCGGTCGCACCCGGCGCACCACTGTTCAGCCTCGGGCGAGAGCCAGCCGATGAGCTGGCGGGTGTCGGCATGATGCCTTGGCAGATTGTAATGCAGGATCGGCTCATGATGCGCGATTCGGTTGCGGAGTTTGCGGATGGTGGCGAGCGGGGCTGAAAGGCTCTTGCGCGAAACACGTCTGCCATCGGGCTTGCGGGCGATCCGGTACAGTGCCGCGCGCCATATGTCCTCGTAGTCCTTGCCGAGAAGCGCGGTCCAGAAGCCGAAGGAGAGGGTGGCGAGCACCTGTTCCGGGGTATGGGCCTTGCGGTTTACCGTCAGCTCCTCAAGGGCGCGCCGAACCTTCTGCATTTGCCGCTCATGCAGGCACCGTCCCGGGGCCAGCAGCCAGTCTTCGCCAAACTGAAGGCTCATCGCTTCGTGTATCCGGTTGCGCAGCGCAAGCTCCAGCGCCTGAAGCGGAATATAAAGCGCCTCGGACAGTTGGGAATTTAAAGTATAAAGCTTAAAAGCAGCGGCCGGATTGCCATTCGCCCAGTCAAGATAACGCCCCAGTCTTGCGTAAGAAAAGGCATTTTGCAGCGGCGTCAGAGGCATTGAAGATCCGAATCTTTATATTTATGCCGCCGGATCCGGTTATAGAGGAATAACGATAATAGAAATATTGTAAAATGGCGAACAGGACTTGAAATCTGTTCGCTGCTGGATTATCCCATTGTCATGCACCCCGGTGTCGCCTCTGCCGCAAGGCATGCGCCCGGGGTAAGCTTTTTCCGGGGTAAGCTTTTTCCGGGGTAAGCTTTTTTGGGGGCAGGCGAAGGCCTGCCTTTTTTCATTTGCCGGGCTGCACTGCAAAACGGCCCCGATCGGATGATCGAGGCCGTGTGGATCGGGTTTGCCCGGCTGTGCCCGCGCTGGCGGTCAGTCGCGGCTGTCTTCGTCCCCGTCGTCTTCGTCATCCTCGGGGATCTGGTAGCGGCCCAGATCCTGCGCCACGCGCGGGTCGCGCAGCAGGGAGTCGATCTTGCTGGCCTCGGCGAAGCTGTGGTCCACGCGGAACACCAGGTTGGGCGTGTATTTCATGCGGATGCGGTGGCCCACTTCGCCCTTCAGGTAGCGGCCGTTGCGGCGCAGCGCGCCCAGCACCTCGGCCTCGTCCGAGCCGCCCATCGGCACCACGAACACGGTCGCATGGCGCAGGTCCGGCGACACGCGCACCTCGGTCACGGTGACCAGGTGGCTGGCCAGCACGTCATCCTGCACGTTGCCGCGCGCCAGCACTTCGGACAGCACATGGCGAATCTGCTCGCCCACGCGCAGCAGGCGCACGGAGCGGCCGGTGTCGGTGGTTTGATGGCGCATGGTTCAGTGTCCTTCGGCTCGGTGAGCCTTGTTCGTTAGTCCGTTTTCTCTGCTTTTTGCAGAGGGACTCAGTCCCTCTGCACTCCCGTTCGTTTTATCGGACCGTGCCTGCGGCCCTTTTCTCGAACCGGGGGGGGCGCAGGGCCGGGCCCTGCAAGGGCACGCACGTCCCGGAACGAAAGGGAGGTGCAGGAGGGGCAAGCCCCTCCTGCAATAATTCCCTGAAAAAAAATCACCCCCCGGAAAGCCGTTGCGGGCGGCTTCTCCTGTGCCCGTTGCCACAGGCTCTGGAGAAACCGCCCGCGGGCGTGACGAAAGGGAAGCGGGGCTCTGTCGCCAGACCCCCGCCGTGTCTCAGAGCGTGCGCTCGCGCTGCTCGATCTCGTAGGCTTCGATGATGTCGCCCACCTTGATGTCCTGGAAGTTCTCGAGCGTGACGCCGCACTCCAGGCCGGCGCGAACCTCGTTGACGTCGTCCTTGAAGCGGCGCAGCGACGAGAGCGCGCCGTTGTAGACGATGACGTCGTCGCGCAGGATGCGCGCCTTGAGGTTGCGGCGCAGGGTGCCTTCGCGGACGATGAGACCGGCGGCCTTGCCTGCCTTGCCCGCGGAGAACACCTCGCGGACCTCGGCGCGGCCCACCACGTTCTCCACCATCTCCGGACCCAGCTGACCGGCCATGGCGGCCTTCATGTCATCGATCAGGTCGTAGATGATGTCGTAGTACTTCAGCACCACGCCGTCGCGCTCGGCCACTTCGCGGGCCTTGGCGTTGGCGCGGACGTTGAAGCCGACGATCGGCGCGTTGGAGGCCTTGGCCAGCGTCACGTCGGACTCGGTGATGCCGCCCACGGCCGCGTGCAGCACGCGGGTCTTGATCTCGTCGGTCGAAAGCTTGGCGATGGCGGCCGAGATGGCTTCCACCGAGCCGTGCACGTCGGCCTTGATGACCACCGGGAATTCCTGGGTCTTGTTGGCCTTGAGGGCCGAGAACATGGACTCCAGGGTGGTGGGGGCGACGGCCTGGCGCTTGCGCTGGGCGAGGGTGGCGCGATACTCGGCCACTTCGCGGGCGCGGGCTTCGTTCTCGACGACCGAGAAGCTGTCGCCAGCCCCCGGCACGCCGGAGATGCCCAGCACCTCCACCGGCTGGCTCGGGCCGGCCTGCTTCACCTGGCGGCCCTTGTCATCGACCAGCGCGCGGACCTTGCCCCATTCGGCGCCGACCACGAAGATGTCGCCCACCTTCAGGGTGCCGCGCTTGACGAGCACGGTGGCCACGGGGCCGCGGCCCTTGTCCAGCTTGGCCTCGATCACGGTGCCTTCCGCCGAGCGGTCCGGGTTGGCCTTCAGCTCCAGCAGTTCGGCCTGGAGCAGGATCTTCTCGGTCAGCTCGTCGAGGCCCAGCTTCTTGAGGGCCGACACCTCCACATCCTGCACGTCGCCGCCGAAGGCTTCGACCTGCACGTTGTGGTTCAGCAGCATCTCGCGCACCTTGTTGGGGTTCGCGGCCGGCTTGTCGATCTTGTTGATCGCCACGATCATCGGCACGCCGGCGGCCTTGGTGTGGTTGATGGCCTCGATGGTCTGCGGCATCAGGCCGTCATCGGCCGCCACCACCAGGATGACGATGTCCGTGACGTTGGCGCCGCGGGCGCGCATCTCGGTGAAGGCCTCGTGGCCCGGCGTATCGAGGAAGGTGATCTTCTCGCCGTTCTTGAGGGTCACCTGATAGGCGCCGATGTGCTGGGTGATGCCGCCGGCTTCGCCCGCCACCACGTCGGTGCCGCGCAGGGCATCGAGCAGCGAGGTCTTGCCGTGGTCGACGTGGCCCATGATGGTCACCACCGGCGGACGCGGCTTCAGCGACTCCGGCGCATCCTCGCCGCCGGTCAGGCCGATTTCCACGTCGGATTCCGCCACGCGCTTCACCGTGTGGCCGAACTCGGTCACGATCAGCTCGGCGGTGTCCTGGTCGATGGACTGGTTGAGGGTGGCCACCACGCCCATCTTGAACAGGGCTTTGATCACGTCCGAGCCGCGCTCGGCCATACGGTTGGCCAGTTCCTGAACGGTGATGGTCTCCGGCACTACGACTTCGCGCACCTGCTTGGTGGCAGGGCCCTGCATCATGTGGGCGCGCTTTTCCTTCTCGCGGGCGCGCTTCAGCGCGGCGAGCGAGCGGACGCGGACCGAGTCCTCATCTTCCAGCGCGCGCACCACAGTGAGCTTGCCGGACTGGCGGCGCTCGTCACCACGGGTGCGGGCGACCTTGGGCGCCTCGGGCTTGCGCTTGACCGGACCGGCGGGGCCGCGACGGACCTCCTCCTCGTCGTCCGCGATCAGCGGGCGCTTGCCGGGGCGCTCGGCCGCAGCGGCCGGCGCGGCGCGCTCGGCAGCGGCCGGCTTCGGCTGGGCGGCCTTGCGCTTGGCTTCCTCTTCCTTGCGCCGGGCTTCCTCGGCGGCGAGGCGGGCCGCCTCTTCCTCGGCGCGGCGCTTGGCCTCGCGGGCTTCCCGCTCGGCCTGGAGCGCGGCCTCGCGCTCCGCCTCGGCGCGGCGGCGCTGTTCCTCAAGGGCGCGCATGCGCTCCTCTTCGGCCTGACGCAGGGCGGCCTGCACCCGTTCCTGACGGGTCAGGCGGTCCAGGTCGGAGATCGGGCCTCCGCTGCCCCGGCGCTGCGGCTGGCCGCCGCGCGCCTGTCCCTGGCGGCCATCGCGGCCGCCGCGGCCGCCTTGCGGCTGGCCGGTGCGGGCATCGCCGCGGGCCTCGCGGCCCTGGGGCTGCGCGGGCTTGGTCGTGGCCGGAGCGGCCGCTGCCGGCGCGGCAGGTTCAGCAGGCGCGGCAGCCGGTTCGGGCGCCCTGGCCGTCTCGACGGCCGGTGCGGGCTCGGGGGCAGGGGCGGGTTCGGGCGCGGCCGGCGCCACCGGGGCCTGCTCGGCGACCGGCGCGGCTTCGACCACGGGCTCCGGCGCGGGGGCAGGTGCCGCCTCGGCCACCGGCTCGGGCTCGGGAGCCGGTGCAGGCGCAGGAGCGGGTTCCGGCTGAGCGGCGGGCTCAGGCTGGGTGACCGCGGGCACCGCGGGCGCCGTGGTCACGATGTCCTGTTCCTCGTGTTGCTCGTCCTCACCCGGCCGCTTCAGCACGCGGCGCTTCTTCACCTCGACCATGACGGTCTTGGAGCGCCCGTGGCTAAAGCTCTGCTTGACCTTGCCGGCTTCAATTGTTTTCTTGATGCCCAGCGGTGGCCGCGAGCCTAGGGTGAGTTTCTTATCGTCAGTCATCCACGAACCGTCCCAATTTCCGAGCCCGGAAATTCAACAAAAGCACACCAGCGGCGCGCGTCTTCCAAGATACGACGTGCGGCCCCCGAGTCAGTGACCGCAGCGTGTACCACATTTTCACGACCCAACGCCAAGCTCAATTCGGCCCTGGCAACGGGTAATCGCAGCATATGACCATCAGGCCGGATCTGGCGCAGGGCGCTGCCCAGCTTGGCGGCCCCATCATGGGCTGCGTCGCCTGCATGCACCAGAGCATATACGCGCCCGGTGCGAATGGCACTGAGAATCCGATCGAACCCGAAGGTCAGGTTTCCGGCCCGATTCTCAAGGCCCAGGCGGGAGAGGCAGCGCCGCTCCAACCCGAGACGAATCTGCTCGGGCAGGTCGTCCGCCACCTCGAGCGTGCGCGCATCCACGCGCAGGGTGCGCGCTGCCAGCCCCTTCAGCTTGCCCTTGGCGAGGGCGGCTTCCAGGGCCGGGCGATTGGGGCTGATCCACGCCCCGCGGCCGCCCAGCTTGGCGGCCAGGTCAGGTACCAGCTCACCATCGGGGCCGAGCGCCAGGCGGATCAGGCCCGCCCGGTCCCTGCTTTCACCGGTGAGAAGGCAGCGCCTCTCGGAGATGAGCTCGTCCTCAGTTCTGGTCACTCGTATCCCCGGCTTCGTCCTCGAACCAGTGGGCGCGCGCCGCCATGATGACCGCGTTGCCCTCCTCCTCGCTGAGGCCGAAATCCTTCAGGATGCCGTCCCGCTTCGAGATCAGCTCGTCGGTGGCCAGATCGGCCAGATCGTCGAGCGTCTTGATGCCGGCCTTGCCCAGCGCCACGAGCATCGGCTCGGTGAGGCCCGGCAGCGCGGCCAGTTCGTCGGTCACGCCAAGCTGGCGGCGCTCCTCGCGCGCCTTCTCGGCGCGGCGCTCCAGCGCTTCCTGGGCGCGGCTTTGCAGCTCCTGAGCCACGTCCTCGTCGAGGCCCTCGATCTCGGCCAGATCCTCGATCTCGACGTAGGCCACTTCCTCCAGCTCGGTGAAGCCTTCGGCCACCAGCAGCTGGGCGAGAGTCTCGTCCACGTCCAGCTCGTTGATGAACATCTCGGAGCGTTCCTTGAATTCCTTCTGGCGGCGCTCCGACTCCTCGGCCTCGGTCAGGATGTCGATGGTCCAGCCGGTGAGCTGGCTGGCCAGACGCACGTTCTGGCCGCGCCGGCCGATGGCCAGGCTCAGCTGGTCGTCCGGCACCACCACCTCGATGCGGCGGTCCTCCTCGTCCAGCACCACCTTGGTCACTTCCGCCGGCTGCAGCGCGTTCACGATGAACGTGGCCGGATCCGGCGACCAGGGGATGATGTCGATCTTCTCGCCCTGCAGCTCCTGCACCACCGCCTGGACGCGGCTGCCCTTCATGCCGACGCAGGCGCCGACCGGGTCGATGGAGCTGTCGTTGGAGATGACGCCGATCTTGGCGCGCGAGCCCGGGTCGCGGGCCACGGCCTTGATCTCGATGACGCCGTCATAGATCTCCGGCACTTCCTGGGCGAACAGCTTGCGCATGAAGTCGCCGTGAGCGCGGGAGAGGAAGATCTGCGGGCCGCGGTTCTCGCGGCGCACGTTGGCGATGTAGGCGCGCACGCGGTCACCCACGCGCAGCGTCTCGCGCGGGATCTGCTGGTCGCGGCGGATGACGCCCTCGGCCCGGCCGAGATCGACGACCACATGGCCGAACTCGACGCGCTTGACCACGCCGGTGATGATCTCGCCCACGCGATCCTTGTATTCATTGTACTGGCGCTCGCGCTCGGCGTCGCGCACCTTCTGCACGATCACCTGCTTGGCGGTCTGGGCAGCGATGCGGCCGAAGTCCAGCGGCGGCAGCGGGTCGGCGATGAAGTCGCCCACCTGCGCGCCCTCCTTGCGGGACTGGGCGTCGACCACCGAAATCTGCTTGAACAGGTCCTCGGGCTGCTCGACCACCTCGACGACGCGCCACAGGCGCATGTCGCCGGTGCGCGGATCGATCTTGGCGCGAATGTCGTTTTCCGAACCGTAGCGGGCGCGAGCGGCACGCTGGATCGCCTCTTCCATCGCCTCGAGCACGACACTCTTGTCGATGCCCTTCTCGCGCGCCACGGCGTCGGCAATGGCAAGCAGTTCCATCTTGTTGGCGCTGACAGCGGTAGCCATGTTGTCCTCGCGTTTCCTAGTTGTCGTCGGTCTCTAGGGTGTCATCAGTGTCGTCGTTGGCGGTTCGGGCGGCAGCGTCGTGCGCGGCGCCGTTGCGGCGGCCGTCAGGCCTTGCTGCCCTGTTCCTTTTCCCGTCTGCCTTCTTCGGGTTTTTCCTTGCGTCCCGGGCCTCGCGTGCGGCGGCATCCGCCTCGGCGCGCCATTCGGGTGTGGTGGCCTCGATCAGCGCATCGGTCAGCACCAGCTTGGCGGTATCCACCTCGCTCAGGGGAATGCGCGCGGTGCCGGTCTCCGTTTCGATCAGCACGTCCTGGTCCTCAAGGCCGAGCAGCGTGCCGGAAAAACGCTTGCGTCCCCCAACCGGTGCCTTGGCATTGACGCGGGCCAGGTGGCCAGCCCAGTTCACGAAATCCTTCGGCCGGGTGAGCGGCCGGTCGATGCCGGGGGAGGAGACCTCCAGGTTGTATTCGCCCGGGATCGGGTCCACCTCGTCCAGCATCTGGGAAAGGGCGCGGCTGATCTCGGCGCAATCCTCGATCACCAGCTGGCCGGTCTCGGGGCGTTCGGCCATCACCTGAAGGGTGGCACGCCGCTCGCCGCCGCCGAACGTGATGCGCACCAGCTCGTAGCCCATCTTCGTGAGGATGGGTTCGATCAGGTCGCGCAGGCGTTCAATATTGGCCAAATCCGTTTCCCGTACAGCGAAAGGCAAAACCCCGGGGTTGCCGCCCCAGCCCCTGTGGCGACTTCCTCAAGGGTTCACCATGTGGAAGATCACAAGGGATATAAGCCGAATTGGCGAGAAAGACAAGCCACGCCTGAACATGCGCCCCAATGGCATGATTCGGCGGTCTGTACAGGGGATTGGAGGGTCAATTTTTTTTCGCATGAGGGGAAAATGGTTTCTCCCCGCGACCCCCTTTTCGCTTTTTCCGGGCCGTGCCCCGCCCCGTCCGGCCGTCAGGGGCGCAGGTAGCGGAAGTACCAGATCGGCCGCCCTTCGGATTCGGCCCACTGGCCGTAGCGGGTGGCGGGCCAGTCGTCCGGCCGGGTTTCCCAGTCGGCGGGCGTCTCGGCAGTCCACTGGAAGTCGTCGCGCCGGTTCATCTGCATCACCGCCCAGCGCATGTAGACCGGGTGGTCGGTGGCGAGGCGGAACTCCCCGCCGGGGCGAAGCTTGCGGGCGACCACATCAAGGGGGCCCGGGTTCACGAACCGCCGCTTGGCATGGCGGGCCTTGGGCCAGGGGTCGGGGTGCAGCAGGAACACGCGCCCGAGGCTGGCGTCGGGCAGGCGCTCCAGCACCTCCAGCGCGTCGCCCATGTGCAGGCGGATGTTGGGCAGCTGCTTCTCGTCAATATGGTTGAGCGCGCCGACAACGCCGGTCTGGAACGGCTCGCAGCCGATGAAGCCGATGTCCGGGTGGCGGGCAGCGAGGGTGGCCATGTGCTCGCCCTTGCCGAAGCCCACCTCCAGCCACACGTCCGTCACCGGCCGGTCGAACAGGGCGGCCGGGTCCAGCGTCTGCCCCCCGGGCGGCAGCGGCACGGCGACCCGCGGCAGCAACTCCTCCACCAGCTGCTGCTGGCGGTTGCGCAGCTTGAAGCCTTTGCGCCGCCCGTAAAGGCGACGGAGGGTGGTCGGGTCCTGGGTCATGGCCTGCCTGCCGTTGTCTCGCATTCCGTTCACTGTCCGGGCGCGCCCGGCTCCGGCGGCGCCTTGTAGCGCATCGGCCGGAAAGTGACACCCGGTTTAGGGGGAATCGCGCGGTTTTTGCAGGAGGGACTTGGTCCCTCCTGCACCTCCCGATCTCCTTTCGGGACGTGCGCGCGGACAGGGGCGCGGCCCTCTGAACGAACGGGAGCGCGAGGGACGGAGTCCCTCGCATCCATTCTCCTACCGGACAGCCGCCTTCAGGGCGTCCACCAGGTCGGTGCGCTCCCAGGAGAAGCCGCCGTCCGCGTCCGGGGTGCGGCCGAAGTGGCCGTAGGCGGCGGTGCGTTCGTAGATCGGCCGGTTCAGCCCCAGGTGGGTGCGGATGCCCTTGGGGCGCAGGTCCATGAGGGTGGGCAGCACCTGTTCCAGCTTTTCCTCGGCCACCCGGCCGGTGCCGTGCAGGTTGACGTAGAACGACAGCGGCTCGGCGACGCCGATGGCGTAGGAGATCTGCACCGTGCACTGCCGGGCCAGCCCCGCCGCCACCACGTTCTTGGCGAGATAGCGGCAGGCGTAGGCGGCCGAGCGGTCCACCTTGGTCGGGTCCTTGCCGGAGAAGGCGCCGCCGCCGTGGGGCGCGGCTCCGCCGTAGGTGTCCACGATGATCTTGCGGCCGGTCAGGCCCGCGTCGCCGTCCGGCCCGCCGATCTCGAACAGGCCCGTCGGGTTGACGTAGATGCCCGCGTCCTCCGGCATCCAGCCCTCGGGCAGAACCCCGGCGGCCACGTCCTTCACGTAGGCGCGCAGCTTCTTCTGGTCGTAACCGGCAGCGTGCTGGGTGGAGACCACCAGCTTGGTGGCGCGCACTGGGCGGCCGTCCTCATAGGCGAGGGTGATCTGGCTCTTGGCGTCCGGCTCGAGGAACGGCGCGCGGCCGGAATGGCGCTCCTCGGCCAGCTTCTCCAGAATCCGGTGGGCATAGAACAGGGTGGCGGGCATGCAGGCCGGGGTCTCGTCGCAGGCGTAGCCGAACATGATGCCCTGGTCGCCCGCGCCCTCGTCCTTGCCGTTGGCCTCGTCTTCGTCCACGCCCTGGGCGATGTGGGCGGACTGCTCGTGCAGGTGGCAGGCGAATTCCGCCGTCTGCCAGTGGAAGCCGTCCTGCGCGTAGCCGATGCGGCGCACCACGTTGCGGGCCGCCTGTTCCAGCTCGGCTTCGGTCACGGGAACCGCCGACCGCACCTCACCCGCCAGGATGATCCGGTTGGTGGTCACCAGCGTCTCGCAGGCAACGCGGGCGACGGGGTCCTTCGAAAGGTACAGGTCAACGATGGCGTCGGAAATCTGGTCAGCCACCTTGTCCGGGTGACCTTCCGAAACGGACTCGCTGGTAAAGACGTAATTGGTACGGCCCACGCTAGAGATCCCTGGCTGAATATATCGTCGCTTGGCGGGTCATAACACAGCCCCTCCCAAACATCAAAGGCATATAAAGTTATGTTTATGTCTTTAAATTCATGGGTGGAGGGTCGTTGCGGGCACGGCAATGCCGCGCCGGGCCCGGGCCAGACGGCCGGGGCCTGCGGGACTCCGGGGCGGGGACGCCGCAGTCCGGCTGGTTATTCGGCGGCGAGGCGGATCGGGCGTCCGCCGTTGTCGCCGGTCTCCCCGGGGGTGAGGGAGCGCAGCAGGTCGAGGAAGCGGCGGCGCACCTGCGGGGTCAGGCGGTAGTAGTGGCGCAGCAGCTCGCCGGTCTCCTGGGAGGCAAGCTGGCTGGCGTCCGGCGCCGTGGCGGCGGCCGCCGCCGGCACGGCGTGCCCGTTGCCTGCGTTGTCTGCAACGGCCTCCGCCCCCTCGTAGAAGTAGCTGATCGGCACGCAGAGGATGCGGGAGAGCTCGAACAGGCGGCTGGCGCTGATGCGGTTGCTGCCGCGCTCGTACTTCTGCACCTGCTGGAAGGTAAGGCCCAGCGACTCGCCCAGCTGTTCCTGGGTGATGCCGAGCAGACGCCGCCGGGCGCGCAGGCGCGCCCCGACATGCACATCGACCGGATGGGGGGTATCAGACATCATGACCTGACCAGACGCTACAAGGTCGCTCACACGATCGTCCATTTGCCCTAGTCGGTGCGCCGGACGATCACCAGCCCCAGGCTGAGCAAAAACAGTCCAAAAATCAGCGGCACATCGCCGAAACGAGCATAAAGCGTGACGGGCCGCCGCGCGGGCAGTTCTCCGGTGACCACGCCCCGGGCTCCGAGGGGCAGGCTGGCCTTCAGCCGGCCCTGGGAGTCGATGATCGCCGAGATGCCGGTCGGGGTGGCGCGCACCACCGGCAGGCCTTCCTCGATGGCGCGCATGCGGGCGATGGCCAGATGCTGGTGGGGGCCGGAGGAGTGGCCGAACCAGGCGTCGTTGGAGATGTTCACCAGCCAGGCCGGGCGTTTTTCCTTGTCGACCACATTGCCCGGGAAGATCACCTCGTAGCAGATCAGCGGGCCGAAATCGGGAACGCCGGGCACGCTGAGGGTGCGCACGCCAGGGCCGGGCACGAAGTCGATGTCGCCGGGGGCCAGCCGGTCGAGGCCGAGCGGCGCCAGCAGGTGGCGCAGCGGCATGTATTCGCCGAAGGGTACCAGATGGGCCTTGTCGTAGTGTGCCTGAATCTCGCCGTCGGGCGTGAGGACGAACAGGCTGTTGCGCAGGGCGATCGGCGTGCCGTCAGCTTCGTACTCCACCCGGATGCCGCCGGTGATGAGCGCGCCCGGCGCCTCGATGTGGCGGCCCATCAGATAACGGGTGCTGGGTTCGTGCTCGATGAAGTTCTGGATGGCCGTCTCCGGCCAGATGACGATGCCGGGCCCATAGCGCCGGATGGCCGCGGCGGTCAGGTCCAGATGCGCCCACAGGTGCCGCCGCTCGGCGGCGGGGTTCCATTTTTCGTCCTGGCCGATGCCCGCCTGCACGATGTGGAGGAGGGGGCCCTTCTCGGTCTCCGGGGGGCGGTCGATGGCAAGCCGCGCCGTGCCCCAAAGCGTGAGGCCAAGCAGCAGCACCGCCGTGAAGCCTGCGAGGCGGCGCGCGCCGTTGGTGCGGTCGGCGAGAACGGCGATGGCGCCCCCGGTCAGCAGCATGACGAACGACAGGCCGTAGATGCCGACCACGGAGGCGGCCTGCGCCACCGGCAGCGCGGGCAGCCAGGCATTGCCCGCCAGATTCCACGGAAAGCCCGTGAGCACATGCCCGCGCACCCACTCGAACGCCACCCACACGAGGGCGAGCACGAGGGCGCGGCGCGCCCGCCCGGTCCAGAGGCGATGGGCGCTGGCGGCGGTCAAGGCGATGAACAGGGCGAAGCCGCCCACCAGCAGCAGCACGGCGGGCAGGCCGAGCGCGGGCGGCATGTTGCTCTGGTAGCGGAAGGCGATGGCGATCCAGTAGAGCCCCACGCCGAACTGGCCGAAGCCGAACAGCCAGCCCAGCGCCGCCGCCCGCCGGGTGGTCTGCGCCGTATCCAGCAGCCACAGCAGCACGGCCAGGCCCAGCGGCATGAGCAGGAACAGGTTCAGCGGCGCGAAGGCGAGGGCGCTCAGGGCGCCCGCCGCCAGGGCGACCGTGTTCTGGCGGCCTGCCGGCAGGGACCGAACCCGGTCAGCGGCTTGGGCGATGACAGTTTCGATGCGGCTTGGCACAGGCAAGGACAACACTCGAGCTGGAGTTCGGGCGGCAGCCCACGGAAGGGACGGGGATCAGGCGCGGCGGATCAGCAGGGCGGGCGCATGGGTCAGGCCTCGCCCTCCGCCTCGGACCCGGCGGGCGGATGCACCCGCACCCGGGTGATGCGCCGGGGCTCGCCGTCCACGATCTCGAACCGGTAGCCGGAGGGGTGCTCGATCACCTCGCCGATGGCGGGCACGCGCCCGGCCAGCACGAAGATGAGGCCGCCCACCGTGTCGATGTCGTTGTCGTCCTCCTCCGGCAGGAAGTCCGTGCCCAGTTCGGCTTCCAGCTCGGTCACGCCCAGCCGGGCGTCCACGTCGTAGCTGCCGCCGGGCAGCGGGCGGATGAGGCTGGCTTCGGTCTCGTCGTGTTCGTCCTCGATCTCGCCGACGATCTCCTCCACCAGGTCCTCGATGGTGACGAGGCCGTCGGTACCGCCGTACTCGTCCACCACGATGGCCATGTGGGTGCGGCTGGAGCGCATGCGCGCCAGCAGGTCGAGAATGCGCATGGAGGGCGGCACGAACAGCACCGAGCGCAGCAGCTGCTCCACCCGCGGCGGTCCCGTCTCCGAGGGCTGGACCAGATGGGCGTAGACGTCCTTCACGTGCACCATGCCGATGATGGCGTCGAGGCTGTCCCGGTAGACCGGCAGGCGCGAATGGCCCGCCTCCACGAACAGTCTGGCCAGTTCATCGAAGCTGCCCGCCGCATCGAAGGCGATGATGTCGGCTCGCGGCACGGCCACGTCGTCCACCCGCAGCTCGCCGTAGCTGAGCAGGTTGCGCAGCATGGTGCGCTCGGCGGCGGAGAGGTCGTCCTGCCCCGTATCGAACGCGTGTTCCTCGATCACGTCCTCCAGGCTCTGGCGCAGGGTGCCATCGCCGTGACGCTTCTGCAGGCGGTGGAGAAGACCGGTCAGCAGGCGGCTGACCACGTTACTTCCAGGGTCGGGAGAGGATGAATCAGTCATGGCCTATCGGGCCGTTGGCGTAAGGGTCGGGCAGCCCCATGCTGGCGAGGATGGAGCGCTCCAGCGATTCCATGGCTTCTGCCTCGTCGTCGGTTTCATGGTCATAGCCTAGCAAATGCAAGGTGCCGTGAACAATGAGATGTGTGACATGGGCCGCCAGCAGCTTGCCCTGCTCGCGGGCTTCGGCGGCGGTGGTCTCGTGGGCGATGACGATGTCGCCCAGCAGCAGCTCCTTGCCGAGGAAGCCGGGGGTCTCCAGCTCGTCCGGCTCCACCATGGGGAAGGAGAGCACGTTGGTCGGCTTGTCCTTGCCGCGATAGTCGCGGTTCAATTCGCGGATGGTCTCGTCGTCGACGAACCGCAGCGAGATCTCGACAGCCACATCCGGCCACTGGTCCAGCATGGCATAGGGGGTCGCGCGCACGGCGGCCTGCACGGCGCCGGCGGCCAGCGTGTCCCAGTCAAGCTCCGCCTCGTCCCAGGCGGGGGCTTCCACTTCGGCTTCAATTCTCAGCATGACGATCCGCGTCGTAAGCATCCACAATGCGCCCGACCAGCGGATGCCGGACCACTTCCTTCGGGTCGAAGCGCACCACGGCGATGCCCTCGATTCCTTCCAGCCGCGACACCGCGTCGGCAAGGCCCGACTTCTGCGGCGGCGGCAGGTCCACCTGGCTCGGGTCGCCGCAGATGACCATGCGGCAGCGGGTGCCGAAGCGGGTGAGGAACATCTTCATCTGCATCGGCGTGGTGTTCTGCGCCTCGTCCAGAATGACGAAGGCGTCCGAGAGGGTGCGCCCGCGCATGAACGCCAGCGGCGCCACCTCGATCTCGCCGGAGGCCAGACGGCGCTCCACCTGTTCGGGGGGCAGCATGTCGTTGAGTGCGTCGTAGAGGGGGCGCAGGTAGGGGTCCACCTTCTCGCGCATGTCGCCGGGCAGGAAGCCGAGCCGCTCGCCCGCCTCCACCGCCGGGCGGGAGAGGATGATGCGGTCAACGCTGCCGGTGATCAGCTCGTGCACGGCCTGCGCCACGGCGAGGTAGGTCTTGCCGGTGCCCGCCGGGCCGAGGGCGAAGATCATGTCGCTCTTGTGCAGGTGCTGCATGTAGCGCACCTGGGTCGGCGAGCGGGGCTGGATGGTCTTGCGCCGGGTGCGGATCTGGACGGGGGAGTCGCCGCCTGCGTCCGGCGACAGGCTGTTCTGCTGCATCAGCGTGTCGGACAGCGCCACGGCGGACTCCACGTCGGCCAGTTCGATCTCGCCGCCCTGCTGGAGCCGGTTGTAGAGGGTGATGAGCACATCCCGCGCACGGGCCGCCGCGTCCGGCTCGCCCTCGATGGTGAGCCGGTTGCCGCGTGCGGCGATGAACACGCCCAGCCGGTTTTCCAGCGCAATCAGATTCTGGTCGAACTCGCCGAACAGCGGCCCGAGCAGCCGCCCCTCCTCGAATTCCAGCTGAAGGCTGCCGTCGTTGCCGCCGTCGCTGGCGCGGGGGCCGTTGCGGTATGGTTTCTTGCCCATCAAGCCTCGCGTTTATGCTGCCGCAAGCCGGTCCGCCAGACCGCCTTCAAGGCTGTTGGCGCCCGCGCTGAGCAGCTTGCAGTGCACCAGATCGCCGATGGCGTGATCCGGTGCCAGAACATGAACCGCCTGCATCCAGGGAGAACGGCCCACCAGCTGGCCCGGGTGCTTGCCCTGGCGCTCGAACAGCACCGGCACGGTCTTGCCGACGCTGGCCTGGTTGAACTCCAGCTGGTGCTGGTTCAGCAGCGCCTGCAGGCGGGCGAGGCGGTCGGACTTCTCGTCCTCCGGCACCTGCTGTTCCATGTCGGCGGCGGGGGTGCCGGGGCGCGGCGAATATTTGAAGGAGTAGGCCTGCGCATAGCGCACCGCCTTCACCAGATCGAGCGTCGCCTGGAAGTCCTCCTCCGTCTCGCCGGGGAAGCCGACGATGAAATCGCCGGAGAGGGCGAGATCCGGCCGGGCGGCCTTCAGCCGTTCGATGAGCTTCAGGTAGCTCTCGGCGGTGTGCTTGCGGTTCATCGCCGCCAGGATCCGGTCCGAGCCCGCCTGCACCGGCAGGTGGAGGTAGGGCATCAGCTTCTCGATCTCGCCGTGGGCGGCGATCAGATCATCGGTCATGTCGCGCGGATGCGACGTGGTGTAGCGGATGCGCTTGAGACCGTCGATCCTGGCCAGGCGCCGCACGAGGCCGGCCAGCGTCACGTCCTGCCCCGCCGCATCGACGCCGTGATAGGCGTTCACGTTCTGGCCGAGCAGGGTGATCTCGACAACGCCGCTGTCAACGAGGGCGCGCACCTCGTCCTCGATGGCGGCGACGGGGCGCGAGACCTCCGCGCCGCGGGTGTAGGGCACCACGCAGAAGGTGCAGAACTTGTCGCAGCCCTCCTGCGCCGTCACGAACGCCGCCGGGCCGTTCACGCCGCGCTTCTTCGGCAGCTGGTCGAACTTGGCCTCGGCGGGGAAGTCGGTGTCGAGCACGCGGGCGGCCTGGCCGCGCGTCTGCGCCTCGCGGGCCTTCGCCAGCATCTCGGGCAGGCGGTGATAGGTCTGCGGGCCGAACACCATGTTGACGGCGGGCGCGCGGCGCATGATCTCCGGCCCTTCGGCCTGGGCGACGCACCCGGCCACGGCGATCAGCGTCTCGCCGCCCTGGGCCCGGCGGGCGTTGGCGGCCTGGCGCAGGCGGCCCACCTCCGAATAGACCTTCTCGGCGGCCTTTTCGCGGATATGGCAGGTGTTGAGGATGACCAGGTCGGCCTCGTCCGCGTTTTCGGTCGGCGTGTAGCCCTCGTTCCCGAGCAGTTCGCTCATGCGCTCGGAGTCATACACGTTCATCTGGCAGCCGAAGGTCTTGATGAGGAACTTCTTGCTGCCGGGGGAGGTGGAATTCGTCACCGAAAATGCTCGCTCTTAACTGTGCGTCGAACGCCAGCGACTGTCGCTTCGTTCCCGTGGCCGTCTGTCGTTGGTAGATAGCCCAATGTGGGCCGTCGCTCAATGCGGTGGAGTCGGCCGCCGCCGGGGCCGGCCGGGCGCTTCATCCTACAACTCGCCCCGGTTGGCGCGGATCAGCCCGGCGGAGACCACCTGCTCGCAGTGGCGGGCCAGCGCCTTGCGGTCGGGGAAGTCCGAGCGCAGCACCGGTTCGTGGAACTGGATCACCGCGCGGATGTGCCCCAGCCCCAGCAGCTCCCACACGTGCGGGGCCAGCTCCATGTCGCCGATCCAGGCCACCTTGTGGCGCATGGAGCGCAGCATGGGCAGGCCGTTGATGTGGGTGTAGGCCAGCGTCACCGGCTGCACCGTCACGCCGAGGCCGTCCGCCTCCGCGATGGCGAACAGGGAGGACTTGAACGGCTTCACCGTGCGCCCCGAGGTGCTGGTGCCTTCGGGGAACAGGATGATGCTGTGGCCCGCCGCCATGCGCTCGGCGATGATGTTGGACTGCTCGCGCGAGCGGGTGCGCCGCTCCCGCTCCACATAGATGGTCCGTTGCAGGTCGGAGAGCCGGGTGACCATGCCCCACTGGCCCACCTCCGCCTTGGCGACGAAGCTGCCGAGGATGTGCGAGCCCAGCACCGGGATGTCCACCCACGAGATGTGGTTGGAGACATAAAGGGTGGACGGGCGCTCCACCGGCGTGCCGATCACGTCGATGTGCATGCCGATGGCGCGGCAGAACAGCCGATGGAAGGCGCGCGGAATGCGCGGCGCGGCGTCCGGGCGCAGACGCAGGCTCAGGGCCTGGGCCGGGCCGCACACGGCAAGGCCAAGCGCCGCCTGGGCGAGGGCGCGGATGGCCCGCCAGTCCCGGTCGAACGTCTCCGAGAAGGGGTTGAGTAAAGGGGCGGTGCCCATAGATCCTGCCTGACGCAAACCCGGATGCAGCGCCTCTTGTCGGGCGCTGCTTGCCGTCTCTCTATGTCATTTCGGGCAGAATGGCCATGCCGTGCGGCGGCATGGCCGAATGCGGGGGCGGGTGGGGGTGCAGACGCAGACGCAGATCCAGACGCAGACGCGAATGCAGACGCAACTCGTCAGCCGTTGCCGTGCTTCTGCGAATCGATCCGCACGCCATAAAGCTCCATCCGGTGATCCATCAGCCGGTAGCCCAGCCGTTCGGCGATGCGCTTCTGCAACTCCTCGATCTCCGGGTCGTGGAACTCGACCACGTCGCCGGATTCCAGGTCGATCAGGTGGTCGTGATGCGCGTCGGGCACGGGCTCGTAGCGCGAGCGGCCGTCGCGGAAATCATGCCGCTCCAGAATGCCCGCCTCCTCGAACAGGCGCACAGTGCGGTAGACCGTGGCGATGGAGATCCGCTTGTCGATGGCCGTGGCGCGGCGGTACACTTC
The DNA here is from genome assembly GCF_051304405.1 of Pedomonas sp. V897. NCBI lineage: Bacteria > Pseudomonadati > Pseudomonadota > Alphaproteobacteria > Sphingomonadales > Pedomonadaceae > Pedomonas > Pedomonas sp. V897. The sequence continues at coordinate 1,146,714 of NZ_JBPPGG010000001.1, forward strand.
CTCCACATCGGGGTGATCGTCCGCCTCGCCCAGAACACGGGCGATGACCCGGCGCTGGTCCGTCATCCGCATGCCGCGCTCAATGCAAAGCGCTTCAATGTCGATGTGCTGTCCCATGGCCGGTACTCCTCAGCTAGAAGTGGAAGACTAAAGCGAGAAGAAGGTCCTCGCAAGGGTGCAGGGCCCTCTCGAGTCGTGCGGGGAAAGCACAACTCTGGCCCTGTAATGCGAAGACCTTCCGAAAAGGCAAGCCTGGCGCAAGGCGCCAGGCCATTTTAATACTTGGGAATTACTCGATCAGGCCCGCTTTTTGCGGCGGGTGCCCAGACCGATCTTTTTCGCCAACTGGCGGCGCTGGTTGGCGTAATTGGGCGCAACCATCGGATAGTCGGCCGGCAGGTTCCACTTGGCGCGGTACTGCTCCGGCGTCATGTTGTAGTGCGTCATCAGGTGACGCTTCAGCATTTTCAGCTTTTTGCCGTCTTCCAGGCAAATGATGTAGTCCGGCTTGACGGACGAGCGCACTGAAACGGCAGGTTCCTGCTTGGTTTCAACCTTGACGGGGGCACTCCCCAACCGGGAGAGCGCATTGTAAACGTTCTCGATGAGGTTGGGCAGGTCAGAAACGGCAACGGTGTTATTGGCCACGTGCGAAGAAACAATATCTGCCGTCAGCGTCAGCAAATCGTCGCCAGTGCCTGGATGTTCGCTCATGGGATCTTTTCCCCTTACAAAGCGCGATTGTTCAAACTCAATTAGCACCCCTCACACGGTGCGTATGTTCTGTTTTGAAGAAAAAGACAAGGGGGTCTGTAAAAGTTTTTCCGCCCTTTAACTTTTATATGGACTATAGGGGTAAATGCATCGTTAGGGCATCGAGCAGTTCGCCCTTATCTGAGCGGTAATAGCCGGGTCGGCGGCCCACGACTTCAAATCCTCTCGATTTATAAAGCGCCGTTGCGACAGTATTACCATCCCGCACCTCAAGGTACATGTGGCGTGCGCCCGCACCCCTGCACCGGGCGATGGCGTGGTCCAGCAGCCGGCCGCCGAGGCCTTTCCCGCGCTGGGAGGGCAGAACGGCGATGAGCAGCAGCTCGGCCTCGTCCAGCACCTGGCGGGCAAGGGCGAAGGCGACCGGGCTGTCGTCGCCCGGCCCGGCGCGCACGATGGCGGCCTCGGTGCCCGGGATGGAAAGGGCCGCGAGCACCTGCTCCGACGACCAGCGCTCGCCGTAGCGCGGGTCGAAGCTGGCGGTCATCAGCGCTTCCAGCAGAGCTGCGTCGATCCGGTCCGGTGTGAGGAGGCAGACCATGGGGAGTGTTCCGGGGCTGGCGTTCAGCCGGCGGCGGGCGGCAGGGCCCCGCCGGGCAGGCGGGCATCGTGCGGCCGCACGTAGAGGGCCTGGGGCGCGCGGGCGAAGCCCGGCAGGCGCGACAGCCGCGCCACGTGGGCGGCGCGGGTCCATTCGGGCGGCGCGGCGGCGAGGGTCTGGTTGCTCGCTTCGCTCACCAGCGCCGCGCCCGAGCCGACGGCAAGGCAGCAGCCGTGTGCGCGGGCGAGGGCGGCGGCCTCTGCGGGCGTCAGGGCCTCCGGCTCGCCGAGGGCCTCCGGCGCTTCGCCCGTCAGGCCGAAGACCTGGGCATAAACCTGCCCCCGGCTGGCGTCGATGGCGGCGAGGAGCGGCGTGCCTTCACGCCGTGCGGCGGTCTCGTCCAGCCCGGCCAGCGCAAGGGCGGCGAGCGAGGAGACGCCGTGGCAGGGCACGCCCCAGGCCAGTGCGAAGGCGCGGGCGGCGGCCAGCCCCACCCGAATGCCGGTGAAGCTGCCGGGCCCGAGCGCCACCGCAACGGTGGCGATGCGATCCGGCCCCACGCCGGCGTCCGCCAGCAGCGCGCCCACCATGGGCACCAGCCGTTCGGCATGGCCCCGAGCGATCAGCTCGAAGCGCTCGCACAGAAGGGTGCCATCGGTGCCAACCAGCGCGGCGGAGCAGCCCGACAGGGCGGTATCGAGGCCGAGGATGAGGGGGGCCATGGTCATGACGGGTGTCCGGCGGCTTTCCTGTGGCTTAGAGAATCTTGCAGGCGTCCTCGAAGGAGAGGCGGGGCAGGCGGGGCTCCAGGGCGGTATCGTCGCCGTAACCCAGCGCGCAGAGGAAGTTGGTCCTGACAGTGGTGCCGGCGAAGAAGGCGGCGTCCACCTTCTCGTGATTGAAGCCGGACATGGGGCAGCAATCCAGCCCCAGCGCCCGGGCCGCCAGGATGAGGTAGGCACCCTGAAGCGACGAATTGCGGAAGGCGGTCGCCTCGGCCAGCGCCGGATTGCCGGCGAACATATCGCGGGCGTCGGGCATGTTCGGGAACAGCTCCGGCAGCTTTTCGTAGAAGGCTGTGTCCTCGCCGATGATGGCGACCGCGCCCGCGGTCCTGACCCTCTCCCCGTTGCTGGAGCTGACGCAGCCGGCGAGCGTGTCGAGGGCCTGCCGGCTGTGGGCGAACACGATCCGCGCCGGGCTGCAATTCATGGAGGTGGGCGCCAGGCGGGTCAGCTCGTAGATCGCGCGCAGCTGCACGTCGGTGACCGGCTTGTCCAGCCAGGCCCGCGGCGTGCGGGCAAGGCGGAAGAGGGTGTCGAGGCTGTGGTCGCTGATGATCTCGGCCATGGCTGCGGTTCCTCCCGAAAGTCGACGCCAAGTCGCACATCAAATCGCAAAAAAACTTGCGCCCGTATTGGGACGGACACGGGCGCAAGTAAAGCATTTAGCCTGATCTTTTGACCGGGCGTTCAGACCGCGCGAACTTCGGTGACTTCCGGCACATAGTGCCGCAACAGCGATTCGATGCCGTTCTTCAGGGTCATGGTCGAAGACGGGCAGCCGGAGCAGGCGCCCTGCATCCGCAGGTAGACGACGCCCTCGCGGAAGCCCCGGTAAATAATGTCGCCGCCGTCCCGCGCCACGGCGGGGCGCACGCGGGTGTCGATCAGCTCGCGGATCTGGGCGATGATGTCCGCATCGGCGGGATCGTCGCCTTCGGGCAGGTCGCCGGCCTCCTCCTGGTCGAACATCAGCGGCGCGCCGCTGGTGAAGTGCTGCATGATGATGCTGAGGATCTGCGGCTTCAGCTCCGCCCAGTCGGCCGAGCCTTCCGCCTTGGTGACGGCGATGAAATCGGTACCGAAGAACACGCCGGTCACGTCGCTCAGCGCGAACAGGGCCGAGGCCAGCGGCGAACGCTCCGCCGTTTCGGGGTCGGGGAAATCCACCGTGCCGTTGGCGCTCACGGTGCGCCCCGGCAGAAACTTCAGGGTTGCCGGATTGGGCGTGCGCTCGGTCTGAATGAACATCGTGCAAAACTCCTCGTCTCGCGCCGGATGTGGCGATCTGGCCGGGGTGCGTCAAGGGAGGCGGGCGAAGCGCCGCAGTTCGGGCGGGCATTCTGCCTCCCCGGCCCCCTCTGTCATCCGTCTCTCCGGTGCGTGTCAGTCGATCGTCTCGCGCGGATAGACGCCCCAGATCTCGTTGCGGCGGATCCAGCCGGTGCGCCCCCCCATGTTGAGCTGGCACCAGTCTTCCTCGCACAGCACGATCTTGGCGACGACGCCCGGCTCCACCCGCCACACGGCCGCCGAGTTGGTATCGGGCCGAGCGTAGAGGGTGCGGACCTGAGCGGTCACGTAGGCCGTGCGCTCGCTGGAGAGCAAGTGGCGGTTCACCCAGCCTTCGACGCCGTCCACGTCGCGGATGCGCCGCCAGATGCCGTACTCCTGAATGACCTCCACCGGCAGGCCGCGCCGCTTGTAGACCCAGGTAATGGGGTAGCGCCGGTCCGGCCCGGTGCGCAGGTTCACCTCGTTGGCGCCCAGCGACACGAAGCGGGGCAGCGGCAGGCCGGTCTCGCTGGCCTTGGTGTCGTCCTTGCCGCGTGCGACGGCCGGGGCCGCCGTCACGGCAAGCCCCGCTCCAAGCCCGATCCCGAGCGCGAGCGTCAGAGCCGGCAGCGCGGCGGACAAGCGGGAAGCAAGGCCGAGGGTGAGGCGGGAAAGGTTTGGCCGTTTGAACATTGCGTGGTCACCTGTGGTACGCGCGTCAGGAGAAATCCGGTTGCCTTGGCTGCGGCAGAGCATTGCGCTGCCTGCGGCCGGAGGGCAAGAGCATAAGGGCAAGAGCATAGACGCCGCAGCATAGAGCCCGGGCGGGGTCGATGCGACCCTTGACCGTTTGCCGCCGAACGGCATAGCTGGAGAAGGGCTGATCGAACAGGGCATGCCATGACCAAGAAGCGTCCGAAAGTCATTGTCACGCGCCGCCTGCCGGAAGCGGTGGAAACCCGGATGGCGGAGCTGTTCGACGTAACGCTCAATCTGGATGACACGCCGTTCGATCGCGCCATGCTGGCCGAGGCCATGGCGACGGCGGACGTGCTGGTGCCCACCCTCACCGACGACGTGGACGCCGACCTCATCGCCAATGCCGGGCCGAACCTGAAGCTCATCGCCAACTTCGGCAATGGCGTCGATCACATCGACCTGGCGGCCGCGCGGGCCAAGGGCATCATCGTCACCAACACGCCGGGCGTGCTCACCGACGATACGGCGGACATGGCCATGGCGCTCATTCTCGCCGTGCCGCGCCGCCTGGCCGAAGGGCAGAGGCTGCTGCGCTCGGGCGACTGGAAGGGCTGGTCGCCGACCATGCTGCTGGGCCACCGCATTCACGGCAAGCGCCTCGGCATCGTCGGCATGGGGCGCATTGGCCTGGCGGTTGCCCAGCGGGCCCGTGCCTTCGGCATGGCGGTGCATTATCACAACCGCCGCCGTCTGCCCGAGGCGGCGGAGCGCACGGTGGAGGCCACCTACTGGCCGCGCCTGGAGGCCATGCTGAGCCGGGTGGACATTATTTCCATCAACTGCCCGCACACGCCCGAGACGCACCACCTGTTCAATGCGGAGCGCATCGGGCTGATGCAGCGCCACGCCTTCCTCATCAACACGGCGCGCGGCGAGATCGTGGACGAGCCCGCGCTGGTGGATGCACTCGAGCGCGGCGCCATCGCCGGGGCGGGGCTCGACGTGTTCGAGCACGAGCCCGCCATTCACCCCCGGCTGCTGGAGCTGCCCAATGTGGTGCTGCTGCCCCACATGAGCTCCGCCACCATCGAGGGCCGCCTCGCCATGGGCGAGAAGGTGATCCGCAACATCAAGGTGTGGATCGACGGGCACCGTCCCCCCGATCAGGTACTCGACGGCTGGGCCTGAGCCGGCCGTTTTTTTTTGAATAACATTCGAGTCGTTTAAGGCATTTGCTCGCATTGCGCGTGCAAGTGGCGTATCCATGCATTTCGGGTTGTGAAAGAATTTTCGCTGCCCATGCCACCTTTTGTTAATTTAGACGTTATGTCTAAGAGGTTTTGAGGAAGAAAACCGGTGTAAAACCGGTGTCCACGCTGGTTCAGACCATGTCAGGTGGGGGGAGATGCAAAACTGGAAAGAAACAGGGCCAAAAAGTGTCGCAAAATTCCGCGCTATTTCCCGGCAACTCCGCTACAAGGCGGACACTGCGCTGAGGAGTAGCTCAGAGGCGTCATTGTAATAGATGTATGGGAATGTGCGTATGGATATGGATCAGGACTTTCGTTCGGGGCTTCGTCCGGGTGAATACCGGGATGCCCTGATCGTTGCATCGGAAGACTGGCTGGTACGTGAAGCGGTCAGCCGCATCCTTGGCGCAGCGTTTCCCGGTGTTACCGTCGACAGCCTGCCCACCACGCCGCCGCCGGGTCCGAACGGCATGCCCATCATCTGTGGCATCCGTCTCCTGGCCGACGCTCCGTCCACGGCAGCTGCGGGCTTCGCCAGTGGCAACCCGTGGGCCGTTCTGCTGGCGGACATGCGGCAGGTCACCGACGCCGAGATCCCGGCAGCCGAAGCACGCATCCTGACCGAGTGGCGCAACCGGCCGGATCTCATCATTTCCGCGGTGGGCGAGCAGCTGCGCGGCCGTCAGGCCACCCGCTCGGGCTCTGCCAGCGGTCGCCGCAATCCTGCGCTGCGCCTGCTGACCCGGCGCCAGCTGGAGGTGGTCCGCCTCATCGCACAGGGCAAGCCGAACGCGGAAATCGCCACCACCCTTGGCATGTCCGAGAACACGGTTCGCATCCATGTCTCGGCCATTCTGAAGACGCTGGGCCTCGCCAACCGCACCCAGGCGGCGCTGTGGGCGACCCAGAATCTGGCCTCCGAACAGGCGGCAGGGTAATTTTCGGGTAATTCACTCGTCTTACCCTTGTGCTCGTCCTGGCGTGACAGGCGGCGTGCCTGTCACGCGGATCGGCGGCCTTGAGGGGGTAAGGCATGGTGAAACTGCGTCGGTGGCGTCATGTCATGCTGTTGGCGGCGGCAGCCGCCGTGCTGTCGGCTTGCGGCGGTGGCGGGGGCGGCAGCTCGTCCGTCACCCGGCTTCAGCCGCCACCGGTTCCCGGGCCCGCGCCGCAGCCCCGTCCCGGGCTGCCGCGCGATACCTTCGATACCGCCGAATATCGCGCCAACTGGGGGCTCGATCATATCGGGGCCATCGAGGCCTATGCCCGCGGGGCGACCGGTGAGGGCGTCACGGTTGGCCTCATTGACTCCGGCATTGATCTGAAAAGCCCGGAATATGCCGGGCGTATTCACGCCGCCAGCCGCGATGTGGCGGGCAACCGCTCGCTTCAGGATGAAAGCGGCCACGGCACCTGGGTGTCCTCCGTCATCGGCGCGGCGCGGGACGGGGTCGGCGAACACGGCCTCGCCTTCGATGCCAGGCTGCTGGTGGCGCGCGCGGACATCCCCGACAGCTGCGCGAGCGAATGCGTCTTCTCCGATTCCGCCATTGCCGCAGGGCTGGATCTGGCCCGCGAAAACAGGGCCCGCGTCGTCAACATCTCCCTTGGCGGATCGGCCGCGACCAGCCCGCTCGTCAGCGCCATCAACCGGGCCACGGCGGCGGGAACGGTGGTTGTCCTGTCAGCCGGAAACAACAGCGCGCCGGACCCGGGCCAGATGGCGCAGGTCGCCCTTGCCCCGGAAGCGCGCGGCCTTGTTCTCATCGCCGGGGCGGTCGGGCGGAACAACGTCCTCTCCGCCTTCAGCAACCGGGCGGGCGTTGCCCGCGATGTTTTTGTCGTCGCGCCGGGCGACGGAATTTTCACAACCGATCTCGACGGCGTTCATGTTCAGGTGCGCGGCACCTCGATGGCCGCGCCCCATGTCACCGGCGCCATTGCCCTGCTGGCCAGCGCCTTTCCGACCCTCACCGGGCCGCAACTGGTGGACCTGATTTTCCGCACCGCCACGGACCTGGGCGATCCGGGCGTCGATGCGCTCTATGGCCGGGGGCTCATCAACCTTGCCCGGGCGTTCGCGCCGCAGGGCCAGACCGCGCTCGCCGGCAGCGGCCAGCCGGTGGCGCTCACCGGCGCCAACATCGCGCTGGGCAGCGCCTTCGGCGACGGCGGCCAGCTGGGCGCGGCGCTGGCAGGCGCGGTGGTGCTGGACATGTATGGCCGCGCCTACGCGGTTGATCTGGGCGCGACCGTGCGTCCCTCCTCGCCGGGCCTTGGCCTGGTGCGGCGGCTGGCGATGCAGAACCATCGCGGCGCGGGCCGGCTCGGCGGCGAGGCCGCCGCCCTTTCCTTCGCCGGACCCCGCGTGCAGGAGGCGGCCGTGTGGCGCCGCCTCGGCATGACCGACCCGCAGCTGGCCTTCCAGCGCGCGCCGGGGGCGGACGGCTGGCTCAGCCTCACCCTATCGAAAGGCAGCCGCCTCGCGTTCGGCTACGGTCGCGGCGCGGAGGCGGTGCTGGCCGCCGTCAGCGGTGACCGGGGGGCGGAGGTGCCCTTCCTCTCCGTCGGCGACCGGGTGGGCGAGAGCCTTGGCGTTGCCGCCGCCCCGCCGGTGAGCACCGCGCTCGGCATGCCGCTTGGCGGGTGGCGGCTGGGCATGGCGGCCAGCCGCACCACGCTCGACCGGGACGATCGCTCCAGCCCCCTGGTGGCGGAGGGCGAGGCGGTGATCCGCACCGTGAAAAGTCAGCTCACCCGGCCGGTGGCCTGGGGCGAACTGGGCCTGACCCTCGGCTGGATGGAGGAGAGCGGCAGCGTGCTCGGCGCGCGCAGCGCGGCGGCGTTCGGGTTCAGGGCAGGCGCCCGCACCGTGAAAGCAGGCCTCAGCGCCCGCGCCCACCTCGGCCCCCGCTGGAGCCTTGCGGCTGACGCCGCCCTCGGCCGCACCCGGCTCGACGCCGCCCCCGGTGCGCTGCTCGCGCCCGAGGGGGACGTATGGACCAGCAGCTGGCAGCTCAGCCTCTCGGGCGAGGGCCTGTGGCGGCCGCAGGACAGCTTCGGCCTGCTCCTCGCCCAGCCACTCCGGGTGGAGCGGGCCGTCGCGAGCCTCACCCTGCCGACGGACTATGCCTATGACACGGGCGCGACCGGCTACCGCGCGGCCCGCCTCAACCTCGCCCCCACCGGGCGGGAGATCGATATCGAAGCCGTCTACGCCCTGCCGCTGGCGGAGAGCGCCAGCATGGCCGTGCACGGCTTCCACCGCTTCGACGCCGGGCACGGCGCGGCGGGGCGGGATGATGCGGGGATCATCCTGCGCCTGACGTTCCGGCGATAGGGGCCGGGCGGCGGGAAGCCGGAGCCGGGCCGGGCGGCGACGCCTATTTCCCCAGCCGCACCGCGACCGAGAGGGCGTGCGCCGGCAGCCCTTCCGCCTCGGCGAGGTGCACGGCGGCGGGGCCGATGGCGGCCAGCCCTTCCTCGCTGCACGACAGATAGGTGGTGCGCTTCATGAAGTCGGTGACGGACAGGCCCGAGGAGAAGCGGGCGCGCCGGCCGGTGGGCAGCACGTGGTTCGGCCCGCCGAGGTAGTCGCCGATGGCCTCCGGCGTGTTGCGGCCCATGAACACCGAGCCGGCGTGGCGGATGCGGGCGAGCAGCGCGCGCGGGTTCTCGATCTTCAGTTCCAGGTGTTCGGCGGCGAGCCGGTCGATGAGCGGTGGCGTGTCGTCCAGGCTTTCCACCAGGATGATGGCACCGAAGCGGTCCCAGCTCTTCCGCGCGATGTCGGCGGAGGCGAGCGTGGGGATGGTCTCCTCCACCGCCTGCACCACACGGTTGGCGAAGGCGGCGTCGTCGGTGATGAGGATGGACTGGGCGGTCACGTCATGCTCGGCCTGGCTCAGCAGGTCGGCGGCGGTATGCGCCGGGTTGTTGCGGCCGTCTGCCACAACCAGGATTTCCGAGGGGCCAGCGATCATGTCGATGCCGACCGTGCCGAACACCTGCCGCTTGGCCTCGGCGACGAAGGCGTTGCCGGGGCCGACGATCTTGTCCACCGGCTTGATGGTCTGGGTGCCGTAGGCCAGCGCGGCCACGGCCTGCGCGCCGCCGATGCGGTAGATTTCGTCCACGCCCGCCAGATCCGCGGCGGCCAGCACCAGCGGGTTGAGGCGGCCGTCCGGCGTCGGCGTCACCATGACGAGGCGCCCGACGCCCGCCACCTTGGCGGGCACCGCGTTCATCAGCACGGAGGAGGGGTAGCTGGCGAGGCCGCCCGGCACGTAGAGGCCGACGGCATCGATGGCGGACCAGCGGAACCCGGCGGTCACGCCGGCGGCGTCCGTCTTCTCCTTGTCTTCCGGTTTCTGGATGGCGTGGAAGGCGGCGATGCGCTCGGCGGCAAGGGCGAGGGCGTCCAGCACCTCCGGTGCGCACGCCGCCTTCGCGGCCTCGATCTCCTCGCGCGTCACGCGCATCCCGGTCTCGGTCAGATCGATGCGGTCGAACTTCCGCGTGATCTCGACGAGGGCGTCGTCGCCGCGCGCGCGCACATCGGCGATGATGTCCGCCACCACGTCGCGCACGTCGGTGGGGGCTTCGCGGCGGTCATTGACCAGCGCGGCGAAGGCAGCCTCGAACCCGGGCTCGCGTACATCCAGACGCAACACCATTTTACTTCTGCTCCTCCACCAGGGCGCGAATCTTCTCGATCCAGGGCGTCAGTTCCGGCCCGCGCGTCTTGAAGGCGGCGCGGTTGACGATGAGGCGCGAGCTGACCTCGGCGATGGTCTCCACCTCGACGAGGCCGTTCTCCACCAGCGTGCGCCCGGTCGAGACCAGATCGACGATGCGGCGGCACAGGCCCAGCGTCGGGGCCAGCTCCATCGCGCCGTTCAGCTTGATGCATTCGGCCTGCACGCCCCTCTCCGCGAAGTAGCGGCGGGTGACGTTGGGATATTTGGTCGCCACGCGGATGTGGCTCCAGGTGCGCGGGTCGTCCTGCTCACGCAGCGCCGCCAGCTCGGCGACCGAGAGGCGGCACTTGCCGATGCCCAGATCCACCGGCGCGTAGATCTCGGGATAGTCGAACTCCATCAGCACGTCGTTGCCGGCCACGCCCAGCTGGGCCGCGCCGAAGGCGACGAACGTCGCCACGTCGAACGAGCGCACGCGGATGATGGAAAGGCCCGGAATATTGGTGGCGAAATGGAGCGCCCGGCTGCTGTCGTCATGGAACGCGGCTTCCGGTTCGATTCCGGCGGCGCGCAGCAGCGGCATCACTTCCTTCAGGATGCGGCCCTTCGGCAGGGCCATGACCAGTCCTTCGGTCGTCATTGTTTCATTCCATCCAATATCCGGTCCAGTATCCGGCGGCCCGTTCATAAGACGGCGGGGCTCCCGCGTCCATGCCGGAACCGGCCAACAGGCGGCAATATTCGTACATGGCGCCGTGTCACCGGCGGACAACATCTCTCTCATACAAGGGATGTTTTGATCTGTGCATTGCTTCCTCTTGCATTTAAGCCGCTAATGCATCATCTGACCGCCATTTCGGTGCGAAATGGCCAGGAATAATCGAATGGCGAAGGAAGAACTGATCGAAATGAGGGGACAGGTCGTGGAACTGCTCCCCAACGCCATGTTCCGCGTGAGGCTGGAAAATGGCCACGAGGTGCTCGGCCATACGGCCGGCAAGATGCGGAAGAACCGCATTCGCGTGCTGGTGGGCGATGAAGTGCTCATGGAACTGACGCCCTACGACCTGACCAAGGGTCGCGTCACCTACCGATTCAAATAAGCGTGGCCTTCGTCCTCGCCTCTGCAAGCCCGCGCCGCCTCGATCTGCTGGCGCAGCTGGGGCTCCGCCCCGATCACGTTGCTCCCAGCGACATCGATGAAACGGCGCGAAAGGGCGAACTGCCGCGCCCCTACGCCGCCCGCCTTGCCCGCGAGAAAGCGGAAGCGGTGGCAAGCCTTCATCCCCAGTCCGTCATTCTGGCTGCCGACACGGTGGTCGCCGTCGGCCGCCGCATCCTGCCCAAGGCGGAGACCGAGGAACAGGCGCGCGCCTGCCTGCGGCTGCTCTCGGGCCGGCGGCATCATGTCTGCACGGCGGTCGCGGTGATCGACGCCGAAGGCCGGGTGCGCGAGCGGGTGTCGGACACGGTCGTCACCGTCAAGCGCCTGACCGAAGACGAGATCGACGCCTACATCCGCTCCGGCGAGTGGCAGGGCAAGGCGGGGGGCTATGCCATTCAGGGCCGCTTCGCCGCCCATGTGAAGTTCATCGCCGGTTCCTATTCCGGCGTTGTCGGCCTGCCGCTCTACGAGACAGGCGTGCTGCTGAAGGCCAGCGGCGTGACCGATGGCACCTGCTGACGCCCGCCCCGAATGGCTGATCGAGACGCTGCCGGGCGAGCGGCGCGCCGTTCTGGCCGAGGGTGAGACCCTTCTCGAAATCCGCCTGCTGCGCGACGAGGTGGACCCGGTGCAGACCGGTGCCGTCTTCGGCGCGCGCCTGCGCCGCAAGGCGGGGCCGAATCGGGCGGTCGTCGATCTGGGCGGCGGCGCGGAGGCCATGCTCCAGCCTGTCCCGCCGGGGCTGAGCGAAGGCCAGCTTCTGGCCGTTGAGATTACCCGCCCCGCCTTGCCCGAGCCCGGCAAGATCAAACCGGCCCATGCCCGCCCGGCGCCCGAGGTGGCCGCCAGCGCGCCCGGCCTCATCACCCCCGCGCCGGACTGGACGCCGGCGGGCGCGCCCGTGCGCCGGGTCGAGCGCCTGCCCGCCGCGCTGGGGGTGGACGAGGCGCTGGATGCGGCGGTCTCGGGCGAGGTGGCCTTTCCCGGCGGGCTGCTGACGCTGGAGCGCACCCGGGCCGGCCTCGTGATCGATGTGGACGGCACGGGCCGGGCGCTCGACATCAATCTGGCGGCGGCGCGGGCGGCGGCGCGGCTGCTGCGGCTCTACGCCATCGGCGGGCCGGTGATGATCGACTTTCTGGGCAGCGACTCCAGGGCGGACCGGGTGGCGGTGGCGGAAGCCTTCGATGCGGCGGCCAGGGGCGATTCGACGCCCTTCGAGCGCACCGCCATCAATGGCTACGGGCTGATGCAGGTGATTCGCCCGCGCCCCGGCCCTTCCCTCATCGATCTCCTGTGCGGCACGCGCCGCAACCAGTGGTCGGCCGAGGCGCTGGCGCTGCGCCTTCTGCGCGAGGCGGTGCAGGCGCGCGGGGCGGGCGTGCGGCGCATCGTGGCGGCCCCGGAGGTGGCGGCGGTGCTGGAGGGGCGGCCCGATCTGGTATCTCGTGCAGCGGGCGCGGCGGGCGCGCGAGTCGAGGTCTTGGCGGACGCCGAGGTTCCGGGCTATGGGCATGTGCATGTCCAGCCCGTCTAAGTGCCCCATCTGCGGCAAGCCCGCCGCGCCCCAGTTCCGGCCGTTCTGCTCCGCGCCCTGCCGGGACCGCGATCTTTTGAACTGGCTGGGGGAGGCCTATCGGGTTCCCGGGCAAGTAAATGACGATGAAGCTGAAAGACCACTGGACAACGCGGATTCAGATCGACTATAGACCCGCCACCGCTTGGGCGCCCAGGTAGCTCAGTTGGTAGAGCAAGGGATTGAAAATCCCTGTGTCGGCGGTTCGATTCCGTCCCTGGGCACCATCTCCTTTCCCTGACATGCCGGATCTTGCGGATTTCGCTGCCACGCGGATTTCGCTGCCCCAGCGCGTGGTTGCGAGCCTCTCAGTCTCGCGCGCGCTGCGCCGGTCCGGCTGTGCCCTCCAAAACCATCTCGCGGTCTGGATTGGATCGCCCTCGAATCAGGGCCTGCTGCCGGTGCGGGCGAATCATCGCGGCCGCGTGCGGCCATTGCGCTTCCCGCTGCAACCCGAGCCGCCCTGCCACGTTTCGTCTGAAACGGGTGCGGGCGGACCCATGGAGAACATGACACCACGGGGCGGGGCTGGCGGTTTCCTGACCAGACCCGTCTCCCTCTATCTGGACATCGTGCGCTTCGGTGCGGCGCTGGCGGTGCTGATCGGCCATGCCGCCGACGACGGGCTCTATCACGGCCCCTATTTTCTCTATGGCCTCGGGCACGAGGCGGTGATGGTGTTCTTCGTGCTCTCCGGGCTGGTCATCGCCACCACCACCCTGCGGCCGGACCGCACCCTGCGCGGCTTCGTGGTGGCGCGGCTGGCCCGGGTCTACCCGGTGGTCATTCCCGCCATCCTGTTCAGCTTCGCCCTCTACGGCCTTGCCGGGCGGCTGGGGATCAACGCGCCCGGCTGGGCGAGCGACCCCGGCTACTCCTGGCGGACGGTGCTGATCTCCCTGTTTCTCCTCAACGAGAGCTGGCATTCGACCAACATCCTGCCGTGGAACTTCCCCTACTGGTCCATCTGCTACGAGGCCTTCTACTACGCCCTGTTCGCCTGTCTGGTGTTCGGGCGCGGCGTGTGGCGCTGGGTGTCGTTTCTGGCCGCCGCGCTCCTGGCCGGGCCGCGCATTCTGGCGCTGGCGCCGATCTGGGCCATGGGCGCGTGGATCGCGCTCGACCCGCGCCTGCGCGTCACCCGCCCCTTCGTCGGCCTTGTGCTGGTGCTGGTCACCTGGCCGCTGATCCTCTCGTTCGGCGCGGCGACGTGGGACGACGCGCTGCGCCACTGGCTGCACGCCACCGTGCCCGGATGGTGGCGGCTGGTCTCCTCGGAGAAGATGCTCAGCGACCACCTGATCGGCGTGCTGGTCATGGCCAACTTCATCGGCTTTCACGCCTGTGCGCCGTGGTTCGCGAACGGGCTCGCCCGCATCGAGCGGCCGGTGCGGTTCGTGGCCGGGTCCACCTTCTCGCTCTACCTGTTCCACCGGCCCATGACCCACTTCCTGGTGGCGGCGGGCGTCAATGCGGGCGGCGACGCGCTGGCGTTCACCGGCATCCTCCTTGGCATCATCGCCGCGTGCTTCCTGCTGGCCGAGGGCACGGAGAAGCGGCGCGACGCCGCCCGGCGGGCCATCGCCGCACTGCTCAACCGGGTGCTCCCCGCGCGCCTAACCGCCGCCTGAGCGGCCCCGGGGGACCTAGTCCAGCCCCGGCTTGCTCTGGCGCAGGGATTTGACCTGGCTCTTCTTCGCCTTGGCGGCGAGGCGGCGCTGCTTCGAGCCGTAGGTGGGCCGGGTTTCGCGGCGCACGGCCGGGCGCACGGCGGCCTCCTGAATCATCTCGACGAGGCGGGCAATGGCGTCCTCCCGGTTACGCTCCTGACTGCGATAGCGCTGGGCGGTGATGATAATGACGCCGTCGCGGGTCATGCGCTTGCCGGCAATGCGGACCAGCCGCTCGAACACGTCGTCGGGCAGGCCGGGGGAGCGCCGCGCATCGAAGCGGATCTGAACCGCCGTCGAGACCTTGTTCACATTCTGCCCGCCGGGGCCGGAGGCGCGAATGAAGCTCTCCTCGATCTCCTCGTCCTCGAGGACAATGCGGCGGGTGACGGGGATCATGACAGCGGGTTCCTGTTTTAGTTTGCAGGAGGGTCTATAACCCTCCTGCACCTCCCGTTCGATTGTCAGGGCCGTGGTTCCGGAGCGCACCGGAAACGCGGCCCGAAAAACGAACGGGAGCGCGAGGGTCCGCGACCCTCGCATCAATCCCTCGCATAAATCCTTCAGATTTCAAACCCGGCCACATCCCGCACATACACCAGCGCCCGGCCTTCCGCGAGCAGGCGGCCGTCCGCACCGTGGCAGAGGGTGGCGAGGTCCACCAGATGCTTCTCGGGCCGCAGGCGGGTGACCGCCACCCGCGCCGTCAGCGGCTCGCCGAGGCGGGCGGGGGCGTGGTGGCGGGTTTCCTGCTTGAGGTAGTTGGTGCCGAGCCCTGGCAGGTCCATGCCGAGGAGGCGCGAGAACAGCGCGCCGATCAGCGGCTCCGGCACCGTGTCGGGCGCTGCCGCGTGGCCGCCGAGCGCTGCGTATTCCGCAACGTCGCGGGCGGAAAAGCAGCGGGTGAGGGCGGCGCTGCGGTCCCATGAGGCGGGCCCGGGCGCGGCGGGCGCGCTGCCGGGTGAGGGGCGCCGGGGTGCCAGCACCATCCGCCCCTCGCAGGTGAGCGTGCCATCGAGCGCGCGGGTGACGCTGAGGCCGAGGGTGTCCGCCGCCTGCTGCCAGACCTCGAAGTGCATTGCCTCCTCCGCATAGGTGGGCGCGGTGAAGCGCAGCGCCTTTTCGGCAACCGTGCAGCCGGGCGCGAGCCGGCCCGCGAGGCCGCGCAGCACCGTCTCCAGCAGCACGCCGTGCGCCACGGTGCGCCCGAAGCGGGTGCGGGCCGCGAAGGCCGCGTCCACATGGATGGGGTTGGCGTCGCCCGAAAGCGCGGCGAAGCGGTCGAAGTCGGCCTGGCGGAAGATGCGCGTCAGACCCGCACGGCTCATTGGGCCAT
Source organism: Pedomonas sp. V897 (assembly GCF_051304405.1). Classification (NCBI taxonomy): domain Bacteria; kingdom Pseudomonadati; phylum Pseudomonadota; class Alphaproteobacteria; order Sphingomonadales; family Pedomonadaceae; genus Pedomonas; species Pedomonas sp. V897. The sequence goes on from NZ_JBPPGG010000001.1 coordinate 1,162,482, forward strand.
CGCCTTCTGCCGCAGCAGGTGTTTCTGGATCTTCCCCGAGGCGGTGCGGGGGAAGTCGCTCAGCACCACGAAGGATCTGGGCACCTTGTAGGCGGCCAGCCGCTCCCGGCAGAAGGCGGCGAGTTCGGCGGCGTCCGGCCGCGCGGCCCCCGGTTGCAGCAGCAGATAGGCGCAGCCCACCTCGCCCCAGCGCTCGTCGGGCACGCCCACCACCGCCGCCTCCAGCACCGCCGGATGCTGCACCAGCACGTTCTCCACCTCCGCCGGGTAGACGTTCTCCCCGCCGGAGATGAACATGTCCTTGATGCGCCCGGCCACGTAGTAGTAGCCGTCCGCGTCCTGCCAGCCGATGTCGCCCGAGCGCAGCCAGCCGCCGGGGGCGAAGGCGCGGGCGGTCTCCTCCGGCCGGCCCCAGTAGCCGGGGGTGACGCCGGGCCCGCGAAACCAGATCTCGCCCCGCTCCCCCCGGGGCACGTCCCGCCCCTGCGCATCCACGATCCTCACCTGGCACAGCAGCTGCGGCTTGCCGACCGAGCCCACCTTGCGGGGGGCGTTCTCCGGGTCCATCAGGAAGGCGGTGGGGCCGGTCTCGGTCATTCCCATGCCGTTGCACACCCTGACGCCTCGGGCGAGGTAGCGGCGCGTCAGGGTGTCGGAGAGCGGCGCGCCGCCGCAGCCCCAGTGGCGGACGCCGGAGACGTCGATGTCCTCGAAGCGCGGATGCAGGCTGAGCTGCTGGTAGACGGACGGCACGGCAAACACGGTGTCGAGCCGGCCCGCCGCCAGAAGTTCGACCAGTTGCTCCACATCGAAGCCGGGCATGATGATCGCCTGTCCGCCGCTCATCAGCACCGGCAGGGTGTAGAGGTTGATGCCGGCGATGTGGAACAGCGGCAGGAAGTTGAGGGTGGTCTCGCCCTGCCGCAGGTCGATCGCCTGGCTGAGGTTCACGTAATTGGCGAGGGCCATGCCGTAGGTGTGCATCACCGCCTTCGGCGCGCCGGTGGTGCCGGAGGTGTAGATGAGGAACCACACCTCGTCCTGCGGCCACAGCTCGCGCGTGGCGGCGGGCTGGCAGGCCGTGAGCCGGGCCTCGTAGCCGTCAGGGCCGTCATCATCGAGCGCGAGGCACGGGACGCTGCCCGCCACGGCCCGCGCCGCCGCCGCGTCCTCCGCGCCGTAGACGATGAGGCCGGGCCGGCAGTCCGCGATCAGGGCGGAGAGTTCCGCCGGCGGCATGCGCCAGTTGAGCGGCACCAGAATCGTCCCCCGCTTGGCGCAGCCGAACAGAAGCTCGAAAAAGGCGATGCGGTTGCGGCAGAGCATGGCGACCCGGTCGCCCGGGGCAAGGCCGAGGCTGTCCAGCAGGGCCGCCACCCGGGCGGCCCGCGCGTCAAGCTGGGCGTAGGTGACGGACCGGCCGCTCGCGGTTTCTGTCAGCGCGATCCGCTCGCCGCCCAGCGCCGCGCGCTTTGCGGTGATGTCGATCAGATCGAAAGCCACGTGCGACCCCCGAGCCTCCCTGCCTGGCGCTTTCCCGCGCGAACCCGGCCATGCCGGTGTCCCTCCCGGCCGTGCCGGCGCCTTGAAGGCGTTGATACCGCATTTTGACCCGCAATGCTTGTGCAAGCATGCCGGAAAGACGGGGCGGGGGTGAAGGCTATTTTCCGTCCGGCCGGGGCCCGAGGCCGTAGTTGATGAGGTCGGCGACGGCGGCGGCCACTTCGGCCGGGCTCTTGTCCTCCGCCCACACGCCGTAGCGGAGCCCCAGGAACACGTTCATGCCGATGAGCGCCCACGCCCGCTCCTCGGCAAAGCCGGGGCGGATCTCGCCACGGCTCTCGGCGGCCTGAAGGTTGCGGCGGTACGCTTCCTCGAACACCTGGTAGTATTCGCGGTAGGCGTCCTCGGCGACGAACTGCGCCTCCATGACGATGCGGTACAGGTCCTTGTGTGCACGCACGAACTCGATGAACGCCTCGATGCCCTTGCGCTCCGCCGTCAGACGGTCCGGCGCGTCGCTGATGCGCTCGTTGATGAACTGGCGGGTCAGCTGGCCCATGTGGCTCACCAGCGCCCGAAACACCTCCTCCTTGCTGTCGAAGTAGGTGTAGAAGCTGCCCAGCGCCGCGCCCGCGCGCTGGGTGATGCCGTTGATGCTGGCATCATGAAAGCCCCGCTCGCCGAACTCGGCGGCGGCGGCGTCCAGAAGGCGGCGCAGCGTGCGCCGGCCCCTCTCGGTTCTGGGTGCCTTGTCCTGCATGCCTGCACTGTGACGCGCCTTGGCCTTTGCTGCAAGCCCATAACTTGAATGTTGACTCATGTTTCAAATAACCGGATGATTGAACCGAGAATGGTTGCCAGACTGGCCGCGCGAAAGAGCGAACCGCGCAAGGCAGCGCCCGTAAACTGGGAAAAACGCCGGGGCGGTCTGGCCCGAGGGACGGGGGAGGGGTTCGGCGCCGTGCCCGAACTGACGAACAGCTCTGGCGGCAGGCTCGTCTACGATGACGAGGGCGCGGGGCGTCCGCTGCTTTTCCTTCACGGCTGGGCAGCCCATGCCGGCTTCTTCGCGCCGCAGCGGGACGCGCTGGCGCGGGAGTTCCGCGTCATCAGCCCCGATCTGGCCGGGCACCGGCGCTCGGCCGCCGGGTCGCAGGCCCCGCTCACCATCGAGCGGCTGGCGGACGACCTTCTCGCGCTCTGCCGCCACCTCGACCTGCGGGACGCGGTGGCGGTCGGCTGGTCGATGGGGGCGATGGCGCTGTGGTCGGCGCTGCTGGCCGGCGCGGAGGCGCACATCAGTGGCCAGATCATCGTCGACATGAGCCCGCGCATCCTCAACGGCCCCGGCTGGCAGCTGGGCCTGAAGGGCGGCTCGACCGGCGGATCGGCACCGGGCGGCCCCACCGGCCGCACGGAAAAGGCCATGCGCGCCAACTGGGCGGCGGTCGCGCCGCGCATTGCCCGCCGCCTGTTCGCGGGCGGGCTGGAGGCGGAGCGGGCCGGGCTGCGCCGGTGGGCGGAAGCCCAGATCGCCGCCGCCAACGGCGAGGCGATGGCGCGGCTCTGGGGCTCCATGCTTGCCCAGGATTACCGGCCGCACCTGCCGCGCCTCGGCACGCCCGCGCTGGTGGCCCACGGCGCGCTCAGCCAGCTCTACGCATTGGGGACAGCCGAGTTTCTGGCGCACAGCCTGCCGCAGGCGCGGCTGTGCACCTTCGCCCGCTCCGGCCATGCGCCGCATCTGGAGGAGCCGGAGACATTCAACCGCATGGTGGCGGACTTTGCCCGGGCGGTGCCGGGGGGGCATCGGCACACGGCATAAACAAGACGACCAAGGGGAGGAAGGTTATGATCATGAACGCAAGGCAGGCCATGAAGGCTTTGCTCGCGGCGGGGACGGCAGGCGCCGCCCTGTCCGTGGCGCCCGTCGCTTCGGCGCAGGCCCAGGGCCAGGCGACGGCGCAGACGGCCGCCCTCGACACGGGCGAGATTGTCGTGACCGCCCGCCGGCGCGCGGAGTCCCTTCAGGACGTGCCGGTGGCCGTCTCGGCCTTCTCGTCGGAGGATCTGGACATGCGGGGCGCGCCGGACCTGACCGCGCTGCAATACACCGCCCCCAACATGACCCTTCAGGTGGCGCGCGGCTCCAACTCGACGCTCATCGCCTTCATTCGCGGCGTCGGTCAGCAGGACCCGCTGTGGGGCTTCGAGCCCGGCGTCGGCCTCTACGTGGATGACGTCTACATCGCCCGCCCGCAGGGCGCGGTGCTGGACATTTTCGACGTCGAGCGCATCGAGGTGCTGCGCGGCCCGCAGGGCACGCTCTACGGCCGCAACACCATCGGCGGCGCGGTGAAGTACGTCACGAGGCGCCTCGGCAGCGAGCCCAACTTCAAGGCCCGTGTCGCCTACGGCACCTATGACCAGAAGGAGCTGGTCCTCTCCGGCGACGTGCCGCTCAATGACGTGATCTCGGTGGGCGGCGCCCTGGCCGTCTACAAGCGCGACGGCTACGGCAAGAACCTGCTCACCGGGGCCGAGCACTACAACAAGGATGTAGTCTCCGGCCGCCTGAGCGTGGAGATCACCCCGTCGGAGAACTTCTTCATCCGCATCGCGGCGGACCGCACCGATGACGACTCCAACGCGCGTCATGGCCACCGCGAGGTGGCGAGCCTCCTGCCGGGCTCGGACGTGCTCGATGACGTGTACGACACCCGCGCCGGCATCGGCGACGACAACGAGGTGATCACCAAGGGCGTCTCCATGCTGATGGAGTGGAACGTCAACGACGCCGTTATGCTCAAGTCGATCACCGCCTACCGCGAGGGCAGGACCGACACGGACATCGACTTCGACAGCACGCCCCTGCCGATCCTCGACATTCCCGCCTACTATAAGGACGACCAGTTCACCCAGGAATTCCAGGTCCTCTACACCGGCAACCGGCTTCAGGCGGTGGCGGGCCTGTTCTTCCTGGACGGCACGGCCGCGGGCGCGTTCGACACGGTGCTCGGCGCCGCCAACCTCTCCATCCTCACCTCGGGCAGCGTGGATACCAAGAGCTACGCTGCGTTCGCTGACGTGAGCTACGACATCACCGACCGGCTGTCGCTCTCGCTGGGCGGCCGCTACACCCGCGACGAGAAGGAGGGCGAGGTGTTCCGCGCCACCTATCTCGGCATCCGCTCGCCCGTGTTCGGCAACCCGAACGCGATCTTCCTCGAGCAGCGCACCGACTACAGCCGCAAGCGCTCCTTCGAGGAATTCACCCCGCGCATCGGCCTGAACTACGACTTCACCGACGACCTGATGGGCTACGTCTCCTACAGCCGCGGCTTCAAGTCCGGCGGCTTCGACATGCGCGGCGACGCCGTGGCCACCCCGCAGACGGTGGAGGGCTACGATCCCGAAATCGTGGACAGCTACGAGGCGGGCCTCAAGGGCAGCTTCTTCGACCATCGCCTGATGCTGAACTTCGCCGCCTTCTACGCCGACTACAAGGGCCAGCAGGTGACGACCCAGGTGCCCATTCCCGACGGCACCAACATCGCCAGCTTCGTCGACAACGTGGGCTCGTCGCGCATCTGGGGTCTGGAGCTGGAAGGCCGCGTGGTGGTCACGCCCAACTTCTCGGCGAGCTGGGCGGTGGGCTACACCAACGCGAAGTTCAAGGAGTTCCTGTTCTACGATCTGGGCTCGAAGCAGTACATCGACGTGGCCGACACCCGCGTGTTCCAGAACACGCCCAAGTGGAACGGCAACCTGACGCTCACCTACACCCGCGACCTGGGCGACGGCAGCACCATCACGCTGACCCAGTCCACCGCCTACCGCAGCGGCTACCACATGTTCGAGGTGGCCAGCCCGCAGCTCGACCAGAAGAAGTTCGCGCTGGTGGACCTCAGCCTGGTGTGGGCCTCCGCCAGCAACCGCTGGCAGGTGGGCGTGCACGGCAAGAACCTGACCGACAAGAAATACCGCATCGGCGGCTACAACTTCCCCGACGACCTGTACGGCAACTCGGTCACCGCCTTCTATGGCCCGCCGCTCACCGTCACCGGCACCGTGGAGTACCGGTTCTGAGCCTGGGAGTTGGGATATTGTGATTGCAGGAGGGTCTTGACCCTCCTGCACCTCCCTTTTGTTTGTCGGGACGTGCGGCGGGACGCTCGCGGCCTGATGAATTGCCCGATAAACGAAAGGGAGCGCAGAGGAAGGGCAATCCTTTGCCCCGGAAACACGCGTAACCGGGTGCCGGCACAGGAAAGCGGGAGTCCCATGAAACAGTCAGCGCATGCTGCAAGCCTTTCGGAAACGGGCGCGGAGGCGGCGCGGCCTGCGGGAAGCTACCGCTTCTTCGTGCTGGCCATGCTGATTCTGGTTTACACGTTCAACTTCATCGACCGGCAGATCATCGGTATCCTCGCCGGGCCCATCAAGGCGGAGCTGGCACTCACCGACACCCAGCTCGGCCTCATGGGCGGGCTGGCGTTCGCGCTGTTCTACACGGCGCTCGGCATTCCCATCGCCTGGGTGGCGGACCGCACCAGCCGCACCTGGATCATGACCATCGCGCTGACGCTGTGGAGCGGCTTCACGGCGCTGTGCGGGCTAGCCCAGTCCTTCTGGCAGCTGTTCCTGTGCCGCCTCGGCGTCGGCGTGGGCGAGGCGGGGGGTGTCGCGCCGTCCTACTCGCTGATTGCGGACTACTTCCCGCCGCACGAGCGGGCGCGGGCGCTCGGGGTCTATTCCTTCGGCATTCCGGTGGGCTCGGCGCTCGGCATTTTCCTGGGCGGCTGGATCGCCAGCGCCATCGACTGGCGCACGGCGTTCATCGCTGTCGGCCTCATGGGCGTGTGCCTTGCACCCCTGTTCCGCCTCGCCGTCCGCGAGCCCCGGCGCGGCGGCTTCGATGCCGCGCCCAAAACGGCGGCGGAGGCCGGGCATGCCAGCTTCGGCGCGGCACTGCGGACGCTCGCGGCCAAGCCCAGCTTCTGGGCGCTGTCGTTCGGGTCGGCCAGCTGCTCCATCATGGGCTATGGCCTGTTCTTCTGGCTGCCCAGCTTCTTCCAGCGCACCTACGGGTTGCCGCTGATGGACGTCTCCCTGTTCTTCGGCGCGATCGTGCTGGCGGGCGGCGTCGTCGGCATCTGGGTCGGCGCGTGGCTGGGGGACAGGCTGGGGCCGGGCGACCCGGGCGCCTATGCCCGCATTCCCGCCATTGCCTTCGTGCTGGCCGCGCCGTGCTACGCGGCGGGGGTTCTGTCCTCGTGGCTGCCGCTCACCTTTGTCCTGTTCCTGGTGCCGCAGGCGCTGGGGCTCACCTGGCTCGGCCCGATCATCACCGCCGTGCAGCATCTGGTGGCGCCCAACATGCGCACCACGGCCTCGGCCATCTTTCTTTTCATCAACAACCTGATCGGCATCGGCTTCGGCACGGTGTTCCTCGGCGCGCTGTCGGACGTGCTGAACGCGCGCTTCGGGGAGGAATCCCTGCGCTATGCCATCCTCACCGGCCTTGTGTTCTATCTGGTGAGCGCGAGCCTGTTCTGGTTTGCCAGCAAACGCCTGGCGCGGGACTGGCACCGCTGAGACCGGTCGGGCGATGGAGCGCGGGCGATTGTTCCCGAAACGGGACTTCAGTGGTCGCGGAACAGGCCTCTACAGATACGGCGCGCTCAGGCCATCTTGATCTCCGTAAGGACCGCACAGAGCGGCCAACTGGAGGAGACATGGCATGATCCGCAAACTGGCTTTCGGTGTTGGACGGTTCATCCGGCGCGGCGGCCCGGTCATTCGCAGCGAGGCGGAACTGTTCAGGCTGCGCGTCGCCGGGCTCTGAGGCCGAGCCAGACCACACCGAGATAAACTGCGCCGCCCGCCGCCGCCATCAGCGCCAGCTGGACGACAGGCTGGAGGGCGGAGGCGCGCAGGGCCGCCGTCTGCCGCAGGAGGCCCGGCAGCCACGCATTGCCGGCCCACAGCACGAGGCCGAGGCCGAGCGCGGCGAGGGCGATGACGGCAGCGCTGCGCCGGAAGCGGGCGTCCAGCGCGAAGTAGCCCTTGCGGCGGGCGAGGACAATCACCAGCCCCACGTTAACCCACGCGCCGACGGACGTGGCCAGCGCCAGCCCCACCTGCGCCAGCGGACCCATCAGCGCCACCTTCAGCGCCACGTTGATGGCAATGCCGGTGAGCGAGGCATAGAGCGGGGTCCGGGTGTCTCCCCGCGCGTAGAAGCTGGCAACGGCGCTGCGGATCAGCACGAACGCCACCAGCCCGATGGCATAGGCCGCCAGCGTGCCGCCCGCGGCGGCGGCGGCCATGGCGTCGAACTTCCCGCGCTGGAACAGGGCGGTCATGATGAGATCGGGGATCATCACGAACGCAACCACGCAGGGCGCGGCCAGCAGCAAAGTGAACTCCATGGCCCGGTTCTGCGCGGCGCGCGCCCCGGCTTCGTCCCCTTCCGCCAGCTTCTTCGCCATCTGCGGCAGCACCACCGTGCCCGCCGCGATGCCGATGACGCCAATGGGCAGCTGGTTGATGCGGTCGGCGTAGTAGAGCGCGGCCAGCGCGCCGTCCGACAGGAAGCTGGCGATGATGGTGTCCGCGAACATCGCCACCTGCACGCCCATGGAGCCGATCACCGCCGGACCCAGCGCGCGGAAGAACCGGCGCGTGTCCTCGTCCAGCAGCGGCGTGCGCAGGCGCGGGCCGACGCCCGCCCGCGTCGCCGCCCACCAGACGAGGCCGAACTGGGCAAGGCCCGAGGCCAGCACGCCCCACGCCGCCGCGTGGCCGACGGTCGGGAACCACCGCCACGCCAGGAGCCCGGCGATCATGCACAGGTTCATCAGCACCGGCGCGGCCGCCGCCGCCGCGAACTTCTCCACCGCGTTGAGGCTGCCGGAGAGCAGCGTCATGCACGAAATCAGCAAGAGTGACGGAAAGGTGATGCGCGTCAGCTCCGTCGCCAGCGCGAACTTGGCCGGGTCGTCCTGAAAGCCGGGGGCCAGCAGGGTGATGAGCCAGGGCGTCGCCAGCAGGGCCGCCGCCAGCAGCACGCCCTGCGCCAGCAATTGCCAGGCGAACACCGAGTCCGCGAACCGCCGGGCGGCGTCCGGCCCTTCCTGCGTCCGCACCCGGGAGTAGGCGGGCACATAGGCCGTCGACATCGCCCCTTCGGCGAAAATGGCGCGAAAGTGGTTGGGCAGGCGGAAGGCGATCAGAAAGGCATCGGCAACGGGGCCCGCGCCCAGCACCGCTGCCATGATGATGTCGCGCACGAAGCCGACAACGCGGCTCAGCATCGTCCAGCTTGCAACCCGGCTGATCTGCTTGCGCATGACGGCTGTGTCTTCCTGCCTTTGGCTTTTCCGATGCTTGTTCTTGCAGAGGGTCCTGGACCCTCTGCGCTCCCGTTCGTTTTCCGGGCCGTGTTTCCGGCGCCCGTTCTTCAGAGGACCGGCGGCAACGAAATACTCAAGGGAGGTGCAGGAGGGACCGGGTCCCTCCTGCTGGAAATCCCTTCAACAACACCCCCTCACTCCGGGCGGAACGGGCGGCTCAGCAGGCCGCCGATCACCGTGTCCACGTCCGCGTCGTGGTAGAGCAGCTGCACCACCGCCTCGGTGATGGGCATTTCCACGTTCAGCTTTTGCGCGGCCTCCAGCAGCACGGGGGCGGTGTAGGCGCCCTCGGCCACGGTCTTGCGCTCGGCGAGGATGTCGTTCATGCGCCGGCCCTGGCCGATGGCATAGCCCAGGCTCATGTTGCGAGACTGGGTGGACGAACAGGTGAGGATCAGGTCGCCCAGGCCGCACAGGCCCGAGAGGGTCTCGCGCTGCGCCCCCTTGGCCGCGCCGAAGCGCAGCATCTCGGCAAAGCCCCGGGTGATGAGGGCGGCGCGGGCGTTCTCGCCCAGCTGCTTGCCCTCGGCGATGCCGCAGGCGATGGCGAGCACGTTCTTCACCGCGCCGCCCACCTCCGCGCCGATGAGGTCGGGCGACCAGTAGGGCCGGAAGGTGGGCAGGCCGATGGCCTCGGTCAGCCGGGCGCCGAGGGCTTCGTCGGCGCAGGCCAGCGTGATGGCGGTGGGCAGGCCCCGGGCCACCTCCGCCGCGAAGGTGGGGCCGGAGAGCACGGCGAGCGGGTGCTCGCCCGCCACGGCGTTGCACACTTCGGTCATGAGCAGGCCGGTGCCCTGCTCGATGCCTTTGGAGCAGAGCACGAGCGGGGTGGATCGGGGCAGGTGGTCGCCCAGCTGCGCCAGCGTTGCCCGCAGGAACTGGGCGGGGGTGACGAGGAGCAGCGCGTCCGCATCGGCGAGATCGTCCAGCCGGTTGGTGGCGCGGACGGCGGGGCTGAGCGGCACGCCCTTCAGGAAGGCGGTGTTCTCGTGCAGGGTGTTGATGCTCTCCGCCACCTCCGGCTCGCGCGCCCAGAGGTGCACCGTGCGCCCGGCCTTGGCGGCCACCTGCGCCAGCGCCGTCCCCCAGGCACCGCCGCCCACAACGCCGATTGTCTCGATCGCCATGTCTCCCCTTATCCTTGCTGTGGTCTGCTTCCGGTTTACGCCTTTACACCCGCGCCCGGCGCCCTGGGGGCGGACTGGTCCAGCGGCCAGCGCGCCCGGGCGGGCACGTCCAGGCTGTCCGTCTTGCCCAGCTTGAAGCGCTCAAGCCCGGCCCAGGCGATCATGGCCGCATTGTCGGTGCACAGCCAGTGCGGCGGCGCGACAAACGGCAGGCCGCGCTCGGCCGCCAGCGCGGTCAGCGCCGTGCGGATGGCGGTGTTGGCGGCCACGCCGCCGCCCACCACCAGCGCCGTCGCCTTCGGCGCGAGGGCAAGGGCGCGCCGGGTGCGGTCGATGATGCAGTCCACCACCGCCTGCTGGAAGGAGGCGGCGAGGTCCTCCTTGTCCTGGTCCGTCGGCACGCCCAGCTTTTCCACTTCCCGCAGCACGGCAGTCTTGAGCCCGGCGAAGGAGAAGTGCGGCTCGGCCGTGCCCTTCAGCGGCCGGGGCAGGGCAAAGCGCCGGGCGTCGCCCGACCGGGCGGTACGTTCCACCGCCGGGCCGCCGGGGAAGCCCAGATTCAAGAGCTTGGCCACCTTGTCGAAGGCCTCGCCCGCCGCATCGTCGATGGTGGTGCCGAGGCGGCGATAGTCGCCGATGCCGCGCACCTCGAGGAGCTGGCAGTGCCCGCCGGAGACCAGCAGCAGCAGGTAGGGAAAGTCCACGTCCGCCACCAGCCGGGGGGAGAGGGCGTGCCCCTCCAGATGATTGACGGCGATGAGCGGCTTGTTCGCCGCCAGCGCCAGCGCCTTGCCGGTGACCAGCCCCACCATCACCCCGCCGATGAGCCCGGGCCCGGCGGTCGCGGCGATGGCGTCGATGTCGTTCAGCGTCAGCCCGGCATCGTCCAGCGCCTGCTGGACCAGCGGGGCCAGCTTGTCCGCGTGGGCGCGGGCGGCGATCTCGGGCACCACGCCGCCGTAGGGGCGGTGCTCCTCCTCCTGTCCCGCGACGCGGTTGGCCAGAATGGCCCGATCGGCGCGGATGATTGCCGCCGCCGTCTCGTCGCAGCTCGATTCGAGCCCCAGAACTGTCAACTCACGCGCCATTTCATTCACTGCCGGATCGCTCTATATACCGGCGCACGCTTAACAGAGGTGCTCGGTGACCCCCAAGTCTAAACTCGTGATTGGAACGCGCGGCAGCCCGCTGGCGCTGGCCCAGGCCCACATGGTTCAGGCGGGTGTGGCGCGTCATCTTGGCTGGCCGGTGGAAGCGGTGGACGTCGCCATCTTCAAGACCAGCGGCGACCGCATCCAGGACAAGCCGCTGTCGGAGTTCGGCGGAAAAGGCCTGTTCACCAAGGAGTTGGACGAAGCGCTGCTCGACGGGCGCATTGATCTGGCCGTCCATTCCATGAAGGACGTGCCGACCCGCCTGCCGGAGGCCATGGTGCTGGCGGGCATCCTGCCGCGCGAGGACGTGCGCGACCGGCTGATCGCCCCCAATGCCACGGGGGTGGCCGATTTGCCGCAGGGCGCGCGAATCGGCACCTCCAGCCTCCGGCGCGGCGCGCAGATGAAGCTGCTGCGCCCGGATTTCCAGATCGTGCCGTTCCGCGGCAACGTGCAGACCCGCCTCGACAAGCTGGCGCGCGGCGAGGCGGACGCCACCCTGCTGGCGGCGGCGGGCCTGCGCCGGCTCGGCATGGACCACGTGGGCGCGCCCATTCCCGTCGAGCAGATGCTGCCCGCCCCGGCGCAGGCGGCCATCGGCGTGACGGTGCGCACCGACGATGCCTTCACCCGCGCGGCCGTCGGCGCGCTCAACCACGCGGAAACCGCCCTTGCGGTGGCGGCGGAGCGGGCGTTCCTCGCCCGGCTGGACGGCTCCTGCCGCACGCCCATCGCGGCGCTGGCGACGCTGGAGGCCGACGGGCAGGTGCGCATCCGGGGGCAGATCCTCAGCCCCGATGGCGCGCATGAGGTGGCGGGCGAGGTGCGCGGCGCGCCGGAGGAGGCCGAACGCCTGGCGACCGCGCTTGCCGAGGAGCTGATCGGGCGCGGCGGCCCGGCCATCCGGGCGCTGTTCGGGTAAGGCCGTGGCGCGCATTCTCGTCACGCGGCCGCTTGCGGATGCGGGGCGGCTGGCGGCCCGGCTGGAGGCAGCCGGGCATGTGGCGATCGTCTCGCCGCTCCTCGATGTGCAGCCGGTGGCGTGGGACCTGCCGGAGGCGCCATTCGATGCCGTGCTGTTCACCAGCCGCCAGGCCCCGCCTGCGGTTGCGCAGCAGGCAGCGGCGCTGGCGGGCGTCCCGGTGTTTCCCATCGGCCCCGGCACCCATGCCGCCTGTCTTGAGGCCGGGTTCGCTGACGTGCGCCCCCATGCGCAGGGCGATCTGGACGGGATTCTGGAAAGCGTCATCGCCAGCGGCGTGCGCGCCGTGCTGTGGCTGAGCGGCGAGCAGGTGAGCCGTGACCCCGCGCCGGTGCTGGCGGGTCATGGCATCCGGGTCGAGCGGCGCATCGTGTACCGCGCAAGGCTCGCCGAGCGTTTCACACCGGAGGCCGAGGCGGCGCTGGCGGCGAACCGGGTGGACTGGGCGCTGCTGCTCTCGCCGCGCACGGCATCGCGGTTTGTTGCGCTTTATGACGCCATCGCCGGGGCCGATCCGGCCACGCTGCGCGTTGGCTGTATCAGCGAGGCGGTGGCGGCGCGGCTGGCCGGCAAGCGGTGGCGCGGGGTGGCCATTGCGGAACAGCCCAATGAGTCCAGCCTCTTGGCGGCCACCATGCTCCTGTGTCACAAACAGGCCTTACCCGACCCGGAGGGGGAATGATGAGCGAGAACAACGGCACCACCAAGCCTTCGGCTGCGGGCTCCGCGCCTGCTGCTGGCGGCAGCATCGGCGATGCCTGGACTTCTGCCCGCGCGGAGGCGATCCGCCGTCAAACCGTTTACGATACGCCCCGCCGCGCCAGCGGCTGGCCGTGGGCCATTACCGGCATTGCCCTGGCCTTTGCGGCGGGCCTGCTGGCCAATCCGTGGTTCGAGGCGCAGGTGCGCGCGCGCCTGCCCGAGCCGCTGCGCCGCTTCGGCACGGCGGAAAGCGCCGGTCCCACCGGCGCGTCCGGCGAGCAGCTGGCCCGGCTCGAGGCGCGGCTGTCGCAGCTGGAAGCCCGCCCGGCGGGGCAGGGCGCGGATCTCCAGCCGCTCTACGACCGCATCGCCCAGCTTGAGGCGCGTCAGGGCGTGGCCCCTTCGGGTGAAGGGGCGGCCGCAGGCGCGCCCATGGCCGCGCTGGCGGTGGACGCCGGGCTTGCCTCCCGCGTCGCCGCGCTGGAGTCGCGTCTGGCGTCGCTCGACCAGACGGTGACGGCGGCCGCCGCGCAGTCGCAGACGCTTCTGAATGCCCACGCCCAGCTCGACAGCCGGGTGAACCAGTTCACGGCCGAGACCAAGGCGCAGCTGGACAGCCTGCAAGCCCAGGGCACGCAGGCGCGCACGCTGGTGCTGGTGGCGGCCATCCGCCGGGCGCTGGACAGCGGCCAGCCCATCAGCGGCGCGGTGACCATGCTGGCCCAGTCGCTGGGGCCGGATAATCCCGACGTGACGGCGCTTCAGGCCATCTCGGGCGGCGCGCCCACGCTCCGGCAGCTGCGCCAGCGGCTCGACAGCCGCAAGGCGGCGGCGCTGGCCAAGGCGGCACCGGCGGGCGACAGCGGCCCGTGGTACGAGCGGATCGGAGACACGCTCAAGTCGCTGGTGCAGGTGCGCCGGGCGGGCGAGACGGCCGCCGCCGTGCCGGGCGATGCCGCCTCCCAGCTGGAGACCATGGACCGCCGTCTGGCGCAGGGCGACCTGTCGGGCGCGCTGGCGGTGGGCGAGGCCCTTCAGCCGGCGGTGCGCGCGCAGATCGAGCCCGTCCTGGCGGACATGCGCGCGCTGGTTGCGGCCCGTCAGGCGCTCTCGCGCGTGGAGGCGGCGGCGCTGGCGGGCTGACGGCCCCCGGCCAAATGCCGGGGCCAAAGCGCAGGTATTTGCACGCGGATGCGCGAAGGCCGCTTGTCAACCTCACGCGAGGTTGATAAGGGAGCGCAAATCCGCTGCGGGCCGATGTAGCTCAGCTGGTAGAGCAACGCATTCGTAATGCGTGGGTCGGGGGTTCGAGTCCCTCCATCGGCACCATCGCTTCAAGCACGATCGCTTCAGGCACCATTGCTTCAAGCATCACCGCTTCAAAGAGTCGCCTTCGGGCGGCTTTTTTGTTGCGCCTGCCGCCTGATCGCGGGCCAGTGAAGGTGCGCGCCCTCGCCTGTCCCGTCTCCGGCGGAGCAGCGCCAGATCCCGGCCGAAGCCGGAGCACCCTTCCCCCGGCTCATCCTTTCCGGTTTACCGGCGCCGTTTCCTTCCTCTTGCGGAATGATCCATCTGAGTGCAGCCTCAGGGGAATGTTTTGTTTCTTGGGGAGGCTATCGTGAGCAAGTTTCACGTTGTTGCAGCAGCTCTGGTGACGGCGGCGGCGGTTCTTCCGTCTGCGGCGCAGGCGGATGTGGCGCTGGTGCGCGCCGGTCAGGTGATCGTCGACGCGAACAAGCCGGTCCTCGGTCCGTCCACCATCGCGGTGCGGGACGGGCGGATCGTCGCGGTGGCGAGCGGCAGCCCGGACGCGCGCACGCTGGTGCCGGATCTGCGGCCGGACGAGCCGGTGCGGGAGATCGACCTGTCGTCCAAGACCGTGCTGCCGGGCCTGATCGACGCGCACGTGCACCTGTCCGGCGATCCGGGCACGCCGTGGTGGAAGGAGGCCGTCAACACCGATGAATACGCCACCGCCGTCGGCACCAAGAACGCGCTGCTGACCGTGCGGGCGGGCTTCACCACCGTGCGCGATCTGGGCTCGGGCCCGAACGTGGGCTTCGCCCTGCGCGACGCCGTGCGCGACGGGATCATCCCCGGCCCGCGCATCCTCTCCGCCGGCACCGCCATTTCCATCATCGGCGGCCACGGTGACGTCACCGGCTTCCGCCGCGAGGTGTTGGAGGCGCTGTCCGCGGGCAACACCTGCACCGGCCCGGTGGAATGCGCCGCCCGCGTGCGGGAGGCCTCCCGCGCCGGGGCTGACGTCATCAAGATCACGGCAACCGGCGGCGTGCTCTCCCAGCAGGCGCGCGGCCTTGGCCAGCACTTCACCGACGACGAGCTGAAGGCCATCATGGACACGGCGCACAGCCTGGGCCTCAAGGTGGCGGCCCACGCTCACGGCGCCAAGGGCATCGAGACGGCGGTGAAGGCGGGAGTCGATTCCATCGAGCACAGCACCTTCATCGACGAGGCCGGCCTCAAGGCGATGAAGGCGAAGGGCACCTACATGGTGCCGACGCTGATGGCCTTCACCGGCATCTCCGAGCGCCTCGGCAAGGGCATCTACACCCCGCAGGTGGAGGAGAAGGTCCGCCAGACGCTCGCAGTGCGCGGCAAGCAGATCGCGGCGGCCAAGCGCGAGGGCGTGCCCATCGCCTTCGGCACCGACAGCGGCGTGTTCGAGCACGGCCGCAACGGCGAGGAGTTCCGCCTGATGGTCCAGTACGGCGGCCTGACGCCCCGGGAGGCGGTGGCCAGCGCCACCACCGTCGCGGCGAAGCTGCTGGGGCTGGAGACGGAAATCGGCACGCTGGAGGCGGGCAAATCCGCCGACCTCATCGCCGTGGACGGCAACCCGCTGGAGGATGTGACCGTGCTGGAGAAGGTGCGGTTCGTCATGGCCTCGGGCCGGGTTATCCCGATGGACTAAGAGACTCTCGGCCTGTCGCGGCAGGACGGCAACTCGGCGCACCGCGCCGGCGTTTCATCGCGGGAGAATTGCTCCGGCAAGGAAGCGGCCGTCTTGTCGCGACCAGATCGCGCGGCGATCCGGAACGGTCGCCGCGTGCCGATACATGGGGGTTTTCATATGACCGATTTGAAGACGTGGCTGCGCTGGAGCGTTGCCGCCGTGCCGTTTGCCCTGCTGGCCGCCTGCGCGACCCAGCAGACGAGCGAGCCGGTGGCGGTGGTCAAGCAGAGCGCCGACCAGCAGCTGGCGCAGCTGTTCAAGGACTCCGACGAGGCCAACCTGCGCCTGAACCCGATCGAGGCCATGTCGCGCGGCGACATGCGCTATGCCGACCGGGTGGGCGATTACCTGAGCCCCGCCCACAACGCCGAGGTGCTGCGCATCAAGCAGGCCGAGCTGGCGCGGCTGAACGCCATCGACCGTGCGGCGCTCAGCCCCGAGAACGCCATCTACTACGATGTGTTCAAGTACGAGACGGAGCAGGCCATCCGCTTCGCCTCCGAGCCGCTGGCCAGCATCGGCGACCAGCTCGCCATCGAGCACTTCGGCGGCATGCACATCATGTTCCCGGACATCTCCTCGGGTGAGTCCCTGGCGCCGTACAAGACGGTGAAGGACTACGAGAACGGCCTGAAGCGTCTCGACGAGTTCGTGACGATCATGGACCGCGCCATCGAGCGTATGCGCGAGGGCATCGCGGCGGGTCATGTGCAGCCGCAGGTGGTGGTCGACAACGTGATCGGCCAGCTGGACAACATCATCCAGCAGGGGGTCGACAACAGCCCCTTCTACATGCCGATCAAGAACATCCCGGCGGACTTCTCCGCGAACGACAAGGCGCGGCTGACCAAGGCCTATCAGGAGAAGATCGCCAAGTCGGTCCTGCCGGTCTATGAGCGCATGAAGGTCTTCATGCAGACCGAGTACAAGCCGCACGCCCGCCGCGTGCCGGGCCTGCTCGGCATGAAGGACGGCCCGCTGCTCTACGCCGCGCTGGTGCAGCAGCACACCACCACCACCCTGTCGCCGAACGAGATCCACGAGATCGGCCTGTCGGAGGTGGCGCGCATCAACCGCGAGATGGAAGCCATCAAGAAGGAAGTGGGCTTCAAGGGCACGCTGAAGCAGTTCTTCGAGCACCTGCGCACCGACCCGAAGTTCAAGTTCAAGAGCAAGGAAGACCTGCTGGCGAACTACAACGCGGTGCGCGAGCGGGTGGACGCGGGCATGCCCCGGCTGTTCAGCCGCCAGGCCAAGACGCCGTTTGAGATCCGCCCGATTCCCTCGTTCATCGAGAAGAACAGCGCCGGCGCCTACTACATGAGCGGCAGCCTGGAGGCCAACCGGCCGGGCGTGTTCTACGTGAACACCTATGACCTGCCCGCCCGCACCAAGCCGGGCATGGAGAGCCTGTTCCTGCACGAGGCGATCCCGGGTCACCACTACCAGATCAGCCTGGCGCAGGAGACGCCGTCCATCCCCAACTTCCTGCGCTTCGGCGGCAACAACGCCTACGTGGAAGGCTGGGGCCTCTATGCCGAAACCCTCGGCCGGGAGCTGGGCCTGCTGACCGATCCGTACCAGCGCTTCGGCAAGCTGGACGCGGAGATGATGCGCGCCATGCGTCTGGTGGTGGACACCGGCCTGCACGCCAAGGGCTGGACCCGCGAGGAAGCCATCAAATACATGATGGACAACTCGGCCATGAGCGAAACCGACGCCACCGCCGAGGTGGAGCGCTACATCGCCATGCCGGGTCAGGCGCTGGCGTACAAGATCGGGCAGCTGACCCACAGCCGCCTGCGCGCCGAGGCCGAGAAGGAGCTGGGCGCGAAGTTCGACATCCGCGCCTTCCACGACCAGGTGCTGGGCACCGGCGCGCTGCCGCTGAACGTGCTGGAAGCCAAGATCCGCAACTGGATCGCGGTGCAGAAGGCCAGCAGCTGATCCAGCGGCCGAGGCCAAACCGGAAGACGCCGGCCAGACGTTTGTCTGGCCGGCGTTTTTTTGTGAGTGACCTGTCCTTTCGTTCAATGTTTCTTTGGATTGATCGTGCTGGATTAGAGCGGACATCGCCCTAGAGTGTTGTCCCGACCGTTGAACCGTCTGGAGAGGATGCCGATGCTGCTCACCGACCGCTGGCTGGCCTTTCTGCCCCACGTCGATGCCCCCGCCGGGGAAACCGTGATGACGCCCGGCCTTCCCGCCGGTCTGACGGAGCTGCGCGTGGGCCGGGCCCGTGTGTGGGCGGCGCTGGCGACCGGCGCGCGGCTCGAGCCGGGCGCGCCCCTCCGGATCATCGACACGGTGCCCGCCAGCCACGCCCGCGCGCGCGACTGGCCGCAGACCTTGTCCCGGGAGGAGGTGCACGACGCCTTCCAGATCTTCACCGACATTCACGAGCGCACGCCCGGCACGCTGCATTTCGCCAGCGACCTTATCGGCGTGCGGCCCGTGTTTCTGCGCCGCAGGCCGCAAGGCTGGTGGCTGTCCAACCGCATTGAGCTGATCCGGCGGGTCGGGCCCGCCGAGCCGGTGGAGCCGCTGGCGGTGCTGGAATTTCTCATTCTCCTGTCGCCGCTCGGGCGGCGCACGCTGGAAGGCGGGGTCGAGCGGCTGTTCTGCGGCGACCGGATCGAATGGTCGGAGACAACCGGCCCGGTTCTCCATGCGGAGGGGATTCAGGTGCGGCTGGGCGATCCCGAGCCGGACGCCCACCCCCACGCGATGGCGGAGCGGATCAAGGAGACCATGTTCGACTCCATCCGCCGCAAGCTGGCCTGGCATCCGCTGCCGCCGGTGGTGGCGCTCTCGGGCGGCTACGACTCCCGGCTGATGTCCGCGGCCGCCCGCGCGCTCGGCCTGCGCCCGCGCGCCTACACCTACGGCGCGCCGCACCACAGCGAGTTCTGGGCGGCGCGGCTGATCGCCTCGCGGCTCGGGATGGAGCTGCGCACGGTCGAATACCCGCACGACATGCTGCGCTCGCGCATGCCGCTGTTCTTCGACGTGCTGCAGGGGCAGGCCGACCCCTACATCATGCACATCGCCAACCTGCTGGCGATGCCGGAGCCCGAGGGCACGCCGGTCATGCACGGCTTCATCGGCGATACCATGAGCGGGGCGTTCGTCTGCCGCATGCAGAAGCACCACTTCCAGAGCAAGGACCTGCTCGCGGAAGGCATTGTCCGCAGCTACGCCTTCCCGGTGCAACTGAAGGCGATGGAGATGGCGGGCTTCGACCGGCCCTTCGAGACGCTGTGCCAGGCAGCCTACGACAACCTGCCCCCGGCCCCCCACCTGTTCCAGTCCGCCATGCTGTGGGCGTGCAGCAACCGGCAGCGGCGCTTCACCGCCACGCAGGCGGAGATCCTGGGGTCGCGCTTCACGCCGTTCTATCCGTTCTACGACCGGGCCTACATGGAACTGTGGATGCACCAGCCGCTGGCCTCGCAGGTGGACCGTCTGCTGTTCTTCACCGTGTTCAAGAAGCACTTCCCCGAGGTGGCGACCATCCCGCACCCCAACAGCGTGTTCGCCATTCAGCCGGCAATGAAGGACATCCTGCGCAAGTTCGCCTTCGACCGCACGCTGGAGGTGAAGGGGAAGCTCCTCCGCCTGTTTGGGCGCGAGCTGCCCGACCCGGACATCATGCGCATCTCCTATGGCGGCGAAACCGAGGAAATCCGCCGCAGCATGGCCGGGGAAATCGCGGCGGAGACGGCAGCGCTGAAGGCGCGGTTCGGCATCGACGTGCCCGCCGACCTCTACGGCTACTGCTTCCCCGCCGGCCAGCGCATCCACTACGACGGCCTGCACATCCTGCGCCGCTTCTGGGCGCTGGCCCGCTATGTCCAGTGGGAGCGGGAAGGCCTGGGCGCGGCCGCCGAAGCCGCCAGTGCGGGCTGGCGGGCCTCCGCCGCCTGAGCGGGAGCCGGGAGCGGGGTGTTTCTGGTTTGAAGGGTCATGCGAGGGTCGCGGACCCTCGCGCTCCCTTGCCATTTCGGGCCGTGTTCCCGGTGCCTTCCTGACAGATGTCGGCCGCGCATGATCGGGCCGTGCCCTTTCTCCAGGGAAGATGCCGGTATGACCGGGTGCGTCCCGGGAAGCAGGGTGTTTCGGTTTGAAGGATCATGCGAGGGTCGCGGACCCTCGCGCTCCCTTGCCATTTCGGGCCGTGTTCCCGGTGCCTTCCTGGCAGATGTCGGCCCCGGATGATCGGGCCGCGCCCTTTCTCCAGGGAAGATGCCGGTATGACCGGGTGCGTCCCGGAAAAAGAAAGGGAGGTCGCCAGGAGGGACCGAGTCCCTCCTGGCATCCTGTAAAAAAATCCAACCCTCAGCTCGCGGCTTCGGCCTTCTGGCGCGCGGTTTCCGGGCGTTCCGCCGGTTGCACTGTCCGGTCCTCGGGGGCGAGGGTGCGGTGCAGGTGGCCGGCGTAGGCGGCGAGGGTGAGCAACATGCGCGCGGGCTGGGTGTTCTTGCCCCGCTTGTCGGTGAGGGCGGGGATGTAGTCCGGCTGCAGCTCGAGGCCGAACTGCTGCCGCAGGATCGGGCGGTAGTCCTCCATCATCTGGAAGATCTGCTGCTGGTGCCAGCGGGAGGTGAGGTTCGGCCCGTCGTAGATGTAGGTGGTGCGGCCCAGCGCGCGCAGGGTGGCGGCCAGCCTCGGGGTGCCGAGCAGGCGCTCGGCCACCTTGTAGCACTGCCGCCCGACCCACTCGACGGCGCGGGCGGGCTGGGTCTGGGCGATCATCTGGTCCAGCGCCTCCGGGTGGGGCACCTGGCCCAGTTCGGGGTGGCGCTCGGCGAACCAGCGCTTGAACCAGGCGCGGTGCCGTAGCCCCTCCATCGGCACCCGGGCCCAGAAGGTCACGTAGTCCAGATCGTAATAGGGCATCAGCAGATCGGCGGCGGACTGGCTGGCGACCAGCAGGCCACAGGTGTAGCGGCGCAGGTGGTCTTCCCAGCACCAGCGGATGAAGGCGGAGACCGGCGGGCTGTCGTCGCCCAGATCGGCGCGCACGCTGGCCTCCAGCGCTTCCCGGTCGGCGGGGAGGCCGATCACGCCCGCGAAGTCCGGCGCGGTGGGCCAGTAGTAGCCGACGATGGAGCGGGCGATGGCGTCGAGCGAGGCGTCGTCCCCCGGCTTGAGCCGCGCGGTGAAGGAGCCCGCGATCACGTCGCCCGCAAAGCCCTGGATCATCCGCAGCGGCGGCAGGCCGAAGTCCTCGACGGCGGCGGCCTGACCGAGGGAGACGTCCACGCAGCCCTCGAACCAGTCGCTGAGCCGGTCGAGCTGGCCGAGGATGATGTCGCGGCGATAGGGCAGGGACCGGTGCGGCAGCCCGAGGATCCGGGCGATCTCGGCGGCGGCCCGCGCCTCGCGGGTGTGGGCGGCGCCGAAGGTGAGCGCCAGCGGCCTGACCCCGCGCGCGGCCGCCTCGGACGCCAGCAGGCGGGAGTCGTAGCCGCCCGAGAGGGACAGGGCCAGCGGCTCGGGCCGGTCGGCGAGGGTCTGGTCCATCAGCCGGGTGATCTGCGCATCCTGCTGGCGGCGGAAGTCGTCCCAGCTCATGGCGGGCTCGGGCACGGGCAGCTGCCAGCGGCGCTCGCGGGTGACGCTGAGGCCGCCGTCCGGCGTCCAGCGATAGACGGCGCCCGCCTTCAGCCGCCGCACCTGCTGGTGCACGGTGCGGTCTTCCCAGATGCCCCGGCCGATGAACAGGAACTGGATCGCCACCGGGTCCACCGGCCGGGCGAGCGCGGGCTCGCAGGCCAGAATGTCGGCAATGGCGGAGGCCATGAGCCAGCCGTCCGCCGTCTCGGCCACGTGGGCGGGCTTCAGGCCGATGGCGTCCGATTCCACCGTGAGCTGGCGGCCATCCCAGCGGAGCAGGTTGAACATCTGCGCGTGGCGTTCGGCCCAGCGGACATCGACGGGGCCTGTCGCCGCCGGCAGGTGCGGCAGGCGCAGGGGCCAGGCGTCCAGAACCGCGATGGGCACGGCGGGCGGCTGCGGGCGCGGCGCGGGCCCCGGCGCGACGGCCAGGCGCAGTGGCCCCCATTCCACCGCCTCCAGCCCGGCGCGGGCAGCAACGGACTGCCAGCGGCGCAGCCAGGCAGGATCGGGTGTCTTACCCGGCCTGGGCAGCCAGAGAAGGAAGCGGCTGGTTGCGATCATCCGGTGACTCCAGAAGTGTTGCGTGCAGGCGGTCCTCATGCACCCAGCGGGTGGTCCGCCAATGGAACAGCGGTTTGCCGCAGGCGGCGCGAAGGGCCGGGTCCGTCTCCATGCGGCGCACGACGTCCATGTCGAGCAGGTCGTCGTCTTCCCGGTACAGGGCCGGGTGATCCAGGAACCGCGACGGGGCGAAGCCGGCGTCGCGGGCAATGCCCGCCAGCTGCGCCAGACGCGGCCGCCGCGTCAGCCAGCGCCAGCACTTCTGCTGCACCGCGCAGGTGCGGTGGGCGAGCCAGGGCGCGTCGCCCCGGTAGAGAACGCCGCCCGAGGAGAACGGCACGCGGGCAAGGTCCGGGGCAAGGCCGCGGAACACGTCGAGGTAGAAGCTGTGGTCCCGGCGGCGGGCAAAGGGGACCGGCGCGGTCAGCTCCCACAGGGCGCGGGAGGCGCCCACCATCAGCGGCGCGGCGTGGTTGACGTAGACCTTGGTGGGGTTGACGCCCGCGCGGTTCCGCATGCGGTTCTCGACAATCCACTGCCACATGCCGGAGGTCGTATCCGGGTAGAGCGCGCGGGTGCGGTCGAACTCCGCGGCGAAGGCGTCGAGGAAGTCCTTGCGCACCTGCGGGCGGAAGATTTGCAGGGCGGCGGCGTCCGGGCGGAATTTCTCGCGGCGGAAGGTCTCGAAGGTGCCGTCCCCCGGCTGCTGGAGGGTGGAGAGGGCGAGCGCCGGGATCAGCCCCTCCCAGGTGGCGCCGCAGCCCTTCAGCGCCGGGGCAAGCTGGGCGATGAACAGGTAGAGGTTGGGCGTGCCGCCGTCGATGGCGTGGACGTAGTCGAGGTAATCGGCCGAGGAGAAGAACTGCCGGTCCGGGTGGCGGTAATCGACCGGCGTGCCGGTGAGGCGGGCGACGGTGGCGGCGAGGCGGCCGTCCAGATCCGCGTCCTCGTCGTAGTGGCTGAGGATGAGCGCGCGCCGGTTCCCCGCCTTCAGCCGGTGGAGCAGGCCGAGGATGAGGCGGCTGTCGAACCCGCCCGAGAGCAGGAGAACGCTGTCGTCCGCCAGCGCCTGATAGGCGGCGGTATTGGCCTCCAGCGCGGCGATGACGTCGGCGACCGGGGGTTCGGCGGCCTGGCCGTCCGGCATCTCCCAGTAGCGGGCGGACTCGATCTTCGCCGGGGCGCCGCCCGGGCCGGGGGTGATGGTGAGCAGCGTCGCCGGGCGCAGCCGCGCGGCGTGGCGGGTGAGGGTGGTCGCGCCGATGGTCTGGCCGAGGGTGACAAAGCCGCCCCAGCCCGCCGCATCGGGCGCGTAGGGGAAGGGCTTGGTCTCGTTGGCGGCCATCCAGCCGTCCGGCGTCTCGCCGAAATAGACGGGCTGGAGGCCGAGGAAATCGACGGCGGCATAGAGTTTGCCGTCCTCTGCGGACCAGCCGATGGCGGCGAACACGCCGTCCAGCTCGCGGGCGAGCGCGGGCAGATCGCGCGCCGACCGCAGCGTCACCTTCTGGCCCCTGGCCAGCGGCAGGCCGCTCCAGGCGATGATGTCGCCGTTGTCGAGCCGCATCAGGCCCGGCCCGGCGCCCGTGCGCGCCAGCGGCCCGGTGCTCTCCGGCGGTCCGTGGACCACGCCGATCTCGCCGCCGGGGAAGGCGGCGGTGTCGATGCGCCACCCGCCCGGGTTCATTCTCTCCAGGATCGGGCGAACCGGCTTTGAACCCAATCGGACGGCAAGTTTCTGCATGTGTCTCTCAGGCTGGTCTGTTTACAGGCAGGTGCCGCGAGTGAACGACAAACCTTGTTCCAACAACGCGCAACAGCAACGAGGGCCGCCGGTGTGACGCCGCCCCGCCAGCGGGAAACCCCCTCTCCCCGGGGACGCGGGCGCGTCCCTGACAGCTATAAGTCCAGTGACTTACAGCAAGCCCCCGGCTCCCATTAGAGAAGGGGCAGCCGCTTTTCAACGTAACCGTCGATGGTGAACGAGCGATGAAGGCGGCATCAGGCGGACAGCAGCGTCTGGTGCAGCCGGTTCTCGTGCATCCAGCGCACCGCGCGCCAGTGGAACAGCAGCTTGCCGGCCTCCTGCCGCAGCGCCTCGTCGGTTTGGGCGCGGCGCACGAAGTCCATGTCGAGCAGGTCGTCCTCCTCCTCGAAGATCGCCGGGTGGCGGGTGAAGCGGGAGGGGATGAAGCCGAACTTCCGGTTGATGCCGCACAGGCGGGCGAGCAGCGGCCGGTTGGCGATGGCCCGCCAGCCCTTGAGGCCCAGCACATGGGCCATGTAGGTGAGCGGGTTGGTGTCCGCCCGGTAGAGGGTGCCGCCGCTGGAATAGAAGGGCACCTGCGCGAACTCGGGGGCGAGGGCGCGGAACACGTCCACGTAGTAGCTGTGGTCCCGGCGGCGGGCGAAGGGCAGGGGGCTGGTCAGCTCCCACAGGTCGCGGGAGGAGCCCACCATCAGCGGCGTTGCGTAGTTGACGTAGACCTTGGTGGGGTTGACGCCGGCGCGGTTGCGGGTGCGGTTCTCCACCACCCACTGCCACATGCCGTGGGGCGTGTTCGGGTAGAGCGTGCGGGTGCGGGCGAATTCCTCCTCGAAGGCGTCGAGGAAGGACTGGCGCACCTGCGGCTTGAAGATCTGGATGGCGATCCTGTTGGGCTTGTACCGCTCCCGGTAGAAGGCGTCGAACGTGCCGTCGCCCGGCTGCTGGAGAGTGGAGAGGGCGAGCGCCGGGATCAGCCCCTCCCAGATCGCGCCGTGGCCGTTCAGGGTGGAGGCGAGCTGGGCGATGAACAGGTGCAGGTTGGCGGTCGCGCCGTCGATGGCCCACACGTAATCGAGATAGGCGCTGGTGGAGTAGAACTCCCGGTCCTGCTTGTAATACTGGATCGGCGTGCCGCTGCGCCGCGCCACGGCGGCGGCGAGGCGGCCGTCCATGTCCGCGTCCTGGTCGTGGTGGCTGAGGATGAAGGCGCGCCGGTCCTTCACGCCCAGCCGGTGCAGCAGGCTGAGGATGAGGCGGCTGTCGAACCCGCCCGAGAGTAGGCACACGCTGCGCCCCACCAGCGCCTGGTAGGCGGCGGCGTTGGTCTTGAGCGCGGCGACGGCCTCCGCGGGCGGCGGCTCGCGCCCTTCCTCGGGGATCTGCCAGTAGCGGCGCGTCTCGACCCGGGCGGTGCGCTGCGGCGCCTCGGGCGGCGCCGGCGTGACGGTGAGGAGGCTCGCCGGGCGCGGCCGCTCCGCGTTGGCGGTCAGCGAGCCCCGGCCGATGGGGTAGCCGAGGCCGAGGAACGCGCCCCACCCCGCCGGATCGGGCACGTAGGGGAACACCTTGGTTTCGGTGGCGGCGATCCAGCCCTCCGCCGTCTCGCCCACATAGAGCGGCTGGAGGCCGAGGAAGTCCGTCGCGATGTAGAGCCGCCCCTCCGCCTGCGACCAGCCGACCACGGCGAACACGCCGTCCAGACTGGGGGCGAGGTCCGGCAGCTCGCTGGCGGGGACGCGCCGCACCGGCTCGCGCCCCGGCAGCGGCAGGCCGCTCCAGGCGATGATGTCGCCGTTTTCCAGCCGCCACAGGCCGGGGCCGGAGCCGGCGCTGGCCAGCGGCGACGACTGGTCGCCGGGGGCATGGATCACGCCGATCTCCCCGCCGGGGAAGGCGGCGGTGTCGATGACCCAGTTGCCGGGGTTCATCCGCTCTAGCAGCGGGCGGACGGGCTCAGTGCCAAGGCGAACCGCGAGCTTCTGCATGCTATCCTCAAGCTGGTTGAGACAGGCCTCAAGCTGGTGGGGAAAGGGCGGCCCGCACGGGGCCGCGAACCTGACGAAACACGTGCCGACACAAACTGAAATGCAACTGGCCGAAACACAGCCGCCGGAAATACAGCCGGATTTCTTGAATTACGGTGAAAGGGGCGGGTCCGGTCAGGCGACCATGGCCTCCCGGTCCTCGCCGAGGGTGGAATAGAGCCGGTTCTCGTGCACCCAGCGCGTGGTGCGCCAGTGGAACAGGAACTTGCCGATGGTCTTGCGCAGTCGCTCGTCGGTCTCGGCGCGGCGCACCACGTCCATGTCGAGGAAGTCGTCCTCCTCCTTGTAGAGCGCCGGGTGGCGGACGAAGCGCGACGGGGCGAAGCCGAAGCGCTTGCCCATGCCGAGGCGGCTGGCAAGACCCGGATAGCGCGACAGCATCTTCCAGGCGTCCTGCGTCAGCTTGCAGGTGGTGAAGTCGAGCCAGGAGGCGTCGCCCCGGTGCAGCACGCCGCCCGAGTAGAAGGGCACCCGGGCCAGCTCCGGCGCGATGATGCGGTAGACGTCCAGATAGAGGCTGCGCTCCCGCCGCAGGTTGTAGGGCGCGGGCGCGGTGATGCCGAACAGGCGGCGCGACGCGCCCAGGTTCAGCGGCGTCACCCGGTTGGCGAACGCCTTGGTGGGGTTGACGCTCACCCGGTGGCGGATGCGGTTTTCCAGAATCCACTGCCACATGCCATGGGGCGTGTCGGGATAGAGGCCGCGGGTGCGCTCGAACTCGGCGTAGAAGGCGTCGAAGAAATCCTTGCGGACCTGGGGCTTCAGGAACTGCACCGCCTCGGGCACCACCCGGCACTTCTCCCGCAGGAAGCCGTCGAAGGTGCCGTCTTCCGTGCGGTGGATGGTCTTGAAGGCCATGGCGGGCACCAGCCCTTCCCAGATGGCGTCCATGCCCTGCAGCGCCGAGATCATCTGGGCCATGAAGATGTAGAGCGTGGGTGTGCCGCCGTCGATCGACCACAGGTAGTCGAGGTAGGTGCGGGTGGAGAAGTAGTTGGGGTCCGGCTGGAAGTAGGTGACCGGGGTGCCCGTCTTGCGGGCGATGCGCAGGGCGAGCTTGCCGTCCAGATCCGCGTCCTCGTCATCATGGCTGAGGATGAGCGCCTGGCGCGGCTCGACGCCCAGCCGGGTGAGGATGCTCAGGATAAGGCGGCTGTCGAACCCGCCCGAGAGCAGGCAGACGCTCGAGTCCACCAGCCCCTGGTAGGCGGCGGCGTTCTCCAGCAGCGCGGCGGCCGCCTCCTCGGCGGAGGCCTCGGTGTTGCCCTCCTGCGGCATCTCCCAGTGGCGGCTGGTCTCGACCGCTGGGGGCGTGCCCGGCCGCTCCGGGGGCGTGACCGCCAGCATGGTCGCCGGGCGCAGCCTCTTGGCGTGGCGCGTCTGGGAGGCGTCGCCAATGGCGTGGCCCAGCACCATGAAAAAGCCGCCCCAGCCCACCGGGTCCGGGTCGTAGGGGAAGACCTTGGTCTCGCTGGCGGCCATCCAGTCGCCCGCGTGGTCGCCCACATAGAGCGGCTGGAGGCCGAGGAAATCGGTGATGACGTAAAGCCGCTTCTCGGCGGCGGACCAGCCGATGGCGGCGAACACGCCGTCAAGGGCCGGGGCGAGGGCATGGAGGCCGCTCGCCGCCGTCACCGGCACCTTCTGGTTGCGGACGACGGGCAGGCCGGCCCAGGCGATGATGTCGCCGTTGGGCAGGCGTTGCAGGCCGGGGCCGACTCCGGTGCGGGCCAGCGGCCGGGTCTTGCTCTCCTCGGGCGCGTGGAGGACGCCGATCTCCCCGCCGGGAAAGGAGGCGATGTCGATGGTCCAGCCTCCCGGATTCATCATTTCGAGGGCCGGGCGAACGGATTGCGACCCCAGGCGAACGGCAATTTTCTGCATGGTGTTCCCGAGTGAAGATGAAAGTTGCAAGACCCCCAGGCCGGGCAAGCCCCGCCCGCCCCTGCGGCCGGGTCGGCCCCCCGCCCCTGTAAACGCGCAAGCAACGATCGGGGCGCAACACCCCCTGTAAAAATCCCGCGCCAGCCGGCGCGCGGCCTAATCTTGCACGATTGTATGAAAAAACAAACGCCTGGCTTTGGGCCAGGCGTCTGCCTTGTCCTTTTCTTTCAGCGCGGGCGATCAGGCTCCCTGCTTGATCGCCTCCGCGATCAGTCTGCCTGCTTGATCGCCTCCGCGATCAGTCTGCTTTGTTGATCGCCTCCGCGATCAGGCGACACGTCTCCGCGCGGCCGTAGAGCGCGATGAAGGAGCCCATGCGCGGCCCTTGCGACTGGCCGAGCAGGCACTCGTACAGCGCCTTGAACCAGTCCCGCAGGTTCTCGAAGCCGTGGGCCTTGCCGGTCTCGTAGACTTCCGTCTGGAAGGCCTCGGCCCCGGCGTCGTCCGGCAGCGCCTCCAGCCGCTGCTTGAGGTCGGCCATGGCGGCGCGCTCCTGCTCGGTCGGCGCGCGCACCTTGAGGGTGGGCGCGACGCGGTCGCGGTAGTAGGCGAGCGCATAGCCCACCAGCCGGTCCAGCTCCGGGTGCGTCTCGGGCGTCGCGCCGGGGGCGTAGCGGGAGATGAAGCCCCACAGCACGGCGCGGTCGTCCGTGTTGGCGGCGGCCACCAGGTTCAGCAGCAGGGCAAAGGAGACCGGCAGGTCGATCTGCGGCACCTTGCCCGAGTGGATGTGGAACGCCGGGTTGCCCAGCTTCTCCGCGTCCGTCTGGTTCGGGAAGGCGGCCACGAACGAATAGTACTCGTCCACCGCCTTCGGGATCACGTCGAAGTACAGGCGCTTGGCCTTGCGCGGCTGCTGGTACATGTAGAGCGCCAGGCTCTCCGGGCTGGCGTAGGTCAGCCACTCCTCGATGGTCAGGCCATTGCCCTTCGACTTGGAGATCTTCTCGCCCTTCTCGTCGAGGAACAGCTCGTAGTTGAAGCCCTCGGGCGGGCGCGCGCCCAGCGCCCGGGCGATCTTGCCCGAGAGGGTGACGGAATCGATCAGGTCCTTGCCCGCCATTTCATAGTCGACGCCCAGCGCCACCCAGCGCATGGCCCAGTCCGCCTTCCACTGCAGCTTGCAGTGGCCGCCGGTGACGGGCACCGTCATGCGCTCGCCGTCATTGGGGTCGATGTAGGTGACGGTGCCGGCCTCCACGTCCCGCTCGATCATCGGCACCTGAAGCACGACGCCGGTCTTGGGGCACACGGGCAGGAAGGGCGAATAGGTCTTGCGGCGATCGGGCCCGAGCGTCGGCAGGATGATGTCCATCACCTTGTCGTAGTTGGCCAGCATCTTGAGGAGCGTGGCGTCGAACCGGCCGGACTTGTAGCACTCGGTCGCCGAGTAGAACTCGTAAGTGAAGCCGAAGGCGTCGAGGAACGCGCGCAGGCGGGCGTTGTTGTGCTCGCCGAAGCTGGGGTGGGTGCCGAAGGGGTCCGGCACCTGGGTCAGCGGCTTGCCGAGCGCGGGCTCCAGCATCTCCTTGTTCGGCACGTTGTCGGGCACCTTGCGCAGGCCGTCCATGTCGTCCGAGAAGCAGATCAGCTTGGTCGGCAGGTCCGAGAGCAGGGAGAAGGCGTGCATCACCATGGTGGTGCGTGCCACCTCGCCAAAGGTGCCGATGTGCGGCAGGCCCGAGGGGCCGTAGCCGGTCTCGAACAGCACGTAGCCCTTCTCCGGCGGCGCGGACGCATAACGCTCCACCAGTTTGCGGGCCTCCTCGAACACCCAGGCCTTGTTCACTTGCGCTGCGTCTTTGAGAGCGTCCATCTTGTCAATCCGGCGGTTGTGGTGAGCACGAGAGACGGTCATTAGTGTTCCTGCCATGACCGATCAACCCGCACATACCGGAAATGCGCTGCTGAAGCGCCATCCGACGCTCGTTGCCGCCCATGTGGGCATCTGGATGGCGGAGGGCGACGGCCCGCCGCAGCCGCTGACCCGGGGGCAGGCGATCCGCCTTGCCGCCGATACGCCGGTCATCCTGCTGAACGCGCCGCTCACCGCCTCGCGGCTGGGCTACCCGTCGCTGTCGGGGCTGGACCTGCTGGAGCTGTTCGCCTTCGTGCGCCCGGCCCGGTTCTGCGTGCCGACGGCGCGGGGGCTGGCCCGCGCGCTGGGGCTCGACGCGCCGGTCACGCCCGAGGAGGAAGCCCTGTTCCTGCGCCAGGCGGCCGAGGCCCTGCTCGCCGAGATGGAAGACCCCCACTGGCGCTACAAGACGGGGGCCTACGGGGCGGCGCAGGCGCTGCTGCGCCTCAAGTGGCCGTGGGCACCGCTGGTCGCCCAGCGCCTGCCCTCGCCGCGCCACGCGGACCGGCCGCTGTTCCTCGCCCTGCCCGAGTGGGAGGAGGCGCCGCCGCCGCCCCGGCCCCGCGAGGTGCGGCTGGGCACGGAGGAGGTGGCGGAGCGGCTCGCCCGCCTCGTCGGCCGGGGCGCGGAGGAGCGGCCCCAGCAGCGGGACTACGCGGAGGCCGCCAGCTTCGCCTTCCGCCCGCGCGAGATGCAGGCCGCGCCCAACGTGGCGCTGGTGGAGGCGGGCACGGGCACCGGCAAGACGCTGGGCTACCTCGCCCCCGCCAGCCTGTGGGCGGAGCGCTCGGGCGGCAGCGTGTGGGTTTCCACCTACACCAAGGCGCTGCAACGCCAGCTGGACGCCGAGCTGGCCCGCCTCTACCCGGACCCCGCCGAGCGCGCCCGCAAGACGGTCGTGCGCAAGGGGCGGGAGAACTACCTGTGCCTCCTCAACCTGGAGGACGCGGTGCAGGGCGCCTTCACCGGCCGGGCGGCAATTCTGGCCCATCTCACCATGCGCTGGGCCCGCTACACCCGGGATGGCGACATGATCGGCGGGGATTTCCCCGGCTGGCTCGCCTCCCTGTTCGGCGCCAACCGCGTCGCGGCGCTCACCGACCGGCGCGGCGAGTGCGTCTACGCCGGCTGCCCGCACTACCGGCGCTGCTTCATCGAGCGGGCCGCGCGCAAGACCGCGGGCGCGGACATCGTCATCGCCAACCACGCGCTGGTGATGGTGAATGCGGCGCGGGGGCGCTCGGAGAACGAGCGGCTCACCCGCATCGTCTTCGACGAAGGCCACCACCTGTTCGACGCGGCCGATTCCACCTTCGCCGCGCACCTCACCGGCACCGAGGGGCTGGAGCTGCGCCGCTGGCTGCTGGGGCCGGAGAAGTCCCGCGCCCGGGGGCGGCGGCGCGGGCTGGAGGCGCGCCTGTCCGAACTGGTGCTGCACGACGACGAGAGCGCCCGCCTGCTCTCCGACATTCTGGAGCGATTGCGCGACCTGCCCTCCGAAGGCTGGCTGCAACGCCTCCAGGAGGGCGCGCCCGAGGGGCCGATCGAGCGGCTGCTGGCGGCGGTGCGCCAGCAGGTGCTGGCCCGCGCCGAGGAGAAGGACGCCGGCTACGGCATCGAGACGGAAATCGCCCACCTCCTGCCCGCCGTGGTGGAGGCGGGGGTCGAGGCGCAGGCGGCGCTCGACGCCCTCGCCACGCCCATGGCCAAGCTGGAGGCGCGGCTCATGGAGCTGGTGGAGGAGCGGCCCGAGTGGCTGGACTCCGCGCTGCGCACCCGCATCGAGGGCGCGGCCAACGGCCTCAGGCTGCGGCGGCAGACCCTCATGGCGTGGATCGGCCTGCTCGCCCGCCTCGGCGGCGCGGCGGACCCGGAGTTCGTGGACTGGATGGCGCTGGACCGTGTCGAGGGGCGGGAGTTCGACGTGGGGCTCCACCGCCACTGGCTCGACCCCACCAAGCCGTTCGCCGGGCTGGTGCTGGAGCCCGCCCACGGCGTCGTCGTCACCTCCGCCACCCTGCGCGACAAGACCCTCGACAAGGGCGAGGCCGCGCTGGAGACGGACTGGCGCATCGCCGAGCAGCGCACCGGCGCGCAGCATCTGGCCCTTCCGCCCCGGCGGTTCTCCACGCCCTCGCCCTTCAACTATGCGGACGCGGCGCGGGTGTTCATCGTGACGGACGTGAAGCGCGGGGACATCGGCCAGCTGGCGGGGGCCTACAAGGCGCTCATCCAGGCGGCGGGCGGCGGCGTGCTCGGCCTGTTCACCGCCATCGCCCGGCTGAAGGCGGTGCACGCCCGCATCGCCGCGCCGCTGGCCGAGCGCGGCCTGCCCCTGCTCGCCCAGCATGTGGACCCCATCGACACCGGCACGCTCGTCGACATGTTCCGCGCCGACCCGGTCGCCTCGCTCCTCGGCACCGACGCCCTGCGCGACGGCGTCGACGTGCCCGGCCACTCCCTGCGCCTCGTCGCGCTGGAGGGCGTGCCCTGGCCGCGCCCCACCATCCTGCACGCGGCGCGGCGGGCGGCCTTCGGCGGCGCGGCCTATGACGACCTCGTCACCCGGGCGCGGCTCGCCCAGGCGTTCGGGCGGCTCATCCGCCGGGCGGACGACCGGGGCGTGTTCGTGCTCCTGGGCGCGGCGGTGCCGTCGCGCCTGCTCTCCGCCTTCCCGCCGGAGGTGCCGGTGCGGCGCTGCACGCTCCTCGAAGCGGTGGAGGAATCCTACAAGTTCCTCGGCGGCCGGCCGCCGCAGGGCGCGGCGGAGTCCGGCCTTGCCGGTGACTTGCCGGGGGCGGATGCGGACCTTACCATGCGCCGCATCGGAAATTCGGGGGAGCAGACACCATGACCGGCCAGCCGGTTTCGGTACACACCGCGCTTGTCTATCTGATGATCCTGGTGGCGGGGTCGGACGGGCGCATGGGCACGCCCGAGATGCAGGTCATCGGCCGGCTGGTGCGGGAATGGCCGGTGTTCGAAAGCTTCAACGTGGAGCTGCTCATCCCGCTCAGCCGCGACTGCGGCACCATCCTCAACACCGACGACGGGCTCGATACCGTGCTCGGCCTCCTGCAAACCGCCATCCCCGACGAGCTGGGCGAGACCGCCTACTGCCTCGCCTGCGAGGTGGCCGCCGCCGACGGCGAGGTGGATCAGGACGAACGCCACATGCTCGACACCATCCGCGCCCGCCTCGGGCTGGAGCGGCTGGCCGCCGCCGCCATCGAGCGGGCCACGGCGGCGCGGCTCAAGCGCCTGCCGTCATGAGCGCGCCCGGAGCGCGCCCGGAGAGAGAACGCCCGGCGATATTCAGCCCGTCAGGCCTTGGGCCTGCCCCTTCGTTGTGGCTATAAGGGCTCGACCGTGAGTTTCGTAAGTAAGGGCCGCTCGTGAAATCGTTGACGCTGCTTCGTCACGCCAAGGCTGGCTGGGGGGACCCCTCCCAGCGCGATTTCGACCGGCCGCTGGACGAGCGGGGCCGCCGCGCCGCCCCCCGCATGGGCCACTACCTGCGCACCGAAGGGCTGACGTTCGACCGGGTGGTGGTCTCCCCCTCCGTGCGCACGCTGGAAACCCTCGCGCTGGTGGAGGAAGGCTACGGCGCCAAGCTCACCGAACTGGAAGACGAGCGGGTCTACCTGGCCTCCAGCGACACCCTCCTGGACATCATCCACGCCCTGCCGGACGAATGGGACAACATCCTCATCATCGGCCACAACCCGGGCTTCGAGGACCTCGGCCTCCAACTCGCCGGACACGGGCCGGAGCGGCTGATGGCCCGCCTCGCCGCCTTCCTGCCCACCGCCGGGGTGGTCGAGATCACCTTCGACGTGGACCACTGGAGCGACGTGCGCCCCGGCGAGGGCGAACTCGTCCGCTTCGTCCGCCCCGTCGATCTGGACCGGACGCTGGAAGGCGACTGAGGGGGGCTTGCAAGGGGTTCAAGGGTTTTTTGCAGGGGTCTTGGACCCCTGCACCCCGGCCTTTTTCGGGCCGCGCCCTTCCGGCTGGCGTTGCATCACGCAAAGCGGGAGTCTGTTAAGCGATTTTCGCCCGCCGCTAGAAATCGCCGCCAAGGGGGTTTAAACGCCCGCAGAGAGGTTTTTGACTATTTCCGCTAGGGTGGTAGCGGGCAGGGCCGTTCCGGCGCTCCAGGGTGCCTCTACGGGCGATTACGGGGCATCCCGGAGGCCCATCTCGCCCCGTTTCCCTTCCGCCGCACGTCCGCCCACCTGCGAGGCGCGGCGGTCAGGCTGCAAGCATATCGGGGGTGCAGGGGGTGAGACCCCTTGCGAAAAAGAAAAAGGCCCGCGTGCAGCGGGCCTGAATCCTCGGGGCCGTCCGGCGAAACCTCACACCGTGAAGCTTTCGCCGCAGCCGCAGCGGCCTTTTTCGTTGGGGTTGTTGAAGACGAACCCGGCGGTGAACATGTCTTCCTGCCAGTCCATCTCGGAGCCGATGATGTAGAGGAGGGACATGGTGTCGATGTAGAGGCGGCCGCCCGGGGTTTCGACCACCTCGTCCATCGGGTTGGGTTCGTCCACGTAGTCCACCTTGTAGGAGAGGCCGGAGCATCCCTTCTGCGGCGTGGTCAGGCGCAGGCCCGCGGCGGGCTTGTCGGCTTTCGCCAGCAGCTCGCGGATGCGCTCGGCGGCGCGCTCGGTCACGGTGAGCGGCGCGGGGCGCGCGGCGCGGGGGCGGCCGGGCCCTGTCACGCTTGGCGTCAGGGCCGGGCTGGCGGTCTCGCCGGTGGTGGCGGCGGTCGTCCGGGTCTCGTCCGTCATTACAGCATCCCCAGTTCCAGCTTGGCTTCGTCCGACATCTTCTGCGGATCCCAGGGCGGATCCCACACCAGGTTCACCTCGACCGAGCCCACGCCCGGCACCGCGCCGACGCGGGTTTCCACCTCGCCCGGCATGGATTCGGCCACCGGGCAGTGGGGCGTGGTCAGGGTCATGGTGATGACCACGTGGCCTTCGTTGATCTCCAGCCCGTAGATCAGGCCGAGGTCGTAGATGTTCACCGGGATTTCCGGGTCGTAGATGTTGCGCAGCGCCTCCAGCACCCGGTCGTAGACATCGCCGCCCGGCGCCCCGGGGGAGACGGCGGGCTTTTCTTCCTTCAGGAAGCTTTCGATGAAGTCCACCTGGCGCGGCGGCACGGGCCGCTCCGGCGGGGGCGGGGCCTCGCTGATTTCCTCGACCGTGAAATTCTTCGGTTCTTCCCCGTTCATCGGAAGATCCTCACTACCTTGTCCATACCCTCCGCCAGACGCTCCACGTCCGCCGGGGTGTTGTAGATGCCGAAGCTGGCGCGCGCCGTGGACCCCACGCCGAGCCGCTCCATCAGCGGCTGGGCGCAGTGGTGCCCGGCCCGGATGTTGATTCCCGCCTCGTCCAATATGGTGCCGATGTCGTGGGGATGAACCCCTTCCATCACGAACGAGACGATGCCGGTGTGGTGGCCCGGCCCCAGCACCCGGACCGAATTGAAGCGCGACAGCGCCTCGATGGCCTGGCGGGTGAGTTCGGCCTCGTGCGCCCGGATGGCGGGCAGGCCGATCGCGGTCACGTAGTCGATGGCCGCCTTCAGCCCGAGCGCGCCGACGATATGCGGCGTGCCTGCCTCGAACCGCTGCGGCGCGGGCAGATAGGTGGTGCGCTCGAAGGTGACGGTCTCGATCATGGCGCCGCCGCCGTGGTAGGGCCGCATGGCGTTGAGCACGTCGAGCCGGCCCCACAGCACGCCGATGCCGGTGGGGCCGTAGAGCTTGTGGCCGGAGAAGACGTAGAAATCCGCGCCCAGGTCCTGCACGTCGACGATCTGGCGGGGGGCGGCCTGGCAGCCGTCCACCAGCACCCTGGCGTCCACCGCCTTCGCCAGGGCGACGATGCGCTTCACGTCCACCAGCGTGCCGAGCACGTTGGAGATGTGGGTGACGGCCACCAGCTTCGTCCGGGGGCCGATCACCCGCGCGGCGGCTTCGTAGTCGATGTCGCCGTCCGGGGTGATGGGGATGACCTTGAGGCCGAACCCGGCGATTTCGGAGGCCAGCTGCCAGGGCACGATGTTGGAGTGGTGCTCCAGCTCGGTCACCACCACCTCGTCGCCTTCGCCCAGGTTGGCGGCGGCCCAGCTCTGCGCCACCAGGTTGATGCCTTCGGTCGCGCCGCGCACGAACACCACTTCGGCGGGCGAGGCCGCGTTGATGAAGCGGGCGACGGTGGCGCGGGCTTCCTCGTAGGCTTCCGTCATGGTCTGGCTGCGCCGGTAGACGCCCCGGTGCACGGTGGCGTAGTCGCAGGCGTAGGCGCGGGTGATGGCGTCCACCACCGCCTGCGGCTTCTGCGCCGTGGCGGCGGTGTCGAGGTAGACGAGGTCCGGCTCGTTGACGAGCACGGGGAACTGGGCGCGGTAGTCGGTCATGCTCACGCTCCCCGCACCATCGCCCGGAGCCGCCCGGTCGCGGCCTCGGCGAACGCCTCGCGCCGCGCGTCGTCGGCGATGGGCTCGATGGCGTCGGCAACGAACGCCTCGGTCAGCAGCGCCTTTGCCTCGGCGGGCTCGACGCCGCGCGTCGCCATGTAGAACAGCGCCTGCTTGTCCAGCTCGCCGACGGTGGCGCCGTGGGCGCACTTCACCTCGTTGGCGTAGATCTCCAGCTCCGGCTTGGCGTTGGCCGTGGCGGTGCGGGCCAGCAGCAGCGCCTTGGAGGACTGCTCCGCGTCGATCCGCTGGGAGCCTTCGCTGATGATGATCTTGCCGAGGTAGGTGACGGTGCCCTTGTCCGCCGCCACCGAGCGCACGGTCTGGCGGCTGGTGGCGTCGGGGGCGATGTGGTGGAAGCGGGTGACCAGCTCGATGGTCCGGGCCTCGCTCGCCAGCAGCACGCCGCCCAGCTCCACCGACGCGCCTTCGTGAATGCGCACGTCCAGCTCCACCCGGCCAAGCTGGCCGCCGGCGTTGAGGATGTGGACGCGGTAGGTCGCGCCCGGGCCCACCTCCACGTCGTAGCGGGCGGTGGTGAGGGCGTCGCCCGCCCGGCTCTGGTCGATGTGGTGGGCGAGGGTCGCACCCGCGCCAATGTGGAGGCTCACCTGCGGGTTCAGCCAGCCGCCGCCGCTGTAGCGCTCGTCGAGCACGGCGGTGGCGTCCGGCGCCACCGCGACGGAGCGGGTGACGTCCGCCCGGCCGCCGGTGATCGCCAGCGGCAGGGCGAGGGTTTCGCCGTCGCGCAGGGACACGGCCTCGGAGACGGGCGCGTCCGCCGCGTCGGGCAGCATCATCGCCGCCTCCAGCGCCTTCAGGTCGCTGTAGCGCCAGGCCTCGTCGCGCTTGCTGGGCAGGGTGAACGGCGCGCTCATGCGGCCACCGTCGCGTAGCCTTCGCGCTCCAGCTCCAGCGCGAGGGATTTGTCGCCCGACTTCACGATGCGGCCCGCCGCCAGCACGTGCACATGATCGGGCACCACATAGTCCAGCAGGCGCTGGTAGTGGGTGATGAGCAGGATGGCCCGGTCCGGGCCGCGCAGGGCGTTGATGCCCTGGGCCACCACCTTCAGCGCGTCGATGTCGAGGCCGGAGTCGGTCTCGTCCAGAATGGCGAGCCTGGGCTGGAGCACGGCCATCTGCACCATCTCGTTGCGCTTCTTCTCGCCGCCGGAGAAGCCCACGTTGACGGGGCGCTTCAGCATCTCGGGGTCGAGCCCCAGCTCCTTCGCCTTCTCGCGCACCAGGCGCAGGAAGTCGGCGGAGGAGACTTCCTCCTCGCCCCGCAGCTTGCGCTGGGCGTTGAGTGCGGTGCGGAGGAAGGTGAGGTTGGAGACGCCCGGAATCTCCACCGGATATTGCAGGCCGAGGAACAGGCCGGCGGCGGCGCGCTCGTGCGGCTCCAGCGCCAGCAGGTCCTGGCCGAGGAACTCCACCGCGCCCTCGGTCACCTCATAGCCGTCGCGGCCCGCCAGGGTGTAGCCCAGGGTGGACTTGCCCGCGCCGTTCGGCCCCATGATGGCGTGCACCTCCCCCGGCTTGATGGAGAGGCTGAGTCCTTTGAGGATTTCCTTGCCGTCCACCGTGGCGTGCAGGTTCTTGATCTCAAGCATCGATAGTCTTCCTGTCTTTCTCTGGCGGATCAGCCGACCGAACCTTCAAGGCTGATGCCCAGCAGCTTCTGGGCCTCGACGGCGAATTCCATGGGCAGCTTTTGCAGCACCTCGCGGCAGAAGCCGTTGACGATCATGGCGACCGCCTCCTCCTCCGAGAGGCCCCGGCTCATGGCGTAGAACAGCTGGTCGTCCGAAATCCTGGAGGTGGTGGCCTCGTGCTCGATCTGCGCCGAGGGGTTCCGCACCTCGATGTATGGCACGGTGTGCGCGCCGGAGGTGTCGGAGAGCAGCAGGCTGTCGCACTGGGTGAAGTTGCGCACGTTCTCGGCGGAGGGCAGCACCTTGACCAGGCCCCGGTAGGTGTTCTGGCCGCGCCCGACCGAGATGCCCTTGGAGATGATCGTCGAGCGGCTGTTCTTGCCGATGTGGATCATCTTGGTGCCGGTGTCGGCCTGCTGGTAGTTGTTCACCACCGCCACCGAATAGAACTCGCCCACCGACTCCTCGCCCGCCAGCACGCAGCTCGGATACTTCCAGGTGACGGCGGAGCCGGTCTCCACCTGGGTCCAGCTGATCTTCGAGCGCGCGCCCTTGCACAGGCCGCGCTTGGTGACGAAGTTGTAGATGCCGCCTTTGCCTTCCTTGTCGCCGGGGTACCAGTTCTGGACGGTCGAGTACTTGATCTCGGCGTCCGCCATGGCCACCAGCTCGACAACCGCTGCGTGCAGCTGGTTCTCGTCGCGCATCGGGGCGGTGCAGCCCTCGAGGTAGGAAACATAGGCGCCCTCGTCGGCCACGATCAGCGTGCGCTCGAACTGGCCGGTGTTCTGGGCATTGATGCGGAAGTAGGTGGACAGCTCCATCGGGCAGCGCACGCCCTTGGGCACGTAGACGAACGTGCCGTCGGAGAACACGGCGCTGTTGAGGCTGGCGTAGAAGTTGTCGTGCATCGGCACCACCGAGCCCAGGTACTTGCGCACCAGGTCCGGATACTCGCGGATCGCCTCGGAGATGGAGAGGAAGATCACGCCCGCCTTCTTCAGCTCCTCGCGGAAGGTGGTGGCGACGGAGACGCTGTCGAACACCGCGTCCACCGCCACTTTCCGCGCGCCCTCGACGCCGGCCAGCACCTTCTGCTCCTCGAGCGGGATGCCCAGCCGCTCGTAGGTGCGGCGGATCTCCGGGTCCACCTCGTCCAGCGACTTGAGGGTCGGCTTCTTCTTGGGCGCGGCGTAGTAGTAGGCGTCCTGGAAGTCGATCTCCGGGTACTTCACCATGGCCCACTTGGGCTCCTCCATGGTGAGCCAGTGGCGATAGGCCTTGAGCCGCCACTCCAGCATCCACTCCGGCTCCTGCTTCTTGGCGGAGATGAAGCGGATCACGTCCTCATTGAGGCCCTTGGGCGCGAACTCGGACTCGATGTCGGTCGAGAAGCCCCACTTGTAGGTGCCCGTGATGTCCTCGACGGTCGAAAGGGTTTCTTGGGTCGGAGCCATGTTAACGCCTCAACTGGTTGGGAGCCGCCGGGGGCTCGGCCGCCTCGAGGGCGGGCAGCGAAACCGTGCCTTGCACCAGATCGGCGAGCGAGACGGTGGAAAGCGCATCGCGGATGGTGCGGTTGATGATCTGCCAGTGCGGTTTGATGGAGCAGATGCCCTCCCGCGCGCACTGGCCGGGCGCGGGGTCGGTGCAATGGGTGAGGGCGATCGGGCCGTCCACCGCTTCCACGATCTCCGCCACGCTGATCTCGCCGGCGGGCCGGGCCAGGGCGAAGCCGCCGCCGATGCCCCGGTAGGATTGCAGCAGCCCGGCGCGGGACAGGGTGCCCAGCAGCTTGGCAACCGTCGGCAGCGGCACGTTGGTCGCCGCCGCCACCGAGGCGGCGGACGGACGGGCGTCGTCGGTGAGGGCCATCTGGCACATCACCACCACCGCATAATCCGCCAGGTTGGACAGGCGCACCATCGCTCGCGCGTGCTCCGGGTTAAATCAGATTAATTTCGTCCGGTTTATGTGGGGGGTGGCCTCACGATGTCAAGCGCGGAACGCGCGCTCCCGCGCGCTATTGCGCCGCAAGGCAAGGTTTCGCGCGCGCCGGGCCCGCTTATCCCATTTGGCAACGGGGGGAAAGGCCCAAGTCGGCCTCGCCTGACAGATAGGCGAGGGTCGGGCGCGGATGCAGGAGCGCTTGTCGCCGGGGGACCCGCGCGCGTATGGAAGGGCAGCCCCGGCCGAGTCGCGCCGCTCGCGCGCCCGGCCGGAGCCGTTGCCGGACTCAAAGCCGGAGCCAGACGCCGAAACCAGACGCGCAAACCAGCCAGACGGGTGAGCCTGTGACCACCATCTACAAGATCTTCCGGGCGGACGAATGGGCCGGGGCGCAGCGCGCGGGCCGCTTCACCGGCTCCGCCGACGACCGGCGGGACGGCTTCATCCATTTCTCCACCGCCGGGCAGCTGGAAGGCACGGCGGCGAAGCATTTCGCGGGCGAGGCCGGCCTGGTGCTGGCGGAGGTGGACGCCGCCGCGCTCGGCCCCGCCCTGCGCTGGGAGCCCTCCCGCGGCGGCCAGCTGTTCCCGCATCTTTATGGCGAGCTGCCGCTGGCGGCCGTCACCCGCACCTGGCCGCTGCCGCTGGCCGAGGGCGCGCATGTCTTTCCCGAAGGACTGAAGTCATGATCGATTGCTACCGCCTCGCCCGTCCCGCCCTGTTCGCGCTGGATGCGGAGACCGCCCACCGCCTCACCATCGCCGGGCTCAAGACCGGCCTCGCGCCAGCCGCCGGGCCGGACGATCCCCTGCTGGCGGTGTCGCTGTGGG
The DNA here is from genome assembly GCF_051304405.1 of Pedomonas sp. V897. Classification (NCBI taxonomy): domain Bacteria; kingdom Pseudomonadati; phylum Pseudomonadota; class Alphaproteobacteria; order Sphingomonadales; family Pedomonadaceae; genus Pedomonas; species Pedomonas sp. V897. The sequence goes on from NZ_JBPPGG010000001.1 coordinate 1,203,072, forward strand.
GGCTGCGGTTCCCCAACCCGATCGGCATGGCCCCCGGCTTCGACAAGAACGCCGAGGTGCCGGACGCCCTCCTCAAGCTGGGCTTCGGCTTCGTCGAGGTGGGCACGGTGACGCCGCGCCCGCAGGCGGGCAATCCGCGCCCGCGCCTGTTCCGCCTCAAGGAGGACCGGGCCGTCATCAACCGCATGGGTTTCAACAACGACGGGCTGGAGGCGGTGCGCGTCCGCCTGGCGCGCCGCCGCGCACTCCCCGGCCTCATCGGCGGCAACGTGGGCGCGAACAAGGACAGCGAAGACCGCATCGCCGATTACGTCACCGCCATTCGCGGCATCCTGGGGCTGGTCTCCTACATCACCATCAACATCTCCTCTCCCAACACGCCGGGCCTGCGCGCCCTCCAGGGCCGCGACTCCCTCGCCGAGCTCATCGGCCGCTGCCTTGAGGCGCGGGGCGCGGACACGACGCCGCTGCTGGTGAAGGTGGCCCCGGACCTCACCGACGCGGACGTGGAAGACATCGCCGCCGTCGCGCTCGAGAGCGGCATCGACGGCCTCATCGTCTCCAACACCACCATCACCCGGCCCGACACCCTGCGCAGCCCCAACCGGGGCGAGGCGGGCGGCCTCTCCGGCGCGCCGCTGTTCGAGGCCTCCACCGCCATGCTGCGCCGGTTCCACGGCCTCGTCGGCCACCGGATGCCGCTCATCGGCGTCGGCGGCGTCGCCTCGGGCGCGGACGCCTACGCCAAGATCCGCGCCGGCGCCTCCCTCGTCCAGCTCTACAGCAGCCTCGTCTACGAAGGCCCGGGCCTGGTCGGCCGCATCAAGCGGGAACTGGGCGACCTCCTGCGCCGCGACAACTTCGCCAGCGTGCAGGACGCCGTCGGCGCGGACGCCCGCAGCGGGACCGGCGGACAATAAGGCTTCGCCTTCCGGGACTTGTTTTCAGGGTTTTGGGGGGGGCTCGGACCCCCACACTCCCCCTCCTTTCCAAGGGGCATGTCCGTCCTCAAGGGAACGCCCCCGCTTGCGGGGGGCAAAGTCCCTCGCAACCATTATGGCGCAGTTCCTCGTAAAAGCGTTTCAAAAGACCGGTTGAGGGATGCCTTGGCGCGTGTTTGCCTATAGACGGGGAACGAGTGCGCATCATGTTCGTCAGGGGCTGGAACGATGGGTGAACCGGGGCAAGGCTCGCTGCTGCACGACGGCTTCCTGCTGTTGGGCTTTGCGCTGGTCTTTGTGCTGCTGTTTCGCCGGCTGGGTCTGGGGGCAACGCTCGGCTACCTGCTGGCGGGCGTGGTGGTCGGCCCCAACGTGCTGGGGCTGGTGGGCGATGCGCAGGAGAAGCTGGTCATCGCCGAACTCGGCATCACGCTGCTGCTGTTCGTGGTCGGCCTCGAGCTGAGCCCGGCGCGGCTGTGGCAGATGCGGCGCGACATCTTCGGCGTCGGGCTGGTGCAGGTGGCGGCGTGCGGCCTCGCCGTGGCGGGGATCATCGCGGGCTTCACCAAATTCACCGTGGCGGCGGCGCTCGCGCTCGGTCTGCCGCTGGCGCTCTCCTCCACCGCGCAGGTGCTGCCGATGCTGCAATCCTCCGGGCGGCTGAAGACGCCGTTCGGCGAGCGCGCCTTTGCCATCCTGCTGTTCCAGGACCTCTCCATCATCCCGCTCATCACCATCATCGCCGCGCTCAGCCGCAACCCGGCGGATGCGGGCGGCCCGCCGGGCTGGCAGCTGGCGCTCTACACGGTGGGCGCCATCGCCGGGCTGTTCGCTGCCGGGCGCTTCCTGCTGCGGCCGCTGTTCCGGCTGATCGGCGGGCTCGGCGAGCGGGAGATGTTCATCGTCGCCTCCCTGTTCACGGTGATGGGCGCGGCGGCGCTGATGGAAACGCTGGGGCTCTCCACGGCGCTGGGCGCCTTCGTGGCGGGCGTGGTGCTGGCGGACTCGCCCTACCGGCACGAACTGGAAGCGGATGTGGAGCCGTTCCGCTCCATCCTGCTGGGGCTGTTCTTCCTCAGCGTCGGCATGATGCTGGACCTCTCCGCCATCGCCGAGCGGCCGGTGTTCGTGGCAACCATGGCGCTGGTGCTGATCGCGGTGAAGACGCTGGTGATCTTCCTCATCGGCCTGGTGGTTCGCATGCGCTGGCAATCGGCGCTGGCGCTGGGGATGCTGCTGAGCCAGGGCGGCGAGTTCGGCTTCGTGCTGTTCGCGCAGGCGCAACATGCCTGGCTGATCGCGCCGGAGGTCTCCAGCCTGTTCGGGGCGATCGTCACGCTGTCGATGGCCACGACGCCGTTCCTGATGATGCTCACCCGCTGGCTGCGCAAGGAGCCCAAGTCCAGGGCGGAGCTGCGGGAAGGGCCGAGCGCCGAGGCCCTCAAGGAAGGGGCCAACGCGCTGGTCATCGGCTACGGCCGCTTCGGGCAGACGGTGGCCCAGATGCTGATGGCGGGCAACATTCCGGTGACGCTGATCGATCTGGACACCCAGACGATCGATCTGGCAGGCGAGTATGGCGCCAAGGTGTACTTCGGCGACGGCACGCGGCTGGACCTGCTGCGCCACGCCGGGGCAGCGGACGCGGAGGCGATCCTGTTCTGCATCGATGGCGACCAGCTGGACACGGCGCGGCTCCACGAAATCCACCAGGCGTTTCCCCAGGCGGCGCTCTACGTGCGCGCCTACGACCGGCGCAGCATGATCGCGCTGCGGGACGCGCCGGTGCGGTCCGTGGTGCGGGAGGTGCAGGAATCCGCCGTCGAAATGGCGCGGCAGGCGCTGGAGGACATGGGCGTCTCGGGCGAGGCAGTGCGCCGCGCCGAAAACCGCTACCGCACCAGCGTCCGCGAACGGCTCCTCCTGCAAATGGGAACCGGCTCCCTGCTCACGGGACGCGACCGGATCATCACCCGCCCGTCGGGAGACGGCCCCGCGAACCCGGCGGCCTGACGGCGGCAGCGGTCAACACGGGGCCACGCAAGAACAGGATTTGCAGGGGGATTTATAATCCCCCTGCGACCCCCTTTTCGTTTATGGGCCGCGCCCTTCAGGACGGGCGGGTCCCGATAGATCTCCGGTGAAGGCAAGGGCCGCGCCCTTCAGGACGGGCGAGTCCCGACAGATACCCGGCAAAGGAAAAGGGCCGCGCCCTTTTGTGCAAGGACACGGCCCTCTGAAACGAATGGGAGGTGCAGGAGGGTCAAGACCCTCCTGCAAAACCCCTCAACTCACCAAACCCCCTACGACTGCGCCTTCACCTGCTGCACCCAGGCCTCGACGTTTTCCTTCATCACGTCGAGCGGCACCGGGCCGCTTTTCAGCACCACGTCGTGGAACTGGCGGATGTCGAACTTGTCGCCGAGCGCGGCCTTGGCGGCCTCGCGGGCGCGCAGGATCTCGGTCTTGCCGATGAGGTAGGCGGTCGCCTGACCCGGGTAGACGATGTACCGCTCGATGGCCTTGCGGCAGTCGCCCTCGGGGTTCGGCGTGTTGTCCAGGAGGTACTGGATCGCCTGTTCGCGGGTCCACTTCTTGTAGTGGAGGCCGGTGTCCACCACCAGGCGGGCGGCGCGCCACAGTTCCATGGCGAGGCGGCCGAAGTCCGAATAGGGGTCCTGGTAGCCGCCCATCTCCTTGGCGAGGTATTCGGTGTAGAGGCCCCAGCCTTCGGTGTAGGCGGTGAAGCGGCCGAACTTGCGGAACATGGGCAGGTCGGTCAGCTCGCCCGAGATCGCCCGCTGCATGTGGTGGCCCGGAATGCCCTCGTGGTAGGCCAGCGCTTCAAGCTGGTACTTGGGCATGTCCTCGATGCGGTAGAGGTTGGCGTAGTAGATGCCCGGGCGCGAGCCGTCCGGCGCGGGGCTCTGGTAGAACGCCTTGCCGGCGGACTTCTCGCGGAAGGCCTCCACGCGCTTCACGATCATGTCGGCCTTGGGCAGCAGCCCGAAGTAGGCGGGGAGTTTGGCGCGCATGGCGTCGATGGCGGCGCGGGAGTCGGCCAGATACTGTTCGCGGCCTTCCTCGGTGTCCGGGTAGACCTGGTTCGGGTCGTTGAGCACCGCGGTCATGAACGCCTTCAGCGTGCCCTTGAAGCCCACCTTGTCCTTGATGGCCTCCATCTCCTTGTGGATGCGGGCCATTTCGGCGAGGCCGAAGGAGTGGATCTCCTCCGGCGTCATGTTGGTGGTGGTGTAGTAGGCGAGGCGCTCGGCGTAGTACTTGTCGCCGTCCGGGAAGCGCCACACGCCGTCTTCCTTCGGCGCGCGGGCCTCCTGCTCCTTCATCTGCGCGATCACCGCCTCGTAGGCGGGCTTCACCGAGGTGAGCAGCGCCTGCTCGGCCTTGGCGATCAGCGCATCATGCTGGTCCTGCGGCAGGTTCAGCTTGGTGATCTTCTTGCGGAAGTCGTCGAGCAGGGTGGAGTCGGCAGCCCCCTTCTGGAAGGGCGCGCCGGTGAGGATGTTCTGCGCGTCCGAGATCACGTAGGGGAACACCCACCTGGGCGGAATGATGCCCTTCTTCTCCTGGTCGCGGGCGCGGCGCAGCGCCTCGTCCAGCACCGCCTTCATGCCGGTGAGGCGCGAGATGTAGGCTTCCGCGTCGGCGACGGTGTCGATGCGGTGCATGTTGATGAGGAAGGCCGGCAGACCGGACTGGATGCCGTTCATCTGGTCGAAGATGTACTCATAGTCGCGGTACCGGAAGGCGGCGGCGTTGGCCGCCTGCACGGACTCGAAGATCCGCCACGACATCTGCGCGTCCGGCGAGAGCTTCTTGAAGTCGAAGTTGGCCTTCATGTCGGCCAGCGCCTTCTGACCGCGCTCGAAGCGGGCAATCTCGGCCGCTTCGGACGGATCGTCCCACTTGCCGTAGTCCTTCTTGATGCCGAGCATGGTCTGGCGCTGCGGCTGGGCGGCCACATCGGCGTCCCACACCTGTTGCAGGAAGGCGTTGAAGCGGGCGGTTTCGTCCTGGTTCTGCGCGGCGGCGGGCGCGGGCTGGCCCTGCGCCAGCGCAGGCGCGGCAGCGGCAGCGACGCCGGCCAGCGCGATCGCGGCGACGGAGCGAAGAAGCGTCAAACGCATCAAAATTCCCCCAGTTGAATTGCGGATTGGGGGCGAGCCTAAAGCCGTGGCCCGGCATGACAAGGCGCGCTCCGCCCGGGATTGAAATATTCTTGCCCGTCCGCGACAAGGCGAGCCACCCTGTCGATGAGCCGTGCGGGAGCGGGCGGGCCCCACCCCGAAAGCGGCGGCGTCATGGCTTTGCGAGGGGCACGAATATGCTACAGCTTGGCGCGTTGCGTCACGGCCCGGTGCTGTCCCCGTCAGGACCGGGCGGGAAGGAGAGAGGGATGCGACGGATGTTTGCCGCGGGCGCCGTGGCGGCTGCCCTGTCGAGTATTGGCCTTGCGAGTGTTGCCCTGTCGAGTACGCTTTGGTCCGGGTCTGCGTTCGCTCAGGCCGTGCCGGTCGAGACGCGCGGGGCGCAGTATGCCGCGCAGGAGCCGGTGAAGGCGGAACGCTTCATGGCCGCCGCCGCCAACCCGCACGCCAGCGCGGCGGGGCAGGAGATCCTGCGCGCGGGCGGCTCGGCGGTGGATGCGGCCATCGCCATGCAGCTGGTGCTCTCGCTGGTTGAGCCGCAGTCGAGCGGCGTGGGCGGCGGCGGCTTCCTGCTGACCTATGATGCCGCCACGGGCGGCGTTGCCGCTTTCGACGGGCGGGAGACCGCCCCGGCCTCCGCCACGCCGTCGCTTTTTCTGGACGAGAGCGGCAAGCCGCTGCCCTTCAATCAGGCCTTCACCGGCGGCCGGGTGGTGGGCATTCCGGGCGCCTTCCGCCTGATGGAGGCGGCGCACCGGCGGCACGGCAAGCTGCCGTGGCCGGTGCTGTTCGGCCCGGCCATCCGGCTGGCGGAGGCGGGCTTTGCCATCAGCCCCCGCATGTATGCCATGCTGGAGAGCGCCGCGCCCATCGTGCGGGACTTCCCCGAGATGCGGAACACCTACTACGGCGCGGACGGCGCGCCGCTGCCCGTGGGCACGGTGCTGAAGAACCCGGCCTACGCGGCGCTGCTGCGGGAGGTGGCGGCCCGGGGGGCGGACGCCTACTACAAGGGCGCGCCCGCCGAGCGGGCCATTGCCGCCATTACCGGCGCGCCCAAGGCCCCGGTCAAGGTGACCAGGGCGGATTTCGCCAACTACCGCGCCATCGAGCGCGAGGCGGTGTGCGGCACCTACCGCGCCTACCGGATCTGCGGCATGGGGCCGCCTTCCTCCGCCGCGACCACCATTCTCGCAACGCTCAAGATGCTGGAAGGCCATGACCTGAAGGCGCTGGGGCCGAATTCGCCCAGGGCCATCCACCTCATCGCCGAGGCAACGGCGCTCGCCTTCGCGGACCGGGGCAATTACCTCGCGGACCCGGCCTATGTGCAGGTGCCGGTCAAGGGGCTGATCGACCCGGCCTACCTTGCGCAGCGGGCCCGGCTGATCGACCCGGAGCGGGCGCGGGGCAGCTACCCCGTCGGCACGCCGCCCATGGAGGAGAAGGCCGCCTTCGCGCCGCACGCGGGGCCGGTCATTCCCTCCACCACCCACTTCGTTGCGGTGGACGGGAAGGGCAACGCCGCCACCTGGACCGCCTCCATCCAGGCGCCGTTCGGCAGCTTCCTGATGGCGGACGGCTACATCCTCAACAACGAGCTGACCGACTTCTCCTTCGTGCCCGAGGCGGACGGACGCCCCGTCGCCAACCGGGTGGAGGCGGGCAAGCGGCCGCGCAGCTCCATGTCCCCGACGCTGGTGTTCGACGAGCGCGGCCGTCTGGTGCTGGCGCTGGGCTCGGCGGGCGGCAGCCGCATCATCACCCATGTGCTCAAGACCCTGATCGCCACCCTCGACTGGGGCATGGACGTGCAGGCGGCCATCAGCTTCCCCAACTTCCACAAGGATGACGGCGGCACGCTGGAGATCGAGGCGGGCTCGGCGCTGGAGGTGATGCGCCCGCAGCTGGAGGCCATGGGGCACACGGTGGCGGCACGGCCGGCCATTTCCGGGCTGCAGGGCATCCAGCTTGTGTACGACGCCGCCGGGCGGGTGACCCTGCTCGGCGGGGCGGACCCGCGCCGCGAGGGGGTGGCGCTGGGCGACTGAGGCCTTGCGCGGGCGGCACCCCGGGGCTTGCCTCCATGCGCCGCTCGCGCGTTCCCCTTCCCGATGGGGCGGGGCTTGTGTTTGAGTGGGTTGCGGACAGAAGGCGTACAGGAACGGGGGGAGAGTGGCAGGCGTGGAGATGCGGGAGGACTGGAACAGCGTGGTCGAAATGTTCTTCGACCAGGCGGAGCGTCTGGGCGACAAGCCCTTTGTGTGGAGCAAGCGGGACGGGCGCTGGCAGGCGCTGTCCTGGGCCGAAACGGCGGAGCAGGTGGCGCGGCTGGCGGGCGCCTTGCGCAAGATCGGCATCAAGCCGGGCGAGCGGGTGGCGCTGGTCTCCGAGAACCGGCCGGAGTGGCTGATCGCGGACCTGGCCATCATGACCGCGGGGGCGATCACCGTTCCGGCCTACACCACCAACACCGAGCGGGACCATCTGCACATCCTGTCGAACTCGGGCGCGGTGGCGGTGTTCGTCTCCTCGGCCAGGCTGGCGCGGCATCTGCTGCCCGCCGTGCATCAGACCGAGTGCTGCTGCCACGTCATCGCCATGGAGCCGCTGCGCATGGGGCAGTCGTCCGTCGCGCACCTCCACGACTGGAACGCCCTCATCGCCGGCAGCGACACCACCGTCGCCGAGGCGCGCCGCTGGGCCACCTTCCGGCGGGAGGATCTGGCCTGCCTCATCTACACCTCGGGCACCGGCGGGGCGCCGCGCGGGGTGATGCAGCATCACGGCGCGATCCTGCACAACATCTCGGGCGCGGGGCACATCGTCGTTGACGACTTCCCCCGCACCGAGGACGTGTTCCTCTCCTTCCTGCCGCTGTCCCACGCCTACGAGCACACCGCCGGCCAGTTCCTGCCCGTCTGGCTGGGCGGGCAGATCTACTACGCCGAGGGGCTCGACAAGCTGGCCGCCAACATCGAGGAGGTGCACCCCACCATCATGGTGGTGGTGCCGCGCCTGTTCGAGGTACTGCGCGCCCGCATGACCAAGGTGATCGAGAAGCAGGGGGCGTTCGCCGCGCGCCTGCTGGCGCTCGCTCTGCAACTGGAGAAGGCCCGGGCCGAGACCGGGCGTCTGCCCTGGTGGGGCTGGGCGGCCGATGCGCTGCTGGATGTCACCCTGCGCAAGCGCATCCGCGCGCGCTTCGGCGGGCGGCTCAAGGCCATGGTGGCGGGCGGCGCGCCGCTCAACCCGGAAGTGGGGCTGTTCTTCCAGGCGCTGGGCCTCACCCTGCTCCAGGGCTACGGCCAGACCGAGGCCGGGCCGGTCATCTCCTGCAACCGGCCGCGCGCCGGGATCAAGATGCACACGGTCGGCCCGCCGCTGGCCCATACGGAGGTGCGGATCGCCGAGGACGGGGAGATCCTCGTGCGCGGCGAGCTGGTCACCCACGGCTACTGGCGCAACCCGGACGAGACCGCCCGCACCATCGTCGACGGCTGGCTGCACACCGGCGATGTGGGCCACATCGATGAAGACGGGCACATCGTCATTACCGACCGCAAGAAGGACATCATCGTCCTCGACAAGGGCGAGAACGTCAGCCCGCAGCGGGTGGAGGGCATGCTGTGCCTGGAGCCGGAAATCCATCAGGCGATGGTCTCCGGCGACCGCAAGCCCTACCTCGTCGGCCTCATCGTGCCCGATGCGGAGTGGGCGCGGCAGTGGGCCGTGGCCAATGACGTGGCCGCCGACAGCGACGAGGGGCCGGACCTGGCGGCGCTCAGCGCCAACCCCGCCTTCTGCCGCGCGGTGATGGACGCCGTCGACCGCGTCAACACCCGCCTCTCCATCACCGAGAAGGTGCGCCGCATCTCCATCGCCTGCGAGCCCTTCACGGTGGAGAACGAGATGATGACGCCCACCCTCAAGATCCGCCGCCACAAGATCCGCGCCGTCTACGGCGACCGTCTGGAGCGGTTGTACAAAGGGGGGTGAGGGGGACTGAGAACGGAAGCGTAGGAAACTTGAGTTGCCTACGCTTCCTTTAAGTGCAAGCTATTAAAGTATCATGCAGCTATTACACCTTCAGCTTTGTTCTCAGGTTTTTTGGATTCGGCCTGTCTGGTCTTAACTCTGCGTAATGCAACGCGAACTTTGAATTTACGGTTGTTGCTCAGGAATCTTTGGCTCAACATCAGTTCATACCGGGCCATGAATGGAAGATCGTTTAGCGTAAATGTTTCCGACTCATGTAGTATGCAAAAAATCACGGTGTATTCTTCTTCCTTTACGTCTCTACTTTTTTCAGGAATAATTGATTTGAATAGTTCCGTGTTTTTGTTTTCGTTACCTTTCGTTGTTTTCGATTTTTTGCCTATCCATTTACGGATGTCGTCTTTGCATCCGTCGTCGGTTGAGAAAGCCTGGGCGTAGAATTTTCCTTGAGTAAATAGGTGGCTAATAGATGCGGTTCCATTTTTATAACGTTTGACATGTATAAGATATTTGTTCGAGTGTAATAAGTCGCATACCTCGTATATTTTGTTTCCTGCGATGTTGATTCTTGCCTTATCTAATCTAATTAAGTTGGGGCAATTCCTTGATGCGATGATATTATATTTCTCCTCTGAGTTAATTCCGTCTTCATCGCACCAGATGTCTACATTTGATGGGAGAATTGTATCGTTAAAATGTTCTATATTCGATGAGATAAAATTATCAACTTCACTTTTTAGTTCTTTGGATAATTCTCTCCAGTTTCCATTGGAAAGTATAAATATTTTATTTTTGTAACTTATCTCTGCTACAATGCAATTGTATATACTCCATAATGGTTTTGTTTCGTCGAGTTCTTGGTCGTACTGATAAACTTTCCAATTCTTTAGGTGTTTTATAGTTATGATTTTTACTTTTCTATCGGAAAGGGCGTCTTCTATGAACAAGTCGTCAAAAGAATCGATATCCTTGTCCAAGACGGCTGATTTTTTTTTATATGAAAATAATATTTCTGATTCTATAAACTCTGGAGGGGCCAGGTGAATCTTCTCGAAGTTTTTTGAATTTAATTTTTCGCAAAGAATGTTGTTAAGTTCCGATGTTATTGTTGGATCTAGTTCAATTCTGAAATTGTCGTATGATTTAAATTGTGTTGATTTGTAGTCGTTGGATTGATATCTCTCCTCTAATTCTTTGCATATTTCTACAAAATAATTCCAGTTAACATTGGAGTTTTTGGTAAATTTTAAGGATATGCTTTCTTTTCCCTTGAATGAATCAATATAGTCTCGGTATTCTTTCTTGACATGTCCGGATATGGCTTTCAGTAACTCTTTCTCTGGATCAACTCCGAAGACATTAAGTGCAGCACCAGAACTGGATTGATGTTCTGTCTGTTTGCTAATTGTGTCATGGGCTGAAGTTTGAATGCGTCGCAATCCAGCATCATCGCAGATATTCATACCTACTTTGATGCCAAAATCATAAACAATCTTCTCTTTGTTAAGATATCTGTCTCCGCTGAGGCCAAATGTTGCCGCAAAATATAAATTGGATTTATCCGTAGGTATGCAGATTGCCATTATGGCGCGAGGGAATGTGTTCTTGGCTTGATATGTATATTTCTTTGTCTTGAATCCGGAATTTAAAAATTGTATCCATGGTATATTGCTGTCAGTTTTTTCTTTTGTTGATGCAGTTTCAAACTTGATCTTTCCTGTTATGTCGGATCCGATATTTATATCAATGTACCCGTCTTCAAGAAGAAACTCGTTAAATCTATTAACTGACTTGATCTTGTATAATGTTACCTTTTTGAGATCGGCCATCGTTTCCACCTTCCCCAAACGTTCAGGATTCAGATGTTACGAGAATGTACCAAAACAGGCTTTAAGACCAAGGTGTTTCTGCAATAGATGAATTAATCTAAGTCGATTATATTCGGGATTCTCCGGAGTGAGCTCTTTAGTTCTCAACATTGGCCCGTAACAAAAAAGTCTGAAGCCGGACTGTGCCATCAAGCTATGGCCTCTTTTCCCCTCACTCCCCCCTCACCGTGGCAACTGCCGCTGACCGGCCACCCTTCCCCAGCAGTTCGTGGCTGCTGACGAGGAGGATGCCGGCGAGGACCATGAGGGCGCCGAGGATGAAGCCGGGCTCCAGCTTTTCGCCGAGGAGGACCACGCCGAAGACGACGCCGTAGAGCGGGGTCATGAAGGTGAGGACGCCGAGGCGCGAGGCCAGGTAGGTGCGCAGCAGTGCGAACCAGGCGAGGAAGCTGGCGAAGGAGACGATCAGGGTCTGGAAGGTGAGGCTCGTCAGCAGGGTGGGCGTCAGGGTCGCGTGGGTCCGGCCCATCAGCAGGGCCGCTGCCAGCAGGATCACGAACGCGCCGAGCAGCTGGTAGAGCAGGGTGACGGTGGCGGGCGCGCTGGCAAGGCGGGAGACGCGGATGCTGACGGTGGTCGCGCCGTAGGCCATGCCCGCCGCGAGGCCGAGCAGATCGCCAAACCACATCAGGCCCCCCGCGCCCTGTGCGCCGCCGCCGCTTCCGATGCCGCCGCCGCTGCCGCCACTGCCGCCGACGCCAGCGCCAGCGCCGACGCCAGCGCCGACGCTAACGCCGCTGCCGGCGCCGCTGCCGTGCCCGGTGAAGGCGGTGACCACGCCGCCGAAGGCAAGGGCGATGCCGAGCCATTGCAGGGGCGTGAGGCGCTCCTCCGGGTAGACGAAGTGGAGGCCGAGCGCCGCGAAGATGGGCGCGGTGTAGAGGAAGATCACCATGTGCGAGGCGTTGGTGTGGCGCAGCCCCTCGCCGACGAACAGGAACTCCAGCGCAAACAGCACGCCCACCACCAGCCCCGGCTTCCAGGTGCCGCCGCCGAGCGCCCAGGTTTCCCGGCGGCCGAGCACCACGAGGAACACCAGCGCGGCGGCAATGGCGGAGCGGAGCGCCACTTGCAGCACCGGGGCCATGTCCGGCGCGGCGGCCTTCATCGCCACCTGCTGCATGCCCCAGATGGCGCAGAGCAGAACCATCAGCGCGGCGGCCTTGCCGTCGATTACCTTGCGTTCGTTCATGGAGGGGGCTTTTCGCTGTCCTGACCGGGAACCCGAATGCGCCCTCCCCCTCGGGAGGCGGGAGACGCGCCGCCCCCTCATTAATTCATCCATTTCTCCAGCCAAGCGCGCATTTGCTTTTGCTTTTGCCTTGCGCGTGGCGTGCGGCTCAGTCCTCCAGGTAGAAGTCGATGGTCGTGACCACGCGCACCTTCTGGTAGGGGCTGGCGGTCTCCTGCCCGCCCTCGCCGTCGCGCGGCAGGATGGAGAAGTAGCCCTGGCTCGCCTGCTTGATGCCGCCCACCCGCGAGCCGCTGTCCTTGGCGAACTGCTCGGCCCCTGCGCGGGCGTCCTTGGTGGCGGCGGCGATCATCTCCGGCTTGATGCTGTTCAGCTTGGTGAAGCTGTAGACCACCGGCGTGCCGTCGCCTTCCAGCACCACGCCCCGGCGCACCAGCTCGCTCATGGCGGCGTGGGCCTTCTGCGCGGCCTCCACGTTCCGGGTGCGCAGCAGCAGCGTCTGGCGGATGTGGATGTTGTTGCGCCGCTCGGGCGCCACCCGGTCCGAATTGTCGTAATACTGGTTCACCGAGATGCCGGCGGTGGTGATCTCCTCCTCCGGGAAGCCGAAACCCTTGAGGAAGGCGCGGATGGTCTCGGTGTCCTTGTCGATCTTGCCCTGCACGGTCTCCAGCTGGTGGCCGTTGGCGGTGTAGGTGATGGTCCAGGTGGCGATGTCCGCCGTCACGTCGCGCTCGGCAAGACCGCGCACGGTGACGGACCGGTCGGCGCGTCGCGCGTTCTTGAAGCCGTCGCCGATGAAATAGCCACCCAGCCCCACGCCCACCGCCACAAGGGCGGCGGCGCCCAGAATGATGGCGTTGCGGTCCGTCATGCATCTCTCCTGTTGTTATACTCTGTTTCGGCTTGGCCTTGCGGCGTTGGTGCCATTAAGACTTGGGTCAGCTTTCCGCCAGATGAACCGTTTCGGTTGTGCAAAAAAATCGTCCGGTTGCCGAAGGCTGGATTACATCGACGGTTTCCCCGGCCTGATTGCCGTGAGGCGCCGCGGGTTCCGTCACCAATCTGGAGTAATGAGACATGGGTCTGAAGTACCTTCATACCATGGTCCGCGTGTCGGACGTGGACGAATCCCTCCGGTTCTATTGCGACCTGCTCGGCCTCAGGGAAGTGCGGCGGATGGAGAACGAGGCCGGCCGCTTCACCCTCATCTACCTTGCCGCCCCCGGCGACGAGGACGCCCAGGTGGAGCTGACCTGGAACTGGGACGAGAAGGGCTACACGGGCGGGCGCAACTTCGGCCACATCGCCTACGAGGTGGACAACATCTACGAGGCCTGCCAGCGCCTGATGGATGGCGGCGTCACCATCAACCGGCCGCCGCGCGACGGCTGGATGGCGTTCGTGCGCTCGCCGGACGGCATCTCGATCGAACTGCTCCAGAAGGGCGAGCGGCTGCCGCCCGCCGAGCCGTGGGCGTCCATGCCCAACACCGGCACCTGGTAACCGGGTCCGAAGGGAAGGCGGCGGGGGCGCGCGGCCGGTGCCCGCACTCCGCGCGCTTCCCGATTGTTGTTCCGCGTTCCGGCCCGGGGCGCATGACGCTCCGGGCAACAGGTTTTGATGAACCGGCCGCGCGCGGGATGACGGGTGCGGCCCTGTCTTCTAAACGGACATGGTGTCGGAGGGGTCTGCAACCCTGCGGCAAGCCTGCTTTCAGGGGAGATGTGTCATGCCTGAGGTCGTGCAAATTCCGGTTCTGAGCGACAACTACGTCTATCTCATCGGCGACGACGACAGCGGGACCTGCGCCGTTGTCGACCCGGCGGAGGCGGAACCGGTGCTGGACGAGGCCCGGCAGCGCGGCTGGCGCATTACCCACATCCTCAACACCCACTGGCATGGCGATCACACCGGCGGCAACGTGGAGATCAAGGCCGCCACCGGTTGCACGATCATCGGCCCGCGCGCCGAAGAGGCGCGGATTCCCGGCATTGACCAGGCCGTCGGCGAGGGCGACCGGGTGACGCTGACGGGCGGGGCCACGGCGCAGGTGCTCGACGTGCCGGGCCACACGGCGGGGCACATCGCCTATCACTTCGCGGCGGATGGCCTGCTGTTCTGCGGCGATACCCTGTTCGCCATGGGCTGCGGGCGGCTGTTCGAGGGCACGCCCGCCCAGATGTTCGCCAGCCTCGCCAGGCTGAAGGCGCTGCCGGACGACACGCAGGTCTACTGCGCACACGAATACACCGAGAGCAACGGCCGCTTTGCCCTCACCGTGGAGCCGGGCAACGCCGCGCTTGCCGCCCGCATGGAGGAGGTGCGCGCCCGCCGGGCGAAGGGCGAGCCCACCGTGCCGTTCCCCCTCGGGCTGGACAAGCAGACCAACCCCTTCCTCACCGCCGCGACCGTCGAGGCGTTCGCCGAGCGCCGGGCCGGAAAGGACGTGTTCCGGGGCTGAGGCCTGCCGGAGAGGCCGGGGGCGGCCCGCTCGAACGAACGGGAGCGCGAGGGGCGAGCCCCTCCGCATCCGTCCTTTCCCTCTATTTCGCTGACTGTTTTGCCCGCTGTTTCGCCGGCGCGGCGGGGGCGTCGGCCTCGGGCGGGGCCTGATCCAGGTTGGTGCGGGCGAGGGCGGCGGCGTCTGAGCCCGGGGCCAGTTTGAGGATGGTCTGCCAGTCGGCGCGGGCGGCGGCGATGTCCCCGGCCATTGCGGCGAGGGTTGCCCGTTCCAGCAGCACGTCGGGTTCGCTCGGGGCCAGTCTTGCGGCCTTTTCCGCGTCGCTGCGGGCGCCGGTCAGGTCGCCGAGCTGGCGCCGGGCGGCGGCGCGCAGCAGCCAGGCATCGACGGAGTCGGGCAGGTCGCCGACGGCCTTGTCGAGGTCGGCTTTCGCCAGCTTGAAGTCCTTGAGGCCGGCGAGCGCCCGGGCGCGGTCGATGAGCAGATTGCCGCGCTGCGGGCCGGGGGTCCCGCTGACGAAGCCGAGGGCGCGGCTGAAGTGCTGGTAGGCGCTGGCGGGATCGTCCGCCACGAGGGCGGCGTTGCCGGCCTGTCCGTAAAGGGCGGCGATGGTGCCGGGCGTGGCGCGGATCGGCCCGCCGAGGAGCTGGCTCTTGCCGCTTTCGAGGTCGGCGGCGGCCTGGGCGAAGGCGACGGCGGCGTTGCGGGCCTTGCCCGCGTTGAACAGCGCCAGCCCCAGGCAATGTTTGGCCGGGATGCCGCCGCCGGTGTCGCGCCAGCGGGTGGCGAGCGTCACCGCCTCCTCCGGGTTCTGCTCGGCGCGGGTGACGCACTCCTGGTAGTGCCGCTCCGCGCCCTCCTGAACGGGGGCGGCGTCAGCGCTGGAGTCAGCGCTGGTGGCGGCGTGTGCGGCGGCGCAGGCCAGAAGCGCGGCGAGGGCGGTCAGGCGGAAGGCGGATGTCAGCATGGCGGGAGACTAGCAGCTTGCGCGGTCATCGTCGCCGTCAGTTCGCCGACAACCGCGCACAGCAGGTCCAGATCCGCGGGGCGGGAGAGGCGGTGGTCGCCGTCCTTCACCAGATGCAGGCGCACGTCGGGCGTGGTCAGCTTCTCGGCGATCTTGAGGGCAAGCTCCCACGGCACGTCCGGGTCCTGCTGGCCGTGGAGCAGGCGCACCGGGCCGTCGAACGGGATGGGGCCCGTCAGCAGGCGGTTGGCCGCGCCGTCGTCGATGAGCGCCTTGGTGTAGATGTAGGGGTCCGGCCCGTACTCGGAGGGGATGGCCACCTGCCCGTCCCGCTCCAGCGCGTCCCGTTGCGCGGGGCTGAGGCTGGCGAAGGTGCCCCAGTCGGTGAAGTCGGGCGCGGCGGCGAGAAGGACGAGGCCCTTCACCCGCTCCGGGCGGGCCCGCGCCAGCAGCAGCGCCAGCCAGCCGCCCATGCTGGAGCCCACCAGCAGCAGCGGGCCCCGGGTGCGGGCGTCGATCATGGCCAGCGCGTCGTCGCGCCAGCGGGAGATGGTGCCGTCGGTGAACGCGCCGTCGGACTTGCCGTGGCCGGAGCAGTCGAACCGCAGGAAGGCCTGTCCGCGCGCGCGGCAATGGGCTTCCAGCGCCAGCGCCTTGCCGCCTTCCATGTCGGACATGAGGCCGTGCAGGAAGACCACGGTCGGCCCTTCGCCGGGCAGGGACGCGTAGGCGAGGCGGACGCCGTCGCCGCGATCGAGGTATCCATACGGGCTGTCGGTCATGCGGGGCTCCCAGCTTGCTGTTCCGATGGTTCTGGCCCCGGGACTTAGACCATTGATCCGGCAGCGGGAACAGGAATTGCCTTGCGGAAAATCGCGCGGCCGAAACATTTGGCCGCACGGCAAGGGGCATTCCACGAAATATAAAAACACGACCGTTGCCCGACCGTTGCCATTTTGCCACCCTATCGACCGGCCTCACGAGTCGTCCCGGTTTCGCCTTTCCCGGGGTGCGTTCTGTAAAAAGGGTAGGGTATGCTTTCACTGACTTCTCGGTTCCCGGCAACGGTTGCCGGACTGGCGGCCGCCAGCCACCTCTGCGCTGCGGCGGCGCAGGCCAGCGCCGCCCTGCCGGCGGGCTTGCCGGAGACGTCCGGCGCGGCCGGGACTCCGGCTGCCGAAACCCCGGCTGCCGAGGCCCCCGCTGCCGAATCCGGGCCGGCGGGTCCCGCTGCCCTGCCCCCGGCGGTGGAGGCGATGCTGCGCCATGCGGGCGCGGCGGGCGATGTGGCCAATCTGGACAGCGTGGCCGCCGTCGCCAAGAGCACCTTCCCGGAAAGCGCCGGCCAGATCGACGCGCTGGTGGCCGAACTGAAGGGCGCGCTTGAGGCGGAACGCCGCACCGAGCTGGCCGAGCAGACCCTGCTTGAAGGCTGGACCGGTTCGATCGAGGCGGGCCTCAGCAAGACCACCGGCAACAGCAACGAGACCGGCACCCTGTTTCAGGTGGACACCCAGCGCGAGGGGCTGACCACGCGCCACCGCGTCAACGCCATGCTGGACCGGCAGAAAAGCGACGGCACGCTGACCCGCAACCGGTCGCTCGCCAACTACCAGCTCAACCGCAAGTTCAGCGATACCCTCTCGCTCTACGGCCTTGCCGGATGGGAGCGCGACCGCTTCGCCGGATACCGCAATCGATTCACCGAGTCGTTCGGTATCGGCTTCCAGCTGCTCCGGCGCGAGACCATGAGCCTGACGCTGGATGCGGGCCCGGCATTCCGGCAGGTGCGGTTCATCGACGGCACGTCGGAGAGCGCCATCGCGGCGCGCGGCTCGCTGTCCTACCGCTGGGACATCCTGCCGACGCTGGTGTTCCGCCAGGACGCCACGGCGATCATGGACGAGAGCAACACCTTCACCTCCAACACCTCGCTGACCACCAAACTGATTGGCGCGCTTTCGGCCCGCCTGTCCTATAATGTGGTTCACGAAAGCGATCCGCTGGACGACAGCCTGAAGAAAACCGACACGGCCATGCGCGTCTCGGTGGTCTACAGCTACTGACGCCTGCGAGCCGGTGCGTCCTCCGGGGCGACACCGCATCGCTTGACTTGGCCGCATGGGTGAATAGGGTCTGCCCGCCTTCCAGACCTGACGGAAAACCGAGACACCAATGACCGACGCATCCCTCCGCATTACCCTCCCCGACGGCTCCGTGCGTGAAATGGCGCGGGGGACGACTCCGGCGGATGTGGCCGCGTCCATCGGCGCAGGTCTGGCCAAGGCGGCGCTGGCGGCGCGCGTCAACGGCGCGCTGTGGGATCTCAACCGCCCGCTCGAGGGCGATGCCCAGCTCTCGCTCATCACCGCGAAGGACACCGAGGAAGCGCTCGATATCGTGCGCCACGACTTCGCCCACGTGCTGGCCGAGGCGGTGCAGGAGCTGTTCCCCGGCACGCAGGTGACCATCGGCCCGGCGATCGAGGACGGCTTCTATTACGACTTCGCCCCCGCCAATCGCGGCCCGTTCACCGAGGACGACCTGCCGGTGATCGAGGAGAAGATGCGCGAGATCATCGCCCGCAACGAGCCCATCACCCGCGAGGTGTGGGACCGGGACGAGGCGATCCGCCACTTCAACGAGATCGGCGAGACCTACAAGGCGCAGATCATCGACGACATCATCGCGCCGGGCGAGCCGATCACGGTCTATCGCCAGGGCAACTGGAAGGACCTGTGCCGGGGCCCGCACCTGCCCTCCACCGGCAAGCTGAACCCGGAGGCCTTCAAGCTCACCAAGGTGGCGGGCGCCTACTGGCGCGGCGACCACCGCAACGCCATGCTGAGCCGCATCTACGGCACCGCCTGGCTCACCAAGAAGGATCTGGACGCCTACCTCACCCGCATCGAGGAGGCGGAAAAGCGCGACCACCGCAAGCTGGGCCGCGAGATGGACCTGTTCCACCTTCAGGAGGAGGCCCACGGCTCGGTGTTCTGGCACCCCAACGGCTGGGTGCTGTGGCAGGCGCTGGAGCAGTACATGCGCCGCCGCCTCATCAAGGCGGGCTATGTGGAGGTGCGCACGCCGCAGCTCTATCACAACAAGTTCTGGAAGACCTCGGGCCACTGGGACAAGTTCCGCGCGGGCATGTTCCTGGTGCCCGACGAGATCCCCAACATCGACACGGACGAGCCCAGGCTGGGCGAGCACCCGGACTTCCTGGCGCTGAAGCCGATGAACTGCCCGGGCCACATCCAGATCTTCGACCAGGGCATCAAGTCGTACCGCGATCTGCCGATCCGCATGACCGAGTTCGGCTGCTGCCACCGCAACGAGCCGCACGGCGCGCTGCACGGCCTGATGCGCGTGCGCCAGTTCACGCAGGACGACGCCCACATCTTCTGCCGTGACGACCAGTTCATCGACGAGACCATCGCCTTCTGCGAACTGCTGAAGACGGTCTACGCCGATCTCGGCTTCCCCGAGTTCAAGGTGCATCTGGCCACCCGCCCCGAGCTGCGCGCCGGCTCGGACGAGGTGTGGGACCGCGCCGAGAAAGGCCTGGAAGAAGCGGTGAAGGCGGCGGGCTACGAATACCAGGTGTTCCCGGGCGAGGGCGCGTTCTACGGCCCCAAGCTGGAATTCCACCTGCGCGACGCCATCGGCCGCACCTGGCAGTGCGGCACCATCCAGCTGGACTTCGTGCTGCCGGAGCGGTTCGACATCTCCTACGTGGCGGAAGACGGCTCGCGCCAGCGGCCGGTCATGCTGCACCGCGCGATCCTCGGCTCGCTGGAGCGCTTCATCGCCATCCTGATCGAGAACTACGCGGGCAAGTTCCCGCTGTGGCTGGCCCCGCGTCAGGCGGTGGTGGCGACCATCGTGTCGGACGCCAACGACTACGCCCTCGAGGTCACCAACGCGCTGAAGGCGGCGGGCGTGCGCGCCGAGGCGGATATCCGCAACGAGAAGATCAACTACAAGGTGCGCGAGCACTCGCTGGGCAAGGTGCCGTACCTGCTGGTGGTCGGCAAGCGCGAGGCGGAAGAGCGCACCGTCGCGGTGCGCCGTCTGGGCTCGGACGAGAAGCAGCAGGTGGTCAGCCTCGACGAGATCATCCAGCGCCTGCGCGACGAAGGCACGCCGCCCGATCTGCGCGGGTGAGCGGGGCGTCCTCCCGGCGGAGAGAACACGCGAAAGGCGGCCTTCGGGCCGCCTTTTCCGTTTTGGGCACGTCCGTTTTCGGAACCGGCGGGACCGCGCGGCCGTTCGCTGGAGACGGGTGAGGAGGTGCGTGATGGCTGAGGACAGGAAGACGACTCGCGGGAAGACAGGGGCACCGGCGCCGGAACAGCGGCCGGAACAGCGGCCGGAGACGCGCGAGGAGAGCGGCGACCATACGGCGGGCGGGCTGATCCGCCGGGCGTGGGCCGCGCGGGAGGGAGACGGTATGCACGAGGTCGACCCCCGGGGCCAGGATCTGGTGCCGCCGCAGGAGTCGCTGGGCATGTCGGTGGCGCGGGGCGACGTGGGGCCCATCCCGCGCACGCGCCGCGCCAGGGCGGAGGACCGGAAGGCAGGCGGCGCGCGGCCCGAAGGAGCGCCGCCCGCGCCCGATCCGGCCAAGCGCCGCTGAGGCAAGGGGCGCGCCGCCCGTCTGCCCGCGCGTGGCTGGGGGGGGAGGCGGCGCGGGAGCCGCCCCGTCCTTGACGCCATCGAAAGGAGCCGGTTAGGAGTTCGGCTTTCCGTGGCGTTGCGACGCGTTTTGAGTGCCAGTGGGGGTGAGCGAACATGGCGATACAGGTTTCCGCACGTTTCAGCATCAGGTCGGCCCGGGCGGCGGTGGTGGCGCTCATGCTGGCCGCTTGCGGCGGTGCCGCGCCCGGCGGCGCGTCGTTCGCGGCCGAAGCCGTGGCGGTCGAAACCGTGGCCGAAGGGCTGGAGCAGCCGTGGGGTCTCGCCTTCCTGCCAGACGGGCGCATGCTGGTGACCGAGAAGCCGGGCCGCCTGCGCATCGTCAGCAAGGACGGCACGCTCTCGCCGCCGGTGGCCGGCGTGCCCAAGGTGGATGACCGCCGGCAGGGCGGCCTCCTCGGGCTGGCGCTCGACCCCGGCTTTGCCGAGAACCGGCTGATCTACTTCTCCTTCTCCGAGCCGCGCGGGGAGGAGGGCAACGGCACCTCCGTCGCCCGCGCCCGTCTAGTAGAGGCGGAGGGCAGCGCGCCCCGGCTGGAGGATCTGACGGTGATTTTCCGCCAGACGCCCGCCGTCAAGAGCAACCACCACTTCGGCAGCCGCCTCGTGTTCGCGCCGGACGGCACCCTGTTCGTGACGCTGGGCGAGCGCTACGTCGCCAAGGACATGGCCCAGACGCTGGACAACCATCTGGGCAAGCTGGTGCGCATCAACCCGGACGGCTCGGTGCCCGCCGACAATCCCTTCGTCGGCAAGGAAGGCGCGAAGCCGGAGATCTGGTCCTACGGCCACCGCAACATCCAGGGCGCGGCCATCAACCCGCGCACCGGCAAGATCTGGACCGTGGAACACGGCGCCAAGGGCGGCGACGAGATCAACATTCCCGAGCCGGGCAAGAACTACGGCTGGCCGGTCATCACCTGGGGCGTGGACTACTCGGGCGCCAAGATCGGCGAGGGCACCCACAAGGAGGGCATGGAACAGCCGATTCACTACTGGAATCCGTCCATCGCCACCTCGGGCATGACCTTCTACACCGGCGACCTGTTCCCGGCGTGGAAGGGCGACGTGTTCGTCGGCGGCCTCGCCAGCCAGCTCCTCGCCCATGTGGATGTGGAGGGCGACACGGTGGTGGGCTGGGAGCCGCTGTTGCAGGATCTGGGCGAGCGCATCCGCGACGTGGTGCAGGGCCCGGACGGCGCGCTCTACCTGCTCACCGACAATGCGGAGGGGCGGGTGCTGCGTGTTGTGCCCGCAACAGCGCAAAAGTGACGCGAGCGAACCAGTTGCTCACTCAAAATTCGCGCGTTTACGCCTTGCGGGTTTCGTGTTAGCGATTACCTGCTCAAGCGTGCCGGGGACGGCGCGCTTGTTTGCGTTCACTGAAAGGAGAATGAGCCATCCGCCCGCCTATGTCACGGCGCCCTCTGGCGCCACCACCGCCACTGAATGGTCCCGCCTATAATGAGTTCATCAAGGCGCCGCGCGTTCGCGTCATTGATCAGAACGGCGAGAACCTTGGTGTTCTCTATACGCGGGAAGCCCGGGAGCTTGCTGCTGAAGTCGGACTCGATCTGGTCGAGATTTCTCCCAATTCGGATCCGCCAGTCTGCAAAATTCTCGACCTCGGCAAGTTCAAGTACGAGTCGCAGAAAAAGGCGGCAGCCGCCCGCAAGAACCAGAAGACCCAGGACATCAAGGAAATCAAGATGCGCCCGGGTATCGACGATCATGACTACAACACCAAGCTGAAGGCCATCGCGCGCTTCATCGAGGATGGTGACAAGGTCAAGATCACGCTTCGGTTCCGGGGCCGCGAAATGGCTCACAACCAGCTTGGCATGCGGGTCATGGAGCGCGTGGTTGCGGACACGGCGGAATACGCCAAGGTCGAGCAGGCCGCGCGCATGGAAGGCCGTCAGATGCTGATGGTCATCGCGCCGAAGTAAGACTCGGCGTTGTCCATGGCGTGAAACACAAAGGCCGGGCCCACGCCCGGCCTTTTGTTTTTGGGTCGGGACTTGTTTTTGGGTCGGGGTGCCTGACGTTCGCTTCTTGCCGCCAGGCCAGGGACATATGGCGGCGCCCGCGTCGGCGCAATGGTCGTAGATGCGCGCGCGCACGCTTGACGGTGGCACGTCGACGAACCTAGCCTGACCAGGAAATGGCGCGTGAGGTCGGGGGTCGCAAGGCCACCCTCACCGTCGACAGGAAAAGAGAAAAGCCCGCCTGATCGGCGGGCTTTTCTTTTTGAGGAGGCGGGGCGCGCCCGGCGAGCGCAGGCTCACACGAAGACGATTTCGCAGTCCTTGGCGTCGGCGAGGAAGGCGACCATGCCCGCCGCCTCCACGCCGCCGGGCAGCTGGTTGGCGGTCAGGCCGCACAGGTGCAGGCCGGTGGTGCAGGCGGTCATCGGGATGCCCAGCTCCAGCGCGGTCTTGACCATGTCGCAGATGGAGGGAAGCCCCGCGCTGGCGAAGGTGTCGTCGCCCTTCCATTTCCGGTGAGGGTCCAGCGCCGTCACCGCCTCGCCGTGGAAGAAGATCTGCACCGGGCGGCCCATGGCCGCCGAGGCGCAGGCAAGATTGAGGCCGGCGTGGATGCGGCCGTGGGTGGAATCACTGAAGATGATCGCCAGGCCTCGATGGGTCTTTGCCATTCACTCTCTCCCGCGACAGGCAGGACAACCCGGGTCCTTCGGCAGGCTCAATGTGCGCATGCGATTGCTCAGGCCATCATAGATCAACAGGCGGCCGGCCAGCGATTGCCCGAAACCCACAATTTCCCGAAGCACTTCGAGAGCCTGCAAGGATCCTATAACGCCCGTCAGTGCGCCAAGGACACCAACGTCCGCGCAGGTGCGCTGCTGACCGCCAGGGCTTTCCGGTACAAAGCAGCGATAGCAGGGAAGGGTTTCCTCATAGCCCTTAAAAACTGCAACCTGCCCCTCGAACGGGCCGACTGCCGCCGAGATCAGCGGCTTGCGCAGGCGCAGGCAGGCGTCGGCCACGGCGAAGCGGGTCTCGAAGGAATCCGAGCCGTCCGCCACCATGTCGTACCCGGCGATGATCGCCTCCGCATTCTCCGCCGTCAGCCGCACCGTGTGGGCCACCACCTTTACGTCCGGGTTGATGCGGGCAATGGCGTCCGCCGCCGACTCGGTCTTGAGCCGCCCGAGATCGGGGGTGCCGTGCAGCACCTGCCGCTGGAGGTTGGACAGATCCACCCGGTCGTCGTCCACGATGCCGAGCGTGCCGACACCCGCCGCCGCCAGATATTGCAGACACGGACTGCCGAGCCCGCCCGCGCCGATGACCAGCACCTTCGCTTGCAGAATCTTCACCTGACCCGCGCCGCCCACATCGCGCAGCACGATATGGCGGGCATAACGGTCCAGCTGCTCGTCGGTCAGGTCCATGGCGACTCATGCCTTTCAGGTTTCTTGCAGGGGTCTTGGACCCCTGCACCCCATTCGTTTCAACGGGGCGTGCGCGGGATGAAGGGCGCGGCCCGGAAATCGACCGGCGGCGTTTCCAGCGTGCGCCTGAAACACGGCCGGAAAAAGGAATGGGAGGTGCAGGAGGGTCCGAGACCCTCCTGCATAAAATAAATCAAACCCCCGTGGAGCCGAACCCGCCAGCGCCGCGGCTGGTCTCGGAGAGGGCCTTGACCTCCTTCCACACGCCGCGGGTGACGGGTGCGATCACCATCTGGGCGATCCGCATGCCGCGGGTGATGGTGACCGGGTCCTGCCCCAGGTTGATGAGGATGACCTTCACCTCGCCGCGATAGTCGGCGTCGATGGTGCCGGGCGCGTTGGCGACGGTGAGGCCCTGCTTGAGGGCGAGGCCCGAGCGCGGGCGCACCTGCGCCTCGAAGCCTTCGGGCAGGGCGATGCCGAGACCGGTCGGCACGGCGAAGCGCTTGCCCGGCTCGATCACCAGCTGTTCATCCTCGCCGACGGCGGCCAGCAGGTCCATACCCGCCGCGCCCAGGGTTTCGTAGCCCGGCAGGGGCAGGCCTTCGCCGTGGGGAAAGCGGATGACTTCGATTTCAGCGTGATTCGGCGAGAGCATGGGCAATCCGTTCTGCGAGTTTCTGGGCAACGTCCGCCTTGGCCGCCTCGGGCCAGGTCTCGACGCCGGTGGAAGTGATGAGGTGGACGGCGTTGCGCTCGCCGCCCATGACCCCGGCGGCGGGCGAGACATCGTTGGCGACGATCCAGTCGCAGCCCTTGCGGGCGATCTTGGCCTGGGCGTGGGGGATGACGTTTTCCGTCTCCGCCGCGAAGCCGACGACAAGGCGCGGGCGATTCTCCGCCGCTTGCGAGAGGGTGGCGAGAATGTCCGGGTTCTCGAGGAAGGTGAGCTGCGGCGTGCCGCCCGCGTCCTTCTTGATCTTCTGGTCGCTCGCCTCCACCCGCCAGTCGGCGACGGCGGCGACGCACACGGCGGCATCGACCGGCAGCGCCTGCTGGCAGGCGGCGGCCATCTCGCGGGCGGTCTCCACGTTCACCCGGGTGACGCCCGGGGGCGTCGGCAGATGGGTGGGGCCGGAGACGAGGGTGACGCTGGCCCCCAGCCGCGCGAGCGCTTCGGCAAGCGCGTAGCCCTGCTTGCCGGAGGAGCGGTTGGCGATGTAGCGCACCGGGTCGATCGGCTCGTGGGTCGGGCCCGCCGTCACCAGGATCTTCGTGCCGCTGAGGGGGCGGGGCGCTTCCTCAAGCCGGGCGGCCACCCAGTTGACGATGTCCGGCACCTCGGGCAGGCGGCCCGGCCCGAACTCGCCACAGGCCATGGGGCCTTCCGCCGGGTCCAGAATGGCGATGCCGTCCTCGCGCAGGCGGGCGACGTTGCGGCGGGTGGCGGGGTGCTGCCACATCCGCACGTTCATGGCGGGCACGGCGAGCACCGGCTTGTCGGTGGCGAGCAGGAGCGTCGAGGCCAGGTCTCCCGCCAGACCGGCCGCCATCCTGGCGAGAAGATCGGCGGTTGCCGGGCACACCAGCACCACGTCCGCCTCGCGGCTGAGGCGGATGTGCCCCATCTCGGTCTCGTCCTTGAGGCTGAACAGGTCGGTGTAGACCGGCTGCTCGGAGAGGGCGGAGACGGAAAGGGGCGTGACGAACTGCGCGCCCCCTTCGGTCAGCACGCAGCGCACGGTGGCGCCGCGCTCGCGCAGACGGCGGATCAGGTCCAGCGACTTGTAGGCCGCGATGCCGCCGCCGATGATGAGAAGGATGCGCTTGCCGTGCATGGGCCCCGTTTCCGCCTTCCTGCCGCCTCTACACTAGCCAGCCGATCGCAAGACCCGCAAGGAAGGTCATGGCGAGGCCGACGATCCACCAGCCGGGGCCGCGCGCGGTCCCCTCTTCCTCCGGCAGCGGCGGCAGCGGCGGCGCGGCGCCCTGCACCGGCACCTGCGCCATCAGGCGGCGCGCCACGTCCGGCAGGGAGCGCACGTCGCGCACGAAGCGGATGATCTCGTCCGCCGCGCGGGATTCGAGGCTCAGCTCGTCGCGGATCCAGCCGTTGAGGAAGGGCTCGGCGATTTCCCACATGTTGGCATCGGGGTCGAGCGAGGCGGCCAGACCCTCCACCATCACCAGCGTCTTTTGCAGCAGCAGCAGGTGCGGCTGGGTCTGCATCTCGAAGATGCGGGTGATGGCGAACAGCTGTTCGAGCAGGCGGCCGACGGAAATCTCCTTCACCGGCTTGCCGAGGATGGGATCGCCCACCGCGCGCAGCGCCGTCGCGAACTCCTCCACCGAATGGTAGGGCGGCACGTAACCGGCCTCGAAGTGGATCTCGGCCACGCGCTTGTAGTTGCGCGTCAGCAGCCCGTAGAGAATCTCGGCCAGATAGCGGCGGCCCAGCCGGTCGAGCCGGCCCATGATGCCGAAGTCGATGGCCACCAGCCGGCCCTTGCCGTCGATGAACAGGTTGCCGTGGTGGAAGTCGGCATGGAAGTAGCCGTCCACGATCGCCTGCTGGAGGAACACCCGCACCACAGTGGCGGCCAGCGCCTTCAGGTCGTGCCCGCTGGCCTCAAGCGCGGCGCGGTCGGTGAGCGGGATGCCGTCGATCCACTCCATGGTGAGCACGCGTTTGGTGGTGCGCTCCCAGTCGATGGCGGGCACGTGGAAGTTCTGGAACGACTCGAGGCGCGAGCCCAGCTCGGCGGCGTTGGCCGCCTCCAGGCGGAAGTCCAGCTCCCGGTCAACCCACTGGCGGAAGGTGTCGATGACGATGCGCGGGCGCAGCCGCGCCGCCTCGCCGCCCAGCCGCTCCAGCCGGGCGGCCGCCCAGAAGTAGGTGCCGATGGCCTCGGCGAAGATTTCCTCGATGTGCGGGCGCAGCACCTTGACGGCGACCGTGCGCCCGTCGGTCGTCACCGCCTTGTGCACCTGGGCGATGGAGGCCGCGCCGATGGGCGTCTCGTCGAAGGAGGCGTAGAACTGGCCGATCGGTCCGCCCAGCTCCCGCTCCACCGTCGCCTTCACCTGCGCGAAGGGGAAGGCGGGCAGCTTGTCCTGAAGCCGTTGCAGGTCGCGGGCGGCGTCCTGGCCGATCAGGTCCGGCCGGGTGGCGAGCGCCTGCCCCAGCTTGATGGCGGCGGGGCCGATGGCCTCGAAGGCGTGGGCGTACTCGGGGCGCGGCGGCACGTTGAAGCCGACGCGGGCGAGGCGGGCCAGCAGCCGTGCGCTGGCGGGGAGATCCTGGATGTCCTCGAACGGGCGCAGCACGCCGTGGCGGGCCAGAATCCGCCCCCACCTGAACATGCGCCAGGCATGCACAAGCTGAGCCGTCACGCCTTACACCTTCCAGCCGGAGTGAATGGCAACGACGCCGCCCAGAATCAGCTGGGAGCGCACGTTGGAGAAGCCCGCCGCCCGAATCATCTGCTCGAAGGTGCGGGAGTCGGGGAAGCGGCGGATGCTCTCGGCCAGATACTGGTA
Organism: Pedomonas sp. V897; assembly: GCF_051304405.1. NCBI lineage: Bacteria > Pseudomonadati > Pseudomonadota > Alphaproteobacteria > Sphingomonadales > Pedomonadaceae > Pedomonas > Pedomonas sp. V897. Next base: position 1,230,349 of record NZ_JBPPGG010000001.1, read on the forward strand.
GGCCTCGCGGTCCTTGGCGATGACCTCGCCCATTCTCGGCAGCAGGTTGAAGGAGTACCAGTCGTAGGCCTGCGCCATCAGCGGCAGCTCCACCCGGCTGAACTCCATGCAGAAAAAGCGCCCGCCGATCTTGAGCACCCGGTGCGCCTCCCGAAGGGCGGCGGGAATGTCGGTCACGTTCCGGATGCCGAAGGAGATGGTGTAGGCGGAGAAGCTGGCGTCATCGAAGGTGAGCTTCTCGGCGTTCTGCTCGCTCCACTTGAGATCGAGCCCGCGCTTGGCCGCCCGTTCCTTGCCCACTTCCAGCATGGCCGGGTTGATGTCCGAGACGGTCACGTCGGCGCCGCGCCGCGCCAGCCGGAAGGCGATGTCGCCGGTGCCGCCCGCCATGTCGAGGATGGGCTCGCCGGGGCGCGGGCGCACCTTGTCGACGAAATAGTCCTTCCACAGGCGATGGAGGCCGCCCGACATCACGTCGTTCATGATGTCGTAGTTGCGGGCGACACGACGAAACACGTCGGTGACGCGCTCGGTCTTCTCGGCGGGGTCCACCCACTGGAAGCCGTAGGAAACTTTCTCGCTCATGGCTCCGTCTCTAAAGGAGGCTTGCGGTGGGTGCAATTGCACGCGACTAAGGCAGGGGCAAGACAAGTGAGGATGTATGCCCGAATTACCTGAAGTGGAGACGGTGTGCCGGGGCATGGCGCGGGTGCTGGAGGGCCGGCGCGTGACCCGCGTCGAGGTGCGCCGCCCCGATCTGCGCCGCCCCATTCCCGCCGATCTGGCGGCGCGGCTGACAGGCGCGGTCGTCACCCGCATCACGCGGCGGGCCAAGTATGCGCTGCTCCACACCGACCGGGGGGATGTGGTGATTCTCCACCTCGGCATGTCCGGCCGGGTGCGGGTGGACCCGGAGGCACCCGAGAAACACGACCATGTGCTGTGGGAAACCGAGGACGGGCACCGGCTGGTGCTGAACGACGCCCGCCGCTTCGGCAGCATCGACATCGAGCGGGAGGAGCGGCTGGCGAGCCATCCGCTGTTCGCCCACCTGGGGCCGGAGCCGCTGGGCAACGCATTCAACGCCGAGGGGCTGGCGGCCCGGCTCGCGGGCAGGATCACGCCCATCAAGCTGGCGCTGCTGGACCAGCGCGTGGTGGCGGGCCTTGGCAATATCTATGTGTGCGAGGCGCTGTTCGGGGCGGGAATCGACCCGTGCGCGCCCGCGGGCACCCTGACGCCGGACCGGCTGGAGGCGCTGGTGGCGGAGATTCGCGCCGTGCTGCTGCGGGCGATCGAGGCGGGCGGCTCGTCGCTGCGGGACTATGTGCAGGTGGATGGCGAGCTTGGCTACTTCCAGCACAGCTGGCAGGTCTACGGCCGCGAGGCGGAGGACTGCCGCCGCTGCGCCCGGCCCGTTTCCCGTATTGTGCAAGGCGGGCGTTCCACCTTCTACTGTGCCCACTGCCAGCGTTGAGGAGCTTGCCGGATGAGGATGGTGCTTGCGGTTCTGGCGTCCCTGGCGGGCGCGCCGCTGCTTGAGGGGTTCGATGTGCCGCTGATGCCGGGGCTGGCGGAGGTGGCCGATTCGCGCCTGACCTTCGACAAGGAGGAAGGCAGCATCGTCGAGACCGTGCTGGAAGGGGCGGTGGCGCGGGAGCAGGCGGAGGCCTACTACGCCGGGGCGCTGGCCGGGCTTGGCTGGACGCTCGCCGAGTCGCGCGGCAGCCGCCAGGTCTACCGCCGGGGGGACGAGCAGCTCATCCTCGATTACGCGGGCGGGGCGGAGGGAACCCGGGTGCGGCTGCTGCGGGAGCCGGCCGACTAGGTTTCCGGGTCCGAATCGCCGGCCCCGCCGGGCCTCCCCTGGGGATTTTTGCAGGAAAACTGTGCCTTATCACATCTGGCCCTTGGGGCGGGGGTGGGGCATGTGGTTCGCTGGGAAAAAGGAAGAGAGAAGCGGAGGAGTCATCCCTTGAGCTACGAAACTTTGATCGTTGAGACCCATGGCGCGGTTGGCCTGATCCGCCTCAACCGCCCGGAGGCGCTGAACGCCCTGTCGATCAAGCTCACCACCGAGCTGACCGAGGCGCTGCGGGCCTTCGAGGCGGATGACGCCATCGGCTGCATTGTGCTCACCGGCTCGGAAAAGGCCTTCGCTGCCGGCGCGGACATCAAGGAGATGGCGAAGAAGACCTTCTCCGATGTCTATCTGGAGGACTTCATCACCTCGACGTGGGAGGAGATCACCCGCTGCCGCAAGCCGGTTCTGGCGGCGGTGAACGGCTATGCGCTGGGCGGCGGCTGCGAGTTCGCCATGATGTGCGACATCGCCTACGCGGGCGAGAACGCCAAGTTCTCCCAGCCGGAGATCAAGCTGGGCGTCAGCCCCGGCGCGGGCGGCACGCAGCGGCTCACCCGCTTCGTCGGCAAGGCCAAGGCGATGGACATGTGCCTCACCGGCCGCATGATCGACGCCAGGGAAGCGCTGGAGATGGGCCTGGTCGCCCGCATCTTCCCGACCGAATCGCTGGTCGAGGAAGTGCTGAAGATCGCCGCCGAGATCGCCGCCTACTCGCGGCCGACCGTTCTGGCGGTGAAGGAGATGGTCAACCGCGCCTACGAGACCACCCTCTCCGAGGGTATGCGATTCGAGCGCCGGCTGTTCCACGGCCTGTTCGCCACCGAGGACAGCAAGGAAGGCATGGCCGCGTTCATGGAAAAACGTAAGCCGAACTTCAAGAATCGGTAAAATTTAGGCGGACTCGCGCCCCTCCTGTTGACCGGGGGGCGCGACTCTGCCATAAGCCGCCCGCTCGTGTCGGGCAGCGCCCGACGCATTGATTATTCTATTGGCTGAGGACGAGAGATGGCCAACACACCGCAGGCGCGTAAGCGCATCCGCCGCAACGCTCGTCGCGCGGAGATCAACAAGGCGCGCGTCAGCCGCATCCGTACGTTCGTGAAGAAGGTCGAGCTTGCCATCGCCAGCGGCGACAAGAGCGCCGCCGAGGCGGCTCTGAAGGCGGCTCAGCCGGAGTTGCAGCGTGGCGTCTCCAAGGGCGTCATGCACAAGAACACGGTTGCGCGTCGCATTTCGCGCCTGACGCATCGCGTCCGCGCTCTGGGCTAAGCCTCGACTGCGGGGGCTCCGGGCTTCCGCGCGTCGCGCAGCAGCGCCAAGACATGGCCCCGGCCGGCAACGGCTCGGGGCTTTGTGCGTTCTGGAGTCTCCCGCATCGTTGGGCGAATCGAGACGTAGCGCGAGCGTAATAATTTCAGGACTTTAGCCGAGTCCCTGCGGAATCCGGCCGCATCGAGGGGGCAGGCTGTCAACGAAATTATTTGCCGGAGCGGCTTGTGCATGGCCTTGTGGAGGCGGGTGGCGCTGGCTAAAGTCCGATCTATCGAGATTCGGGGCAACGCGTATTCTTCGAAAATCCGAAGAAGAACGGGATTCGGAGCAATAGATTGTTCTAAATCTTTGTGCCGGCCCAACTTCCGGCATCCGTTCTGATTGCTTCGAATTCTTGAGATACGGGTGCTGAGAAGTACACTTAAATCCATTTTTACGCGCGTTCTTTTTTGTCCCCGGAACCTTCAGGGGCAAGAAATCTTCCTCTCTGCGGGACAGGAACGCGGGCAGGTCGCAGGGGCAAGCGGCTTGCGCGTCGAGACCCGCGAGGCGTGTGCTGAGGCATAAAGAGGGGCAAATGAACGGGGATCTTGGAGGGCATGCGGCTCATACCGGCGATCCGTGGCAGACGATTCGCGACGTGCTGCGGGCCGAGTATGGTGAACGCACCTTCGAGAGCTGGCTGAAACCGATCGCCTATGTGGGCGTGGAAGGCAGCGATGTACTGCTGAGCCTGCCCACCCACTTCATGTGCGACTGGGTGAAAAGCCACTTCGCCGAGCGTCTGCGGGCGCTGTGGTCGTTCTACGTGCCGGGCATCCGCTCGGTGCGCCTGGTGGTCGCCCCGGCCATGCGGGTCGAATCCTCGGCCGCCTTCCCCGCCAACGACTCCCACGCCAACGATACCGTCGTGGTCGATCCCGCCATCGAGGAGCCCGAACTGGGCGCCCGCCTCGAGGAGCGGTTCACCTTCGAGCGATTCGTCATCGGCAAGTCCAACGAGTTCGCCTACAACGCCGCGCGCCGCGTGGCCGAGGGCGGGCCGATCAACTTCAACCCGCTGTTCCTGCACGGCGGCGTCGGCCTCGGCAAAACCCACCTCATGCACGCCATCGGCTGGGCCGTGCGCCAGCAGAAGGCGGATGCCAAGGTGGTCTACCTGTCGGCGGAGAAGTTCATGGTGGCGTTCCTCGCCGCCCTGCGCCACAAGGACACCATCTCCTTCAAGCAGCGATTCCGCAGCGTCGACGTGCTGATGATCGACGACGTACAGTTCATCGCCGGCAAGGAATCGACCCAGGAAGAATTCTTCCACACCATGAACGCCCTGATCGACGACGGCAAACGCCTCGTCATCTCGGCGGACCGCAGCCCCTATGACCTGGAAGGCATCGAGGAGCGAGTGCGCTCCCGCCTCCAGTGGGGCCTGGTAGCGGACATCAACCCCACCGACTACGAACTGCGACTCAACATCCTGCACGCCAAGGCGGAAGCCATGCCGGGCGTCATGGTCACGCCCGACGTGCTGGACTTCCTCGCCCGCAAGATCACCTCCAACGTGCGCGAGCTGGAAGGGGCGCTCAACCGCGTCGCCGCCCACGCCTCGCTCATCGGCCACCCGATCACGCTGGACTTCGCCCGGCAGGTGCTGGCGGACGTGCTGCGCGCCAACGACCGCAAAATCACCATCGACGACATCCAGCGCAAGGTCGCCGACTACTACAAGGTGAAGCTGTCCGACCTGCTCTCGGCCCGCCGCGCCCGCGACATCGCCCGGCCCCGGCAGGTGGCCATGTACCTCGCCAAGCGCCTGACACCCCGCTCGCTGCCCGAAATCGGCCGCAAGTTCGGCGGGCGCGACCACACCACCGTCATGCACGCCGTCAAGCGCATCGAGGAACTCCGCACCACCGACAGCGAGCTGGAAGCGGATCTCGACCGGCTGTCCCGCCTGATCGACGGCTGAGGGTTTTCTCCTTTTTGAAGGACTGTTTTTTTGCAGGGGTCTCGGACCCCTGCACCCCTTTCGTTTTTTGGGGCTCATCCCGAATGACCGGGCCGAATGACCGGGGGCGCCCCGATTCATCAAGAAAATTCAAACGGACGTGTTTCCAGCGCCCTCCGGAGACGCCGCCGCAAAACCGAACGGGGTGCCGGGGACCAGGTCCCCTGCGAAAAAATCCCCCTGCGGTTAAAACACTTTTCTTCACGGAGAGTCCCTTCCGGGGGCTCTTTCCTTTCCGCGCCTTCGGGCCTAAGCGATGCGCGTCGCGGGCGTTGGGTGCCCGCGTCTGCAAGAGACGGTTGCTGTGGATTTTCTGGTCTCCCGCCTGCCTGCCCACATGCGCGCGCCCGCGTGGATGATCGTGGCGTGCGTGGCGTTTGCGGCCCTGTGGGGGTTCGTGCGGCTGGCCAGCGAGACCATGCATGCGTTTCTGGTGGTGTTCTATCGCAACCTGCTCGGGCTTCTCATTCTGCTGCCCTCGGTGGCGGCGGGCGGCTGGGCGGCGCTGGCCACCTCCCGTTTCGGGGCGCATGTGCGGCGGGCGACCTCGGGCGTGATCGCCACCTTTGCCGTGTTCTATGCGGTGGCCAATGCGCCGATGGCCACGGTCATGGCCATCAACTACACCATTCCGCTGTTCGCCACGCTGGCGGCCATTCTGTTTCTGGGCGAGCGGGTTCGCTGGCGGCGGATCGCGGCGCTTGTGGTGGGCTTCATCGGCATGTTGATCGTGGTGCGCCCCGGCCATGTGCCGCTGACGCCCGGCATTGGCGCGGCGCTGCTCTCGGCGGTGGCGACGGCGTTCTCCATCATCGCCATGAAGCAGCTCTCGCGCACGGAGTCGTCGCTGGCGATTGTCACCTGGTCGTTCGTGCTGATGCTGCCGCCTTCGCTGCTGCTGGCGCTGCCCTACTGGAAGTGGCCGAGCGGGCATGAGCTGCTCGTGCTGGCGGGGGTGGGGCTGACCGCCGCCATCGGCCAGTCCGGCACGGTGAAGGCCTTTGCCCTGGCTGAGGCGACGGCGGTGCTGCCCTATGACTTCGTGCGCTTCGGGCTGGTCATTCTCATCGGCACCGTCGGCTTTGGCGACCCGGTTGACGGCTTCACCTATCTGGGCGGCGCGGTCATTCTGTGCGCCACCATCTACATCGCGCACCGCGAGGCGGTGGCGGCCCGCTCCGCCCGCGCAGGCACGGCGTCCGCCCGTCTGTCCGCCGGTGCGTCTCCCGAGGCGTGAGCCTCAGAACAGGCCGAATCGCTTTTTCCGCTTTGGCGGCTCGGCGAGGATGGGTGCCTCCTCCTCCGGCAGCGGCGGCAGGTCCAGCGCCTTGCGGGCGGCGGCCCGGTGGCGGGGCTTGATGTTGGCGCCCACCAGCCCGATCACGGTGGCGAGCACGGCCGCATCGTCGGTGAAGCCGCCCAGATGCAGCAGGAAGTCGGGGATCAGGTCGATGGGCATCACGAAATAGGCCAGCGCCCCCAGCAGCATCGCCCGCACCCGGGGCGGCGTCTCGGGGTCGCGCGCGCAGAACCAGGCGGCCACCAGCGTATCGGCGAACGGCAGGCGGCCGGCGAGGCGGCGCACCTTGTCCCAGAAGCCCTGATCGACCGCCGCGGCGTTGCCCGCCTCGTCTGCCACGTCGATCATGGGGATCTCCGGCAGGGGAGGGGTGGCGGAAGCCTGGTCTTTCGGCATGGTTGTGTTCCTCCTGGCCTGGCAGGCAGGTGCGCCCTACAACATGTATGTAGGAACGCATCGAGCGGATTTGAAACCATGAAACCGGGCCGCCTCGTATCCTTTCTGGGCCGACTGGCTCCGTTGCTCCGCCGCCGCCCCCGGCGCGAGACCGTTCTGTTCACCGAAGACCATCTGGTTCTGGTCTGGCCCCAGCGGGGCGAGGAGGCGCTGGCGTGGGACGACATCAGCCAGATCGCGCTGCGTCCGGTGACGGCGGCGGGCGGGGCGGACGGGCTGTTCGTCTACGTGATGGCGGGGCGGCAGCGGCTGGTCATCCCCCGCTCGGTGGACAATGCGGAGGAACTGCTCGCCTTCATCCGCCGCCTGCCCGCGTGCGACACGGAGGCGTTCGACCGGGTGCTGGCGGGCACGGCCCGGCCGGTGGTGTCGGCCGGGCTCGTCACGGTGTGGCAGCGGCCGGGCGCCGGGCAGGCGGAGGCGGAAAGCGCGGCCTGGCGCCTGTCATCCTCGCACACAGCGACCTAGCGCACGATGGCGACGCCGATTCGGAAGCGGGTGTCGCGCCGGTCGTAGTCCAGCAGGTTCTCGCCGTAGCCGGTGAAGGCCTGGCCGAACAGGTAAAGGTTCAGGCTGGAGTCGATGATCCGGTCGAACGGGAAGGACAGTTCGGCGTCGATCGACCCCCGGCCGGACTGGACGCTGAAGCGGGTGTTGGTGGAGAGCCGCACGCCGTCTTCGTCGCCCACTTCCAGGAACAGGCCCGTGTTGCCCCGGTAGCGCTTGATGTCCGGGTTGTCCTCCAGGCTGCCCACATAGACCTCGAACAGCGGCCCGACGGAGAGGTGGCGGCCGCCGCCGAGGCGGGCGGTGGCCACCGGCTGCACGTAGAGAGTGTTGATGCTGCGGGAGTCTGCGCCGTCGCGTCCGTTGGAGGCGTGGCGGATGCCGAACTGGCCGCCGAGCGCGAGCCCGTCCGCCACCTGCTGCGCCGGGATCAGGTAGAACAGCTCCGGCATGAAATCGATGTTGCGGAAGGGGGAGGAGCGGGCGCTCCAGTCCCAGAACATCCGCTGGGTGTAGCCCAGATGAATGCCGTTCAGCAGGGAGTGGCCCGGGCCCACCGCGCCGGGGTCGCCGAACAGCTGGTACTTGAAGCTGAGCTGGATGCGGATCTCCGTGTTGGTGCCGGGGCCGTACACCGCATAGATGGGGGCGTAGCTGGACAGGTTGCCGATGTAGCGGTTGTCCGCCGTCGGGCGCGGATCGGGCCCGGCGGCAAGGGTCGGGACAAGCGTCGGCGCCGGTGAGGGGGCAGCGGTTGCGGCGGCGGCCCGGGTTTCGCCGGGGGCCTCCTCGCGCGCCGCCAGGGCGGTCGCTGCCGGCACGGTGAAGGCGAGGGCCGGGGGCGCGGCGGCGGCCTCCTGCGTACCCTGAAGCCGCAGCAGGGCGGTGGCGCCCGTTGCTGCCCCGGCGGGCAGCGCAAGCGTGTAGCGCGCCTGGGCGAACTGGCCCGGCGGCACGGTCGCTGCCTCCGGGCTGCCGGCGGCCCGTACCAGCTCCACCGCCAGGCGGCGGCCGGCCACCTCCAGCGTGGCGGCGAGTCGCTCGGGGAAGCGGCCCTCCTCGGCCGCGCCGCTGGCGTTCAGGTGCGTGACTTCCACCAGAACGGTGCCCGCCTGCGCCGTCGGCTCGACCGCACTGACCAGTACCCGGCCCTCGGCGGGCAACGCGACGGTTGCCAGCATCGCGGCGAGGCTGAACAGGCTGAGGGCTTTCATCGGGGCGTATCCTCCACCGGCGGGATTCCGTCGCAAGGCTGTCATGACAACCGGTAAAAGCCGGGTTCGCTCCTCGCGTCAATCGGCCACAGGACCACGCGGCGGGTAGAAACGCAGTTTGTCAGGAAGGATGCTAGGAGCAACGATTTGTCCGGCGACTTTGTTTTTATTATGGGACAGTCTGAAAAATTAAATCGTCAGTCTTAAAATTTCTTTTAATTCTCCATTCTTGAAAATGTCCGTAGAAAGTTTAAACGGAACGCCGAATTGTTCGGTCGTCTCGGCGCATCGGCAATGCTGCCAATGCAACCGGGACGCTAGTGTTGCGTTACGCGTAGGCGTCGGCGTCTGTCTTTTGTCTGCGTATTGGACAGCAGATGTCCGTCCTTTGTGATAGGTTCGTTAAGGTCAGTCCATGTTGAAAATTCTGGCTCCCTCTGGTGCCATTGCCTTATGTCTGCTTGGCGTTGTGTCTTCGGCCCAGGCGCAAGAGGCCGCGACGCCCGTCAAGGCCACGTCGGCCACAGTCGAGCGGGGTGACGTTCTCGAAGTCATCAACAGCTCGCCTGATTACAGTCTCTTTGCCACCATGCTGCAACGGTCGGGCATGGCGCCGGTTCTGGATGGCCACGGGCCCTTCACGGTGTTCGTGCCGACCAATGAGGCGCTCTCCGCCTTGCCGGCCGGCATGGTGGAGCAGCTTCTCCAGCCCCAGAACAAGGGGCGTCTGGCCGCGCTGATCACCGAACACATCCTGCCGGGTGCGATCACCTCCGACAGCTGGAGCGCCAGCCCGCATCTGGGCATGGCGCTGGGCGGCAACACGCTTGTCTACGTGCGTGGTCCGCAGGAGCAGGTCAACAACGCCCCCGTGGTGGCCAAGGACATCCCCGCCTCCAATGGCGTCATTCACGTCATCAACGGGGTTCTGGCCCGGCCGAACGGCTGATAGGCGGCCCCGCCTGACGATCGGCAAGGCGCCGGACGGACGAAGATCCGCCGGCGCCTTTGTTGTTTCTGGCCGCGCCGCTCCCCGCTAGCCGTTCGCCGCGCCCTCGGCGGCCGCGATGCGGTCGATGGCCTGCGCCAGGTCCACGTCCCGCCCGGACAGGCCCTTCACGTCGTGGGAGGTGAGGAAGATGTCGACCCGGTTGTAGACGTTGAACCATTCCGGGTGATGGTCCCGCTTCTCCGCCGCCAGCGCCACCCGGGTCATGAAGCCGAAGGCGGCATTGAACGATTTGAAGCGGAAGCTGCGGGCAATGCCGTCCCGCGCCGGGTCGTAGGTCCACGCCGCCAGCGCCGCCAGCGCCTTCTCCCGCTCGGCCTCAGTCAGCTTTTCCTGCATTGGCTCCTCCCTTTGTTTCCCCCGCCGCAAACGCGCGTTGCGGAAACCGCACCGGCACCATATCTGCATACGGTATGGAACGCCCAACCTATCCTCCGGCTCTGGCCGATATCGAAGCCATCGCCCGCGCGGCGCTGGAGCGCCTGCCCGACCCCTTTCGCGGCTGGCTGACAGACGTGGTGCTGAAGGTGGAGGACTTCCCCGACGAGGACGTGATGGACTCGATGGGGCTGGAAACACCCTTCGATATCCTCGGCCTCTACCAGGGCTACCCGGTCGGCGAGAAGTCGGTCAGCCTGTCCGGCGCGCTGCCGGATATCATCTTCCTCTACCGCCGCCCCATCCTCGACTACTGGGCCGAAACCGGCGAATCGCTGGAGGATATCGTGGTGCACGTGCTCGTCCACGAGGCCGGGCACCACTTCGGCCTCTCGGACGAAGACATGGAGCGCATCGAAGCGTCGGTGGAGTGAGGGGGGTGTTATCGGGTTTTTTGCAGGAGGGGCTTGCCCCTCCTGCACCTCCCATTCGATCCAATGGGCCGTGCGCGTGATGAAGGACACGGCCCTTTATCATGATCGGTCATATCGGGCCGTGCGTGTGATGAAGGGCGCGGCCCTTCAAAACGAATGGGGGTGCAGGGGGTTATAGACCCCCTGCAAGAAAAACAGCCTCACTCAGGGCCCCAGCACTTCCTCCACGAACGCGGGCACCAGTTGCGAGGCCGGGCCGTGGCGGGTTTCGTGGAACATGCGGCTGCATTCCGAGGGGTCGAGGTTGAGTTCGACCGTATGGGCGCGTCCGAAATGGCGCACGAGGGCGACGAAACCGGCGGCCGGGTACACGTTGCCCGAGGTGCCGATGGAGACGAACAGGTCGCAACCGGAGAGTGCTTCGTCGATGCGGTCCATCTGGTAGGGGATCTCGCCGAACCAGACGATGTCCGGGCGCAGCCGGCCCTCGCGGGCGCAGTGCGGGCAGCGGCTGGTCTCGTGGATGTCCTCCTCCCAGCGGGTGCGGCCGTCGCAGCCGAGGCACCAGGCTTTCCGCAGTTCGCCGTGCATGTGCAGCACGTTCTTCGAGCCCGCCCGTTCGTGCAGGTCGTCCACGTTCTGGGTGACGATGAGCATCTCGCCGTCGAACGCCTGCTCCAGCCGGGCCAGAGCCTTGTGGGCCGGGTTGGGCTCCACGGTTTTGAGGGCGGCGCGGCGCATGTTGTAGAACTGGTGCACCAGCCGGGGGTTGCGGGCGAAGGCTTCGGGCGTTGCCACGTCCTCGATGCGGTGGCCTTCCCACAGGCCGTCCGCGCCCCGGAACGTGGGGATGCCGGACTCCGCCGAGATGCCCGCGCCGGTCAGCACAACGATCGATCTGTACTTTGCCATGCGCTGCTTTTAACCCTGCCGGCACGAGGCTTCAAACGGGAGAAGGGCAATGGGGATTCGAATCGGCATCATCGGGGCGGCGGGGCGGATGGGTCATGCCCTGGCCGAGGCGGTTGCGGCGGAGCCGCAGGCGGTTCTTGCCGGGGCGATCGAGCGGGCGGGGCACCCGTCGGTCGGCCAGCCGATCCTGCACGGCTCGGATGTGGCGATTCGCGATGATGCTGCCGCTGTGGCGGCCGGGTGCGACGTGCTCATCGACTTCTCCGCGCCCGCGGCGCTGGCGGCCTCGCTGGCGCTGGGCAAGCCGCTGGTGGTGGGCACCACCGGGCTCGATGCCAGCCACCACGCCGCCATTGACGCAGCGGCGCAGGCGCAGGCCGTGCTCCAGTCCGCCAACATGAGCCTCGGCGTCAACCTGCTGGCGGCGCTGGTCCGTCAGGCGGCCGCCCGGCTGGGCGACGACTGGGATATCGAGATCCTCGAAATGCACCACCGCCACAAGGTGGACGCCCCTTCCGGCACCGCGCTGCTGCTGGGCCGCGCCGCCGCCGAAGGGCGCGGCGTCGATCTGGAGGAGAAGTCGGTGCGGGTGCGGGATGGCATCACCGGCGCGCGCAAGCCGGGGGACATCGGCTTTGCGACCCTGCGCGGCGGCTCGGTCCCCGGCGACCACAGCGTCCTCTTTGCCGCCGAGAACGAGGTGCTGACCCTCTCCCACCACGCCCAGTCCCGCGCCATCTTCGCCCGGGGGGCGGTGCGCGCCGCGCTGTGGCTCGCCGGGCAGAAGCCGGGGCGGTACAGCATGAACGACGTGCTGGGGCTGTGATTGGCTGATCGGGTTTCAGGGGTTTTGCGGGGGTCGTGATCCCCGCGCCCCTTCAAATCGAACGGGAGGCTGCCAGGAGGGGTCGCGACCCTCCAGCGAAAAACGGCAGGGCGACCCTCAGGCGTATCGCAGCGCCTGGTCGCGGCGGGCGAGGCCGTCCTCGATCACGGCCTTGATCTCGCGGCGTTCCTCGGGCGTCAGGAAGCGGCCGAGCAGCAGGCGCTGTCCGTGGGAGCGCAGCCACAGCTTGTTCTCGTCCTCGCCGAAGGTTTCCAGTTCGAGGCGCACCCAGTAGGGCTCGAAGCGGATCTGCTCCTCCTTGCCGCGGGCGGTCACCCGACGCACCAGCAATGCGTCCTCGTCCAGCTGCACTTCCTCGTATTCCTTGGCGGAGGCGTAGTTGAGGCGGAATGCAGCGTAGAGCAGCGCAGCGTCCAGCAGGAAGAAGAAGGCGACCGGCCAGGCGCCGAGCACCAGAAAACGCAAGGCGCTGAGGGCGGTTATGACGGCAACGACCGCCATCAGGCGCTTGAACTGCCGCACGGTCAGCGACCGGTGCGGGTATAGCCGCAGGTTGAGGAACAGGGTATGACCGATCATGTGCTTCATGATACCTCACTGCGCCGGGGCTTCAAACCAAGGGTAGCTGGTTGCGACAATGAAACCCTCCACGATCGAAGAGATGTTCCGCCGTCTGTCGGCCGCCAATCCCGAACCCCGGACCGAGCTGGAATACACCAATCCCTATACCCTTCTGGTCGCCGTTGCCCTGTCGGCGCAGGCGACGGACGTGGGCGTGAACAAGGCGACGCGGGCGCTCTTCGCCAAGGTCTCGACGCCCCGGCAGATGCTGGAGCTGGGGCTGGAGGGGCTGAAGCAGCACATCAAGACCATTGGTCTGTTCAACACCAAGGCGGCCAATGTCATCGCCATGTCGGAAATTCTGGTACGCGAGCATGGCGGCGAGGTTCCGCGCGACCGCGCCGCACTTGAAGCCTTGCCGGGCGTTGGCCGCAAGACCGCCAATGTGGTGCTGAACGTGGCCTTCGGGGAGGAGACCTGCGCCGTCGATACCCACATCTTCCGCGTCTCCAACCGCACCGGTCTGGCGCCGGGCAAGACGCCGCTGGCGGTGGAGCTGGGGCTGATGAAGGTGCTGCCCAAGCCCTACCGCCGCCATGCCCACCACTGGCTGATTCTGCACGGGCGCTATGTCTGCAAGGCGCGCAGCCCCGAATGCGGCAAGTGCCCCATCAATGATCTGTGCGAATGGCCCGAGAAGGCGGCCTTCGGCGGGCCTGCCGCACCGGCCCGCCGCGCGGCGCGGGCGCGTCAGGCGGCGGAATAGGGGAGGCCGGGGGCCTTCGCTCCCCCGCGCCTTCGGGGTGTTCAGCCCGCGTTCAGTTGCGCGGACGTAGCATTTCCACGAATTTGGGAGAGGTGCCCGCATTCAGGAAAACCCAGCGTTCAGGAAAACAAGGCAGACTGGACAGCCTGGACAGACTGAAAAGCTTGGGCAGACTGAAAAGCCTGGGCAGCCTGAACAGGCGGGCGTGGATGTAAGGGGAGTTGACATGGCAAAGCCGTATTCCGGTTTTCTGCGGGTTGTCCCTCTGGCGCTTGGGGTTGCGGTGGCGGCCGGCGGCGTTGCCGTCGCGCAGGAGGCCGCCGCGCCTGCGGCCGCGTCGAGCGCTGCCCCGGACGCCAAGCCGGGCCCCCAGAAGGTGGATTGCATCGACCTCATCCGCATCGACCGCTCGGAAGTGCTGGATGATCAGACCATCCTGTTCCACATGAAGGGCGGCAAGATCTGGCGCAACCGCCTGCCTTACCGGTGCCCGCAGCTGGGCTTCGAGAAGGCGTTCAGCCACCGCACCTCGATCAACCGGCTGTGCAGCGTTGACACCATCACCGTGCTCAACACCACCGCCCGTATGCCGGGCGCGACCTGCGGTCTGGGCGAGTTCGAGGCCTATACGCCGCCCGCCAAGGAAGGTGCCAAGGAAGGCGGCAAGGATGCCGCCAGGAACGGCAAGGTGAAGTAGGCCGCGATCGGCAAGTCGCCCTGGCCGCAAAATTCTGCTTGGCCGAACGGCCCTTCTTCTGATAACGGAAGGCCGTTCGACCGGGGATGCACCCGTAGCTCAGCTGGATAGAGCGTTGCCCTCCGAAGGCAAAGGCCACACGTTCGAATCGTGTCGGGTGCACCACCCCCCTTCATCCCCCTTCTTTCCCTGCCCATCCCGAGCCCGCCCCCGGGGTGCGAAGCCGTGTCTCCGTCGCTACCAGCCCGCCGCCTCTTCGCCGATGACCTCGATGCACCAGTCGATGAAGGCGCGGACGGCGGGCGAGAGGTGGCGACTCTGGGGATAGAGCACGGAGAGCGGGTCCGTCGGCGCTTCTAGATCGGTCAGCAGCCGGACGAGGCGGCCCTCCGTCAGGGGCTTGTGCACCATGTAGCTGGCGGCGCGGATGAGGCCGAGCCCGGCGATGCCCGCCGCGATGTAGGCGTCCGTGTCGTTGACGGTGACATGGGCGGTCATCGGGACCGACGTGATCTCCGCGCCGTCCCGGAAGGTCCAGCTGGTGGCGCGGCCCGTCCGGCTGTCGGCGTAGCCCACCGCCACATGCCCGCGCAGGTCGGCGAGGCTGGCGGGCGTGCCGTGCCGTTCGAGATAGTCGGGCGAGGCGCACACATACCAGTGGAAGGTGGCAAGGCGGCGCAGGATGAGGCTGGAGGGCTGCGGCTCGCCCGCCCGGATGACGCAGTCGATGCCGCCCTGAACGAGATCGACCACCGCGTCGCTCAGATGCAGGTCGATGTCGATGTCCGGATAGCGCGCGGCGAAGCGGGGCAGGGCCGGAATGATGAAGCGGCGCGCGAGCGAGGCGGTCGTGCCCACCCGGATGGCGCCCCGGATCGCGCCGCCGGTCCCGGTAAGCGCGCTCTCGGCGGCCTGGAGATCCCGCAGGATCGCCTTGCAGCTGTCGTAGTAGCGCAGCCCCGCCTCGGTGAGACTGATGGCCCGTGTCGTCCGGTGCAGCAGCTGCACGCCCAGATGCGCCTCCAGGTCCTGGATGGTCTTGGTGACTGTGGAGGGCAGGACGCGCAGCGTCTCGGCGGCGCGCTTGAAGCCTCCGGTCTCGACCACGCGGGTGAAGGTGTTCATTGCCTGAAATCGATCCATTCCTGCGCTCCCCGGCTCGGTTTTCCCTGTAACCCCGCGCGCTGCACCCCATTATTGTTCATTTTCGATGAATAATCAAATTGGGTTCGCCGCTCTTAATCCTGCGGGCCCGACGGCCATATGCACCCCGACGAGAGGGGATCGGGCGAGAGCGGATCGGGGCCCGAAGCGGGTCGCCTCTCGTGCTTTCTCACGAGGAGAGAAAAAGTGCAGCATGGCAACGATAGCAACAAAACCGGGACTTCGGACCTCGAAATTCTGGAGGCGATTGTCCGGGACTGGGTGGAGACCGGCTGGCGTCATACCGCCGAGGAGCCGTTCACCTTTCGGGGACGCCTCGAGCGCTTCTACGACTGGACGTCCGACGACACCCAGTTCTTCGACGACTTTGACCCGGAGCGGCGCGTCAACCTGACCGCGGCCCAGTATGCGGCGATCTGGGACGAGGTGGTGCCGCAGCTCAAGCGGCTCACCAACGTCATGGTCGGCACGCCGCGCACGGTGATCTCCGGCGATCTGGCGGCCATGAGCGTGCAGTTCATCACGTCCTACGTGACCGCCGAGGGCGAGGAGGGCCAGGCGCACACCATGTCGAGCCTGGTCTGGCGCCGCTCCGCCGCGGGCTGGCGCATCATCCGCGAGCACGGCAGCGGGCTCGCCACCCACCGGAAATAACCCTGCCCCGGCGCTTCCGGCCGAGGCCCGGGGGCGCCCTCCCATTGGAGTCATTCACATGAAATTCGGAACCAGATTACTGATCGACGGCGCGTTGGTGGAGGGCGACCACACCCTCGACGTCATCAATCCCGCCACGGGCGAGGTGTTCGCGACGGTGGCCCGCGCCTCCCGGGCGCAGGCGGAAGCGGCGATCGCGGCCGCCAAAAAGGCCCAGCCCGCGTGGGATGCCCTCGGCTGGGAGGCGCGCAGCGAGCGGCTGCAGGCGCTGGCCGACGCCATGGCCCAGCACCGTGACGCCTTCATCGACACCATGGTGGCCGAGCAGGGCAAGCCGCGCCGCGAGGCGGCGGACGAGGTGGACTATTCCATCGCCTTCATCCGCAATTTTGCGGGTCTGAGGCTGCCCCACAAGGCCTTCGGCGTCTCGGGCGGCCGGGTCGAGCTGCGCCACCGCCCGCTCGGCGTGGTAGCGGGGATCAGCCCCTGGAACTTCCCGCTGCTCATCCCGGCGGCGAAGATCGCGCCCGCGCTGATGGCGGGCAACACCATGGTGATGAAGCCCGCGCCGACCACGCCGATCCTCACCCTCATGATCGGCGAACTGGCGGCCGGCATCCTGCCCGCCGGCGTGCTCAACGTCATCACCGACCAGAACGACCTCGGCGACCTGCTCACCTCCCACCCGGATATCGCCAAGGTCACCTTCACCGGGTCCACGGCGACCGGGCGGCGGATCATGGCGAGCGCGGCACCGACGCTGAAGCGCCTGACGCTGGAGCTGGGCGGCAACGACGCTGCGATCGTGCTCGACGACGTGAACATCGAGGAGACGGCGGAGCGCATCTTCAACGCTGCCTTCTTCAACACCGGCCAGGCCTGCCTTGCCATCAAGCGCGTCTACGTCGCCGATGCGATCTACGACGCCTTCAGCGAGGCGGTGGCGCGCCGGGCCCGCGAGGCGATCGTCGGGCCGGGCCATGACCCGTCCTCCCGCTTCGGGCCGCTCCAGAACCGCCAGCAGTTCGAAAAGGCGAAGCACTTCATCGAGGTGGCCCATCGCGACGGCCGCGTGATCGCGGGCGGCACGGTGGTCGAAGGGCCGGGCTATTTCGTCCGCCCGACCGTGGTGCGCGACATCGACGATGCGAGCGAACTGGTCGCGCAGGAGCAGTTCTGCCCCGTCCTGCCGATCATCCGGGTCGCGGACGGCGAGGAGGCGCTGAGCCGGGCCAACCGCAGCGACTTCGGCCTTGGCGGCTCGGTCTGGTCCGGGGACGCCGCCCGCGCCAGGGCGCTGGCGGAGCGGATGCAGTCCGGCACGGTCTGGGTGAACCAGCACCTGAATTTCGGCCCCGAGGTGCCGCTGGCAGGGGCGAAGCAGTCCGGCATCGGCGTCGAGTGGACCGAGCTGGGCCTCGCCGAATTCTGCCAGGTCAACGTCATCAACCAGGCCGCGTGACGCGCGGGCCGGTGCGAACAAATCCAATCGAAAGGAAACAGGCAAATGACGACGGAAAACGGAAAAGTCGATCTGCGCGACATGCTGGTGCTGGGCGCCGGCCAGCTGGGCATGGCGGTGCTGCGGGCGCTTGCGCCCCGGGTCCGGGCGGCGGGCCAGCCGCTCGCCGCGCTGGTCTCGCCCCAGATGGTGCAGAGCCCGACCGCGCAGGACAAGGCCAACCTGGAGGAGCTGCGGGCGCTCGGCGTCGAGGTCATCGGCTTCGATCTCGGCGCCGACGAGGACGCGCTGGCCGCGCTGTTCAGCCGCTACCGCACCGTGCTCAACTGCACCGGGTTCGTCGCCGGGCCGGGCACCCAGCTGCGGATCACGCGCGCCGTGATGAAGGCGGGCGTCAAGCGCTACTTCCCGTGGCAGTTCGGCGTTGATTACGACATCGTCGGGCGCGGCAGCGGTCAGCCGGTGTTCGACGAGCAGTACGAGGTGCGCCAGCTCCTGCGCGCGCAGGCGGCCGTGGAGTGGGTCATCGTCTCGACCGGCATGTTCACCAGCTTCCTGTTCGAGCCGTCCTTCGACGTGGTCAACCTCGACCGTGGCACCATTCACGGCCTCGGCAGCTGGGAGACCAAGGTCACGGTGACGACGCCGGAGGACGTGGGCAAGCTGACGACCGAAATCCTCATGACCGAGCCCCGGATCGCCAACGAGGTGGTGTTCGTGGCGGGCGACACCATCTCCTACGGCCAGCTGGCGGCGGTGGTCGAGCGCGTCACCGGCCGCACCTTCCAGAAGGAGGAGTGGACCCTCGACAAGCTGCGCGCCGACCTCGCCGTGGCGCCGGAGGATGTGATGACCCGCTACCGCGCCGCCTTCGCCCTGGGCGACGGCATGTGGTGGGACAAGGCCGACACCTTCAACGCGCGCAAGGGCCTCAAGGTCATCGACGTGGAGGGCTATCTGCGGGCGCGCCTCGGCCGCTGATCGGAGCAGCCTCCTGCCGGAAGGCCGGGTCGTCTCGTGCGGCCCGGCCTTTTTCTGTTTGGGTTTCTGCCCGGATTTCTGCCCGGGCAGGGCGCGGGGTGGGAAAGTTTCGACGAGTTAAAATTTTTATCCAATTCCGGGAAATGGTTTTATTCACGGAATCAAGTATAAGTTATAACATTTCTCTCAAACGCGCGCTCCAGGCAAGAGGTGCCCCCCCGTTTTTCTGCTCGCCGGACCGCTCTGCGCCGAACACGACCGAAAAAGTGTCTCATCCCCCCCCGCCTCGGGGCCTAGCGCACAGGGTGGCTGTGGGTCAGAGTGACAAAAAAGACGCGGCGCGAAACCCTGAGTGTCGCTCCTGTTTCAACAGGCGTCAGCATGTTGACTTGGGCTGTTGGTTTCGGGAGGCTGAATTCACCAAGAAATAAATGAGCAGCCGTGCACAAGAACTAGAAAATCAGTGCGCCTGGCGAATGCCGCGGCTGAACATGGGGAGGAACGAATGCGTAAGACTGTGCTTCTCGCATCCGTATGCGTTCTTGGTTTCCACAACCTGGCCCAGGCCCAGGCGCCTGAACAGGAGGGCGCCGCTGCCCCGCAGGCGACGGCGGCGCGATCGCAAGCCGTTGACCTGGGGCAGATCATCGTCACCGCCACCCGCCGCGCCCAGGCCCTGTCGGAAGTGCCGATCGCGGTCTCGGCCGTCACCGCCGAGAGTCTGGAGCGCTCCGGCGTTACGGACATTCGCCAGCTGAACCAGCTTGCGCCCTCGCTGCTGGTCTCCTCCACCTCGTCCGAAGCCAACACCGCCGCCCGTATTCGCGGCATCGGCACGGTGGGCGACAACCCGGGCCTCGAAAGCTCGGTCGCGCTGTTCATCGACGGCGTCTACCGCGTCCGCAACGGCGCGGGCCTGACCGAGCTGGGCGACATCGAGCGCATCGAGGTGCTGCGCGGTCCGCAGGGCACGCTGTTCGGCCGCAACGCGTCGGCGGGTCTCATCAACGTCATCACCAAGAAGCCCAGCTTCGAGGTGGCGGCAGGCGCCGAGGCCACCTACGGCAACCACGACTACCTGCGCCTTGGCGGCTATGTCACCGGACCCATCGTCCCCGACACGCTGGCGGCGCGGTTCGACGCCATCTATTCGGAGCGCGACGGCTTCCTCAAGGACCCGGTGACGGGTATCGAGATGAACAACCGCGACCGCTACCTGCTGCGCGGCCAGTTGCTGTTCACGCCCAACGACGATCTCGAAATCCGGCTGATCGGCGACTACACCAAGACGGACGAGGCCTGCTGCGGCGCCACCTTCCAGCCGACGGTCGAGACGCTGGTCGGGCCGGACGGCAACATCACCACCCGGCCGAACCCGTTCGTGCCGCTGATGGAAAGCCTCGGCGCACGCTACAACTTCAACACCTTCGATCGCGAGATTTCCGTCAACGAAACCCGCAAGCCGGGCTCGCCGACCCGGGACTGGGGTCTCTCCCTCCAGGCGGACTGGGATCTGGGCTTCGCCAACCTGACCTCGATCACCGCCTACCGCGACTACAAGTCGGAGCTGTACGGCGACACGGACTACACCAGCGTCGACATCCTCTACCGCAAGCCGGGCAGCGGCCGTCAGTTCAAGACCTTCTCGCAGGAACTGCGGCTCCAGGGCAACGCCTTCAACGACCGGCTGGACTGGCTGGTGGGCGGCTACTTCTCCGATGAGTCGCTGAAGGTGGGCGACCAGATCATGTTCGGCAAGGATTACGGCCAGTTCGCCACCTGCCGTCTGGTGCCGGAGGCGCTGCGCATCCTCGGCGTGCCGGGGTGCCTTGTCCCGCAGACCCGCGCCATCCTCAGCGGTCTGGTCGGCACGCACGGGCCCACCATTGTCAACGCCCTCGATATCCTGCGCGGCGTGAACGACGTGGGCGACGAGAACAACCTGTTCAAGCAGGACAGCCAGAACTGGGCGCTGTTCACCCACAACGTCATCAGCGTCACCGACAAGCTGAAGCTGACGCTGGGCGTGCGCTACACCGAGGAAACCAAGAAGATGCGCGCCGCCTTCGACAACAGCAATACCTACTGCCCCGCCCTGAAGCAGGCGCTGGCGCCGGTGTTCCTGGACCCGACGGCGGCCGGATCGATCGCGCAGCAGCTGGCGGGCGGCATAATCGCGCTGGGATGCCAGGGCGGCAGCACGTCGGAGCTGAACGCGCTCAATCTGCGCGACAAGATCAAGGACAGCGAATGGACCGGCACCGGCGTGCTGTCCTATGACTTCAGCGACGACCTGATGGGCTATGTCAGCTACGCCAAGGGCTACAAGGCGGGCGGCTACAACCTCGACCGCTCCGCGCTCAACACGCCGGGGGCGACGCTGCGGCCGGAGGACGTGAAGAACCTGCGGTTCGATGCGGAGAAGGTGGACTCCTACGAACTGGGCTTCAAGTACAGCGGCGGCAGCTTCAACCTGAACGTCGCGGCCTTCCGCCAGCTGTTCAAGAACTTCCAGCTGAACACCTTCAACGGTCAGTACTACTTCGTGCAGACCATCAACAGCTGCAGCAAGGATCTGGGCGGCGCCGACCGGGATGCCTCCATCGCCACCGGCTCGTGCGACCGGGACGACGTGCGGGCCGGTGTGATCTCGAAGGGCATCGAGGTGGAGGCGGCGGCCTTCCCCGCCGACGACCTCACCGTGACCGCCGGTCTCACCATTGCGGACACCAAGTACCGCAAGAACCTGGTGGGCGGCGCCAGCGGCAATCCGCTCGATCCGGTGCTGTTCCTGCTGCCGGATGCGCGCCTGTCGAACGCGCCCAAGTATGTGATCACCGGCTCGCTGGCCTACTCGCCCGCCATCGGCGGCAATGGCCTCAGCGCCCTGTTCTACGCCGACTTCCGCTACGCGTCGGACTACAACACCGGCTCCGACCTGTACCCGGAGAAGGCGCAGGACGCCTACATGGTGGTGAACGCCCGCATCGGTCTCTACGGGGCGGAGCGGCGCTGGGGCTTCGAGCTGTGGGCGCAGAACCTGCTGAACAAGGACTACCGGCAGGTCGCCTTCAACGCGCCGTTCCAGGGCAGCGGCTCCACGGCGCACACCGGGGCCTTCGGCACCACGGCGAACCAGATGTTCACCAACTTCCTGGCCGAGCCGCGCACCTACGGCCTCACCTTCCGCGTGCGCTACTGAGGCGCGCCCGGATACACGCGAAGCAGGAAGGCCCGCGCTGCATGGCGCGGGCCTTTCTCTTTTGTGGGATACCGTGTTTGCGGGATTCCCCGTGCGCGCTGTCCTGTGCGCCGGGTGGGCGCAACGCCCGCCCTCTTGTTCCGGTGGGGGAAAGCACCGTCCGGCAGCGCGGGGCGGAGGGAGCGCCGGAGGGACTGTTTCAAGAAAAAGCGGCGGCAGGGGAAAATACGGGTCAGCTGAAAAAAGAAAAATCGGCGGGGAGAAGTTCCCCGCCGATGTCCATGGAAAAAAGTTCGTTTTGAAAAGGGCTCGATCTTGCGAGCCATTGTTTTAAGACAAGAAGGATAGACGTGTAACGCGGGATGAACGTGCTGCTCGAGCGTCCTGGGGAAGGGTTGCCGGCTTCCTCAAGACAATTGAAAATTACCATTGGCGGACAAGCCGGCGCAAGCCGGGCCGCCTGTTCTTGTAGTCGTATATTTTACTGGTTGCATTCCGATGCAAGGCACCAATCACCTGGGGAATCCTGACCCCGGCAGCCGCTTCTCCCGGAGCCGCGCATAAAACTGCCCGATTGTTTCCCGCCCGTTCAAAGTTCTGTGGAAGTTCGCCCCCGGCGTTTATGGTCGTGGGGGAGAAGCCCCGGGGCGGGCGTGTGGTGGAGAGTGGATGATGCGTGTGGAGCACGAGTCGCATACGGCGAAGCGGGACATGGCGCGGCTGGTGGTCTTTCTGCGCCGCCTTTACGCCAACGACGGGTTCCAGTTCGGCCTGCTGGTGTTCGATGTGCTGACGGTGCTCTCGTTCCTCGTGCTCACCTTCACGGAGCACACCCTCTGGGTGGATATTTTCGATGCGGTGCTCGGCGTGCTGCTGCTGGCCGAGGTGGTGATGCGGGGCCTCGTCTCCTACACCCGGGCGAAGTTCTGGCGTCAGCCCAGCACCATTCTCGACCTGGTGATCGTCTGCTCGCTGCTGTGGCCGGGCTTCACCGGCAGCTTTGCCTTTCTGCGCGTGCTGCGGGTGGTGCGGCTGGTGCGCGCCGTGCCGTTCCTGCGCAACCTGCCCAAGCGGCATCTGTGGCTCATCGAGAAGGGCGAGCTGCTGCGCAGCGCGGTCAACCTGTTCCTGTTCGTGTTCGTGGCCTCGGCGCTGGTCTACGAGGCACAGGTGGACCAGAACCCGGACATCAACACCTATGTGGACGCGCTCTACTACACGGTGACCACCCTCACCACCACCGGCTTCGGCGACATCACGCTGGTGGGGGAGAGCGGGCGGCTGATTTCCGTGGTGGTGATGATCATCGGCATTTCGCTGTTCGTGAAGCTGGCGCAGGCGATCGTCCGGCCCTCCAAGGTCTATTACCCCTGCGACGCCTGCGGGCTCAGCCACCACGACCCCGACGCCATCCACTGCAAGCACTGCGGCACGCGGCTGGCGATCCCGACCGAAGGGCGGTAGGCGCGCCGCCGGTTGCCCCGGACAGGCGCGGCCGTTAACCTTGCCGCCATACTTCGCATTGTCCGAAAGGCTTCTTTCCATGCGTACTTTCCTGACCGCAGCCTGCGCGGCCCTGCTGCTCGGCGCTGCGCCTGCCGTTCTTGCCGCTGCCCAGCCGGGAGCGGCCCCGGCCGTTGCGCCCATCCTCACCACGCCCGAGGCGCGCGACGTGATGACCTACGCCCGCCCGGAAATCGCCCGTGTCACCCATGTGGATCTGGATCTGGAGGTGGACTTCCAGGAGCAGATCCTGCGGGGCACGGCGACGCTCTCCGTGCTGGCCCAGCCGGGGGCGAAGGAGATCATCCTTGATACGGACTCCCTGGCCGTCACCCGCGTCACCGACGATCAGGGCCGGGCGCTGGCCTGGTCGCTCGGCGCGGCGGAGCCCGAGAAGGGCGCGCCGCTCACCGTCCAGCTGAACGGGGCGCAGCGTATCGTCGTCCATTACGCCGCCCGGCCGGGGGCGAGCGCGCTGCAATGGCTGCCGCCGCAGATGACGGCGGGCAAGCAGAAGCCGTTCCTGTTCAGCCAGGGGCAGGCCATTCTCAACCGCAGCTGGATCCCGACGCAGGACAGCCCCGGCATCCGCCAGACCTGGACGGCCCGGCTGGTGGTGCCCGAGGGGCTGATGGCGGTGATGAGCGCCGATCGGCTCACCCCCGAGGGCGAGCCGGCCGGCGCGGGCCGCCGCGCCTTCCGCTTCGCCATGGACAAGCCGGTGCCGCCGTACCTCATCGCGCTGGCGGTGGGCGATCTTGCCTTCCGTCCGCTGGGGCCGCGCACGGGCGTCTATGCCGAGCCCTCCATGCTGGACCGCGCCGCCTACGAACTGGCCGACACCGAGAAGATGGTGGAAGTGGCCGAGGCGCTCTACGGCCCCTACCGCTGGGGCCGGTATGACGTGCTGGTGCTGCCGCCCGCCTTCCCCTACGGCGGCATGGAGAACCCGACGCTCACCTTCCTGACGCCCACGTTCATCACGGGCGACCGCTCCAACGTCAATCTGGTGGCGCACGAGCTGGCGCACAGCTGGTCCGGCAACCTGGTCACCAACGCCACCTGGCCCGATGGCTGGCTGAACGAGGGCTTCACCAGCTACTTCGAGAACCGGATCATGGAAGGCATGTACGGCCGCGCCCGCGCCGTGCTGGAGGCGGATCTCGACTGGGACATCCTGATGCGCGAGATCGAGCTGGCCGGGGGCATGGAGGCGCCCACCACCCGTCTGCGCGGCGACGACGGCGAGGAGTCGGGCCAGATCGACTACATCAAGGGTTCGCTGTTCCTGCGCACGCTGGAGACCATTCTGGGCCGCGAGCGCTGGGACGCCTACCTCACCTCCTACTTCAACCGCCACGCCTTCCAGCCGCAGACCACCGCCGGCTTCCTGGCCGACCTGCGCGCGCACGAGATCAAGGGCGACAAGGCGCTGGAGGCAAAGCTCCAGCTGGACGCGTGGGCCTACGGCACCGGCCTGCCGGACAACGCGGTGCGGCTCCGCTCCGAGGCGCTGGCGGCCGTCGACGCGCAGACCCGGGCCTTTGTCGCGGGCGGCAAGGCCGCCGCGCTCAAGACCGCCGACTGGTCCACGCAGGAGTGGCTGCGCTTCATCGGCAACCTGCCGCGCCAGATGGCGGCGGACCGGCTGGCGGAGCTGGACGCGGCGTTCAACCTCTCCCGCTCGCCCAACGCCTATGTGCGCTCGGCGTGGCTGGAGCTGGCCATCGCCAACCGCTGGGAGCCCGCCGTGCCTGCGCTGGAGGCGTTCCTGCACAGCGTCGGCCGCACCCTGTTCCTGCGCCCGCTCTACCGGGAGCTGGTGGCGCAGGGCAACTGGGGCCGCGCCATCGCCGAGCGCGCCTACCGCACCGCGCGCGGCACCTACCACGCCTCGACCGCCGCGGCGATCGACGCGCTTCTGAACAAGTGACGGGGGTTTTTGCAGGAGGGACCCGGTCCCTCCTGCACCTCCCGTTCCTTTTCGGGCCGTGCGCGGCATCAGCCGGGGTGCGGCCCGATCACTCTTCCTCCAGACTGCATCGGAAACGCGGTCCGTTGAAACGAAAGGGAGGTGCAGGAGAGGCAAGCCCCTCCTGCATCCTGAAAAAAACAATCCGTCAGGCTTCCAGCCAGCCGCGCTCGCGCAGCTGGGGGAGGCGGTCCCGGGCCACGGGCACCCGCAGCCCGTTGGCAAGCACGAGCGTGACGGCACGGCCCTTGCGCTCGACGCCCGCAACCGCCTGCCGCGCCGCCCACCAGGAGCGGTGAACGCGCAGCCCGTCCACCGCCGCCAGCGCCGCCACGGCGTCGGCCATCCGCATGAGCACGAGCGCCTCGCCGCGCGTGGTGTGCACCCGCACGTAGTGGTCCTCCATTTGCAGCGCGATCACCTCCTGCCCGAGGCGGGGCGGCAGGCGCTCGGCCAGCTGCGCGCCGATGCGGGGGAGGTCAGGGCGCGGCGCGGGGCCGGGTTCCGGGCCAGTCTCGGGGCCAGTTTCGGGGGCTGGCGGGGCCTCGGGTGCCGGAGCCGGGGCCGGGTCCGCAGCGGCGCGCGCGGGGGCGGCCCGCCACCACAGCACCGCCATTGCCGGTCCGGTCAGCGCGATGACTTGCCAGTAGGTGTCCATGAACGGCTCGATGCCGGGCCATGGCCGGTCCAGCAGGATCTCGGGGCCGAAGAACCACAGGTAGAGCGTCATCGGCGCGCTCAGCACCACCACGGCGGCAACCCATCCGGCGGCCTCCGCGAAGCCGAGGCGGCAGGCGAGGGACGCGAACAGGGCAATGCCGGGGCGGTAGAGCAGGTAGGCGGCAAGGGCGGTCCGCAGCCAGTAGACCAGCCGCACGGGCAGGCTGCCCAGCAGGTAGGTGCCGAACGGGCCGATCGCTGCCATCATCACGGCGATCAGCAGCATCAGGGAGATTTCGGTCAGGACTCGGCGCGCATCGAGGTGCGCCCGCATGCCGACTGGCGCTTCGTGAATTGGCACGGTCCTGTCTTTTCGCCCCCTTCGCGAACGGGCAGGGCCGGGCGACGCAATCGCGCTGGCGTTCCGGCGTTCCCTGCCGTTTCCATAGCCCCCGCGCAGGGAGGGCCACGGGCGGAACTATGGCGCAGGCGTCCGCGCCGGGCAAGAGAACCGGCGCCGCCAGCACGGCCCGGCCGGGCACTGGCCCCGGCCCCGTCCTCCCCGCGCCGGAACCGGACAGGCAGGGGAGATGTCTCATGGTGCACACAACCGACACAGCGCTCTCGACCGGCCCGCGTCCCGCCGGGCGGGACTCCTCCGGGCGGGATCGGCGGATGCCCGGATGGGCCCCCCGGGCGGCGTGCCTTCTCGCCGCCATGGTGCTGACGGGCCTGACCGTCGGCAATCTCATCGTGCCGGCGGCGGCGTGGATCGCCCCGGCGCTCATGCTGCGCTTCGTGCGCCAGTCCTCCGTATGGGTCGGGCTGGGGCTCGGCGCGCTCGCCCAGGTGCTGGCCCATGAGGTCGCCTGGCATCCGGTGGTGCCGCTTGCGGGCTGGATGCTCTACGCCCTGCCCGCCGCCATCGGCCTTGTCTTTTTCGTGCCCTGCGCGGTGGACCGTCTGCTGGCGCCCCGGCTGCGGGGCATGGCCGCGACGCTCGTCTTCCCCTCGGCGCTGGTGGTGTCCGAATTCCTCTACACCCGGGCGGGGCTCGGCAGCTGGGGCGCGCTCGCCTACAGCCAGTATGGCGATCTGCCGCTGCTGCAGACCCTCTCCCTCGCCGGTCTGTCCGGCCTCACCTTCCTCATCGGCTGGTTCGCCGCGGCGGTGAACCACCTGTGGGAAGGCGGGCTGGCGTCGCCCGGGGCGCGGCGGCCCCTTGCCGCGTGCGGCGCGCTGATCGTGGCCGCGCTGCTGTTCGGCGGCCTGCGGCTGGCGATGACGGCGGACCCGGTGCCGACGGTGCGGGTGGCGGGCCTCACCATCGACAACATCGACGTGTTCAGGGACAGCTGGGGCCCGCTCACCCGGGGCCAGCCGCTGACGGCAGAGGCCGCCGCCGCCGCGCGCCCGCAAACCCTGGCGTTGCAGCAGGCGCTGCTGGAGCGCAGCCGGGCGGAGGCGCGCGCCGGGGCGAAGCTGGTGGTCTGGTCCGAGGCCAACGCCATGGTGTTCCGGGAGGACGAGGACGCCTTCCTCCAGGCGGGCCGGGCGCTGGCGCGGGAGGAGGGCATCTACCTGTTCATGGCCATGGCCACCCTGACGCCCGGCGCGCCGCTGGCCGAGAACAAGCTGGTGGTCATCGACCCCGAGGGGCAGGTGCGCGGCCAGTACCTCAAGAGCCATCCGACGCCCGCCGAGGCCTCCGTGCCGGGCACGGGGCGCGTGGGGCTGATCGATACCCCCTTCGGCCGCATCGCCTGGGCCATCTGCTACGACTTCGACTTCCCGGCGCTCATCCGTCAGGCGGGCCGGGCGGGGGCCGACATCCTCATCGACCCCTCGTGGGACAACCGCGCCATCACGCCGATGCACACCCAGATGGCCGCCTTTCGCGCCATCGAGAACGGCGCGTCGCTGTTCCGGCAGGTGAACGACGGCCTCAGCCTTGCCGTCGACGCGCAGGGGCGCACGCTGGGCCAGATGGACCACGGCGCGACGACGGGGCCGGTCAAGACCCTCGTCGCCGATCTGCCGACGCGCGGCACCCGCACGCTTTACGGCCTCGTCGGCGACGTGCTGCCGGCCCTGTGCGGCCTTGGCCTCCTGGTGCTGACGGTTCGGGCACGGCGGGGGCCGCGTGCGGCCTGAGGCCCGCATAATCCCGCAAGACGCGCGCGCCTGCCTCCGCTATAGGCAACAGCGGAGGTAGGCAAATGCGTGCGGAACGAAACCTGTTGCTGGGCACCCTGAGCGGCCTTGGGGCGGGCGCATTCTGGGGGCTGGTGTTCCTTGCCCCCAAAGTCGCGGGGGACTTCTCGCCCCTGCAGCTTTCGGCGGCGCGCTACCTTGCCTATGGCGTGCTGGCGGTCGCGCTGCTGCTGCCGCGCTGGGGCCGGGTCTCGGGCAGCGTCGGCCGGGCGGAGTGGATCGTGCTCGTCTGGCTCAGCCTTCTCGGCAACATCGTCTACTACCTGTTCCTCGCCGCCGCCGTGCAGATGGCGGGCGTCGCCGCCGCCTCGCTCATTCTCGGCTGCGTGCCGGTGGTGGTGACCGTGGTCGGCAGCCGGGAGACGGACGCGGTGCCGCTGCGCGCGCTCCTGCCCTCGCTGGCGCTGGCCGTGGCGGGCGTCGGGCTCATCGGCTGGGAGGCGCTGTCATCCCGGCCGCACGGCGCGGGCGGCAGCGTGTGGGTGCAGGTGGTCGGCATCGTCTGCGCCTTCGCGGCGCTTGCCTCCTGGTCCGCCTATGCAGTGTGGAACAGCCGCTGGCTGGCGCGCCTGTCCCATGTGTCCTCGCACGACTGGTCCCTGCTCACCGGCGTTGTCACCGGCGCGCTGGCGGTGGTGCTGGCCGTGCCCGCCTTCGCCTTCGGCACGGGCGGCCATGCCGGGGCGGACTGGGCCCGCTTCTGGGGCGTCAGTGGCGCGGTGGCGCTGGGCGCGTCGATTGTGGGCAATGGCCTGTGGAACCAGGCCAGCCGCCTGCTGCCCATGACCCTCATGGGCCAGATGATCATCTTCGAGACCCTGTTCGCCCTGGCCTACGGCTTCCTGTGGGAGGCGCGCTGGCCCACCCTGCTGGAACTGCTGGCCTGCGTGTGTCTGGTCTCGGCGGTGCTGTGGTGCGTCAATTCCCACAACGCCCGGGACCGCGCGGCGGCCAATCCCGGCGTGGCAGGGTGAGCGCTTGACCGAAGGTGCCCTCTTGAAGCGGCTGACTTTTGCGCCATCATCCCCCGGACTCAGAAATCCTGAGGGGGGAGAGACATGCTGACACGCCGCACCGTGCTTGCCGCCGCGCTTGGCGCTTCCGCCGGACTTGCCCTGCGCGCTGCACATGCGGCGCCAGCGGGGAAAGGGCCAGCAGGGGCCGGGGCGCCCCGGGGCACCTGGACGCCCTGTGCGCCGATCCCGTGGGAGGTGCAGGAAGTTTACGCCACCGTGCGGGGCGGCCGCATCGTCATTGCGGGCGGGCTTGTGGGCCGGGGCCCGTCCCTGGAGGCCATCGACCGCATGGGGGAATACGACCCCGCCACCGACCGCTGGCGGGAAGGTCCGCGCCTGCCCGAGCGGCGGCATCATCCGGCGCTGGCGAGCATCGGCGCACGGGTTTACGCCATCGGCGGGGCGCTCAGCGACGAGCGCGGCAACTGGCAGTCCCGGCCGGAGGTGTTCGTGGAGGAGGGCGGCGTGTGGTCTCGTGCCGCGTCGCTGCCCGAGCCGCAGATGGAGAGCGTGGCGCTGGTGCATGAGGGTCGCATTCACCTCATCAGCGGCCGCTCGCCCACGGTCGAGGGGGCGGTGCGCTGGGACCAGCAGCGGGACGTGGACACCCATCTGGTGTTCGATCCCGCCGCCAACCGCTGGTCGTCGGCCCGGCCCATTCCCGGCGTGCGCAACAGCGCGGCGGGCGCCGTCATCGACGGCGCGCTCTATGTGGTGGGCGGGCGCACCATGGAGGGCGGCAACATGGCCCGGCTCGACCGCTATGACCCCCGGGAGGACCGCTGGGACGCGCTGCGCCCCATGCCGCGCGCGGCGGGCGGCCTGGCGGCGGCGGTGGTGGACGGCAGCCTCATCGCCTTTGGCGGCGAGGTGCTGGGCATGAAGGGCGCGGCGGGCGTGATCGCCGACGTCTGGCGCTACGATGTCACCCGCGACGTGTGGGAGCCGCTGGCGCCCATGCGGACCCCCCGCCATGGTCTGGCGGGCGCGGTGGTGGGCAACCGCGTCTACGCCATCGGCGGGGGCTCGCACGTGGGCGGCGCCAACACCACCAACGTTCTCGAAGCGCTCAGCCTGGGGTAAGGCCCTGCAATCCGCCCGGACCCTGAAAACCGCCAAGCCCCTGGAAACGAAGGGCCTGATCGGGAAGGGGTGAGGGCACCGGCATCGGCACCGGCTGTCTTCGGCGGCTTACTCCGGCGGCGTTCAGCTCCACATGAAGCCGCCGTCGATCACGATCATGCCGCCCGTCATGTGCCGGGAGGCCGGGCTTGCGCAGAAGAGCACGGCATTGCCGATATCCTCCGGCGCGCCGGGCTGGCCCAGCGGCACGCGCGCCTTGACCATGGCGGCGATCTTGGGGTCCGCATAGACCGGCGCGGTGTTGTCGGTGTGGATGGGGCCCGGCACCACGGCGTTGACGAGAATGCCGTGCGGCGCCAGTTCGACAGCCAGCGAGCGTGTCAGCGTCACCAGGCCTGCCTTGGACGCATTGTAGGCGGCAAGCTGGTAATCGGGCTTGAAGGCCGCGGTCGAGGCGATGTTGATGATGCGTCCGCCTTTTCCGGCCGCGATCATCTCCTTCACGCATTTCTGGGTGAGAAAGTAGCTGCCCCGCAGGTTCCGGTCGATCGTGCCTTCCCACATCTCCGGCGTGACATCGACAAACGGCGTGAAGGGATGCATGCCGCCCGCGTTGTTCACCAGAATGTCGATGCTGCCGAACGCCTGCCGGGCGCACGCCACCGTTTTGTCGAGGTCCTCCAGCGAGGTGACGTCGCAAGCGACGGCGACCGCCGCGCCCCCGGCGTCCACGATCTCCTGCGCCACCGCCTCGCACTTCGAGACGGTGCGCCCCGCGACGACGATGCGCGCACCGGCGTCCGCCAGACGGAGCGCGATACCCCGGCCCATGCCCTGGCCAGCGCCGGTGACGATCGCGGTCTTGCCGCTCAGGTCGAAGAGATCACGGAGTGCCGTGCGCGTGTCATTCCCGGCCATGGATCAACCCACCCGTCCGCTGGCGGTCGCCATGCCGACCATGCCGCTGTGACTGTTCGTCATTCTTCCCTCCCTGGAGTGGCGCGCCCGGGCGCCTGGGTTTCCGGGGAAGACTGTACGCGGGCGGTTTGTCGGAGAGTCGCACGGGTCTTATCTGCTGCCGCAGCCGCCCCGGCAGATCCGGCTTTTCGGGGTCCGTGCTTTTTGGGGATCTGTGCTTTTTGGGGATCCGTGCTGCTGTGGTCGGAGGGGGAGATGGTGCCGGATGTCGGACTCGAACCAACGACCTACCGCTTACAAGGCGGTTGCTCTACCAGCTGAGCTAATCCGGCATGATGGAACAGCTTGAGGATGTATGTCTTGCCTCAAGGGAGGAATCAACGCCCCTCGGCAAAAATTCTCACCTGGCCGGTGAGATGCGCGCACGGGGCAGGGGGTCAGGCAGGGGGCTGGACCGGCAGCCAGCGCGGCGCCCGGGGCGCGGGGCCGGGGCGCGCGCTCAGCCGTAGCTGCTCACCAGCCCGGCGCTGACCGGGTCGCCCACCCGGTCGATCAGCGCGCTGCGCAGCTTGTTCAGCGCCTGGGTTTCGATCTGGCGCACCCGCTCCTTGGAGATGCCCAGCCGCTCGCCCAGCGCTGCCAGCGTCACGCTGTCGTCGCCCAGGCGGCGCTCGCGGATGATGGTCATCTCCCGCTCGCTCAGAATCTTCATGGCGTCGCGCAGCAGGTCCATCTTCACCCGGCTGTCGTTGACCTCCTCCAGCGCCTCGTCCGGCTGGGGGGCCTCCGAGGCGAGAAAGTCCATCCACTCGCTCTCGCCGTCGTCGCCCACCATGGCGTTGAGCGAGCGGTCATAGCCGGTGAGGCGCGCCTCCATCACCTCCACGTCCTTCAGCCGCACGCCCAGCTTCTCGGCCAGAAGCTGGCGGGAGGCGTAGGTCATGGGGCCGTCGTAGTCGCCCACGATCTGGGCGCGCAGGCGGCGCAGGTTGAAGAACAGGCTCTTGTGCGCGGCGGTGGTGCCGGTGCGCACGATGGACCAGTTGCGCAGGATGTAATCCTGCATGGACGAGCGGATCCACCACGAGGCGTAGGTGGAGAAGCGGATCTCCCGCTCCGGCTCGAACCGGCCGGCGGCCTCCATCAGCCCCACCGTGCCTTCCTGGATGAGATCGGCCATCGGCAGGCCATAGCTGCGGAAGCGGCTTGCCATCGAGATGACCAGCCTTAGATAGGATCGTGTCAGCGCTCTCAGGGCGTCCACATCGCGGTGTTCGCGCCAGCGGCGGGCCAGTTCCAGCTCATCCTCTTTTCCGAGCATGGGCGCGGCCATGGCCGCACGCAGCACCGCCTGACTTTCCATCCCTGAGGGCTGTGAAGATTTTAGCGCCATGGAGTCCCCCTGCGTCGGATCTTGAGCCCGGCAGTCTGGCCGACGGGCGGAACGCGAACGGGCAGGGCGGGACTGGCTGGTCCGGGGCCGGCGGCTGCCGGCGCCTGCGCTGACATGAACCTGCGCTGCCATGAAGCGGCCAGCGGACATGAAGCGGAAAGGCCAGAACACCCTTATCGATCTGCCGCGCGCCGCGTGGCTGCGTGCGACAGGCGACCCCGCAACGACCTGAAAAGCGTTGCGGACCCGTCACACCCGTAACGTTCGAAACCGCCAAAGGTTGCGTCGTTTGAGTGCGGAAATGCGTGTTCCGGGCCGGAGCCGGCGCCTTACCCCTCGGGGGCGGAGATCTTCAGGCTGAGGGCGTGGATGGGGTTGTTCATCAGGTCGGCGAGCGCGCCATAGACCAGCCGCTGCTGCTCCACCCGGCTGCGACCGCGGAAGGCCTCGGCGCAGATCTCCACGGTGAAGTGGGTTTCCACCCCCTCCCGGTGCCCGGCGTGGCCGCGATGCTGTTCGCTGTCGTCGCGCACCACCAGGCGGGTGGGATGAAATGTCTCGCTCAAACGGCGGCTGACTTCCTTGGCAACAGGGCCCATATTAGCTCCATCCGGCAGCCATGGCTGTTCCCTCCCCTTTACGAATCACAAGGCGTCGCAGCAAGGAGAACCCGTGTCCGAGTACCAGTCCCGCCCCAAAAGCCGGCTCAGCCGGTTTCACGGTCGCGTCGAGCACGCCGATGGCCGGCGGTGCGAGTCTCCCGGCTGCCCGGAGCCGGGCGAGTTCCGCGCGCCCCGCTCGCCCCGGCCGGAGCGGGACGGCTACCACTGGTTCTGTCTCGACCATGTCCGGGCCTTCAACGCCGGCTACGACTACTTCAAGCACCTCTCGGCGGAGGAGGTGGCGGCGGAGCGCGCGGGCCATCCGTCGTGGGAGCGCTCCAGCCGCCCTTTTGCCACCAACGCCGGCGCGGGCGACCTGCACATCGACGACCCCCACGGCATCCTCAGCGCCCTGAAGGGATGGGGCCGCCGCTTCGGCGCGGGCGGCGCACGGCCGGACGGAGTGCGCCTGTCGGCCAAGGACAGGCAGGCGTTAAAGGTTCTGGGCCTGGGCGACGACGCCACGCTGGAGACAATCAAGAAGCAATACAAACGCCTCGCGCGGCGTTACCATCCTGACACCAATGGCGGCGACCGCTCGCAAGAGCACCAGTTGCACAAGGTGATCGATGCCTATACGCATCTGAGCCAGTCACCTGCTTTTTCGTCCTGACCCGCTAAGCTGTTTGCAAGGTTGCGATCTATGACTGTTGACGCCCACGCCCACCGCCCGCGCACCGTCGCGCTCGAGGCCCCGGATATCACGGTGGATGCCCGACAGACCTTCGGCGTGGATATCGATATGAAGGTGCCCGCCTTTTCCGTGGCCGACGAGCATGTGCCCGAGCGGGACGACACCTACGTCTTCGACCCCGACACCACCCTCGCCATCCTGGCGGGCTTCGCCTACAACCGGCGCGTCATGGTGCAGGGCTTCCACGGCACCGGCAAGTCGACCCACATCGAGCAGGTGGCGGCGCGGCTGAACTGGCCGTGCATCCGCGTCAACCTCGACTCCCACATCAGCCGCATCGATCTGGTCGGCAAGGACGCCATCGTCCTGCGCGACGGCAAGCAGGTGACCGAGTTCCGAGAGGGCATCCTGCCGTGGGCGCTCCAGACCCCGACCGCGCTGGTGTTCGACGAATACGACGCCGGCCGGCCGGACGTTATGTTCGTGATCCAGCGGGTGCTGGAGGTGGAGGGGCGCCTGACGCTCCTCGACCAGAACCGGGTGATTCGCCCCAACCCGTGGTTCCGCATGTTCGCCACCGCCAACACGGTGGGCCTCGGCGACACCACCGGCCTCTACCATGGCACCCAGCAGATCAATCAGGGCCAGATGGACCGGTGGAACATCGTCACCACCCTCAACTACCTGCCGGCGGAGACCGAGGTCGGCATCGTGGTGGCCAAGTGCAAGTCCTACGACACCGAGGCGGGCCGCAAGACGGTGGCCAACATGGTGCGGGTGGCGGAGATGACCCGTCAGGGCTTCATCGCCGGGGATATCTCCACCGTCATGAGCCCGCGCACGGTCATCACCTGGGCGCAGAACGCCGAGATCTTCAAGAGCGTCGGGTTCGCGTTCCGCCTGTCGTTCCTCAACAAGTGCGACGAGGCGGAGCGGGCGATCGTGGCGGAATACTATCAGCGCGCCTTTGGCGAGGAGCTGCCGGACTCCGTCGTGTCCCGGGCCCAGAAGGCGGCCGGCCGCAAGTAACGCATCGTGACCTCGTCTCCCAACCTGCTTGAGGACTTCCGCCAGTCGCTGGCAGCGACCATGCGGGCGCTTGGCCACGCGCCGGAGGCGGACGTGTCCTTCACCGCCGACAAGCCCGCGCTGCTGGGCAACCAGGCGCGGGTGCCCCAGCCCATGCGGAATCTGCCGCCCGAGCAGGTGGCGGAGGTGCGGGGCTGGGTGGACGCCTATGCGCTGCGCAAGCGCCACCACGATGGCAAGCTCCATGCCCGCCAGCAGCCTGCGGCGGGGCTGGCGCGCGACATCTACAACGCCGCCGAGCAGGCGCGGGTGGAGGCTATCGGCAGCCGGGAAATGGCGGGCGTGGCCGAGAATCTGGCGCGCATGACCGAGGCGCGGGTGCGGCTGGACCCCATCTCCCGCGCCAAGAGCCCGGAGGAGGTGCCGCTGGCCAGCGCCGTCGGCCTGCTGATTCGCGAGCGCCTGACCGGTCAGGCGCCGCCCGACGGGGCGCGCGCGGCGGTGGAGATGGTGCGCGCCGACATCGAGGCCAAGGCGGGCCGCCACCTCGACGCGCTGGCGGACAACATTCTCGACCAGTCCGCCTTTGCCCGCATGACCCGCAGCATCATCGCGGATCTGGGGCTGGCGGAGGAGCCGGACGAGGAATCCGAGGAAAGCCGGGAGGAGGAGCCGAAGGACGAGGCCGACCAGTCCGGCGATCAGGATCAGGACGGGCAGGACCAGTCCTCCGCCGCCGAGGGCGAGCAGGAGCAGGGCCAGGAGGAGACCGAGAGTCCCGCCGAGGCCCGGGCCGAGCAGGCCGGCGCGGATCTGGACAGCGACGAGCGGGTCAATCCCGAGCTGGGCGACGAGGGGCCGGAAGGCGCGACGCCCTGGCGGCCCAATGCCCCCCTGTCGGAGCTGGCGCCCCAGTTCGACTACAAGGTCTACACCACCAGCTTCGACGAGACGATCGCGGCCGAGGAGCTGTGCGACGCGGAGGAGCTGGCCCGTCTGCGCGCCTACCTCGACCAGCAGCTCACCCATCTGCAGGGCGTAGTCACCAAGCTGGCCAACCGGCTGCAACGCCGCCTCATGGCCCAGCAGAACCGCACTTGGGACTTCGACCAGGAGGAAGGGCTGCTGGATACGGCCCGGCTGTCGCGCATCGTCACCAGTCCGAGCCACTCGCTCACCTACAAGGTGGAGCGGGACACCGACTTCCGCGACACGGTGGTGACGCTGCTCATCGACAACTCCGGCTCCATGCGCGGCCGCCCCATCTCCATCGCCGCCATCTGCGCCGACATCCTCGCCCGCACGCTGGAGCGCTGCGGGGTGAAGGTGGAGATCCTCGGCTTCACCACCCGCGCCTGGAAGGGCGGGCAGTCGCGCGAGAAGTGGCTGGCCGATGGCCGGCCGGCCATGCCGGGCCGCCTCAACGACCTGCGCCACATCATCTACAAGACGGCCGATGCGCCCTGGCGGCGGGCCCGCAAGAACCTCGGCCTGATGATGCGCGAGGGGCTGCTCAAGGAGAACATCGACGGCGAGGCCCTGCTGTGGGCCCACAACCGCCTGATCGGCCGGCCGGAGGAGCGCCGCATCCTCATGGTGATCTCCGACGGCGCGCCGGTGGACGACTCCACCCTGTCGGTCAACACCGGCAACTATCTGGAGAAGCATCTCCGGCAGGTCATCAACTGGATCGAGACCCGCTCGCCGGTGGAGCTGATCGCCATCGGCATCGGCCACGACGTGACCCGCTATTACAGCCGCGCCGTCACCATCATGGACGCCGAGCAGCTGGGCGGGGTGATGACCGAGCAGCTCGCCAGCCTGTTCGAGGCCGACCGGCGCCCGGCGCCGTCCCGGCGCAGGGCCGGGCGGGGCGCTGCCCGGGCATGAGGCCGGACATGCGGCGGGCGCGCGGATGACGGCGGTGTGCCGCCGGGCCGGGCGCGGGAGGAGATCCGCATGAGCGCGCCGCCCGCCCGCAAGAGACGCGCCCGGCTGGCCGCAAGCCTTCTCGCCCTGGCGGCGCTTGGCGGCGTGTGGCTGGCCGCCCCCGGCCTGTCCGCGCCGGAGCCCGCCGCGCCCCTTGCCATTACCGTGAGGGCAGCTCCCGTACCGCTTGACACCAGCGACCCCGCCCGCCGCGCGGTGGGGGCGCTTCAGTACCGGGGCGGCCTTCATGTCACGAGCGAGGCGGCGGGGTTCGGCGGCTATTCCGGCCTGCGGCTGCTGCCGGACGGGCGGCTGCTCGCCGTCTCCGATCGCGGCCACTGGCTGGCGGCCCGCCCGGTCGAGACCGGAGGCCGGCTGACCGGCCTCACCGACGCAACCCTGGGGCCGCTCCTCGACGAGGCGGGCCAGCCGCTGGCGGCCCCGGCCTACGACGCCGAGGCGCTGGAGGTGGTGCCGGAGGCGGACGGGCTGGCGTTTCTGGTTGCCTTCGAGCGCGACCACCGCATCTGGCGCTACGCTCTCCCTGCGGCCTCGGTTGAAGCAGGGCAAAGTCCAGAGCCGGAGACGGACATGCTGGCGGCGCTCCGGCGGCCGCCCCGGCGTGTCACCGGCTGGCTGGACGACTGGCCGGGGCCGCTCCCCGCCAACGGCGGCATCGAGGCCATGGCGGTGAGCGGGACGGGGGCGGCCCTGCTGCTGGCGGAGGATACGAGCCAGGGGCGGATGCGCCTTGGCAGCGACGCGCCGTGGGTTCCCGTGACCTATCGCAACGTGCCGGGGTTCAAGCCGACGGATGCGGTCTTTCTCCCCGCCGAGGGGCGTCCTCTGGCGCTGGTGCTCTCCCGCCATTTCTCGCTGATGCACGGCGTTGCGGCGGTGCTGGAGCTGGTGGATCTGGACCGGGTGGAGGACGGCGTTCTCGCGGGCGTGACGCTCGCCCGGCTCGCCCCGCCGCTCAGCGTTGACAACATGGAGGCGGTGGCAGCTGCCCGGCGCGCGGGCGGCTGGGACATCTACCTCATGGCGGACGACAACCGGATTCCGCTGCAACGGACCCTGCTGCTCAAGTTCTTCCTGCCCGAGACGGCGGTGCCGTAGGCGCGGCCTCTCCCGCCTGCCCCGGCCCCGAGAGAGGTCTCCCCGCGAGAGCAAATCCCGCAGGAGCAAGCCCAACCTGGTGCGGGCACGCAAAAAGGCACTGCGCGGGACGTGCCAGCGCAGTGCCTCTGAATTCTGAACCCGGCGAGCGTGTCGGGTTGGACCGGAGTCGGAAACCGGGCTGGAATCAGGGGGCGGGTTTGAACCCGGGGCCCGGAGCGTCAGCCGGTTGCGGAGCCCTGCGGCTCCGCCGGTCCGGAACAGTCGGCTTAGGCGGCCTGCTCGGCCGAAGCTTCGGCCAGCTTCTTGGCAACCAGACGCTTCACGCGACGGGCCTTCAGCGACAGCTTGTCGTCGTGGGTCTTCAGCAGCCACTTGTCGAGGCCACCGGCATGCTCCACCGAGCGAGCGCCCGCAGCGGCGACGCGGAAGGTGACCGACGAGCCCAGGGCATCGGACAGGAACGTCACGTTCTGCAGGTTCGGCAGAAAGCGGCGCTTCGTCTTGTTGTTGGCGTGGGACACGTTGTTGCCCACCAGGGTGCCCTTGCCGGTCAGTTCGCAAACGCGCGACATGATCAGGTCCTTCAATCTCA
Source organism: Pedomonas sp. V897 (assembly GCF_051304405.1). Classification (NCBI taxonomy): domain Bacteria; kingdom Pseudomonadati; phylum Pseudomonadota; class Alphaproteobacteria; order Sphingomonadales; family Pedomonadaceae; genus Pedomonas; species Pedomonas sp. V897. The sequence continues at coordinate 1,268,761 of NZ_JBPPGG010000001.1, forward strand.
ATAGCCGACACCGGGCGAAAACCCGGCGAGAAATACGAGGGGAGGCGTATAGGCGAGTCGTGCCCGAGCGTCAACCAGCGAAACCAGATCCGCACCTTCTGACGTGAAAACGGGCGCGAAAAAGCGCTGGCAGGGCGGGGTTTTCGCGTGTTTTGCCCCGCCCCGGGCGTCCCTCCGGCCGGGGAGTCGGCGCAAGGCGCCCGCAGAGCCGCCCCGTTCCCGCCCGGCCGGGCGCCGGAGTCGCAGGGGCCGGGCGTGCCGGAGTCGCGGGTATGGCGCAGGGCGAGTCGCGCTCGGCGCTCCGTTTCGGCCCGTACTCCTCCGGCCCGTATTTTTCCGGCCCGTACTCCTCCGGCCCGTATTTTTCCGGCCCGGCGCGGTGTTCTCCCCATGATGGTTCCCCTCTTGTTGTTCTGGTTATCGGGGGTGTTGTTCTGGTTGTCGGGGTCGGGTGTTGCGGTGCGGATGCCGCCGGAACCCCGCCCCGGCGGCCCACTCTCCTGTTGCTCAGCCTTCAGCCGTGTCGATGGCCAGGGCCCGCTGGAAGGCGGGACGGGCGGTGCAGCAGTCCACATAGGCCTCGATTCCCGACCGGTCCTTCACCACCTTGAGCACGGTCATGCCGAACCACAGGCTGGAGCCCATGGCCACGTCCGCCGCCGTGAACCGGTCGCCCAGCAGCCAGGGGCCGGGCGTCACCGCCGCTTCGACCACGTCCATCACCTTGTCGAAGCTGCCCCAGCCCGCCGCGACAGGCGGAATGGCGGAGCCGTACAGCTTCTCGCCGTAGGCTGGCTCCATGCATCCGGCGCGGAAGAACAGCCAGTGCAGGTAGCGGCCGCGGGCGGGATCATCCGGCGCCGGGGCAAGGCCCGATCCGGCCGCCTTGTCCGCCACATAGGCGCAGATGGCGGTGGCCTCGGCCATCATGGCCGCGCCGTCCCGCAGGGCGGGCACCTTGCCCATGGGGTTTACCTTGAGGAAGTCGGCCGGCCGCTCGGGGCCGGCGTGAATGTCGATCAGCACCCGCTGATAGGGAAGCCCCGCTTCCTCCAGCATCCAGACGGCGGTCAGCGCCCGTGTGCGCGGTGCCCAGAACAGCTCCATGTCGCCAGCCTCCCGTTCCCCGGCTTGTGCCTCATGGTCAGGGTTTGGAACGTAACGCGAACATCGCGGGCGCGTCAAGACGCGCGCCGGGCCCTCATGGTCGTAGACCGGGCGCGCGTCTGAGACGGTGCGGCAATCAAGGAATTGCCGGCCGCGCTCCAGGGACAGGGGGGGGGAGTGGAGCGCGGCCGGCGGTCTCGCGGCCCGACGAGAGGGGGGCAGGGTAGGGCCGCGGAGAGCAACCAGTGTTGCGGGGTCGAGACGGGTTCTAGAGGTGCGAGCGCAGCATCCAGGCCCGCTTCTCGTGCGTCTCGAGCAGCCCGGTGAGGAAGTCGGCGGTGCCGTCGTCACCCACCTCGTTCGCCGCCGCGATGTCCGTGCGCAGCTGGCGGCACATGGCCTCGTGGCCGTCGCGCATGGAGGCGATCATGCCTTCCGAGGTGAGGGTGGTGCTGTCCGGCTCCGGCAGGGTGCGGTTGGCCACATACTGGCTCAGCATGGCCTGCGCCTTGGCGCCCATCGAGCGGGCGCGCTCGGCCACATCGTCGATGATCTCGTCCAGCGCTTCGTATTCTTCCTGGAACAGGGCGTGGTCCTGCTTGAAGTGGCGGCCGGTCACGTTCCAGTGGAAGGCGCGGGCGCGGGCATAGAGGGAGAACTCATCGGCCAGCAGCCGGTTGAGAATACCCGTGACCTTGGCGAGCGCTTCGGGGCTCAGGCCGATTTCGGGGGTGTTCCTGGTCTCTGGCGTGGCCATGTCGTCGTCTCCTCTCGTTCTGTGACGATATTCAAGATACAGCCTAAACGATCCGGCGCAAGTAATCGATGTGATGATATTTTTCGGTATCAATAATCGAAATTAGCAATGGTCTGCGGTCAGCCGGCGATCCACGGCCACAGCAGCGGCAGCATCAGGGTGGTGGCAAGGCCCGCGACCGTCAGCGCCAGGCTGGCAATGCTGAGCGTGTGCGGCGCGACCCGGGCCACGTGCTGGTTGCCGACGATATGGGCGGCCAGGCCCAGGGCGAGGGCATAGCTCTGGGGGTCGCGGTCCCGCTCCCGTTTGAGGCAGGCGGGCAGCAGCACCGCCCCGGCAAGGCCGGTGACGATGACGAGGCCCGCGGCCAGTTCCGCCGGGCCGCCCATCCGCTCCATGACGGCGATGGCGAACGGGCTGGTGACCGACTTGGTGGAGAGCGCCTTGACGGTCTCGCCCGACAGGCCGAACAGCTTGGCGAGCGCGGCGGCGGAGACGATCCCCGCCAGCGAGCCGATGAGGATGGCGCCGATCAGCGCCTTGCCGGCGGAGAGGATGAGGGCGCGCTGGCGATAGATGGGCAGGCCGAAGGCGACGGTTGCCGGGGCCAGCAGCCAGCGCAGCGGCTCCACGCTGTTCATGTAGCCGCGCACCGGCAGGCGGGCGAGGGCCAGCCCGCCGATCAGCAGCAGCGCGGCGATCAGGATGGGATTGACCAGCGGATGCTGGCGGGCGAGCGCGCTCACCCGCAGTGCGGTCCAGTAGGCGAGCACGGTCGCCGCAATGCCGCCCGCCATCTGGGCGAGGGCGGCGGGGTCGGTCAGCCAAGCCATTTGCGCAAGCCCTTGTAGGCAAAGGCGGTGGCGAAGCCCGTCGCCACGGTGGAGAGCACCACCACCAGGGCGAGCCGCCCCACTTCGCCCGAGAGTTCATCCACGTGCAGCATCAGGCCCACGGCGGCGGGGGTGATGAGCAGGCCCAGCAGTTTCAGCAGGCCCTCGGCGGCCGGTTGGGTCAGCCGGCCGAAGGCGGGGACGGCCAGCAGCAGCGCCAGATAGGCGGCAAGGCCCAGAATCGGCCCGGGCAGGCCGACGAAGGCGCTGGCCCACTGGCCGGCCACGGCCAGCGCGGCAAGGACGGCGAGCCCGGGAAGGAGCGCTTTGGCGGACTGGAGAAAACGCTGTGCCATGGGGGACGACTAGTCCTCCGGCGGCCGCACCACAAGTGCGCGCTTTGGCATGGCTGCAATCACCGCAGCGAAGGGCCAGATGCGCGGCGTGAGCGAAGGGGCAGACGCGCGGCGTCTGGGGCGCTATAGCCACGGGCGATCACCGTTCGCGAACCCAGGGTTTGCAAATCAGCGTTCGCACGCCACCGTGCCATTGCGTCAGGAGGAGCCGACATGCCTCATTTTATCATTCAGGGCTGGGACAAGCCCAATTCGCAGGATCTGCGCGCCGCCACCCGCCCGGCGCATCTTGAGCATGTGGGCTCGGGCCAGGTGAAGGTGGTCGTCGCCGGGCCGATGCTGACGGACGACGGCCAGCCCATCGGCTCCCTGCTGGTGGTGGAAGCGGCGGACCGCGCGGCGGCCGAGGCCTTCGCCCAGGCGGACCCCTACGCCAGGGCGGGTTTGTTCGAGCGGGTGGATATTCTGGCCTGGCGTCAGGTTCTCCCGGCCTGAGGGCGCGGGGGCGCGTCCGGGGGCCGGGGCGGCCGGGACGGGACCAGCCGCCTTGGCCGCAGGGCGAAAAAATCGACCGGTGTCATGGCTGCGCTTGCTGCGATGCGGCAAAGTGGATATAAGCGCCGGTCCGCCGCAACCTGCCGGTAATACTGCTGGCCCAAATGCTGTGCCGGACGGCACCCCCTGCCGGGGCGCCGCCCCGGGCCGCGTTTCATATTCGAAGGCTTACCTTTTATGTCCCTGCGCAACGTCGCAATCATCGCCCACGTCGACCACGGCAAGACCACCCTCGTCGATCAGCTCTTCCGCCAGTCCGGCACCTTCCGGGACAACCAGCGCGTTGAAGAGCGCGTCATGGACCGCAACGACCTGGAGCGTGAGCGGGGCATCACCATTCTCGCCAAGTGCACCTCCGTCACCTGGGGCGACACCCGCATCAACGTGGTGGATACGCCGGGCCACGCCGACTTCGGCGGCGAGGTGGAGCGCATTCTCTCCATGGTGGACGGCGTGATCCTGCTGGTGGACTCCGCCGAGGGTCCGATGCCGCAGACCAAGTTCGTCACCGGCAAGGCGCTGGCGCTGGGCCTGCGCCCCATCGTGGTCATCAACAAGATCGACCGCCCGGATGGCCGCCCGGATGAGGTGCTGAACGAGATCTTCGATCTGTTCGTGGCGCTGGACGCCAACGAGGAGCAGCTGGACTTCCCCGTGCTCTACGGCTCCGGCCGCGGCGGCTACGTGGGCGAGTCGGCGGACGTGCGCGAAGGCAATCTGGCGCCGCTGTTCGATCTCATCGTCAAGCATGTGCCGACGCCGAACGTGGGTTCGGTGGACGAGCCCTTCGCCATGCTGGCCTCGCTGCTGGACCGCGAGCCCTTCCTGGGCCGCGTGCTCACCGGCCGGGTGCAGCAGGGCCGCCTGAAGGTGAACGACCCCATCAAGGTGCTCAACAAGGACGGCCAGGTGGTGGAGCAGGGCCGCGCCTCCAAGCTGCTCTCCTACCGGGGTCTGGAGCGCGTGCCGGTGGACGAGGTTCAGGCAGGCGACATCGTGGCGATTGCGGGCCTCACCGTCGGCACCGTGGGCGAGACCATCGGCGCGCTGACGCTGGAGAAGGCGATTCCGGCCCAGCCGATCGACCCGCCGACGCTCTCCATGCGCTTCTCCGTGAACGACTCGCCGCTGGCGGGCCGCGACGGCGACAAGGTGACGAGCCGCATGATTCGCGACCGTCTGATGCGCGAGGCGGAGGGCAACGTGGCCATCCGCGTCACCGAGAGCGACGACAAGGACAGCTTCGAGGTGGCCGGCCGCGGCGAACTTCAGCTGGGCGTGCTCATCGAGACCATGCGCCGCGAGGGCTTCGAGCTGTCGATTTCCCGTCCGCGCGTGCTGTTCCAGACCGATCCCGCGACCGGCCAGCGCCTGGAGCCGTATGAGACGGTGCAGGTGGACGTGGACGAGGAGTTCGCCGGCGTCGTCGTCGAGAAGCTGGGTCTGCGCAAGGCAGAGATGACCGACATGCGCCCCTCCGGCGGCGGCAAGACCCGCATCGTGTTCAAGGCGCCGTCGCGCGGCCTCATCGGCTACCACGGCGAGTTCCTGTCGGACACGCGCGGCACGGGCATCATGAACCGCTCGTTTGAAGGCTACGGCCCCTACAAGGGTCCGATCTCCGGCCGTCAGAACGGCGTGCTCATCTCGCTCGGTGCCGGTCAGGCGGTGGGCTACGCCCTTCAGGGCCTGGAGGATCGCGGCATCATCATGGTCGCGCCCGGCGATGACGTCTACGAGGGCATGATCATCGGCGAGCACGCCAAGGAAAATGACCTGGAGGTCAACCCGCTCAAGTCCAAGCAGCTCACCAACTTCCGCGCGGCGGGCAAGGACGAGAACATCCGCCTGACCCCGCCCCGCAAGCTGACGCTGGAGCAGGCCATCGCCTACATCGCCGATGACGAGCTGGTGGAGGTGACCCCCAAGGTGATCCGCCTGCGCAAGCGCTTCCTCGATCCGCACGAGCGCAAGCGTCACGCCCGCGCCGCGGCGGAGTAGGAACACGCCGCGCTGCCGCCGGTCCGGCACCGCCCGTCCGGCGCGCAGGGCGACACGGTTTCGTCACGTGAGGAAAGGTCCGGGGAGCAATCCCCGGGCCTTTCCTTTTGGGCCGCCGTTCAATGAAAAAAGCCGTTCAATGAAAAAAAGAGAGGCGGTGGGGGTGCCACCGCCTCAGTCGCTCGGACCACGTGATGACTGTCGCGGAGAGTCCCCGTGGGAGGACAATCCGCGGGACGCCGGGCGGAAACGGGAGGTAACGCGCCCGGCCTCCGGCAAGGCCGCACCGATCGGACAACATCGGGGAGAGAGCGGTGCGGCCCTGAGCAGGGAAAATGAAATGTTGAGGTCATTGCTGTCGGGTCTGTTTGCCGTCGATGCGTCTCCTCCTCGGGGCTTGCCCCCTCTTTCAAGTTGCAAATCATTCGCAAGAACAAGATTGCTCAGTTGCGAGTCATTGTCAAATACTCTTTTGGGTCAAATGCTCTTCGGGCGCGCCTTCGATGGGCGCGCCTTCGATTTTTTGCCGCCCTGGCCTGTCTCCGGCGGCGGGTGCCGGTTTGCCTCTGTTGCCAATTGATCCGCCGAGGCTTTAGGGTGCGCGGCCATGAGCCGGTACATGCAGTTGGCGCTGGAGCAGGCCCGTCTCGCCGCAAGCCGGGGCGAGGTGCCAGTGGGCGCGGTGATTGTGGACGCGCGGGGCGAGGTGCTTGCCGCCGATGGCAACCGCACGCGCGCGCAGAACGATCCCACGGCCCATGCGGAAATTCTGGTGATCCGGCAGGCCGCCGCCCGGTTGCAGGATGAGCGGCTGCTGGATTGCGACCTGTACGTGACGCTGGAGCCGTGCCCCATGTGCGCCGGGGCGATCAGTTTTGCCCGTCTGCGCCGGGTGTATTTCGGGGCGAGCGACCCCAAGGGCGGCGGGGTGGAACATGGCCCCCGCGTGTTCAACCATCCCACCTGCCACCATCGCCCCGAAGTGTACGGCGGCCTGTCCGAGTCTGCCGCGTCGGACATTCTCCGCCAGTTCTTCGCCGAGCGCCGCTGAGGGAATTTTTTTGGGGGGAAACGGGGTTTCTGGCGGGGGGACTCGGTCCCCCGCGCCCCCCATTCCTGTTCTGTCGCGTGCGAGCTCATGCAGGCGCACACGCTGGAGGAAGGGCGCGGCCCAATCATTTTATTATCGGCCAATTATTTTATTGTCGGGACGTGCCTCCGGCGGGCGCGGGAAACGCGGCCCGAAAAACGAAAAGGGGGTCGCAGGGGGAGCAAGCTCCCCCTGCATACCAGGGGCAACCCACTCACGCCCCCATCGCCACCTCGGTGGCGCCGATCCAGTTGCCGTGGAAGCCGTGGGGCACGCGGGTGCTGAGGTGCACCACGGCCTGCGGCGGGCCGGACACGTCCTGCGCGTTCAGGATCACCAGGTCGCTGGCGCCCCGGTTGGCGTCGTGGACGAAGCTGAGGAGCCAGCCGTCATCCTCCGCCGCATCCGGGTGGCGGGGCACGAACACGGCCTCGCCCGTCTCCCGGCCCGGGCCGTGCCGGTGCGCCTCCAGCCGTCCGGTCTCGAGATCGTGCTTGTAGAGGCAGGAGCCGTCCGCGCTCTCCTGTCCGTAGGAGGTGGTGTAGGCGAAGCGGTAGGGCCGGGCGATGCGGCGCGCGTCCATGCGCGGGAACTCCTGGCCGCGATCGTCCAGCACGGTGCGCACGGTGGTGCCGCGCCGGGGGTCGAGCAGCCAGCGCTCGAGGGTGACGCGGCGGGAGTCGGGGCCGATGGTGGAGTGGTCGAACATGCGGTCGTGTGCCACCACGTCCAGTTGCACCCGCCCGTCCGGCAGATCGCAGGCGTTGCAGGTGTGGAACACGTAGCACGGGTCGACAGCGCACCACTGGATATCGTCCGCCGTTGCCTGATCGTCGCGGGGCAGCAGGCCGATGCGGCTTTCGTGGCGCGGGTTCCAGGCATAGGGCATGAGCACGCCGCGCAGCAGGCGGCGGGGCGAGAAGGTGACCGGCAGGTCAAGGACGATCACGTACCGCTCTGTCAGGGCGCAGTCGTGCACCATCGGCCCGTGGCGCACGGGGATGGCCAGCAGGCGCGAGACCCGGCCGTCGCGGCCCACCACCACATGGAACAAGTGGTTCTGCACCCGGGCGTCGTAACAGACGGCGTGCAACTCGCCGGTGTGCGGGTCGAGGTGCGGGTGGGGGCTGAAGGCGGTGGCGAGGGTGCCGCCGAGGTCGGTGTGGGCGACGGTCTCCAGCCGGCTGTTCAGCGCCACCGGGAAGGGGCCGGCCTCCACCAGCGCCCAGATCTGGCCCGCATGGGCGATGACGTTGGTGTTGACCGTCTCGAACACGCCCCGGCGCGGCCCCGGCGCGGGCGGCTCGCCGAGGGCCCGGCTCACCGGCCCGGTGCGGACCCAGCGGTTGCGGTACCAGAGGGCGCGGCCGTCCTTGAGGCGCACGCCGTGGACCATGCCGTCGCCGGAGAACCAGTGGTAGCGGCCCGGGTGCTGGGGCGGGTGCACCGGGTTCGGCCCGATGCGGGCGTACAGGCCGTCGAGTTCCGGCGGCACGGCGCCGGTGACCGGCAGGGCGGTCTGTTCCACTTCTTCGTAGACGGGCGCGAAGCTCCCCTCCAGCCAGGGGTTGGGCCCGTCATTGTCGGGAGCGAGGCGTCGGATGCCCTGAATCAGCGCGCCGACGGCGCGATCGGCCAGGCGGGACATGGAAAGCTCCTTTCCCTCACGGTTCGGGTTGCGCGGCGCAAGCGTATGTGTACAGTGTGAACATGACGATGCGGCAGAATGTGTACGGTGTCAACATGGAATCGGGCGGAGAGGACAGGCGCGCGGAAGCCAGCGTTCAAGGCGGCGCACAGGCCAGCGCTCAGGCCAGCGCTCAGGCCGCCAGCGCTCAGGGCAGCGCGGCGGTGAGCAGCACGGCGCCGGGTGCGCCTGCGCCCGCGCGGCGTTATCACCATGGCAACCTGCGCGAGGAGCTGGTGTCCACGGCGCTGGAGATGCTGGAGGCCCAGGCGCAGGGGGAGATCAGCCTGCGCGAGCTGGCCCGGCGGGTGGGTGTCTCCCCCAACGCCGTCTATCGCCACTTCCCCGACAAGGGGGCGCTGCTGGTGGCGCTGGCGGCCGAGGGCTTCGGGCGGCTGACGGCGCTTCAGGCCGGGGCGGCGCAGGGGCTGGAGGGCGACCCCCGCGCGGCGTTCCAGGCCATGGGGCTGGCCTATGTGCGCTTCGCGCGCCGTCATCCGGCGTTGTTCCGGCTGATGTTCAGCCGGTTCACCGACAGCGCGGCGGCGCGGGGCAGCGAGGCGCTGGCGGCGGCGAGCCGGCTGGCGGTGGAAGGGCTGCGCCGGGGGGCGGCGTGGGCGGCCGGTCTCCCCGAGGGCGACGCCGGGGCGATTCGGGTGGAGGCGCTGCGGGCCTGGTCCATGGTTCATGGTCTCAGTCTCCTGGTGCTGGATGGGCAGGTGGCGGCGGAGGGTGAGGCGCTGGAGCGTCTGATCGAGGCGGTTCTGGCGCCCGGGCCGGCCCCGTCTTCCTTCTGAGACCGGCCCTTTTCCGAGGCCGGCTCTTGTCTGAGACCGCCTCTTTTCTGTGGGGGGCTTGTTCCTTCCCGGGGAGGTTGGCTGTTTTCAGCGTAATGGTCTTGCCTGAAAATCTGCTATGCAGGCGGAGATGAAGCGCGCGCAGACCACACAGCGGATTATCGCCGTCGAGCTCGACGAGCACACGATCCTGTGGCGCAATGCCGACGTGGAGCAGGAGCGGCGCGTCGCCATCTTCGATTTGCTGGAGGGCAACCACTTCGCCCCCAAGTCCGAATACCCGGGCGGCTACAAGGGGCCGTACAAGCTGCTGATGCGGGTGGAGGAAGGGCGGCTGGCGCTTGATATCTCCACCGAGAACGACGAGCTCCTGGAGACGATCACCCTGTCCATGACGCCGTTCCGCCGCGTGATCCGCGAGTACTTCGCCATTTGCGAGAGCTACTACCAGGCGATTCGCAATGCCTCGCCCAGCCAGATCGAGGCGATCGACATGGGCCGGCGCGGTATCCACAACCAGGCGGCCGAGATGTTGCAGGAGCGCATCGCCGACAAGCTGGACGTGGACTTCGACACCGCCCGCCGCCTGTTCACCCTGATTTGCGTGCTGCATATTCGAGGCTGAGATCCAGCGCGGCTGAAGTCCGGCGCGGCTGAGATGGGGCGCATCCCGCGTTTTGTGCGCGTCCTTCGTTTTGTGCGCTTCTCGCATGTCGTGAATTTTGTGCGCCTCCGGCGTGTCATGTATTTTTGTGCGCTTCTCGCGCATGGCGAAAATCCACTTCATGCGTTCGTCCCCGGATCCGGGTAAGCTGGTAGACTTAGGGAAGGACCGTTTCGCGGTTCGGCCATTTCTCGACGGATGCTGTCTGTTCACCCGGCATGTCTGGACAGGACGAGGGGGGAGTCATGACGCGGACCAGCAGGGATCGGAAATACCTTCACGACTTCGACGACGACGCGCTGGAGCGGCTCGAGCTCCAGCATCGCGTGTGGCGGGCGCGTGCGCTGGAGGCCTGGCAGCGGGCTGGTTTCACGGCGGGCCAGAGCCTGCTCGACGTGGGGGCCGGGCCCGGCTTTGCCACGGTCGATCTGGCGGGCATCGTCGGCCCGCAGGGGCGGGTGCATGCGGTGGAGCGCTCGGCCCGGCTGGTGGAGGCGCTGCGCGAGCGGGCCCGCCGCTGCGGCTACGACAACATCGTCGCCCACTGCCGCGATGTCGCCGTTGACGGCCTGCCGGTCGAGGACGGCACCATGGACGGCGCCTGGTGCCGCTGGATCTTCGCCTTCATGCGCCAGCCCGCCGTGCTGCTGGAGGCCCTGGCGGCGGCGCTGCGGCCGGGCGGCGTGCTGGTCGTCCATGAATACCTCGACTACCGCACCTGGCGGCTTGCGCCCCGCTCCCTGCTGCTCGAGCGGTTCGTCGCCGAGGTGCTGGGCAGCTGGCGCGACGCGGGAGGCGAGCCGGACATCGCGCTGGACCTCCCCGGCTGGCTCGCCGAGGCCGGTTTCGAGGTGCGCGAGCTGCGCCCTGTCCTCGACATCATCTCCCCGGCCAGTTTCGTCTGGCAGTGGCCGGCCAGCTTCATCGACAGCAGCCTGCGGCGTCTGGTGGAACTGGGGCGCATCGCCCCGGCGCTGGCGGACGAGATCGGCGCCGAGTTTCAGGAGCGCAGCCGCGACCCCGCGTCCCTGATGATCACGCCCGCCGTTGTCGAGATCATCGCCGTGCGCCGCGAGGACGGGGAACAGGACTGACCCCCTGCCGCGGGCTGGCTCAGGCACTGCTTGTCGGCTCAGGCTGGAGCGGCTAGAACGCGAAAGCGGCGCTGCCGGGCCGTCCCGGGCGCGAGCAGCGACCCGCGCCACGTCTTGCCGCAAGAGGAAGATTTCAGTCCATGGCCGTAATGTCTGACCGCTGGATTCGTGAGAAGGCGCTGCGCGAGGGGATGATCGAGCCCTTCGTCGACCGGCAGGAGCGGGGCAACTGCATCTCCTATGGACTGTCCTCCTACGGCTACGACGCGCGCGTGGCGGACGAGTTCAAGATCTTCACCAACGTGGACAACGCGGTGGTGGACCCCAAGGACTTCTCCCCCCATTCGTTCGTCGATCGCAAGCAGGACGTGTGCATCATTCCGCCCAACAGCTTCGTGCTGGCCCGCACGGTGGAATATTTCCGCATCCCGCGCGACGTGCTGGTCATCTGCCTCGGCAAGAGCACCTACGCCCGCTGCGGCATCATCGTGAACGTGACGCCGCTGGAGCCGGGCTGGGAAGGCCACGTCACGCTGGAGTTCTCCAACACCACGCCGCTGCCGGCCAAGGTCTACGCCAACGAGGGTGCCTGCCAGTTCCTGTTCCTGCAGGGCAACGAGCCGTGCGAGGTGTCCTATGCGGACCGCGCCGGCAAGTACATGGGCCAGCGCGGCGTCACCCTGCCGCGGCTGTAACGCGGCGCACCGTAACATTGTGAGCGAACCGGCCGCCGTTTAGAGACAGGTCACATGGACAAGATCATCATTCGCGGCGGCAGGCCGCTGAGCGGGCGCATCCCCATCTCGGGCGCCAAGAACGCGGCGCTGACGCTGATGCCGGCGGCCATCCTGACGGAAGAGCCGCTGACCCTGCGCAATCTCCCGCGCCTCGCCGACATCGACACCTTCAGCCACCTGCTCAACCAGCACGGCGTGTCGCTGACGCTGGAGGGCTCCCGGCCGGAGGAATTCGGGCGGGTGATGACCTTGAAGGCAAGCCGCATCACCAACACCGTCGCCCCCTACGACATCGTGCGGCGGATGCGCGCCTCGGTTCTGGTGCTGGGCCCGCTGCTGGCCCGCTGCGGCGAGGCCACCGTCTCCCTGCCCGGCGGCTGCGCCATCGGCACCCGGCCCATCGACCTGCACCTGAAGGGGCTCGAGACGCTGGGCGCGCGCATCGAGCTGACGCAAGGCTACGTGAAGGCGATCGCGCCCGACGGCCTCAAGGGCGGCGTGGTCCGCTTCCCGTTCGTCTCGGTGGGCGCCACCGAGAACGTGCTCATGGCCGCCACCCTGGCCCATGGCGAGACCGTCATCGAGAACGCGGCCCGGGAGCCGGAGATCGTGGACCTCGCCCACTGCCTCCAGGCCATGGGGGCCGAGATCGATGGGATCGGCACCGAGCGGCTGGTGGTGCAGGGCAAGACCCGGCTGCACGGCGCCACCTACGCCGTCATGGCCGACCGCATCGAGGCGGGCTCCTATGCCTGCGCCGCGGCCATCACCGGTGGCGAGCTGGAGCTGCTCGGCATCCAGGCGAACACCCTGGGCGCCGTGATCGAGGCGTTCGACCAGGCGGGCGTCGCCGTCACCCCCACCCGCGAGGGACTGAAGGTGGCCCGGCGCAACGGCGAGCTGCGGGGCATCTCGGTGACCACCGCGCCCTACCCGGGCTTCCCCACCGACATGCAGGCCCAGTTCATGGCCATGCTGGCCCTGGCGGACGGCGCCAGCGTGCTGACCGAGACCATTTTCGAGAACCGCTACATGCATGTGCCGGAACTGGCCCGCATGGGAGCCGATATTCAGGTGCGGGGCCGTTCGGCCTTCGTGCGGGGCGTGCCCCAGCTGACCGGCGCGCCGGTCATGGCCACGGACCTGCGGGCGTCGATGAGCCTGGTGCTGGCTGGTCTGGCCGCTCAGGGCGAGACCACGGTCAACCGCATCTACCATCTTGACCGTGGCTATGAACGGTTGGAGGAAAAGCTCTCCGCCGTCGGCGCCGACATCGAGCGGGTGAGCGCCGGCTAGGCCAGCCCCGGATGGCTGCCCGCACCGGAACCGGGGCGAGGGGAGGAGGCAAGATGGAGGAGGCAGGGCGCATGGGAAAACCGCTGCGGCTTCTGGCGCAGGACCAGGACGATGTGCCGGTGATCTCCGCCCTCGTGCAGGACGCGGTGGTCCGCCCCGCCGAGGTCTGCCTGGATGCGCGTGCCCGCCGCTTCGTGGTGCTGATGAACCGCTTCCGCTGGGAGGAGGCGGACGAGGAGCCGCGCCGCGTGCGCACGGCCCTGCGCATCGAGGGGGTGATGAAGGCGGCCCGCAAGGGCTGGCCCGCCGCCGCCGACAAGGACGCGGTGCTCGAGCTGCTGGCGCTCACCGTCACGCCCGGTGAGGAGGGTGCCGCCACGCTGGAGCTGGACTTCGCCGGCCCCGCCGCCGTGCGGCTGGATGTCGAGTGCATCGAGGTGCTGCTCGAGGACCTGACCGAGCCCTGGCCCGCCCGCGCCAAGCCGGTGCACAAGGCGTAGGGGGGGGCAGGTTTGATTATGGATTGCGAGGGTCTTGGACCCTCGCGCTCCCGTTCGTATTACGGGCCGCGCCCTGCGGGTCCCGAGGCGATCTCCGGAGCGGCCGACGGGCCTGCGTCAGGCGGGATCAGATGACTCCAGCCCGCGCTCCTTTCCGCGCTCCCTTCCGCATTCGCTTCCGCGTTCACTTCCGCATTCGCTTCCGCTCCCGCTTCCGCACGCCATTGTCCCGCGCGCGTCCCGAAAAACCAGCCACCGGAAGCCCGAAGGCTTACGCTTCCAGTTCCGTGTCCCAGTAGAGGTAGTCCCGCCAGGTTTCGTGCAGATAGCGGGGCGGGAAGGCGCGGCCGTTCTGCTGGAGTTCGAAGGTGGTGGGCTGGTGCGGCTTGATGCGCGGGTACATGTTCGCCTCGGCCGGGGTGCGGCCGCCCTTGCGCAGGTTGCACGGGGCGCAGGCGGTGGTGACATTCTCCCAGGTGGTGCGGCCGCCGTGGGAGCGGGGCACCACATGGTCGAAGGTCAGGTCCTCCCGCGCGCCGCAGTAGGTGCAGGCGAACCGGTCCCGCAGGAACAGGTTGAACCGGGTGAAGGCGGGATAACGCGCCGGCTTCACATACTGTTTGAGGCTGATGACCGAGGGCAGCTTCATGGTGAAGCTGGGGGAGTGCACCTCCCGCTCGTATTCGGCCACGATGTTCACCCGTTCGAGGAAAACCGCCTTGAGGGCGGTCTGCCAGTCCCAGAGACTCAGGGGATAGTAGGAGAGGGGCGTGCAGTCCGCGTTGAGCACCAGCGCGGGGCATTGCTCCAGTTTGGGCAGGATGGACGGGTGGTACATGCTCGGTTCCGCTCTCGCTTTCGTCAGAAAGCGACCGCGACCGATCGGACTTGTCGCACTCAAGCCGGCCGACGAGGCCGCTCGACACCTGCAATCCGCAACAACACGCCTTATACCACAGATCGTGTTGCCGCATAATGACATGACATGATCTGGTATCGTCAAGACCGTGTTTGGGGTCCGGCGGTCTGCAACGCAAAAATGTGACGGATGTTTCGCCAGCAGCCCGGACGGAGCGCGGGGCCTGCCTGTAGCGCCGCCGCATTCGCGCGGCCTGTCACTGCGCCGCCGCCTCCCCCGCGCACCCCGTCTCGGCCGGAGGGCGCGGGTGTGTATCCAACGATGAGAAAGAGCGAAGCGCCACACGACCCACCGGGCGGGCAACCTGGATGCCTGCCGCCGAACGCTTCGCCACCACATCGGGCTACCACCGTATGTTCTCCGTTTATTCCTGTTTGTTCCGTCCGTCAATAGGAAAAAAACAATACAAAAGAATTAAATAACCAGCCTCTTCCGGCGGGCGCGGCCCCGGGCTAGGGTGCGCGGGCCATGTCAGCCGCCATGCCTTCGCTTCCGTCCGCCTCCGGTTCCGTCGTCACCCGCTTCGCGCCGTCGCCCACCGGGCGGCTGCACCTGGGCCATGCCTATTCGGCCCTGCTGAACGCCCGCTATGCCGCCGCGCGCGGCGGGCGTTTCCTGCTGCGCATCGAGGACATCGACGCCACCCGCTGCCGGCCGGAGTTCATCGCGGGCATCTGCGAGGATCTGGCGTGGCTGGGGCTGGTCTGGGAGGAGCCGGTGCGCCGCCAGAGCGCGCACATGGCGGATTACCGGCAGGCGCTGGACCGGCTCTCCGCCCTTGGCCTGCTTTACCCCTGCTTCTGCACCCGCCGGGACATTGCCGCCGAGGTTGCCCGCTCGGGCGCGGCGCCCCATGGTCCCGATGGCCCGCTTTATCCGGGCCTGTGCAAGCATCTGGGCGAGAGCGAGCGGCAGGAGCGCATGGCCTCCGGCGTGCCCTATGCCCTGCGCCTGCACGTGGACCGGGCGCTGGCGCTGACCGGCCCGCTCGTGTGGGAGGATGCGCAGGCCGGGGTGGTCGCGGCCGATCCGCTCAGCCTTGGCGATGTGGTGCTGGCGCGCAAGGAGACGCCCACCAGCTACCATCTGGCGGTGACGGTGGACGATGCTCTCCAGGGCGTCACCGACGTCATCCGGGGGCAGGATCTGTTCCACGCCACCCACATTCACCGGCTGTTGCAGGCGCTCCTCGGCCTGCCGACGCCGCGCTACCACCATCACCGCCTGCTCACCGACGAAAACGGCCAGCGGCTGGCCAAGCGGGCGGGCGCGCCGGCGCTGGCGGATCTGCGCGCGCAGGGGTGGATGCGGGCGGACGTGCTGCGCCGCCTTGGCCTTGAGGCCTGACCGGCGGGTTGGTTTGCAGGCGGCGGAGAAAATCGCTAATCCACACGTTGGCCCGGGACGATCATGCGGGTTCGGGCACGACCACGGCTCTTCGGGAGCCTCGGCCTTGCGGAAGGGGACAGGCAATGAACGGTTTCATGTTGGGCGTCATCATCCTGGGGGCGCTGCTCACGGTGGGGGCGCTGGTCCGGGGGCTTGTCCTCCTCGCCTCCGGCAAGGATGTGTCGGGCGAGAAGCAGAACAGGATGATGTGGTATCGCATCCTGTTCCAGGGGCTGACCGTGCTGGCGGTCATCATCGTGTTGCTCATGGCGGGCGGCGGCGGCGACTAAGCCCATGGTCAAGCTGACGAAAATCTACACCCGCGGCGGCGACAAGGGCCAGACCAGCCTGGCGGACGGCACCCGGCTGCCCAAGCATGCGCTGCGCATCGAGGCCTATGGCACGGTGGACGAGGCCAGCTCCGCCATCGGCCTTGCCCGCCTGCACACCTCGGGGGAGGCGGATGCCATGCTGGCGCGCATCCAGAACGACCTGTTCGATCTGGGCGCGGACCTGGCGACGCCCGGCACGGCGATGGAAGGCGCGCTGCGGGTCCAGCCCGCGCAGGTGGAGCGGCTGGAGCGGGAGATCGATGCGCTGAACGCGGCGCTGGAGCCGCTGAACAGTTTCATCCTGCCGGGCGGGTCGCCGGCGTCGGCCTATCTGCATCTGGCGCGCACCGTGACGCGCCGGGCCGAGCGGCTGACGGTCGCCGCCGCCGAGCAGGAGGCGATCAATCCGGTTGCCATCCAGTATCTCAATCGCCTGTCCGATCACCTGTTCGTGCTGGCCCGGCATCTCAATGACCGGGGCCGGGCGGATGTGCTCTGGGTGCCCGGGGCGAACCGCTGATGTGAGGGTGTTGCAGCCGTGCCGCGCCCTTTGCGCCAGATGGGGGGCGCAGCGGCTTCCCGGACGTGATTCCGGGGGCTGCGGTTGACACGGTTGGCCGAGTTGACGCAAACGCCAAGCAGTTTGGTGCCATGCGATCTTTGGGGGGACGAAGGTCCTCCTCCTCCCGTGACCGAAGAGGAGTGGTGGAATGAAGGTTCTTGTGCCCGTGAAGCGGGTGGTTGATGCGAACGTGAAGGTTCGGGTGAAGCCGGACGGGACTGGCGTTGAGCTTGCCAATGTGAAGATGAGCATGAACCCCTTCGACGAGATTGCGGTCGAGGAGGCGGTTCGTCTGAAGGAGAAGGGCGTGGCGACGGAGGTTGTCGTGGTCTCGGTTGGCGAGGCCAAGGCGACGGAGACGCTGCGCACGGCGCTGGCGATGGGGGCGGACCGGGGCATTCTGGTGAAGACGGAAGTGTCGCCGGAGCCGCTGGGCGTGGCCAAGCTGCTTGCGAAGATCGTGGGCGAGGAGCAGCCGCAGCTTGTGATCATGGGCAAGCAGGCGATTGACGACGACAGCAACCAGACGGGCCAGATGCTGGCGGCGCTTCTGGGCTGGGCGCAGGGCACCTTTGCCTCGAAGGTGGAGCCGGGCTCGGGCGAGGTTTCGGTCACGCGCGAGGTGGACGGCGGCCTGGAGACGGTGGCCTTGAAGCTTCCGGCGGTGGTGACGACGGACCTGCGTCTGAACGAGCCGCGCTATGCGTCGCTGCCCAACATCATGAAGGCCAAGTCCAAGCCGATCGCGGAGAAGACGCCGGCGGACTATGGGGTGGATGTGACGCCGCGTCTGAAGACGCTGAAGGTTTCCGAGCCGGCGAAGCGTCAGGCGGGCATCAAGGTTCAAAGCGTTGACGAGCTGATCGGCAAGCTCAAGGAAGTGGGAGCGATTGCATGAGCGTCCTGGTTCTGGCGGAACACGACAACAATTCCCTGAAGGACGCGACCCTTGCGGCGGTGACGGCTGCGGGCGCGCTGGGCGGCGAGGTCCACGTGCTGGTGGCGGGCGCGGGTGCGCGCGGCGCGGCGGATGCGGCGGCGTCGGTTGCGGGCGTTGCCAGGGTGCTGCTGGCGGATGACGCGGCCTATGCCAACGGCCTGCCGGAGAACCTGGCGCCGCTGATCGTGGAGCTGATGGCGGGCTATGACGCGCTGGTGGCCCCGGCCACCTCGTTCGGCAAGAACGTGACGCCGCGGGTGGCGGCGCTGCTGGATGTGGCGCAGGTGTCGGACATCATCTCGGTGGACGGGCCGGACACGTTCCAGCGGCCGATCTACGCGGGCAACGCCATTGCCACCGTGCAGTCGGCGGACGCGAAGAAGGTGATCACCGTGCGCACCACCGCCTTTGCCAAGGCGGCGGCGACGGGCGGCGCGGCGGCGGTCGAGACGGTTGCGGGCAAGGGCGACGCGGGCCTGTCGCGCTTTGTGGGCTCGGAGCTGTCCAAGTCGGACCGGCCGGAGCTGACCTCGGCCAAGATCGTGGTCTCGGGCGGCCGGGCGCTGGGTTCGGCCGAG